>JAWLDH010000028.1:1337-2526 GCA_041686745.1 Rhodospirillaceae bacterium | reverse complement strand
TCACTATTGGCGGGAATGGCCTCCTGATGGGAAGGTTTGGTTGCTGAGACCAACCCTTGATCAGGAGACCATCCCATGGCTGATGCCACACCAGCGGTAAGCCCGCTGCGCCGCCGTATGATCGACGACATGACGCTTCGCAACCTGTCGCCGGCCACACAACGATTCTATCTTTACGCCGTTGCCAAGTTCGCTCGGTATTTCGACCGCTCACCTGATCAGCTGGGGCTGGAGGATGTCCGAGCCTTTCAGGTCTATCTGGTGTCGCAGGGCATTTCCTGGCCGTCGCTCAACCAGGCGGTCTGCGCGCTGCGCTTTTTCTACGGCGTGACGCTGAACCGGGCGGAGATCCCCGAGCGGATTGCCTATGCGCGCACGCCGCGCAAGCTGCCGACGATCCTGAGCGCCGACGAGGTCGTGCGTTTCCTCGAGGCAGTACCGTCGCTGAAGGCGCGCGCGGCACTGACGACGGCCTACGCCGCAGGGTTGCGCGCCTCGGAAGCGGTCAGCCTGAAGGTCGCGGATATCGACAGTGATCGCATGGTGCTCCAGGTCCGCCACGGCAAGGGCGCCAAAGACCGCACAGTCATGCTTTCGCCACAGCTTCTCGGTATCTTGCGAACCTACTGGCGCTTGGCACGACCGAGGGACTGGCTGTTTCCGGGGCGTGGTGACAAGCCGATCGACGTGCAGGTCCTGCACTCCGCCTGTCGGTCCGCAACCAAGGCGGCGGGATTGACCAAGAAGGTCAGCGTGCACACGCTGCGACACAGCTTCGCCACCCATCTTCTCGAGAGCGGTGTGGACATCCGGGTCATCCAGGTGCTGCTCGGACACAGCAACCTGTCGACCACTGCGCGCTACACGCAGGTTGCCACCACAACGATCGCCAAGACGCAGAGCCCGTTCGATCGCCTGAGCCTGGAGGTGGTGCCACCCGGCTGAGGGGCGCGCCATGCCCCCTGGCTTGGAGCTGGCGGATATCTTCCGTCGCCACGGTCCTACCTACGTCCAGGCTCACGACGGCCACCTCGGACGCTTGGAGCGCCGCGTCATGTCGGCGATCGAACTGTGCCGGACGGCCGCGCTCGGCGGCCATGTCGAGGGCTGCCGGGCCTGCGGCGCGGTGCGTGTCGCCTATAATTCCTGCCGCAACCGGCATTGCCCCAAGTGCCAGGGTGCGGTCGCG
>JAWLDH010000028.1:0-1237 GCA_041686745.1 Rhodospirillaceae bacterium | reverse complement strand
GTCGCGCGCGACTGGCTTGAGGCGCGGGCGGGCGACCTGCTGCCGGTGCCTTATTTCCACGTGGTCTTCACGATGCCCGCCGAGATTGCATCCATAGCCTTCCAGAACAAGAAGGTCGTCTACACCATCCTGTTCCGGACCGCTGCCGAGACGCTGCGCATCATTGCCGCCGATCCCAAACATCTCGGTGCCGGGATCGGCCTCATCGCGGTGCTGCACAGCTGGGGCCAGACCCTGAGCTACCATCCCCATCTCCATTGCATCGTTCCCGGCGGCAGCCCGTCGCCCGACGGCACCCGCTGGATCGCCTGCCGCCCCAACTTCTTTCTGCCGGTCCGGGTGCTGTCGCGTCTGTTCCGACGGCTGTTTCTTCAGGCGCTGCGCACTGCCTTTGAGGCCGAACAGCTACAGCTCTGCGGTGATATCGCCGAACGCGCCGACCCGCAGGACTTCGCTCACCTCCTGACCACGGCAAGCCGCCGCGACTGGGTCGTTTATGCCAAGCCGCCCTTCGGCGGGCCGGAGCAGGTGCTGACCTATCTGAGCCGGTACACCCATCGTGTCGCCATCGCCAATTCCCGCTTGATCAGCATGGAGGATGGCAAGGTGACCTTCCGTTGGCGTGACTATCGCCATGGCCGCAGGCCCAGACGGATGACGCTCGAAGCCGGAGAGTTCATCCGGCGCTTCCTTCTGCATACCTTGCCGGACGGATTTCACCGCATCCGCCATTATGGCTTTCTCGCCAACGGCCAGCGCGTCGCTCGTCTCGCGGCCTGCAGGGTGATGCTGGCGGCTCAGACGCCGGAAACAGAGGTTCGCGCCGAACCCGTGGCGAAAGGAGTGCCCACTCCGCGCCCATGCCCCTGCTGCGGCCGCCCGATGGTCACGATCGCCGTCTGGTATCACGGCCAGGCGCCACCCGACGGGCCTTTCTGGAACGACAGCTCATGAGCGTCTGTGGCAGACTACAGACACATGATCGGAAACCGGCTTCCACGAAGACCGGCCAAGCTATCTGTGGGTTGGCGCCACAATCATGGTGGCTTCGACCGTTCCGCGAGACAATCAACCGCCATACCCGACCGCTGCACCGATCCCCGGAGGCCAAGACTGACCCCAGTGGCCACCCAGCCGGCTCCATCGATCTGAATCTCCGCCCTCGCGCGCACCATCCAGGCTAAAGCCAGAGCTACAATCCCCATAGCGCCCTACACCCCGCGGGTTCGTTCAATAC
>JAWLDH010000027.1:0-2533 GCA_041686745.1 Rhodospirillaceae bacterium | reverse complement strand
CACCCGCCCATCGGCCATGAGATAGATGCTGTCGCACTGCTTCACGGTGGTTAGGCGGTGGGCGATCATGATGATGGTCTTCTTGCCGGCGAAGTCGTGAATGGCGTCCATCACCAGTTTCTCGGTGATGCCGTCCAGAGCGCTGGTAGCCTCGTCGAGGACCAGCACGTCGGCATCGTGGTAGAGCGCGCGGGCAATGCCGATGCGCTGGCGCTGGCCGCCGGAGAGCTGCACGCCGCGCTCGCCCACGCGGGTTTCCAGGCCATCGGGCAGTTCTTCGAGCAATTCGTCCAGGTGCGCCATGGTGGCGGCACGGCGGACCTTGTCGTCGTCGATGGCCTCCGGCGGCAGGCCGAAGGCGATGTTCTCGCGGATGGAGCTGTCCGCGAGGAAAATGCTCTGGGGGACGAACCCCACGCTGTTCTGCCAGGCGCGGCGGTTGTGCCGGGTGAGCGGCCGGCCGTCAATGCGCACCTCGCCGGTCTCCGGCAGGATCAGCCCCAGGAGCAGGTCGATGGCGGTGGACTTGCCGGAACCGGAAGCGCCCACCAGGCCGATCACGCCGTTGGCCGGGATCTCCATGCTCAGCCCGCGCAGGGCCGGTTCTTCCTTGCCGGGGTAGCGGAAGGTGATGCCGTGGAGTTCGATGGATTGCTGCGGTGGCCAGTGGGAGGCGTCGGTCGTGTCCTGGTCCCGGTCCTGTGCCCTGCCCGTCTCCATCATGCTGGCGCGCAGGTCGTCCCGGACGGCCTCGAAGGCAGCGAGGTTGCCGCGGATCTGCGAGACGCCCTGGTAGACCTGCTGGAAGGCCGGCAGCATCTTGAAGCCGGCCAGGGCGTAGACGGAGAGCACCGGCAGGATGGTGCCGAGGTTCCCCTCGTGGCTGGCCAGCAGGTAGAGGACCAGGAAAATCACGGCGCCGAAGGCGATCAGTTCCATGGCGTAGCGCGGCACCTGGGAGAGCGCCGTCGTGGTGCCCTGGGCCCGTGCGAAGCGTTGCGCGGCGTCCTCGAAGCGGCGGGTAAGCGTATCCTGCCGCCCGAGAAGCAGCACATCCTTGATGCCGCCGAAGCCCTCGCCCATCAGCTTGAAGCGCTGGCGTTGGGCGCGGGTGACGGCCGCGCCGTTGGCGGTCAGCCGCCGGCGCACCGTGCGGTAGAGCAGCAGGTAGGCCACGCCGAAGACGGTGAGCCCCACCAGGGCGACCGCCGGGTTGTAGAGAAAGATGGCCAACGCCATGAGCAAGGCCATCACCAGCTTGGCGTTCATCTGCATCAGCGGGTTGATGATCGAACCGGTGATGCGCTGGGCTTCCTGTGCGATCTGGTTGGTGAGCTGGCTGCTGCTGCCGCTGGAATGGAAGAGCCAGTCCTGGTGCATGTAGTGGCGGAACAGGCGGCTGCCCAGTTCGGCGCCGACCTGGGCGCCGTAGAGGGACAGGCGCCAGACCGTGACCATGGAGATCACCGCCGCGACGGTGAGCATCACCAACACGCCCACGCCGAGCCAGAAGAGAAAGTCCCGCGGTTCGGCCAGGCCGCTGGCGCGGTAGAGGCTGGCGAGCAGGCCGTCGCCCTGCAGCTGCTGCATGTCGCCCACCAGCGCCATGAACGGACCGATGGAGATCACCCCGACAATCTCGGCGATGGACATCAGCACGACCAGGATCTGCAGGCGCAGGAGCTTGCCGCGCTGCTCGGGGGTAAGCAGGGAATACAGTTCCTTGAGTTGGCTCAGCATGCGGGGGAACTCTTCCTGTCGTTCTGGAGTATGCGGGTCCGGTCCAGTGCACCTTGCCCAGGCCGGCCCAGGCCGGCCCGCGGCCTCTCGCGCGGCGGGACAGATTACCAGACCGTTCCGGTCGGTATAAGCCCGTTCTTATGTACGGGTATATGGAATTGGTGGGTTTCGATTGGCGAGGGTGGCTTGGGTTTCGTTTGCGGGATCAGGCTTTCGGGCTATCGCGCCTTCAGGCGCGAACATCAGCCTCCTCGCGGCCCGGGGACGTTCCGGCGGTGTCAACCGGCACATTGGCGCACCATGCCTTTCCGGCTTTTTCGCAGGTCACTTGCCATAGGCGTAGTGGTAGTAGTACTGCCCGTATTGCCCGTAGCGGTTCTGCGAGCGGGTGACGGCATTCATGACGAAGCCGTCCGGGCGCACGCCGACGCGCTCGAAGTGCTTGATGGTGGCGTTGATCTCCCGCAGGGGGTGTTCGCCTGCGCGCAGAACGACGAAGTTCGTCGCGGCGTGGCGGGCGACGATGCCGCCATCGGTGACGGCGAGGATCGGCGGGGTGTCGATCAGCACCAGGTCGTAGCGCGCCGACACGGCCTTGAGCAGCTGCGCGAAGCGCTCGGACATCAGCAGTTCGGCCGGGTTGGGCGGAATGGTGCCGGTGGACAGGAAGTCCAGCCCCTCGGCCACGCGGTGAAGGGCCTTGCCCGGCTCGAGATCGCCGCTGATCACCTCGGACAGCCCGCCCCGGCGGGCCACGCCGAAGTACTGGTGCAGGTGGCCCTTGCGCATGTCG
>JAWLDH010000026.1:0-16319 GCA_041686745.1 Rhodospirillaceae bacterium | reverse complement strand
ATACGGCTTGCCCATGTGTCACCCCCACCGGGGAGTGAATCACATCGCCCCGCCGAGGGGAATCCCCCGCGATTCACATCAAACGCAAACCGCTTTAAATGTTGGTCCGGGGCATGTCGGAGGGGGAACGGGTGCAACTTGACGGCTCGGCAGGGTGTTCCAAGGCTGTCGGCACCGGCCGCCGCAGGTCCCTTTCCAGGCCCTTCATGTTCAGGAGCACCGCCATGTCCCCGCTGCCCGTCCTGCCTCTCCTGCCCGCCCTGCCTCTCCTGCCCGCCCTGCCTCTCCTGCCCGCCCTGCCTCTCCTGAGCGTCGTCCTGCTGGCCGCGTGCGCGGCACCGGGGGCGCCGGAAACGCTGGGCGCAACGGCGGGACCGGGCGGCAGCGGGTCGGTGGCGGCGCTGGAGGCCCTGGATGCGGCGGGGGCCAGGGCGCTCGAGGCCTACGCCGTGGCGGCGCCCAACAAGGCCTTTGCCGTGGCGCCCGACGGCGCCTGGGGCTGGCAGGGCGGTGCCGCAGGGGTCGCAGAGGCCGAGCAACAGGCCCTGGAGCGCTGTGCCGCGGTTTCCACGTCCCGGTCATCGGGTTCCGGGACATGCCGCGTGGTGGCCTGGGACGCCGCCGCCGACTGGACGGCCCCGTCGGCGGACACCTCGTCGGCGGACACCCCGCCGTTCGGAGCCACGCCGCCGCTGGACGACCCGGGCGTGGCGGCGTTCCAGACGTTCCTTGCCGTGGGCGGCAACAAAGCGTTCGCGGTCAGCCCCGACGGCGCCTGGGGCTGGCGGGCTTCGACCGCCCTGCCGCTGGAGGACGTCCAGCAGCAGGCGCGCGACAACTGCGCCCGGCACGGCGACGGCTGCGCCATCGTGGTCACCGCCCCCGACGTCGAAGCCCTTGCGGCCCTGCCCCGCTAGAACCGCCCCGCCTCGCTAAAGCGGTTTGGCCCCGCTAGTCGTCGTCATACCCGCCGCGGCGGCCCATCTGGACGTCGCGGTGGACGTGGACGCTCATCATGATGCCCAGGCCGATCATCAGGGTGAGCATGGCCGTCCCGCCATAGGAAATCAGCGGCAGCGGCACGCCGACCACCGGGATCAGGCCCATCACCATGGCGATGTTGATGAACACATAGAGGAAGAACGTCGTGGTCACCCCGATCGCCACCAGACGGCCGAACTGCTGACGGCAGCGCAGGGTGATGGCGAAGCCGTAGACCAGGACCAGCACGTACAGGCCGATCAGGATCAGCCCGCCGACCAGGCCGAGTTCCTCTGCCAGCATGGTGAAGATGAAGTCGGTCTGCCGTTCGGGCAGAAAGTTCAGGTGGCTTTGGGTGCCCTGCATGAATCCCTTGCCGAACAGCCCGCCCGATCCCAGGGCGATCTTGGACTGCATGATGTGGTAGCCGGCGCCCAGCGGGTCGTTCTCGGGGTTCAGGAAGGTCAGAACCCGCTTCTTCTGATACTCGTGCAGGAACTGCCAGGCGATCGGCACCGTGCCCACGCCCACCGCGGCGACCAGCCCGAACACCCACATGCGCACGCCCGACAGGAAGAACAGCACGGCCGACCCCATCAGCAGCATCAGCGCGGTGCCCAGGTCGGGCTGCTTGAGCACCAGGGCGACCGGCGCGAGGACCAGGGCGATCGGCGGCAGCAGATAGCCCGGCCGCCCGACATCGTCGATCGAGGCGCCATGGAAATAGCGCGCCAGGGCCAGCACCAGACTGATCTTCATGACCTCCGACGGCTGAAGCTGGAAGAAGCCGAGGTCGATCCAGCGCTGGGCGCCCATGCCGATGGTGCCCTTGACCTCGACCAGCACCAGCAGGGCCAGGGCGATCCCGTAAACGGCGTAGGCGTAGCGCATGAACAGCCGCACATCGACCAGCGCCAGGCCCAGCATGAGCACCAGGCCGACGCTGAAGCGGGCCATCTGGCGCGACGTCCAGGGGTCCAGGCTGCCGTTGGCGGCCGAGTACAGCATCAGGAAGCCGATCCCGGCGATGGCGATCACCAGCAGGACCAGGCTCCAGCTCATCTGCCACAGCTTTTCGCCCAGCGTCATGTCGCCGCGGCGCAGCCGGGGAGAGAGAAATTCCGATGCCATCAGACCTCCTTTTCGGGCGCCACGGCCACGCCCCCCTCCCCGGACACCGGGGCTTCGCCGCCTGCAACCGGGCTGTCCGGCTTCTTGCGCGAGGGGTCGAGGCGCAACGTCTCGGCCATCACGGCCGAGGCAATGGGCGCCGCCACCGCAGACCCGCCGCCGCCGTGCTCGATCACCACGGCCACCGCATAGCGCGGCGCGTCATAGGGGGCATAGCAGACGAACAACGCGTGATCTCGGCGCTCCCACGGCAGGTCTTCGTTCTTGGTCACGCCGGCGTCACGCTCGGCCTTGGTGATGCGGCGCACCTGGGCGGTGCCGGTCTTGCCGGCCATCTCGCCGAGATCCTTGGGCAGGCGCGCCTTCAGGGCGGTGCCGCCGGGGGCGTTGACGACCTCCCACATGCCGTTCTGCACGATCTGCAGCGACGCCCGGGAAATTCCCAGGTCGGGCGCCTTCTGGGGCGGCCTCTCCTGGATTTCGCGGCCCTTGGGCACGTGACGGGTGACCACCGGATTGACCGCGAACCCGCCGTTGGCCAGCCGCGCCGTCATCACGGCAAGCTGCATGGGCGTGGCCAGCACATAGCCCTGGCCGATCCCGGCAATCAGGGTTTCGCCCTGGTGCCACGGCTGGCCGAGCGCCGCCGTCTTCCAGGCCCGCGTCGGCATGGTGCCGCTGCGCTCGCCCGCCAGGCCCAGGCCGGTCGGCTCGCCGAAGCTGAAGCGGCGGCCCATGTCGGCGATGCGGTCGACGCCCAGGCGCTTGGCGACCTCGTAGAAGTAGACGTCGCAGGAATGCTTGATGGCGTCGGTCATGTTCATGGCGCCGTGGCCATGCTTCTTCCAGCAGTGGAACCGCGCGCTGCCGAGGCTCATGTGGCCGGGGCAGTACACCGTCTGCTCGGGCCGGATGACGCCGGCCTCCAGGGCGGCCAGGGCGACCACCATCTTGAAGGTGGAGCCCGGCGCGTACTGCCCGGCGATCGGCTTGTTGCTGAGCGGCGCCTTGGGGTTGGACACCAGGGCCTTCCACTCGTCCGGGGTCAGGCCGCGGTTGAACGCGTTGGGGTCGAAGCTGGGCTGCGCGGCATAGGCCAGCACTTCGCCGGTGTGCACGTCCATGACGATGCACGACCCGCTTTCCTCGCCGATCTGGCGGCTGGCGAATTCCTGCAGACGGACATCCAGGGTGAGTTGGACCTCGGCCCCCGGGTCGCCTTCCTCGCGCGACAGTTCGCGGATGACGCGGCCCAGGGCGTTGACCTCGACCTGGCTGGTGCCGCCGCGCCCGCGCAGGGCGAGGTCGAACTCGCGCTCGATGCCGCCCTTGCCGATGCGGGCGCCCGGCAGGTCGAGCAGCGGGTCGTCAGTGAGTTCCGCCTCGGACACCGCGGCCACGTAGCCCATGACGTGGGCCGCGTCGTCGCCGTAGGGATAGGCCCGCGCCAGACCCTCGTCGATGATGATGCCGGGCAGGTCCGGGGCGTTCACGTGGATGCGCGCCATATCCTCCCAGCTCAGGTTCTCGCGCACCGTGACCGGCATGAAGCTGCGCTTGCGGCGGATCTCGCGGACCACGCGCTGGCGATCGAAGTCGGTCAGGGGAATGATCTCGCCCAGCGTGTCGAGGGTGGCCCCGACGTCGCGGGTCTGCTCGGACACCAGCAGCACCCGGAAGTTCTGCTGGTTGATCGCCATGGGCACGCCGAAGCGGTCGACGATGCGGCCGCGCGGCGGCGGCAACAGCCGCAGGCTGATGCGGTTCTCGTCGGCCAGGGTCTTGTACTTGTCGCCTTCGATGATCTGCAGGTAGTACATGCGGGCCGCCAGGGCGGACACCAGCACGACCTTGCCCGCGCCGAGCATGGCGGCCCGGCGGGTGAACAGTTTGGCGCGGTCGCCGTCACGATGCACGCTGGCCCTCACGGTCGCACCCTCACACGTCCCTCAGAAAGGCGATCTGCACGCGGGCAAGAAGCCAGCCGACCACCGGATAGATCGCCACCGTCATCAGGTAGCCGTAGAACGCCGCCGACGCGTCGACCAGCGTGCCGTAGACCAGCGACACCGCCAGCCACTGGATGGTCATGGCGCCCGCCGCCACCAGGCTGAACGCCCACCATGTCACGGCGAACGAGCGGGCGTTGAAGAAGCGGTACTGGCTGAGCACCACCGCCTGGGTCAGCAGCAGGGCCAGCGCCGCCACCCCCGGCGGCGTGCCGGTCAGCAGGTCCTGGGCGACGCCGATCAGGAACACGGCGCCGGTGCCCAGCAGGTCCGGCCGGTAGATCGCCCAGTAGTACACGGCGATCAGGGCCAGCATCGGCCCGATGCGGGTCAGCCCGGCGGCATGGCTGGGCACCACCGAGACCAGCAACAGCAGCAGGGTCAGCACCAGGGGAACCTGATGCCTGACGAACATGTCGATGCGCTGCCACAGATTCGGCCGCATGGGGGTCCCTTCGCCGGGTCAGCGGTTGCGGCCCAGGGGGCCGTCGGAGGCGGTCACGTCGCGCAGGATGCCGGTCATGCCGTAATCCACCACCCGCACGAACTCCAGCCGTTCGCGCTTGAGGAAAGGCTCGATGTGGATGGCGGTTTCCTCGACCGAGGTCACTACGCCGACCGGCAGGCCGGGCGGAAAGGCCCCGGCGGCGCCCGATGTCATCACCCGGTCGCCCGGCGACACCGCACCCGGCGTGCGCAGGTACAGGATGCGCGGCCGGTCGGTGTTGTCGCCGGCCAGGATGCCGCGCAGGCGCCCGGCCCCGACCACCACGGGAATGCGCGAGTTGATGTCGGTGACCAGCAGCACGCGGGCCGACCGCTTGCCGGCCTCGGCCACCCGGCCGACCAGACCCTGGCCGGAAACGACGGCCTGGCCCTTTTCGACCAGTTCGCGCTCGCCGGCGGTAATCAGCACCGAGTGGGCGAAGGCCCCGCCGGTGTCGGCCACCACGCGGGCGGTCACGAAGCTGGCCCGCGGGTCGGGCACGTAGTTCAGCAGGTCCTTGAGAGAATCGTTTTCCGCCTCAAGCAGACGGGCGGCGGCCTGCCACCGCAGCAGGCGCTCGTTTTCCTCGCGCAGCAGGGCGTTCTGTTCGCGGATGGCGGCCATCTCGCGGACGTTGTCGATGACCTTGGCGACGCTGGCGGCGGGCCGCGAAATCACCTCCAGGGCCGGCACCACGGCATCGCTCACCGCGCCGCGCAGCCGTTCGATCAGGGCGGTGTCCGCCTTGCCCAGCAACATCAGGGCGAAGGCGGACCCCACCAGGGCCAGGAAGGCAAAGCGCCCCACCAGGGAGCGCAAGGCTCCCAGGCGTGATGGGGAGGGCGGCGGCTGCTTCACCGGCAATTCCTTCTCGGCCCGTCAAAACTGGGGAAATCCCCGGAACGCACCTGGTCAGCACCCTGGAGGGGCGTGCAGTCGGTAGCCGGCAATCAGTACATGGAAGTCAGGACGTTCTTCAACTTCTTCATTTCTTCCAGGGCCCGGCCGGTGCCCAGTGCCACGCAGGACAGCGGGTCGTCGGCGATGGACACCGGCAGGCCGGTGGACACCCGCAGCACGTAGTCGAGGTTGGTCAGCAGGGCGCCGCCGCCGGTCAGGACGATGCCCTTATCGACGATGTCGGCGGCCAGTTCGGGCGCGGTGTGTTCGAGGGCGACCTTGACCGCCTCGACGATCTGGGACACCGGCTCGGCCAGGCTCTCGGCGATCTGGCGTTCGGAGATGACCAGTTCCTTGGGCACGCCGTTCATCAGGTCGCGGCCCTTGATCTCGATGGTCCGGCCTTCGCCGTCCTCGGGCGGGCAGGCGCAGCCGATATCCTTCTTGATCCGCTCGGCCGAGCCTTCGCCGACCAAAAGGTTATGGTTGCGGCGGATGTAGGCGATGATCGCCTCGTCCATCTTGTCGCCGCCGACCCGCACGGAGCGGGCATAGACGATGCCGCCCAGCGACAGCACGGCCACCTCGGTGGTGCCGCCGCCGATATCGACGACCATGGAGCCGGTCGGCTCGGTCACCGGCAGGCCGGCGCCGATGGCCGCGGCCATGGGTTCCTCGATCAGGTAGACGCGGCGGGCCCCGGCGGCCTCGGCGCTTTCCTGGATGGCGCGGCGTTCCACGGCGGTGGAGCCCGACGGCACGCAGATGATGACCATCGGCGAGGCGAAGGAACGCCGGTTGTGCACCTTGCGGATGAAGTGCTTGATCATCTCCTCGGCGACTTCGAAGTCGGCGATGACGCCGTCGCGCAAGGGGCGAATGGCCTGGATGTTGCCGGGGGTTCGGCCGAGCATCTGCTTGGCTTCGTCACCGACGGCCAGGACCTGCTTCTTGCCCTTGACCTCGGCGATCGCCACCACGGACGGCTCGTTGAGCACAATCCCGCGGCCCTTCACATAGACCAGCGTGTTCGCGGTCCCAAGGTCAATCGCCATATCGGCGGACAGCCACCCGGTCAGCCTGGAAAACATGGTTCCTCACTCAAGACAGAATTTCGTTGTGGGTCGAAAGCAGGTTGGTCGGTGTCTTGTCCCCGGCGGCCCGTCGCCGCCTTCCCCAAGGCGACTGCGGACCCATCCCTAAACGTCGTCGGCATTCCGCATCCCGATCACGCCGATAGTGCGTCGGGCGCGGTTCGTTCTCGCTTCAACAGCAGCTTGTTCAGCGCGGTGACATAGGCCCGCGCCGAGGCCACCAACGTATCGGTATCGGCCCCCTGGCCGATCACGGTACGGCCGTCTTCCTCCAGGCGCACGGTCACTTCGGCCTGAGCGTCGGTGCCGGCCGTCACGGCGTGAACCTGGTAGAGCTGCAGGCGGACCTGATGCGGGTACAGCGCCTTGATGGCGTTGAACGTGGCGTCCACCGGACCGTCGCCGGTCGCCGTGGTCCCCTGCACCGCGCCGTCGATCTCCAGTTCCAGGGTCGCCTTCTGCGGCCCGCGGGATCCGGCGATGACTTCCAGTGACACGAAGCGGATGCGGTCGTTGCGGCGAATGACTTCGTCGTCGACGAGCGCGACGATGTCCTCGTCGAACACCTCCTTCTTCTTGTCGGCCAGGTCCTTGAAACGCCTGAACGCGTCGTTGACCGCGTTGTCGCCCAACTCGTAGCCGAGTTGCTTGAGCTTGTCGCGGAAGGCGTGGCGGCCCGAGTGCTTGCCCATCACCAGGTTGGAGCGGTTCAGGCCGACGCTCTCGGGCGTCATGATCTCGTAGGTCGCGGCGTTCTTGAGCACGCCGTCCTGGTGGATGCCGCTTTCATGCGCGAAGGCGTTGGCCCCCACGATGGCCTTGTTGGGCTGCACCACGAAGCCGGTCACCGCCGACACCAGCCGCGAGGCGCGGGTGATGTGCTCGGTGCGGACGCCGCAGGTGTAGGGCAGGACGTCGGCCCGCGTGCGCAGGGCCATGACGATTTCTTCCATCGCCGCGTTGCCGGCCCGCTCGCCCAGGCCGTTGATCGTGCATTCGATCTGGCGGGCGCCGGCGTTGACCGCGGCCAGGCTGTTGGCCACCGCCAGCCCCAGGTCGTTGTGGCAGTGGACCGAGAAGATCGCCTGGTCGGCGTTGGGCACGCGGTTGAGCAGCATGGCGATCAGCGCGGCGTATTCCTCGGGCACCGCATAGCCGACGGTGTCGGGGATGTTGATGGTGCGGGCGCCGGCGGCAATGGCGGTTTCCACGGCGCGGCACAGGAAATCATGCTCGGTGCGCGACCCGTCCTCGGCCGACCACTCGACGTCGTCGACCAGGTTGCGGGCCAGGGTCACGCTGTCGTGGATGGCGGCCAGCACGGCGTCCGGCTCCATCTGCAGCTTGAACTTCATGTGCAGCGGGCTGGTGCTGATGAAGGTGTGGATGCGCGACAGGGCGGCCGGGCGCACCGCTTCGGCGCAGCGCTCGATGTCGGCCTTGACGGCGCGGGCGAGGCCTGCGATGCGGCTGCGCTTGACCACCTGGGCCACGCTGCGCACGGCCTCGAAATCGCCGATGGAGGCGATCGGGAACCCGGCCTCGATGACGTCCACACCCATGTCCTCGAGAGCCAGGGCGATGCGCACCTTTTCGTCGAGATTCATGGAGGCGCCGGGAGACTGCTCTCCGTCGCGCAGGGTCGTATCGAAAATGATGACGCGGTTGTGGTCCATCCTGGCACTCTTGTATCCGGGCCGCCCCCCGGCATGACCCGAACGGCAGTATGACACGGTATCGGAGGTATTAGGCGCCCCGCGTCCAAATGAAGTGCGAAGGGCGCTCTCTTGTCAACACTGCGGTCATGGTAATATCAGCGCGGCAGCGGGATTGAAACGGAAATTTGCCAAGAAACCGTTAAGCCTGCGACCTCATCCCGCACGGTTCGCCCACGATCAGCGCCCGCGGTAGGCGGGGACTCCCTGGTCGGGCAGCCACAGACCTTCCGGCGGAGCGCCGGTTTGCCAGAACACGTCGATGGGGATGCCACCGCGCGGGTACCAGTACCCCCCGATACGCAGCCATTTGGGCTCCAGCGCCTCGACCAGCCGCTTGCCGACCGCCACGGTGCAATCCTCGTGAAACGCGCCATGATTGCGGAAGCTGCCAAGGAACAATTTCAGTGATTTACTTTCGACCAGCAACTCATCGGGCACATAATCGATCACCAGATGCGCGAAATCGGGCTGGCCGGTGACCGGGCACAGGCTGGTGAACTCCGGCGCCGCGAAACGGGCCAGATACAGCGTGCCGGGATGCGGATTGGGCACCGTCTCCAGCACCGCCGCATCGGGCGACGCCGGCAGGCCGCTCATGGTGCCAAGCTGGGTCAGGCTGGTGGTGTCGGTTGTCATGGCGGTACGTCCCGGACTTAAGGTTGAACCACAGAGGCACAGAGACACAGAGAGAATGGCGGCAGCGCGCAGCGCACTTCAAAACAATGGCGGTTTGGACTGCCTGCGGCGCAGATGCACCGCGCTCTCTGTGACTTCCTCTGTGCCTCGGTGCCTCTGTGGTGAAAACTTAAACCAGCGCCTCGATGTCGCCGCGGGCCTGGTCGATTTCGAACTGGTGGGCGAAGGCGGTCAGCTCACCACGTTCGATGGCGACGCGCATTCCGGCCATCAGGTCCTGGTAGTACTGGATGTTATGCCACGTCAGCAGCATCAGGCCCAAGATCTCGTCACAGCGGATGAGGTGGTGCAGGTAGCCCCGGCTGTAGCTTTTGCAGGCCGGGCAGCCGCACTCCTCGTCCAGCGGGCGGAGGTCGTCGGCGTGGCGGGCGTTGCGCAGGTTGACCGTGCCGCGCCGGGTGAAGGCCTGCGCCGTGCGGCCCGAGCGGGTCGGCAGCACGCAGTCGAACATGTCCACCCCGCGCAGCACCGCCCCGACCAGATCGGACGGCTTGCCGACCCCCATCAGGTAGCGCGGCTTGTGGACCGGCAACAGGGGCGTCGTGAAGTCGAGGGTCTTGAACATCAGCTCCTGCCCCTCGCCGACCGCGAGGCCGCCGATGGCGTAGCCCTCGAAGTCGATGCCGCGCAGGGCCTTGACGCTTTCCTCGCGCAGGTCGGGGAACACGCTGCCCTGGACGATGCCGAACTGCCCATAGCCGTCGCGCGGAACGAAGGCGTCGCGCGACCGCGTGGCCCAGCGCATGGACAACCGCATGGAGTTGGACGCACCCTTCTTGTCGACCGGGAACGGCGTGCATTCGTCGAACGCCATGGTGATGGTGGCGTCGAGCTTGCGCTGGATCTCGGTCGAGCTTTCCGGCGTCAGGGTGTGCTTGGCGCCGTCGATGTGGCTCTGGAACGTCACGCCGTGCTCGGTCAGCTTGCGCAGCTTGGCCAGACTCATGACCTGGAACCCGCCGCTGTCGGTCAGGATCGGCCCCGGCCAGTTCATGAAGGTGTGCAGGCCGCCCAGGCGCTCCACCCGGTCCGCACCCGGCCGCAACATCAGGTGATAGGTGTTGGCCAGCACGATCTGGGCGCCGGTCGCCGCGACGCTCTCGGGCTGCATGGCCTTGACCGTGGCCGCCGTGCCGACGGGCATGAACACCGGCGTCTCGATGGTGCCGTGGGCGGTGGTCACGCGGCCGCGCCGGGCCGCCCCGTCGGTGCCCAGGAGTTCGAACGAAAAGGCGGTCATCGGGGCAGGTCCTCACGTCGCAGAAGGCTGGAATCGCCATAGGAATAAAACCGGTAGCCGCTCTCGATGGCGTGGGCGTAGGCGGCCTTCATGCGATCGGTCCCGGCCAGCGCGCAGACCAGCATGAACAGGGTCGAGCGCGGCAGGTGGAAGTTGGTCATCAGCATGTCGGTCGCCTTGAAGCGCGTGCCCGGCGTGATGAAAATGTCCGTGCCGCCGGAGAACGGCATCACCGTGCCGTCATCGCGCGCCGCACTCTCCAGCAGGCGCAGGCTGGTCGTGCCGACGCACACGATGCGCCCGCCGGCCGCACGGGCGGCGTTCAGGGTGGCGGCGACATCGGGCGACAGGTCGCCGACCTCGGTGTGCATCTTGTGGTCGGCCGTGTCATCCACCTTGACCGGCAGGAACGTCCCGGCGCCCACGTGCAGGGTCACCGTCACGCGGCTGACGCCCCGGGCCTCCAGCGCGTCGAACAGCCTCGGCGTGAAGTGCAGCCCGGCGGTCGGCGCGGCCACCGCCCCGTCGCGCGCCGCGTAGACGGTCTGATAATCGGTGCGATCCTGGGCGTCGTCGGGCCGCCCCATGTAGGGCGGCAGCGGCAGGCGGCCATGGGCCTCCAGCGCGGCCATCAGGTCGGCCCCGGCGCGGTCGAAGCGGAACACCACGCCGCCGCCGTCCTGCTTGTCCTCGACCCGGGCCGCAAAACCGTCTGCGAACTCCACCGTCTGCCCGACGCGGAGCTTCTTGGCGCCCTTGACGAAGGCCGCCCAGGTGTCCGGCCCGAGCCTCTGGTGCAAGGTCGCCTCGACCCTGGCCGTGGCCTGTTCGCCGTGGCGCACGCCTTCCAGGCGGGCCGGAATGACGCGGGTGTCGTTGAACACCATCACGTCGCCCGGCCGCAGCAGCCCCGGCAGGTCGAGCACCCCCCGGTCATGAAGCCCATCCGGCGCCACGTCGAGCAGGCGCGCGGCATCGCGCGGCCGCACGGGGCGGTCGGCAATGCAGTCCTTGGGCAGGTCGAAGTCGAAGGCGTCCACCCGCATGGCGGCTCCGGCATTTCCGGTCAGGGTTCAGGAAGGCCAGGGATATGCACCCTCCGCCCGGCCAGTGCAACCGCGCAGTGGACCCAGCCACGCGAAATCGTCATGGCGGACCCACCCGGTTGCACTGTACGCGACGGATGATTTCCCATACCATTTCAGGGTCTTTTCGTCTGGGGAGACGGCCATGAGCATGGCATCGGGGATCCTGTCCCGCAACGACCTGTCCGCGCTGTTCGACGCCTTGACGGCGCGCGGCCTGGAGGTGATCGGCCCCACGGTGAGCGAGGGGGCCATCGTCGTCGCCCCCCTCGATGGCCCGGACGCGCTGCCGGCCGGCTGGACCGATTCCCAGGCGCCCGGCGCCTATCGACTCAAACCCCGCGACGATGCCGCGCTGTTCGGCCACACCACCCCGGCCGGCGGCTGGAAGCGCTTCCTGCATCCGCCCACCGTGCGCCTGTTCCAGGCCGCCACCACCGCCGACGGTTTCTCCATCACCGAGGGGGCGCCCCAGCCGCCGCGCCAGGCGTTCCTCGGCGTGCGGGCCTGCGACCTGACCGCCATCGCCCGCCTGGACGCCGTGTTCCAGGGCAATCCGTTCACCGACCCGATCTATGCCGGCCGCCGGGCCGAAGCCTTCATCCTCGCCGTGACCTGCGCGCAGGCCGGGCCGATGTGCTTCTGCGCCTCCATGGACAGTGGGCCGGACCTCAAGGCGCCCTTCGATGTGGCCCTGACCGAGATCCTCGAGGGCGGCCACCGCTTCCTGCTTGAGGCTGGCAGCGCGGAGGGCGCCGCCCTGCTCGCCGACCTGCCGCTGAGCCCGGCCACCGACGGCGATTTCGCCGCCCGCGACGGCCAGATCTCCCGGGCCGCCGACCAGACCCGCACCATGCCCGCCGACACGGCCGAGCGCCTGGGCCGGATGCTCGACCACCCCCACTGGAACGCGGTGGCGGCGCGCTGCCTGAGTTGCGGCAACTGCACCATGTCGTGCCCGACCTGCTTCTGCGCCACGGTCGAGGACACATCCTCCCTCGACGGCGCGACGGCCGAGCGGCATCGGGTGTGGGACAGCTGCTTCTCGCTCGAATTCTCCTACATCCACGGCGGCAGCGTCCGCGAGAGCGGGGCCAGCCGGTACCGCCAGTGGATGACCCACAAGCTGTCGTCCTGGCACGACCAGTTCGGAACATCGGGCTGCGTCGGCTGCGGGCGCTGCATCACATGGTGCCCGGTGGGCATCGACATCACCGAGGAAGCCGCCGCCTTTGCCGCCCTGGACGCGGCGCGGCATCCCGTGGAGGCATAAATCCCATGGTCAACGTCGAAGGTCTCGACACCCTGTTGCACAGCCATCCCTTCTTTCAGGGCATGGACGAAGGCATGTTGGAATTCATCGCCGGTTGCGCCGCCAACGAGCGGTTCGAGGCCGGTGACATGGTGTTCCGCGAAGGCGGCCCGGCCGACAAGTTCTATGTCGTCCGCCACGGCATCATCGCCGTGGAGGTCGGCGTGCCCGGACGCGGCAAGGCCACCCTGCAGACCCTGCACGAGGACGACGTGCTCGGCTGGTCGTGGCTGGTGCCGCCCTACCGCTGGACGTTCGACGCCCGCGCCGCCACCCTGACCCGGGTCATCAGCCTGGACGCCGTGTGCCTGCGCGCCAAGATGGCCGAGAACCACGAGATGGCCTATCACCTGCTGATGCGCTTCACCGCCGTGATGGCCGACCGCCTGCACGCCGCCCGCATGCAGATGCTCGACCTGTATGCCCCTGGTGGGGCGGGCGACGGAGATCGCGGACCATGACCGCCGACCTCATGCTGCCGCGCGCCTTCCGCATCACCAAGGTGCGGCGCGAACTGGCCGACACCTTCACCCTGGTGCTGGTGCCCGACGACGACGGCCCGGTGCCGCCCTTCCGGCCGGGGCAGTTCAACATGCTCTATGTGCCCGGCGTGGGGGAGGTGCCGATCTCGATCTCCGGTGACCCCGCCCAGCCCGAGACACTGGTCCACACCACCCGCGCCGTGGGCGCCGTGACCAAGGCCATGTGGGGCCTCAAGGCCGGGCAGAGCGTCGGCGTGCGCGGGCCGTTCGGGTCGAGCTGGCCGGTCGATGCCGCCGTGGGCGACGACGTGGTGATCGTGGCCGGCGGTATCGGGTTGGCGCCTCTGCGGCCGCTCATCCACGCCGTCATGGCCCGCCGCGCCGAGTTCGGCAAACTCGTCATCCTGTACGGTGCCCGCACCCCCGACGACATCCTGTTCGACAAACAGGTCCGCGACTGGCGCGGGCGGTTCGACCTGTCCGTCCACGTCACCGTGGACCGCGCCACCGGCACCTGGTCCGGCAACGTCGGCGTGGTCACCAAGCTCATCAAGCGCGGCGGGTTCGACCCGCACCACACCACCGCCTACGTCTGCGGGCCGGAGGTCATGATGCGCTACGCCGCCGACGCCCTTCTCGCCAAGGGCGTGGCGTCGGGCAATATCTGGCTGTCCATGGAGCGCAACATGAAATGCGCCATCGGATTCTGCGGCCACTGCCAATGGGGCGGCCGCTTCGTGTGCAAGGACGGCCCGGTGTTCAACCACGCTGCCGTCGCCGACCTGCTGCCGCTGACGGATTATTAAAACAAGGTCAGACACCGAGAGGGCGGAAGACCAAAACTTAAGCTCGTCGTTCCCGCGAAGGCGGGAACCCAGGGGCCGCAGAGACTGGTGCCAGACGACTCCTGGGCACCCGCCTGCGCGGGTGCGACGATCAAGGGGGGGGGGCCTGATGACCTCTGTGCCTCCTCGGTGTCCTCGGTGTTAAAGACTTAAAAAGCGAAAGGCCGCTTGCCATGCCCAGACCGAAACTCGCCGTGTGGAAGTTCTCCAGTTGCGACGGCTGCCAGTTGTCCCTGCTGGACCTGGAGGACGAGTTGATGGCCGTGGCCGGGGCGGTGGAGATCGCCTATTTCCTGGAGGCCACCCGCGCCACCGCCAAGGGCCCCTATGACATTTCCCTGGTCGAAGGCTCCATCACCACGGCCCATGACGCCCAGCGCATCCAGAAGGTCCGCAAGCAATCCAGGATGCTGGTTGCCATCGGGGCCTGCGCCAACTCGGGCGGCATCCAGGCCCTCAAGAACTTCGCCGACCACGAGGACTTCATCCGCCGCGTCTACGCCCGCCCGGACTACATCTCGACCCTGGCGACCTCGACCGGCATCGCCGACCATGTGCCGGTGGACTTCGAACTGCGCGGCTGCCCGGTCAACAAGCACCAGCTTGTCGAGGTCCTGACCGCCGCCCTGTCCGGCCGCAAGCCCAACGTTCCGCGCTACGCCGAGTGCATGGAGTGCAAGCGCCGGGGCACCGTGTGCGTCACCGTGGCGCGCGGCGAACCCTGCCTCGGCCCCGTCGTGCAGGCTGGCTGCGGCGGGTTGTGCCCGGCCGTCGGGCGCGGCTGCTACGGCTGCTTCGGGCCGATGGAGACGCCCAACACCGCCGCCCTGGCCGCGCGGTATGCGGAGCTTGGGCGCACTCCGGCCGCCATCCGCGACGGCTTCCGGCTGTTCAACGCCAACGCCGAGGCATTCCGCGAGGAAGGGGACCGCCATGACCAAGCGTAAGATCAAGGTCGAGGCCCTGGCCCGCGTCGAGGGCGAAGGCGCGTTGGACGTCACCATCCGCAACGGCGCCATCACCAACCTCAAGTTCCGCATCTACGAGCCGCCGCGCTTTTTCGAGGCCCTGCTGGTCGGTCGCATGTTCGGCGATGCGCCGGACATCACGGCGCGCATCTGCGGCATCTGCCCTGTCGCCTACCTGCTCGGCGCCTCGCAGGCCATGGAGGATGCGCTCGGCGTCCGCGTCGAGGGGCCGCTGCGCGACCTGCGCCGCCTCGTCTATACGGGGGAGTGGATTGAAAGCCACGTCCTGCACGTCGCCATGCTGCACATGCCCGACTTCCTGGGCTTCCAGGACGCCCTGCGCATGGCCCACGACCACCCGCAGATCGTCGAGACGGCCCTCCGCCTGAAGAAGCTCGGCAACCGCATCCTGGAGGTCATCGGCGGGCGGGCGGTGCATCCGGTCAACCTCAAGGTCGGCGGGTTCTATTCGGTGCCGCGCAAGGCCGCCCTGCGCGCCCTGCTGCCCGAACTGGACTGGGCGATCGGGGCCGCCGGCACGCTGCTTGAGGCCGCCGGCCGCCTGCCCATGCCCGAACTGGAGCGCGACTACCTGTTCGTCGCCCTGCGCCATCCGTCCGAATATGCCGTGGTCGATGGACGGCTGGCCTCGAACCAGGGCATGGACATCGCCTTGCCCGACTACTTCAGCCACTTCCGCGAGGACCACGAGGCGCACTCCAACGCCTTGCACGGCCGCACCGTGGACGGCAGGCCCTATCACGTCGGCCCCCTGGCCCGCTGGGCGATCAACCATGACCGCCTGCATCCCGACGTGCAGGCCGCAGCCAGCAAGGCCGGCATCGGCCCGGTGGTGCGCAACCCGTTCCAGTCGATCATCGTGCGCACCGCCGAGGTGCTCCAGGCCCTGATCGACGCCCGCGCCCTCGTCGAATCCTACGAAGAACCGGACGCCCCGGCCGTACCGGTCGAGCCGCGCGCCGGCACCGGGTACGGCTGCACCGAGGCGCCGCGCGGCATCTGCGTCCACCGCTATACCCTGAACGACGACGGCACCATCGCAGCCGCCACCATCGTCCCGCCGACCGCCCAGAACCAGCCAACCATCGAGGACGACCTGCGCGCCGTGGTCGAAAGCAACCTGGCGCTGGACGACGAGGCTTTGAAGTGGCGGTGCGAGCAGACCATCCGCAACTACGACCCGTGCATCTCCTGCGCCACGCACTTTTTGAGGCTGACCATTGACCGGGGGTAGGGGTTGGCTCGCTTTGGCAGGCTGCGGAAAAACACAAACAGAAGGTCGTCGTTCCCGCGCAGGCGGGAACCCAGGAGTCACGGACTCCATAGAAGTGATAGTAATCACTCGGACAA
>JAWLDH010000025.1:0-17968 GCA_041686745.1 Rhodospirillaceae bacterium | reverse complement strand
GCTGGATGTTCGCCCTGACCGCGGCCGCCTACAACCTGGTCAGGCTGCCCAAGCTGATGGCGGCGGCCTGACCATGCCCGGGGTCCGCCCGCAAAGGGGAAAACTCCGGCAAAGCCGCGCCAAGAGCGGCCTAAATCCCGTCACGGAAGCCAATTTTTGGCCGCCACGATGGGGAAAGGGGCCGCACGAGCAGGTTTTTCAGCAGCCTGTTAAGCGGCATCTACTCTAGAAGCCTTCGTGATGAATGGGCGGCCGGCCAGTTGATGACCATCAGCGTTGACCTTTACCGCTGCGTGATAAGTATGTCGGTCATACCGGCATGCTGAACCTGCGCGCCGAGTTCTAAGACCAATCGGCCGACCGATCGCGGCATTTTGTTGAATAGGGGGGACCATGCGTAGGACACTTGTGGTCGCGTTTGCGATAATTCTTGGATGGGCCGGCTCCGCCGCTGCCCAAGGGGCAAAGGATAGTTTGCGGTTCGAGGAGGCCATCCTCTCGGATTCCAAATTTTCACTGAAAGTGGACAGCCAGGTCGGTGGCGATTGCTGGCCCGACGAACGGCAAGTGGAAAACGCCGTCTTGGCGGCTCTGAGTCGGCACGGGATCACCATCGTTCTCAAAGGCCATGGTGACGGCCAGATTCTGCTTGGCGGCGTTGGGCATGCCATCCATGCCGTCGATAATCAAATTTGCGCGGTGGCGCTGTCGATGGAGGTCCGCGTCAACATGGCCGCCACGCATGACGGCAGAATTCTGCCGGGGAACGTCATCGTATGGCAGAACTTCAACATCCGCACCGGGGGGCGCGACCTCATGGGCGGCGCGATGGTGGATGCGGCGCTTTCGCTGACCAATCTGTTTGGTGAAGCGGTTGCGCGAGCCCGGGCAAGCATCGCCAAAGCAGGCAAGGCGGAGCGCTGAGCGATGGGGGATGCGGCACGGCAGATGGAATGGGAGCGTCTTGAGAAGAAGTCCAGCGATATGGCCGTTGGGCTTTTGCTGTCTCCTCCGTTCTACGCCTTGGTGGCGTGGGGGATATTCGAGTTGGTGGAATGGGCCACGTGGCTTTACTGGCCGGTGTTGGTGGTGTTGGTCGTCATGTTGATGGCCTTCGTGGCGATGCCGATTTACCAGATCAAGCTCCATGCCACCCGGGCGGATACGGCACCCCAGAAACTGCGGTCGGCGTCCCAGGGGCGGATCGAGTTGGTGGGAACACTGCTGCCGTTGGAGGGCGAGATTTTGTCCCCCCTTTACTCTGTCCCATGCGTGGCGTGGCGGTCGAGATTTACCGCCTGGGCCGAGCAGCGGCACGGACAACCGCGCCCTGTCGCACCCGCTATCGATTTCAAGGAATCTGACCTCCCGGCGGCTGTGCTGCTGTCCGATGGCGAGGCTTCCGCCTTTATCCCCTTGTATAAGAGCGCCACGGGGTTGCTTGAGGTGGAGATTGATGCCCGGGACGAGCCAAAGGAATTGCTGCGCATGGATCTGCGGCAGCCCGTGGAAGCCGGGCGTTTAAACATAGGCGATCGCAGCGAGGTCGTTATCCCGTGCGGGAAGCGCATGCAGGTGAACGCCACCTTGATCACTCTGTCTTCGGATCAAAGTTATCAGCAGGCGGTTCGCCGCCGGCTGAACCTGCCCGAGCTCACGCCGGACGCGCTTGAAAAGGACGCGATCGAGAATGCCTGGCTAAGCCATTGCCGCGGCAAGGAGGAAGCAGCCGGGACGCCGGTCCAGGTGGACGCCATCGTGCCAACCAGCCATGTGGGGGACTTACACCTTGCCGCAGTTCGCTATGTAGGCTGGCGCGAAACGCTTTTTATACTGTGGCTGTGCTTTTGGGCCAGTATTTTCATCTCTCTTCTGCTGGCGATTATGACGGGGATGCTTGATTAATCATCATCCCAGGAAGGGAAAGGCGATCACACCGAACAGGGCGACAAGGGGCAGAAAGACGAGGAATGCCCTCGGCAAGGGCGCTGTCCTTGCGCCGCAGCTCGCGTTCAAGGTCCTTGATGCGTCGGCGGGCGGCCTTGGTTTCCACTGGACTGGCGCCCGTTTCTTCGTAAGCGTCTCCTGACGGCTGCCTTGTCCGACCCCGCCATTCCGCCTCTGAATGCAGCCTTTGGCATCGGCAGCAGAGAGCGCGCTTATGGCCTACGATCGTAGTCAGGATGTGCCGCGTCGTCGGCGTTGGCCGGAAGCGGAGAAGCGGCGGCTGGTGGCGGAGGTTGAGGCCGGGGAGGGCCAGTGGCCCAGGTGGCGGCTGAGCATGATGTTCATCCCAGCCTGCTGGCCCGCTGGGTTGGTCAGTTCGGGCGGCAGGCCGGGGCGGTCCTGGTGCCAGTCCAGGTGCAGCCGGCGCCGGCAGAAACGGCGACCTCCCGGCAGGAGCCAGCGCCGCCCTCCCGGTCGGGGCAGTGCATTGAGGTCCATCTTGCCAGCGGCCGCCGCCTGATTGTGGCCGAGGACATCGCGCCAGAGCGCCTGCGGGGCCTCGTCGCCGCCGTGGAGGCGGCATGATCGCCGTGCCGGCCGGCGTGCGGGTCTATCTGGCGGCCGGGCGCACCGTAAGCGTGGCTCCTTCCCCACGCTGATCAGCCGTTGACGGCGGACTTCCAGTTCCAGGGCAGGAGCTCGTCCAGCCGGCTCGCGGGGAAGTCGGCGACGATCGTCTCGAGGACGCTCTTCAGGTAGGCGAACGGCTCGACGCCGTTCAGCTTCGCCGTCTCGATGAGGGACGCGACGATGGCCCAATGTTCGCCGCCGCCGTCGGAGCCGGCGAACAGCGCATTCTTGCGTGTGATTGTCACCGTCCTGATGCAACGCTCGACGGCATTGGAGTCCATCTCGACGCGGCCGTCGTCGAGGAAGACGCAGAGGCCGTCCCAGTGGTTGACGGCGTAGCGGAGGATCTCTGCGAGCGGCGACTTGCCGGACAAGCGGGCAAGCTGGGCGTTGATCCAGGTCCGCATACTCTCCACCAGGGGACGGCTGTGCTCGGCCCGAATGGCGTGGCGTTCCTCCGCCGCGTGGCCCCGGATCCCGCTCTCGATGCGGTACAGTTCGGCGATGCGGCGCAAGCCCTCCTCGGCCACCGGCGAGCCCTGCTTCACATGGAGATCGTAGAACTTGCGCCGCAGGTGGCTCCAGCAGAAGGCGAGCGTGATCGGCAGCGGGGCGGCGGCGCCGGTCTTCGCCGTGACGAGGCTCTTGTAGGCGGCATAGCCGTCCACCTGGAGGACGCCGGCGAAACCGCTCAGGTGATCGCGTGCATGGTCCGCGCCCCGGCCGGCGGCATAGACATAGGCGACGGCCGGCGGATCACCGCCCCCCAGGGTCGGTCGTCGCGCGCGTAGGCCCAGAGCTGGGCCGTCCTGGTCTTGCCGCGTCCCGGGTCGAGCACCGGCAGGCGCGTCTCGTCGGCGTAGAGCTTGGCCGACGACAGCAGGTGCAGCCGCAGCCGCTCGTACAGCGGCTTCAGCCACCAACAGGCATGGCCGACCCAGCCGGCCAGCACCGAACGGTCGATCTCGATGCCTTGGCGGGCCAGGATGCGGGCCTGGCGATAGAGCGGCAAGCCATCGGCGTACTTGCCGACCAGCACCTGGGCGACCAGGGCCTCCGTCGGCAGACCGCCGGACACGACATGATCGGGCGCCGGCGTCTGCACCACGCCAGTCTCGCAGTGCCGGTCTCGCAGTTCCGGCACCCGTAGCGCGGACGCCGGGTGACGAGGATGCGGTACCGCACCGGCACGACATCGAGCCGGCGGCTGACGTCCTCGCCGATCACGTGCCGCTCGCCGTTGCAGCAGGGGCAGATCCTGTCCTCGGGCGCGACGTCGATGACGCGCTCGATCTCGGGCAGGGTCTTGGGCAGGGTCTTGGGGCAGCGCCACCCGCTCGTCCCCCGTCCCCCGTCCGCGCCGTTCCACCGGCTCGGCAGCGTCCATCTCGGCCTGGACGGCGACGATGCTCTGCTCCAGATCCTCGAACACGAGCGCCAACTGGTCGGGGTCGAGCTTTTCGGACCGCCGGCCGAACATCAGTCGCTTCAACTGCGCCAGGAGGTGCTCGAGGCGGTCAGCGCGGTCCTTTTCAGCGTCGCGGTCTTCGGCCAACGCCAGAGCCAGCCGACGCAGGTCGGCGGGATCGGTCGGCAGAGTGTCGAGGTCGAGCGGCATGGCCGGATTTTACCCGTTCCGGAGTCGCCGATCCAGCCGGAAAGCGGCTCAACAGGCGGCTTAGGGACCGCCGCCCGCGACCGTGGCTCCCCTCGTGATGCCAGCATCCCGTCGCCACACCGTCAGCAGGCCACGGTTCACTCCATACCTCCTCCCCACGTCCGCGATGCACGCGCCAGGTTTCGCGCTCGCTGCCACGATCTCCGCCTTCTCATCGGCGGTCCACCGTCGGCGCTGCTGGCGGCCCGTGATGACCTCCACCCGCTGGTACGGCCTGGCTTCATCTCTGTCTCCAGGCCAGGCATCAAGTCTGTCGTCATCCATCCCGGCCGCTTCTCCGTCGCCTCTGAAAGCGATCACGATGCGGCAGAATGCGCTCCGTCAACAGGTGGGGGGGGAAACGCGGTTACGTTTGATCTGGATGTGGATTTGATTGTAGGTGACCTGAATCGTCAGCAGGAGGAGGATCGCCATAAGGACGATCATCGGAATGCGCAGAATCGGCAGCCAATCGACCAGGGCGAAAAGCCTCCACGCGATCAACCCCATGCTTAGCGGCATGAACAACCCTGCGATGACCCATTGCAGGGGGCTCATGGTCTGCGTCATCGGGCGCCAGTCGCGGCCCACGGTTTCCTCGGCCAAGCCGCCCATCGGGCTTCCTTCCCCTTTTGAGTGTCCGACGCAAGGATAGCGGGCGTGCCCGCACGATCAAGCCGGAACGGCCAGCAAAGGAAGGGCAGTGGCTCCAGACGCTCGCGACGTCGGGTTTGCCGACAGCCGGCGAGCCGCCGCCCTGATCGGCCCCGGGCCCCGTGCAAGGTCCCGGTCAGGCAGATCCAGACCCTCGCCGGGCGCGGATGGCGGCAAGCAAGGCAACCGTCGCACAAAGGGCCAGTACCGCCATCAGTGGCTGAGGAGTGCCGTCATGGAGCAGCCCCACGCTCTGCGCCGCGGCCGCGCCAGCGACGATCTGGGCGAATGCGGCCAGCCCGGCGGCCGACGTCGCCATCCCCGGCACCAGTGCCATGATGACGGCATGGGCGGCATTGACCGCCGTTCCACTGCCCAAGGCCATTACCAGCATGGGACCAAACAGGGCGGCGGGCGAGACCCAGGTTCCGCTGAAGGCCGATAGCGCCAAACCACCCACGGCACCGGCCGCCACGATGACGGCACCGGTCAGAACGACGCGGCCACCGTCCCATCGACGGCTGAGACGGGCGCCCAGAAGAATGCCGCTCAGGAACGCCACCCCCACCATCGGCAGAAGGCTGCCGTAGGCGGCCGGCGACAGGCCGAGCACTCCGATGGCCAGTGCGGGGGCCCCTGCGAGGAACGCAAAATAGGCCGCCCCTCCGGCGGCCAGGAACACCGCCAGGGCCATGAACCGCCGGTGCGCCAGCAAGCACGCCCAACCCGCGACGGCTGATGCCGCCCGGAGGTGCGCGGCGGCGTCTCGCGGCACAGTGCCGGCGACCGCGGCGGCTCCCAAGCAGGCCGCTGCCGCCATCGCCCAGAAGACGCCTTGCCAATGCCATCCCTCGACGAGAAGGCCGCCGGCCAGCGGCGCCATCATGGGCAGCGCCACATGGGCGGCCGACAGCACGGCCAGCGCCTGGGGCACGCGATGGGGGGCTTCGCCGTCACTGACAAGGGCGCGCGCCAGAATAAGGGCGGCCGCCCCACCGGCGGCGGCCATCATGCGACCGGCCACCAGGACGGAAAAGTCCTCGGCCAGGGCCGCCGCGATGTTGCCCGCGCCAAGCAGCGCCATGCCGCCCAGCAGCGCCCCGCGCCGCCCCAGGCGATCCCCGACGAGCCCCCACACCAGCAGCCCCGCAGCGAAGCACATCAGGGGAAGGCTGACCGCCAGTTGAACCGTCGCCGCCGACACCGCGAAAGCGGCCTGCAATTCCGGCAGCGCGGGCAGGAACATCTGCATGTTGGCGGCAGCCACCGCCGTGGCCAGCGCCAGGCCGCCAATCACCCGGCGGCGCAGCTCAGCCGTATCTCCCCTGCCATCCTGTCCTGCCGCCGCCTTCATTCGCTTGCCTTTTGGTCTGCAGGCCCACGCTCGACCTCGCCACCCCATATATCGGACAACCGCCCCGGCGACGACTGTTAAGCAGCGCAGCGGCGCGACTCTTGTCCGGCCGGGCATAGGTTGCTACTTCGTTGTTTCCCCCCAGGACCGTTAATCCGTAAGATCACGGACTAATTCGGGGGAGCGAGGAATGTCCGACCTAGCGCGCATCCAGGATGCCGGCCTAGACGCCGTGCAAAGGGTGCGGGAGCCAACGACGGTTCTACGCCATGACGCGACCGGGGCGATGGGAGTGGCTGTTGGGGCCGCAGGCCCGCCTGCCGCGCCCTGGCAGGTTGTCGGGACGTTGCCGCCGCTGTACCCGGAATGGCTGGGCGACCGGTCGTTCCAGGAGGTCCATGGCTGCCGCTTCGCCTACGTGGTCGGTGAGATGGCCCGAGGCATTGCCACCGCCGACATGGTGATCGCGGCCGCCCGTAGCGGCCTGTTCGGCTTTTTCGGCAGCGCCGGGCTGGGGCCGCAGCGGATCGAGGTGGCCGTGAACGCCATTCGGGCCGGCCTCGGCCCCGAAGCTTCGTCCTGGGGCGCCAACCTCATTCATGCCCCCAATGATCCGGCGCTCGAGGCGGCCCACGTGGACCTGTTCCTGCGCCTGGGCGTGACGCGGGTCTCGGCCTCGGCCTTCATGGCCCTGACGCCGACGGTGGTGCGGCTGGCCGCACGCGGGCTCAGGCGCCTGCCCGACGGCACCGTCGCGCGGCGTACCCACGTCTTTGCCAAGGTATCGCGGGTCGAAGTCGCGAGCGCCTTCATGGCACCACCACCGGCGGCCATGCTTCAGGCCCTGTTTGCGCAGGGCGCCCTGACCGCCGAGGAGGCCGATCTTGCCGCCACCTTGCCGGTGGCCGAGGACGTTACCGTGGAGGCAGACTCGGGAGGCCACACCGACAACCGCGCCCTGACCGTGCTGATGCCCGCCGTCATGGCGGCGCGGGATGCCGCCGCCACCGCGCACGGCCGGCGCATCCGCCTGGGCGCGGCGGGCGGCCTGGGCACCCCCAATGCCGTGGCCGCCGCCTTTGCCCTGGGGGCCGACTATGTCGTCACCGGCTCGATCAACCAGGCGGCGGTTGAATCCGCTCAGCCGCTCGCGGTGCGGCGGCTGCTGGCCGAGCAACGGATTGCCGACGTGACGATGGCCCCGGCCGCCGATATGTTCGAGCAGGGCGTGAAGGTGCAGGTGGCCAAGCGCGGCACCATGTTCGCCTTCCGCGCAGCGCGCCTGTTCGATCTCTATCGAACCCACGGTTCGCTCGATGACATTCCGGCCGCCGAGCGGGCGACCCTGGAACGCGACATCTTCCGCACCTCCATCGACGCCGTATGGCAGTCCACCCGCGAGCATTTCCATGCACGCGACCCGGCCGAGATCGCGCGTGCCGAGCGTGATCCCAAGCACCGCATGGCGCTGGTCTTCCGCTGGTATCTGTTCCACGCCGCGCGCTGGCCGGTGGAGGGTGACGACAGCCGCGCCCTGGACTGGCAGATCTGGTGCGGCCCGGCGATGGGCGCCTTCAACGCCTGGGCGCGCGGCACGATCCTCGAGCCGGTGGAGAACCGCACCGTGCAACAGATCGGCTGGAACCTGATGGAAGGGGCCGCCGCCGTAACCCGTGCCCAGCAGCTACGGACCTTCGGGGTCGCCATCCCGGCGGCGGCCTTCACCTGGGTTCCGCGACGTATCCTTGGCTAGCTAGACGAGCACCCTCATGACACCTGATGCCATTGCTGTGGTCGCCCTTGGCGCCATGTTCCCCGGCTCGGCCACGACGGACGGTTACTGGCACGACATTGTCGAGGGCCGGGACTGCATCGGTGATGTTCCGCCGACCCACTGGCTGGTCGAGGACTTCTATGATCCCGACCCCAAGGCGCCGGACAAGACCTATGCCCGACGCGGCGGTTTCCTGCCCGAGGTGCCCTTTGACCCCGTCGCCTTCGGCATCCCGCCCAAGGCCCTGGCAGCCACCGACACCGCCCAGCTTCTGGCCTTGATCCTGGCAAAACAAGTTCTGGACGTGGCCACGGCCACCCGTTTCCGTGCCGTGGACCCGGCGCGGACCAGCGTCATCCTCGGCGTGGCGTCGGCCACCGAACTGGTCGTGACCCTGGGGGCGCGACTGCAACGCCCGGTGTGGGTCAAGACCCTGCGCGAGGCGGGTCTGCCCGAAGATCAGGTCACCGCCATTTGCGACCGCATGGCCGCGCAGTACGTGGACTGGCAGGAAAGCTCCTTCCCGGGACTGCTGGGCAACGTGGTTGCCGGGCGCATCGCCAACCGGCTGGACCTCGGCGGCACCAACGCCGTCACCGACGCGGCTTGCGCCAGTTCCCTTTCGGCCATGCTCATGGGCGTTAACGAACTCCGCCTGGGGCAGTCGGACATGGTGCTGTGCGGGGGTGTCGATGCCCTCAACGACATCTTCATGTACATGTGCTTCAGCAAAACCCCGGCCCTGTCGCCCAGCGGCGACTGCCGCCCGTTCTCCGACCGCGCCGATGGCACCATCCTCGGCGAGGGCCTGGGCATGATCGCGCTGCGCCGCCTGAGCGACGCGGAGCGCGACGGCAATGACATCCTGGCGGTGCTGCGAGGCATCGGGTCATCCTCGGACGGCCGGGCCACCAGCGTCTATGCCCCGCGCGCCCAGGGACAGGCCGAAGCCCTGCGCCGGGCCTATGCCGATGCCGGGTATGGCCCCGAGACGGTCGATCTGGTCGAGGCCCACGGCACCGGCACCCGCGCCGGCGACCTTGCCGAGGTCACCGCTCTGCGCGAGGTATTCGCCCAGGCCGAAGCCCAGGGGCAAGGGTGGTGCGCTTTGGGGACCGTAAAATCGCAGATTGGCCACACCAAGGCCGCCGCCGGCGCCGCCGGCGTGATCAAGGCCGTTCTTGCCCTGCAACATAAGGTTCTGCCGCCGACCATCAAGGTGGAGCGGCCCGACCCGCGCCTGGGCCTGGAGGACAGCCCCTTTTACCTCAACACGCAGGCCCGCCCGTGGATTCGCCCGGATGGGCCGCGCCGTGCCGCGGTCAGTTCCTTCGGTTTCGGCGGCAGCAACTACCACCTGACGCTTGAGGAATACACGGGCCCACGTACGGCGCCCCGCATCGCCCCGCGCGGACCGCATTTGCTCCTGCTCTCGGCCGCTGACGCCGCCGGTCTGGCTGCCGCCTGCCGCGCCCTGGCCGCCTCCTCGGGTGGGGCCGAGCGACTGGCCGACATCGCCCGCCGCACGCAGGTATCCTTTGACGCTGCTGCAGACCACCGCCTGGGCTGCGTGGTCAAGGATCGGGCCGAACTGGCGAAGGTGGCCGGTGACCTGGCCGGCCGCGTGGAGAGCGCCCCCGGCGCGGCTTTCGACCTGCCGGCGGCAACCTATCGAAGCGGCGCGGCCGAGAACGGCGCCATTGCCTTTCTGTTTCCTGGCCAGGGCAGCCAGTACGTCGGCATGTCGGCCCCCGCGACGATGGCTTTTGACGCCGCCCGTATAGCCTGGGATCGCGCCGCCGCCGCCGGGGCTCCCCATCGCGCGGTGTTCCCGCCACCGGCCCTGGACGACATCGCCAGGACGGCACAGGACGCTGATCTGACCCGCATGACCACCGCCCAGCCCGCACTGGCCGGGGCGGAACTGGCGTGGCTGGCGGTGCTGCGTCAGGCCGGTGTCGTGCCCGATCATGTCGCCGGGCATTCCTTCGGCGAGGTCATGGCCCTGCACGCTGCCGGATGCCTGGATGCCGATGCCGCCGTGCGGGTGGCAACCGCACGGGCGGTGGCGATGGAGCAGGCCGCCGGGGCCGCGACCGGACCTGCGGCGGGCGCCATGATCGCCGTGCCGTTGGATCGCGAAACGGTGACCGCGTACCTGGAGGCGTGGAGCCTGCCGCTGGTCCTGGCTAACGATAACGGTCCCCATCAGGTGGTGCTTGCCGGCACCACCGAGGCCGTGGACGCAGCCGTCCGCCGCCTTGAGGCCGAGGGCGTCCGGGCAGTGCGGCTGAAGGTCGCCAGCGCCTTTCATTCTCCCATCGTCGCCGGGGCCGCCGACACTTTTGCCGAGGCCCTGCGCGCGGTCCCCCTGGCTGCTCCGGCCCTGCCGGTCTTGTCCAGCACGACGGCGAGCCCCTATCCTGCCGAGGCCGACGGACTCCGCGACCTCCTGGCCGGCCAGATTGCCGCGCCGGTGCGGTTCCGGGAGATGATCGAAGCCCTGTGGGACACCGGGGTGCGCATCTTCATCGAGGTCGGTCCCGGCAGCGTCCTGACCGGCCTGGTGGAGCGCTGCCTTGACGGGCAGGGCGCCCATGCCATCGCCGTGGATCGTCGCGGCACCGACAGCGTGGCGCCCCTGCTGACTGCTTTGGGGCGGTTGGCCGTGCTGGGCCGCAGCGTGAATTTCGCCGCTCTGTGGGACGGGATCGAAGAGCCCCCGCCGCCCGTCGCTTTGTCCGCAGCCACCGTTGCCGTGACCGGCAGCAACGTTGGCAAGATCTATCCTCCCGCCGGTGGAGCCGCCGCCTTGCCCCCGCCCAATGCCGCCGCAATGCGCCAACCTGCGCCCCAGCCGCCTGCCCACAGCGAGAGCCAGAGCCAGAGCCAGAGCCAGAGCCAGAACTTGGCCGTACCGCCGCCTCCGTCCGCCGCAGCCCCGACGGCGGCGGCCGTTCAGGTCTACCGCGACCTGTTCGCCGCCCATGAAGCGTTCCAGAACAATTTAGCGCAGAGCCATCAGGCATTCCTGGCCGTTGCGGCGCAGGCCCTGAGCCAGATGGGCGGCGCGCCGGGCGGCACCGCGTTTTTCCCTGCGCCCCAGGTTGCGTCCATGCCTGTGTCCATGCCGGTGTCCAGTTTCGCTCCTCCCCCACCACCCCAGCCAGCGGCCCCAACGGTACCCGCGCCCGTCTCGGCACGCCCTGCTCCGCGACCAGTGATGGCCGAGGATGTCAGCGCCGTGCTGCTGGAAGTGGTCGCCGAGAAGACCGGCTACCCGCCGGAAATGCTGGCCCTGGATGCCGACCTGGAAGGCGGCCTGGGCATCGATTCCATCAAGCAGGTGGAGATCCTTTCAGCCTTGCAGGACCGTCTTCCCGCATTGGCCGACGCCGACATGCGCGACTTCGCCAGCCTGACCACCCTGGGCGCCATCCTCGACAAGGTTCAGGCCCTGGCCCCGGCTGCTCCATCCGCACCCGCCAACTCGTCCGCTCCCAGCCGGCCCGCCCCCAACTCGCCCGCCCTCGATGCCAGCGCCGTGTTGCTGGAGGTGGTCGCCGACAAGACCGGCTATCCGCCGGAAATGCTGGCCCTGGATGCCGACCTGGAAGGCGGCCTGGGCATCGATTCCATCAAGCAGGTGGAGATTCTCTCGGCCTTACAGGACCGTCTGCCCGCTTTGGCCGATGCCGACATGCGCGACTTCGCCAGCCTGACCACCCTGGGCGCCATCCTTGACAAGGTTCAGGCCCTGGCCCCGGCCGCTCCATCCGCGCCCACCAGCCCGGTCGGCCCCAGTTCGCCCGCCGTGGATGTCAGCGCCGTGCTGCTGGAGGTGGTCGCCGACAAGACCGGCTATCCGCCGGAAATGCTGGCCCTGGATGCCGACCTGGAAGGCGGCCTGGGTATTGATTCCATCAAGCAGGTGGAGATCCTCTCGGCCCTGCAGGACCGTCTGCCCGCGTTGGCCGACGCCGACATGCGCGACTTCGCCAGCCTGACCACCCTGGGCGCCATCCTCGACAAGATTCAGGCCCCGGCTGCCCCGGCTGCCCCGGCTGCCCCGGCACTTTCCGAGGCCGTCTGTCGGATGCCCATGACCGCGCGCCCGGCCGAGCCGTCGGGGCGCGGCCTGCTGTCGGATGTCGCGGCCGTCACGATCGTGCGTGACAGCGGCGGCACGGCCGAGGCTTTGGCTGCCCTTCTGGAGCGCGCGGGCCTGACGGTGCATCTTGCCGACGCGCCGCGTGGCGACGAGGCGGCCGTGATCTATTTGCCGGGCGTGGAGCGGACCGACGCCGGGACTTCGGCAGCACTGCATCGCCATGCCATGCTGTCAGCGCGCTCACTGGCCCCCCGCTTCACCGAGCACGGCGGTGTGCTGGTGACGGTGGAGCGGGCGGGCAACTGGTCCGGCCTGTCGGGGCTGGTGCTGACCGCCGCCCAGGAGTGGCCCAAGGCGCGCCTCAAGGCGGTGGAGATCGCCGCCCCGGACGTGGACTCCGACGGTTTGGCAGCGCTTCTCGCCGACGAACTCCTGCACGATGACCGTGACCGACTGGTGACCCTTGGCGCCGACGGCAGCCGTAGCGTGCCGGCCGCAGACCCCGCGCTGCCCGGCGGCAACGTCGCCTCGGTTCTCGATGATGGTTCCCTGATCGTCGTGTCCGGCGGCGCCCGAGGCGTCACGGCGGCGGTGCTGGACGCCCTGGCGCGGCGCCACCGTCCCCGCTTCCTCATTCTGGGCCGCACGCCGCCGGCCGCCGCGCCGGGCCCGACCGATCTGGCTGCCGTGCGCGGCGAACTGATCGCCCGCGTGCGTGCCGAGGTCGGGACTGCCGGTGCCGACTTGCCGCCACCATCACCGGCCGCCCTGGACGCCGAGGCTCGGGCCATCGTTGCCGCCCGCGAGGGTGCCGACACCTTGGCGCGCCTGGAGGCTGCCGGAGCGGTCGTACGGTTCGCCGCCGTCGATGTCTGCGACGGACCGGCGGTCGAAGCCGCAATCTCCAATGCGCGGAAGGACTTCGGCCCCGTTACGGGGGTCATCCACGGGGCTGGCGTTCTGGCCGACAAGTTGATCGCGGACAAGACGGTCGAGCAGTTCGACCGCGTGTTCGCACCCAAGGTGGCGGGACTGGCGAACCTGCTGGCCGCCACCACCGGCGACCCGCTTCGCATGATCTGCCTGTTCTCCTCGGTCGCTGCCATCCACGGCAACAGCGGGCAGTGCGACTATGCGATGGCCAACGCCGTTCTGAACAGCGTCGCGCGCAGCGAGGCCGCCCGACGCCCGGAGTGCGTGGTGCGCTCGGTGGCCTGGGGGCCGTGGGACGGTGGCATGGTCGGTCCGGCGTTGAAGGCACACTTCGAGCGTCAGGGCGTGCCGCTGATCCCGCTGGAGAGGGGCGCTGAATTCCTGGCCGACGAAGTAGCCCATCCCGCCGACCCTGCCGTGGTGGTCACCGTCACCGGCCCTGCGCCGTGATCGGGGCCTGATGATGACCGCCGCCTCTGCCTTTGCTCCCGTGGCCATCGTCGGCCGTGCCTGCGTGCTTCCGGGCGCGCTGTCCCCGGCCGCGTTATGGCAGGCCGTGGCCGAGGGCCGAGACCTTTTGAGCCCCGCCCCGCCCGGTCACTGGGGCATTCGGCCGGAGCGCGCCTTCGGCCCCGGGGCGGAGGTCTCCATCGCCTGTGACCGGGGCGGCTACGTGCGCGGCTTCGACGCCGTGTTCGACCCCGAGGGGTTCGGCCTGCCGGGCGAGGACGTCGCCGGCCTGGACCCGGTGTTCCAATGGCTGCTGCACACCGGTCGCGCCGCCCTGCGGGATGCCGGGGTGCCGGTGGGGGCGCCGGGCCGGGGCGGCATCATCGTCGGCAACCTGTCCTATCCAACGCCGGGGCTGGCCCGCTTCGCCGAAGCCGTATGGCTGGGGCGTCCGCCAGGGGCGTCGCGCAACCGCTTCATGTCCGGCCTTCCAGCCCTGCTGACGGCGCGGGCGCTGGGCCTGGACGCTCCAGGGGCGTCGTTCTGCCTCGACGCCGCTTGCGCGTCGTCGCTCTATGCCCTCAAGCTGGCCTGCGACCGCCTGCACGATGGCAGCGTCGACATCATGCTGGCCGCAGGCATCAACCACAGTGACGACCTGTTTTTGCACGCCGGGTTCACGGCCCTGCGCGCCCTCAGCCCCAGCGGGGCGAGCCGCCCGTTCCACCGCGAGGCCGACGGCCTGATCCCGGCCGAGGGCGCGGTCTGTGTCGTCCTCAAGCGACTGCCCGACGCCCTGCGCGACGGCGACACCATCCACGGCGTCGTTCGCGGCATCGGCCTGTCCAACGATGGGCGGTCGCGCGGGCTGCTGGTGCCCGACGCCGACGGACAGGAACGCGCCCTGCGCCGCGCCTATGCGGTCAGCGGCCTCGGACCCGAGGCGGTATCCCTGGTCGAATGCCATGCCACCGGCACGACGGTCGGCGATGCGACCGAGGTCGACAGCATGGGCCGCGTCTTCGCGGGCCTGGACGGCGTGCCCATCGGCTCCCTGAAGTCCAATCTGGGACACAGCATATCGGTGGCCGGTCTGGCCGGTCTGCTCAAGGTGCTGGGCGCCATGGCGGCGGGGGGTCGCCCGCCGACGCTGCACGCCGATGCGCCCACCCCGGCGCTGGACGGATCGCCCTTCCGCCTGCTGACCGAGGCAGAGGACTGGCCGGAGCCCCCCGGCGGCCGTGTGGCGGCAGTCAGCGCCTTCGGCTTTGGCGGCAACAACGCGCACCTGATCGTTTCACAATCAGCGGAGCCCTGCGCGCCCCGCCCGGTTCCAGCGACCCGGATCGCCGTGGTCGGCCTGGGCGTGGCCTCGGCGGCACCCGAACATGGCGCGGCCGGGTTCGCCGCCGCCCTGGCCACACCCTCCGACGCGCCTGTCGGCCCCATGCGCGAGATTGTGCTGGAGCGCGGCCTGCGCTTTCCACCCGCCGATCTGGCACGGGCCATGCCCCAGCAGATGGCCTTGATGCAGGCGGTGCAGGAGGCGGTTGCGGCCTGCGACCCGCTGCCGACCGAGGCAACCGGCGTGATCGCGGGCATGGGCTGCGACCCCGGCGTTGCCTTGTCCGGCCTGCGCTGGCGGGCGGCGGACGTCGCCCCCGGCGTGGACATCGACGGCCTGGGGGCGCCGCTCGATGCCGCCCTGGTGCTCGGCACCATGCCCAATCTTGTGGCCAACCGCCTGAATGCCCAGTTCGGATGGCAGGGGCCGAGCCTGACGGTTTCGGCCGAGGAGAATTCCGGCCCCGTGGGCCTCGCCCTGGCCGCCCGTGCCCTGGCCGCCGGAGACGTCGAGGCGGCCGTCGTCGGCGCCGTGGACATGGCCTGTGACCCGGTCCATGCCGCCGCCCTGCGTGCCGTGCATCCCGACATCCGTCCTGGCGACGCGGCCGTCGCCCTGGTCCTGATGCGCCTGGAGGACGCCGCCGCACAAGGCCGCCGCGTCCTGGCCGTGATCGAGCCGCCGGAGACGACCGGCGACAGCGAAGGAGCACTCATTCTGCGGCCCGAGGCGGTGACATCCCGCCTGGGTCACGCCCACGCCGCAGCCGGGTTGCTCCAGGTGGCGGCCGCCGTGACCTGCTGCGCCGGGCGCTTCCATCCCGGCGGTCGCCCCTGGCTGGCGGCGCGGGCCGGGGCCGTGGCTGAAAGCCGCGACATGGGCGGCGGTCGCGCGCGCTGGCGCGTCACGGCCGCCGCGCCCACGCCGCCGCGCATCGCCGGTGCGCCGGCGCTTGCCACGTTTGCTGCCCCCGACCGGGCCGCCCTGCTCGCCCGCCTGCGGGCCGGGGAGAGCGGCGGCGAGGGACCGTGGCGCGCCGCCGTTGTCAGCCTGCCCGAGCGTCTGGCCGAGACACTGGAGGCCGCCGTTGCCGTCGCCGAAGGACGCCGCAACGCGGCCGAGGGCGTGATCCTCGGCAACGGGGAACCGCTGGGCCGTGAGGTTGGCTTCGTCTTTACAGGCGCGGCAGCGTCCTATCCCGGACTGGGGCGCGATCTGTTCCGCGCCCTGCCCGAGGTCGGCGCCGCGCTGATCGAGCGCCATCCCGCCCTGGCCGCCGTGGCCGAGGCCCTGTACGCGCCCGACGCCCCGGCCGGCATGTCCCCGTTCGATCAACTCAAGGCCAGCGTCCTGCTGTGTCAGGCTCATGCCGAGGTCAGCCGGAGGCTGCTGGGCCTGCGCGCCGATGCGGTGATGGGTTTGTCGTCGGGGGAAACCAATTCCTTGTTCGCCGCCGGGGCGTGGTCGGACATGGAGGCGATGTTTGCCGAGATCGCCGCCTCTGGCATGTACGACGAGCACCTCTGTGGCGCTTTCCGGGCCGCCCGCACGGCCTGGGGCCTGGACGAGGACGCTCCGGTGCGGTGGGAGAACTGGCGGCTGCTGGCGCCGCTGGAGGACGTCCGCCGCGCCTTGACGGACACCGGGGCGGCCAGTCGTTGTGCGCTGACCATCATCAACGCGCCCGACGACTGCGTGATCGGGGGTGCCGCCGAGGCCTGCAAGGCCGTCATTGATCGGCTGGGCCGGGATCACCAGGGCGGGGCGCAGGCAGTCCACCTGGGCCACGACATGATCGTCCACTGCCCCGAACTGGCGCCCTTTGCCGGCCCCTGGCGGGCCATCCACACCCGCCGCACCACGCCACCGTCCGCGCGCTGCTATTCCAATGCCTTCGGCGGTGCCTATGCCCCATCGGCCGAGGCCATTGCCGAATCCCTGACGCGCCAGGCACTCGAGCCCGTGGACTTCGCGCGCACCATCCTGCGGGCCTGGGACGACGGCGTGCGGGTGTTCGTGGAGCACGGGCCGCGCGCCATCCTGACTCAGGCCATCGGCCGCACTCTGGGCGACCGGGCGCATCTGGCTGTGGCGCTCGATGCGCCCGGCCGCCCACCCCTTCACCATGTGGCCGAGGTGGCGGGGCGCCTGTTCGTCGCCGGGGTCGAGGTGGACGTTGCCGGGCTGGCCGGACGCCTGGAGGCCGCCCGGCCGCACCGCCCCAGCGCAGACACGCTGCGCCTGCCCGCCCACCTGCCGCCGGTGCGGGTCCGGGAGACTGGATGGCCGATGCCCCCGGCCCCGCCCCTGCCGCCGGTGGCCCACCTGCCGCCCCTGCGCCCCGTCCAGCCGCTCCCCGTCCAGCCGCCACAGGCAGCGGCCACAGGCGGGGTGAGCGCAGACGGAGCGGCGGCGTTCCTGACTGACCTGACCCATCTGCACCGCCGCCACGTCGATCTGGCCACGGCGACCTACCGCCAGTTCCTGGAGGTGGTGGCCCGGCACATCCCGGACGCCGCCGCCGCCGACATCGCGGTCACGGCGCCGCCCCCGCCATCCCCGTCCGCACTGTCGGAGGCGGTCCCCACGGCGGAGCGTGCCTTGTTCGACCGCCCGCAGGTGGAGATCCTGGCCTCTGGGCGCATCTCCGAGGTTTTTGGCCCCCTGTTCAGGCGCCAGGACGGCTACGCCCGCCAAGTCCGCCTGCCCGAGCCGCCGCTCCTGCTGGTCGATCGCATCATGAGCCTGGACGGCGAACCCGGCAGCATGACCCTGGGCCGCATCGTCACCGAAACCGACGTGCGGGAGGACTCCTGGTACCTGCACCACGGCGCCATGCCCGCCGGCATCGCCATCGAGTCCGGGCAGGCCGACCTGACGCTGATTTCCTGGCTGGGGGCGGACTTCCACAATCAGGGGGAGCGCGTTTACCGGCTGCTGGGCTGCGACCTGACGGTCCACGAGGGCGGCATGCCACGCCCCGGCGACACCCTGCGCTATGACATTTCGGTCGAGGGCCATGCCCGCACCGGCGACGTGCGGCTGTTCTTCTTCCGCTATGACTGCCACATCGGCGACCGCCTGTTCCTGAGCGTCCGCAACGGCCAGGCCGG
>JAWLDH010000024.1:0-19773 GCA_041686745.1 Rhodospirillaceae bacterium | reverse complement strand
GAAGAGCTATGCCTCTGCGGCCGGTCCGGTCCGCGTGTTGAGCGACATCAGCCTGGACGTCGCGGCAGGAGAGGTCTGTGCCTTGGTGGGGCCTTCCGGATCGGGCAAGTCGACGCTCATGAACATTGTGGGGTTGTTGGACCGGGCGGACGCCGGAACCTATTGCTTGGCCGGAACCGTGGTGGACGGGCAACGGCCGGATGCTCTGGCCCGCTTGCGGAACCAGACGATTGGCTTCGTCTTTCAGGCCTTTCATCTGATTGATCGGCTGACGGCGCTGGAAAACGTTGCACTGCCCTTGAAGTATCGCGGCGTCGGCAGGGCGGAGCGCGATCATCTGGCGCGCGAGGCGCTTTCTCGCCTGGGGTTGTCTGATCGTCAGCAGCACCGGCCCGGCGAACTGTCCGGCGGGCAATGTCAGCGGGTGGCGCTGGCCAGGGCAATTGTCGGGCGGCCCAGCCTGCTGCTTGCCGACGAACCGACCGGAAGCCTCGACAGCGCCTCGGCGGCCTCGGTCATGGCGTTGCTGGCCGAGCTGAACGCCGCCCTAAAGCTGACCATCGTCGTCGTCACGCATGATCCCGTGGTGGCCGATCAGTGCGGGCGCCGTCTGGAAATCCGCGATGGCAGGCTTTTGGGCGCGGCATGACCGGTACCCCAGTCTTCCGCGATGCGACCGTTTTGGGTGGTTGCCTGGAACTGCTGGCCGATGCCGTGACGGTCCTCGTCCGGCGGCGCCAACGGACGGTTCTGGCGCTCTTGGGGGTTGCGGTCGGGACGGCGGCCGTGGTGGCACCGGTCAACATCGGCCACATGGCGCGGATGGATCTGGTCCGCCAGTTCCGGGGCATGGGCATTGACGTCTTGATCGCGTCGCCTGCGACCCAACCGCAACCCGGCCATGCGGAGAGCCGTCCGGTTCCGGCCGAGGCCTTTCTCCGGGTACGCGATGCCGTCCCGGCCGTCACCGCTGCCGCCCCGTTGGCGCAGGGCAGCGGCACGGTGGTCTTTCGCGGGCAGACGTTTCTGGCCAGCGTCACGGGGGCCACGCCGCACCTTGCCGCGCTCGCCGGTCTGAAGATGGCTGATGGGCGGTTCCTAAGTCCACTGGACGAGGGGGCGGCGGTTGCCGTTCTCGGTCATGACGCGGCGGCCGAACTGGCCGGGAACGGGCAGGCTCCTGCCGTGGGGGATCTGGTCCGGGTTGACGACGCGATGATGCAGGTTGTCGGACTGCTGGCCGAGACTCCGCGCAACACTTTGCTGCCGACGGACCTCGGGCGTTCGGTCATCGTTCCGCTGGGCAGCGTGAAGCGGATCCGGCCGTCTGCGGGCATCGACGGTGTGCTGATGAAGATGGCCGATGGCGCCGATGAACACGTCGCCGGGCGGGCGGCCGAGGCATACTTCGCATCCCTCGGGCAAGGCGCTGAAATGCGGGTGGAGAGTGCCCGCCAATTGATCGACAGCATGCGCAGTCAAATGAAGACGGTGGCCGGCATGATCGCCGCTCTGGGTGGGGTGGCGCTGGTCGTCGGAGGGGTCGGGGTCATGAACGTCATGCTGATGAGCGTGCTGGAACGCCGCCAGGAAGTTGGGCTGCGCATGGCCGTCGGGGCGACGCGGCGGGATGTCACGCTGATGTTTCTGGCCGAGGCCGTCGTGCTGTCCGGGCTTGGCGCCTTGTGCGGCCTGGGGATCGGCCTGGCGGCCTGCGGGCTGTACGCGGTGATCGCCGGCATGACCCTGGCCGTGAGCGTCGCCGTCCTTCCGTTGGCGTTGGCGGTTGCGCTGGCGGTGGGGGTGGCGGCGGGGATTTATCCGGCGCTGGCGGCATCCCGGCTGGATCCCGTGGTCGCGCTCCGGGCGGGGGGCTGAGGGCGGTGGCGAAGACTTCGCGCTGGCGTCTCGTCGCGATTCTGACCGTGCTCATCGGAGTGACGGTATCCGGTGGCGCAATGATCGTGCCTCAGGGGAGGCCGCCAACCCCGCCGCTCGATGTCCGCGAGGTTCGCCTCGGCCCGGTGTCCGAGCACGTCCATTTCAGCGGAAAACTGATGCCGGCCCGGACGGTGGCCGTGACCGCGCCCTTCGACGGCGCCATTGCCACGCTTGATGTCCTGCCGGGCGACCTCGTGGCGGAGGGGGCGGTCCTGATGGTCCTCGATACCACCGACGCCATGATAAAGCTGCGCGAGGCCGAAGGGGCGTGGCTTGAGGCCAGGGCCAAGGTGCTGGCCATGCGCAACTGGGACTCCGCGGCTGAAACCCTTGCGGCCAGGCGGGCGGTGAGCGCGGCCGAGGCGGCGGCGGAGGATGCCGCGACCAAGGAAGCTCAAACGCGCCAGTTGCTCGATGCGGGTATCGTCCCGGCCCAGGAGTACCACGATGCGCGGCGGCAGCGCGCCGCCGCCGTGCGGGAACTGGAGGGGGCGCGTGCCGCGGTCGATCATATTCGGCGCCATGCGGCCAGCGAGGCCATGCAGATTGCTCAGTTGCGGGAGGAAAACACCCGGGCCGTGCTGGAGGACCTGCGTCTGCGCATCGACCGCAAGGTGATTGCCGCGCCGCTGACCGGAGTTGTGCAACGGGCGCCCCGTGCGGGGGATCCGGGCGGCGAGGACCTGGGCGTCGGATCCCGCGTGTCCCTCGGCGATACCCTTTATACCGTGTCGTCTTCGGATGCCTTTGTCGTTCTTGGATATGTGGATGAGCGGGACGTCAACAAGGTAAGCGTCGGCCAATCGGTGGAGGTTCAGGCCGACGCCTTGGCAGGCGCGCGCACCGGGCGGGTTGTCCGGCTGGCAAGTCATGCCGAGGCAGACGCCTCGATTGCCCGCTTCGAAATCATGGTCAGCCTCGACCCGCCAGCCGAAGGTCCTGAAAGTCTCAAGATGGGGATGACCGTGACGGCATCGGCGGAGGTTTACCGGAACGACGCGGCTTTGGTGGTGCCGATCAGTGCCCTGCTGACGGAAGGGGCAGGCGACAGTGCCATACTGGTCCGGGCGGGCGAGGGCTTTGTGCGACGGACCGTAACGGTCGGACGCACCGGACCGGACAGCGCCGAGATCGTGTCCGGGCTGGCCGAGGGCGAGGTCATTCTCGGCACGCCGATGGCGTCGTCGCAACCATAGCCCCGGCTTGTCCCTGCCCCTTGAACCTGCCGTCTGAACAGGGCACTCTTTGCGCCGCTTCGCGCCCCACGCGCGCCGGCCATTCAAGCAAGAGGGACCTCCACAATGTCCGACGAAACGGTCAAGTACCTGCTGCCCGAGGACCGCATTCCCAAGTTCTGGTACAACGTGGCCGCCGATCTGCCCGAGGCTCCGGCCCCGGTGCTGCATCCGGCGACCGGGAAGCCGGTCGGACCGTCGGACCTGGAACCCCTGTTCCCCATGGACGTCATCCTCCAGGAAGTCAGCACCGAGCGCGAGATCGAGATCCCCGAGCCGGTGCGCGACATCTACAAGCAGTGGCGGCCCAGCCCCCTGTTCCGCGCGCGGCGCCTTGAGAAGGCGTTGGGGACCACGGCGCGCATTTACTACAAGTACGAAGGCGTCTCGCCGTCGGGGTCGCACAAGCCGAACTCGGCGGTGGCCCAGGCGTTCTACAACCAGCAGGCCGGCGTCAAGCGCCTGACCACCGAGACCGGGGCCGGTCAGTGGGGCTGCTCGCTGGCCTTCGCCGGGCAGATCTTCGGCCTCGAGGTCGACATCTACATGGTCAAGGTGTCCTACGACCAGAAGCCCTATCGCCGCGCCTTGATGGAGACCTACGGCGCCCGCTGCGTGCCCAGCCCGTCCATGGAAACGGCGTCCGGCCGCGCCGTTCTGGACAAGGACCCCGACAGCCGCGGGTCGCTCGGCATCGCCATTTCCGAGGCGGTCGAGATGGCCGTGCAGCGCGACGACACCAAGTATGCGCTCGGCAGCGTGCTCAACCACGTGTGCCTGCACCAGACCATCATCGGCCAGGAAGCCATGGCCCAGATGGAAATGGCCAACGACGAGCCGGACGTGGTCATCGGCTGCGCCGGGGGCGGGTCCAACTTCGCCGGCATCGCCTTCCCCTACATCGGGCGGAACCTGCGCGAGGGCAAAAAGACCCGCCTGCTGGCGGTCGAGCCGGCGGCCTGCCCGACGCTGACGCGCGGCAAGTTCGCCTATGACTTCGGCGACATCGCCCACCTGACGCCGCTGGCCAAGATGTTCACCCTGGGCGCCGACTTCATGCCGCCGGGCCTGCACGCCGGCGGTCTGCGCTATCACGGCATGAGCCCGCTGGTCAGCCACGCCATGCACCTGGGCCTGATCGAGGCGCGCTCCTACCAGCAGCTCGAATGCTTCGAGGCGGCGGTGCAGTTTGCCCGCGCCGAGGGCATCGTGCCGGCCCCGGAAAGCACCCACGCCGTGCGCGCCGCCATCGACGAGGCGCTGAAGTGCAAGGCCGAGGGCACCAGCAAGGCCATCCTGTTCAACCTGTCCGGCCACGGCCACTTCGACATGCAGGCCTACACCGACTTCTTCGCCGGCAAGCTCGAAGACCTGCAGTACGACGACGCGCTGCTGAAGGAGTCCCTGGACAACCTGCCGAAGGTGGCGGCGGAGTAAGTCCCCTGGCCCGCGTCGACTTCTACCATCTGCAGAAGTCCTCCCTGGAGGACGCCCTGCCGCAGCTTCTGAACAAGGCGCTGCAGGCGGGGGCGCGGGTGGTGGTCGTCGCCGCGTCCGAGGACCGGGTCGAGGACCTCAATGTCCTGCTGTGGTCGGACCGCGAGGGCTGGCTGCCGCATGGCTCGGCACTGGACGGCCATGCCGCCGACCAGCCGGTGTGGCTGACCGCCGATCCGGCCGACAATCCCAACGACGCCTCCATCCTGGTCCTGACCGAGGGCATGGACAGCCCCCTGGTGGCGACGGTGCCGCGCACCCTGGACCTGTTCAACGGCCATGATCCCGCAGCGGTCGAGGCGGCCCGTGCCCGCTGGAAGACTCGCCGCGAGGCCGGGCACACCCTGCACTACTGGCAGCAGACCGACGAAGGCCGGTGGGTCGAAAAAGCCCGCCAGGCACCGGAGGATGCTCCGGCCCCCGACGCCGGCTGAGGCCGCGTTCTTGGGTTGCGCGCCGGTTCGGCACGCTGATTGAAACCGGCACGGGTCGTATTGCCTATGGCCTCGACGGGCGCAAACGGCGTAAAATCCCATCCGAACACAGCCGAAGCGGGGGTGCTGGCGGTGTGGACGGGGGAAGGTCGGAAAACATGGGTGCGCCACTCTACAGCTTCGAGGTAAAGATCCAGCGTGAGGGGCGGTGGACGGTGCATCAGGTAATCGAGTCGGAATCGGTTGCCCTCAAGTGCGCCAAGGAACTGGCGGCCGGCGCCCAATACGATGCGGTGCGGGTCGAAAAGGAACGTGTGCGCACGGACGGCTCGTTCGGCAAACCAGCCGTCATCTTCGAGCAGAACTGCAACCGCAAGGATCCCCAGGTCACCATCTCGCCCATCGAGGACGCGCCGGACTGCGCGCGCCTGGAGGACCTGTACGGCATCGACGCCCGCATCACCATGTGGAAGGTGCTGCGCAAGTACTTCGAGCAGGTCTGCCTGACGCCGTCCGAGGTGCTGCACAACTACAGCGCCCTGGCCCGCCTGATGGACAACGACCCGCCGATCTATCCGTCGGCGGTCGACCGGGTGGCGACCCTGCAGGCCCGCAAGAGCGGACAGGACCCCAAGGAACGCCGCGACGAACTGTTCCAGTGGTGCGACATGGTCGCCAGCCGGTCCCGCGAGGCCGATCGCGAAAAGCCGCTGCGCAAGCTGCAGACCAAGGACTTCCCCAAGATCCTCGAAGTCGCCCTGGACGAGGGCGGGCCGGGGCGGCGCGACCATCTGGTTCGCTGCACCATCGCCCGCGACCTGTACGGCCGGCGCAACTTCCTGGAAAAGCTGGAAGTCCTTCTGGCTGCGGTGGAAACCACCCTGAACCGCGACGACCTCGCCATCCTGGACGGCTTCATCGCCGACGTCCTGGGATCGGCCACGGTCATCCAGGAGATCCTGGGATCGCGCACCAACCTGTGCGCCGCGCTGATCGGCATGGTCGACCTGATGGAGGGCAAGGAAGAGGAAATCCCGCCCCGTGACGTGCCCGACATCGTGCGCGTGCTGCGCGCCCTGTTCGCCGAAGGCCGCCTGCCGGGCGGCGCCACGGTTCTGCTGGAGCGCGTGCGCTCGCAGATCAGCGGGACGCAACCGCTCAGCCGCAACGACCCGAGCAAGGAGGGCGAGGCGTTCTCCCGCCTGACCGCCCGCCTCATGCACGCCAAGGGCTTCGTCGGCGGCGCCGGCATCGCCGAGGCCCTGACCCAGCGCTGCGGCCTGCAGTTCCAGGAAGGCGGCGACGTCGGCCGGCGCAAGTCGGTGACCACCATGTTCAACCTCATCCGCGACCCGGTGCAGCGCATCCGCTACCTGCTGACCATCGCCGAGACGGAAACCGGCGCGGTGGCCATGGAGGATATCGTCAACGCCATCCGCGGCATAACGGCTGGCGCGGTCGATGTTCACGCCTTCGTGAATCCCCGGCTGTCCATGCCCAAGAAGCTGATGACCATCAGCGACATCCAGCGCTCCCTGATGGCGTCGAAGCTGCCGGTCGCGGCGCGCAAGGAGCTGTTCGACCGCCTGGACGACATGCTGGCCGACTATGTGGAGCGCGAAGGCTTCATCTCGCGCCTGGACGACCCGGACCTGCAACTGCGCGAGCGCGCCTCGCGCCTCATCAAGTTCTGTTCCTCGGGCATTCTGATCGAGGGCAAGGCGTTGCAGATCGCCCGCAAGCGCATCGCCGGCTACCTGCGCCAGCCCAACTTCGTGGAACACCTGACCGAGGGCTGCTCCAGCCCGAGAGAGGCGGAGGAAATCCTTCGCGACTTCTACCGCCAGTTGGCGGAGGCGGGCTTCGGGCCCATGGCCTGAACCGGTGTCCACATATCGAATGTTGTTATTGCCGCATCCTGCGGTTAGCCTTGTCCCTTGGAATTAGGACCCGGTGGCCTGGGCCAGGCTCCGGGGACTACGACGCAGGGGCGCATTCAAGAGTGAAACATCAGGGCATCTCGGACCGGGACGGCCTCCTCGCGCATATGCCATGCGCGGTGGTTTGTGCCGTTGCGGGCGAGGCCGGGCGGGCCGACGGCCTGCGCCTGGCGCGGGTGGAAGGGGCGGTCACCGACCTTCTGGCCGCCACCGCCGCCGACCTGGAAGGCGCCATCGGCCCTTTCCTGGCCCTGCTGGACGACGATGCGGACCGCGCCGCCGTCGCCGAGGATCTGGTTGGTGCCATCACCGGCGGGACCCGGTCGGAACGTCTGGTCATGCTGCGCGGCCGGCCCCTGCGGCTGACCGTCACGCCGGGGCCGCCGGTCGACGGCCAGCGCAGCGCCATCGGCCTGCTGGTCGATGCCTCGGCCGAGGTGGCCGAACGTCTCGGCCGGGAGCGGGCCGAAGTCCGCTTTCGCAAGGCGTTCATGGCCACGCCCGGCCTGTTCGCCATCTCCGATCCCGATGACGGCCGCCACATCGACGTCAACGACCGCTGGCTGAACGTCATGGGCTGGCAGCGCCACGAGGTGATCGGGCGCACGGCGACGGAACTGGGCGTGTGGGCCGACTCCGACGACCGCGCCCGCATCGTGGCCGCGTTGGCCGACCACGGCCGTGTCCGCGAGTTCAGCACCCGCTTCCGCACCCGCAGCGGCGCCGTCCGCGAGTTCCTCGTCGCCGGCGAGGTCATTGAGCTGGACGGCGAAAACCGCCTGCTGCTGGTCGCCCACGACGTTACCGAGCGCAACGTCGCGCAGCGCGATCTGGCCGCCCTGAACGCCGACCTGGAGCAGCGGGTCGAGAGCCGCACCTCCGCCCTGCGGGCCGAGGTCGGGCGCCGTGAGGGGGCCGAGCAGCGCCTGCGCGCCATCATGGACGGCGTGGCCGACGCTGTCGTCACCGCTGACGGCAGCGGTCGCATCGTGACCTTCAACGCGGCGGCCGAGCGCCTGTTTGGCCTGCCGGGCGCCGACGCGGTGGGGACCAACGTCAACCGCCTGATGCCCGAGGCCTACGCCGTCCGCCACGACGACTATCTGGCCGACTACCTGGCATCGCGGCAGGGCAACATTCTTGGGCAGGGGCGGGAACTGCCGGCGCTGCGGGCCGATGGGCGGGTCGTCCCGGTCGAAGTGGCGCTCAGCCACCTGAACCACGGCGGGGAGCACCTGTTCACCGCCGTCATCCGCGACGTCAGCGAGCGCAAGGAGCAGGAGGCCCTGCTGCGGTCGGCCAAGGAGGCCGCCGAGGAAGCCAACCGCGCCAAGTCCGCCTTCCTGTCCAGCATGAGCCACGAACTGCGCACGCCGATGAACGCCATCCTGGGGTTCGCCCAGTTGATGCGCGCCATCGACGGCGACAGCCTGACGCCGCGCAACAACGAATACATCGGCCACATCCTGTCGGCCGGGCATCATCTTCTGTCGCTGATCGACGACGTCCTGGACCTGTCCAAGATCGAGGCCGGACGCATCACCCTCAGCCTGGAGCCGGTGGCCCTGGATGAGGTGCTCGATCATGTGGTCAACCTGCTGACCCCGCTGGCCGACCGGTTCGAGGTCACCATGCGGCCGCAGCCCGCCTCGGCCGCCGGCGTGCGGGTGTGGGCCGATTCGGTCCGCCTGGGGCAGGTGCTCATCAACCTGGGATCGAACGCCGCCAAGTACAACCGGCCGGGCGGCTGGATGGAATTCGGCTGCGTCGCGCCGCAGGACCGGCCGGGCTACGTGCGTCTGGTGGTGGCCGACAACGGCCAGGGCATCCCCGTCCACCGCCTGTCGGAGGTGTTCCAGCCCTTCAACCGGTTGGGCGCGGAAAGCGGTCCCATCGAGGGTACCGGCATCGGCCTGTCCATCGCGCGCCAGCTTGTCGAGATGATGGGCGGTTCAATCAGCGTGGACAGCGAGCCCGGGCGGGGCACGGCCTTCACGATCGACCTGCCGCTGGCCGACGAAATGGGCGACGACATCAGCGGCATGGGCGCCCGCCCGCGCCGGGTGGTTGCCACCAGCGTCGCATCGGAGGCGGTGCCGGACGTGCTGGCCGACCACCCCTGGACCGTGCTGTACATCGAGGATGTGTCGAACAACGTGCGCCTGATGGCCGGCGTCCTGTCGCGCTATCCGAACGTGCGCCTGTTGTCGGCCCCGACGGCGGAAAACGGCCTCGGCCTGGCGCGTACGTACAGGCCCGACCTGGTGCTGGTGGACATCAACCTGCCGGGCGCCGACGGCTTCCAGGTGCTGCACCAGATGCGCGGCACCCCGGAGTTGGCCGACATTCCGGTCATCGCCCTGACCGCACGGGCCAGCCCGCGGGAACAGGATCGCGGCCGGCGCGCCGGCTTCGAGGCCTATCTCGCCAAGCCGCTGGACGTCGAGCCGTTCCTGCGCGCCGCCAACATCGCCTTGTCCCGCCGGCCCCCGCCAGCGGGCGGCGACGGCCTCAGCCTTCTGCGGCCAGAGCCCGCGCCATCTGACTGAGCGCTTCCTGATGCCGCTCGTTCTGGATCTGGGCGAAGTTGCGCGCCACTTCCAGGCACATGCGCTGGCGCGGGTTCAGTTCGCTGGCCCGACCCGATTCGGCGCCGTCGAAGAAGAATCCGATCGGCACGGTCAGCACCTGGGCGATCTCGTACAGGCGCCCGGCCGAGATGCGGTTGATGCCGCGCTCGTACTTGTGGGCCTGCTGGTATGTGACGCCGATCATGTCGGCCATCTGCTGCTGGCTGAGGCCAAGCATGACGCGGCGTTCGCGGATCTTCACGCCGACGTGGCGGTCGATGTCGGTCGCCTTGTTGCCAGGCTTGGCGCCAGGCTGGGCTGTGGTCTTGGTGACGATACTGTCCATTGCAATCAGTTCCCTTTGAGCACCGGCCGTGACCCGGTTTACCGGGATTCTCTACGCCATATCCATTTGGATACGATCTTTCGCGCAGGGGTGCAAGGCGAACACGCGCAGTGCGTCCGGCCAGAGACGTGCGTTCCGCCGGGAAAGTGCTCGTCCTACAAGGGATAGCGCTGAAAGTGAACGATGTTTTTTGGTTTGACCTCAGGGGCATAAACACCTGAGGTTGATGCCGCGCTCCGGGCGACGAGGGCGGAGGCGTTATGCTTCAGTATAAGCTGCTTTGCAGCATACGTGTCATGCCGGGGCCGGCGGATGCGACGACTGGTTCACCGTTGCGGGCCGGCATGGGGCGAATCGTCAGGGCAAAAGAAAAGGCCCGCGCTCCCCATGGGGTGGGGAGGGCGGACCCTTGTCCTGCATGGCGGGCCGGCGGTGTCAGCGCGCCTTGCGGCCGGTCAGGTTGTCGAGCTGGCTCTGCATGTCGTTCAGCTTGGACTTGAGTTCTTCGATGCTGGGATCGGGGTTGGGCCGCATGGTCGGGCGGGGCATGTCGCCGCCTTCGCTGCCGGGCTGCTGCGGGCTGCCGTCTGCGCCATAGAACGGGCTGAAGATCTTCATGGCGTTCTCGAAGAAGGCCATGTTCTGCTTGTTCAGCTCATCGAGGTTGCTGAGCGGGAACATGCCGCCAAGGGCGTTCTGCATCAGCGAGCGCATCTGCTCCTCGTTGCGCGAGAAGGCCTGCATGCTGTGTTCCAGGTAGCGCGGCACCAGGCCGCCCAGGCTGTCGCCATAAAACCCGATGAGCTGGCGCAGGAAGCTGATGGGCAGCAGGTTCTGGCCCTTCGACTCTTCCTCGACGATGATCTGGGTCAGCACCGACCGGGTGATGTCCTCGCCGGACTTGGCGTCATAGACGACGAAGTCGGTGTTTTCCTTGACCATCTGGCACAGGTGATCGAGCGTCACGTAGCTGGACGTCGCCGTGTTGTACAGCCTGCGGTTGGCGTACTTCTTGATGGTGATGGGGCCGCTCTTGGTTTCCGCCATGGGTGTTTCGATCCCTTGAATTTTTGCCGCACCCCCCTGCTGTCTCGAGGGGATTCTCCCTAGAAAATAACCCAGATTGCTGCGCAGCGATACTGCCTTGCACAATAAGAATTGCTGCGCACAATTGCTGCGGTGCACAATGGAAAGGTTCTGCCCTTGCGCTTTGCTGCGGGGCGCGACGTGGTATAGTGGGAACATCATGACAGACAAACCCGAAGACACCTCAGACAAGCCCGCCGGCACCAGTTCAGGGGCCAGTTCCGGGGACGATGCGCCGCCTGTGGACGTGCTGGCCCGGCGCTATCTGGACCTGTGGCAGGACCAGATGGCCCGCATGGCCGACGACCCGGCGACCACCGACATGCTCGCGCGGACCTTCACCCTGTTGACCCGCAGTGCCCAGGCCTACGCCGCCGCCGGGGCGCCTGCGGACGGGAGCAGCCAGGACAATGACGCGACCACCTGCTCAGAGTCCCAGGATGGGGCCGCGCCCGCTGCCCCTGTACCTGGCCCTGGAGGGGTTCAGCTTTCTGACCTCCTCGACCGCATCGATGCTCTTGAAAAGCGGGTGGCGGACCTCGAGCGCGGGGGCGGACCCGTCCAGCCCCCCGCCCGGCCTGCCCGGCCTGCCCCCTCTACCAAGCGGCGTCTCCGCTGAGGCCCTGGCCGGCGCCATGGATGCCGAGGCGCGGCGCCGCTTCGCCGGGTTCCTCGACGGTGTGCAACGCTACCGCGACCACCCCTACCGCCGCCGGGTGAGCGACCCGCCGCTGGCGTGGCAGCGCGGCGCGGTGGGCCTGCGCGATTACGGTGGGGCGGAAGGCGGGATCCCCGTGCTGGTCGTGCCGTCGCAGGTCAACCGGGGCTACATCCTCGACCTCAACGGGCGGCGGAGTTTCATGCGCCATCTGGCCCGCCGGGGCTTCCGGCCGTTCCTGGTCGACTGGGGCTGGCCCGGCGAGGAGGAGCAGGACTTCGACCTGACCGCCTACATCACCCAGCGCCTGGAACCGGCGCTGGACCATGTGCGCGCCGTGTGCGGCCGGCCGCCCATCGTGGTCGGCTACTGCATGGGCGGCCTGCTGGCCCTGGCCCTGTGCCTGCGGCGCAGGACGGACGTGGCGGGGTTCCTCGCCCTGGCCACGCCGTGGAACTTCCATGCCGACGACACGCCGCAGATGCGCATCATGATGGGCGCCAAGGATTGGGTGGCCGAGGTGGTGGAGCGCCTGGGCGAAATGCCGGTGGACCTGCTGCAGGCCATGTTCTCGGGCCTCGACCCGCGCTCCATCGGGCGCAAGTTCCGCGCCTTCGGGACCATCCCGCCGCGCTCGGCCAAGGCCAACGCCTTCGTCGCCATGGAGGACTGGGTCAACGACGGCGTGCCGCTGGCCGGCCCGGTCGCGCTGGAGTGCCTGCTCGGCTGGTACGGCGACAACACCCCGGCGCGCGGCGAATGGACCGTGGCCGGAGAGGCGGTCGATCCGCGCCGCCTGGGCGTTCCTTCCATGGCGGTGATTCCGCGCAACGACCGCATCGTGCCGCCCGGGTCGGCGGGTGCGCTTGCGGCCCTGCTGCCGGGCTGCGAGACGCACAGCGTGGCGCTCGGCCACATCGGCCTGATCGTCGGCAGCGCGGCGGTGCGCGAGGTCTATGGTCCGGTGGTGCGCTGGATGCGCGCTACCGCGAAAGACGGTTGTGTTGCAACGCGATAAACCGTGGACACCTCACAGGCTCGCCGATAAGGTGTTTGCGCCGCCGCCCGGCCATTCCCGCCGTATTTTCATTGCGTGACGCGAGGCGGCCCAACAGTTTCGGGCTATTAAGCCTGCCCAACTATTTCAGGCTCATCAGCCTGCAAGGGAGAGGACGTACACCATGACCGATATCGTCGTCGTCAGTGCCGCTCGTACCGCCATCGGCGCCTTCAGCGGCAGCCTTTCCGGCTTCAGCGGGGCCGACCTGGGCGCCGCCGTGATCAAGGAAGTGGTCAACCGCGCCGGCATCGACCCCAAGGAAGTGTCCGAGGTCGTGATGGGCCAGGTTCTGACCGGCGGCACCGGCCAGAACCCCGCCCGCCAGGCCGTGCTCAAGGCCGGCCTGCCCGAGGAAGTCCCCGCCTATGTGCTGAACATGGTGTGCGGCTCGGGCCTGCGCACCGTCGCCCAGGGCGTGATGTCCATTGCCTCGGGCATGGCCGACATCGTGGTCGCCGGCGGCCAGGAAAGCATGACCAACGCCACCCACGCCGCCTACCTGCGCTCGGGCGTCAAGATGGGCTCGGCCGAACTGGTCGACACCATGATCAAGGACGGCCTGTGGTGCGCCTTCAACGGCTATCACATGGGCAACACCGCCGAGAACATCGCCCAGAAGTGGCAGTTCACCCGTGAAGCCCAGGACGAATTCGCCGCCGCCTCGCAGCAGAAGGCCGAAGCCGCCATCACGTCGGGCCGCTTCAAGGACGAGATCGTCCCGATGACCATCAAGGTCAAGAAAGAAGAGAAGATCTTCGACACCGACGAGTTCCCGCGCTTTGGCAGCACCGCCGCCAGCCTCGGCAAGCTGCGTCCGGCGTTCTCCAAGGACGGCACCGTGACCGCCGGCAACGCCTCGGGCATCAACGACGGCGCGTCGGCCGTGCTGCTGATGACCGCCGCCGAAGCCGCCAAGCGCGGCCTGAAGCCGCTGGCCCGCATCAAGTCGTTCGCCTCGGCCGGCGTCGACCCCGCCTACATGGGCACCGGCCCGATCCCTGCGTCCAAGAAGGCCCTGGAAAAGGCCGGCTGGTCGGCCCAGGACCTCGACCTGGTCGAAGCCAACGAGGCCTTTGCCGCGCAGGCCATGTCGGTCAACCAGGAACTCGGCTGGGACACCTCCAAGGTCAACGTCAACGGCGGCGCCATCGCGCTCGGCCACCCCATCGGCGCCTCGGGCAACCGCGTGTTCGTCACCCTGCTGCACGAAATGGTCAAGCGCGACGCCAAGAAAGGCCTCGCCACCCTGTGCATCGGCGGCGGCATGGGCGTTGCCATGTGTGTTGAGCGCGACTAAGCGTTCAGGCCTCAGGGCTGAATGAAGAAAGGCGCCGTCGGGGAGACCCGGCGGCGCCTTTTTCTATGTGCTGTGAAGAAAGCCGGGCGCTGCCCGGACCCGCAAAGGGCCATTGGCCCTTTGAACCCGTTAATTCAGTTCATCACGGATTAGCGGGGCCGGCGTTTCCCGCGCCGCAGGTTACTCCCAGCCGCACCGCGTGGGTACGCGGGTACGCGGATGAAGCTCGCGCACGACGAATGATTGTTATTCATCACAAAGCTCGTCGTGGCCGGGCTTCATCCGCATACCCGGCCACCCACGTCGTTGTCCAGCCACCGCCTTTGGGGACGGCACCCCAAAACTCCGTGATGAACCACAAATTCTTGCGCCGCAGGCGGTCCGCCCCGTTCATCGTCTGCTGCGCTGTGCGCGGCTTTACCGCCCCAATCTCCCGAGGTCCAGGAGCCCGTGGCTCCTGGCGGGCGCGGGCAGAGCCCGCATCTATCGTGGCGGAGGCGTCACGCCCCCGCCTTCTCCCGCGCCACCGCGCGCCAGCCGATATCCCGGCGGCAGAAGCCTTCCGGCCAGTCCAGGGCGTCCACGGCCTGATAGGCCCGTGCCTGGGCTTCGGACACCGTGGCGCCGATTGCCGTAACGCCCAGGACCCGGCCGCCGGTGGCGACCACCGTGTCGCCCTCGGCCTTGGTGCCGGCGTGGAAGACGGTGACGCCGTCCACCGCGTTGGCGGCCTCCAGCCCCCGGATTTCGGTGCCCTTCACATAGGCCCCCGGATAGCCGCGCGCCGCCATGACCACCACCAGGGCGGTTTCGTCGCGCCATGCCAACTCAACGCCCGACAGCCGCCCGCGCGCGGCGGCGTCGAGCAGGTCCAGGGCGTCGGACTCCAGGCGGGCCATCAGGACCTGGCACTCCGGGTCGCCGAAGCGGACGTTGTATTCCAGGACCTTGGGTACGCCGTCGGGCGAGATCATCAGGCCGCAGAACAGCACGCCCTTGTATGGCGTGCCGTCGGCCTTCATGCCGTGGACGGTGGGCAGGATGCAGTCCTTCATGACGCGGGCGACCATGGCGTCATCCACGACAGGGGCGGGGGAGTAGGCGCCCATGCCACCGGTGTTGGGGCCGGTGTCGCCGTCGCCGACGGCCTTGTGGTCCTGGGCGGCGACCAGGGGCACCGCCGTGTCGCCATCGACCAGGGCAAAGAAGCTGGCTTCCTCGCCGTGCAGGAATTCCTCTACCACCACCTCGTTGCCGGCGTCGCCGAAAGCCTTGTCGGCCATCATGGTGTCCAGGGCGGCTTCAGCCTCGGCCACGGTCTGGCACAGGATCACGCCCTTGCCGGCGGCCAGCCCATCGGTCTTGACCACGATGGGGCCGCCCTTGTCGCGCACGAACGCCTTGGCGGCGGCAAGGTCGGTGAAGCGGCCGTACCATGCGGTCGGGATGCCATGGCGGGCCAGCACGTCCTTCATGAAGCCCTTGGAGCCTTCCAGGCGGGCGGCGGCGGCGTTGGGGCCGAACGCGGCGATGCCGGCGGCCTCCAGCTTGTCGACCAGTCCGGCGACCAGCGGCCCTTCCGGCCCGACCACCACCAGATCAATGGCGTTGGCGACGGCCCAGGCGGTCAGGGCATCGACGTCCTCGGCATTGATCGGCAGGCATTCGGCCACGTCGCGGATGCCGGCGTTGCCGGGCGCGCAGTACAGCGCCTCGCACTTGGGAGACTTGCGGATTGCCCAGCACAGGGCGTGTTCGCGACCACCCGACCCGACGACCAGAACCTTCATGCCGCAATTCCTCCTGCAGGGCATTCCCATCGGCAGGCGTTTTAGCATAGTTTGGCGTCATGACGAGCCCTTCCTCACCCCCCGCCGCCCCGGCCTCCAACGCGCCGCCGCGCACGGTGTCCGAACTGTCCTCCGACCTCAAGCGGACGGTGGAGGACACCTTTGGCTTCGTGCGGGTGCGCGGCGAGATCAGCCAGCCCAAGCTGGCCGGGTCCGGCCATTGCTATCTGCGCCTCAAGGACGAGAACGCCTGCATCGACGGCATCGTGTGGCGCGGCGCTTACGGCAAGCTGGCGGTCAAGCCCGAGGAAGGCCTGGAGGTCATCGTCACCGGTCGGCTGACCACCTATCCGCAGCGTTCCAGCTACCAGATCGTCATCGAGTCGATGGAACTGGCCGGCGAGGGTGCGCTGCTCAAGCTGCTGGAGGAGCGCAGGCGCCGCCTGACCGCCGAGGGCCTGTTCGCCCCCGAACGCAAGAAGCCGCTGCCGTTCCTGCCGCGCGTCATCGGCGTGGTGACCAGCCCCACGGGCGCCGTCATCCGCGACATCCTGCACCGCCTGAACGACCGCTTTCCGCTGCATGTGCTGGTGTGGCCGGTGCTGGTCCAGGGCGACGCGGCGGCCGGGCAGGTGGCGGCGGCGGTCGAGGGCTTCAACCGGCTGGAGCCGGGCGGCAAGGTCCCCCGCCCGGACCTGTTGATCGTGGCGCGCGGCGGCGGGTCGCTCGAGGACCTGATGGCGTTCAACGAGGAAATCGTCGTGCGCGCCGTGGCCGCCTCGGACATTCCCGTGATCTCGGCGGTCGGGCACGAGACGGACACCACCCTGTGCGATTTCGCCGCCGACCTGCGCGCCCCGACTCCGACCGGGGCGGCGGAAATGGCCGTGCCGGTGCGCCTCGACCTGCTGGCCCAGGTGCGCGACGATGCCAGCCGCCTCGACGGTGCGGTGCGGCGGATGCTGGAGGACCGGGCGATGCGCCTGGAGGGACTGGCGCGCGGCCTGCCGGCGCTCGACCGGGTGGTCGAGGAATACGCCCAGCGGCTGGATGACCGGTGGGAGCGTCTGGGGTCGTCGGGCCGGGCCTACATGGACCGCCGGGCAGCCGAGGTGCGGCACCTGGGCGCCGCGCTGCGCAGCCCGCGCGAGCAGATCGCCGCCAAGGACGCCGACCTGCGCCAGGCCTCCGGGCAGTTGACCAACGCCCTGCGGCTGGCGTGGCGCGACCGGGTCAGCGCCCTGCGCGGCCTGTCCGACCGCCTGCGGCCGGAACCCCTGCGGGCCGACGTGACTCGCGCCGGGACCGATCTGACGCGCCTGTCGGGCCAGATGGACGCCGTGTTCGCGCGGCTGGTCGAGGACGGGCGCAAGCGCCTCGCCACCGCCGGGGAGCGCCTGGAGGCGACCTCTCACCAAGCCATATTGGAGCGCGGTTTCGCCCTGGTGTGGGATGACGCGGGCAAGGTCGTGACGGCGGCGGCCGGCTTGCGGGCGGGCCAGGCCCTGACCCTGGAACTGCGCGACGGCAAGGCGCCGGTGGTGGTCGGCGAGGGCGGAGAGCCGAGTGCGCCCCCGTCGCCCCCGTCGCCCCCGTCGCCCAAAAAACGCCGTCCGTCCGGCGATGGCCGGCAGGAAAGCCTGTTCTGAACGGCTGCCGATAAAACCCCTCAAATTGTACGTACTATTTTCAAAATCTATACCCTTAGGAGTATTGGGGACACCACCCGATATGCCATAGTATTCATAGGGTGATGTCGGCGACATCCCGCATCACCTCCCCTCCCGCCACGGGACGCACTACCGGCGGCAAAACAAGGAGGAAACCGATGGCACACCGTGATGGCATTCCCCTCCGCCTACCGACCTTGCAGGACGCCGCCCCGCTGCTGGCCCAGGCCGCCGACATGCTGGCGAGTGCCCGGAGCGTCGAGACGCTGCGCAAGGCCGTGACCTTCAATCGCGATCTGTGGCGCGGCATCGCGCGGTTGCTGGCGACCGACCGGGCGGTCGGGCCTGGCGACGCGGAGCGCCGGATGCTGCATGACCACGCGGCCTATGTCACGACCGTGACCGACGCTCCGGCCTGCCCGGACGACCACCACATCGAGGCCTTCATCGTGCTGGCGCGGCGCGACGCGGCTGTCCTGGCCGAGACGGCCCGGCGGCGCGAAGACGTGTCCTCGGCGGCCTGAGGGCTTAACGCGGTTTGCTTTTGATGTGAATTGCGGCCTGTTCTCGTGCATCTTGGGCTGCCGCCCCTTCACACCCTTTGGCCCGCTTGGGGCAAGCCCCAAACCCCTTTTTCTTATTTAAGAACAAGGGAGGTCTGGAGCGTAGCTCCAGGCTGGCGGCAGCCGTCCGCGTTAGCGGACAAATGCGTCAAGTCGAGTGCAAACCGCTTTAGCGTGCCCTGGCTGAGCGGCGGCGCAGCATGTCCTGACCGGCCACGGCTGCGCCGCCGACGATCAGCCCGCAGGCGATGGCGACCTCGGCCGTGAAGGCGCCGATGCCGGCCGCGATCAGCAGCAGGGTGGACATCAGCGGCACCATGTAGCTGGCGGCGCCCAGGACCTGGATGTCGCCCCGTTTCACGCCGATGTCCCACACAAAGAACGCTCCGCCGGCCGGTCCCAGGCCGAGCAGGGCGATGGCCAGCCACTCCCATCCTTGCGGCCACACCGCCGGCTCGAAGGCCAGATGGCAGGCGAAGGCCAGCACCGCCCCGACGCCGCAGAACGCCCCCACGGCATCCGTCGGCACCCGCGCGAACAGGCGCGACAGCACCGAATAGGCCGCCCACACGAAGGCGGCAGCCAGGGCTGCGGCGAAGCCCAGCGCGTGCGCCGGGTCGAACGACAGCCCGCCGTCGGACTTGCCGAGCACCAGGATGACGACGCCGGCGAGACCCATCAGGGTGCCCAGCGCATGGAACCAGCGCAGCCGATGGCCGGGCAGGAATGACGAAAAGAACACGATCAGCAGCGGCCACAGGTAGTTGATGAGGTTGGCCTCGACCGCCGGCGCGGCCTGCAGCGCGAAGAAAATCAGCGCGTGATAGCCGAACAGCCCGCTGACCCCCAGCGCCCAGGCCAGTGGCGGAATACGCAGGTGGCCCCGGATGCTTTCCCCGCGCACGACCCACTTCGTGACCGCGATGGCCGTTGCGATGGCAAAGGACAGGGCCACGATCAGGAACGGCGGCGTGTCCCCGGCCCACACCGTGAACAGGGCCAGGGTGGACCAAACGACCAGAGCGGCACCGCCGATCAACGTGGCGCGGACGGTGGGGTCTTGGAGCGCGCTCATGGGGGCGGTCGGTCCTATGGGGGGGATGGGCCGCCAGGGTAGCGCAGCGGTGGCGGGCGGGGAAGGGGACACAGAGGCACCGAGGTTTCGGAGCAACGGGCCACGCGCAGCGGATAAAAACTCCTGTTGAGGAAAATTGCCTGCGGCGCGGGTTCTCCGTTCTCTCGGTGCCCTCTGTGTCTTCTCGGTGTCCTCTGTGTCTTCTCGGTGTCCTCTGTGTTTCCCCGCTTCACTTCATGAAAAAAAACGGCCGCCCGGTTGCCCGGACGGCCGTTTCCCAAAACCCGCCGAGGCGCGTTTTAGTACATGTGCTGACCGCCGTTGATCGACAGGGTCGAGCCGGTGATGAATTCGGCATCGTCGGCGACCAGGAACAGGACGCCGCGCGCGATGTCGTCGGCGCGGCCCAGACGGCCGACCGGGATCTTGGCGATGATCTTTTCCAGGACGTTGGCCGGAACCGAGCGCACCATGTCGGTATCGACGTAGCCCGGGGCGATGGCGTTGACGGTGATGTTCTTCGCCGCGCCTTCCTGGGCCAGGGCCTTGGTGAAGCCGTGGATGCCGGACTTGGCGGCGGCGTAGTTCACCTGGCCGTACTGGCCGGCCTG
>JAWLDH010000023.1:0-22584 GCA_041686745.1 Rhodospirillaceae bacterium | reverse complement strand
CATCGACGGACTGCGCGTCACCGACCGCGAGACGGTGGACATCGTCGAAATGGTCCTGGCCGGGTCGATCAACAAGGAGATCGTCACCGCCATCAACCGCGCCGGCGGGTTCGCCGTCGGCCTGTCGGGCAAGGACGGCAACCTCATCCGCGCCCGCAAGCTGCGCCGCACCAAGAAGGACCCCGACAGCAACATCGAAAAGCTGCTCGACCTGGGCTTCGTGGGCGAGCCGATCGCCGTGGAGACGCACATCCTCGAACAGTTCGAGGAAAGCGACGTCATTCCGGTCATCGCCCCCATCGGCATCGGCGATGACGGCGAGACCTACAACATCAACGCCGACACCGCCGCCGGCGCCATTGCCGCCGCGATGCAGGCGTCGCGCCTGCTCATGCTGACCGACGTGCCGGGCGTCCTGGACAAGGACAAGAACCGCATCGAGGAAATGACCGTCGAGGACGCCCGCCGCATGATGGCCGACGGCACCATCTCCGGCGGCATGATCCCCAAGGTCGAGACCTGCCTGCACGCCGTCGAGCGCGGCGTCGAGGCCGCCGTCATCATGGACGGCCGGGTGGCCCACGCCATCCTGCTGGAGATCTTCACGCCGCACGGCGCGGGCACCCTGCTGCGCATGGAGTGATTGCCGCTTACGCGGCCGGGCTGCCGCCCTGGCCCGCCTGGAGCAGGCTCCAGACCTCTTGTTTTTCTTGAAAAACAAAAGGGGGGTCTGGGGCATGGCCCCAGCGGGGTCCGGGCAGCGCCCGTCCGCGACAGCGGACTATAGAGGTCCACACTAGCCACCAGGAGCACGACATGGCCGACCCCATCCAGATCACCGGATCGCTCGACCACCTGCACACCTGGCTGTTCGACCTCGACAACACCCTGTATCCGGCCACGTCGAGCCTGTTTCCGCAGATCGACGTGCGCATGACGGCGTTCATCGCCGACTTCCTCAAGCTGCCGCGCGACGAGGCGTTCCGCATCCAGAAAAAGTTCTACCGGACGTACGGCACCTCGCTGCGCGGCCTGATGCTGGAGCATGGCCTGGAGCCGGACGTGTTCCTGGACTACGTCCACGACATCGACCACAGCGTTCTCGACCATGACGCCGCCCTCGACGCCGTCCTGGGCCGCCTGCCCGGCCGCAAGCTGATCTTCACCAACGGGTCCGAGCGCCACGCCGAACGGGTGCTCGACCGGCTGGGCCTGGCCCACCACTTCGAAGGCATCTTCGACGTCAAGGCGGCCGGCTACATCCCCAAGCCGCAGCCCGAAACCTACGAGATCATCGTCAAGCGCTACGGCATCGAGGCCCGCGCCACCGCGTTCTTCGAGGACAGCCCGCTCAACCTGAAGCCGGCCGCCGAGATCGGCATGACCACCATCCTGGTCCGCCACGGCCCCGATGAAGCCGCCGTGGAGGCCGCCGCGGATGCCGACCACCGCGCCCACCTCGACGCCGACATCAGCCACTGCGACCACGTCACCGACGACCTTACCGCATGGCTTGACGCCGCGGCGACGCGCCTGGGACGGTAGGGACACCCATTTCCTTTGCCGAATGATAGCCTTTCGCCATTAGCGAAAGCCGCAGATCTGTGCCCTTTTTATTTTATCTACGCAAATAGTTAGACAACCATCAGAAATACAGCTACTGTATTTTCTTGGGGGGCGCGCCGAGAAAGGCAGCCCAAATAACGTTGGGATTAGGGGATTTGACATGAAATGCCATTTCTCCATGCGTGCGAAGCGATCTTTTTAGACCGACCGACCGCTCTTTTTCCTCTAATTTATCTCGACGCCCAAGTGATACCGGAGTTTATATTATGAAGTTGCGCCAGATTCTTCCCGTGTTCGCCGCTGCCACCCTGATGGCCGGTTGCGCCGCCAATTACGACGTCGCTTCCACGGCCGCCACGCCCCCGACCGGCGACGCCTTCACCCAGGCGCTGCACAAGAACTACGTCGAACGGGCCAAGTTCGAAGTGGGCGAGTATGACTTCGAGTCGGTCGACTTCTTCAATGCCCGCGCCAAACTTGCTGGCGAAGGCAAGGCCGTGATGCTGCAAAACCCGACCGACCGCGCCCTGACCACCAATCGGGCCGAAATCGAAACCGCCCACAGCAAGCTCGCTGCCGCCCTTGCCACCACGGCTCCGACCGACAGCCCCGCCGCCTGCGGCGCCGCCCAGGCCTGGCTGGAGCATTGGATGGAGCAGCAGGAAGAAGGCCATCAGGCCGACGACATCGCCATGACCCGCAACGGCTTCATGTCCACGATGCCCGAGTGCAAGGCGACCACCACGGCCGTCACCTCCACGCCGGCTGCTGAACCGGTCATCGTCAAGACATTCACGGTGTACTTCGACACCGACCAGACGACGCTCAGCAGCGCCGGCATGCGGACCTTGCGCGAAGCCGCCGGGGCGCAGAATGACCTGAAGCCGACCCTGGTGTCCGTCGCGGGCCACACCGACACCGTCGGTTCCGCCGCTCACAACGAAGTCCTGGCAGCCAAGCGCGCCACCGTCGTTGCCGATGAGCTGAACACCATGGGCGTCGCCGCCAAGGTCCTGGGCGTCAAGTCCCACGGCGAGAACCGGACCGCCGTCTCCACCGGCAACGACGTCAACGAGCCGAAGAACCGCCGCGTGGAAGTCTACTTCCAGAAGTAGTCCATCCCACGAAGCGTCCAGAAAGAAGGCCGGTTCCCTGACGGGAGCCGGCCTTTTTTTTGGTTCATTACGGATCTCCGGGGTCGCGTATTGCCGTTTTGAACCACAGAGACACAGAGGCACAGAGGTTGCCGCGTCATGGAATGACTCGGTGCTGGATCCCGCGCGCAGCGCAGAAACTTGCCTGCGGCAGGCGTGGAACCGAAGTGCCAAGTCCAGCGCAGACCCCTCTGTGCCTCTGTGTCTCTGTGGTTTCTCTATAAGGCCGGGGCGCTTTCCCCGCTGATCCGTGATGAACCTTTTTTTTTCAGCAGTTCGAGCTTAACGTGACACATTGGTCCGCTGACGCGGATGGCTGCCGCCGGCCTGGAGAGGGCCTCCAGACCTCCTTGTTTGTCTTGAAGAAAGAAAAGGGGTTTGGGGCTTGCCCCAAGCGGGTTTGGGCGGCAGCCCAAGATGGGCAAGAGCAACCGATGCTTACCCGCTAATCCGCATTCCCCTAAGAAAAAGGGCCCCTCGATCGAGGAGCCCTTTTCTGTTCCAACGCCTTGGAAGCGTGGCTTACGCCACGTCCACCTTGCGCGAGTTGCGCTTGCGCTCGTTGGGGTCGAGGTAACGCTTGCGGATGCGAATGGTCTTGGGGGTGACTTCGACCAGTTCGTCGTCCTGGATGTAGCTGAGGGCATCTTCCAGGGTCAGGCGCTTGATCGGCGGCAGCTTGACCGCTTCGTCCTTGCCCGAGGCGCGCATGTTGGTGAGCTGCTTGCCCTTGAGCACGTTGACCTCGAGGTCGTTGCCGCGGGTGTGCTCGCCGATCACCATGCCTTCATAGACCTTGGTGCCGTGCTCGACCATCTGCGGACCGCGGTCCAGCAGGTTGAACAGGGCATAGGCCACGGCTTCGCCGGACCCGTTGGAGATCAGCACGCCCTGACGACGGCCTTCGATCGGGCCCTTGTAGGGGCCATAGCCGTGGAACAGGCGGTTCATGATGCCGGTGCCACGGGTGTCGGTCAGGAATTCCGAGTGGTAGCCGATCAGGCCGCGCGACGGGGCGTGGAAGGTGATGCGCACCTTGCCGCCGCCGGACGGACGCATGTCGGTCATCTCGGCCTTGCGCTGGTTCATCTTGTCGACGACCGAGCCGGAGAACTCCTCGTCGACATCGACGACAACTTCCTCGATCGGCTCCAGGCGCTGGCCGTTCTCTTCGCGGTACAGCACGCGCGGACGCGAGATGGACAGCTCGAAGCCTTCGCGGCGCATGGTTTCGATCAGCACGCCAAGCTGCAGTTCGCCACGGCCGGCGACCTCGAAGGCGTCCTTGTCGTCGCTCTCGGTGACCTTGATGGCGACGTTGCCCTCGGCCTCACGCTCCAGGCGCGCCTTGATGACGCGGCTGGTCAGCTTGTCGCCTTCGGTGCCGGCCAGCGGGCTGTCGTTGACCGTGAAGGTCATGGACAGGGTCGGCGGGTCGATCGGCTGGGCCTGGATGGGGGTGGTGACGTCGGGCACGCAGATGGTGTCGGCCACGTTGGCCTTGGTCATCCCGGCGATGGCGATGATGTCGCCGGCCTCGGCCTCGTCGATGGACACCCGCTCAAGACCGCGGAAGGCCAGCAGCTTGGAGGCGCGGCCCTGCTCGATCAGCTTGCCGTCGCGCGACATCGCCTTGATCTGCATGTTGACCTTGGCGCGGCCGGACAGGATGCGGCCGGTCAGGATGCGGCCCAGGTAGGGGTCGGCTTCCAGGGTGGTGGCCAGCATGGTGAACGGCGCGTCGAGGTCGCGCGTCGGCGGCGGCACGTGGCGCAGGATGAGGTCGAACAGCGGCTTGAGGTCCTTGCGCTCGCCGTTTTCCAGATCCTCGGTGGCCCAGCCGTCGCGGCCGACGGCGAACAGGGTCGGGAAGTCGAGCTGCTCGTCGGACGCCTCAAGGGCGGTGAACAGGTCGAACACCTCGTCGTGGACCTCATGCGGACGGGCGTCGCCACGGTCCACCTTGTTGATCAGCACGATCGGCCGCATGCCCAGCTTGAGGGCCTTGGACAGCACGAACTTGGTCTGCGGCAGCGGGCCTTCCGAGCTGTCGCACAGCAGAACCACGCCGTCGACCATGCTCAGGATGCGCTCCACCTCGCCGCCGAAATCGGCGTGACCAGGGGTGTCGACGATGTTGATGCGGTGCCCTTCCCAATCGACCGAGGTGCACTTGGCGAGGATGGTGATCCCCCGCTCGCGTTCCAGGTCGTTGGAGTCCATGGCACGATCGGCGACCTTCTGGTGGTCGCGGAAGGTGCCCGACTGCTTGAGCATGGCGTCAACCAGGGTCGTCTTGCCGTGGTCAACGTGGGCGATGATGGCGATGTTGCGCAGATCCATGTCTTGTCCAATTGGTTATGGCCGGACAGGCGCAAGGCCCGGCGAGTCCCTCCCTGTGGAGGAACGGCCGGGCCCGGCGCCAGTCCGCGGGCGCGGGGCGTACGGCCCCGCAGCGTCGATGGGCGACCGTCAGACGGCCAACCTCTCCTTGATCAGGTCGGCCAGCGGCTGTTCGGGCCGCGGTCCGACGTGACTGATGACTTCGCCGGCGGCAATGCCGCCGATGCGGGCGCACTCGGCCAACTGGTAGCCGCGGGTGTACCCGAACAGGAACCCGGCGGCGAACAGGTCGCCGGCGCCGGTGGTATCGACCACGCGATCGACGGCGTCGACCGGAACGGCCAGAACGTCGCCGCCGGTGACGACGACCGAGCCCTTGGCGCCGCGCGTGATGGCCGCCACTTCGGCGTGGCCGCGCACCTGGGCGACGGCGGCGTCGAAGTCGTCAAGCTCGTACAGCGCCTTCAACTCGGCCTCGTTGGCGAACAGGATGTCGACGAAACCGTCGATCAGCTCCAGGAACTCCTCACGGTGCCGGTTGACGCAGAACGGGTCGGACAGCGACAGCGAAACCTTGCGCTTGGCCTCCTTGGCGACACACGCCGCACGGACGATGGCGTCCTTGGCGTGCGGCTGGTCCCACAGGTAGCCTTCGATATAGGTCACGGCGGAGGCGCGCACCAGATCCTCGTCGATGTCCCCGGGCGCCAGCGCGGTGCAGGCCCCAAGATAGGTCGACATGGTGCGTTCCGCATCGGGCGAAATCAGCACCAGACAGCGCGCCGTGGGCGCACCGCCGATCAGGGGCTCGGTGCCGTAGTGGGCGCCGATGGCCGTGATGTCGTGACGGAACACGCGGCCCAGGATGTCGTCTGCCACCTTGCCGATGAACGCGGCGCTACCGCCCAGGGAGGCGATGCCGGCCACGGTGTTGGCGGCCGACCCGCCCGACGATTCCACGGCAGGCCCCATTTCGCGGTACAGCGCGTCGGCCTGATCGGAGTCGATCAGCACCATGCCGCCTTTGGGCAGGCCACGCTCGGCGAGGAACGAATCCTCGGCGTGGGCCAGCACATCGACGATGGCGTTGCCGATTGCGAGTACGTCATAGGTTGCCGCCATGATTCCCCCTAGTCTCCTCAACTCGTGCCGTTCGGAAAACGAAGACGCGGCAGTATACAGCCCGAACGCGGGTGCACAAGACGGTTGTGGAGCCCCCCGGAAAACGTGGACCTTTACCCGACGGGGGCAAGACCACTAGGCTTCGGCGGCAATTTTCAGGAGTCGCCGCCGTGCTCACCGCCTTCACCCGCGCCTTCGCCCAACTGGGCGATCCGGCCTTTCGCCGGGTCATCGGCCTGTCGCTGGCCACCACCATCCTTTTGTATGCCGCGCTGGTCGGCGTGTTGTGGTGGGTCTTGGGCTCGACCGCCATCGTCGCCCTGCCGTGGGCCGACCTGCTGGTCGACGTGCTGGGCGGAGTGGCCGCCTTCGCCCTGGCGCTGCTGCTGTTTCCGGCGGTGGTCTCGACGGTGGCCGGGCTGTTCCTGGACGACGTCGCCGACGCGGTGGAGGCCCGCCACTACCCCGGCCTGCCGCCGCCGCGCCGCCAGTCCACGGCCGAAAGCCTGTGGGCCGGCCTGCGGCTGGGCGGCATCGCGGTGGTGCTGAACCTTCTGGTGCTGCCGCTGTACTTCATTCCGGTGGTGAACCTGGTGGTGTTCTACGCCCTGAACGGTTACCTGCTGTCGCGCGAGTACTTCGAAATGGTTGCCCTACGCCGTTCGACCGCCCAGGAGGTCTGGGAGATGCGCCGCCGCCACCGCGTCCACCTGTGGCTGGTCGGGGCCGGCATCACCGTGATCGCCACGGTGCCCTTCCTCAACATGCTGTTCCCGGTGATCGGCACGGCGGCGATGATCCACGTCGCGCAGCGCTTGCAGGCCCGTCTGCCGGCACCCCAGGAAGGCGCACAGCCTTAACCTCTTCTCAACCTTCCCGCCCCACTTCGGCCAGATTCGTTGCCCAGGATGGCGCAGCCAACCCGAGCACTGGAGTATGGGGACCATGTTCCGCCGTAAAAAGACGTCGCTGCCGTCCGCGCCCGCGGATGAGGCAGACCGCGAGGCATTCGCGCGCCCAAAGATCGCCGTGGCCGAGGTCGCCCTGGTCGATGAGCCGCGCATCACGCCCTTCCTGGGGCGGGAGCCGCGTCTTGAAACCGTGCGCCCGCCTGAACGTGACACCGCAGGGGCGCTTTTTGAACGACATGCGCCCGAGGCGCGTTCTCCTGAACAGCGCATCCCCGACTCCGGATCCACCCCTGACCGCCCCCAGCAGGAGATCCGCCCGCCGATGATCGACAAACCGAACAGCCCCCAGCCGGACAAAGCCGCTCAGCCGGAGAAATCCGGCCCGACCGCCAAGCCGCAGCCGCCGTCCGGCCCGCCCAGCCCGCCCAGCCGCAACCCGCTGTCGCACCTGCCGCACATCGGCGACCCGGCGCGCCGCCCGAACTATCCCGGCATTCCCGGCATGGAGCGGTCCGACCGCCCCCGCCCGGTGGTTGAAGGGCGCAAGCTGATCGTCGGCCGCGACATCGAACTGACCGGGTCGATCCAGGCCTGCGACACCCTGGTGGTCGAAGGCCGCGTCGAGTCCGACATCACCGACGCCAGCGTCATCGAAGTGGCGGCCAGCGGCGTGTTCCACGGCTCGGCCGAGGTCGACCACGCCGAAATCGCCGGCACCTTCGAAGGCACGCTGACGGTCAACAAGAAACTGTCCGTGGCCCGTACCGGACGCATCATCGGCACCGTGCGCTACACCACGCTCGAGGTCGAGGCCGGCGGCCAGATCCAGGGCAGCGTGGAGGTGTTGGGCCAGGACACGGCGGCCCCGGCCCGGCCGGAGTAGGCTAGAACCTGGCAAACACGTCGAAGTCGATGGTCGTCACGGTGCCCGTCCAGAAAGGCTCGACCCGGTCGCCGAACCGGCGCGCCAGGCTGAACCTGTGCGGCACCATCACGCCGTCCACCAGCCGGTAGTCGGCGCGGCGGCCGACCTCGCGGGCACCGTGGAAACGGTCGGCGGTAGCGGCGTCGCCGGCTGTTTCCGACCACAACTCCACCAGGGACCCATCCGGCGCGAAGGTGGCGCGATAGGCCCCGATGGGTTCCCCCTCCGCCAGCACGACGGCACGGGCGCGGACGGCGTCGATCGGCTCCCACCGCAGATGGGGGCCGGGCAGCAGGGCGGTGGGAAACAACGGCGCCTCGATAAAGAACCGCATCAGGGACGTGCGATCGAGAACCCCGCCCCGCTCCTCGACCACGGTGAACACCGACAAAACCTTGACGATCATCTCCATGCCGCCATCGACATAGGCATCCACGGCCCGCGCCGTCACGCCGGGCAGGACCCCCGGAATGAGCGGCGTGGTGCCGGTGAACACAAAGGCCGGATCCGCCGGGGACACGTACTGCTCCACCGCCATCGGCGCCCAGGTTTCGGCACCCGGGCGGCGGAACGTGCCCTGTTCGATCATGCGCACGGCGCGCAGGGGGCGGGGCGGCTGGCCCTGAAAGACAAACTCGAAGTACCGCCGCACCGGGTCCGGCAGATCGGTCGGCAGATCGGTCGGCAGACGGGCCCGCCCGTGAGGGGACGCAGCCTCGGCCACGCGCAGAACGCGGGTCACCGTGTCGTCGATGTCGGCGCGGAAGGACGCTGCCGCCTGGGCGAAGGCCGCGCCGATGAGCAGGACCGTGGCGGTGAGAGCGGCGAGGCTGCAGCGCGCGAAGGAGCAATGACCGGGCATGATGGGCCTCCCAACCAAGAACCGTACCGTACGGTACTATTGACGGCAGACAGTACCGCACGGTACGCCAGAAGGGCAATAGGCTTTGGCGCGGAGGGAACAGGCATGGCCATGACCGAAAATCGCCGGGCGGCCCTGCTCGCCGCAGCGCGCGAGGTGCTGGCCGAAAAAGGGTACAAGGGGGTCTCGATGCTCGACATCGCCCGCCGCTCAAAGGCCTCCAAGGAGACGCTCTACAGCCATTTCGGCGACAAGCGCGGCCTGTTCGAGGCCCTGATCCTGGACAACGCGGCCGACGTCAACGGTGCCTTGGGCACGGTCCTCGAGGGCGCCGCCGCTGCCCCGCCGGACCTCGTCCTGCGTCGGTTCTGCTTGGCCTTGCAGCGGCTTCTGTTGGGCGACGCCGCCCTGGTGGTCAACCGGGCGGCGATCGCCGAAGCCTCGGCCGACCCCGACCTGGGTCGGCTTCTGGTGGACAAGGGCCGCAACACGACCCTGCCCCGCCTGACCCGCTATCTGGAAGACCAGCGGACCGCCGGGCGCCTGCGTTTCGACGACGCCGACGAGCCGGCCGAGGTGCTGGTGGCCCTGTGCATCGGCGACCAGCAGATCCGCCGTCTGCTCGGCGTCCTGGACATGCCCGACGAGACGGCCATGCGGCACCGCGCCGACCGCGCCACCCGCCGCTTCCTGGCCCTGTACGGCGCCTGAGGGTACGGCGCCTGAGGCGATTTGTGCCAGGAGCGCTTGCCGGAGGGCGACCGGAACGATACCCTGCGCCACCACCGGCCCCACCATCCAGCCCATATGCGCCAGGGAGACGACAGGGGTATGAACCTGCCAATGCGACGTCCCTTGCCCGCCGCAGTCCCCGGCCTTCGTCTTCCGGGCGCGCTGCTTCTCGGCATCCTTTTGGCCGCCTGCGCCGGACCGCATGTGCCCGAGGTGGCCCAGCGCGAACGGGTCGATGGCGCCAGCCTGTCGCGGCCCATGGCGCCCGCCGGCACCGCCACGCCCGCCGCGCCCGCCACGCCCGCCCCTGGCCTCGCCGCCATGCCGGTTCCGGCCCCGGCCGCGCCGCCCGGCCGCCGCTGGTCCAAGGCGCCCAAGCCCAGCGCCATCATCGATCATCCGGGCGCCACCGTGCAGACCCTGCTCGGCGACCCGGCGCTGCGTCGCCGCGAACCCCCGGCCGAGGTGTGGCAGTATTCCGGCGCGGGCTGCGTGCTCGACATCACCTTCTATCCCGGCAAGGACGGCGGCCCGGCGCGCGCGGCCTATCTGGAAAGCCGCTCCCTCGACGGCGCCGCGATGGAGCCGGCGGCCTGCCTGAACGGCATGGACCCTGGCCGCAGGTGACGCATGGTTCATGGGGCGGCATACATAGGACTAGGGCCGGCGCGGGCGGTTGCCTATAGTGGCTTCGGGCCGACTCCCATCCCTGAGCTGTGGACAAAGACCGCAACCCCATGAAGACCATCCGCAAACCCCGCGCCATCATCGATCGCAAGCACCTGGTCGGGCTTCTGGACGACCTGGGGGCGGCCGACCGCACCGCGCAGGACAAGCGCAAGGACCTGCTGGCCCTGCTCAAGGAGGCGCACCGCGCCGGGTACGCGGAGATCAAGCGGCGGTTCATGGAAGACCGGCCCAACGGCGCCGTCACGGTGGCCGAACACTGCTACCTGATGGACCAGATCCTCATCACCCTCTACGACTACGTGACGCACCACGTCTATGCGCCGGGCGTGCGGACCAAGGGCGAGCACCTGTGCCTGATGGCCGTCGGCGGCTATGGGCGCGGCGAACTGTCGCCGTTTTCCGACATCGACCTGCTGTTCCTGCTGCCCTACAAGGCCACGCCGTACTCCGAACAGGTCGTCGAGTACATGCTGTACATGCTGTGGGACATGGGCCTGAAGGTCGGCCATTCCACGCGGTCCATCGGCGAATGCGTGCGTCTGGCCAAGACCGACATCACCATCCGCACCGCCCTGCTGGAGGCCCGCTGGCTGTACGGCGACCGCAAGCTGGCCGACGAATTCCGCCACCGCTACCGCAACGACGTGATCGCCGGGTCGGGCATGGCCTTCGTCGAGGCCAAGCTGGCCGAGCGCGACAACCGCCACGACCGCCTGGGCGACAGCCGCTATGTGCTGGAGCCCAACGTCAAGGAGGACAAGGGCGGCCTGCGCGACCTGCACACCCTGTACTGGATCTCGCGCTATCTGTACGGCGTGACCGACGTGCGCGAACTGGTCGACATCGGCATCCTCAGCACCGAGGCGGCGCGCACCTTCATCAAGGCGCAGAGCTTCCTGTGGGCGGTGCGCTGCATGTTGCACTACCTGACCGGCCGGGCCGAGGACCGCCTGACCTTCGACCTGCAAAAGGAAATCGCCGCCCGCCTGGGCTACACCGACCACGCCGGGGCGGCCAGCGTCGAGCGCTTCATGCGCCATTACTTCCTGGTCGCCAAGGACGTCGGCGACCTGACGCGCATCTTCTGCGCCGTGCTGGAGGAGCAGAACAAGCGCAAGCCGCGCCTGACCCTGCGCCGCAAGAAGCACATCGACGGCTTCGTCATCGAGGGCGGCCGCATCGCGGTGGCCGAGGAAACCCGGCTGGCCGACGAACCCGTGCGCATCCTGCGCCTGTTCCGCCACGCCCAGACCCTGGGGCTGGACATCCACCCCAACACCCTGAAGCTGGTCACCGAAAACCTCAAGCTGGTCACCGGCCTGCGCGCCGACCGCGAGGCCAACGGCCTGTTCCTCGACATGCTGACCCATCCGCAGGAGCCCGACACGGTCCTGCGGCGCATGAACGAGGCCGGGGTCTTCGGCCGCTTCATCCCGGAATTCGCCCGCGTCGTGGCGCAGATGCAGTACGACATGTACCACGTCTACACCACCGACGAGCACACCATCCGGGCCATCGGCATCCTCAGCCGCATCGAACGCGGCGACCTGGCCGACGCCCTGCCGGTGGCGAGCCATGTGGTCCACACCGTGGGTTCGCGCCGCGCGCTGTACGTCGCGGTGATGCTGCACGACATCGCCAAGGGGCGCGGCGGCGACCATTCGGAGCTGGGCGCCAAGATGGCCCGGCGCCTCGGCCCACGGCTCGGCCTGAGCCCGGAGGAAACGGAAACCGTGGCGTGGCTGGTGCGCCACCACCTGGACATGAGCCGCACCGCCTTCAAGCGCGACATCGACGACCCGCAGACCATCATCGACTTCGCCAACCTGGTGCAGAGCCCCGAACGCCTCAAGCTGCTGCTGGTCCTGACCTGCGCCGACATCCGGGCGGTCGGCCCCAGCGTGTGGAACGGCTGGAAGGCGGCCCTGCTGCGCGAGCTGTACTATCGCACCGACGACGCCCTGTCCGGCGGCCTGTCGGCCGAGGCCCGCGACGTGCGCGTCAAACGCAAGAAGGACGCCCTGCGCGAGGTGCTGGCCGACTGGCCGGCCGAGGCGGTGGACGACTTCCTGGCGCTCGGCTACCCGTCCTATTGGCTGGTCTACGACACCATGACCCACCAGCGCCACGCCCGCATGGTGCGTCAGGCCGAGGACAGCGGGGCACCGCTGACCGTGGAAATGGTGCCCGACGCCGCCCGCGACGTGGTCGACGTGACCATCTACTGCGCCGACCATCCCGGCCTGTTCGCCCGCCTGACCGGGGCGATCTCGCTGACCGGGTGTTCCATCGTCGATGCCAAGATCATCACCCTGACCAACGGCATGGCGCTCGACAGCTTCTCCGTGCAGGACCCCAAGGGCGAGCTTCAGGTCAGCCCGGAAAAGCAGTTGCGCCTGACCAAGGCCATCGAGGACACCCTGACCGGCCGCCACAACCTCCGCAAGGCGCTGGCCGCCAAGAAGTCCGACCTGCCCAGCCGCGCCCGCGTGTTCAGCGTGCCGCCGCGCGTCATCATCGACAACGCGGTGTCCAAGACCCACACGGTGATCGAGGTCAACGGCCGCGACCGGCCGGGCTTCCTGTACGACGTCACGCGCACCCTGACCAGCCTGGGCCTGCAGATCAGCTCGGCCCACATCTCGACCTACGGCGAGCGGGTGGTCGACGTGTTCTACGTCAAGGACGTGTTCGGCATGAAGGTCGACCACCAGACCAAGCTGCGCCAAATCCGCGAAAACCTGATGGAAGTCCTGCACGGCGACCAGCAGGCGCCGCTGCTGAAGCGCAAGGTGGGGTGAGGGAACGGTCGCAGCTTCCGCCCATAGACGCCAGTTCCAGAGAAGAAAGCCGGGCTCTGCCCGGACCCGCCAGGAGACTCGGTCTCCTGGACCTCGGGGACAAGGAATGCAAAGCCGCGCGCAGCGCACCAGATGAAAGGTTTGTCTGCCTGCGGCGCAAGAGGGTCGGCAGAACCCCTACCTGGGATCAAAGGGCCAATGGCCCTTTGCGGGTCTGGGCAGCGCCCAGCTTTCGTCCTCTGCTGCCAACATCACCCCCGCCCATAGCGCTCCAGAAGCGCGCGGCCCATGTCCTCGGCGCTGTCGGGGTCGAGGTGCTGGTGGTCGGTTTCGAAGGCCTTGAAGGCCATGGCCAGGGCCACCGCGTCATCCAGCGCGCGATGCTTGCGCAGGCCGATGTCGGACGACAGCATGGGCGCCCCGGCCGGGCGCGTCTGACCGATCATGAAGGGCGGGTCTCCGCTGAACAGGACGGACAGCCAGCCGACGTCATAGGCCGGGTTGTCCGACTGCACGTCGGCCCCGGTCAGGTCGGCCAGCAGACGCTCGGCCACCTGCGCGGCCGGCACCCCGCATTCCTCCAGGATGGCCCGGTCCAGGCCGTGCATGCCCTCGGCCTCGGCGCTCCAGGTGAAGCGGTCCCACCATGTGGGCTCGGGCCGGATGAGGTAGGTCGCGGCGCTCTTCAGGTCGGCGGCGCACCACGCGACCTCGACCGGGAACCCGTTCCTGAGGCTGGACGCCTCGACGTCGATGAAGACCAGCATCCGTCCTTCCCTCTCCCAGTGGCGGTTCCCTGGCTCAACGCGCGGCGCTCCACCTTCGTCCTTGCCCATGCGTTGCTGATAGTGAAAACTGTTCTCATACAAAAATGCGGAGGCGCCGTGGATACCCCGCCCGAAACCACCCCACCTGAGACCCAGTGGGAGCGCGATTGGGCCGCCCAGCGCCGGTTGCGGCGCGTCACCAGCCTGTCCAGCCTGGCCCGCTGCGTCGGGCGTGGCTTTCGCAAGCGCTGCCCCAAGTGCGGCAAGGGCGCCGTGGTCAGCGGGTTTTTGCTGCCCAACGCCGCCTGCGCCAATTGCGGCGAGGGGTATTCCCACATCCGCACCGACGACTTCGCGCCGTGGATCTCGATCATGGTGCTGGCCCATCTGCTGATGCCGGCCATGATCTCGGTCGAGCGCCTGTGGCATCCCCCGTTCTGGCTGCACCTGCTGATCTGGGTGCCGGTCGCCATCGAGTTCGTGGTGGTCTTCCTGCCGCGCGCCAAGGGCATGGCGCTGGGGCTGATGTGGGCCCTGAACATCCGCGGCGACGAACACCAGTACTGAGACTTGACGCACCGGGCCGGGAGCCCCATCCTGCCGATATCCAAGGGGTGCCCCGCAGGGGGCTGAGATCCGGTGACGCGCCGGGAACCCTACGAACCTGATCCGGGTCATACCGGCGGAGGGATGGAATCGGCCTGGGATGACGCTCCCGGCCTTGTGCGCGCAGCCCGCGCATTCCCCCACCCGGCGCCCGGATCTCCCGTCACCGCGTTGGGAGATCCCGCCACATGTCCGATACCCCTCACGTTTCCTGTGCCGCCCTGCCCGGCAGCCGCAAGGCCCATGTGCCCGGCCCGACCGGCAGCCGCGTGCCGTTCCGCGCCATCGACCTGCACCCGACCGCGAACGAGCCGCCGGTGTTCGTCTACGACACCTCGGGGCCGTTCACCGATCCCGACATCACCGTGGACATCGCCCAGGGCCTGCCCCGCCTGCGCGAAGCCTGGATTGCCGCGCGTGGCGACAGCGAGGCCTATGACGGCCGCGTGGTGACCGGCGAGCCCCCCGGCGAGCGCACTGGCGTCGGCCCCTTCCCGGTCGCCCACCGGCCGCGCCGTGCGGCCGAGGGCAAGTCCGTGACCCAGTTTGCCTACGCCAAGGCCGGCATCGTCACGCCGGAAATGGAATTCGTCGCCATCCGCGAGAACCTCGCCCGCGAGGAGGCCGCCTCCCCGCCCGAGCGTGACGGCGTGCCGTTTGCCGCCCGCATCCCGGACTTCATCACCCCCGAATGGGTGCGCGACGAGGTCGCCTCCGGCCGCGCCATCATCCCGGCCAACCTCAATCACCCCGAACTTGAGCCGATGGCCATCGGGCGGAACTTCCTGACCAAGATCAACGCCAACATCGGCAATTCCGCCGTGCTGTCGTCGGCCGCCGACGAGGTCGAGAAGATGGTGTGGTCCATCCGCTGGGGCGCCGACACCGTCATGGACCTGTCCACCGGCAAGGATATCCACAACATCCGCGAATGGATCGTGCGCAACAGCCCCGTGCCGATCGGCACCGTGCCGCTGTACCAGGCCCTGGAAAAGGTCAACGGCGTGGCCGAGGACCTGACCTGGGAAGTCTACCGCGACACCCTGATCGAGCAGGCCGAGCAGGGCGTGGACTACTTCACCATCCACGCTGGCCTGCGCCTGTCCCACATCCCGCTGACCGCCAAGCGGGTCACCGGCATCGTGTCGCGCGGCGGGTCGATCATGGCCAAGTGGTGCCTGGCCCATCACCGCGAAAGCTTCTTGTACGAACGGTTCGACGAGATCTGCGACATCCTGCGCGCCTATGACGTCGCGGTCAGCCTGGGCGACGGCCTGCGCCCCGGCTCGCAAGCCGACGCCAACGACGCCGCCCAGTTCGCCGAACTCAAGGCTCTCGGCGAGTTGACCAAGATCGCCTGGGCGCGCGACGTGCAGGTGATGATCGAAGGCCCCGGCCATGTGCCGATGCACAAGATCCAGCACAACGTCGACCTCCAGCGGGAACTGTGCGGCGACGCGCCGTTCTACACCCTCGGGCCGCTCGTCACCGACATCGCGCCGGGCTACGACCACATCACCTCGGCCATCGGGGCGGCCATGATCGGGTGGTTCGGCACCGCCATGCTGTGCTACGTGACGCCCAAGGAGCACCTGGGCCTGCCCGACAAGGAGGACGTCCGCGTCGGCGTCGTCACCTACAAGATCGCCGCCCACGCCGCCGACCTCGCCAAGGGCCACCCGGCCGCCCGCATCCGCGACGACGCCCTGTCCCGCGCCCGCTTCGAGTTCCGCTGGCAGGACCAGTTCCACCTGTCCCTGGACCCCGAAAAGGCCCAGGACTTCCACGACAAGACCCTGCCCAAGGACGCCCACAAGACGGCCCACTTCTGCTCCATGTGCGGCCCGAAATTCTGCTCGATGAAAATAAGCCACGAGGTCCGCGCCGAGGCGCAGAAGGGCATGGACGCGATGAGCGAGAAGTTCCGCGAGGGCGGGAGCGAGATCTACCGCCCCGACGCGGCGGAGTAAGTCGGGAAGGATGCGAGGGGCCGGCGGGCCCCTCGCGCTCCCCGTTTAGGAGGCGAGGCGGGGGTCAGCGAACGACGCGCTGGAGAACTCCAGGGCTGCAGATGGAAATTCGCAGAGGGCCTGAGCACCGCCTGGCCGCAGGAGCATGCGCCACGACTGCCTCGCCACAGGTGCCGATACGGCAAAAGCCCGGCACGCGAAGACCGCCATATTCATCCCGCGTCCCGGATCACGGATGGATCGATAGCGAATCATACAGGCGTCCGCCGCCCGCGCCACGTCAGCTAAATCCTGGCAGGAAGCGTAATCAATCTGATCGGTCCAACGAGCCTCATCCCGATCCAGCGGTGGCCGGGTCAGGTCCAGCGCCCGCACTGCCACAAGCTCAACCGCGAATGCCGTATATTCGGCCGCCACGGAGGGAAGCGGCGTATCCGGCGAATCGCTGTGGAACAGCAGGCGATGAAAAGCCAGTTCAGCAACGGCCGTCTCCACCTGCTGCGCGGCGTAAAATACTCCCGGCGTCCGTCCAGCCCGCCGGAACCGCGACCCAACGGGATAGGGCGCATCGTAGCGGAACGGGGTGGACAAGAGATAGTCAAGGCCGTGGCAGTCCTCCGGCACCGGCGGCTTGGCGCCTTCCAGGAGCGATTCCAGGATTTGCTGTTCAGCCAGGGTATCGACCAGCCGAAGCGTGGAAACCCGGTGTTGAGCCTCGACCAGACGCCACCCTTGCCCGGCCCATGGCTGAAAATCAGATGATAGCGCGGCGGGCGTCCAGGTAAGCGATGACATCCGTTAACCCCCGCACGGTCTGAATCAGGTCCACAGGCGCACCGCCAAGGACCGCATTTCGGTTGCACAGCCACGCCCGCGCCACGGCCCTGTCGCCCCCGATAATCGCATCCAGAGAGCGATACAGGCGGATGAACAGCAGCGCGAGTTCGAAAGGCTTTCCATCACGCGGCAACACAGCCTGCGCGGTCCGCAGGCGCGAGGCAGTCGCCTCGGACACCCCCAGAACACGCGCCAGAACCGCGCCAGACATGGCCAGTTCCGCAGCGGCCCTTACCGTGGCCTTGGTGACGATCTGCGCTTCCTTGGCAGCAGAACTAGCGACATCGGGATTAGGCATCGTAGCACCACCCTTTCAGCAGAAATAATATCGCATTAATATTTCCTATGAAAGGATAATACGCAACCACTCCGGCGGCACCCGGTCCACGAATGTGTGCCGGACGGCGTCCAGGGCCACCCGGTGGCCGTGGTGGGGGACGCGGGATTGGGCGGCTTCGATGCTCACCCATTCCCAGTCCGTGTGTTCGCGGTCGAGGATCACCTCTGCGTCCGCCGCGACGTCGGCCAGGAACAAGGGCACCACTTCGATGCAGTCGTCGGCCGGGTTGTAGAAGTGGTCCACCCAGCCGGCCGAGTAGAAGGCGTCCGGCACCAGGCCGGTTTCCTCGGCCAGTTCGCGAGCGGCGGCCTGGGCTGCGGTTTCGCCCGGGTCGATGCCTCCGGTGACTTGCGTCCACACGCCGGCCATGGGGCCGTCGGCGCGCTTGAGCAGCAGGACTTCCGCCCGCCCCGCCCCATCGCGGCGCAGGGCGATGCAGGCCACGGCGCGGCAGCGCGTGGGGATTTCGGTGCCGAAAGTCATGGGCGCAGCAACTCCCGCAATCGATAGAGTTCCTCCAACGCCTGCTTGGGGGTCAGGTCGTCGGGGTTCACGGCTTTCAGGGCGTCTTCCACGGGGGAGCCCTGGACCGCCGCCTCCTTCTTTTCCGCCTTCTTCATGGCGACGGCGAACAGCGGCAGATCCTCGGCGAGGCTCGCCACCGCGCCACCCTGGTCGCCCTTCTCCAGGCGCTCCAAGACATCTTCGGCGCGGTGCAGGACCGCCGCCGGCAGCCCGGCCAGCTTGGCGACGTGGATGCCGTAGGATCGATCGGCCGCCCCCGTCGCCACCTCGTGCAGGAACACGATGCTGCCCTGCCATTCCTTGACCCGCATGGAGTGGCACGACAGTTCCGGCAGCTTGCCGGCCAGCAGGGTCAGTTCGTGGTAGTGGGTGGCAAACAGCGCCCGGCAGCGGTTGACGTCGTGGATGTGCTCGACCGTGGCCCAGGCGATGGACAGGCCGTCGAAGGTTGCCGTGCCGCGCCCGATCTCGTCCAGGATGACCAGGGATCGTTCGGTCGCCTGGTTGAGGATGGCCGCCGTCTCGACCATTTCGACCATGAAGGTGGACCGCCCGCGCGCCAGGTCGTCGGCCGCCCCGACCCGCGAGAACAGCCGGTCCACCGCGCCGATGCGGGCCTTGGCGGCGGGCACGAAGCTGCCCATCTGGGCCATCACGGCGATCAGCGCGTTCTGGCGCAGGAAGGTGGACTTACCGGCCATGTTGGGACCGGTCAGCAGCCACAGCCGGTTGCCGTCCGACAGGTCGCAGCCGTTGGCCACGAACGGCCCGTCGCCGGTCCGCCCCAGCGCCGCCTCGACCACCGGATGGCGGCCATCCTCGATGACGAACTCGGTGCCGGTGGTGATCTCGGGCCGGGTGTAGCGCTGGTCGGCGGCCAGTTCGCCCAGGCTCGCCAGGACGTCGAGGGTGGCGAGGGCGGCGGCCGCCTCGGCGATGCCGGCGGCGCGGGTCAGGACCTCCCCGCACAGGTCCTTGAACAGCTCCATTTCCAGGGCCAGGGCCTTGTCGGCCGCGCCGCGCACCTTGTCCTCAAGCTCCGACAGTTCGACCGTCGTAAAACGTACCGCGTTCGCCATCGTCTGGCGGTGGATGTAGGGGCCGTCCTTGCCCATCATCGGATCGGCCCGCTTGGCCGCCACCTCGATGAAATAGCCGAGCACGTTGTTGTGCTTGACCTTCAGGCTGTCGATGCCGGTATCGGCGACGTAGCGCGTCTGCAAGCCGGCAATCAGGCGCTTGCTCTCGCCGGCCAGGGTGCGCAGCTCGTCGAGCGCGGCGTGGTAGCCGGGCGCCACGAAGCCGCCGTCGCGGGCCAGCAACGGCAGGTCGGGGCCGAGCGCGCGGCCCAGGCGGTCGACCAGTTCCTCGTGATGGCCCAGGCCGGCGGCCACCTCCTGCAACAGCGGCGGCGGCCCCAGGCTGGCGCGGGCCAGCAGCGCCCGCAGGCCCGGCCCCTCGGCCAGGGCGTCGCGCACGTTGGCGAGGTCGCGCGGCCCGCCGCGGCCCAGCGACAGGCGCGACAGGGCGCGTTCCATGTCGGGCACCCGCTTGAGGCGGTCGCGCACGTCACCGCGCAGCCTGTCATCCTCGGCAAAGGTCTGCACGGCGTCCAGGCGGGCGTCGATGGCCGCCGGGTCGGTCAGCGGGGCGGCCAGCCAGTCAGTCATGCGGCGCGCCCCCGGCCCGGTCACCGTGCGGTCGATGACGGCCAGCAGGCTGCCTTTACGCTCTCCGTTCAACGTTTCAAGGAGTTCCAGATTGCGCCGGGTGGCGGCGTCGATCTCCAGCGTGGCGCCCTCGGCCAGACGCCGCAGCATCCCCAGGCGCGGCAGGCGGCCCTTCTGGGTCAGTTCGACGTAATCGACCAGGGCGCCGGCGGCGGCCACCTCGGCGCGCGAGAACCCGCCAAAGCCGTCCAGCGCCTTGACCCCGTACAGGGCCTCCAGGCGCTTGCGGCCGTTCTGGCTGTCGAACCGCGCGCCGGGCAGCGGCGACAGGCAGTCGCGCCACTCGGCCAGCACCTCGAACAGGCCTTCGCGCTGGGTCAGGCGGTCGGGCAGCAGGATTTCTCCCGGCTCCAACCGCGCCAAAGCGGCTCCAATGGTCTTTTCGCCGGCCGGCTGGACGCAGAAGTCCCCCGTCGACACGTCCACCCAGGCCAGCCCGAAGTCGGCGCCGACGTCCACCACGCAGGCCAGATAGTTGTGCCGCCGGGCGTCGAGCAGGGCGTCCTCGGTCAGGGTGCCGGGCGTGATGATGCGCACCGCCTCGCGCCGGACCAGGGTCTTGCCGGCCCGTTTGCGGGCCTCGGCGGGGTCCTCCATCTGCTCGCACAGGGCCACCTTGAAGCCCTTGCGGATGAGCTTGGACAGATAGACGTCGTGCGAATGGACCGGCACGCCGCACATGGAAATGTCCTCGCCCAGGTGCTTGCCGCGCTTGGTCAACGCGATGTCGAGCGCCTCGGCCGCCTTGACGGCGTCGTCAAAGAACAGTTCGTAGAAATCGCCCATGCGATAGAACAGCAGGCAATCGGGATGATCGGCCTTGATGCCCAGGTACTGGGCCATCATGGGGGTAACGCCCTCAGGGATGGGCTCGGGAACGGGACTTTCAGGCACGGGGGGCTCCACTTGGGGGCTTGTTCGATGAAACCGCGGCGAAAATAGCACGAAAGCCGGCCGGTGGGGCTAGGCATTGGCGCGCCGGTGGGGCAGAATGACCGCCCTTCGGATCGCAACAACGTTAGGACCAGCGCCGTTGAGCCAGACCGACACCGATTCCGGCAATGGACCCATTGCCTGGCCGCCCCGCGAACTGGTCGGCCTGTTCTCTGAACCCGAACCGCTGGTCAAGGCCATCAAGGACTTGCTGGGCGCCGGGTTCGAGCATGCCGACCTGTCGGTGCTGTCCAGCCACGAAGCCGTGGAAGCCGCCGACCCCCAGGGCCAGACCTGGCGCGACCGCCTGATGCCGCTGCTCGACGAGCCGCGCTATGAGGTGCCGCTGGTCACCGGCGCGCTGATCGCCATCGCCTCCGGCCCGGTGGGCGCAGCCATCGCCGGGCTGGTCGCCGCCGGCGTCGGTGGCGCCGCGCTCAAGGAAATGCTGGAGAAGGTGGTTTCGCTGCCCGACACCCAGGAATACGCCGAAGCCGTGGAAAAGGGCGAGCTGGTGCTGTGGGTCAGCACCCCCGACGCCGCCGCCGAAGGCCGCGCCCGCCCGGTCCTCGACCGCCACGGGGCGCGCAACATCCACATTGTCGAACGCGAACCGGCCGACCAGCCGGACGCCGACGCCTGAACCCTGCCTGCGCCCCCGACCGGGGGCGTTGCGCTTTCCCGCACCTACCTCTCGCACGCAGGCCAGCAAACCAATGGACGACACCCCCAAGATCAATGTCGAGCACGAATCCCTCCTGATGCACGCCAGCGGGCGTCCCGGCAAGATCGAGATCGTGCCGACCAAGCCGCTGACCACGCAGCGCGACCTGTCGCTGGCCTACAGCCCCGGCGTCGCCGCCCCGTGCAAGGAAATCGCGCGCGACCCGTCGCTGGCCTACGACTACACCGCCAAGGGCAACCTGGTGGCCGTGATCTCCAACGGCACCGCCGTGCTCGGCCTGGGCGACCTGGGGGCGCTGGCGTCCAAGCCGGTGATGGAGGGCAAGGCCGTCCTGTTCAAGAAGTTCGCCGACGTGGACGCCATCGACCTTGAGGTCGACACCCGCGACGTCGACCAGTTCATCAACAGCGTGCGTTACCTCGGCCCGTCCTTCGGCGGCATCAACCTCGAGGACATCAAGGCCCCCGAGTGCTTCATCATCGAGCAGCAACTGCGCGAGATGATGGACATTCCGGTGTTCCATGACGACCAGCACGGCACGGCGATCATCGCCGCCGCCGGCCTCATCAACGCCTGCAACCTGACCGGCCGCGACATGGCCGACATCAAGGTGGTGGTCAACGGCGCGGGTGCGGCGGGCATCGCCTGCCTGGAACTCATCAAGGCGATGGGCGTCAAGCACGACAACGTCATCCTGTGCGACACCAAGGGCGCCATCTACAAGGGCCGCGAGGCCGGCATGAACCAGTGGAAGTCCGCCCACGCCGCCGAAACCGACGCCCGCACCCTCGAAGACGCCATGACCGGCGCCGACGCCTTTCTCGGCCTGTCGGTCAAGGGCGCGGTGACCCCGGAAATGGTCGCCGCCATGGCCCCCAACCCGATCATCTTCGCGATGGCCAACCCCGACCCCGAGATCACCCCCGAAGAGGTCCGCGCCATCCGCAAGGATGCCATCATGGCCACCGGACGGTCGGATTATCCGAACCAGATCAACAACGTGCTGGGCTTCCCCTACATCTTCCGGGGCGCCCTGGACGTCCGGGCGCGGACCATCAACGAGGACATGAAGGTCGCCGCCGCCC
>JAWLDH010000022.1:0-36054 GCA_041686745.1 Rhodospirillaceae bacterium | reverse complement strand
CATGATCTTGCCCGAGCGGGTCTTGGGCAGGCCGGGCGCCCACTGGATGACGTCGGGGCTGGCGATGGGGCCGATTTCGCGGCGGACCCAGGCGACCAGTTCCTTGCGCAGCTCCTCGGTCGGCTCTTCGCCGGACACCAGGGTGACGTAGGCGTAGATGCCCTGGCCCTTGATGTCGTGCGGGAAGCCGACGACGGCGGCTTCGGCGACCTTGGCGTGGGCGACCAGGGCCGACTCGACCTCGGCGGTGCCCATGCGGTGGCCGGACACGTTGATGACGTCGTCGACGCGGCCGGTGATCCAGTAGTAGCCGTCCTCATCGCGACGGCAGCCGTCGCCGGTGAAGTAGTAGCCCTTGTAGGTGGTGAAGTAGGTCTGCACGAAACGCTCGTGGTCGCCGTACACCGTGCGCATCATGCCCGGCCAGGCGTCGGCGATGCACAGGTTGCCTTCGGTGGCGCCGGACAGCTCATTGCCCTCGGCATCGACGATCACCGGCACGACGCCGAAGAACGGGTTGGTGGCCGAGCCGGGCTTGAGCGCCGTGGCGCCGGGCAGCGGCGAGATCAGGATGCCGCCGGTTTCGGTCTGCCACCAGGTGTCGACGATGGGGCAGCGCTTTTCGCCGACCACTTCGTTGTACCAGTTCCACGCCTCGGGGTTGATCGGCTCGCCGACCGAACCCAGGATGCGCAGGGACTTGCGGCTGGACTTCTTGACCGGCTCCTCGCCTTCGCGCATCAGCGAACGGATGGCGGTCGGGGCGGTGTAGAAGATGTTGACCTGGTGCTTGTCGACCACGTCCCAGAAGCGCGACACGCTCGGGTAGGTCGGGACGCCTTCGAACATCAGGGTCTTGGCGCCGTTGGCCAGCGGGCCATAGACGATGTAGCTGTGCCCGGTGACCCAGCCCACGTCGGCCGTGCACCAATACACTTCGCCGTCCTTGTAGTCGAAGATGTACTGGTGGGTCATCGACGCATAGACGAGGTAGCCGCCGGTGGTGTGCAGCACGCCCTTGGGGGTGCCGGTCGAGCCGGAGGTGTAGAGGATGAACAGCGGGTCCTCGGCGTTCATTTCCTCGGGCGCGCAGTCGGTCGGCTGGCTGGCGGTGGCTTCGTGGTACCAGTGGTCACGGCCTTCGACCATCGGCACGTCGCCGCCGGTCCGCTTGACGACCAGCACGTTCTTGACCGAGGGGCAGTTCTCCAGCGCCTTGTCGGCGTTGGTCTTGAGCGCCACCTTGCGGCCGCCGCGCAGACCCTCGTCCGAGGTGATCAGCATCACGCACTCGGAGTCCTTGATGCGGCTGCCCAGGGCGTCGGGGGAGAACCCACCGAACACGATGGAATGCACGGCGCCGATGCGGGCGCAGGCGAGCATCGCCTCGGCGGCCTCGGGGATCATCGGCAGGTACAGGCAGACGCGGTCGCCCTTCTTGACGCCCATGGCGCGCATGGCGTTGGCCAGCTTGCAGACGCGCTCATAGAGTTCGCGGTAGGTGATGTGGGCGTCGTCCTTGGGATCGTCGCCTTCCCAGATGATGGCCGTCTGGTCGCCGCGCTTCTCGAGGTGGCGGTCGATGCAGTTGACGGAGACGTTGAGGGTGCCGTCGTGGAACCAGCGGATGTGCACGTCGTGCGGGTCGAAGGACACGTCCTTGACCTTGGTGTACGGCTTGATCCAGTCGATCCGCTTGCCGTGCTCGGCCCAGAACCCTTCGGGGTCCTTTACCGACCGCTCATACATTTCCTTGTACTTGGCCTCATCGACCCAAGCGTTCTTGGCGATCTGGTCGTCGACCGGGTAAAGCGCGTCCATGAAATGCGTCTCCTTAGTTCATCTGCTGGCCATCTTTAATATGTCGGGAGGCAGCCGATGGGTCCGTTCACGGGGCGCAATGGGTGTAGATCGCAGCCTGGCCCGGTGACGTGAACGCCCCTCTCCTCCGCACCGCCTCTTGTGGGCGATTCGCGCGATCTTATGGCTTTTGCTGCGGTGTGTCACGTACCACCGACAGCCACGCTGCCGTTACGTAAGCTCACGGCCAGCGGGCGCAGCGACCGCCCCTTGCAGGGCCCGCCGTCGCACAGCCCGTCGTCGATGCCAAAGGTCGCGCCGTGCATGGCACAGACGATGATCCGCCCGTCGGGATCCAGGAACGTGTCGGGCTTCCAGTTCAACGGAACGCCCAGGTGCGGGCACTGGTTGACGAAGGCCCGCACGGTCGCACCGCGCCGCACCACAAAGACCGCCAGCGGCCCGTCCGGCCCGTCGATCACGGCCTCGCGGGCGCCCGGATCGGGGATCGACTCGAGCGGGAACAGGATGGTCATGGCCTCAGGCGGCGGCATGGTCCGCACCCGTCATCCGGCACAGCACCGCCCAGGCCTCGGCATCGATCGGCACCACCGACAGGCGCGACTGCCTGAGCAGGGCGAGGTGGGCCAGCCGCGGGTCGGCCTTGATCTCGGCCAGGGTGACCGGCCGGGGCACGGCTTCCAGGGCCTTGAAGTCCACGCAGACGAAACGGCCGGTGTCGTCGGTCGGGTCGGGATAGGCCTCGGCCACCACCTCGAGCAGGCCGACGATGCGCTTTTCCTGCACCGAGTGGTAGAAGAACGCCCGGTCGCCCAGGCGCATGGCCTTGAGGTGCGCCGCCGCCTGATGGTTGCGCACCCCGTCCCAGCGTTCGACGCCCTTGGCCAGATGATCGGCGAAGGACCACGATCCCGGCTCTGATTTGACCAGCCATGTATTCATGCCGGCCAGTGTCTCAGGCTTTGGGGACCCCGCGCAAGAGTGGCCTACCCACGCCGCGACTGCGGCGCGCGGCCCCTGCCGCGTGAGCCAAGCGCAAGGAGTGCGCGCCCGGCGCTTGAGGGCTTCGCATAAGACTCCAGGGCAACCGGGTTTACCTGGTTGCCCTGGGCAGGACTTGGCGGTAGCGGTGCACCGACACCGAGGCGAACAGGCCGGCCTGGGCATAGGGGTCGGCGGCGCACCACTTGGCCACCGCGCCTTCGTCCTCCAGGTCGATGACCAGCATGGAGCCGACCGGCGTGCGGCCGTCCGCCGCCAGGAGGGGACCGCCGATCACGATGTTCGTCTCGTAGTCGTGGGCGTAGTTGAGGTGGGCGTCGCGGTTGGCGATGCGGACCTGGACGCTGTCGGGCTTGTCCAGGCAGGTGATGGCGAACAAAGGCATGGGCTATCCTTTCGCACTCTCATAATAAGAGTGCATAGACTACAACCCCTTATACGTGTGACGACACCCCCATAGATGAGGGGGATCCGTTTCCGCGTCTTCAGCCGATCTGATCGAGCTTGCGGGCGTCCTGGTCGAGCCGCTTCATGGCGTCCAGGCCCTGCTTCATCTCTGACATGATGTATTCGCCGCGCCGCACCGGGCCGCCGGCATCGGGGCGGGGGAACTGCCGCGCCCAGCCGTTCATCTTGACGGTCAGGGCGCACAGCATCCCGCCGATGGTGGTGTGGTAGCTTTCGATCAGCGCCTTGACCTCGCGGAAGCGTTCGGCCGACAGGTCCTGCCACATGGTGCGCGACGCCCGGTCGAAGGTTTCGAACCGGCCCGAGATGGCGGCCGTCATGTTGTTGAGGCCCATTTCCAGCTCGTCGCAGGTGCGCATCAGGGTGAAGTCGCTGCGCAACTGCCAGTTCTTGCGCAGGTCGTCCATGCTGTTCATGTACGAATCGAGGTGCGGGCTGAGGCGGTCCAGGCACTGGCGGTAGTAGCCCAGCGACAGGAAGATGTCCCCATAGTCCTCCAGGAAGGACGGAATCTCGGTCATCTCGATGGCCAGTTTTTCGGCCATCATCTTCAGCTTGGCGCGCGCCGTCCGCACGTCGGGGTCGCGGAACAGCCCCACGATGTCGGCGAAGCTGGTGATGTCGCGGCCATCGGCGCCGTAGATCTGGGCGATCAGCGGCCCGGTGAAGCGGCGCATGTAGCCGGCCAGCTCGGCGTTCTTTTCCGGGCTGAGGGTCAGGCTGGCGCTGCCGGCGATGGAGATGCGCGACTGGCGCAGCGAAACCCGCAGGCTGTAGACGTCATAGGACGGCAGGACCGCCAGGTTGCGCAACGTGAACACGTCGTTGGGCAGGCCCGCATCGACGTCCCAGCCCATCGCCTTGGGCAGGTCCCGCACGCTGATCTGGCCGCTGCCGCTGCTCTGGTCGGAAAAGAACTCGATGACGCCTTCCAGCCGCTGGTTCTTGATCATCCGGGCGCGCTGCAGGCTGGGGGTATCCAACGGAATGATATGCAGCGGCAGCACGAACAGGCAGTCCATGTCCGTGTCGGTGATCGGGTCCAGGTCGTCGTTGAGCAGCAGGGCCATGGGTGCACGGGCGTTTGTGGACGACAGCGGACATGCTAGCACGCCGCCCGGTGCCCCGCTAAGCCAGTTGCATGGGGAAGCCGGTTGCATGGGGGGCGGCGGACGGCTATCACTCCGCCATGCCGCGCTACAAACTGATCATCGAGTATGACGGCGGCCCCTTCGTCGGCTGGCAGCGCCAGGACAACGGGCCGTCCGTGCAACAGGCTCTCGAAGAGGCCGCCCTGCGCTATTGCGGGGAGGCCGTGGTGGCCCATGCCTCCGGCCGCACCGACGCCGGGGTCCATGCCTGGGGCCAGGTCGCCCACATCGACGTCGAGCGCGGCGATCCGCCCGACAAGGTGCGCGACGCGATCAACTACCACCTGCGCCCGCTGCCGGTGGCGGTGGTCTCGGCCGAGGTTGTGGACGACGACTTCCACGCCCGCTTTTCGTGCCGCGAACGGTCCTACATCTACCGCATCCTCAACCGCCGCAGCCGGCCCGCCCTGGACGGCGGCCGGGTGTGGTGGGTCAAGGGCGTCCTGGATGCCGAGGCCATGCACGCCGCCGCCCAGGAACTGGTCGGGGCGCACGACTTCACCAGCTTCCGGGCCAAGGAATGCCAGGCCAAGACGCCCCACAAGACGCTCGACGAACTGGTCGTGCGGCGGCGCGGCGACGAGGTCGAGGTCTACGCCCGCGCGCGCTCGTTCCTGCACCATCAGGTGCGCAACATGGTCGGCACCCTGGTCGCGGCCGGTGAAGGCAAGCTGGGTCCGGCCGACATGCGCCGCATCCTGCTGGCCTGCGACCGCGCCAAGGCCGGGCAGACCGCGCCGGCCTGCGGCCTGTACTTCCTGCGCGCCGAGTACTGACGCATGCATTGGGTCTACATGATCGGCGCCATCGCCTTCGAGGTTGCCGGGACGACCTGCATGAAGCTGGCCGCCGGGTTCACCCGGCCGGTGCCGTCGGTGCTGATCTTCGTGTTCTACGCCGTCAGCTTCACGCTGCTGACCCTGGCCCTGAAGCGGCTCGACGTGTCGGTGGTCTATCCGCTGTGGTCGGGCATCGGCACGGTGGCCATCGCCATCATCGGGGTGTGGTGGTTCGGCGAGGACCTGACCTGGCTCAAGGTGGCCTCGATCGCCCTCATCCTGCTGGGCGTGGTCGGCCTGTCCATCGGGCGGGCCGACTCCACCGGGTGAGTCGTTGCGACCAGGATGCAAAACGGGTTAACGTTTACGTAAACGTTAACAGGAGCCGCCGCATGACCGCTTTCACCGCCCCCGACTCGGCCTTTGCCGACCGCGTGCGAACGTCCTTCGCCAAGCAGGGGCTGATGGCCCACCTGGGGGTGGAACTGGTCGAGGTGACGCCCGGCCGCTGTCTGCTGCGCCTGCCGTTCCGCACCGAGGTCAGCCAGCAGCACGGCTTTTTCCACGGCGGCGCCATCGCCACCCTGGCCGACAACTGCGGCGGCTATGCCGGGCAATCGCTGCTGGCGGCCGGCATGGAAATCCTGACGGTTGAATTCAAGGTCAATATAGTTGCGCCCGGACGGGGCGAAGCCCTTCTCGCCGAGGGCCATGTGGTCAAGAATGGGCGGAGCCTGATCATCGCGCGCTGCGACATCTGGGCCGAGCGGTCCGGCGTCCGCACCCTGTGCGCCATCGGGCAGCAGACCCTGATGCCGATGGACGGCGCGCGGGTCCGCTAGAACCGGCTATTGAGGGAACGACGACCATGAGCACCATTGCCAAATCCCCTGCCGCCAAATCCCCTGTGGTGCGCGCCCGCGCCGTGGCCCCGGGGCGGCTGGTGCGGGTGCGCGTCGGCGATCTGCCCGAGCCGCTGCCCGGCCTGTCGCCCGACACCGAAATCCTCGGCATGAAGACCATCCGCCACGGCAAGGGCTTCATCGCCCACTACCTGGTGCCGCTCGACGTCAATGCCCGGCCCGAGGACCTGATGCTGATCGCCGTGGACACCGACACGCCGATGACCCCCACCGGGGCCGACCTGCGGCTGGAACTGAAGCCGGTCGAAGGCACCACGGCGGGCTGCGGGCAGGTCCTGGAGAATGCCTCGGGGCGGTTCCTGAAGGTGCGCGAGGCCTATAAGGACGCCTTTTCGCTGGGCTATGTGGAGATCACCGCCGGCGACATCCGCCGCCGCCAGGATCGCGGCATCACCGCCGTCTACGACTGGACCGTCACCGGGCGGCCGGCCGAGGCCGAACCCGCCGTCGAGGCGGAAAAACCGTCCGTCGCAAAGCCCATGATCGTGCGCGAGACCAAGGCCGAGGTGCAGGCCATCCGCTCGATGACCGTGCGCGACGTCGAGGCGGCGGCCGAACTCCTGGCCGTCCGCGACCTGCCGGTCGGCAAGCAGGCCGAACGCCGCCTGGCCGAACTGCTGACCTCGCCCCTGGCCCTGTGCCTGGTGGCCGAGGTCGATGACGCCCTGGGCGGGGTCGCCGTGGCCCACTACGACGGCTTCCACGTCCACCTGTCGATGATCGCGGTGGATGCCCGCCTGGACCGCCAGGGCATCGGCCGTGCCCTCGTCGAGGCCATCGCCGAAGCCGGCCTGGCGCGCGGCGCCTTGGGCCTGCTGGCCGACGCCCGCCTGTCCGCCGCACCGTTCCTGTCCGCCACCGGCTTCCGCCTGTCCGACGCCCTGCGCCTGCGGCGGGACGTGGAATAGCGGCGGGAGAGGGCGTTGGTGAAAAGAGCGGGCTCTGCCCGCGCCCGCAAGGAGGCTGGCCTCCTTGACCTCGTGACGTGACGGAGCCAAGCCGCGCGCAGCGCAGTAGATGGCAACGTTATCTGCCTGCGGCGCAATTGGAGCGCTGGATCCTACATGGGATCAAAGGGCCAAGGCCCTTTGCGGGTATGGGCGGAGCCCATCCTTCCCTTACGCCTTCATTCCCTACCGCCGCTTGCGGCCGGTCCACAGGGCCACGGCGTAGCCGGCCGCGACGGCGGCGGCGACGGTCAGGAAGTAGGTTTCGTCCCGCCACAGGCCAAGCACCACGAAGGCGCCGACCAGGGCGAGCGCGATGGCGTGCCTCATTGCGTCTGGCGCGGCGGATCCAGCGGCGCCGTCTCGACGGGGGCAATCAGCAGGGGGCCACGGGTCACGCCGCCGCGCTGCGATTCGAGGCCATCGGCCCCCGTGCGCGGATCGACGGAACCGCGCGAGTCGGCCGGATCGATGGTGACCGGCGGCAGGTCCTGCGGCTCGGCGTCCGGTGCGGGCGCTGCTTCGGTGGGCGCGGTCTGGGTGGGGGCGCCGGTGTTGACGGTCAGCGCATGGTACAGGGCGGCAGCGCTGTGGGGCGCCGGATAGCGGCGGTCGAACAGGATGCCGCGCGACGCCGCGCCGGGGCCGTAGACCGCCTCGTTCCATTCCGGGCGGGCTTCGATGACGGTGCCCTCGAACGCTCCGCCGCCGAACGCGCCGGCGGAATGGGCGAAGGCGACGATGTCGGCGCCCACGGCCGAGGTGGTGCTGCCTTCGATGTTGGCGCCGAAGGTGGCGAAGGACACGCCGGCCCCGGCCCCGAACTTGAACTTGTCCTTGAGGATGGCGTCCAGTCCCGCGTCGGTCATGATCATGAAGATCATGCGGGCTTCCTGACCGCCGAACTGCAGGCCGACGCTGCCGCCCATCAGGCGGAAGAACGCCGGGGCCGAAAACTGGCCGGCGTCATCGCGCACGCTCAGCACGCCGTTGCCGTACGACCCGCCGATGAAGAACGCCCCCTTGTAGAAGTGCGGCACGATCATCACGGCGCGGGCGCGGGCCAGATAGGGGTCCATCCGTTCCTTGAAGTTCACGTCGGCGCGCACCCGTTCCACCGTGGCGGTGGCGGCGGCCAGGGCGGCCTGGGCATCGGCCTCCGGGCCGGCGGCGGCCGGGCGGTGCAGCAGCGCCACGGCCACGGCGGCCACGGCGAAAGTCAGGAGACGCAGCGTTCCACGGGCGCGAGACGACATGGGAGGTTCCTCGGTGATGGGTCGAACCAGTTGTAGCGCAGGATGACCAAAAGTTCACCCGCTCTAGCCTTATCTTTTGAATAAGGCAGCAAGATGGATGAGGCTCACTTCATCCGCAAGGCCAGCCCGGCGGCAATGAAATCGACCCTCTGGGCGACGGCGGCGACCGCCTGGTTGAGGCGCCCGGCCTCGTCCCGGAAGCGGCGGGCCAGCGCGTTGTCGGGCACGATGCCCAGGCCCACCTCGTTGGACACGCAGATGACCGGGCCGGGCGCGGCGGCCAGGGCAGCGCACAGGGCCTTGACCTCGGCCTCGACCGGGCGGTCGGCCAGCATCACGTTGCTCAGCCACAGGGTCAGGCAGTCGATGAGCACCGGGCGGCGGTCGAAGTCGCGGGCCAGCACGCCGGCCAGATCGAGCGGTTCCTCGAGGGTATGCCAGCCGTCGCCGCGCCGCGCCCGGTGGGTCGCCACCCGCTCGGCCATTTCGTCGTCACGGACCTCGGTGGTCGCGACGTAGACCGCCGCGCGCGAGCCGATCAGGCGCTCGGCATGGACCGACTTGCCCGACCGGGCACCGCCCAGCACCAGGGTCAGGCGGGGCAGCGCGGTCATGGCGTGCCCCCGATGCTCACCGCGCCGATGCGGGCGCCGCCGCCGGGAAAGACATCGATGCGGGTGACCGACAGCGGCGCGATGACGAAGCCCAGCGCCGGGGCCGGGTCCGCCGCCACGCCCAGGGCGAGGGCGAGGGCTGCGCGGATGACGCCGGCGTGGCACGGCACGATGACGTCGCGGCCGGGATGGGCGGCGCTCAGGCGGGCGATCACGCCGCCGACCCGTGCCACCTGGTCGGCGAAGCTCTCCCCACCCGGCGGGCGGGCCAGCGCCGGGCGGTCCCAGAAGCCGACGGCAGCGGCGGCGGCGTCCAGGGCCTCCCACGTATGGCCGGTCCAGGCGCCGAAGTCCTGCTCCATCAGGGCGGGGTCGGTTTCATCGGGCTCCAGGCCCAGGGCACGGGCGGTGTCCACGGCGCGCCGCAAAGGGCTCGCCACCACCACCGCCCCGGCCGGCAGGCGGGCGCGGGTGGCGGCCACCGCCTCGGCCGGCAGGTCGCAGGGCACGTCGGTCTGGCCTTTTATGGTGCCGGGCGTCACCGAGATCGGCCCATGGCGGACCCACCAGAACCGCGTCACGCCGGTCTTGTCCATTTTGCGCCACACGGGAACCATGCGCGTCTCCTCCGCCTCATCATCCGATCAGCACCACCAGGACGGCGACCTCGGCCACCAGGGCGGCGGCGCCGAGCACATCTCCCGTATACCCGCCGATGTGGCGGCGGGCCAGCGCCACGACGGCGAGGCAGGCGAGCAGCGCCACGCCGCCGGCCAGCACCACGACGGGCAGCGGCAACAGCCACTGCCCCAGGCCAAGGGCCAGCCCCCAGGCGACCGCCGTCGCGGTGAGCGACACCTCGCCCGCACCGGCGCCCAGGCCGTCGCTGCGGGCCGGCCGGGCCAGCATCATGGCCAGCGGCAGGACCGCGCGGCCGAGCGCCCCGGCCACCACCAGCGCGGCCGTGGCGGCCAACGCATCGGGGGCGGCGGCCAGCGCCGCGCCCTTGAGCCCAAGGGCAACGATCAGCGCCAGCACGCCATAGCTGCCGATGCGGCTGTCGCGCAGGATCTCCAGCTTGCGCTGCCGCGTGGTGCCGCCGCCAAAGCCATCGGCCACATCGGCCAGGCCGTCCTCGTGCAGGCCACCGGTCATCCACAGCGCCGCGCCGATGGCCAGCACGGCAGCCACGGCGGGGCTCAGGCCGAAGGCGACGGCGGCCGACAGCACCGTCCCGGCGACGAGCCCGACCGCCGCGCCGATGAGCGGAAAGCTCCACATGGCGCGGGCCAGCGGCGGCACGGCGGCCGGCAGCCGGGGCATCGGCAGGCGGGTGAGGAAGACGGCCGCCAGATGGAGGTCGGCGGCAAGGCGGCGAATCATTGGCGGGCATGCGTCCGTTGGAGTATGACGGACCCATCCTTCTCCGTCCGCAGCGCAGGTGCAAGCATGTCGTACACGTCCCCCGCCGTTCCGACCGTCTCCTCGCTGGAGGGCTTCGCCGCCCTGCTCGCCACCCTGCCCGGCCCCGACGAGGCCGCCCGCGCCAAGGCCCATGCCCGCGAGCCGCAACTCACCAAGCCGCCGGGCGCGCTGGGCCGGCTCGAAGACCTCGCCGCGTGGCTGGCCGCCTGGCAGGGCCGTCATCCGGCCGTGGTCGAGGCCCCGGCCTGCGCCATCTTCGCCGGCAACCACGGGGTCGCCGCCCTTGGCGTGTCGGCCTTCCCGGCCAGCGTGACCGCCCAGATGGTCGGCAACTTCGAGGCCGGCGGCGCCGCCGTGAATCAGCTCTGCCGCGCCAACGGTGTCGCCCTCAGCGTAACCGCCCTTGACCTGGACCGCCCGACGGCCGATTTCACCCAGGGCCCCGCGATGACCGAGGCCGAGGTGGTGGCCGCCCTCAACGCCGGCCTGCGCGCCGCCGCCGAAAGCAATGCCGACCTGTTGTGCCTGGGCGAAATGGGCATCGCCAACACGACCAGCGCCGCCGCCCTGTGCCTGGCCCTGTTCGGCGGCACGGCGCGGGGCTGGACCGGCCCCGGCACCGGCGTCCACGGCGCCGCACTGGAGCGCAAGGCCGAAGTGGTCGCCGCCGGCGTGCAGCGCCATGCCGAGGCCCTCGGCCGGCCGCTCGAACTGCTGCGCCGCCTGGGCGGCCGCGAACTGGCCGCCATCGCCGGAGCGGTCGCCGGTGCCCGGCTGACCCGCCGCCCGGTGGTGCTCGACGGCTTCATCTGCACCGCCGCCGCGGCCGTGCTGGAGGCCCACACCCCGGGCGCCCTGGACCATTGCGTGCTGGCCCACGCCTCGGCCGAGCCGGGCCACCGGATGCTGTTCGAACACCTCGGCCTGCGCCCGCTGCTCGACCTCGGCCTGCGGCTGGGCGAAGGGTCGGGCGCGGTGACCGCCGTGCCGGTGCTGCGCGCCGCCGCCGCCTGCCACGCCGGGATGGCGACGTTCGCCGACGCCGGGGTGAGCGACAAGGGTTAGGCGGGCTCTGCCCGCACCCGCCAGGAGGCTTGCCTCCTGGACCTCATGAATGGCGGCGGGAAAAAGCCGCGCGCAGCGCATTACATGGCGGGCCGTTTGCCTGCGGCGCAAGAAAGAGAACAGAGACTTTGAATGCAGGCTGTTCCCGCGAAGGAGCTTGTAAAGAAATTGGTGAATCTGTTGAGGTTTCCGCCTTCGTCAACAAAAAGCTTCGTCGCACCCGCGCAGGCGGGTGCCCAGGCGCGCCAAGATAGTCGTTTGCCCTCAGCATGTTAACGATGGCGACGGGACTTTCTCCACGGCCCTGGGTTCCCGCCTGCGCGGGAACGACGAGCTAAGCTGTGCAGCGGAGTTTCTCCGCAGCCTGTAAATGGGTTCCAAGGGCCAATGGCCCTTGGCGGGTTTGGGCGGAGCCCATTCACTTCCTGCCAACTCAAGGACTGCCACGCTTTTGACCGACATTGCCCTCTACATCCACTGGCCCTACTGCCTGTCGAAGTGCCCCTACTGCGACTTCAACAGCCATGTGGCCGAGCGCATCGACCAGGGCCGCTGGCGGGTGGCGCTGCTGCGCGAGTTGGAGCGCGGCGCGGCGCGCGTCGGGCGGCGGCGGCTGACGTCGATCTTCTTTGGCGGCGGCACGCCGTCGCTGATGGATCCCGAGACCACCGGCGCCCTGATCGCCCGCGCCACGGCGCTGTTCGAGCCGGCGCCTGACATCGAGATCACGCTGGAGGCCAATCCCGGGGCGGTCGATCGGGCGCGTTTCGAGGGCTTCCGCGATGCCGGGGTCAACCGCGTGTCGCTGGGCGTGCAGAGCCTGTACGAGGACGCCTTGCGGTTTCTGGAGCGCCGCCATGACGTGGCCGAGGCCCGGCGCGCCGTGGAGGCCGCGCAGAGCCTGTTCCCGCGCACCTCGTTCGACCTCATCTACGCCCGCCCCGGCCATGATCCCGAGGCGTGGCGGGCCGAACTGCGCGCCGCCCTGGCCCTGGCCGGCGAGCACCTGTCGCTCTATCAGTTGACCATCGAGGACGGCACCCGCTTTGCCGCCGACCACCGGCGCGGCGCCTTCGTTCTGCCCGACGACGACAACGCCATCGCCCTGTGGGACATCACCCAGGAGGAAACCGAGCGCGCCGGCCTGCCCCGCTACGAGGTGTCCAACCATGCCCGGCCGGGCGCCGAGAGCCGCCACAACATGACCTACTGGCAGGGCGGCGACTACCTGGGCATCGGGCCGGGAGCTCATGGACGGGTCACCGTGGATGAGCAAACCTATGCCACGCGCCAGCACCGGGCGCCGGACATTTGGCTAAAATTATCTGAATCAGAAGACGGCGCGACGCGTGAAAATCTCGCCCTCTCGGCGCGGGAACGGCAAGAAGAACTTGTCCTGATGGGCCTGCGTACCACGGCAGGCATCGACCCGCAGCGCTTTTTCAGGCTGAGCGGAGGTGTGGCTCTGGACGACGCGATCCATCGGCCGGCCCTGTCGTGGCTGCGCGATGAAGGGCTGATTGCCGAAGGATGGCCCCTGCGCGCCACCTCGAAAGGCGTGCTCTGCCTCAACAGCGTTATCTCGGCCCTCCTCGACGCCTGAGCGCCCTCCGGCCATACTGGCGGCGCGATGGAGACTTTTTGGACCTGGAGCCCGCCGATGCCCCTTACGCCGTCGTCCCGCAAGCGCCTGCCCGCCGGTCTGCTCGCCGCCGCCGCCCTCGACAGCCTGGAAACCACCCAGGTCGGCAGCGCGTTCCTCGACCGTCTGTTGCGAGACACGGCGCCGGGCACAGGGGCGCGCCCGCCGGCTGGCGAGGCGATCCACCTGCGCCGCCGCCCTGTGGAAACGGAGATACTTTGAGACTGCTGCTGGCCTGCCTGGGACTCCTTCTCGCCCCCGCCGCCATGGCCCAAATGGTGGTGGAGCCGGCCGACCCGACGGCTGCGCACATCCAGGGCCTCCAGCGCCAGCTTCAGCAGGAGTCCGAAGGTCTGTTTGAAGCCCTGCGCCGCCAGGACGCCCGGCGGCGCGACTTGGCCGACGTCGCGGCCGACACTCGGGCCGAAGGCATCGTTGCCGAGGGCCGCGCCCGCCTGCACCAGCTCGACGAAGCCGAGATTGAGCGCCTGCGCGCTCAACTCCGCCTGGAACGCCTCGCCCGCGAGGCCGAAGTCCGCCGCCGTTACCGCGAAGGCCGGTAAAGGTCACCGCCTCGTTCAGTTCCTCCTATGCCCCGGCGTCCAGCGAGCGTATCCTTATAAATTATAGGTTCATTCGAGGGGCGCACGGACATGCCGCGACTGGTTTTCCAGGACAGCTTCCGCATCGACAACGGGCCGATCGATGAGCAGCATCAGGTGTTGTTCAGCCTGATCAACGAACTGGCGGCAGCGATCGACGCGCGGGAAATCAGCAAGTGCCGCGACGTCTCCGGCCGGTTCATCGAGGCCGCGAAGGCGCACTTCGCCTGGGAGGAAGCCTTCCTGCTCAGCGTCGGCTATCCCAAGCTCGAGATCCACAAGGTCTATCACCAAAAGCTCGTCGCACTGGCCGAACGGGCGCGCATCGCCTGCGATTCACAGGACGCCGACTTCGACCACCACAGTTGCTTCGAACACCTGGTTCAGGTCTTCGTCGACGACGTGGTCAAGGGCGACCTGACGTTCAAGTCATACCTGGACGAATGCCTGGAAGGCCGCGCCAAGACGCCGGCCTGAGGCCACAGTTACAGCGAAAGGGCAGGCTCCGCCCACACCCGCAAGGGGCCGTTTGGCCCCTTGAACCCCCTGTTGAAGTACGTGGGCTGAAGCAGGTGGCTAGCGGTACCTGAAGCCTTTCGACTGCATGCAGTCGGAGACAAGCTGATTCCGCTCTGCAGGCGAAACCTTCGCTAGCCCGACCTGGTATCGGCAGTCCGAGAGCTCATCAACGGCAACATTTGCTGCAGCGCCCGGCTTCTGCCACTGGGGAGGCGGCGCGGAGCCGCAGCCGGTGACAGCCACCATGACAGCCAGGGAAGCGGCGACGGAAAAAAATTTTCGCATCAGCATATACCTTTAGTGGTTACGATAGAAACGCATCGCTTTCGTATATGCAATCTTTCGGGGTAAGTACAGAGGCTTTAATTTGGTTCATCACGGTTCACCGGGGAAAGCGCCCCGGCCGTGTAGAGAAACCACAGAGACACAGAGGCACAGAGGGGTCTGCGCTGGACTTGGCACTTCGGGTCCACGCCTGCCGCAGGCAAGTTTCTGCGCTGCGCGCGGGATCCAGCACCGAGTCATTCCATGGCGCGGCAACCTCTGTGCCTCTGTGTCTCTGTGGTTCAAAACGGCAATACGCGGCCCCGGAGATCCGTGATGAACCTTTAATTTGCGGTACGGGTGAGCGCCCCCCTACACCGGCACCACCACGCGCGCGGCCGGCAGGCGGACGGTGACCGTGGTGCCTTCGCCGAGCGCGCTGTCCAGGAGGAGCGTGCCGCCGTGGGCCTCGATCAGGCCCTTGGTCAGGGCCAGGCCCAGGCCGGTGCCTTCGATGCGTTTGGCCTTGGACACCGTGGTGCGGTTGAACGGCTCCAGGACGCCTTCGATCTGATCGGTGGGGATGCCGATGCCGCTGTCGGCCACGGTGATGACCATGTCGCCGCCCTCGCCGGTGCGGGCGATGACGCGCACCTCGCCGCCGTCGGGCGAATACTTCAGGGCGTTGCTGAGCAGGTTGGAGAACACCTGGCGCAGCTTGGTCCAGTCGCCGCGCAGGCGCGGCAGGTCGTCGGGCAGATCGACCACCACGCGCTCGGTGCCCTTGGCGCCACCGACGCCGAGGCCCGAAATGGTGTCGGACAGCAGCACCGAGAAGTCCATCGGCTCCTCGCGCAGTTCGATCTTCTGGGCCTCGATCTTGGACATGTCGAGCACGGTGCCGATCAGGCCCAGCAGGTAGCGCCCCGACTTGTGGATGTCGGTGACGTATTCCTTCTGCTTGTCGGTCAGCGGGCCGTGGAACTCGGCCAGCACCATTTCCGAAAAGCCGATGATGGCGTTGAGCGGCGTGCGCAGTTCATGGCTCAGGTTGGCGATGAACGAGGACTTGGAGTTGGTGGCGAACTCCGCCATGTCGCGGGCCTCGCGCACCTCGCGTTCGGCCTCGTTGCGCAGGTAGGCGTAGCGGACCGACCGGATGAGGACCTTGCGATAGGTCTCGTCCTTGACCAGGAAGTCCTGCGCCCCGCGCTTGAGGGCCTGCAGGCCGAGTTGTTCGTCCGCCGTCGAGGTCAGCACCACGACGGGCGTGCGCGGGGCCACCTCGACGATGGCCTCCACGGTGTGCAGGCCGTGCGAATCCGGCAGCGTGAGGTCGAGCAGGATGAGGTCGAAGGCACCGCAGGACAGGGCTGCCTCGGCCTCGCCCAGGCTGCCGGCGATCGACAGGTCGAAGCGGATGTCGCGCTTCTCCTCCTCCTCGGCGAGAAGGCCTTCGACCATTTTTACCGCAGTGCGGCTGTCCTCGACCAGCAGTAGACGCACGGTGCTCCCCCCCCAAAGCCCCACTATCCTTGGAGGTACTGTACCCTAAACCGGAAGCCCTGTAGTGGTGGAATGTTCGAAATGCAGCGCCTCGTCGGGATGCACGATGGAGAAGGCGGCATGGGCGGCCTGCGCGGCTTCGGCGAACCCGGTCAGGATCAGCTTGATCTTGTGCGGATAGGTGCATACGTCGCCGATGGCGAAGATCCCCGGTTCGCTGGTCGCCGCGGTGGCCTGATCGACCTTGATGGTGTGCTTGTCCATGGCCAGGCCCCAGTCGCAGATCGGCCCCAGGTTGGTGGCCAGCCCGAAGAACGGCAGCAGCACGTCGGCCTCCAGGGTGCGGGTGGCCCCGTCGAGGTCGGCCACCGTGACGCCGCTCAGGCGGCCGGTCGCGGCATCGCCCTCCAGGCCGTGCAACTGGTAGGGCACGACCAGTTCGATGCGCCCGGCGTCGGCCAGTTCATGCAGCCGCGCCGCACTTTCCGGGGCGCAGCGGAACTTCGGGCGGCGGTGCACGACCATCACCTTGTCGGCCAGCTCGGACAGGGAGATGGCCCAGTCCACGGCCGAATCGCCGCCCCCGGCGATGACCACCTTCTTGCCGCGAAAGGCTTGGCGGCTCTTCACGAAATAGAACACCGACTTGCCTTCGTAGTGCTCCAGGCCGCCCAGCGGCGGGCGGTTGGGGCCGAACGCGCCGACCCCGGCGGCGATGATGACCACGGCGGCGTCGATCTTGGTGCCCTTGTCGGTTTCGACCAGCCAGCGGCCCTCGGCCGTGCGCGCCATGGACACCACCTGCTGGCCGAGGTGGAAGGTCGGCCGGAAGGGTGCGGCCTGCGCCTCCAGCTTTTCGATCAGTTCGCCGGCCAGGACCGACGGGTGGGCCGGAACGTCGTAGATCGGCTTTTCCGGATAGAGCGCCGTGCACTGGCCGCCCACGGCATCCAGGACATCCACCACATGGCAGCGAATGCGCACCATGCCGCACTGGAAGACGGCGAAGAGGCCGACCGGGCCGGCTCCGATGACGACGGCATCGGTGTGGTGGATTCGTTCGATCATGGCGGTTTGTCCCGAGTGAAAACAAAGGCCGATGATTGTCGGTTCGACGTTTGGGATCAAGCCCTCTAACCAGACGTTGCGAGGCAGCCCGGCGGCGCGGTAAACCTTGTGCCATGACCAACGCGCCAAACCTTGTCCTCGACCTGCCCGACGAAGCCGCCACCGCCCGCCTGGGCGCGGCCCTGGCGGCCGTGCTGCGGCCGGGCGACGTGGTGGCCCTGGACGGCGACCTGGGGGCCGGCAAGACCGCGCTGGCCCGCGCCCTCATCCGCGCCGCCACCGGGGATCCCGACGAAGAGGTGCCCAGCCCGACGTTCACCCTGGTGCAGACCTATGACGGGCTGGACGGCGCGGTTTACTGGCACTTCGACCTGTACCGCCTGGAACAGCCCGACGACGCGGTGGAACTGGACATCGACGAGGCCTTCGCCGAGGGTATTTCGCTGATCGAATGGCCGGCCCGCCTGGGCGGATATCTGCCGCGCCGCGCCCTGCGCATCGCCTTGACCATCACCGACCAAGCCGCCCGCCGCGCCGACATCAGCGGCGCCGCCATCCTTCTAGAGCGCATCCGCGCCGCCCTGGAGACCCCGCCCAAATGACCCCGCGCGCCGAGTTGATGGACCGTTTCCAGGAGTTCGCCGGCTGGGGCAACGCCGAGCGTAGCCTGCTGGCCGGCGATGCCTCGTTCCGCAAGTACTACCGTCTGAAACGCGGGGCCGAGCGCGCCGTCCTGATGGACGCCCCGCCGCCGCAGGAGGACGTCCGGCCGTTCATTTCCATCGCCAACCACCTGGAGGCCATCGGCCTGTCGGCGCCGCGCATCCTGGCCGAGGACGCCGCCGCCGGGTTCCTGCTGCTCAGCGACCTGGGCGATGACACCTATACCCGCCTGCTGGCCGCCGGGGCCGATGAGGCCGAGCTTTACGCCCTGGCCATCGACGTGCTGGGCGAACTGCACCGCCATGAGCCGCCGCTCGACGTGCCGCTCTATGACGACGACCGCCTGTTGACCGAGGCCGGCCTGCTGCCCGACTGGTTTCTGCCCGCCGTCGGGGCCGAGGTCACGGCCGAGGCCCGCACCGCCTGGGACGACGCCTGGCGCGGCCTGTTCCCGGTCGCCCGCGCGGTGCCCGAGGTGCTGGTCCTGCGCGACTACCATGTGGACAACCTGATGATCGTGCCCGGCCGCGGCGGACTGGCCGCCTGCGGGCTGCTTGACTTCCAGGACGCCGTGCGCGGGCCACTGACCTACGACGCCATGAGCCTGATGGAAGACGCCCGGCGCGACATCGATCCGGCCCTGGTGGCGGCCATGAAGGACCGCGCCTTCGCCGCCACGGCCGAGGTGTCGCGGGCCGACTTCGACGCCTCGTGGGCGGTGATGGCGGCGCAGCGCCACGCCAAGGTGATCGGCATCTTCACGCGGTTGTGGAAACGCGACGGCAAGCCGATCTACCTGCAACACATCCCCCGCGTCTGGCGTCTGCTGGAAGGCGCCTGCGCCCATCCGGCGGTGGCCCCGGTGCGCCAGTGGCTCGACACCCATGTGCCGCCCGATGTGCGGCGGAAGGACCCGCGATGATGCCAAAAACCGCAATGGTGCTGGCCGCCGGGCTCGGCCTGCGCATGCGGCCGATCACCGACCACACGCCCAAGCCGCTGGTTGCCGTGGCCGGGCGAACCATGCTCGACCGCGTGCTCGATCATCTGGTGGAGGCCGGGGTGGAAGAGGCCGTGGTCAACGTCCACCACCTGCCCGATGCGGTGCGCGCCCATCTGGACCGCCGCGCCGAAGGCCCGCGCATCACGATCTCGGACGAAAGCGACCTGCTGCTGGAAACCGGCGGCGGGGTGAAGAAGGCCCTGCCGCTTTTGGGGGCTGATCCGGTGTTCGTCATCAATGCCGACATCGTGTGGCTGAACGGCACCCGCCCCGCCCTGACCCGCCTGGCCGAGGCCTGGAACCCGGCCGAGATGGACGCCCTGCTGCTGTTCAAGCGCACCGCCGACGCCCACGGCTACGACGGCCCGGGCGACTTCTTCCTCGATCCGGCCGGCGTGCCCCGCCGGCGCGGCGAAAAGCAGGTCGCGCCCTACGTCTTCGGCGGCGTGCAGATCCTGTCCCCGGCCGCCCTGGCCGACACCCCCGACGGCGCGTGGTCCCTGAACCTCGTGTTCGACCGCCTGCTCGCCGCCGGCCGCCTGCGCGCCATCGCCCACGACGGCCCGTGGTTCCACGTCGGCACCCCGGCCGCCATCGCCCCGACCGAAGACCTGATCCGAGCCGAACAGGCCGGCGAGGAGTTCGGGGAGCGGGCGGAGTGATTTTGGGAACCACAGAGGCACAGAGGCACAGAGGAGCACCGAGGGGTCGCGCCCAACCTCAAGTGCGTCGTTCCCGCGAAGGAGCTTGTGAAGAGATTGGCGAATCTGTCGAGGTTTCCACCTTCGTCAACAAAAGGCTCCGTCGCACCCGCGTAGGCGGGTGCCCAGGCGCCACAAAGAAAATCGTTCATTACCAGCGGCTTATAAAAGCCGATGGGACTTTCTCCACGGCCCTGGGTTCCCGCCTGCGCTGGAACGACGCGTTTATTTTTGGCACTCAAAAATCAACCGGTAGATTTCTTCACAAGCTCGCAGGCGGGTGCGACGATCACGGGTGGCTTTTCTTCAGAAAAAACAAGGAGGTCTGGAGCCTCCTCCAGCCGGGTTCGGGCGGGAGCCCGTTCCGCGACAGCGGAATGCCTCAGGCCAAGATCCCTCTGTGTCTCCGTGCCTCTGTGGTTCACTCCCCCCAGGCCGAGGGTCCGCGATGACCGTCACCGTCCACACCATCGCCCCCCGCCTGCCGTTCGCCGATGTGCTGGCCGCCGGGTTGTTGGCCGAGGCCGAGGACGACCCGCTGGCGCTGGCCGGGGTGACCGTGCTGTTGCCGTCGCAGCGCGCCCGGCGGACCCTGCGCGAGGCGTTCCTGCGGCGGTCGGGCGGGCGGGCGTTGCTGCTGCCGCGCATGGCGGCGATCGGCGACCTGGACGAGGACGAGGTGCTGTTCGCCCAGGCCGCCGGCGGGGCGCTGCCCGAGGCGGTCGATATTCCGCCGGCCATCCCGCCGCTGCGCCGCCGGCTGCTGCTGACCCGGCTGATCCTCGCCATGCCCGACGCGTCGGGCAAGCCGCGCACGCCCGATCAGGCGGCCCGGCTGGCCGCCGAGCTGGCCCGCCTGCTCGATCAGGTGCAGACCGAGGGGCTGGGCTTTGACGGGCTGGCCGGGCTGGTGCCCGACGACTACGCCAAGCACTGGCAGATCACCCTGAACTTCCTGCAAATCCTTACCCACCATTGGCCCGCCCTGCTGGCCGCCGAGGGCTGCCTGGACCCCACCGAGCGGCGCAACCGCCTGCTCGATGCGCAAGGGCGGGCGTGGGCGGAGGCTCCTCCTCCCGGACGCATCATCGCGGCCGGCATCACCGGGTCCATTCCGGCGGCGGCCCGGCTGGTCGCCGTGGTCGCCGGGCTGCCCCAGGGGTGTGCGGTGCTGCCGGGCCTTGATCGTGATCTGGACGACGACAGTTGGGCGGTGCTCGACCAGAGCCACCCGCAGGACCCGCTCAAGCGCCTGCTGGAGATCATGGGCATCGACCGCGCCGCCGTGACCGACTGGCCGGCCCCGCACGATGAGATCCCCGCCGCCCCGCCGAGCCGCCAGCGCCTGATTTCCGAGGCCCTGCGCCCGGCCCGCACCACCCACCGCTGGCGCGACATCGAGCCGCTGCCGGCCGAAGCGGTCGCCAACGTCAGCCGCATCGACTGCCCCGGCCCGCGCGAGGAGGCCCTGGCCATCGCCCTGATGATGCGCGAGGCCCTGGAAGACGCCGGCCGCACCTGCGCCCTGGTCACGCCCGACCGCGACTTGGCCCGCCGCGTCGCCGCCGACCTCGGCCGCTGGGGCATCACGGTTGACGACTCGGCCGGGCGCCCGCTGGCCGTCACCCCGCCCGGCGTGTTCCTGCGCCTGAGCGCCGAAATGGTGGCCGCCGATTTCGCCCCGGTGCCGCTGCTGGCCGCGCTTAAACATCCATTGTCCGGCGCCGGGCTGTCCCGCGTCGCCTTCCGCGAGGGGGTGCGCACCCTGGAGCGCACGGTGCTGCGCGGCGTGCGCCCCGGCCCCGGCCTCGACGGTCTGCGCCGCATCATCCCGGACCACGAGGCCCGCACCCTGGTGCCCTGGCTGGACGCCGTGGAGGCGTGCTGCGCGCCCTTCGTCGCCCTGATGGCTCGCGATGAAGTACCCTTTGCCGACCTGCTCGAAGCTCACCTGCGGCTGGCCGAGGCGCTGGCCGGGTCTGATGAAATCCACGGCGCGCTGGAACTGTGGTCGGGCCGGGCCGGCGACGTGGCGGCCGGCTTTGCCCGCGATCTGGCCGACAGCGCGGCGGATCTGGGCACCATCGCGCCGCGCCACTATCCGGCCCTGCTCGACGCCCTGATGGTCGGCGTGCCGGTGCGCGAGGACGTCGGCACCCATCCGCGCCTGTCCATCCTCGGCCCCCTGGAAGCCCGCCTTCAACACGCCGACCTGATGATCGTCGGCGGCCTGAACGAGGACACCTGGCCGCCGCGCATCCAGGCCGACCCGTGGATGAGCCGGCCCATGCGCACCTCCTTCGGCCTGCCGCTGCCCGAACAGCGGGTCGGCCATACGGCGCACGACTTCGCCCACCTGTTCTGTGCCCCGCGCGTGGCGCTGACCCGCTCGGAGAAGGTCGAGGGCACGCCCACCGTGCCGTCGCGCTGGCTGCTGCGCCTGGAAACCGTGATGGCGGCGTCGGGCCTGACGCCGCTGGACGGGCCGAGCCACTACCTCGACTGGGCCGACCGCCTGGATCAGCCCACCGCCTTTGTTCCCGGCGAGCGCCCGGCGCCCTGCCCGCCGGTTGAGGCCCGGCCGACCAAGCTTTCGGTCACGCGCATCGAGACGTGGATGCGCGACCCCTACGCCATCTATGCGCAGTTCATCCTCGGCCTGCGGGCGCTCGATCCGCTGGATGCCGAGCCGGGGGCGGCCGACTACGGCCAGTTGGTCCACAAGGCGCTGGAGCTGTTCATCAAACGGCACCCCGACGCCCTGCCCGAGGACGCGCGCGGCGCCCTGCTCGCCTGCGGCCACGAGGTGTTCGAGCAAGACATCGCCCGGCCCGCCGTGTGGGCCTTCTGGTGGCCGCGCTTCGAGCGGCTGACCGACTGGGTGGTGGCTCAGGAAGCGGCGCGCCGGGCCGACGTGCGCGAAAGCCATGTGGAGGCCGAGGGCACCCTGACCGTGGGCGAGTTCACCCTGACCGCCAAGGCCGACCGCATCGACCTGTTGCACGATGGGTCGCTCGCCATCCTCGACTACAAGACCGGCGCCCCGCCGTCGCAGAAGGAAGTCGCCGCCGGCTACGCCCCCCAGCTTCCCCTGGAGGCCTGCATCGCCCAGGCCGGCGGGTTCGCCAGGATACCGGCCCGCCCGGTCTCCAAGCTGCTCTATTGGCACCTGTCGGGCAACGCCGAGGGCGGCGCCGAGAAGACCGCCGGCGCCGATCCGGGGATGCTGGCGACCGAGGCCCTGGACGGCCTGCGCGGCCTGATCGCCGCCTTCAACCGGCCCGAGACGCCCTATGAGGCGCGGCCCCATCCGGGCAAGGCGCCGCGTTATAGCGATTATCTGCACCTCGCCCGCGTCAAGGAATGGTCGGCTGGCGGTGGGGAGGGGGACGAGTGATGGGTGCCGTGATCGATCCCCTGATCCAGACCGCCGAAGACGCCCAGCGCCGCGCCGCCGATCCGGGCGCCTCGGCCTGGGTGGGCGCCAACGCCGGGACCGGCAAGACCAAGGTTCTGACCGACCGGGTGCTCAACCTGCTGCTGACCGGGGCGGCGCCGGAAAAGATCCTGTGCCTGACCTTCACCAAGGCGGCGGCGGCCGAAATGGCCAACCGTCTTGCCAAGGTGCTATCGGAATGGGCGGTGGCCGACGACGCCAAGCTCGACGAGCGGCTGACCAAGCTGCGCGGCGTGGCGCCCGATGCGGCCCTGCGCGAAACGGCGCGGCAGTTGTTCGCCCGCGTGCTCGACGTGCCGGGCGGCATGAAGATCATGACCATCCACGCCTTCTGCCAGGCGCTGCTGCGGCGCTTCCCGCTGGAGGCCGGGGTGTCCCCGCATTTCGAGGTGCTGGAGGACCGCGACTCGGCGGAACTGCTGCATTCCGCCCGCGAAACCGTGCTGATGAACGCGCGCGGCGCGGCCGATCCGACCCTGGCCGAGGCGCTGAAGGTGGTGACCGGCTTCGTCCATGAGACCCTGTTCCCGGACCTGCTGTCCGAACTGACGTCCGCCCGTGGCCGGTTGCGCCGGATGCTCGACCAGGCGGGCGGGTGCGCGCCAGTGGCCCAGGCGGTGCGCCTGCGCCTGGGCATCGGGCCGGGCGACACCGCGCGGTCGGTTCTTGACGCCGCCTGCGCCGATGCCGTGTTCGACGGCGACGGCCTCAAGCGGCTGTGCACCGCGCTGGGCGGCGGCGGCAAGACGGACCTCGCCACGGCGGAAAAGATCAGCCGCTGGTTGGGCGACGGGCCGTCGGCCCGAAGTTCCGGGTGGGACGCCTATTGCGGCGCGTTCCTCACCCAGAAAGGCGAGAAGCGCTCACAGGAAAAATTCCCGTCCAAGAAGGTCAAGGACGGCAGCCCCGACTGCCTCGCCCTGATCGACACCGAGACCGCCCGCCTGCTGGCCGTGCGCGAACACGTCAAGGCCGCCACCGTGGCCGAGGCGACCGAGGCCCTGTTGCTGCTGGCCGAGGCGTTGCTCAATGCCTACGAGACCGGCAAGGTGCGGGTCGGACGGCTGGATTTCGACGACCTCATCCTCGCCACCCGCCGCCTGCTGGCCGAGCGCGAGGACGCCGCCTGGGTGCTGTACAAACTCGACGGCGGCCTCGACCACGTCCTGATCGACGAGGCCCAGGACACCAACCCGGACCAGTGGGCGGTGGTCAATGCCCTGGTCACCGACTTCTTCGCCGGCGAAACCGCCCGCGACGGCGGTCATAACGGTTTCGGGCGCACGGTGTTCGCCGTGGGCGACCGCAAGCAGTCCATCTACAGCTTCCAGGGCGCCAACCCAGACATCTTCGAGGCCCTGCGCGGCCAGTTCCGCAGCGCCGTGCGGACGGTCGAGCGCTCCTGGGCCGACGTGGCGCTGGAGGTGTCGTTCCGCTCCACCCGGCCGATCCTCGATCTGGTCGACAAGGTGTTCGAGCCGCCGCACGTCGGGGCCGGGGTGCGCCCGGACGGCGAGACGGTGCGCCATCTGGCGTTCAGGGCCGGGCAGCCCGGGTCGGTCGAGCTGTGGCCGCCGCTCGCCCCGACCGCCATCGAGGAACCCGACGCCTGGAAGCCGCCCATCGAGCGCATCCGGGGCGAGGCCGCGCCAACCCGCCTCGCCCGCCTGATCGCCCGCCGCGTCGCCGCCATGCTGGCCAATGCCGAGCCGCTGGACAGCCGCGCCCGGCCCATCCGGCCGGGCGACATCCTGGTGCTGGTCCGCCGGCGCGGGCCGTTCGTCGAGGATCTGGTCCGTGCGCTCAAGGAAAACGGCGTGCCGGTGGCCGGCATCGACCGCATGGTCCTGACCGAACAGATGGCGGTGATGGATCTGGTGGCGCTGGGCCACGCCCTGCTGCTGCCCGAAGACGACCTGACCCTGGCGAGCGTCCTGAAAAGCCCGCTCATCGGGTTGACCGAGGACGACCTGTTCACCGTCGCCCACGGCCGTCCCAAGGGCGTGTCCTTGTGGCGGGCGCTGCGCGAAAAGGCCGCCGAGCCGGGGCCGTGGCGCGCCGCCCACCGCACCCTGCGCGCGTTGATGAACCGGGCCGACTTCCTGCCGCCGCACGAACTGTATGCCGAGATTCTCGGGCGCCTGGGCGGGCGGGAAAAGCTGCTGGCCCGCCTGGGACCGGACGCCGCCGACCCGATCGACGAGTTCATGGCCCTGACCCTGGCCTATGACCGGGGGCATCCGCCGTCCTTGCAGGCCTTCCTGCACTGGCTGGCGGCCGGGGCGCAGGAGATCAAGCGCGACATGGAGGAAGGCACCGACGTGGTGCGCGTCATGACCGTGCACGGCTCCAAGGGCCTGCAGGCGCCCATCGTGTTCCTGCCCGACACCCGCGCCGTGCCGACCCGGATGCCGCGCCTGTTGTGGGACGACCGCGACGACACCACCCTGCTGGTGTGGCCGCCGCGCTCCGAACACCGCGAGGCGTGGTGCACCGAACTGACCGAGGCCGCCAAGACCGCGCAGATGCAGGAATACCGCCGCCTGCTCTACGTTGCCCTGACCCGCGCCGAGGACCGCCTGATCGTGTGCGGCTGGGACGGCCAGCGCGCCGCGCCCGAGGAATGCTGGTATTCCCTGGTCGCCGACGCCATGCACGCCCTGGGGACGGAGGTCGTGGACACCTTCCTCGCCGCCGATGGCACCTTAGGCGACGGCACCATCTGGCGCTTCGACTGCGCCCAGACCGCCGAGCCGCGCCCCGACCACGCCCGCCGGGCCGAGGCCGCCGCGCCGCTGCCGTTGCCGGCCTGGGTCCATGGCGGGGTGCCGGCCGAGCCGACTCCGCCGCGCCCGCTGGCCCCGTCGCGGCCCCTGCTGCCCGAGCCGCCGGTGCGCTCGCCGCTGGCCGAGGATGGCGGGGCATTGGCAAGGTTCCAGCGCGGCCGGCTGGTCCACCGCCTGCTGGAAAGCCTGCCCGACCTGCCGCCGGCCGGGCGCTTCGAGGCGGCCCGTGCGTTCCTGGCGCGCCCGGTGTGGGGGCTGGACGCTGGCACAGTGGACGAGCTTGCCACCGAAACCCTGGCCGTGCTCGATGACGCCGATTTCGCCGACCTGTTCGGTGCGGGATCGCGCGCCGAGGTGCCCCTGACCGGCATCGTCGGCGGCCATGTGGTGTCCGGCCAGGTGGACCGCATGGTGGTCACTGCCGACACCGTCCGCATCATCGACTACAAGACCAACCGCCCGCCGCCGCGCCGGGTCGAGGACGTGGCCGAGGCCTATGTGATGCAGATGGCCACCTACCGCGCGGTGCTGTCCCAGCTCTATCCCGGCCGCGCGGTGTCCTGCGCCCTGCTGTGGACCGACGGGCCGTTCCTGATGGAGCTGCCGGCGGCGGCGCTGGATCTGGCCCTGGAAGCCCTGTTGAAAGGTATTTCGCCATGAGTGTCTCCGTTCGCCCCGTCTCGGCCGCCGACTATGCCGCGTGGAGACCCTTGTGGGACGGCTACGGGGCGTTCTACGGCGCCACCGTGGCCGCCGACGTCACCGAGACGACGTTTGCCCGCTGCCTGGACCGCGAGGCGCCGATGTACTGCTTCGTCGCCGAGGTGGACGGCACGGTGGCCGGGTTCGCCATCGTCGTCCTGCACCTGGGCACCTGGAGCACCGCGCCGGTGTGCTATCTGGAAGATCTGTTCGTGGCCGAAAGCGCCCGTGGCCGGGGCGCTGCCCGCGCCCTGCTGGACTTCCTGGTCGAGGCCGGGCGCAGTCAGGGCTGGCAGCGTCTGTACTGGCAGACAAAACCCGGCAACGCCGCTGCCCATGCGCTTTATGAGAAAATCGGCATGCGAACGGACTGGGTGCGCTACGAGGTTGAAATGGGGTCAGGGCTTGCTTGACGGCACCCTTCCCCAACCCTAGACTCCGGTCAGCCCAATTCCCTGCCCCGCGGTGGGGTGTTTTGGTGCGGATTGAAATTTTGGCGCCAGGACCGCTGCTGTATGGCGTGGTGTGGAACAACGGAAGGACGCAACACATGAAGCAGGTGACCGACGATTCCTTCGAGCAGGACGTGCTGAAGGCGGACATGCCGGTCCTCGTCGACTTCTGGGCCGAGTGGTGCGGGCCCTGCCGCCAGATCGCGCCGGCCCTGGAGGACCTTGCCAAGGACCTCGACGGCAAGGTGACGGTGGCCAAGCTGAACATCGACGAGAACCCGACCACGCCGACCAAGTACGGCGTGCGCGGCATCCCGACCCTGATGGTCTTCAAGGGCGGCCAGGTCGCCGCCACCAAGATCGGCGCCCTGCCCAAGAGCAAGCTGTACGAGTGGGTCGAGTCGGTCCTCTGACCCGTCCACCGCTGCGCCCAAGAAAAACCCCGCCGGAAACGGCGGGGTTTTTTGATGGATGCAGAAGTAAAGAAGGGAAGTGAAGCGGGGAAACACAGAGGACACAGAGGAAGGCACAGAGGGCACCGAGAGAGCGGAGCAGCGCCGCAGGCAAATCCCCGAACAGGGAGTTCATGCGCTGCGCGCGGCCATTTTCACCGAAACCTCAGTGTCTCTGTGTCTCTGTGGTAAATCCCTTCACTTCCTCAGTCCTGGACGGCGTCCTTGCGGGCCTGCACTTCCTTGAGGCGGTCGCGCAGGCTTTCCGACTTGAGCTGCCCGCACGCGGCCAGGATGTCGCGGCCGCGCGGGATGCGGATCGGGGCCGAGAAGCCGAGCGACGACAGGACGTCGGCGAATCGCTCGATGCGGTCCCAGTCGGAGCATTCGAACGGCGCGCCCGGCCACTTGTTGAACGGCAGCAGGTTGAACTTGCACGGGATGCCCTTGGCCAGCTTGGCCAGGGCGCGGGCGTCGGCGTCGCTGTCGTTGATGCCCTTGAGCATGACGTATTCGAAGGTGATCCGGCGGGCGTTGGAGGCGCCGGGGTATTCCCGGCAGGCCTTCATCAGCTCCTTGAGCGGGTACTTCTTGTTGATCGGCATGATCTGGTCGCGGATGTCGTCGGTCGCGGCGTGCAGGGACACCGCGAGGTTCACCGGCAGGTCGCGGCCCAGGTCGTACATGCGCGGCACCACGCCCGAGGTCGACAGGGTGACCCGGCGGCGCGACAGCGAGATGCCGTCGGGATCGATCAGGATGCCCAGCGCCTTGACGGTTTCGTCGTAGTTGAACAGCGGCTCGCCCATGCCCATGACGACGACGTTGGACAGCAGGCGCCCGGTCTCGTTGGGGGTCGGCCATTCGCCGTAGCTGTCGCGCGCCACCATGAACTGCCCGGCGATCTCGGCCGCCGTCAGGTTGCGGACCAGCATCTGCGTGCCGGTGTGGCAGAACCGGCAGGTCAGGGTGCAGCCGACCTGCGTGGACACGCACACCGCGCCGCGATCATCGTCGGGGATGTAGACCGTCTCGGCCTCGTTGCCGTCCTTGAAGCGCAGCAGCCACTTGCGGGTCCCGTCGGTCGAGATCTGCTCGCGGCTGAGGGTCGGGCGGGCGATGCGGAAGTTGTCCTCCAGCTTGGCCCGCATGTCCTTGGACACGTTGGTCATGGCCGCGAAGTCGGTCACGCCGTGGCAGTACAGCCACGACCACACCTGCTTGACGCGGAACGGCTTCTCGCCAAGCGCGGCAAAGCGCTCGGCCAGCTCGTCGCGGGACAGGCCGATGAGATTCTCACGCGGGTCGGCTGCGGCGTCGGGGGAGGACGCGGCCGAGGAAGGGCAGGATGCTGTGCTCATGGCGGACATATAAGGCCGCCGCCGCCTCAGGAAAAGTCCTTTGTTCCGTGCGGAGATCGCGCGGTGTCATTCCGCCCGGCACATGAAATGACCCTGGGCTGCCGCTGACGCGGCCAGGGCTGCCGCCCTAACCCGCCTGGAGCAAGCTCCAGACCTCCTTGTTTTTGTTGAAGAAACAAAAGGGGGCCTGGGGCATCGCCCCAGCGGGTTTCGGGCAGCGCCCGTCCGCGAAAGCGGAAAAGAAGGGTCAGATCTTTGAACGGCTGGTGCCAAACATGGCCTTCCACATCACCCAGCTCACCGTGATGGTGATGACCGCGCTGTACAGGGTGTCGGACAGGAAGTGGCCGCCCTGCATGATGCGCACCAGGGCGACCATGCTGCCGACCCCCAGCGCCGCCAGGATGGCCCGGCCGCGCCATGCCGCCGGGGCCAGGAACGCGAAGCTGACCAGCCAGAACCCCAGCGCCCCGTGGCCGGAGGTGAACGAGCAGTTGGTCAGGCATTGGTCGGTCAGCAGGAACGGCGGGGTGTACAGCGCCTCGCCCCCGAACTCGACGATCTGGCTCGGCCGGGCGCGGCCCCAGTTGTCCTTGAACACGCCGTTGACGATGACCCCCGGCCCGACCGCCAGGGACAGCGGCAGGTACAGGGCGATCCACCCGTCGATGCCGAGGAACCGCTGTTTGAAGACGACTCCGGCGACGTACAGCACCAGGACGAACAGCACGGCGCCGACGATCACCGTCGGCAGGCCCTTGCGCACGAACTCCAGCAGGTGGCCGTGGCGATACACCCAGCCGCCGTCGAGGGTCCAGAACCAGCGGCTGACCGCCAGGTCGAGGCCCGGAAAGAACAGGAAAACCAGCAGCGATCCGAGCAGCCAGGCCATCCAGTGACGGCGGAACGACCGGCCGGCGGCGGCCACGAAGGTCTCGAGCATCATGGAAAGGCGTGTCCCTTGTATCCGGTCAGGCGGTAGATCCCGGCGGTGCGGGCAAAGCCGGGATGGATCTCCACCCGCAAGTCGCCCAGGTGTTCGCTGTGCTCGAAGGCGTGGCGCACCGGGCCGTCGTCGTTGCGGGCCACCAGCAGGAAGTCCTGGCCCTCCAGGCCGGCCATCGTGGTGGTCAGCTCGTAGTGGTTCTGGATGCCGGGGCTCTGGCGGAACATCACGGCATCGAACACCACCGGGCGGGCATAATACAGCATCGACGCCATCAGCTTGCGGTCGTCGAACAGCAGCGTGAGGTCGGGGTGCCTGGCCTTGATGGCGCGCAACTGGGCGCCAAGCTCCGCCCCGCCGCGCATGTCCTTGAGCGGGTCGGTCTTGGCGGTCAGGTCCACCCCGGCCAGACGGGCGACGCCGTCCAGGTTATAGGCCAGAACGGCGACCAGCAGGTGCAGCGCGACCGAGGCATGGAGCGCGTACCGCCATGCCCCGCCGCCCAACGACCGGCCATGCCCGCGTAGCCAGCCGACCACCAGCACGGTGCCGGCGACATAGGCCGTGGCCGCCCAGTTGGCGTTGGCCCGCGACAAAAAGGCCTGCACGGTGATCGCGCCCAGCACCGGCAGGGTGAAAGCCAGCAGCAGGCGCAGGCGCGGATCGCGCGCCGCCGGCCGCAGCCGGGCCAGCACCAGGACCAGCAGGGCGGCAAACAGCAGCGGCCCGAAAAAGCCGAACTGCGAGCCCAGGAACTCGGCCAGCTCGCCCGGGTTGAACAGGTCGGACTTGAGGTTGGCGTTGGCCCCGGTGTGGACATAGCTGGCAAACCCGTGGGTGCGGTTCCACCACAGGTTCGGCAGGTACACCGCGACGCCGATCAGGGTGGCCAGCCACGGCCCGGGCCGGCGCAGCCACGCCCGGTGCTCGGCCGACCACGCGAGGTGGAGGACCATCGACACCACGAAGAACACCATGGCGTACTTGCTGAGCAGCCCCAGGCCGATCCACAGCCCCATCAGCGCCCACCAACCCGGCGTTCCGGCATTGAGCGCCCGGATGTAGGCGTGCAGGGCCAGGGCCCAGAACAGCAGCAGGAACGGGTCGGTGGAGATCAGCAAGGATGACACCGACACTGCCGGGAGGGTGGCGTAGACCACGGCGGTCCACATGCCGGTGCGGCCGTCGAACAGCGCCCGGCCGACCAGGAACAGCACCAGGGCGGTGATGCCGTGGGCCAGCGTGGCGCCGAGTCGCACCCACGGCTCGGCGTCTCCGCCGATGGCCGTGGTCAGCCAGATCACCCAGGCGATCAGCGGCGGCTTGGAGAAGTATCCGAACGCCGGGTCCTGCGCCCAACCCCAGTACTGCGCCTCGTCGAAGGACAGGTCGAACGGCGCGCCGAACAGCACCGCGACCCGCCACAGGGTCAGGGCGACGATGAGGGCGATCGTGATGCGGGCGGGCGAAAGAGTGTCAGCCATCTTCGAGGTGCAACAGGATGGTGATGCCAAGCAGCAGGGTGATGATCGTCGGGCTCCACGCCGCCAGCCACGGCGGCAGGGTCGCCGACAGCCCGAGGGCCAGGGTGAGGCGGGTGAAGAAATACAGCAGGAAGCCCGCCCCCACGCCGCCGATCACCCGCAGCAGTCCATGGCCGGAGCGCTGGTTGGGGCTGACCGAGAACACCGCGGCCAGCAGGACCATGGCGCACAGCAGCAGCGGCGAGGCGATCAGGCTGTGCCAGTGCAGCCGGTGGGAATGGGCGGAAAAGCCCGCCGATTCGAAGAATCGGATGAACTGCGGAAGCTCCCAGAAGGAGATCGTCTCGGGGCTGGCGAAGTTTTCCTGCACCCGGCCGAGGGTCAGCGTGGTTGGCAGCGACATCGCCGCGATCTGGCGGCCGGGCTGGCCGGGCTCCATGATCCACACGTCGCTCAGGCGGAAGCGGCCTTCCTCCAGGGTGCCCAGGCGGGCGTCGATGCGCTGCACGAAGCGCTCGCCCTGGTCGACCTGGATGAACGACAGGTCGCGCATGTCCAGCCGAAACCCGTCCTGGCGCACATGGCCGGCCCGCACCACGGTATGGCCGCCCTCGGGCCGCGGCTCGCGCAGCCACAAGCCGCTCTCGGAGATGTTGAACGTGCCCGGCCGGCGCAGGATGACGCTGTCCTCCATCTGCTGGTAGGACTTGAACATCGCCGCCGCGACCGGGTTGAACGCCGTGACGTTGAGGACTCCCAGGCCGCCGACCACCAGCATGGCCGGGCCCAGGAACTGCCACACCGAAACGCCGACCGAGCGCATGACCACCAGTTCGTGGCTGCGGGTCAGGCGCCACATGGCGACCATGCCGCCGATCAGCACGGCGAATGGCAGGACCTGCTGGACCATCTGCGGCATCTTCAGCAGGGCCATCTTGAGCAGCAGGCCGAGCGTCGCGTCCTGGCTGCCGGCGGCGCGGCGCATCAGCTCGATGAAGTCCAGCAGCAGGATCAGGCCCATGATGACCAACAGCGTCGCCAACAGCGCCCCGATGACGTGGCGGCTGATATAGGCGGACAACGTGACATACAGGCGGGGCACAAGGCGTTCCGGACTAAAGGGCTGGCGGGAGCATGATTGGGCCACTTGCCTTGGCGGGTCGGCAACGCCACCCTCACACAGGGTCCACGCACACATGGGATACTGTGTATACCATTGCCCGTAATATTTTCCAGCCACCGGGAGACACCCACATGGTCAGACTGACGCGCATCTACACCCGCGGCGGCGACAAGGGCAAGACATCGCTGGGCGACGGCACCCGCGTGTCCAAGCACGCCCTGCGGGTCGAGGCCTATGGCACCGTGGACGAGGCCAACTCCGTCATCGGCCTGGCCCGCCTGCACACCGGCGGAGTCCCCGCCGACGGCCTGCTGGCCCGCATCCAGAACGACCTGTTCGACCTGGGGGCCGACCTGTGCACCCCGCCCAAGACCGATGAGGCGCCCGGCCAGGCGCTGCGGGTCACCCAGGCGCAGGTCGACCGCCTGGAAGCCGAGATCGACAGCCTGAATGCCGAGCTGGCGCCGCTCAACTCGTTCATCCTGCCCGGCGGGAGCGCTGCCAGCGCCCACCTCCACCACGCCCGCACGGTGGTTCGCCGGGCCGAGCGCCTGATCTTCGCGTTGTCCGAGGAAGAGGCCGTGACTCCGGCCGCCCTGGCCTATGCCAACCGGCTGTCGGATCACCTGTTCGTGCTGGCCCGCGCCTTGAACCGCAACGGGATCGATGACGTGCTGTGGGTGCCCGGCGGGACGCGGGACGAGAGCTGACGGGGGATTATGTCATAAAAAAGTTGACGCAAACGTCAACGTGCCGCTTCTTTGACCGCATTGTGTCATGGAGGCTTCGTTGACTCCCCGGCGCGGAAGGCTTATTTTGCAGCGCAACAAGGGCAGGAAGCGCCTTGGTCATGCGCTGCAGGATCGTACATAGACCAAGAACGTAGGATACGGAAACCGATGAAGATTCTGGTCGCCGTCAAGCGGGTCGTGGACTACAACGTCAAGATTCGCGTGAAATCGGACAGCTCGGGCGTCGAGACGGCTAACGTCAAGATGTCCATGAACCCCTTCGACGAGATCGCCGTCGAGGAAGCCGTGCGCCTCAAGGAGGCTGGCAAGGCGACCGAGATCGTGGTCGTGTCCATGGGTGCCCAGCAGTCCCAGGAAACCATCCGCACCGCGCTCGCCATGGGCGCCGACCGTGGCATCCTGGTGCAGACCGACGTCGAACTGCAGCCGCTGGCCGTCGCCAAGATGCTCAAGGCCCTGGCCGACAAGGAACAGCCGGACCTGATCGTTCTCGGCAAGCAGGCCATCGACGACGACAGCAACCAGACCGGCCAGATGGTCGCCGCCCTCCTGGGCTGGCCGCAGGGCACCTTCGCCTCCAAGGTCGAGATGGGCGATGGGTCCGTCAAGGTCACCCGCGAAATCGACGGCGGCCTCGAAACCGTGGATCTCAAGATCCCGGCCGTGGTCACCACCGACCTGCGCCTGAACACCCCGCGCTACGCTTCGCTGCCCAACATCATGAAGGCGAAGAAGAAGGTGATCGACACCGTCAGCCCGGCTGACCTGGGCGTCGATCCCACCCCGCGCCTGACCACGCTGAAGGTCTCCGAGCCGCCGAGCCGTCAGGCCGGTGTCAAGGTCGCCGACGTGGCCGAACTGGTGAGCAAGCTCAAGAACGAAGCGAAGGTGATCTGACCATGGCCATCCTCGTCATTGCCGAACACGACAACACCGCGCTCAAGAACGCGACCCTGGTGACGCTGGCCGCCGCCGCCAAGATTGCCCAGGCGGTTGGTTCCGACGTGCATGTGCTGGTCGCCGGACAGGGCTGCCGCGCCGCCGCCGACGCCGCCGCCAAGGTGGCCGGCGTGTCCAAGGTGCTGCTCGCCGACGCCGACACCTACGCCCATCCCCTGGCCGAGCCGATGGCCGACCTGGTGCTGAGCGTGGTCGATGCCTACAGCCACGTGCTGGCCCCGGCCACCACGTTCGGCAAGAACTTCATGCCGCGGGTCGCCGCGCTGAAGGACGTCGCCATGCTGTCCGACATCTCGGGCGTCGAGTCGGCCGACACCTTCATCCGCCCGATCTACGCCGGCAACGCGCTCGCCACCGTCAAGACGGCCGACGCGCTGAAGGTCATCACCGTGCGCGGCACCGCCTTCGACCCGGTCGCCGCCGAAGGTGGCTCGGCCGCCGTCGAAGAGATTGCCGCCGCCGGCAACCCCGGTGTGTCGTCCTTCGTCGGTCAGGAGCTGTCGAAGTCCGACCGCCCCGAACTGACCAGCGCCAAGATCATCATTTCGGGTGGTCGCGGCATGCAGTCGGGCGACAATTTCCACCTTCTGGAATCCATCGCCGACAAGCTGGGGGCCGCCGTCGGCGCCTCGCGCGCGGCCGTGGATGCCGGCTTCGTGCCCAACGATTACCAGGTCGGCCAGACCGGCAAGATCGTCGCCCCCGAGCTGTATCTCGCGGTCGGCATCTCCGGCGCCATCCAGCACCTGGCGGGCATGAAGGACTCCAAGGTCATCGTCGCCATCAACAAGGATGAGGAAGCTCCGATCTTCCAGGTCGCCGATTACGGCCTGGTGGCGGATCTCTTCCAGGCCCTGCCCGAACTGTCGAAAGAACTCGACAAGTAGGGACGTCGGGGACCGTTTTGCTGCAACTCGAACCAAGGCAAGGGAACCCCTCATGATCCAGAAAATCGGTGTCGTCGGCGCCGGCCAGATGGGCAATGGCATCGCCCACGTCGCCGCCCTGTCGGGCTACGATGTGAAGCTCGTCGATATCAGCCGCGACCAGCTCGAAAAGGCCATCAAGGTGATCGAGGGCAACCTCGGCCGTCAGGCCAAGAAGGGCAAAATCACCGAAGAGGACATGAAGGCGGCCCTGGCCCGCATCACCACCGACACGGTGATGGACTTCAGCGAATCGGACCTGGTGATCGAAGCCGCAACCGAAGACGAAGCGGTCAAGCGCGACATCTACCAGAAGGTCTGCCCGACCCTGAAGCCCGAAGCCATCCTGTGCACCAACACCTCGTCGATCTCGGTGACCCGCCTGGGCGCGTCCACCGACCGGCCCGGCAAGTTCATGGGCATGCACTTCATGAACCCGGTTCCGCTGATGCAGCTCATCGAGCTCATCCGCGGCATCGCGACCGATGAGGAAACCTTCAAGGCCATCCGTGAAGTCACGGAAAAGATGGGCAAGACGGCGGTTCCGGCCGAAGACTTCCCGGCCTTCATCGTCAACCGCCTGCTGCTGCCGATGATCAACGAAGCCGTCTACACCCTGTACGAGGGCGTGGGGTCGGTGTCGGCCATCGACAACGCCATGCGCATGGGCGCCAACCACCCGATGGGCCCGCTCGAACTGGCCGACTTCATCGGCCTGGACGTCTGCCTCGCCGTCATGCACGTCCTGCACGACGGCCTGGCCGACACCAAGTACCGGCCCTGCCCGCTGCTGGTGAAGTACGTCGAGGCCGGCTGGCTGGGTCGCAAGACCGGCCGTGGCTTCTACGACTACAGCGGCGAACACCCCGTCCCGACGCGCTAACCCGCGCCGGTCATACGGACCAGGAACAGCCCCGGAGAGAAATCTCCGGGGCTGTTTCCGTTCGTGGGGCCGTTGAAGTGAAGCGGGGAAACACAGAGAACACCGAGGAGGCACAGAGGGCACCGAGAGAGCGGAGCAGACGCGCCGCAGGCAGCAATCCTCCTGAAGGGCCTTGAGGCCCATTGGGTTGGGTTCGGAGAAAGGCGGGCTGCCGCCCGCGCCCGCTCGGGGGAGCTCCGAACCTCTTTTTTCTTTAAAGCGGTTTGCGTTTGATGTGAATCGCGGGGGATTCCCCTCGGCGGGGCGATGTGATTCACTCCCCGGTGGGGGTGACACATGGGCAAGCCGTAT
>JAWLDH010000021.1:0-42400 GCA_041686745.1 Rhodospirillaceae bacterium | reverse complement strand
AGCTTGCCCTTGCCGTGCTGCGCCTCGATCCGCCGCTGACCGCCGCCAAGACAGGCCGCCGCGCGCTTCTCGTCGAGCTGCTGAATGATTTCGTGCATCCGGGCTCATCCCTATTTTGCAAATTCTGCGTCTCCGATGCTTTCCTTTATTCGCAACTTGCGCCACCTTCAACGGGAAAGCGGCAAAAAGGGGTGGCGCTGTGAAGACATTCGCAGCTCCAGGGATCAAAATGGCGAATGTTGCGAACGGTGGCGGAGCCAGTCGGAAGAAGCTATTTGTCGGGCACAAGCTGCGCCGGCTGCGCGAACAGCGCGACATGACGCAGGCGGCGATGGCCCGCCTGCTCGACCTGTCGCCGAGCTACCTCAACCAGTTGGAGGGCAACCAGCGCCCCTTGACGGTGACGGTGCTGCTGCGCATCGCCCAAATCCTGCAGATCGACGTCGCCACCCTGGCCGAGGACGAGGAGGCGCGCCTGATCTCGGACCTGCGCGAGGTGGTGTCCGACCCGTTGTTCGCCGGCGAGCCGCCGACCCTGACCGAACTGCGGGCGGCGGCTACCAGCGCCTCGACGGTCGCCCACCGCATGTTGTCGCTGTACCAGGCCTATCAGCAGCTCAACGAACGCCTGCAGGCCATGGGCGACCGGCCGAGCCTGGAGCCCGACGACCAGTCCGGCGCGGCGCATTTCCCCTACGAGGAGGTGCGCGACTATTTCTACTACTGCAACAACTACTTCGGGCCGCTGGACGAGGCCGCCGAGGCCCTGGCAAGAACCGCCGACCTGCAGATCGGCGACATGCAGCCCGGCCTCGCACGGCACCTCAAGGACCACCACGATGTGCGCGTGGTGCTGGAGAACAGCCAGACCGACCTGATGCGGCGGTTCGACCCGGCCACCCGCAGCCTTTACCTGGGCGCCCCCCTTGATCCGCCCAGCCGCAGCTTCCACATGGCCCACCAGATCGCCCAGCTTGCCCACGCCGACCTGATCGAGGACATGATCGCCGCCGCCACCCTGAGCAGCGAGGACGCCAAGGCCATCTGCCGCGTGGGCCTGGCCAACTACTTCGCCGGCGCCCTGCTGATGCCCTATGGCGCCTTCGCCCGCCAAGCCCGCGAGACGCGCCACGACATCGAGGTCCTGGCCGGCCGCTTCGGCACCAGCTTCGAGCAGGTGTGCCACCGCCTGAGCACCCTGCAGCGCCCCGGCCAGCCCGGCGTGCCGTTCTATTTCATGCGCATCGACCAGGCCGGCAACATCACCAAGCGCCACAGCGCGACGCGCCTGCACTTCGCGCGGTTCGGCGGCACCTGCCCGAAATGGAACATCCACGAGGCCTTCGCCCGCCCCGGCAAGATCCTCACCCAGCTTGCCAGCATGCCCGACGGCAGCACCTTCGTGTGCATCGCCTATGCCGTCATCAAGGGCGGCGGCGGGTACCTGCGGCCGACCCGCCAGTTTGCGGTCGGCCTGGGATGCGAGGTCAGCCATGCGCAGGACCTGGTTTACTCGGTGGGGCTGGACCTCGACACTCTGTCCACCGCCGAACCGGTCGGCGTGAACTGCCGCATCTGCGAGCGCACCGACTGCCAGCAGCGCGCCTTCCCGCCGATCGGCACCAAAGTCACCGTGGACCCCAACGACCGCCGCCTGGCACCCTATCTGTTCTCGTGAGCAACCTGGAGACTCCCATGCTCAAGAAAGCCGCCCTTGCGTTTGCCGCCGTGCTCGCCGTGTCCGCTCCGGCGGTCGCCGAGCAGGCCGCCAAGCCGCCGATGACCGTCTACAAGTCGCCGACCTGCGGATGCTGCGGCGGCTGGATCGACCACATGCGCGCCGCCGGCTACCACATCGAGGTCAAGGACACCGACGCCATGGACATGGTCAAGGACATGATGGGCGTGCCGGACGAGATGGCGTCGTGCCATACGGCGACCATCGACGGCTACCTCATCGAGGGCCACGTCCCGGCCGACGCCGTCGACCGCCTGCTGGCCGAACGCCCCAAGGCCAGCGGCCTCGCGGTGCCGGGAATGCCGGTCGGCTCGCCCGGCATGGAAATGGGCGGCCAGACCGAACCCTATGCCGCCATGCTGTTCAACAGCGACGGCACGGCACGGACGTTTGTGGAGTACGGCCAGAAGTAATTTCACCACAGAGGCACCGAGGCACAGAGAAGGAATGCGAGGAGAGAAGACCTTTTTCTCCCCTCCTCTGTGCCTCGGTGTCTCGGTGGTTCACCTCTTCACTTCACCTACGCCACCCGCACCTGCTCAAGAAAGCGCCGCACTTCTTCGCGCAGGTCCGTGGCGCCCTTGGACAGCCCGTCGGAGGCGTCGAGGACTTGTCCGGCGGCGTTGCCGGCCTCGGCCGCCGAGCCGGTGACGTCGCCGATGTGGCCGGTGACCTCCTGCGTCCCGCTGGCGGCCTGTTCGATGTTGCGAGCGATCTCGCCGGTGGCGGCGGTCTGTTCCTCGACCGCGCCGGCGATGGAGGTGGCGATGCCTTCGAGTTCACCGATGACGCTGCCGATGCGGTCGATGGCCTCGACCGCCTGACGGGTTTCGTCCTGCACCGCGCCGATCTGCTGGGAGATTTCCTCGGTCGCCCGCGCGGTCTGGGTGGCGAGGCTCTTGACCTCGTTGGCGACCACCGCAAAGCCCTTGCCGGCCTCGCCCGCGCGCGCCGCCTCGATGGTGGCGTTCAGCGCGAGCAGGTTGGTCTGGCTGGCGATGTCGGTGATGAGCTGCACCACCTCGCCAATGCGCTTGGCGGTGCTCGCCAGCCCCTGCACCTGGGCATTGGTCTGCTCGACCTCGCGCACCGCCTGGGCGGCGATGTCCGACGACCGGCTGACCTGCCGGCTGATTTCCCGGATCGAGCCGCTGAGTTGCTCGGCGGCCGTGGCCACGGTCTGCACGTTGGCGGCGGCTTCCTCGGACGCTGCGGCGACGGCGGTGGCCCGTTCGCTGGTCTGCTCGGCGATGGCGCTCATGGAGCGGGCGGTGGACTGCATCTGGCTGGCCGCCGCCGACACGCCGTCGACCACGCCGCCTACGCTGCCCTCGAAATCATCGGCCAGCCGCCGCATGAGGGCCTTCTTTTCGACCTCCGCGCGGGCCGCCTGCTCCTTCTGCTGGTCCTCCAGGTCGCGGGCGTGGATGGCGTTTTCCTTGAACACCTCGACGGCGGCGGACATGGCGCCGATCTCGTCGCCCCGATCACGAGCCGGCACCTGCACGCCGAGATCTCCATCGGCCAGGCGCCGCATGGCGTCCGTCATGGCGCGGATCGGCAGCGCGGTGCTGCGAATGATGAGGAACCCGAGCACCACGGCGGCGACCAAGGCGATCACCGCCCCGCCGATGGCGACGGCGATGGTCGTGCTGAAGGCGCCTTCCTGCGCCCGCAGGCGGTCCTCGAGCTGCCGCGCGTCAGCCGCCCGGATTGCGGCGGCGGCGTCCAGGAACTTTTGCGCCGCCGCGTCCCCAGCCCCCGACACAGCCAGGGCGCGGGCGTGCTGGATGGTGTCGGGATGGCGCATCAGGGCGATCTGCGGCTCGGCCGCCTGCCGCCGCCACAGGGCCACCTGCTCGTCCATTTCGGCCAGTTTGGCCTCGACCGGCGGCAGGCCCCGGGCCAGCTCCCGCGCCTGCGCCATGGCGACGTCGAACGTCTTGCGGCCGTCCTCGTACTGGCTCAGCACGGCGGGGTCGCCGCTGGTCAGGTAACTGAGGACGCCGCGCTGCTGGACCAGAAAGCCACGGGTCATCTCGGCCACCGTGTTGAGGCCGCGGAAGGACGTCGTGGTGCGCTGGTTTTCGTCGCGCACGAAGTCGATCTTGGAGGTGGTCACGGCGGCGGTGGCCGCAAAGACCAGGATGAGAAACACGAAGGCCGCGATGATGCGGGTCCCGATGGTCATCGAACGCATGGCTCAGCCTCCCCCTCTTACAGCGCGACGCCGGCGCGGCGGGCCAGCTCCGTCAGGTTGATCTCGACGGTGGCGGCACCGATGGGGGCGCGGCCGTCGGGGTCGGCGATGGCGAGGTTCACCTGCACACGCCACGTTCCGGTGGCGTCGTCCCGCTCGGCGTCGTCGATGAACACTGCCTCGGGACCGACCAGGAAGGTCTTCTGCCACTTGCCCTCGTCGCCCTGCCAGTAGTCGGAGGTTACGGCGCTCTGCCCGACGTTCAGGCCGTGGGCGTCCATCACGAAGATCTCGGTATACAGGCCGTCGGAATCCGCCTGGATCCGGGTCAGGTAGGCCGACAGCGGATTGCCGTAGAGCTGGGCGACCAGGGGCTGCTGGTCGGACTTGCGTTCGGCCCGCCACTGCTTGTCCAGGGCGTCGATCTGGTCCTGGGTCAGGTCCTTGTGACGGGCGTTCTGGGCCTCGATCAACAGCACGGCGACCGGAGACCGCAGCGATTCGCGCAGGCCATCAACAATCGCGGCCGTGATCAAGGCATCGGCGGCTGGCTGCGCCTGCACCGGAACCGCGCCGACTGTCAGAATGGCGAACAGGGCCGTTCGTGCGGCCATCTTTATCTTGTTCATTATCCCCCCTTATGCACACGCTTTCTACTCATGGCTGACGATATACAGCCGAAGCGGATCACTATAGCGTAACGAGGTATATATACTTCGTTACCGGAACAGATCGCCCGGCGGCGGAAGTTTGAACCGAACACCGTGCCACAGTGTTTTCGACTCGACACACCGAACGCTGGAGGGACTTCATGAAGCACCTTGCTCCCAGTCTCGCTTTGGGCCTCGCTTTGGGCCTCGCTTTGGGCCTCGCCCCGATCACGCCGGCCCAGGCCCAGACGCGGCACGTTGAAGCGCCCTCCTCCGGCCCCATCGCGGTGGAGACGGTGGCGAGCGGCCTGGTTCATCCCTGGGGTCTGGAGTTCCTGCCCGACGGCCGGATGCTGGTGACGGAGCGGCCCGGCCGGCTGCGCATCGTTTCGCGCGACGGCACGGTATCGGCCCCGGTCGGCGGCACGCCCGAGGTCTTTGCCGAGGGCCAGGGCGGGTTGCTCGACGTCACCCTGCACCCCGACTTCGCGACCAACCAGCTTGTTTACCTGTCGTTTTCCGAGCCGGGGGAGGGCGGTGCCTCGACCGCCGTGGCGCGCGGCCGGCTGGACGGGGAGACCCTGCGCGACACCGAAGTGATCTTCAGCCAGCGGCCCAAGGTGTCGGCCACGCAGCACTTCGGCTCGCGCGTCGTCTTTGCGCCCGATGGAACGCTCTACGTCACCATGGGCGACCGCGGCCAGAAGGACCCGGCGCAGGATCTGACCAACCACATCGGCACCGTCGCCCGCATCACCGATGACGGCGGCGTCCCGCCGGACAATCCGTTCGTGGGGTCCAAGGACGCGCTGCCCGAGATCTGGTCCTATGGCCATCGCAACGCACAAGGCGCCGCCATCCATCCGGACACCGGCGCCTTGTGGCTGAACGAGCATGGCCCGCGCGGCGGCGACGAGATCAACATCCCCGAGGCCGGCCGCAACTACGGCTGGCCCCTGGTGAGTTGGGGCCGCAACTATTCCGGCTGGCCCATCCCCGACCCCGACACCCGCCCCGACCTCGCCAGCGCGATCTATCAGTGGACGCCGGTGATCGCGGTTTCAGGCATGGACTTCTATACCGCCGACCTGTTCCCCGGCTGGCAAGGCAACGTCCTGGTCGGCGGACTGGTGTCGGAGGGCATCGTGCGCCTGACCCTGGACGGCCAATTGGTCACGAACGAGGAACGCATTGCGCTCGACGCCCGCGTCCGTCAGGTCCGCCAGGGGCCGGACGGCGCCGTCTACGTCATCACCGACCACGAGGACGGCGCCCTGCTGCGCCTGACGCCGGCCGCGCGGTAGAGTCTCTTAGCCGACCAGCAGCATCACACCCGTGACGGCGAAGGCGGTGCCCACGCCGCGCACGGCCCAGCGGCCGGCGATACCGTCCTTGAGGCCCAGCGCCGACAGGACGCCGGCGGCATGCAGCACGATGGTGCCGCCAAGAACGCCCGTCAGGTATGCCGCCGAGGACGCCATGGCCGGCATCTCCAGCCCGTGGGCGTGACCGTGGACGGCGGCCAGCACGGCCACCAGGGCGGTCGCCCCGGCCAGCGGCAGGCGGCGGCCCCAGGCGATGAGGCCGCCCAGCACCACCACCGACCCGGCAACGCCCAGTTCCAGCGGCGCGACACCAAGGCCGATCAGGCCAAGCACCGTCCCGCCGGCCATGCCGAGGACGAAGGTCAGCGGCAGCGCCCACACGGCGCGGCCCTGCTGCTGCACGGCCAGAAGCCCGATGGCGATCATGGCCAGCAGGTGGTCAGCTCCCAGGAAGGGGTGCGACAGCCCGGCGGAGACCCCGCCGACGACCGCGCCGGGAGCATGGGCCTGGGCCTGACCGACGGCGAGGGTGGCAACCGCCGTGGCGGCCAGAAGCAAGAGACGCGACATGGCGAAGTCCTCGAACTGTGAAATCCTCAGCAGAGACAGCAACATCCGTGCCACCGGCGACACCTCGGCAAACCGCCGGGACGGGCCTTCCGACCATGCCCGCGACTGTCAGGCGCCGGACCAGGGCTGGTCACCAGCTTACCACCTTCGCGTCACCCCCTGCCATGCGGTAGGATGAGCGCCATGACACACCCGACCACCCTCCTCTGGCTTCAGGCCGGCTCCTGCGGCGGTTGCTCGATGGCCGCGCTGGAGGCCGACGCCGTGGGCCTGCCTGCCGCCCTGGCGCGGTTCGGCGTGCGCATCCTGTGGCACCCGACCCTCAGTGAGGAAAGCGGCGCCGAGGCCCACGCCATCCTGGACGCCGTCCTCGACGGCCGCCAGCCGCTCGACATCCTGTGCGTCGAGGGCTCGGTGCTGCGCGGCCCCGGCGGCAGCGGGCGGTTCCAGATGCTGGCCGGCACCGGGCGGTCCATGGCGTGGTGGGCCGAGGCCCTGGCCGCCAAGGCGCGCCACACCGTGGCGGTGGGCAGTTGCGCGGCGTTCGGCGGACTGCCGGCGGCGGCGCCCAATCCGACCGATGCCTGCGGCCTGCAATACCTGGACGACGAGGCCGGCGGGTTGCTCGGCCCGGCGTGGCGCGGGAGTGGCGGCCTGCCGGTGGTCAACATCGCCGGCTGCGCGCCACATCCCGGCTGGATCGTCGAGACGCTGGCCGCCCTGGCCGCCGGGATGCTCGGGCCGGACGACCTGGACTCCCTGGGCCGGCCGCGGTTCTGGGCCGACCATCTGGCCCACCACGGCTGCGGCCGCAACGAGTTCTATGAGTTCAAGGCCAGCGCCGAGGCCCACGCCGACATGGGGTGCCTGATGGAGAACCTGGGCTGCAAGGCGACCCAGGCGCCCGGCGACTGCAACCTGCGGCGCTGGAACGGCGACGGGTCGTGCACCGACGGCGGATACGCCTGCATCGCCTGCACCGTGCCGGGGTTCCAGGACTCGGCGGCGGCGTTCCAGGAGACGCCCAAGATCGCCGGCATCCCGGTCGGCCTGCCGCTCGACATGCCCAAGGCGTGGTTCGTCGCCCTGGCCGCGCTGTCCAAGTCGGCCACGCCGGCGCGGGTGCGGCGCAACGCCCGCGCCGACCATGTCGTGGTGCCGCCGCAAAACCGGAAGTCCAAATCATGAGCCGTCTCGTCATGGGGCCATTCAACCGGGTCGAGGGCGACCTGGAGGTCCACCTTGATATTGCCGACGGACGGGTGCACGAAGCCCGCATCAACGCCCCACTCTATCGCGGGTTCGAGCAGATCCTTCAGGGCCGGACGCCGCTCGACGCCCTGACCATCGCGCCGCGCATCTGCGGCATCTGTTCGGTGTCGCAGTCGGCGGCGGCGGCGGCGGCCTTGGGCGAACTGGCCGGGGTGGACATCCCGCCCAACGGCAGGATGGCCGCCGACCTCGTGCTGGCCTGCGAGACCATTGCCGATCACCTGACCCACTTCACGCTGTTCTTCATGCCCGACGTGGCGCGCGCCGCCTACGCCGGGCAGCCCTGGCACGACCATGCGACGGCGCGGTTCACCGCCATCAAGGGCGCGGCCTCGGCCGAGTTCCTGGCCGCGCGGGCGGGGTTCCTGCACATCATGGGCACCCTGGCCGGCAAGTGGCCGCACAGCCTCGCCCTGCAACCGGGCGGCACCACGCAGCCCGTGGACATGGGCGGCAAGGTGCGTCTGCTGTCCATCCTGGGGGCCTTCCGGGGCTACCTCGAAACCCGCGTGTTCGGCGACACGCTGGAGCGCGTCACGGCGCTGGACAGCCCCGCCGCCCTCGCCGCCTGGGCCGCCGAGGCACCTCCCACCGACAGCGATTTCCGCTTCTTCCTGCATGTGGCCGAGGGGCTCGGCTTTGACCGCTTGGGGCGCGGCGGCGGCCGGTTCCTCAGCCACGGCGGCTTTTTCGAGGGCGGCGTGTGGGCCGGCGCGCCCTCCCCCTTCGACCCCGCGCAAGTGACCGAACATCTGGGCCACGCCTGGATGAGCACCCCCACCCGGCCCGACGCCGACAAGCCCGGCGCCTATAGCTGGTGCAAGGCGCCGCGCCTGGACGGCCGGGTGATGGAGGTCGGCGCCCTGGCCCGCCAGGTCATCGACGGCCACCCCCTGGCCCGCGCCCTGGCCGCCGACGAGGGCGCCACCGTCCGCAGCCGGGTGATCGGCCGCCTGCTGGAAACCGCCCGCCTGCTGCCGATGATGGAGGACTGGGCGCGGTCCTTGCGTCCCCGCGAGCCGTTCTGCGCCGATGCCCGCCTGCCCGACAGCGGCACGGCGGCGGGGCTGGTCGAAGCCGCCCGAGGCGCCCTCGGCCACTGGATGACGGTGGAAAACGGCCTGATCAAAAGCTACCAGATCATCGCCCCGACCACCTGGAACTTCTCCCCCCGCGACGACGCCGGGGTCGCCGGGGCGGTGGAACAGGCCCTGGTCGGAACACCGGCGGAAGGCGAAACCCCGGTCGCCGTGCAACACGTCATCCGGTCGTTCGATCCGTGCATGGCATGTACGGTGCATTGAGAGGCTGCAAAAAAATTTGAGTTCGCCATTCCCGTAAAGGAGCTTATGAAGAAATCTCAGGGTTGATTTTTCATCGCCATAATTAAGCTCGTCGTTCCCGCGCAGGCGGGAACCCAAGGCCGTGGAGAAAGTCCCATCGGCTCTCGTAAAGCATTAATGGCAAACGATTCTTGATGGCTCCTGACCATGCCGCCCAGCGCGTCGCCCTCAAGGCGCCGCCCCTGGTCGAGCAAACGGAAGAAATCCGCCCAACTGTGAGTTAGTCCCACTGCTGGAGACTCTTCAGTTCCTCCTCGGTCATGCGGGATTGAAAGCGGTCGCCCTGGAACATCAGGCGGTCGGCCGGCACGATGACCTCGGTCTCGCGCATGCCCAGAAAGCCTTCCTCGATCTCGAGGACGTAGGCCAGACTGCCCTGCGGGTCGATGATGATCTCCTCGATCTCGCCGACCTGCTCGCCGCCGACCGAATAAACCTTCATGTCATCGACTTCGCTGTAGGCCGCCCTGTCCTGGGGGGCCGGCATCGTCTGGGTCTGGGGCGTCGCCTGAGGTTGGGGCGCCGCCTGCTGGGCCACCACCGGCCCCGCCGCCAGCACCAGAACCGAGGCCACGCCCGCGATCATCTTCCGAACCATGTCGTCCTCCTTCGCATCCACGTTGACCGAAACAACGCGGACGCGCGCGGAGGTGTTGCGGGCATCGCCCCGCCGGCAGGCGGTAACCGACTTTCCACCTGAGGCAGCCTCTTTCCACCCCCGCGCCCGCCTCCCCCCTCCCCGCCCCTTGGGACAGGCGCCTTCCCGCACTCCTTCCCGCCCTGGCACGCCTTTTGCGCAGGCCTGCCATGCGTTTCCAAAAATCGTCCGTGGGAGGGGCCAGTGGCAGAGCTTGAGACATTTTATGACGTGATCCGGCGGCAGGGGATTTCCCGGCGGTCGTTCCTCAAATTCTGCAGTCTGGCGGCGGCCAGCATGGGCCTGGGGCCGGCGTTCGCGCCGAAGATCGCCCACGCCATGGAGACCAAGCCGCGCATTCCGGTGGTGTGGATCCACGGCCTGGAATGCACCTGCTGTTCGGAAAGCTTCATCCGCTCGGCCCATCCGCTGGCCAAGGACGTCATCCTGTCGATGATCTCGCTGGACTACGACCCGGTCATCATGGCCGCGGCCGGCGATCAGGCCGAGGCGGCGCTGGAAGACACCATCACCCGCTACAAGGGCAACTACATCCTGGCCGTCGAGGGCAACCCGCCGCTCAACGAGGACGGCATGTTCTGCATCGTCGGCGGCAAGCCGTTCGTGGAACAGCTCCGCCACGCCGCCAAGGATGCCATGGCGGTGATTTCCTGGGGCTCCTGCGCGTCGTGGGGCTGCGTGCAGGCCGCCGCGCCCAACCCGACCCAGGCGACGCCGGTCCACAAGGTCATCACCGACAAGCCGATCATCAAGGTGCCGGGCTGCCCGCCCATCGCCGAGGTGATGACCGGCATCGTGACCTATCTGCTGACCTTCGGCACCCTGCCCGAGATGGACCGCCAGGGCCGCCCGAAGATGTTCTATTCGCAGCGCATCCACGACAAGTGCTACCGCCGCCCCCACTTCGACGCCGGCCAGTTCGTCGAGCAGTGGGACGACGAGGCCGCCCGCAAGGGGTACTGCCTGTACAAGATGGGCTGCAAGGGCCCGACCACCTACAACGCCTGCTCCACCACCCGCTGGAACGAGGGCGTGTCGTTCCCCATCCAGTCCGGCCATGGCTGCATCGGCTGTTCCGAGGACGGGTTCTGGGACAAGGGCTCGTTCTATGACCGCCTGACCACCATCCCGCAGTTCGGGGTGGAAAGCACGGCCGACACCGTGGGCCTGACCGCCGCCGGCGCCGCCGGCGCGGCCATCGCCACCCATGCCGCGATCAGCGCCGTCAAGCGGGCGCGCGCGGGCGGCACCAACGACAAGTCCGAATAAGGCGCGGGGGAAACAGGATCATGACCGTCACCACTCCGAATGGCTTCAATCTCGACAGCTCCGGCCGCCGCGTGGTCGTCGACCCGGTGACCCGCATCGAGGGCCACCTGCGCATCGAGGTCAACGTCGACGAGAACAACGTCATCCGCAACGCGGTGTCCACGGGCACCATCTGGCGCGGGCTGGAACTCATCCTCAAGGGCCGCGACCCGCGCGACGCCTGGGCGTTCACCCAGCGCATCTGCGGCGTCTGCACCGGCACCCACGCCCTGACCAGCGTGCGGGCGGTGGAGAACGCGCTGGCCATCGACATTCCCGACAACGCCAATTCCATCCGCAACATCATGCAGTTGTGCCTGTATGTGCATGACCACATCGTGCACTTCTATCACCTGCACGCCCTCGACTGGGTGGATGTGGTTTCGGCGCTGCAGGCCGATCCCAAGGCGACCAGCGAGTTGGCCCAAAGCATCTCGCCGTGGCCGATGTCGTCGCCGGGCTATTACCGCGACCTGCAGACCCGCCTGAAGAAGTTCGTCGAGAGCGGCCAGCTTGGCCCGTTCAAGAACGGCTACTGGGGCCATCCGGCCTACAAGCTGCCGCCCGAGGCCAACCTGATGGCCGTGGCCCATTACCTGGAGGCGCTCGACTTCCAGAAGGATCTGGTCAAGATCCACGCCATCTACGGCGGCAAGAACCCGCACCCCAACTGGCTGGTCGGCGGCGTGCCCTGCGCCATCAACCTGGACGGCACGGGCGCGGTCGGTGCGGTCAACATGGAACGCCTGAACATGGTGTCGTCGATCATCGACCGCGCCATTGCCTTCACCGAGCAGGTCTACATCCCCGACCTCGTCGCCATCGCGTCGTTCTACAAGGGCTGGCTGCACGGCGGCGGGCTGTCGAGCAAGAACCTGATGTCCTATGGCGACATCCCCGACCGCGCCAACGACTACACCGAGTCCAGCCTGCTGCTGCCGCGCGGTGCCATCATCAACGGCAAGCTGTCCGAGATCCATCCGGTGGACCTCGAGGACCCCGAGCAGATCCAGGAGTTCGTGTCCCACTCCTGGTACAAGTACGCCGACGAGAACAAGGGCCTGCACCCGTGGGACGGCGTGACCGACCCCAACTACGTGCTCGGCCCCAACTCGGTCGGCACCCGCACCGACATCAAGGCGGTGGACGAAGGCGCCAAGTACTCCTGGCTCAAGGCCCCGCGCTGGCGCGGCCACGCCATGGAGGTCGGCCCCCTGGCCCGCTACGTCATCGGCTATATGCAGGGCAATGCCGAGTTCAAGGAGCCGGTGGACAAGCTGCTTTCGGCCCTGGACGTGCCGATCGACGCGCTGTTCTCGACCCTGGGCCGCACCGCGGCGCGCGGCCTGGAATGCCAGTGGGCGGCCGAAAAGATGCGCTATTTCCAGGACAAGCTGATGGCCAACCTCAAGGCCGGCGACCTCAACACCGCCAACGTCGGCAAGTGGGAGCCGGGCACCTGGGGCAAGGACGTCAAGGGCGTCGGCTTCACTGAGGCGCCGCGCGGCGCGCTCGGCCATTGGGTCCACATCAAGGACACCAAGATCGCCAACTACCAGTGCGTCGTGCCGACCACCTGGAACGGCAGCCCGCGCGACCTTCAGGGCAACATCGGCGCCTTCGAGGCCTCGCTGCTGGACACCCCGATGCATGACCCCAGCCAGCCGCTGGAGATCCTGCGCACCATCCACAGCTTCGATCCGTGCCTGGCGTGCTCCACCCACGTCATGTCGCCCGATGGCGAAACCACCGTCGTGACGGTGCGCTGAGGAAGGAGAGGTTTGCCATGACCGTCCAACCCGATCCCCGCGACCTCGCCGTCCACGAGGAACCCCGGCACGCCCACCACGTCACGTCGGTGTACGTGTACGAAGCTCCGGTGCGACTGTGGCACTGGGTCAACGCCCTGGCGCTGGTGGTGCTGGCCGTGACCGGATACCTGATCGGCAGCCCGTTGCATTCGACCGGCGGCGAGGCCATCGAGCACTTCCTGATGGGCTATATCCGCTTCGCCCACTTCGCGGCGGCCTACATCTTCGCCATCGGTTTCCTGGTCCGCATCTGGTGGGCCTTCGTCGGCAACCACCACGCCCGGCAACTGTTCACCCTGCCGCTGTGGAATGCCCACTGGTGGAAGGACATCATCTTCGAATTGAAGTGGTACCTGTTCCTGGAGAAGGAGCCGAAGAAGTACATCGGCCACAATCCGCTGGCCCACTTCGTGATGTTCTTCGTGTTCACCCTGGGCACGGCGTTCATGATCGCCTCGGGCTTTGCCCTCTATGCCGAGGGCGCCGGCCAGGACAGCCTGCACTGGGCGATGTTCGGGTGGATGACGGCGATCTTTCCAAACACCCAGGACCTGCACACCTGGCACCATGTCGGCATGTGGGTGTTCGTGCTGTTTGCGATGATCCACATCTACGCGGCCATCCGCGAGGACATCATGTCCCGCCAGAGCATGGTTTCGACCATGATTTCCGGCGAGCGGATGTTCAAGGACAACCGGCCATGAGGCCCGAGCGCCAAATCGACGTGGCGCCCGAGGAGGACGAGGACTTCGACGTCCTCGTCCTGGGCATTGGCAACCTGTTGTGGGCCGACGAAGGGTTCGGCATCCGCGTGGTCGAGGAAATGCACCGCCGCTACCGCTTCCCCGACCGGGTCCGCCTGATGGACGGCGGCACCCAGGGCCTGTACCTGGTGCAGTACGTGCGGGCGGCGGCGCGGATGCTGGTGTTCGACGCCATCGACTACGGCGACCCGGCGGGCACCCTCAAACTGGTGCGCGACGATGCCGTGCCGCGCTTCATGGGCGTCAAGAAGATGAGCCTGCACCAGACCGGGTTCCAGGAGGTCATTTCGGCCGCCGAACTGCTCGGCTGGGAGCCGGCCGCCATGGCCCTGGTCGGCGTGCAGGCCGAGGAACTGGACGACTGGGGCGGGCCGCTGCGCGACGGCACCCGCGCCCGCATCGACCCGGCCATCGACATGGGCCTCGCGGTGCTGGCCGAGTGGGGCATCGTCCCCACCGCCCGCACCGAGCCCCCCGCGTACGGCCTGCTGCGCCACGACCTCGACATGACCGCCTTCGACGCGGGGCGCCCGCAGCCCATCGGGAGCGCCTGAGCCATGTGCATCGGCATCCCCATGCAGGTGACGGCCTGCGATGATCTGGCCGCCACCGCCGCCCGCCGCGACGGCACGGCCGAGGCCGTCGACCTGTCGCTGATCGGCCCGCAGCCGGTCGGCACCTGGCTGCTGGTCCACCTGGGCACCGCGCGGTCGGTGCTGACCGCCGAGGATGCCGGGCGCGTCGCCGATGCGCTGCTCGCCATCGAAGCGGTGCAGCGCGGCGAGGATATCGACCACCTGTTCGCCGACCTGACCGACCGCGAGCCCGAGTTGCCCCCACATCTCAGGAAAACCCCATGATCCCTCTCGTCGCCCGCCTGACCACCGACCACGGCGTGCCGCTGGTTGACGAAAGCAGCCTGCCGAGCGGCCCCGGCCTGACCGCCGTGTTCCTGCCCGGCGCCAGCGGCGAAAGCGGCGACGTCGCCGTGGTCCTGCCCGAACTCCTCAAGGCCTTTGCCGGGCGCCTGTCGGCCGCCGTCGCCGCGCCCGAGGCCGAAGCCGCCCTGGCCGCCCGCTTCGCCGTGTTCGTCACCCCGGCCCTGGTGTTCCTGCGCGGCGGCGAACAGGTCGGCGCGCTGACCAAGGTGCGTGACTGGTCGGTCTACCGCGACACCATCCAAACCCTGCTGGAGGCCCGCTGATGTTCGAGATCCTCGACGTTCCGACCATGCCGCGCGGCGTGGCGTCCTGGCACGCCCCGCGCATCGCGACCGGCACCGATACCGACGTGGCCCTGCTGACCGGCGCCAAGGCCGCCCTGGCCGCCCTGCTCGACGCCGCGCGGGCCTATGCCGATGGCGGGCCGGCCGCGATCATCGACATCTCGGACCTCGACGCCGCCAACCTGGAGGTCATCGACCAGGTGCTCGGTCAGGGCGAAGTGCAGTCCGTGGCCGGCCAGACTCGCGTGCAGGAAGCCGTCATGCCCGGCCTGTGGCGCCTCACCGACGGTCGTTCGCAGGCGCTCGAAGTCGGCGACATTGCCGGCATCGTGCGGACGGCCGCCGCCGCCCTGCCCACGACGCTGGACATTCCGTCCGACCTGCCCGAAGGTGCCATGAACGTTGCCCCCGTGCTGGTGGAGATCGCCGACGCCATGACCCTCGTGCAGCCCGGCACCAAAGAGCGGGAAATCAATCTCACCCTGCTGCCGATGACGCCGGTGGACCTCAACGTGCTGGCCGACACCCTGGGTACCGGCGGGCTGACCATCCTGTCGCGCGGCTACGGCAACTGCCGCATCACGGCCTGCGCGGCGCGCCATGTGTGGCGGGTCAGCTACTTCAATTCGGACGACAAGATGATCCTGGACGTGGTGGAGGTCGGCGACGTCCCGGCCGCCGCCCTGGCCGCCCGCGAGGACGTGGCCGAGGCCGCCGACCGCCTGGAACAGGTCATCGACGCCTATTGGCCCGCGTCATGACCAGCGGGCTGCTTTCCGGCGCGTTCGGCAGCACCGCGCAGCGGCTGTCCGCCGGCACCCGCATGGAATGCGGCGTCTGCTGGGCGGTCTATGATCCGGCCGACGGGTGCGCCACCTGGGACGTTGGTGCCGGCACCGCCTTTTCCGCCCTGCCCGACCACTGGCGCTGCCCGACCTGCGACAACGACAAGTCAGTGTTCATGCCCGTGGCCGGGCAGGACGGGGATCCCATGGCAGACCGTGTCGCCGCCCTTGAGGACGCCTTCCGCGCCGCCGAGGCCGCTTTCCTCGACACCCCGTTCCACAACGCCGCCCTGCGGGTCGAGGCGGTCGGGTTCCGGGCGTGGGAGGACACCTGGATGGGCATCCTCATCACTCCGTGGTTCATGAACATCATCCTGTTGCCCCGGGACCCTGCGGCCTGGGACGGCCTGATGCCGGGCGCCGTGCCGCAGCGCCACGTCCTGCCGGCCGGTCCGTTCGATTTCGAGGTCGGTCGCCTGGACGATTTCGGGACGTGGCAGGCCTGCTCGCTGTTCTCGACCATGGAGGGCTTTGCCGACCACGCCACCGCGCGCCAGACCGCCGACGCCTGCCTCGACGCCCTGTTCACGACTGAGGCACCCAAAGAGCCCGAACCCCCGGAGCCCGTCGAACCCATCGACCGCCGCGCCCTGCTGCGCGGCCAGTTCGGGGGACGCGCGTGACGCCGGAAGCCCTGCATCTGGCCGTGACCCTGCAGGCCGACCGCCTCACCGCGCCCCGTCTTTTGGCACGGCACCGGCCGTCGCCCACCCGTGCCCTGCAGGGGCGCACCGTTGATGACGCCTTGTCTTTGGTCCCGCTGCTCTACAGCCTGTGCGGCACCGCCCAGTTGAGCGCCGCCGTGCAGGCCTGCGAGCAGGCCATGGGCGTTTCCGTCGCGCCGCCGCAGCGGGCCGCCCGCCACGCCCTGGTGCTGGCCGAAACGCTGGGCGAACTGAGCCTGGGTGTGCTGCGCGACTGGGCCGTTCTGCTCGACCAGCCGCCGCGTCTGGACGCCGCCCGCCGCCTGCGCAGCGCGCTCGGCCGCCTGCGCGGGACGTTGGGGGACGGTCCCTGGCACGTGCCCGGCGGCCCGGGCCTGCGCGTTGACCGCGCCGCCCTGAGCGCCTGCCTGACCGAAATCCGCGCCCTGCTGACCGCCGAGGTGTTCGGCGGTGCCGAGCCCACGGCCCCGACCCACCACACCGACATCGGCCTCGGCCCGGCGCAGGACATGCTGCGCCACCTGTACGTCCACGGCCTGGAGAGCTTCGGCGCCAGCGCGGTCGGCTTCCTGGGCGGCAGCGCCTCCGACCGCCCGGCCGAAACCGGGCCACTGGCCCGGCGGGCCTCGCATCCGGTGGTCGCCGGGGTGCTGGACACCCACGGCAACGGCCTTCAGGCGCGCACCGTCGCCCGCCTGTGCGACATCGCCGCCAGCCTGCGGGACCTGGAGGAAACCGCCACCCAGGTGTACGATCACCCTGGGGCGGAAGCCATCTCTGGGTCCGGCTCCGGCTCGGGGACGGTGGAGGCGGCGCGCGGCACCCTGGTGCACGAGGTTTCGGTGAACGACGGACGGATCGCCGGCTGGCGCATCCTGGCCCCCACCGACTGGAACTTCCATCCGCAGGGTCCGCTGGTGCGCGGCCTGCAGGGCGCCCCGGCCGGCGACGACCCGGCCCGGCGGGTGCGCCTGCTGGTCGCCGCGCTGGACCCTTGTGTGTCCTGTAAGGTCGAGGTGCTGACCGATGCATGAAATGGCCATGACCGAAGGCATCCTGCGCATCCTGGAAGACCAGGCCAAGGCGCAGAACTACAGCAAGGTGCGCACGGTGTGGCTGGAACTTGGCCAGCTCTCGCACGCCGATCCCGAGGCCATGGCGTTCTGCTTCGACGCCGTCATGCGCGGCACACTTGCCGAAGGTGCCAAACTTGAAATCGTGCGCACGCCCGGCGAGGCGTGGTGCCTGGGCTGCGGCGAGACAGTGACGGTGGCGCAGCGCTATGATGCCTGCCCGCGCTGCGGGTCGCACCGCCTGCAGGTCACCAAGGGCGACGACATGCGGATCATGGAACTGGAGGTCGAGTGATGTGTACCGTCTGCGGCTGCGGGGATGCCCGCGTGGAAGGCTCCGGCCATCATCATCATCATGACCATGGGCACGATCATGGGCACACCCATGACCACACCCATGACCACACCCATGACCATGACCATGATCATCCCCATTCCCACGACCAGCACTACGGCCACGGCATCGCCGGAGTGCATGTGCCGGGGATGAGCCAGACCCGCATCGTCCAGATCGAGCAGGACATCCTGGGCCGCAACAACGCCGACGCGGCGGCCAACCGCGCCCGTCTGGCCGAGGCCGGCATCTTCGCCCTGAACCTGGTATCCAGCCCCGGTTCGGGCAAAACCACGTTGCTGGTGGAAACCGTCAGCCGCCTCAAGGACCACATGCCCGTGGCGGTTATCGAGGGCGACCAGCAGACCAGCTTCGACGCCGACCGCATCCGCGCCACCGGCGCCCCGGCGGTGCAGGTGAACACCGGCAAGGGCTGTCACCTGGACGCCCACATGATCGGCCACGCGCTCGACCGCCTGGACCCGCCCGAGAACGCCGTGCTGTTCATCGAGAACGTCGGCAACCTGGTGTGCCCGGCTGCCTTCGATCTGGGCGAGGCCCACAAGGTGGTCATCCTGTCGGTCACCGAGGGCGAGGACAAGCCCCTCAAGTATCCCGACATGTTCGCCGCCGCCGACCTCATGATCCTGTCCAAGGTGGACCTGCTGCCGCACCTGACCTTTGACGTGGAGCGGTGCCTGGACTACGCCCGGCAGGTCAATCCGAACATCCAGCCGCTCCGGCTGTCCACCGTGTCCGGCGAGGGCATGGAGGACTGGCTCGCCTGGCTCGCCAAGGGCCGCAAGGGCGCCCTGGCCCGCCGGCAGGCGGTGCTTGAGGCCAAGCTGGCGGCGCTGCGCAAAGACCTCGAGGCCGGCGCATGACCTCCTATACCGTCATCCGCCTGCCCCATGCCGGGCCGCCGGTGATGGCTGTCGGCGCCTTCCTCAAGGCCAGCGTGTGCGTGACGCGGGGCGACGAAGCCTTTGTGTCCGCCCCGGTCGGCGACCTCGACACCGCCGAGGCCCGCCTCGCGCTGGAGGACGCCGCGACCGGTCTGTGCATCGAGCTTGGCGTCCTGCCGGTGCGCATCGCCCACGATCTGCACCCGGATTTCCCGTCGACCACCTACGCCCGCCGCCTCGGCGTGCCGACGGTGGCCGTGCAGCACCACCACGCCCACGCCGCCGCCCTGGCCGCCGAACATGGCGTGGTCGGGCCGTTCCTGGCCGTCACCCTGGACGGCTTCGGCCTGGGGCCGGGCAACCAGTCGTGGGGCGGCGAGTTGCTGCGGGTGGACGGCGCGGACTATCAACGCCTCGGCCACCTCGCCCCGCTGGCCCAGCCGGGCGGCGACGTGGCGGCGCGCGAGCCGTGGCGCATGGCCTCGGCCGCGCTGCACCGCATGGGCCGGGGGGCCGAGATCGCCACCCGCTTTGCCGCCCTGCCCCACGCCGACCGCCTGGGCATGATGCTGAACCGCAGCCTCAACTGCCCGCCGACATCCTCGGCCGGGCGGCTGTTCGACGCCGCCTGCGGGCTGCTCGGCATCCATCCGGTGGCCGAGTTCGAGGGACAGGCGCCGATGGCCCTGGAAGCCCTGGTCACCGCGCCCGAGGTCCTGCCCGGCGGCTGGACCATCGAGGAGGGCGGCGTGCTCGATCTGCTGCCCCTGCTCGGCGCCCTGCGCACCTGCACGCCTGAACACGGCGCCAACCTGTTCCACGGCACCCTGGCCGCAGCACTCGCCGACTGGACCGCCGAGGCGGCCGGGGCGAGCGGCCTGAAGACCGTGGCGCTCGGCGGCGGGTGTTTCTTCAACAAGGTTCTGACTGCGCTGCTGGTCGAGCACCTGACCGCGCGCGGCCTGTCGCCCCTGACCTGCCGCGCCGTCCTTCCCGGCGATCAGGGCCTGAGCCTCGGCCAGGCCTGGGTCGCCCTGCAATCGGGAGAAAACTGATGTGCCTGGCCCTGCCCGCCCTGGTCACCGACCTCCTGCCCGACGCCATGGCCACCGTGGACCTGGGCGGCGCGCGCAAGGAGGTCTCCCTGGCCCTGGTCGAGGACGTCAAGGCCGGTGACTACGTGATCGTCCACGTCGGCTATGCCCTGTCCAAGCTTGATCCCGAGGAAGCCGCCCGCACCCTCGCCCTGTTCGCCGAGATGGCTGCTGCCGGGGACGCCGCATGAAGTACGTCGACGAGTTCCGCGACGGCACGCTCGCCAAGGGCATTGCCGCCGCCATCGCCGCCGAGGTCCAGCCCGACCGCCGCTACCACGTCATGGAGTTCTGCGGCGGCCACACCCACGCGATATCCCGCTATGGCATCGAGGACCTGTTGCCGCCCTCGGTGCGCCTCGTCCATGGGCCGGGCTGTCCGGTCTGCGTCCTGCCGGTCGGGCGCATCGACGCCGCCATCGCCCTGGCCCGCCAGCCCGGCGTCATCCTGTGCACCTACGGCGACCTGCTGCGGGTGCCCGGCTCCAAGCGCGCATCGCTGCTCAAGGCCAAGGCCGAGGGCGCCGACGTGCGCATGGTGTGGTCGACCCTCGACGCCCTCAAGATCGCCCAGGACAATCCGGGGCGCGAGGTCATCTTCTTCGCCATCGGGTTCGAGACGACCACCCCGCCCACCGCCGTCGCCCTCAAGCAGGCCCAGGCACTGGACCTGCGGAACTTCAGCGTGGTGTGCAACCACGTCCTGACCCCGTCAGCCATCCAGAACATCCTGGAAAGCCCCGAGGTGCGCGAGCTTGGCCTGGTGCCGCTGGATGCCTTCATCGGTCCGGCCCATGTGTCCACGATCATTGGGTCCGCCCCCTACGAATACTTCGCCGAGGAATACCGCAAGCCGGTGGTGATCGCCGGGTTCGAGCCGCTGGACGTCATGCAGGCCCTGCTGATGCTGGTCCGCCAGATCAACGACGGCCGCTTTGGCGTCGAAAACCAGTTCGCCCGCGCCGTCACCCGCCAGGGCAACGAAAAGGCCAAGGCCCTGGTCGCCGAGGTGTTCGAGTTGCGCAAGACGTTCGAGTGGCGCGGCCTCGGCATGGTTCCGTACTCGGCCCTGCGCATCAAGGCGGAGTTCGCCGCCTGGGACGCCGAAAAGCGCTTCGACGTGCCGGACGTGTCGGTCCCCGACGTGAAGTCCTGCGCCTGCGGAGCCATCCTGCGCGGGGTCAAGAAGCCCACCGACTGCAAGCTGTTCGGCACCGCCTGCACGCCCGAAACGCCCATGGGGTCGTGCATGGTGTCTGCCGAAGGGGCGTGCGCCGCCCACTGGACCTATGGACGCTTCCGGGAGACCAAGACGGCATGACGCTCGACCTCAAGAACGGCCGCATCGATATGTCCCACGGCGCCGGCGGCCGGGCCATGCAGCAGCTTGTCGAACAGCTCTTCATTGCGGCGTTCGACAATCCCATGCTGCGGCAGGCCAACGACCAAGCCGTGTTCGACGCCCCGGCCGGGCGCATGGTGATGAGCACCGACAGCTACGTCATCTCGCCGCTGTTCTTCCCCGGCGGGGACATCGGATCGCTGGCCGTGCACGGCACCATCAACGACGTGGCCATGGCCGGGGCGCGGCCCTTGTACCTGTCGGCCGGGTTCATCATCGAGGAAGGCTTTCCGCTGGCCGACCTGTCGCGCATCGTCGCCTCCATGGCCGCCGCGGCGCGCGAGGCCGGGGTGCCGGTGGTGACGGGCGACACCAAGGTGGTCGAGCGCGGCAAGGGCGACGGCGTCTTCATCAACACCGCCGGCATCGGGGTGGTGCCCGACGGCGTCACCGTGTCCGGCGACCGGGCGCGGCCGGGCGATGTGGTGCTGATCTCCGGTACCATGGGCGACCACGGCGTGGCGGTCATGTCCCAGCGTGAAAGCCTGGGGTTCGAGACGACCATCCTGTCGGATTCCGCCGCCCTGCATACCCTGGTGGCCGACCTTGTGGCCGCCGTGCCGGGGGTTCGGGTGCTGCGCGACCCGACGCGCGGCGGGCTGGCCGCCACCCTGAACGAGATCACCCACCAGTCGCGCGCCGGCATCGTTTTGAACGAGGCCGCCATTCCGGTGCGCGAGGCGGTGCGCGGGGCCTGCGAACTGCTCGGCCTGGACCCGCTGTATGTCGCCAACGAGGGCAAGATGATCGCCATCGTCCCGCCCGAGGATGCCGACGCCGCCCTGGCCGCCTTGCGCGCCCATCCCCTGGGCACCGGGGCCGCCATCATCGGCACGGTGATCGCCGACGATCATTGCTTCGTGCAGATGGACACCAGCTTCGGCGGCCGGCGCGTCGTCGATTGGCTGGCCGGCGACCAACTGCCGAGGATCTGCTGAGCCATGCGCATTCTGCTCCTGACCCACGGCTTCAACAGCCTGACCCAGCGCCTGTTCGTGGACCTGCGCGAGCGCGGCCACGCCGTGTCCGTGGAGTTCGACATCCACGACAGCGTGACCGAACGGGCCATCGAGACGTGGCGGCCGGACCTGCTGATCGCCCCCTTCCTCAAGCGCGCCATCCCCGAAAGCGTGTGGCGCCGCCTGCCCTGCCTGATCGTCCATCCGGGTATCGAGGGCGACCGCGGCCCGGCGGCGCTCGACTGGGCCATTCTGCGCGGCGAGACCACCTGGGGCGTCACCGTCCTGCAGGCCGACGCCGAAATGGACGCCGGGCCGGTGTGGGAGAGCGAAACCTTCCCCATGCGCCTCGCCCCCAAGTCCAGCCTGTACCGCAACGAGGTGACCGAGGCCGCGACCCGCGCCGTGCTGCGCTGCGTTGACCGATTCCCCGATGGCCAGCCCCGCCTGCCGGCCGAAACGTGGTGGCGCGGCCCCATGCGTCAGGCCGACCGCGCCATCGACTGGGCGGCCGACGATACCGTGACGGTCCTGCGCAAGATCCATTCGGCCGACGGCCATCCGGGCTTGCTCGACAGCATCGCCGGGCAGGCCATCTATCTGCATGACGCCCGCGCCGCCGAAGGACTTTCCGGCCCGCCCGGCGCCGTGATCGCCCGCGCCGGCGACGCCCTGTGCCGGGCCACGGTGGACGGCGCGGTGTGGATCGGCCACCTGCGCGCCAAGGATGGCCTCAAGCTGCCGGCCGGGCGGGTCGTCGACCTGTCGGCCGTGCCCGAGGCACCCGGCCCGGCCGTCATCCGGTATGAGGAACACGGCGCGGTCGGGCTGTTGCACTTCGCCTTCCACAACGGGGCGATGAGCGCCGCCGACTGCGACCGCCTGCGCGCCGCGTTCATCGAGGCCACCACGCGGCCGACCAAGGTCATCGTCCTGATGGGCGGCCCGGATTTCTGGTCCAACGGCATCCACCTCAACGTCATCGAGGCCGCCGACAGCCCGGCCGAGGAAAGCTGGCGCACCATCAACGCCATGAACGACCTGACCCTGGCCGTCCTGACCTGCGCCAGCCACGTCACCGTGTCGGCGCTGCGCGGCAACGCCGGGGCCGGCGGCGTGTTCCTGGCCCTGGCCGCCGACCATGTGTGGGCGCGCGAGGGCGTCGTGCTGAACCCCCACTACAAGGGCATGGGCAACCTCCATGGGTCGGAGTACTGGACCTATCTTCTGCCCCGCCGCTGTGGCGAGGCCCACGCCCGCGCCGTCGCCGAGGCCCGCCTGCCCATGGGCACCGCCGAGGCCCTGCGCCTGGGCCTGATCGACGCCCCGGTGGCCGACGACGCAGCCATCCTAGCCGCCGCCCAGGCGCTCGTCCCCGATGCCGACGAAGCCCTGCGCGCCAAGGTCGCCCAGCGCGCCGCCGACGAAGCCGCCAAGCCCCTGGCCGCCTACCGGGCCGAGGAACTGGAGCGCATGCGCCTCAACTTCTTCGGCTTCGACCCCAGCTACCACGTCGCCCGCTACAACTTCGTGCGCAAGGTTCCCAAGTCGCGCACGCCGCTGCATCTGGCCGTGCATGGTTAGGCGGCGGACTGCTACACTCCTGGAAACCATCCTTCCAGCGCTGGCAAGCCCATGACAGACCTGCCCATCGTTCTGGTGATCGACGACGAAATCCGTTCCCAGGAGTCCCTGGAACGGGTGCTGTCCGACGAGTTCGAGGTGCTCTGCGCCTCCAACGCCGAGGAAGCCGAAGCCCATCTGGACGCCGAAATGGTCCACGTCATCCTGTGCGACCAGCGCATGCCCGGCCGCCAGGGCGTCGAGTTCCTGAGCCAGGTGCGCGACCGCTGGCCCGACCCGGTGCGCATGATCATCTCCGGCTACACGGCGTCCGAGGACATCATCGCCGGGGTCAATGATGCCGGCATCACCCGCTACATCACCAAGCCGTGGGAGCCCGAGGCGCTGCTCGCCGACGTGCGCGACGCGGTGGCCCTCTACCGCCTGCAACGCGACAACGAAACGGCCGGGCTGGAGATCAAGGTCAGCACCAAGCGCCTGGAACGCGCCGTCGCCGACAAGAAGAAGGTGCTGCGCCAGGCCCACCACTTCGCCCGCATCGTGCACGCGCCGACCTCGCCGGTGGCCGAGGTGGTCGGCCTCGCCCAGCGCATCGCGGGGTATGACATCTCGGTCCTGCTGACCGGCGAGTCGGGCACCGGCAAGGAACTTCTGGCGCGGGCCATCCACTACAATTCGCCGCGCGCCGACAAGCCGTTCGTGGTCGAGAACTGCGGCGCGCTGCCCGACCAGCTTCTGGAATCCGAACTGTTCGGCTGCAAGAAGGGCGCCTTCACCGGCGCCTACGAGGACCGTGTCGGCCTGTTCGAGCGGGCCAACGGCGGCACGGTGTTCCTCGACGAGATCGGCGAGACGTCGGCCGCCTTCCAGGTCAAGCTGCTGCGCGTCCTTCAGGAAGGCGAGATCCGGCCGCTGGGCGCCCGCCTGACCCGCAAGATCGACGTGCGCGTCATCTCGGCCACCAACCGCACGCTGGAGGACGAGGTAGAGGCCGGGCGGTTCCGCCGCGACCTGTTCTATCGCCTCGCCGCCTTCCCCATCCACATGCCGCCGCTGCGCGACCGGCCCATGGACGTGCCCCTTCTGGCCGACCTGCTGCTGGCCGAGGCCGCCAAGGCGTTCGGCAAGGCGGTCAGCGCGTTCACCCCCGCAGCGCTCGCCCGGCTGTGCGCCCACGCCTGGCCCGGCAACGTGCGCGAGCTTCAGAACGAGGTCAGCCGCGTGGTCGCCCTGGCCGAGGCCGACCACATCGACGAAGACCTGCTGTCGCCCCGGATGCGCGGCGGCGCCCCGCTACGCCAGGGCTTTGTCGGCACCCTCAAGGACCATGTGGAGGCCCTGGAATCCCGCCTGCTGGCCGAGGCCCTGGACCGTCACGGCTGGAACATCAGCCGGGTGGCCGACGATCTGGGCCTGTCGCGCGTCGGGCTGCGCGGCAAGCTGCAACGCTATGGCCTGGAGCGGGCATGAGCACGCCCCCCACCTTCCCACAACCGCCCGAAGGCAGCGACAGCCTTCAGGATGCCGCCTGGATCGAGGTCATCCGCAAGATGGAGGAGGTCTATTCCGACCTCATCCGCCACGAGGTGGACCTGGAGCGCAAGAACGCCGCCCTGGAGGACGCCCAGCAGTTCATCACCAGCGTGGTGTCGTCGGTGTCCGACGTCCTGATCGTGTGCGACAACAAGGGCCAGGTGCAGCAGGTGAACAAGGCCCTGGTGGACCTCACCGGGCTGGCCGAAAGCGCCCTGATCGACCGCCCGGTCGCCGCCCTGTTCGCCGAGGACGCCGGCCTGCCGCGCCGTTTTTGCGACCGCATGGGCGCAGCCGAGGTTGTGAGCGATGTCGAGGTCCGCCTACGCACTGCCGACGGCACGTCCGACCCGGTGGCCATCAACTGCTCGACCCGGATCGATGCGCGCGGCCGCCCCGCCGGACTGGTCCTCATCGGCCGCCCGGTCGGCGAGCTGCGGCGCGCCTACCAGGCCCTCAACGCCGCCCATGCCGACCTCAAGCAGGCCCAGCAACAGCTTGTACAGTCCGAAAAGATGGCCTCGCTCGGCCGTCTGGTGGCCGGGGTTGCGCACGAGTTGAACAATCCGATCAGCTTCGTGTATGGCAACGTCCATTCGATGGCCCGCTACCGGGATCGCATCGTCACCTATCTCGCCGCCGTCCATGACAACGTGGACATCGAGGAACGCGAACGGCTGCGCAAGGACTTGCGCATCGACCGCCTGCTGGGCGACCTCGGCCCGCTCATCGACGGCACGCTGGAAGGCGCGGTCCGGGTCTCGGACATCGTGAAGAACCTGCGCCGGCTGTCGTTCTCCAGCCAGGGCGAGCCGGAACGCCTGGACCTGTCCGGCGTCGTCTCCACCGCCGCCCACTGGGCCGCCAAGGGGCGCGTGCGCGGCGCCCCGGTGACCTGCGACCTGCCGCCCGACCTGTGGGTCATGGGGCACGCCGGGCAACTCCATCAGGTGGTGGTGAACCTGGTCGAGAACGCCCTGGACGCCGTGGCCGACGCTGGGGCCGAGCGGGACAGCCCGGCCGTCCGCGTGGCCGCCGGCTCTGATCCCGAGGGCGGCGCCTGGGTGACGGTCGAGGACAACGGGCCGGGCATTCCCGAAGACCATCTCCTCAAGGTCTTCGACCCCTTCTTCACCACCAAGACCGTGGGCCAGGGCACCGGCCTCGGCCTGTGGATCAGTTACGGGATCATTCGCGACCATGGCGGCGTGCTGGCCGTTGAGACACTACCGCCTGGCGGCGGGGCACGCTTCCGCTTCACGCTGCCGGCGCCAGCGGGGGCCGATACAAGACCAGCACGATCAGAGCCATGAGCCAGACCGAGACGCCCGTGCAGCGCAACAGCCGCGTCTATCGGTGGCTGCATCGCCTCAAGACGTCGCGCCACAAGGACAGGATGCTGTTCGTCGCATCCTTCCTGGAGACGTTGATCGTCCCCATCCCCATCGAACTGGTGCTGGTTCCCTACATGCTGTCGGCCCGCGACCGGGTGTGGATGATCGCCACCGTGGCGCTGGCCGGGTGTCTGGTGGCGGCGGGGCTCGGGTACCTCTTCGGCTGGCTGTTCATGATGGGGCCGGGCGTCATGCTGCTCGACGCCATGGGCTGGACCGAGGCGTGGAATGGCTTCCAGGGCACGTTCGCCCGTCACGGGTTCTGGGCGATCATCGCCGTCGGCGTGATCCCGGTGCCGTTCCAGGTGGCCATCCTGACGGCCGGCGCGACACAGTATTCGCTGCCCCTGTTCTTCGTGGCGGCGGCCCTGGCGCGCGGCATCCGCTACTACGGCCTTGCGGTACTGGTGCACTGGTTCGGGCTGCGCGCCCTTCATCTTTGGCAGCGCCACAAGATGCTCGCCAGCCTGGCCGCAGCCGTGGTGGTGGCGATTTTCTGGGGCGGATCGGCCCTGGTGGGCGGCGACGGCCCATAGGGCTTTCCTGAAATACAAAGCAATGCGCGGCGCGACTCGGGCGCCGCAGGAGCGCGACGCGTCGGCTCCGCGCGACGGGTGGGGCTGGCGGCGGCCGGGACGCAGAGTCAACCCTGGCGCGGAAACGGCCTGCTGCCGCACCGGCCGCCACGCTCGCCAGCCGGCGCGGCGGCAGGGCTGCAGCCCAAGGTTTCAGCCGCTTTGCGCCTGCTTGCCGGGCCGGTCGCGCCCCGCCGCCGGCGCCCTCGCCGGGCCACGCGGGGGCGCCCGCAATGGCTGATCGGGCATGGTACGCAAGGCCCCTGCTCGACCGTGTCGGTTTTCGCGGGAATGTGATATGATGCCGCCTCCTACCAAAGGAGACCTCATGGCGTTCAAGCCAAACTACAACCATGAACGTGCGGAACGCGACCGCCTTAAAACCGCGAAGAAGGCTGAAAAGCTAAAGCAACAACAGGAACGAAGCGCGCAGCGGGCCGCTGAGCGTGACGATCTCACCAGCAATGAGTCGGGTAAGCAAAACTAATGGGCAAAGGTCAATATCGTGATCGTGGAAGACGGCGTCGCGGCTTCGACGATGATCACTTCTCTCCGCAGGACGCTCGCGAGTCGCGGGAGAGCAAACCCTTCGCAGCACCTTCGTGGGAAGCGCCGGCCGCACAGACCGGGCCGTCCCTTGATGCCGTCGTGAAGATGTTCAACTCCGAAAAGGGTTTCGGGTTCGTTGAACTGGCCGACGGGTCGGGCGATGCCTTTCTGCACATCGGCGTCCTCCAGGCCGCCGGCCACGATGCTCCGAACCCGGGAACCAAGCTGCGCGTGCAGGTCGGCCAGGGCCAGAAGGGCCAGCAGATCACGGCCGTCCTCGAAGTCGATGCGAGCGGTGCGGTTGCTCCGCGCCCGGCTCCGCGCGCCGGCGCCGCTGGTCCGCGGCCGGGTCGCCCCGACCCCGCTTCGGCGATCGAGCTCGAAGGCACCGTGAAGTGGTTCAACCCGGAGAAGGGCTTTGGCTTCGCCCAGGTCGCCGACGGGGGCAAGGACGTCTTCCTTCACATTTCCGTGGTGGAAAACGCCGGCCTGAGCACACTGAACGAAGGCGCGCCGATCTCGATGCGCGTCGTCGAGGGCCACAAGGGCCGCGAGGCGATCTCGATCGCCATGGCGTGACCTTGTAGGCACACCTGCGCTGCATAAGCCAGGGGTCCGGAGCGCTGCCCAAGCACTCCGGACCCCTGGTGCTGTGCGGATTGCACAAGGCCGACAGGACGTTCTCCACGGCCCTGGGTTCCCGCCTGCGCGGGAACGACGGGGTTATTCGTGGTGACTGAAAGTACTCCGTCGCACCCGCGCAGGCGGGTGCCCAGGGGCCGCGAAGAAAACCATTTATTCTCAGTTTCTTGAGCAAGGCCGATAGGACTTTCCACGGCCCTGTCCACCCGACCGCGCTATGGCTCCACCACAATCCGCACGCTGCCGTCGAGCGCTTCGGCGCGGGCGATGGGCGGGACATCGGATGGCACCGAGGGTTTTCCGCCGAGGGGACTGAGGGTGCCGTTGAGCACCGGGCCGTGCAGCAGGATTTCCATTGGCGGGATGTCGTCCTGGCCGCCCTCGGGTGGCAGGCTGTAGACCTCGACGAAGCTGACCGGCCGGGGGCGGAAGGTCGCGCCCGCAGCATCGAAGCGCAGGCCGCCGCCGTCGATCCAGGCCTTCTGCGCGTCATCATAGATCAGCAGATCGACCCACATGCCGGCCTCGGGCGCGGCCAGGGGCCGGGCCTGAAGCTGGAACAGGTAGCGCCCGCGATCCCAGGCCATCGGGCGGCGCACACTGACGAAGGCGCCCTCGTCGGCGGTGTTGACGTTGGGCACCACCACCCAGCCGTCGGCGGGTGGGCGGGCGTCGGCGGCGGCGCCGTTGCCCCAGCGCGAAAAGATCACGCCTTCGCCCCGATTGACCCGCTTGCGGCCGTCGTGCAGGTCGGTCTGCAGGCCGACGTAGAAGTTCTGCGCCCCGATGGTGCCCCACAATGCGGCGATGTAGACATGGTCGCCGGGCTGCGGCGGGCGGACCACCTCGACCTCGATGGCGACGCTGCGAAACGCCTGGCCGTCGGGCAGGACGTGGCGATAGTCCATGAGGTGCCACGGCAGCGCCCGCCAAGGTCCATCGGCCGCCCACAGCGGGCCGCAAACGGCAACGACCGCAAGCAGCGCACCGAGGACGACCCTGCCCCGGGCCCTCAACGGGGAACCGGCGCGCAGGCCGGCGCCTCCCTGTCATGGTTGTCCCGCGCCGCCTCGGCCAAGGCGACGCACAGGCCCTCGACGGCGCCGATGCCCCCCGGCGCGATGATGCGCAGACGATACCAGTCACCCTCATCGACCACCTGAAGCGTGCCGTCGTAGCGCGTCAGGACCGCGTCGAAGTCCTCGGCAAAACGGACGGCCGCATCGTCCAGGAAGCCCTTGCTGCGTGACCCGTACAGCAGAGCCGCCCAACCGGCCTCGCCCTGCCCGCTCGGCGGCAGGGTCGGTTCGATGGCGGCGGATGGCCCGGCCGGCGCGGCGCTCGGCAAATCGGCCGGCGGCTCGAACCCGACCAGGACCGGAGCCCCGGCGGCTGCGGCGAGGGACCGGCGCTCCAGGCCGTCGGGATGCTGGGTGGCCAGCGCGTCGGCTTCCTCGGGCGCCGCGGCTGACGGAGCCCCGCCGCCCAGCGCCCGGAACAGGTCGATCAGCGCGGCATAGCGGTCGAAGCGCACGGCTTCCCAGTCGTCCTCGTTGCGGAACAGGGTGCGTTCCGTGTCGAGCAGGGTGATGTAGTCGGACACGCCGGCGACATAGGACTCGCGGCTGTAGCCATACGCCTCGCGCGACGCCCGCACGGCGTCCTCCAGCAGATCCTGGCGCCGGCCCAGGTAGTTGACGGCGACCAGGGCGTCCTCGGTTTCCTGCACCCCGCGCATGACCGCGCGCACATAGGCGGCGACCAGTTCGCGGTGACGGGCGCGGGCGAAGTCGGTGCGGTAGCCGCGCCGCCCGAAGTCGAACACCGCCTGGGTCAGCGAGGCAACGGCCGACATCAGCAGCGATTCGGGGCGCAGCAGCGTGTTGAGGTAGTTGCTGCCGTAGCCGATCTCGCCGGCCAGTTCCAGGGACGGCAGCAGGCGGGCGCGCGCCACGTCGATGTCGGCGTCGGCGGCGATCATCTCCAGTTCGGCCTGGCGCACGTCGGGGCGGCGCCACAGCAGCCACGTCGGCACGCCCGGCTCGATCAGCGGGAAACGCAGGGTGTGCAGGGTGTCGCCCTCCAGCCGCAGCATCCCCGGCGTGGTGCCGAGCAGGAACGCCAGGCGATTGCGGGCCTGTTCCCGTTGCAGTTCGAGCACCGGAATGGTCGCCGCGGTCTGCCGCACCGCGGCCCGCTGCTGCGCCTCGTCCAGCGCGGTGGCGTCGCCGTCGGCCATGCGCGCCTGGACCGCCTCCAGCATCCCGGCCAACACCCGCTCGACTTCGCGGGCAACCCGCACGCGGTCGCTGAACGACAGGTATTGCAGGTAGGTGCGGGCGACCTCGGCCACCACGTCGCGGCGCACGGTGTCGCGCCCGTGGGCGGTGCCCAGCAGACGGTTCAGCGCGGCCTCGCTGGCGGCACGCTGCTCGCCCCACAGGTCGGGGTTCCAGGTCAGTCGGGCGCCGATCTGGTAAAGGCGTTCGGTCGTCCACTCCCCGCCGGGCGGCACCGTTCCCACGCCGTCGGCCGGGCCATCCACGCGGGCAAGGGCGTCGGCCGACAGTTCCGGGAACTGGTCGGCCCACGCCACTCCGAAGGTCGCCCGCGCCTGGGCCAGGCGGGCCACGGCAACCCGCAGGTCCTGGTTCGAGTCCAGCGCACGGGCCACCAGGGTGTTGAGTTCGCTGCTGCCCAGCAGCGTCCACCACTCGGGCAGCAACTCGGCCACCGACCGTTGCGAGGCCGAGGGCGCCATGTCGGCCGCCGGGGCTTCCACCGCCTCCACCTCGTTGAGGTAGGTCTCGGGCACGGGCACCTCGGGCACCTCATAGGTGTCGCGTTTGATCGCGCAGCCGGCCACCAGCACCGCCAGGCAGGCCGCCGTTACACCCACCCGCGCCGGGCGCGTCCATCGGCTCTGCCTGTGCGTCACGTTCAGTCCCCCGATTTTCATTCAGATTTTCACTCAACAAGCGCCGCGTCGAGCACGGCGCGCAAAAGCGGATGCGGCACCCGCAGGTGGTCTTCGTCGCGCCGGACCACGCCCGCCGCCAGGACCCGCGCCACGGCGGCCTCGGCCTCGTCGGCGGACAGCCCGGCGGTGGCCTCGGCCATCGCCACGCCATGGGCCACGCGGCATACCCTGGCCAGCACCCGGCGATCAAGCCGCAACTGTTCGATGCGCCCCTGGATGACCGCCATCAGGGCCGGCGGCGGCGGGACCAGCGGCTGCCCGGCCTGGGCGGCACGCGCCAGTTCGACCGCGAACATCGGCACCCCGCCGGCCAGTTCGAGCACCCCGACCGCCGCGTCGGCCCGCAGGCCGAAGGCGTCCATCATGGCCCGCAGGGAAGGCCCGTCGAGATGGGCCACCCGCACGATCGTCGCCTCCTCGGACAGTGCGGCCACGGCGGGCGACGGCCGACCGGCCAGAACGATCAGGCTGTTCCGCCCGCCATCCCGCCAGGCTCCGGCCAGGGCCTGCACGGCCTGGGGCGCAAGGTGGTGCGAATCATCGATGATGAGCACCCCGCCGGACGGCGCCGTCACGGCGCGCGCCGGATGCTCAAAGCCGTTGGCGGCGACCAGAACGCCCGCCTCGGCCCCGGGAAGGTCGGGCGGCAGCACGGTCCAGGACGCGGCCGGGAGATGGGCGGAACGCGCCATGGCGGCGGCGGCATCGGCCAGCATGGTCTTGCCCATGCCGGCATCGCCGCTCAGCACCAGAAGGCCCCCCTGCCCGTGCCCAAGGGCGGCGACGGCGTCCTCCAGAATGCGCGTCTCGGCGGCGCGGCCGAACACCTGGCCGGGCGTGACCCGGTGGCGATGCAGGGACCGGTTCAGGTCGCACAACCGCACGCGTCCGGGCGCCGACGCGCCCGGCTGGCGCGTGCCGTCGAGAAGGTCGAGCGCGGTCGCCCCGATCAGCAGGTCGCCCGTCGGCGCACCGGCCGCCAGGTCGCGCGCCTGACCGAGGGCGGCGCTGGCCAGAAGCTCTCCGGTCCAGCCGCCGGTCGGCGTCATGCTGGTCATCGACAGCCCGGCGGTCAGCGCGCCGCGCACCTGTGCCGCCAGCCCCGCATCCTGGCGGTCGACGTCGCGGATCAGGTCGCGGGCGGCGCGCAAGGCTCGTCGGGCATCATCTTCGCGAATGCGCTGGACGCCGAACACCAGGTCCACCGCCTCGTCGCCGCGCGTCACCAGGACGGCGTCGTAATCCTGCGCCACGGCGGCGGCGCTGCGGCGCAGCAGGCGGGCCCGCGGCGCGGACGCGGCAGGGCCGTCGGCCGCGACGGACCCGGCATCCAGCGTCAGGACCACCGACAGGCGGCGCTCGAGCACGCAGCCCGGCGCCAGTTCGAGGGCGGCGGCGTCGCTGCGCGCGGGCGGGTCCATGGCCATGCCGCGCGACACGGCCATGGCGCGATTGCTGACGTTGAGCTTCTTGAACAGGGCCACGACGTGCTGCTTGACGGTGCCGACACCGATGCCGAGCTGCGTGGCGATTTCCTTGTTGGCCTTGCCCTGGCGCAGCAGTTCGAGAATCTGCCGCTGGCGCGGACTCAGGGTGCCTTCCGCCTCTGGCGGTTCACCCTGAGGAAGATCGGCCGTCGCGGCGGCACGAAGAGCCGTGGCCTGGGTCCCGGTGCGCATGGACATCCCCATCGAACGACAATTGCGTGACGGGGTCAGCCGCGCGCCGCGATGGCGCGGATCTGGTCGACTGCCAGACTGACGCGGCGGCGCACTTCAAGGCGCCTGGCCTCGTCCTTGGTCAGGGCCTCGTCCTTGGTCAGGGCCTCGGCCTTCGGCACCTCACGGGGAGCCGGCCGGGCCGGGGAGTCCATCACCGCCGCCGACAGCGCTTCGGGGGCATATTGAAGGGCGCGCAATTCCATAACTGTGCCTCCTGGCCGAAACCCCATCGATGGGGGGCCTTTGATCGTCGCCCACACTCTGTCACGAGCCGGGCACCCCAAGGAGCCAGCGAAATATTACCATTTGTAAACAGCCCTTCTCCATGGGTACTAAGGCCTAGCGCGCTCGAAAGGGTTGGGGCTTATTCTCAAGCGTCACAACCCCAACCGAAGCGACTGGACCCGACGTGTTCAAGACCCTGCGCGGCGCCCCCGGCGGTACAACCGAAAATCCTCGTGACAGAGGCGAAAGCGCCACCAAAAGTGGACGCCTTCACGACCTGCTGCATCCGCCGGGTTCCGACGTGATCGACGACTCGTCCGATCTGCGCCGGGTCATGCCGCACCTGATCGGCACCAGCATCATCACCAACCTGCTGGCCCTGGCCCTGCCCCTGGCGCTGTTGCAGACCTATGACCGCATCATCCCCAACGAGTCCTATTCGACGTTCGCGTTGCTGATCATCGGGGTGGTCGCCGCGGTGGCGCTGGAAGGCATCCTGCGCGTGCTGCGCGGGGCGATCATGAACTGGCTGGGGGCACGCTTCGAACACCGCATCGGCACGGCCGCCCTGCGCCACGTCTTCGGGATGCCGCTGCGTGAATACCTCAAGGACGAACCGGGCGGCTACGTCGAGCGCCTGCGTGCCGCCAGCCAGGTCCGCGAGTTCTATTCCGGCCAGGCCCTGGTCATCCTGATCGATCTGCCGTTCGCGCTCTTGTACCTGGGCATCATCGGGTTCATCGGCGGCTGGCTGGTCCTGGTGCCGCTCATCCTGATCCTGGCGTTCGGCATCATCGTGCTGCGCTCGGGCCACTGGATGCGCAGCCAAGTGGACCAGCGCACCGTGCTGGACAACCGGCGCTTCAATTTCCTGGGCGAGACCCTGGCCGGCATCCACTCGGTCAAGATGCTGGCCATGGAAGCCCTGATGTTCCGCCGCTATGAACGGCTTCAGGAAGCGTCGGTGGAAAAAGGCGCCGAACTGGCGCGCGGCAGCGCCCTGGCCGCCGCCATGGGCACCACCTTCACCCAGTTGATGATCGTCCTGGTGGTCGCCGGCGGCGCGCTGGTGGTCATCAGCGGGGGCATGACGCCGGGCGCCCTGGCCGCCTGCATCCTGTTCTCGGTGCGGGCCCTGCAGCCGCTGCGCAAGAGCCTGACCCTGTGGATGCGCTACCAGGGCATCCTGTCGGCCCGTGGCATGCTGGCCGAACTGTTCCAGCGGCCGTCCGAGGCGGCCGGCGCCAAGCCCGCCCTGCCGCCGCTGCAGGGTGCGCTGGAATTGCGCGACGTCACCCTCAACCGCCCCGGCAAGCAGACGCCGCTGTTCGAAGGCCTGAATCTGAGCGTCGCCGCCGGCGAGTGCGTCGCCATCCTGGGCGACAGCGGCAGCGGCAAGTCCGCCCTGCTGACCCTGCTCAACGGCATGTCGCGGCCGGCGGCGGGCCAGGCACTGGTCGACGGGCAGCCGCTGGACGCCTTCGACCAGCAGACGGTCGCCGCCCAGATCGCGTTCCTGCCGCAGCAGGCCTCGCTGGTGTCGGGCACCATTCTCGAAAACATCACCATGTTCAACACCGCCCTCAACCAGGACGCGCTGGCCATCGCCCGCGACCTGGGGATGGACACCGTGGTGGCCGGGTTCCGCAAGGGCTACGAGACCATCGTCGGCGAAGGGGCCGGCGACCAGTTGCCGGCCGGCATCCGGCAGCGCATCGCCATCGCCCGCGCCCTGGTGCGCGACCCGGCGGTGGTGCTGTTCGACGAGGCCAACCTGGCCCTCGACACCGGGGGCGACAACGCGCTGCGCGCCTACCTCGACAAGATCAAGGGCCACAAGACCATCGTCCTGGTGACCCACCGGCCGTCCCTGCTGTCGCTGGCCGACCGTCGCCTGGAGCTGCGCGACGGCCGGCTGTGGCCGATGGAGGCCGCCAATCCCCTGCGCATGGCAGCCGGCGCCGCCGGAGCCCCGGCCGAGGCCCGCCACGACATGACGCGCCCGGAACAGCGCCCGTGGGACGTCGTGAACTGCCTCGACTACTTCGAGGAAACCTCGGACATCGCGGCCTGCCTGCCGCCGCTGCTGGCCGCCCTGGACTGGCGCGGCACGCCCCGCGAACTGGCCGAGGCCCTGCCCCACCTGGTGCCGACCCTCGACGTGTCGGGCCTGCGCGGGGCGATGTCCAATCTGGGCTACCGCAGCGAATCCTATGCGGCGCGCCTCGACACCCTGCAGCCGGCGCTGCTGCCCTGCCTGTTCGTGCCCGAGGACGGCACCGCGCGTCTGGTGGTCGAGATCCACGGCGACGGCCGCGTGACGGCCTTCGATGGCGACACCCTCGAAGTGCGCACCATCGACGCCACCCACGAGGCCGGCCAGGCCTACGTGTTCCTCAAGGACGCCAAGACCGGCGCGCCCGAGGCGGCCGCCAAGGCCAACGAGCCGTGGACCCGCAGCGTCATCCGGCGGTTCCGTCGCCTGGCCCTGCTGACCCTGGGGATCACCGTGGTCAGCACCATCCTCAGCCTGGCCCCGCCGATCTTCGTCAAGACGGTGTTCGACCAGGTCCTGCCGTCGATGGCCTACGACCTGGGCTTCTACCTGCTGTTGGGCGCCATGATCGCCCTGGCCCTGGACTGGTGGCTGCGCACCCTCAAGAGCCGCATCCTGTCGCACATGGCCGGACGCAGCGAATACATCGTCGGCATCAACGTCTTCCAGCGCATCATGGGGCTGCCCGCGTCGGCCACCGAACGCGCCTCGGTCGGCCAGCAGATCGGCCGCATCAAGGACCTGGAAGGCCTGCGCGAGTTCTTCCTCGGCCCCCTGGCGCTGCTGGTGTTCGAACTGCCGGCGACGCTGATCTATGTCGTGGTGCTGGGCATCCTCAACCCGCCGGTCCTGCTGGTCGTGGCCCTGGCGGTCATCCTGTTCGTGGTCCTGGGCTTTGCCACCCGTGGCGGCCAGGCGCGCGTCGGCACGGCATCGGGGATTGCGTCGGGCGACCGCTGGGAGTTCGTGACCGAGGCCCTGACCCAGTTGCGCACCATCCGCTCGGTCGGCGCCACCGAACGCTGGCTGAAGCGATACCGCGACCTGTCGGGCCGCGCCGCCATGACCGACTACACGGCGACCCAGTTCGGCGAGCGGGTCAGCGCCATCGCCCAGTTCATCGGCATGACCGCCGGGATTGCGGCCATGGCCGTGTCCGTCCTGGGCGCCATCAGCGGCGACCTCAGCGGCGGCGCGGTGATGGCCTCCATGATGATCGTCTGGCGGCTGGTCGGGCCGCTGCAGAACGGCTTCGTGGCCGCCACCACCGTGTCGCGGGTCGGCGACAGCATGCGCCAGCTCAACAACCTGATGCGCCTGCCGGTCGAGCGCGAGGCCGCGGCGCGCGAAACCATCCGCCCGGTGGCGCGCGGCGAAGTCACCTTCCAGCGCGTCTCGTTCCGCTACAACGCCGAGGCCGACCCGGCCCTGCTGGGCGTCACCTTCACGGTGCCGGCCGGCAAGGTGGCGGCCATCGCCGGCCCCAACGGAGCGGGCAAGTCGACCGTGCTCAAATTGATCGTGCGGGCCTTCGCGCCGCAGGCCGGGGCCATCCGCATCGACGGCGTGGACGTGCGCCAGCTCAGCCCCACGGACCTGCGCTCGCAGATCAGCTACATGCCGCAGAACTGCGACCTGTTCTATGGCACCGTGGCCCAGAACATGCGCCTCAGCCATCCCACGGCAACAACCGAGGAACTGGAGTGGGCGCTCGACATGGCCGACCTTCTGCAGGACGTCCGCGCCCTGCCGCAGGGCCTGAACACGCGCATTTCCGACGCCCACGGGACCGAGCTGCCCAACGGCTTCCGCCAGCGCCTGTCCCTGGCCCGCACCCTGCTCAAGCCGGCCCCCATCGTGCTGATGGACGAACCCGGCAACGGCCTGGACGCCGATGGCGACCGCGCCCTGATCGCCGCCATCGAGTGGCTGCGCGGGCGTTCGACCGTGTTCATCGTTTCCCACCGGCCCAGCCACATGCGCGTGGCCGATGCCGTCCTGTTCTTCGAGGGCGGCACGCTGAAATCGGTGGGTCCTTTTGACGACGTAAAGATGACCGTGATGGCGGGATTGGCATAATGGCGTACCTGGGACGGATCAAGAAAACCGGCGACTCCGACAACGAGGGGCTGGTCAAGCGGGCACGGCGCGGCAAGCGCCTGCTGTCCGAGGCGGTGCAGATCGAACAGGAGGTGGTGCCCGAGTTCGTCGGCACCGGGGTCCTGGTGGCTGCCGTTCTGGTCGTGTCCTTCGTGGTCTGGGCGTCCTTCGCCAAGATCACCGAGACCACCGTCGCCCCCGGCGAGGTGGTGCCGACCGGCAACGTCAAGGTCGTCCAGCACCTGGAGGGCGGCATCGTCGGCAGCATCCTGGTCCGCGAGGGCCAGATCGTCGAGGCCGACGAGGTCCTGCTCAGCCTGGACGCCGCCCAGGCCGGGGCCGAGTTCAACCAGCTCGAGGCCCGCGCCATCGCCCTGCGCCTGCGCACCGAACGCCTGGCCGCGTTCGCCGAGAACCGCCCGGCGATGTTCCCGGCGTCCGAGCAGTACCCCGAGCTGATCGCCGATCAGGTGGAAATCCTCGAGAACCAGGCCGAGTCCCTGCGCTCCTCCCTGGCCGTCATCGACGCCCAGATCGCCCAGCGCACCCAGCGCCTGAGCCAGTTGCAGCAGTCCCTGACCGGCGCCCTGCGGCAGCAGGAACTGGCCGGCGAGATCCTCGAGATGCGCGAACGCCTGGGGGCCAAGAAGCTGGTCACCCAGGTCGACCTGCTGGAGACCCGCCGCGCCAAGGCCACCGCCGACTCCGAGGTCATCCGCCTGCGCGAGGAGATCGACGTCTCCCGCCAGGAACTCAACGAGGCGCAGATGCGGCGCGACGACACCGTGACCCAGACGCGGTCCCAGTCGCTGATCGAAATGGGCCGCGTGCGCGCCGAACTGGCCGAGGTGGAGAACGCCCTCGACCGCGCCCGCAACCGGGTTCAGCGCCTCGACGTGCGGGCCCCGGTGCGCGGCCTGGTGCAGGACCTGAAGGTGGCCACCGGCGGCCAGGTGATCCAGCCGGGCGCGCTGCTCATGCAGATCGTGCCGCTCGACGCCGGGCTGGAGGCCGAGGTCACCATCAGCACCCGCGACATCGGCCACGTCTCGCCGGGCGACCCGGTGGTCATCAAGGTGTCGAGCTATGACTTCGCCCGCTTTGGCGGCATCGACGGCACCCTGCGCCAGATCTCGGCGACCAGCGTGCTCGACGAAAAGGGCACCCCGTCGTTCCGTGGCTGGGTGACGCTCAGCCAGCCCTACGTGGGCGACACCGCCGACCGGAACCTGGTGGTGCCCGGCATGGGCGTCCAGGCCGAGATCATCACCGGCCGCAAGACGCTGCTGTCCTATCTCTTCAAGCCGATCAACGACGCCTTCGAGCGCAGCTTCCGCGAAAGATAGTCTCGGGGACTGTAACCTTTGGCCCGGTATGCCCCTTGCGGGGGCTGCCGTACGGTGAACGCTGGTAAAAAACGTCAGGGAACGGGTGCACGATCATGGCCGACGAGAACGACGACACCACCAACGGCCCCTCCACCGGCCCGCAGGGCATCAAGGCCGACACCACGGCCGACGACGCCCAGTTGCTCGATGACCTGACGGTTCTCAATCGCGGCCAGGACGGCGGCGACGACGACACCATTCTCGACGCCGGCCAAGCGCCGCAGAGCGAAAGCGACTCCGGTCTGGAAAACATCCAGATGGGCAGCCGCAACGATGATGTGCGAAACGGGGTTGGCACCGAGGACGGTGACTTCACCGACGGCGGCAACGGGGTCGGCCGCGCCGGCGCGCCTGGGCGCGACGGCACCGAGGCCCCTGGTGACGATTCCGAAGGCGGCCAGATCGGCGTCCCGCGCGTCGACCAGCCCCTGCCCGAGGACGACATCGCCCTGAATGACGCCCCCTCGGGCGACGAGCCCTCGCAGACCCTGCCGCCGCTCGACCTGCCGCCGACCAACCCCGGTGCCGCCGACGACGCCTCCGAGTCCGGGGACGAGTCCGGGACGCGGGCCGCCGGCGCCCCCGCCGCCTTTGCCCCCGCCGCCTTTGCCCCGAATGCCGGCCCGCAACCCGAGGCCCCGGCCGACCCCGCCATCCCCCAGGCCCCCGACACCACCACCCCGCCCACAACCGAAGACCCCACCACGACAGAGCCCCCGGCGACCGAGCCGCCCGTGACAGAGCCGCCCGTGACAGAGCCGCCGGCGACCGAACCCCCGGCGACCGAACCCCCGGCCACTGAGCCCCCGGCCACCGAGCCGCCGGCTACCGAACCGCCCGCGACCGAACCGCCGGCCACGGAGCCCCCGGCCACCGAGCCCCCGGCGACCGAGCCGCCGGCCACGGAGCCGCCAGCCACCGAGCCGCCGGCGACCGAACCGCCGGCGACGGAACCCCCGGCTACTGAGCCGCCGGCCACCGAGCCGCCCGCAACCGAGCCTCCGGCCACGGAACCGCCGGCGACCGAGCCGCCCGCGACCGAACCTCCGGCCACGGAACCCCCGGCCACCGAGCCCCCGGCGACCGAACCTCCGGCGACGGAACCCCCGGCGACGGAACCCCCGGCTACTGAGCCCCCGGCCACGGAACCCCCGGCGACCGAGCCGCCGGCCACGGAGCCGCCGGCCACCGAGCCGCCCGCGACCGAACCGCCCGCGACCGAGCCTCCGGTCACGGAGCCGCCGGCTACCGAACCTCCGGCCACCGAGCCGCCGGTGACCGAGCCTCCGGCGACGGAACCCCCGGCTACTGAGCCGCCCGCGACCGAGCCTCCGGCCACGGAGCCCCCGGCCACCGAGCCGCCGGCGACCGAGCCGCCTGCAACCGAGCCGCCCACGACCGAACCTCCGGCCACGGAACCCCCGGCCACGGAACCGCCGGCCACCGAGCCGCCCGCAACCGAGCCTCCGGCCACGGAACCTCCGGCGACCGAGCCGCCCGCAACCGAGCCCCCGGCCACGGAGCCTCCGGCGACCGAACCCCCGGCCACGGAACCGCCTGCGACCGAGCCGCCAGCCACCGAGCCTCCGGCGACCGAGCCGCCCGCCACGGAACCGCCGGCCACCGAACCGCCTGCGACCGAGCCTCCGGCCACGGAGCCCCCGGCGACCGAGCCTCCGGCCACGGAACCCCCGGCCACCGAGCCCCCGGCCACGGAACCCCCGGCCACCGAGCCGCCGGCGACCGAACCTCCGGCCACGGAACCCCCGGCCACGGAACCGCCTGCGACCGAGCCACCCGCGACCGAACCTCCGGCCACGGAACCTCCGGCCACGGAACCTCCGGCGACCGAGCCGCCCGCAACCGAGCCCCCGGCCACGGAACCCCCGGCCACCGAGCCTCCGGCGACCGAACCCCCGGCCACGGAACCGCCTGCGACCGAACCGCCGGCCACGGAACCGCCTGCGACCGAGCCGCCCGCGACCGAGCCTCCGGCCACGGAGCCCCCGGCGACCGAACCTCCGGCCACCGAGCCGCCTGCGACCGAGCCGCCCGCGACCGAGCCTCCGGCCACGGAGCCCCCGGCGACCGAACCTCCGGCCACCGAGCCGCCGGTGACCGAGCCTCCGGCGACGGAACCCCCGGCTACTGAGCCGCCGGCCACGGAACCGCCGGCCACCGAGCCGCCCGCGACCGAGCCGCCTGCGACCGAGCCGCCGGCTACTGAGCCCCCGGCCACAGATCCGCCTGCGACCGAGCCTCCGGCCACCGAGCCGCCGGCCACGGAGCCGCCCGCGACCGAACCTCCGGCCACCGAGCCCCCGGCTACCGAGCCGCCCGCGACCGAACCGCCGGCCACCGAGCCGCCAGCCACGGAGCCCCCGGCGACCGAACCTCCGGCCACCGCCCCCCCGGCCACGGAACCCCCGGCTACTGAGCCCCCGGCCACCGAGCCGCCTGCGACCGAGCCCCCGGCCACGGAGCCCCCGGCCACCGAGCCGCCCGCGACCGAACCGCCGGCTACCGAACCTCCGGCCACCGAGCCGCCGGCGACCGAACCGCCGGCCACGGAACCGCCTGCGACCGAGCCGCCCGCGACCGAACCTCCGGCCACGGAACCCCCGGCCACCGAACCGCCGGCCACCGAGCCGCCGGCGACCGAGCCTCCGACGACGGAACCCCCGGCTACGGAACCTCCGGCTACGGAACCTCCGGCCACGGAACCTCCGGCCACGGAGCCCCCGGCTACCGAACCGCCCGCGACCGAACCGCCGGCCACGGAGCCCCCGGCGACCGAGCCTCCGGCCACGGAGCCGCCCGCAACCGAGCCGCCGGCCACCGAGCCTCCGGCCACGGAGCCCCCGGCCACAGATCCGCCTGCGACCGAGCCGCCCGCGACCGAACCTCCGGCCACGGAACCGCCGGCCACCGAGCCGCCCGCAACCGAGCCTCCGGCAACCGAACCCCCGGCGACCGAGCCGCCCGTGACAGAGCCCCCGGCCACAGATCCGCCGGCCACCGAGCCGCCCGCGACCGAGCCTCCGGCCACGGAGCCCCCGGCCACCGAGCCGCCTGCGACCGAGCCTCCGGCCACGGAGCCCCCGGCTACCGAACCTCCGGCCACCGAGCCGCCGGTGACCGAGCCTCCGGCGACGGAACCCCCGGCTACTGAGCCGCCCGCGACCGAGCCTCCGGCCACGGAGCCCCCGGCCACCGAGCCGCCGGCGACCGAGCCGCCTGCAACCGAGCCGCCTGCAACCGAGCCGCCCACGACCGAACCTCCGGCCACGGAACCCCCGGCCACGGAACCGCCTGCGACCGAGCCACCCGCGACCGAACCTCCGGCCACGGAACCCCCGGCCACAGAGCCGCCGGCCACCGAGCCGCCCGCCACGGAACCGCCGGCCACGGAACCGCCGGCTACCGAACCTCCGGCCACCGAGCCGCCGGTGACCGAGCCTCCGGCGACGGAACCCCCGGCTACTGAGCCGCCCGCGACCGAGCCTCCGGCC
>JAWLDH010000020.1:0-43042 GCA_041686745.1 Rhodospirillaceae bacterium | reverse complement strand
GCGCAATCTCTGTGACGCACTCTGTGGAAGAAGGCACCCTCGTGCTCACTCTCCGGAAGCCTCTGCACCTTCATGCCGAGACTGGCGGAAACATACAAGGCACGGAGACACAGAGAAGAGAGGGAGAATACGGGTTTTCCTATTGCGCGCAGCGCAGTCAAATCTGCGGGATTATCCGCCTGCGGCGCCTCTCTGCTCTGCTCTCTCAGTGCCTTCTCTGTGCCTCTGTGTCTCTGTGGTTTTTCACGCAAAAGGCCACGCCCCTTTCGGAGCGTGGCCTTTCGTAAAACCGGAACCCGGCGGCTGGATTAGCCGGCGATCTCGATTTCGGAGAAGAAGAACGACACCTCGCGGGCGGCGTTCTCGGCCGAGTCGGAGCCATGCACGGAGTTGGCTTCGATGGACTCGGCGAAGTCGGCGCGGATGGTGCCCGGATCGGCGTTCGCCGGGTTGGTGGCGCCCATGATCTCGCGGTTCTTGAGGACGGCGCCCTCGCCTTCCAGGACCTGGGCCACGACCGGGCCGGAGATCATGAAGTCGACCAGCTCGCCGAAGAACGAGCGCTCGCGGTGGACGTCATAGAAGCCCTCGGCCTGTTCCTTGGTCAGGCGAAGACGCTTCTGCGCGACGATGCGCAGACCGGCTTCTTCGAAACGGGCGTTGATCTTGCCGGTCAGGTTACGGCGGGTAGCATCCGGCTTGATGATCGAAAGGGTGCGTTCGACGGCCATGTCATATCCCTCTAACTTGCATAATGGGCGTCCGGCCCAGGCCACCGCTATCCGGGAGGCCCGGAAGCGGTCTGCCTTGGAGTCGGTCTGCGCTGCAGGCCGGTCGCAATGGTCCGGCCTTATATCCCCACTCCGGGTCCGTGACAACCGGCCTTTTCGCAAGTGCAACCCGTCGTATCCTTCGCGGCCGGTTCACGGCGGCGCGCCGCTGTGCTAAGACGCGTCCATGCTGCACATCAACGATCTCGTCTATCGCATCGGTGGCCGCCTCATTTTTGACGGCGCCACCGTTCACATTCCGGCCGGTTCCCGTGTCGGCCTCGTCGGCCGCAACGGGACGGGCAAGTCGACGCTGCTCAAGCTCATCCTGGAGCAACTGCACCCGGACGGCGGCGACATCGCCGTGCGGCCGCGCGCCCGCATCGGCCACCTCAAGCAGGAAGCGCCCGAGGGCGACGCCTCGCTGATCGACACGGTGCTGGCCGCCGACACCGAGCGGGCCGCCCTGCTGGCCGAACTGGAGGCCGAGCCGGACGCCCTGCACATGGGCGAGATCCATGAGCGCCTCAACGCCATCGGCGCCCATGCCGCGCCGGCCCGTGCCGCCGCCATCCTGTCCGGCCTGGGCTTCCCGGCCGAGGACCACGGCCGGGCGGTCGGCGAGTATTCCGGCGGCTGGCGGATGCGTGTCGCCCTGGCCGCCGCGCTGTTCTCGCGCGCCGACCTGCTGCTGCTCGACGAACCGACCAACCACCTGGACCTCGAGGCCACCATTTGGCTGGAAAGCCATCTGGCCAACTATCCCGGCACCCTGATCGTGGTCAGCCACGACCGCGAGCTGCTCAATACCGTGGCCACCCGCATCGTCCATCTTGAAGGCAACAAGCTGATCGCCTACGGCGGCAACTACGACGCCTTCGTCAAGACGCGGCGCGAGAAGATGGACCTGCAGTCCAAGGCCTACTCCAAGCAGATGGAGCAGCGGAAGAAGATCGAGTCGTTCATCGACCGCTTCAAGGCCAAGGCGTCCAAGGCCCGCCAGGCCCAAAGCCGCGTCAAGATGCTCGAACGCATGGAAACCGTGGTCAACGTGGTCGAGGACAAGGCCTTCACCCTGGACTTCCCCGATCCTGAACCGCTGTCGCCGCCGGTGATCTCGGTCGAGAACGGCGTGCTGGGCTATGACGGCAAGGCCGTGCTGCGCAACCTGACCTTCCGCATCGACATGGACGACCGCATCGCCCTGCTGGGCGCCAACGGCAACGGCAAGTCGACGCTGGCCAAGCTGATTACCGGCCGCCTGGACCTCATGGAAGGGTCCATCCACAAGTCGGGCAAGCTGCGGGTGGGCTATTTCGCCCAGCACCAGACCGACGAACTGAACATGGACGACACGCCGCTCGGCCACATGGCCCGCGCCCTGGGCAACCCGCCGGAATCCAAGGTGCGCGCCCACCTCGGCCGGTTCGGCTTCGGGGTCGAGCACGCCAACACCAAGGTCGGCAAGCTGTCGGGCGGCGAGAAGGCCCGCCTGCTGATCGCCCTGATGTGCCGCGAACAGCCGCACCTGATGGTGCTCGACGAGCCGACCAACCATCTGGACATCGACACCCGCGAGGCGCTGATGTCGGCCCTGAACGCCTTCGACGGCGCCGTGGTCATCATCTCGCACGATCCGCACCTGATCGAGGCCACCGCCGACCGCCTGTGGCTGGTGTCCGACGGCACCGTCGCGCCGTTCGACGGCGACATGGCCGACTACCGCCGCTGGCTGCTCGACCAGGCGCGCACCGCCCGGAAGGACGCCAAGGCCGACGCCAAGCCCGACGCCAAGGTTGCCTCGAACAGCAACCGCAAGGATGACCGCCGCGCCGCCGCCGAAGCCCGCCAGCGCGTCGCGCCGCTCAAAAAGCTGGCCGAGGCAGCGGAAAAGAAGGTCGTCACCTTGACCGCCAAACACGCCGCCGCCGAAGCCGAACTGGCCGACCCGGCGCTCTACAACGCCCCGCCGGACAAGCTGGCGGCCCTGCAAAAAGACATCGCCGGGCTGGCCAGGTCCATCTCCGACGCCGAAGCCGCGTGGATGGAGGCCATGGACGTGTACGAGCAGGCCAAGATCGAACACGGACTCGGGCCGAAGGAATAAGCGGGCTCTGCCCGCACCCGCCAGGAGGCAGCGGCCTCCTGGACCTCGGGTAATTAACCTCGCCGTTCCCGCGCAGGCGGGAACCCAGGGCCGTGGAGAAAGTCCCACCGGCTTTTCTGCCTGGGCACCCGCCTTCGCGGGTGCGACGGCTTGGGGTGGTGCAAGAGAAGGTCTTCCGCAGCCTGTTACTGCCGCGCGCAGCGCATTTCAGGATGCCCGAAAGACTGCCTGCGGCGCAAAACGAGGCCCCATACCCTCATGGGATCCAAGGGCCATTTGGCCCTTGGCGGGTCTGGGCAGCGCCCAGCCTTCCTTTACTCCCGCACCACCCTGAACCCCACCGTATAGCTCCACAGCCCGGCCGGGCTGCCGACGCGGGTGGTGGGTTTGGCTTGGCTGGGGATGTAGTACCAGGCGCCGCCCTTGGTGATGCGGCGGGTGCAGTCGCGGGAGGCGGCGGGGGCGGCGCGGTCCTTGTGCCAGCAGTCGGCGACCCATTCCCACACGTTGCCGGCCATGTCGTGCAGGCCAAAGGGGTTGGCCGGCAGGGAGGCCACCGGGGCCGACATTTCGCCGCTCCATTCGGTGCCGCATTTGCGGCAGTTGGCGTGGCCTTGGCCGACCGTGTCGCCCCACCACCACCGGGTCGTGGTTCCGCCGCGCGCCGCCCATTCCCACTCGTCCTCGGTCGGCAGGCGGTAGCGTTTGCCGGTCAGGGCCGACAGCCATGTGGCATAGGCCTCGGCGTCGGTGTGGGTGACGTTGATGACCGGGCGGCTGCCGCGCCCCCAGCCGTGGTCGTGCTGGCCGCCGCGGCAGGCGCGGGCGGCGACGCAGGCGGCCCACTGGTCGAAGGTGGTTTCGGTGCGGGCCATGGAGAACCGGGCAACGGCGACCGACGGAGCGCCCTCGCGGATCAGGGTGCCGGCCGGGATGGCGACCATTTCCGGGCAGTCGGTGCAGTCGGGCGGTTCGGCCAAGGCGGGCGAGCCCGCCAGGAGGAGGAGCAGGGCCAAGAGTCTCATGCCGCCGCCTCCCACTCGGCCCGCACCTCGGGGTCGGATTCCGCCGGCAGGTGGCGCGCCCTCAGGGCTGCCACGTCGGCCGGGGCCAGCAGCCGGGACAGCGCCCAGACGGCGGCGCCGCGCACCACCGGCGCCGGGTCGTCGAGCAACCGTTCTGCCGCCGGCGCCAGGGCGGATTGCCGGGAATTGCCGATGGCGTTCAGCACGTTGCGCACGAAGCGGTCGCGGCCGATGCGCTTGATCGGGCTGCCGGAAAACAGGGCGCGGAACGCCGCATCGTCCAGCCCGGCCATCTCGGCCAGATCCGGCCCGGCATCCAGGTCGGCGCGCGGGCGCAGGGTTTCCTGGGCGCAGGTCTGGGCGAAGCGGTTCCACGGGCAGACCGCCAGGCAATCGTCGCAGCCATAGACCCTGTTGCCCAGGCGCGTGCGCAGGGCGGGCGGGATGGGGCCCTTGTGCTCGATCGTCAGGTAGGAGATGCAGCGCCGGGGGTCGATCTCGTGTTCTGCCGTGAAGGCGTCGGTCGGGCAGATGTCCAGGCACCGCCGACACGACCCGCAGTGGTCGGTTTCGGGAGCATCCGGCGGCAGGTCCAGGGTGGTCAGGATCTCGCCCAGGAACAACCACGACCCGAACTGCCGCGACACCAGATTGGTGTGCTTGCCCTGCCAGCCCAAGCCGGCCTGCGCGGCCAGCGGCTTTTCAAGGACCGGGGCGGTGTCGACGAACACCTTCACCTCGGCCCCACCCTGCTCGGCCAGCCAGCGGGCGACCTGCTTGAGACGCTTCTTGACCAGGTCGTGGTAGTCGCGATGACGGGCGTAGACGCTGACGTAGGCCCGATCCTGGGCGTCCAGCAGGGGCAGGGGGTCGGCGTCGGGGGCGTAGTTCATGCCCAGCACGATGGCGGTCACGGCATCCGGCCACATGGCGGTGGGGGTGACGCGGCGCTCCAGGGTGTCGGCCATCCAGCCCATCTCGCCGTGCCGCCCGGCCGCCACATACGCCGACAGCCCTTCCCCCACGGCGGGGGGGAGGGCGGCACGGGTGAAGGCCACGGCGTCGAAACCGGCCTCATGGGCCTTGTCGACGATGAGGCGCTTCAGGGCATTGGGGTCCGTCTCGGCCATGCCATTAGCAAGCACAGCGTGGAACGTGCTGGCAAGAGGATATGGTGGGATGAAGTAAGGAACCACAGAGACACAGAGGCACGGAGGGTCCGGAGAAAAGGGCTGCGCGCAGCGCATCAAATCCTGGCGGGATATTAACGCCTGCGGCGCGGTTGCTCCGCTCTCTCTGTGCCTCCGTGTCTCTGTGGTGGATCCCTTTTGCTCTAACGCATGTGCGCTTCGGCTTCTCCGGCCGCCGGATAGGCGCACCAGTCGGCGGTCACTTCGATGAAGCCGCGCGGGCCGGGCGAGGCGGTGAAGCGGTATTCGCGGCCCTTGAACACCATGGCGTGCTGCAACGGCAGGCGGCCCGAGATGTCCTGCGCCTTGCCGCCCAGTGGCGAGAAGGTCAGGGTGACGTCGTTTTCCGGGTTGAACCATTCGGCGCGGCCGTCCGAGGCGGCCTTGCCGGCCCCGGTCACGGTCAGCACCTCGTTGAACCGCACCCAGGTGTTGGCGCCGTCGTAGTTTTCGGTGCGGGCGATGAAGCGGCGGGTTTCGGCCGGCGAGCAGCCGCGCGGTTCCTCGGCCTGGCTGATCACGAAGGCCAGGCGGTCGGGGGACAGGCCCTCGTCCAGCTTGGTGCGGGCCTGGGCGATGATCGCGCGCACGCCTTCGGGGGCGACGTCCTCGTAGCGCTGGCGGAACTCCTCGGCCTTTTCCTCGGCGGCGGCCTGCGTCACCTGAAGGCGGTTGAGTTCATCCTGACGCTGGGCCTCGCTGGCCTCGAACGTTTCGATACGGCCGTTCAATTCGGCGATTTCGTCGGCCGACAGCTGACGACCGGTTTCGTAGGCGAACCAGGCGACGGCCCCCACGAGGCCCAGAATGACGCCCAATTTGGTCAGCCCGAGCCAGAACCGCATGCTGCCTTCGCGCTGACGACGGCTTTTGCGTGCCATCGAATATTATCCCTTCCTGTCTGGTCAGAAAGACCTACCCGGCCATTGTGACGACAGAAAGGCATAATCGATGGGGGATATTCACCCCCTCAGAAGAGGTAGGCGCCCCCTGGGCTATTTCACGGTGATGCCAGGGTCATTTCACGGTGATGCAGGTGCAGCGGGCTTGCGTGGCGACCTTCTGGGACACGCTGCCCAGGAACAGGCCGCCGCTGTCGCCCAGGCCCTGGCTGCCGACCACGACGCAGTCGGCCTTGACCTCCTCCACGTAGTCGACGATGCCGCGCGCCGGCGCCCCGCGCCGCACCGCGATCACCGGGTCGGGAACGCCCAGTTCCTTGGCCCGGCGGGCGTGGTCCTGGCAGATCTCGCGGGCCAGCGCCTTCATGGAGCTGTCGGGGTGGGGTATTGCCTCGCGCCCGCGGACCAGGGAATGGGTGCTCTCATAGACGCTGTGGTGGCGGTAGACGGACAGGATGTGCAGCACCGCGTCCACCGCCACGGCCAGGTCGGCGGCCAGTTCCAGCGCCTTCATGCCATAGATGGAGCCGTCCACGGCGACGACGATGGTGTTGAACTTCATGGTCGCGTCTCTCAGTCGAATGCCAGATCGCGCAGGAACAGGGCGGTCTGCGGGAAGACGATGAGCATGGCCGAGGCCAGCAGCAGCATCAGGATGAACGGCGGCGACCCGCGGATGACCTCGATGTAGGGCCGTCGGAAGATGGCGATGGCGGTGAAGATGTCGCACCCGAAGGGCGGGGTGGCCGACCCGATGGCGACCTGCAGGGTGATGAGGGTGCCGACCAGCACCGGGTCCAGGCCGGCGCTCTCGACCAGCGGCGCGAAGATCGGGGTCAGGACCAGGATGACCACGATGGGATCGACGAACATGCAGCCCACGAAGAAGGCGATGGATATGGCGATCAGGACCATGTACGGCCCGGCCTCGTCCAGGCCCAGCCCCGCGATGATGCCCTGCGGGATCATGGCGAAGCTGATGACCCAGGAGAACGCCGCCCCGGCGCCGACCAGGATGAACACCACGGCGGTGATCAGGCCGGTGGACATGGCGATGTCGGGGATCTCGCGCAGGGACACCTCGCGGAACACCACGACCTCCAGGAACAGGGCATAGGCCACCGACACCGCCGCCGCCTCGGTCGGGCTGAAGATGCCGCCGTAGATGCCGCCGATGATGATGACCGGGAAGCCCAGCGGCCAGATGGCCTTCTTGATCGCCCTGCGGCGCTCCGCCCAGGTCGATTTGGGCAGCGTCGGGATGCCTTCGCGGTAGGCGAACCAGATGGAATAGGTCGCGAACATGGCCAGGATGATGAGGCCCGGCCCGATGCCGGCGATGAACAGCTCGGCAATCGAGGTGCCCGAGATCACGCCGTAGATGATCATGCCGATGGACGGCGGAATGAGGAAGGCGATGTCGCTGGCGTTGATGGTCAGCGCCATCACGAAGCTGTCCTTGTAGCCGGCCTCCAGCATGCGCGGCCGCAGCGGGCCGCCGATGGCCACCACGGTGGCCTGGGTGGAGCCCGACACCGCCCCGAACAGCGTGCAGGTCACCGCCGAGGTGACCGCCAGCCCGCCCTTCACGTGGCCGACGAAGGTCATCACCAGGTCGAGCAGGCGGTCGGCCGTCTTGCCCTTGGTCACGATGTCGGCCGCGAAGATGAACATCGGCACGGCGATCAGCGCGGTCGGCCGCACCCCGCCGATCATCTGCTGGATGATGTTCTCGGTCGGCATTCCGGGAAAGAACACCACGAACCCGACGATGGTGGCGACGATCAGCGGGATCATCATGGGGAAGCCCAGGACCAGCAGGCCGATCATGGTTCCCAGCAGGGCGATGGTCATGGCTGCGGTTCCCCCCTCACATGCGGTCTTCGCCGGCCTGGGCCGTGGTGTCGCCGATCTCCTCGTAGGCGTCCTGCTGCTCCCACGAGATCCACACGCCGTCGTCGCGCAGGTTGCGCAGCACGGTCAGCACGTACTGGATGCCGGTAATCAGAAAGCCCACCGGCACCCACACGTAGGTCAGGTACAGCGGCACCCGCAGGGCCGAGGTCACCCGCCCGCTGTTCGCCACCGACTGCACGTAGCCGAACGAAATCCAGGCCAGCCAGAACATCACCGCCGCCGTCACCACGCAGATGACGATCATCAGTCCCTTGCGCAGGCGGTCGCCGAGGGTGTCGTACAGGGCCGACATGCGGATGTGGCGGCCGTGCCGGGTGGCGTAGCCCAGCCCGACGAAGGTCACCAGGACGATCAGGAACTGGTTCAGTTCCTCGGTGAAATACAGGCTGCGGCCGAACACGTAGCGGCCGATGACGTTGCCGAACGTGTTGAGGAACATCAGCAGCACGCCGTAGGCGAGGATGAGCGACTCGACGCGGGCGATCAGCCTGTCGAGGCCGCTGACCACGCGCATCACGGCACCCCCGAATCCCCCACCTGTGCCCGGTTCGGGCCTTCCCATCGGTTTCAGCCTCCGCTGCCTGCCTACCAAACGAAAAACGCAACCATTGCGACCAGAGGCGCGTTATTCCCCGCAACCGCGCCGGATTATTCCGGACCCTGAAGGCGCCTCAGGATATAAAACGATACGGTGAGGTACCATACAGGTCAACGACAATACAGGACCACGCCTTCTGACGCGGGCGATGATTGACGCTGCGGCCCAGTGAAAGCATCCGAGGATCGCCGCGACTCCGGGGCGCGGGATATCACGCGTGCGGCCCGATGATATCCAGCGGGGCTCTTTTGTTTATTTCCAGGCAGACATTCTGATCACTGACTTACAAAGGCCTCGGCTAATTATTCCTTGCGCATCACGGATGAAGTTGCCTAGCATTGAGGCAACGCCATCCAGACTTGAAATCACGATGGAGATTTTTGCGATGATCGGTTCGGCAACGAGTTCAGGCGTTTTGCGCAGGTTCGGGACGGCGGTGGTCGCCACGGCGGCCCTGCTGATGGGCGGCACCGCCCTGTCCTCTGCCGCCCAGGCCGAAACCTGGCGCTTTGCCCTGGAGGAGATCGAGGGCAGCGTTCAGGACATGTACGCCCAGAAGTTCAAGGAACTGGTCGAACAGCGCACCGACGGCGACGTCACCGTGCAGGTCTATCCCTACGGCGCGCTCGGCACCTCGCAGGACCTGACCGAACTGACCGCCAACGGGTCGTTGCAGTTCACCTTCGCCTCGCCGGGCCACCTGGCGACCATGGTGCCGGAAATGGGCGTGTTCAACCTGCCCTACATCCTCAGCCAGGACAACGAGGTCAACAAGCAGGTCCTGACCGAAGGCGACGTGGTCTACAACGACCTGGCCCCGGCGCTGGAGGACAAGAACCTCAAGCTGATCACCATGTTCCCCGAAGGCGAGATGGTGTGGACCGCCAACAAGGAGATCCGCTCGCCCGAGGACATGGCGGGGTTCAAGATGCGCGTCATGACGTCGCCCATCCTGACCGAGGCCTATCGCTCGATGGGCGCGAGCCCGACGCCGATGCCCTACGGCGAGGTCTATGGCGGCCTGCAGCTCGGCCAGATCGACGGTCAGGTGAATCCGATCTTCGCCATCGAGGAAATGAAGTTCTACGAGGTCCAGGACTACATGATCTTCGCCGGCCAGCAGCAGTTCACCACGTCGGTGGTCGCCAACCAGAACTTCTACGAGGGTCTGCCGGACGAGCGGCGCGCCATGCTCGACGAGGTGACCACGGAACTGGTCGACTACATCTTCAAGCTCCAGGACCAGTACGCCGAAGAGCGTCTGGCCAAGATCAAGGAGGCCAAGCCCGACATCGAGGTGATCGAGCTGACCGAGGAGGAGCGTGCCGCCTTCCGCGAACGCGCCATGTCGGCCCGCGACACCTTCGTCGACATGACCGGTGAAAGCGGCAAGGAGGTCCTCCAGGCCCTGCAGTCCGAGATCACCGAGACCGAGAAGGCCATGACCGACTGACACCGCCGATCATGCCATTGCGGGAAGGGCCGGCGCCTGGTGTGCCGGCCCTTTTTGCATATCCGTCATCCGGGAGAGTCATCGCTGCGGAGCCCGCTTTTTGCTATAATGTTCAGCGTTCCAACAGGGCTCCGCCGCGCCTCGGGAGCAATCCCGGAGCGGCGTCCCAGGCTGAGAAAGGAGCACGCCATGACACTGCGTTCGCTGCTTCCGTTCGGCCGGGACATGATGCCGGCCACGGACATGAGCAGAGACTGGGGAGCTGACGTCTTCCGGTCGCTGCACCGGGAAATCGACCGGGTGTTCGATGACATGATGCGCGGCACACCGATGCTTGACGTCGGCCATGCCGTTCCGCGTCTTGATGTGCGCGATACGGAGCACGGCCTTGAGGTCGTCGCCGACCTGCCGGGCCTGGACGAGAACGACATCGACATCCGGATGACCGACAACAACCTGATCATTCAGGGGCACAAGAAGGCGGAAAAGGACTCTGCCGTGGAAGGTCGGGATAAGGAAGGCTGGCGCCTGCATGAACGGTCCTATGGCTCGTTCCTGCGCACCGTGCCGCTGCCTTACGCCATCGACGAGGGCAAGGTCACCGCGACCTATGACAAGGGCGTCCTGACCATCGAACTGCCCAAGTCGCCGACCGCCAAGGAAGCCACCCGCCGCATCGAGGTCAAGAAGGCCTCGTAAGGAGGCATGAAGGCGACTGCCGGCCGCTCTCCCGCATCGGGGAGGGCGGCCGGCTCTCGTATGTGCCGACTCTCGTATGTGCCGACTCTCGTATGTGCTGCCCGCCATGACGAACGGCCCCTGGAACGCTCCAGGGGCCGTCGGTCTTGATACCGTGTGGTGTGCCGGACTTACGGCAGCATGATTTCCACGCGGCGGTTCTGCGGCTCGCGGACGCCGTCGGGAGTGGCGACCAGCGGGTTGCTTTCACCCTTGGCGAGGGTCACCACCGCGGTGGACGGCAGGCCCTGCTGGACCATGGCGGCCTTGACGGCGTCGGCGCGGCGCTGGGACAGGCGCATGTTGTACTTGTCCGAGCCGGCGCGGTCGGCGTGGCCGGTCAGTTCGATGCGGACCTGCTGGCCGTTGCGGGCGGCGGTGGCGGCGCGCGAGATGATGCTGCGGGCCTCGTCCGTCAGGTCGGCACGGTCGAAGTCGAAGAACACCATGTAGCTGGACGGCTGCGCGGCGACCGGGGCGGGAGCCGGGGCGGGGGCCGGAGCCGGCGGCGGCGCGACGGCGGCCACGGGCTGCGGCGCCGGGCGGGCCGGGCCGCCGAAGCTGTAGGTCACGCCGATCATCACGGTGTGGTTGGCGTTCGGCACGTTGACGCGGTCGCCGTTGTCGGCCGTGAAGGTCGCGTCGTTGGTCTGCATGTAGCGGTAATCGCCGCGCAGCGCGACGTTTTCGGCCACCGCATAGGACAGGCCGGCGATGCCCTGGTAGCCGAGCTTCCAGTCGGCGTCATCGACGCGGCCGAAGCCGGGGGTCACGATGTCGCTGCCGTCAACGCGCACGCCGCCGATGCCGGCGCCGATGAACGGGGTCAGCGCGGTGCCGGTGGGGATGTCGACCAGCAGGTTGCCGAACAGGCCCAGGCTGTTCACGCGGCCGCCGGCGTAGACGCCGTTGAGCGACTCGAGGTTGTTGCGGCGCCAGGTGGCTTCACCTTCGGCGCGCAGGCCGACCGGCCCGAACTGGCCGAAGTTGTAGCCGGCGTGGCCGCTGACGGCCGGGGCAACCGAGAAATCGGGCGAGAAGCTGGTTCCGGCGCGGTCGAGGTCCTGCTCGCGCAGCCAGTTGGCGCCGGCCTGGGCGCCCAGGTAGAAGCCGATCGGCTGCGTGGGCTCGGCTTGAGCGCCAAAGGAGGTGCCGGCGACGATGCCGACAGCAAGGAGTCCGGCGAAGGTGCGCATGAGTGAGTTCGTCCTACAAAGAGGGGTGACGCGACTGCGTTGGGTTTCCGCGCCGCATCATACGCGGTTTCGGTTCACGTTGCTACAGGTCTGAGCGTTTGAGGCCGTGCCGCCCGGCTTGAGGGGGGCAGGCGGGGGCTGCGGCGGGCTCGCTTGCGCGGGGCCTGTCAGCAGACTATGGTTAGCGGCCTTTTTGACTAGACGCCGTTGCAGGAGCATTCCGTGGCCGACAAGACCCCCGATCCCCAACAGGAAGCTCTGTTCCGCGAGGTGGACGAAGACCTTCGCGAAGAACAGATGAAGCGCCTGTGGGCGCAGTATGGCGGCTACCTGATCGCCGCCGCGGTGCTGGTGGTGGTCGTGGTGGCCGGATACCAGGGCTGGAACGCATGGCAATCGTCCCGCCAGACGGCCGAGGCGCAAACCTATGAGCAGGCCGTGCAGACGCTGGCCGCGGGCAATGTCGAGCAGGGAACCGCCCAGCTGGAGGACCTGGCCGCGTCCGGCGGCACCGGCCATGCCGACCTCGCCCGCCTGCGCCGCGCCGGCGCGCTGCTCGAGCAGGGCCAGACCGACCAGGCCCTGGAGGCGTACCGCGCCCTGGCCGAGGACGGTGGCGCCGATGCCGTGATGCGTGACGTCGGCCGCGTGCTGTTCGCGCTGCACGGCCTCGACCACGCCGAACCGGGCGTCGTGCAGGCCATGCTGGCGCCGCTGACCGCGCCGGGCAACGCGTTCCGCTTTTCCGCCCGCGAAATCCAGGCGCTGCTGGCCCTGCGCCAGGATGACGCCGACCAGGCCCGCACGCTGTTCGCCGATCTGGCGGGCGACGCCCAGGCGCCGCGCGGCGTGCGCGAACGGGCGCAGGACATGCTGGACACGCTGGGCGGCGCGCCCGCCCAGGGGGCGTCGTGAGCGAGGGGACTATGCGCGTGATGAAGACTGCTGACAGCGCGTGGCGCGGCCTCAGGCTGGCTGCCGTGGTGGGGGGACTGCTCGCGGTCCTCGGCGGGTGCGGCGGCGAGAGCTGGCTTGGCGGCAACACCACGCCGCCGCTGGCCGGCAAGCGCATCACCGTGCTCGAACATGATCGACGTCTGGAGCCGGTTTCGGCCGATCAGGCGACCATCCGTCTGCCGGCCCCGGAGCCGAACAGCGACTGGCCGCAGGCCGGCGGCTACAGCCACCACGCCATGCAGCACCTGGTGGTCGGCGCCATGCCCGAAATGATCTGGCGGAGCGACGCCGGCGAAGGGTCGGGCAGCCGCAACCGCCTGCTCGGCGAGCCCGTGGTGGGCGCCGGCCGGGTCTACACGGTCGATGCCGAGGCCGTGGTCAGCGCCTTCGACGCCCAGGACGGCGACCGCCTGTGGCAGGTCTCCCTGGCCCCCGACCACGAGAGCGGCAACGCCATCCTCGGCGGCGGCGTGGCCTTTGACGGCGGGCGGGTCTACGTGACCACCGGGTTCGCCCAGGTCATCGCCCTGGACGCCACCACCGGCGCCGAGCTTTGGCGCACCCAGGTGACCAGCCCAGTGCGCGCCGCCCCCACGGTGTTCGGCGGGCGCGTGTTCATCGTCACCCTGGACAACAAGGGCATGGCCCTGGCCGCCACCGACGGCCGCATCCTGTGGACCCATTCGGCGGTGGAGGAAACCGCCTCGCTGCTCGGCGGCGCGGCTCCGGCGGCCGACAACGGCGTGGTCGTGATGGCCTACAGCTCCGGCGAACTGGTGGCCCTGCGTGAGGACACCGGCGCGCCGCTGTGGTCGGACGCCATCCTGGCCGCCCGCCGCACCGATGCCACCGCCAACCTGGCCGACATCCGGGCGCGGCCGGTCATCGACGCCAACCGCCTGTTCGTGGTCGGGCATTCCGGGCTTCTGGTGGGCATCGACATGCGCACTGGCGACCGCGCCTGGGAGGTCGAACTGGCCGGCCTGGAGCAGCCGTGGGTCGCCGGCGGCACCCTCTATGCCATCAGCATCGAAAACCAGCTCGTCGCCGTGGACGCCCTGACCGGGCGCATCCAGTGGGTGGTCGAACTGGCCAGCTGGGAAGATCCCGAAGACCGCACGGGCCGCATCGAGTGGGCCGGCCCGACCCTGGCGTCGGACCGCCTCATCGTCACCGGCAGCCACGGCGTTGCCCTGAGCGTATCGCCGTACACCGGCCAGGTTCTGGGGCGCGTCGAGCTGCCGACCGGCATTTCGCTGGCCCCGGCCGTGGCCGATGGCACATTGTATTTCCTGACTGACGACGCCGACCTGATCGCCTTCCGTTAGGCGCGGGGGCGGCGTCCCTTGGACCCGAATCATGACCTTTACAGTAGCCATTATCGGCCGCCCCAATGTCGGCAAGTCGACCCTGTTCAACCGTTTGGTCGGACGGCGGCTCGCCATCGTCCATGACCAGCCGGGCGTCACCCGCGACCGGCGGCAGCATGCCGCAACCCTGGCCGGCCTGGATTTCCAGGTCATCGACACGGCCGGGCTGGAGGATGCCACCGACGAGTCGCTCGAAGGCCGCATGCGCGCCCAGACCGAGGCGGCGCTCGACGAATCCGACGTCGCCCTGTTCCTGATCGACGCCCGGGCCGGCGTCACGCCGCTGGACGCCCACTTCGCGGCCCTGCTGCGCCGCCACAAGACGCCGGTGATCCTGGTCGCCAACAAGTGCGAGGGCAAGGCCGGGCAGCCGGGCCTGTACGAGAGCTATTCCCTTGGCCTCGGCGACCCGGTGCCGATCTCGGCCGAACACGCCGAGGGCATGGCCAACCTGTTCGACGCGCTCATCCCGTTCGCCCGCGCCGCCGGGACCGACCACGCCTCGGTGCTGAAGGCCACCGCCGAGGCCGAGGAGGACGCCCTGCTGGCCGACCTGGAGGAGGGCCAGGAAGTGGTCCTGCCCGAACGGCCGGATCGCCCCTTGCAGTTGGCCATCGTCGGCCGTCCCAACACCGGCAAGTCGACCCTCATCAACCGTCTGGTCGGTCAGGACCGCCTGCTGGTCGGGCCCGAGGCCGGCGTGACCCGCGACTCGATCGAGGTCGATTGGGAATACAAGGGCCGCCGCGTCCGCCTGGTCGACACCGCCGGCATGCGCCGCAAGGCCCGCGTCGAGGACAGCCTCGAAAAGCTGTCGGTCGGCGACACCCTGAACTCCATCCGCATGGCCGAGGTGGTCATCCTGCTGCTCGATGCCGACATGGTGCTCGACAAGCAGGACCTGACCATCGCCCGCATGGTCATCGACGAGGGCCGCGCCCTGGTCATCGGCGTCAACAAGTGGGACATCGCGGCCAACCGCGAAGAGTCCATCCAGCGCCTGACCGACCGCCTGCAAACGTCCCTGCCGCAGGTCAAGGGCGTTCCGACGGTCACCCTGTCGGGCCTCAAGGGCCAGGGCCTGGACGACCTGATGACCGCGGTGTTCGAGATGCACGAGCTGTGGAACTCGCGCATTCCGACCTCGCCGCTGAACCGCTGGCTGGAAGAGATCCTCGCCCACCACCCGCCGCCGCTGTCCAAGAGCAAGCGGCGCATCAAGCTGCGCTACATGACCCAGGTCAAGAGCCGCCCGCCGACCTTCGCCATCTTCGTCTCCAAGCCCGACGAACTGCCGGACTCGTACATGCGCTACCTGGTCAACGCGCTGCGTGACGACTTCGGGCTGGTCGGCGTGCCGGTGCGCATCCACCTGCGCAAGCCGAAAAACCCCTACGTCGGCGAACGCTGAGGCCATGGGCGCCCGCCGCCGCCTGCTGTCGCTTGTCACCGCCGTGCTGGCGGTGGCGGCGGCGGCCGGAGGTGCGGCGGGCGCGGTGGACCAGCATGATCCCCTGCGCGGCATCAAGGGGGACGACGACCGCATCCAGGTCGATTCCCGCGCCTATCCGTGGAGCGCCATCGGACGCCTGACCAAGGGTGACGGCAGCCTGTGCTCGGCCGTCATGGTCGGCCCGCAGACCGCCCTGACCGCCGCCCACTGCCTGTGGAACGAGCGCACCCGGGCATGGATGCCGGCCCAGGCCGTGTTCCTGACCCTCGGCTGGGAGCGCGGCGACTGGGCGGCGGCCAGCCAGGTCACCCGCATCGACCTCGCGCCCGCTCTGCGCAAGCCGGTCAGTGCCCTGCCCGACATGGTCGGGGACTGGGCGGTGCTGCATCTCGCCGCGCCGGTCGGAAAGGCCACCGGCTGGATGGGCATCGCCGGGCTCGACGCCTCGACCTATGCGGCCCTGGCCGCCCAGGCGCCGGTGGTGGTGCAGGCCGGATACTCCATGGACCGCCGCCACGTCCTGACCGGCCACATCGGCTGCCGCATCCACGGCTGGGCCGCCGCTGGCGTCGTCGCCCACGACTGCGACGCCACGCGCGGTGACTCCGGCTCGCCGCTGTTCGCGTGGATCGACGGGCGCTTTCAGGTGTTGGGCACGCATGTGTCGAGCTTCAGCACGGGCCGCGGCGTGTTCGGAGCGGCGATATCGAGCGGCCGGTTCAAGAGCGTGCGGGGGGAACCGGACGCTTCTCGCGGCACCGGACCGTTGGATCACGAACTTGTGGCCGTTTTGTCGCAACTGGCGAACCCGCTTGGAACGGCGCCGCCGCGCGTGCTAGAGGATCGCCCCCTCTAACGTGCAGGTGGCAGGTTTCGTGCTCAAGGTGTTGTCCGACCCGCCCATGACGGCGCAGGTAAAGGCTGACATGGCGGGCGGCCTTGCGGGACTGCTGGTGTCCGTCCCCCAAACCCTTGCCTATGGGATCATCGCCGTCTCCGTCCTTGGGCCGGAGTGGACCGGCCTGGGCGTGCTCGCCGGGCTGCTCGGAAGCGTGGTGGCCGGCGTCCTGGCCGTGGTCCTCGGCAGCAACCCGGTGGTCGTCGCAGGGCCACGCGCCGTCACCGTGCTGGTGTTTGCCGCGCTGCTGGGGCAATTGCTGAACCTGCCCGGCATGACGCACGGCCTGGCCTTGGCCTATGGATGCCTGGCAGTCGTGCTGGCCGGGGTGACGCAGGTTCTGTTCGGGGTCCTGCGGATGGGGCGGCTGGCCGACTTCATTCCGGCGCCGGTGGTTGGCGGATTCCTCAATGCCTCGGCCCTGCTCATCCTGCTCAGCCAGATCGGGCCGATCACCGGCTTGGGCAGCGGCATATCCGTTGCCGATGCCTGGGCCGCGTTGCCCGACATGCAGCCCGGCCCGATGGCCCTGGGCCTGCTGACGGCGGCATCCATCCTGATGGCTCCGCGCTTTGTCCGGCGGGTGCCCGCGCCGCTGATCGGGCTGCCGTTGGGCATCCTTGTGTACCATGGCGCAGAGGCGCTCGGCTTTGGTGGCGTCCTGGGGGGCACGATACCGCCCTTGCCCGACGCCATGTCCTTCAGCATGGCCGACCCACGAAGCCTGCTGGCGGGGTTGCTGGCCATCGATGGCGCGGTGCTTGCCCTGTTGGTGCCGGCCGCCCTCTCCATGGCGGCGCTGTCGGCGCTCGATGCCGTTCTGGCGTCGGTTGCGCTGGATCAGATGACCCTTCGCCGGTCGAACGGCGACCGCGAGCTGATTGCCCAGGGTGTTGGCAACGCGGTATCGGGGATGCTCGGCCTGTTGCCGAGTTCGGGCAGCATGGCACGGTCGAGCATGCTGGTCCGGGCAGGCGGCCGCAGCGCCCTGGCGCCGCTGCTGACCGCCCTCATGACCGCCGGGGTGATGCTGGTCCTGGTCCCGTTCGTTCATGTCCTGCCGACCGCGGCGGTGGCCGGCCTGCTGATCGTCGTGGGCATCGACCTGTTCGACAAGTGGACCATCGGCGTCCTGCGGCGCATCCCGCGCGAGGGCATCCGCAGCCAGCCCATAACGGACCTGTTCGCCGTGGCCGCCGTCGTGGGGGCGGCCTTGGCGTTCAATCTGCCGGTCGCCGTTGGCGTCGGAGTGCTGGTATCCCTGGCTTTCTTCGTCGTCAGCATGGCGCGGTCGCCGGTTCGGCGCTGCTATCCGGTAGGAGCCCTGGCCGCGCGGCTTCAGGGCGATCGGGACCGGCTGGCCTTCCTCCGCCGCAACGCGAACCGCATCATGATCGTGGAGCTTGAGGGCTCCCTGTTTTTCGGCTCGATCGCCGCGCTGCAGCGCCAGATGGACGACCTGATGGAAAAGGGCGTCGTGCACGTCATCCTCGACCTCAAGCGGGTCAAGGACATGGACGCCACGGCCGCGCGCACGCTGGAGCGGTTCGACACCCTGTTGAACAGGAAGGGGGGCTGCCTCGTCCTGGCCTATGTGGAGCCGGAGCGCCGGACATCCGGCCGCGAGACGTTCTCGGGGGTGGAACGGCGGCAGGCCGCGCCGGAGCGCAGGTTGTGGCGCGTCCTCGACCGCACCGGCAGCCTGCGGGTCATCGAGCCGGGGCGCATTCAGCCCGACCTCGACCGCGCGGTGGAGCAGTGCCAGCGCCACATCACGGAGGCCGACGGCGTGGTCGGCGACATGAGCCAGGCCAAGCCCGCCATCCTGCGCAACCTGAACGGCGAGCAGTTGCGCCGCTTGCGGCCGTACATCGCGCGCGGCGCGGCACGCCCGGGCGACGTCCTGTTCGCTCAGGGCGACGGGCCGGACAGCATCTACTTTCTGGTTTCGGGGCGCGTCGAGGTCAGTATCGGCCTGCCCGGCACGGACCGGCGGATGCGTATCCAGACGTTGGCCGACGGCGCGGTTTTCGGGGAAATGGCGGTGATCGACCCGCAGCCGCGCTCGGCCACGATCTGCGCCTTGGTGCCGAGCGCGTACTACCGCCTGCCGTCCGAAAACTTTGCACGCCTCAAGGTCGAGCAGCCGGACTTGGCGCTCAGCCTGCTGGAAAACCTCGCGCTGATTTTTGCCGAGCGCCTGCGCGCCAGCAACGTTCTGGTGTCTCAGCTCGAGGCCTGAACGGCCCTACTCGATCACCCCATCCGGCCCGACAATGGCCCCATGCAGCGCGCAATCGGCGGCCGCCAGGTCCACGAACCGGTCGCCGTGGCTTTCGGGAGGTGGCACGGTCGATTCGTCCTCGCCGGGGAAGGCCGAGGCGCGCATGCGGGTGCGGGTGCGGCCGGGGTCGTAGATGTTGACCCGGACGGCGGTTTTGGCGGTTTCCTCGGCGTAGATCCTGGCCATCATTTCCAGGCCCGCCTTGGAGATCGCATAAGCGCTCCAGTAGGCGCGCGCCTGACGCGCCACCGAGGAGGTCACGAAGATCGCCCGGCCGCTGTCGGACTGGCGCAGCAGCGGGTCCATGGACCGCAGCAGGCGCCAGTTGGCGGTCAGGTTCGACGCGATGACGTCGTCCCAGTCCTTGGGCTTGAGGTGGGTGATGGGGCACAGCGTGCCCAGCACCCCGGCGTTGCCGACCAGGATGTCGAGCTTGCCGAAACGCTCGTACAGGGCCAGCCCCATGCGATCCACGTCGTCGCCCTTGCGCAGGTCCTGGGGGACCAGGACCAGGGGCGTGTCGCCGGCACTGCGGACCTCGTCGTCGAGTTCCTCCAGGGCGCCCTGGGTGCGGGCCACCGCGATCACCGTGGCGCCCTCGGCGGCATAACGCTTGGCGACCGCGCGGCCGATGCCGCGCGACGCCCCCGTCACCAGGGCGATCCGCCCCTCCAGTCGCTTGGTCATGCTCCCCAGTCTCCCTCGTGTGTTGTGAACCACAGAGACACAGAGGCACAGAGAGAGCGTGCAGTCTGCTGCCGCTTCCTCTGTGCCTCGCGCTCCTGGTTCATCGCGCGCTCCGCGCGCAGCCAGAACCCATCGGCCTTCCGCCTCTCTCCCCGCCGGCACGGCACCTCGGTGCCTCTGGGCCTCGGTGGTTCAAGCCGGCCGCGCCGTCTGTCACCCCGCCTTCTTGCGTTCAGCCAGACGCGAGACGACGCGGCGCGGGTCCGGGTTGTCCAGGTCGGTCAGGGCGGCGGCGTATTCGCCGGTGAAGCAGGCGTCGCAGAACTTCGGATCGTCGTTGTCGCGCGCGGCTTCGCCGGCTGCGCGGTACAGGCCATCGACGCTCACGAAGGCCAGGCTGTCGACGCCCAGCACGCGGGTCATGCCGGCCAGATCGAAGCGCGCCGCCAGCAGCTTTTCGCGCTCGGGCGTGTCGATGCCGAAGTAGCAGGGGTGGGCGGTCGGCGGCGAGGAAATGCGCAGATGCACCTCGGACGCGCCGGCCTGACGGACCATCTCGACGATCTTGATCGAGGTGGTGCCGCGCACGATGCTGTCATCGACCAGCACGACGCGCTTGCCTTCCAGGTACTGGCGGTTGGCGTTGTGCTTGCGGCGCACGCCGATGTCGCGGGTCTTCTGGGTCGGCTGGATGAAGGTGCGGCCGACATAGTGGTTGCGGATGATGCCCAGCTCGAACGGAATGCCCGAGGCCTGGGCGAAGCCGAGGCCGGCCGGGATGCCGCTGTCGGGCACCGGCACCACGACGTCGGCCTCGACCGGGGCCTCGCGGGCCAGTTCGGCGCCGATGTTCTTGCGCACCTCGTAGACGCTGCGCCCTTCGGCCTGCGAATCGGGGCGGGCGAAGTAGATGTATTCGAAGATGCAGAACCGCTTCTTCTGGCGCGGCAGCGGGAACACCGACCGCACGCCGGCCTTGCCGATGATGAGCATTTCGCCGGGCTCGACGTCGCGCACGTACTCGGCACTGATGATGTCCAGGCCGCAGGTCTCGGACGTCGCGATGGTGGCGCCGTCCAGCGAGCCGAGGACCAGCGGGCGGTAGCCCATCGGGTCGCGTACGGCAATCAGCACGTCGTTGGACATGACGACCAGCGAATAGGCGCCCTCGACGCGGGTCAGGGCATCGACCAGACGGTCTTCGATGGTGCCCTTCTCGGACCGCGCGATGAGCTGGAGGATGACCTCGGTATCGGAGGTCGACTGGAAGATGCAGCCCTTGCCGACCAGTTCGTCGCGCAGGGTCGCGGCGTTGGTCAGGTTGCCGTTGTGGGCGATCGCCACGCCGCCGAAGGACAGGTCGGCATACAGCGGCTGGACGTTGCGCAGCACGGTCTCGCCCGAGGTCGAGTAGCGCACGTGGCCGATGGCCATGGAGCCCTCGAGCCGCTCGGTTTCCTTCTCGCGCTTGAACACCCGGTGGACGTGGCCGAGGCCGCGATGGGAATGGAAGCTCTCGCCGTCAGTCGAAACGATGCCGGCGGCCTCCTGCCCACGGTGTTGCAGGGCGTGCAGGCCGAGCGCCGTGTGCGCGGCGGCGTCGGTGTCACCAAAGATTCCGAAAACGCCGCATTCCTCGCGCGGCTTGTCGTCATCATCGAGGTCGGGCAGCGCGAACGGGTGCGTGGTCGGGAAGTTGTCCAGCATGGCGGCAGCCTTAATCCATCAAAAGCGGGGCGGCGGGGCGGAGGCAGCGTGTTCGGTCGTATGCGGGCGTGTAAGGTCTAACGGCTTATCTGGCTTTCGATCAACCTGTTCAAGTCCTGTCGCGGCGCCGTGTCGTACCCCGGTTCGCGTTCGGGCGCGGGGGCGGGCGCGGGGGCCGGGCCGGGGGCGGCGCCAGGAGCCGGCGCGGAGGATGGCGTCGGCTGGGTCAGGCGGTCGTAGGTTTTCTTCAGCTCCAGGGCCTGGCGGGCCTTGTCCTCGGCCTCGCGGGCGGCGGCGCCGGCGCGCTGGGTCTCGCCTTCCAGGCTTTCCGGGACCAGCGTGCGGACCAGGGTCGCGCCGTCCTCGACCAGCGGCAGCGAGCGGGCCTCGCGGATCCAGCCGGGGCGTTCATCGGGTTCGGGCCACAGCCACGCCACGACGATGAAGCCGACCGCGACGACGAAGGCCCCGCGGGCCACCCCGAACACGAAGCCCAGGCTGCGGTCCAGGGCGCCAAGCGCGCTGTCCTGAACCCGTTTCGAGACGGACCGCGTAATCAACGCCAGGACCAGCAGCACCACCAGGAAGATCGCGGCGGCGGCGGCGGCATCGGCCGCCCAGGTCAGCGGAATATGTTCGCGGGCCACAGGCTGTACGTAGGGAAGGCCGTGCAGCGCCGCAAGGGCGGCTCCGGCCCACGCCGCGATGGCCAGCACCTCATGCACGAATCCCCGGAAAAAGGCGATCACGGCCGAGATCAGGAGGACCGCGATGACCACCAGATCGAAGGCGTTCACGGGCAGAGCATCCATCGCGTTATCCAGTGTCCCGGCCAGTGCTTTTGACCGGGTCCTTTTCGGAGGTCGCGCCGCGCAGGGCGTCGGCAGGGAACAAGGCTACCAGATCCTGAAGGTGGCCGATTTCGCGGACCCTCAACACATCAACCGCGGGCTTGGCCGCCTTGGCCCGCCGGGGCGGTGCCAGCGCCTCGGCAAATCCCAGCTTGGCGGCTTCCTTCAGGCGAGTCTCGGCCTGGGAAACGGCCCTGATTTCGCCCGACAGACCAATCTCGCCGAACACCGCGAGGTCGGCCGGCACCGGAGTGCCGCTGGCCGACGACATCAGCGCCGCGGCCACCGCGAGGTCGGCCGCAGGCTCGGATATCCGAAGGCCGCCTGCGACGTTCAAATATACGTCATTTCCCGCAAGTGCAAGGCCGCAACGGGCCTCCAGCACCGCCATGACCATGGACAGCCGCCCGGAATCCCAGCCGACCACGGCGCGCCGCGGGCTGCCCGAGCCCGACGTGGCGACCAGGGCCTGGATTTCCACCAGCATGGGGCGGCTGCCCTCCATGCCGCAGAACACGCAGGAGCCCGACACGTTGCCCCGCCGCTCGGCCAGGAACAGGGCCGACGGGTTGAGGACTTCGACCAGCCCGCCCTCGGTCATCTCGAACACGCCGATCTCGTCGGTGGCCCCGAAGCGGTTCTTGGTGGCGCGCAGGATGCGGAACTGGTGGCCGCGCTCGCCCTCGAAATACAGCACGGTGTCGACCATGTGCTCCATGACGCGGGGGCCGGCGATGGAGCCTTCCTTGGTGACGTGGCCGACCAGGAACAGCGCGAAGCCGCGTTTCTTGGCCAGCCGAATCAGCTCGTGCGAACACGCCCGCACCTGCCCGACGCTGCCGGGCGCCGAGTCGAGGCTGTCGAGGTACATGGTCTGGATCGAGTCGATGACCACCACGCGCGGCCCGGCCGCGTCGTCCAGGGTAGCCACGATGTCGCGCAGGTTGGTGGCGGCGGCCAGCCGCACCGGCGCATCGGCCAGGCCCAGCCGCCCGGCCCGCAGGCGCACCTGGTCGATGGCTTCTTCGCCCGAGATGTAGGCCACCTCGACGCCCGACCGGGCCAGCGCGGCGCTGGCCTGCAACAGCACGGTGGACTTGCCGATGCCCGGATCGCCGCCGACCAGCAGGGCCGACCCCGGAACCAGCCCGCCGCCGCACACGCGGTCCAGTTCGCCGATGCCGGTGGGCAGGCGGGGCGGCGGGGCGGCGCTGCCGGTCAGCGGGACGAAGTCGATGCGCCGCCCGCCCTTGCCGGCGGTGACGGCCTTCGGCCCGACGTCGCCGCGCGCCTCCTCGCCCAGGCTGTTCCACGCCCCGCAGGCATCGCACCGCCCGGCCCAGCGGGGATAAACCGCGCCGCAGGACTGACAGACGAATTGCGTGGTGGATTTTGCCAAGGGGCTAATCCCAAGGGTGAGGGGGCTGTGGTGGTTCTAACCTCTGGGAGGGGGGGGACGCAAGGTGTGCGGCGAGAGGAGCGGTGGCTGAAGGTGATGCTGGCGCAGCCGCCTTGGAGCCCAATCAGCCCCACCATCGCATAGTTCTTCCGCAACGGTCGTCAAGGTGGCGCCGGCGGCCCGCCCCGTCCGGTGTGAACCAAGTGAGAGTGCCCACGCGCTGATAACAGGATATTATCATGCACGCGGCCGACCTCTCTCCACCACCATGGTATCGCGCGCCCTCGACCCCATTGAGCAGGCGGACGGTTGCTATCCTGTTCCGTATGATGTTTGGCACCGCTACGGAATTGCAGGCCGACGGCACCATCGTCATCAGCGCGGGCAGCGAGCGTTACGTAATCTCGCCGCCATCCTGGGCGGCGGCACTTCGTATCCTAGTGCATCCCACGGTCGAGGTCGGCGAACAGTACATGCGTGGGGCTTGGGCGCTTCAGGAAGGAGACCTCGCCGACTTCCTTCGGTTTTGCCAACAACACACAGCGCCGCGGTTCCTGAACTACTATTTTTCTCTTGGGCACCGCATCCGCGTCCGCCACGCCCTCAAGCAGTTCATCATGACGCGCAGGGCAACCCGCAAAGTGCGGTCCCACTACGAAATCGATTCCGAAATCTACGCCTGCTTTCTCGACCCTGAGATGCTCTACACGTGCGCCTTCTTCGATCAGCCCGACATGACGCTGGAGGAGGCGCAGCGGCACAAGGTGGAGGTCACCAGCGCCCGAATGAGGGTGCCTGAACGCGATGGCCGGGTGTTGGACATCGGGTGTGGTTGGGGTGGCATGGGCCGCCATTTGGTCCTGAAGAACGACAGCGTCCAGGTCACCGGTCTCACTCTTTCGGCCGAACAGATACGTTGGACCAAGATGCGCAACGAGGCCGTCCTTACCCCGGAACAGAGGGTACGGGCCAACACCCTGCGGGAAGACTACCTCGATCATGCCCAAGAAAATTACTATGACAGCGTGGTCGCCATTGGCGTGATGGAGCATGTGGGACTGGGCGACTACCGAACTTTTCTTGCCCACATCGCCAAAGCGCTGAAACCGGGCGGTACGGCAGTGATCCATACCATCGTTTGCGAGCGTGGCGGGCTGCCCACCAACGGCTGGATCGACCGCTACATCTTTCCGGGCGGTTACGCACCCTCAATAGCCGAGGTCCTGGCGGCGGCCGAGGGTACGCTGCGCGTGGATGATATCCATGTCCATGGTCCAAGCCACTACTGGCGGACGATCGATTATTGGAAGGCAAAATTCCTCGTCAACGTCCCGCGCGTGAAGGCCCACCTGAAGAGCAAGGGGCATTCGGAGCAGCACGCCGATTCGTTCATCCGCATGCTGCACTTCTATCTGAGCAGTGTGCGGTCGATGTTTGAAGAGGACATGCTTCAACATCAGATAGTGCAGTTCGTCCTCCGCAAACCAGCAGACGGCTGCTGACAATAACAAGCGCCATTTTCCATGATCTGAATGTTTTGCGCATGGTCCCATGCCCAGCCCAGCAGGCTGAAGACCATGTAAGACGCGGCCAAGGGCAGTATGGCGCCAAATACAGTGCCCACGACGGGAAAATTCGCGCGAAGCCACCCCTGAACATGCCGCGCCATTCTTATGGGATAGATAACGAACGCCGTTGCGCCAGCCATGATGATGAGGCCAGTGGGGAGGGCAACCGTCAGACTGAACATAAACATGCCTGGGATCGCGCTCACACCGTCTGCCCCCAGCAGTTTAGCGATGTTGTAACTCGCGAAAATTATGCAAGGGAATGACAATAGAGCGTCAAGGAAGCCCAAAAGCTCATCGCTGCGACTATGCGGAAGACACCGCCCAACCTGAATGCAGTAGAGGTAATTGGAGATGGCCAAAGATATGGACAGGATTAGAACAGCATGAAGCGCATCTTTGATCGTGCTGGTAAATAGCCTCAACTCCGCCCTGAATGTGGATCGCAGTGCGCGTGCAGTACTGACGTCCGGGCTGTTTGGTTCCGATATTGCCTGGACCCACGAGAAGTTTGCCAAGGTTATGCGTGCGGAAATCGCGTCGGCAAACGCATTGTTCACAATCAACGCGATGATGGCGACGAAGAGCGTCACATCCGGCGCCCTCTGGGATGCTAGGGGCGGAGAGAATGCTGCGATTATGGGAATTGCGAAGCCGTATATACACAGCAGTCGCGAGACAGGGGCAGCCAACGAAGCGCCGGGGCTCGCCTTTGTCACCCAAGCAATAACGTTGTATGTTTTTGCAATAATCGCAAGCAGGACTTCCGGTTTGCCCACTTTTTCAAGGAAATGGTCAACGACCTCCTCGAACCCCATATCCTCCGTCGCAGGATAGTTCCGGAGCACCATCAGGACGAGCGCCAGCGCGGCCAGCAGAGAAAGCCCCAGCATTGCGATAATATCCTGTTATCGTTGCGATATGGTCTCCTTATTATTTTAGTTTAATCACGATTCGCCTAATGGGTGCAATCGTGGAAATTGTGCAAAGCGCGAGCAAGCGACTTCTCCGGGCGCTTTCACAAGCGCCCGGAGAAGTCGTAGGTGTGTCGCGAGAGAAGGGGGAGGCGGAAGCCTACTTCCGAACCTGCATGGTAATCGGCCCCTGGGCGCGGCCGTGGACGAACTGGTCGACGTAGTCGTTGCCGGAGTTGAACACCTCGGACGCCGGGCCGACCCAGATCAGGCGGCCCTGCCACAGCATGGCGACGCGGTCGGCGATCTTGCTGGCCGAGGCCATGTCGTGGGTGATCGACAGGGCGGTGGCGCCCAGGTCCTTCACGCACTTGACGATCAGGTCGTTGATGACGTCGGCCATGATGGGGTCGAGGCCGGTGGTCGGTTCGTCGAAGAAGATAATCTCGGGCTCGTCGGCGATGGCGCGGGCGAGGGCGACGCGCTTCTGCATGCCGCCGGAAAGCTCGGACGGGGACAGGTCGGCGACCTCTTCCTTCAGGCCGACGGCGAGAAGCTTCTCGATGGCCTTTTCGCGGGCCTGCTTGCGCGGCATCCGCGACCCCTGGATGAGGCCGAAGGCGACGTTTTCCCACACCGGCAGGCTGTCGAACAGCGCCGCGCCCTGGAACAGCATGCCGAACTTGTGGTTGATGCGTTCACGCTCGCGGGTCGAGATGCCGACCACTTCCTCGCCATCGACCTGGATGGAGCCGCTGTCGGGGCGCATCAGGCCGAGGATGCACTTCAGCATGACCGACTTGCCGGTGCCCGAACCGCCGATCACGACCACCGACTCGCCCGGCATGACGTCCAGATCCAGGCCGTCGAGCACCACCTTGGGGCCGAAGCTCTTGTGCAGGCCGCGCAGGCGGAGTTTGGGGACGGGTTCGGTCATCGCGAGAAGAACAGCTCCGTGATCAGGTAGTTGAACACCAGGATGAGGATGGAGGCCGACACCACGGCGTTGCGCGTCGCCTGGCCCACGCCCTGGGCGCCGCCGCGCGACTGGTAGCCGTTGTAGCACCCCATCAGGGTAATCAGGAAGCCGAACACCGAGGCCTTGACCAAGCCCGAAATGACGTCCATCGGCTCCAGGAATTCCCAGGTCCGCGCGATGTAGTTGGCCGGGTTGAAGCCCAGCTTGTAGGTGCCGATCAGATAGCCGCCGAACACGCCGATGACGTCGGCGATCAGCACCAGGACGGGCAGCATCAGGGTGCCGGCCAGCAGGCGCGGGGCGACCAGGTACTTGAACGGGTTGGTCGACAGGGTGGTCAGGGCGTCGATCTGTTCGGTCACCCGCATGGTGCCGATCTCGGCCGCCATGGAGGCGCCAACCCGCCCGGCGACCATCAGGCCGGCCAGCACGGGGCCCAGCTCTCGGGTCATCGACAGCACCACGATGGTCGCCACCGCGCCCTCGGCCGAAAAACGGGCAAAGCCGGTGTGGCTCTGCAGGGCCAAAACCATGCCCGAGAAGATCGCCGTCAGCCCGACCACCGGCAGCGAGAAATAGCCGATCTCGACCATCTGGCGGCCCAGGGTGCGGAAATAGAACGGCGGCCGGAACACGTGAAAGACCGAGATCGCGGTGAATTCCGCCAGCCGCCCGGTGTGGCGCAGGAAGGACAGGAAATAGCGCCCGATCACGCCCAGGAAGGTGAGGATGGCGTTGGTCATGGCCGCTTATGCCCCGCCCACATAGGTGCGCGCGGTGCGGCGGCCCAGGCTGGTGAGGACTTCGTAGGAAATGGTCCCGGCCTCGGCGGCCAGATCATCGGCCGTGTGGCCGGGGCCGATCAGGGTGATCGACTGTCCGGGCCGGGCCAGGCCGGCTGGCACTGCGGTTACGTCGAACACGATCAGGTCCATGGACACCCGCCCCACCATAGGCACCACCTGGTCGCCCAGGATGCCTTTTCCCACGTTGCTGAGCGCCCGGTGAACGCCATCGGCATAGCCGGCCGCAACGGTTGCCAAGCGGGTTCCCCCCTCGCATTGGTGGGTGGCACCATACCCAACGGTCAAGGGGGTGTCAACGCGGCGCACCTGCAGGATTTTCGCTTGCAGCGTAACCACTTGCCGCATCGGGTTGGGCGCGCCCGGCGTCGGGTTGCCGCCATAGAGGGCAATCCCCGGCCGCCCCAGGTCAAAGCCGTACTCGGTCCCCAGGAACACCCCCGACGAATTGGCCAGCGACGCCTGGGCATCGGGAAAGCGCTGGCGGGCCCGCGCGAAGGCGGCCAGTTGCGCCGCGTTGAGGGGGTGCCCAGGCTCGTCGGCGCAGGCCAGATGGCTCATCACCAGACAGGGCGCGAGGCCGGCGGGCAGGGCGTCGAGGTCCTCGGGCGGCAGGCCCAGGCGGCTCATGCCAGTATCCACATGCAGCCCATGCGGCGCCCCGGCCGGGGCATGGGCCAGCCAGTCGGCGGCCTGCTCCAGGGTGTTGAGCACGGGGATCAGCGCGGCCCCGGCCAGCAGCGCCTCGGTCCCCGGCAGGGCGCCGGTCAGCACGAAGATGCGGGCCTCGGGCAGGATGCGGCGCAGGCGCAGGCCTTCCTCGGCCAGGGCGACGAAGAACGTGCCACACCCGGCGGCGGCCAATGTGCGGGCCACCGGCCCCAGGCCCAGGCCGTAGGCATCGGCCTTGACCACGCCGGCGCACGGCACCCGCAGACGGTCGCACAGCAGGCGCCAGTTGGCGGCGACGGCATCGAGGTCGACGGTCAGCAGGAGGCCGGCCAACTCGGGCGGGATGCCGCCGGGAAAATCGTCGCCCACGCCTGCGGCCCCCTTAATATTCGTCGGGGACTTCAGCGTCGCCGATCAGGTTGCCGAACTTGGTGAAGTTGCCGTCGAAGTACAGCTTCACGCCGCCGATGGGGCCGTGACGCTGCTTGGCGACGATGACCTCGGCGACGTTGTGGGCGCGTTCGCTGCGTTCCATCCAGGAGCGGTGGCGTTCCTGGAACTTGTCCTCCGCCTCTTCGGGCTTGCGGCTCGGTTCGGCGCGTTCAAGGTAGTACTGTTCGCGGAACACGAACATCACCACGTCGGCGTCCTGTTCGATCGAGCCCGATTCGCGCAGGTCGGAAAGCTGCGGACGCTTGTCCTCGCGCTGTTCGACGGCGCGCGACAACTGCGACAGGGCGATCACCGGAACGTCCAGTTCCTTGGCCAGGGCCTTCAAGCCTCGGGTAATGGCCGAAACCTCCTGCACGCGCGATTCGCCAAAGCCCGGCCCGGCGGTCAGAAGCTGCAGGTAATCGATGACGATCAGGCCCAGGCCCTGCTGGCGGGCCAGCCGGCGGCAGCGCGTGCGCACGGCCGAAATGCTGAGCGCCGGCGTGTCGTCGATGAACAGCGGCATGTGGTGCAATTCGTGCGACACCTGGACCATGCGCGCGAAGTCGTCGTTGGACAGTTCGCCGGTCCGGATCTTGTGCGAACTGATCTCGGCTTCCTGGGCCAGCAGACGGGTGGCGAGCTGTTCGGCCGACATTTCCAGCGAGAAGAAGGCCACCTTGGCGCCGTCCAGAACCTCGCGGTGGCCGCTGTCGGTGATCTGCTCGCGGTACAGCTTGGCGGCGTTGAAGGCGATGTTGGTGGCCAGCGCGGTCTTGCCCATGGACGGGCGCCCGGCCAGGATCAGCAGGTCCGAGGGATGCAGGCCGCCGAGCTTCTTGTCGAGGTCGATCAGGTCGGTCGGCACGCCGGCCAACTGGCCTTCGCGGCGGTGCGCGGCCTCGGCCATGGAGATGGCGGTGGTCAGGGCGGTGGCGAAGTCCTGGAAGCCGCCTTCCTGGCGCCCGGTGGTGGCGAGGTCGTAGAGCTTCTGCTCCATGCCCTCGATCTGGTTCATCGCGTTCGTTTCGATGGTGATCTCGAACGCGTCGTTGACCATCTCCTGGCCCATGTCGATGAGCGTGCGGCGCAGGGCGAAGTCGTGGATCTGGCGGCCGTATTCGTCCGCGTTGACGGTGGTGACCACCGACTCGGCCAGCCGCGCCAGATAGCCGACGCCGCCGGCCTCCTTGAGCAGCGGGTCGGCCTCCAGATAGGCCTTGAGGGTGACCACGGTCACCACGTTGCCCAGCTCGATCAGCTTCTGGCAGGCCTCGAAGATGCGGCCATGCAGGGCGTGCGCGAAGTGTTCGGGCAGCAGGAATTCGCTGACCCGCTCCAGGGCGCGGTTGTTGAGCAGGATGGTGCCGAGCAACTGCTGCTCGGCCTCCAGGTTGTGCGGCGGCTGCCGAAAGCTGTGGCCTTCGGGGGCGGCGCCGGGGTCGATGAGCTGGGGCACGGAGTTCATGGGGGTAAGCATACAGGGCGGAGGCCCCGGAACCTAGCGCCCCCCGCCTGTGGATAACGGGGATAATGGGGGTAACCGCCGGGAGGGGCCGGTGGGCCTAGCTTTCGGGCGCGGCGCTCACCGTCTGCATGGTTTCGCGGTAGGGCTCGGTGTCGCTGCCGGTGGTCTCGGCCGCATTGAGGGCGTAGAGGGCGGCGCTGCGGGCTTCTTCCGTCTGGCCTTCGCGGTGGAGGGCGTGGGCGAGGTTGTTCCACACCGCCGCCGCCTTGGGGCGCAGCGCCAGGGCGGCGCGATAGGCCTCGGCGGCGGCGGTGTTGGCGCCGGTGGCAAGGTGGGCGTTGCCCAGGCCGAAGCGGGCCAGGAAGGACTGCGGCCAGCGCTCGGCGGCGGCGGCATAGGCCTCGGCTGCGGCGCCGGGGTAGCCGGTGCGCTCCAGGGCCAGCGCGGCGGCCAGGACGGACGGCTCGTCGGCGGTGACGGGCAGGCGGCCGGGCGGCGTGACGGCCAGCGCCCATCCGTCGCCGCGCGCCCACGTCCGCTCGAAGGTGGACAGCCGGGTCAGGCGCTCGGCATCGCGGCCCGACCGCAGCACCACGACCCCCTCGTCGAGGTCGTAGCCGACCACCACGGCGTAATGCCACAGCGGCGTGCCGGCCAGCCCCAGGTTCTGGAACACCATAACCGGATGGCCGGCGGCGACCTCGGCCAGCAGGGCGGTCAGGCCATGGACCGGCACGGCGAGCAGCCCGTTGCGGCGGGCCGCGGCCACGATGTCGGTGCGGTGGGTGCCCTCGCTGCCAGGGGTGTAGACCTGGGCGGCGGCCTGATCCTGCGAGATCGGGCGCCCGGCCCAGCCCTGAATGGTGGCCAGCGCCGCCGGCCCGCACCAACGGTCCTCCTGGGGGAAGAACGGCACGCCCTCGACCTCGGCGGCGACCGGCAGGGACTGCGGCCCGCCGCCGTCGAGCAGGGCGCGGCTCTGCGGTGCCCCGGCACAGGCACCCAGCAGGAGGACGACCAGGACAGCAGCGCCTATTCTCATGGCTTAGCGGGCGTTGCGGGTGAACGGGAAGATGTCGGTCAGGCCCAGCAGGTCGGTGACCAGCAGCACGAGGAAAATGACCAGCGCGGCGCCGATCAGCGCGCCGGCGGCATCCTGCCCGGCCGGGTCGGTGGGCAGGCGCTGGGCGGCGGCGACGGCCTCGGCATCGGACAGGGCGCGGACGCGGGCGGCCGCCTCGCCGGGCTCGACCCCCAGGGACCGCAGGCGGGCCTGCACGTCCTCGCGGGCGATCACGCCGAGCAGGCTGGCGCGGGCCTCCTGCGCGGCGGCAGCGGCGGCCAGGGTGGGGCCGGCGACGTCTTCGGTGGCGATGACACGGGCCTGGGCCAGCGGCGGCAGGGCCACGGTGGCGAACATCGCGGCGGCAAGCGCGGCGGCAACGGGCGACATCAGGGAACGCAGGACGATCATGGCGCGGCTCCGGGACAGGGGGGACTGCCCATGGTGAACACGCGCCGGGCGCCTGAGGTTTCATCGAAGCGGGCGGAAACGGACAAGCAGGGGTGCGCGAACAGAAAACGGGCCACCCCTTCCAGGGCGGCCCGTCTTCATGGCGCAGAGCGGTGGAGAACCCCCGAGGGGGCTTCCGGCCTTACTCTTCGTCGTAGTCGGGGTCGTGCAGGGCCTCTTCGGCTTCGGCCTCATGGGCCTCGGCTTCGGCGGCTTCTTCCTCGCTCTCGAGGAATTCGGCGGCAGCGTGCTGCTGCTCGGCTTCCTCGAGCGACCGGGCGATGGTGACGGCGATGTTCACCGACACTTCCGGGTGCAGGGCGAGGCGCACTTCGTAGCGGCCCAGCGACTTGATCGGGGCGTCCAGCATGACCTGGCGACGCTCGATCTTGTAACCCTCGTCCTTGAGGGTTTCCTGCAGGTCGCGCGCGGCGACCGAACCGTACAGGTGACCGCTTTCGGCCGCCTGACGGACGAGGATGAGGGACACGTCCTTCATCTTCTCGGCCACAGCTTCGGCTTCCTGCCGACGCTTCAGGTTGACGGCTTCCAGCTCAACCCGCTGCGCTTCAAAGAAGGCCGCGTTGGCCTTGTTGGCGCGCAGCGCCTTCTTCTGCGGCAGGAGATAGTTGCGGGCATAGCCGGGCTTGACGTTGACCGTCTCGCCCATCTGACCCAATTTCTCGATCCGCTCAAGCAGAATGACTTCCATCACTCTTCCTCCTGACGACTGTCACCGCGCAAGCGCCGGCGCAGCCTCGTCACATGATCCACCAAGCCCAATCCGATGATGGCGACAACCGCCAGTCCGGACGCGAATAGAAACAGCACGTAGAATGCCGTCAGCCAGGCCCCTGGGTGTCTGGTCAGCCGCACCGCGGCATGAATGACCGTCAACCCCTGGGCCAGATAGGGAGCCGCCAGAACCAGCGCGGCATTGCCGGCCAGCCAGCCGGCATCCCCCGGCAAGAGCCACCCCACCGCAAGCGCCCCCGCAAGAAGCGGAAGGAACCAGTCGGGCAGGGCCATGTCCGCATAACGCGGCGTGGGCCTGAGGGCCCGTCCCATCCGGGTTGCCGCCCACTGGGCGACGATGCCGGACAGCACCGCGCGGAACAGCCAGCTGACCATCACACCGCCCGGCAGAACCGGGACCCATGCGTCGGCCAGCCCTGACCGTTCAGCCTCCGTGGCTTCCGGCGCGATGGTGGCGAGGACTGCTTCCAGTCCGTCGCGCACCTGCGCCTGAAGGCCTTCGCCGGTTGCCTGCGCTGCCAATCCCGCGCCGATCAGGACGCCCACCGCGGTAATCGCCAAGGCGCCAAGAAGGCGTCCAGGCGGATACCAGTCCAAACTCCCTTCGGGAGAAGGCCGGCAACGCAGCGCGAGCCACGCCACCACGGCAGTCGGTGCCAGATCGGACACCACAAAGGCGACGGCCAGGGGAAACGGCCCCCCAACCAGCAGAGCAACCAGTCCGCTTATTCCGGCGACCAAGGCCGCCGTCGGACCCAACACCAGCGCCGCGAGCATGAGCGGCACCGGCGAAAGCTGGCCGACGATGAACCCGGCCACCGGCACGAAGACTGCGGAGACGAACATCACGGCGCTCAGCACACCGGCTGCAACCGCGATGAGAAGGCTCCTGGGCACCGTGCAAAACTCCGTGGGGCCGGACGCATCCAGTTGCCTGGCGCGCCGGCCCCGAGAGGGTCAAGGACCCGTCCTTACTTCACCACGTACGGGATGAGGGACAGGAAGCGGGCGCGCTTGATGGCCTTGGCCAGTTCGCGCTGCTTCTTGGCCGACACCGCCGTGATGCGGCTGGGGACGATCTTGCCGCGCTCGGAGATGTAGCGCTGCAGGAGCTTGATGTCCTTGTAGTCGATCTTCGGAGCAGACTCGCCCGAGAACGGGCAGGTCTTGCGACGACGGAAGAACGGACGACGGGGAGCAGCCATTATTCAGCTCCTTCAGTGCGGGCAGGACGGTCGCCGGCGGGACGATCCCCGGCCGGACGGTCACGGTCGCCAAAGCGGGGACGGTCACCACGGTCGCCGAAACGGCCACCCGGGCCGCCGGGGCCGCGCGGGCCGCCACGGCCACGCTCGGGACGCTCGTTACGCTGCAGGAGGACGGCCGACTGGCCTTCTTCCAGCTCTTCGACCCGCACGGTCAGGGTGCGCAGGATGTCTTCGTTGAAGCGCATCACGCGTTCCATCTCGTGCACGGCCGGAGCCGGGGCGTCGATGTTGAGGAGGACGTAGTGGCCCTTCCGGTTCTTGTTGATCCGGAACGACAGGTTACGCAGGCCCCAGAACTCACGCTTGGTGACGTTGCCGCCATTGTCGGTGATGATCTTGGCCATTTCTTCGGCCAGGGTCTCGGCCTGTGCGGCGGAGATGTCCTGGCGTGCGATGAACACGCTTTCGTACAGAGGCATAGTCCAGAGGACTCCTTCTGGATTCTCTCAGCCCACCACGGCGCCCGAGGGCAAACCAAGGCAGACATAGCCGGACCACCCGGCAAGGAGCATTAAGGCGGCGCACTATACGCACTTCGGGACGTGATGCAAGGCCCGCGGCCCCTGTGGCGGGTTTTTCCACAGGCGCGGGCTTACGGCGCCGCGCCATGTCTTGACAGTGACTCCCGGGTTGCGCACCTTCGCGGCGGATTTGTCGGATTTGTTTCATTCGAGTCGAGGACGCTTTCATATGACACGCGCATTCGTGTTTCCGGGCCAGGGCTCGCAGGCCGTCGGCATGGGCAAGGACCTAGGCGAGGCCTTCGCGGCGGCGCGGGCGGTCTATGAGGAGGTTGACGACGCCCTCGGCCAGACGCTGTCGGCCGTGATGTTCGACGGCCCGGGCGACGACCTGACCCTGACCGAGAACGCCCAGCCGGCCCTGATGGCGGTGTCCATGGCGGTCATCCGCGTGCTGGAGGAGCAGGGCTTCGACCTCGCTGCCGCCGCCAAGATGGTGGCCGGGCATTCGCTGGGCGAATATTCGGCCCTGTGCGCGGCCGGCAGCCTGTCCATCGGCGACACGGCGCGCCTGCTGCGCATCCGTGGCCGCGCCATGCAGCAGGCCGTGCCGGTCGGCCAGGGCGCCATGGCCGCGTTGCTCGGCCTGGAGCTGGATCAGGCCCGCGAGGTGGCCGAGAAGGCCGCCCAGGGCGAGGTCTGCCAGGCCGCCAACGACAATGCTCCGGGCCAGGTGGTGGTGTCGGGCGCCCGGGCCGCCGTCGAGCGCGCCCTGGTCCTGGCCGCCGAGGCCGGGGCCAAGCGCTCCATCCTGCTGCCGGTGTCCGCACCCTTCCATTGCGCCCTGATGCAGCCGGCCGCCGACGCCATGGCCGAGGCGCTGGCCGCCGTCACCTTCAACGCGCCCAAGGTTCCGGTGGTCGCCAACGTGACCGCCCGGGCCGAAACCGATCCCGAGGTGCTGCGCCGCCTGCTGGTCGAGCAGGTGACCGGCGCGGTGCGCTGGCGCGAAAGCGTGCTGTTCATGAAGGAGCAGGGGGTCGAGGTTCTGGTCGAGTGCGGGGCGGGCAAGGTCCTGTCGGGCCTGGCGCGGCGCATCGACCGCGCCCTGACCGGCATCGCCCTGAACGGCCCGGCCGACATCGAGGCCTATCTCAAAGACAACGCGTAAGGGGGACTGAAGCATGTTCGATCTGACCGGCAAGTGCGCCCTGGTCACCGGCGCCTCGGGCGGCATCGGGGCGGCCATCGCCGCGGCCCTGCATGAGCGCGGCGCCACCGTCGCCCTGTCGGGCACCCGCCGCGACGCCCTGGAGGCCGTGGCCGCAGGATTGGGCGGGGAGCGCGTGTTCGTGGTTCCGGCCAACCTGTCCGAGCCGGAGTCCGTCGCCGGCCTCATCCCGGCCGCCGAAGCCGCGATGGGCCAGGTCGACATCCTGGTCAACAATGCGGGCCTGACCCGCGACAACCTCGCCATGCGTATGAAGGACGAGGACTGGAACATCGTTCTTCAGGTCAACCTGACGGCCGCCTTCCAGTTGTCCAAGGCGTGCCTGCGCGGCATGATGAAGCGCCGCTTCGGGCGCATCGTCGGCATCACCTCCATCGTCGGGGTGACCGGCAATCCGGGGCAGGCCAACTATGCGGCGTCCAAGGCCGGCCTGATCGGCATGTCCAAGAGCCTGGCGGCCGAGGTCGCCTCGCGCGGGATCACGGTCAACACCGTGGCGCCGGGCTTCATCGCAACGCCGATGACGGACGAGCTGACCGACGCCCAGAAGGAAAAGATCAACGGCGGCATTCCGGCGGGCCGCATGGGCACGCCCGAGGAAATCGCCGCCGCCGTGGTGTACCTGTCCAGCGCGGAGGCAGGCTACGTGACCGGGCAGACCTTGCACGTCAACGGCGGAATGGCCATGATCTAGGACTTTTCGGTGGGGGAAGGCCCCGGCGTCTCCATGGTGTCGAGTCCTATGGTCAAGCCCCGCCAACTATGCTAACCAAGCGGCGCCCCAATGGGCGCAGTGTCCCGAGCGGCGCCTTAGCCCTTGACGGGGCGCGGATGTTAAGGTCAAACCGGGCCATCCCACAGTGTGGGGCTGTCAGCCCCCTGGAACCGAAATTGAGGAAAGACGACATGAGCGACGTCGGCGAGCGCGTTAAGAAGATCGTGGTGGAACACCTGGGCGTCGAAGAAGCCAAGGTCACCGAAGGCGCCTCCTTCATCGACGACCTGGGCGCCGACAGCCTGGACACCGTCGAGCTGGTGATGGCGTTCGAGGAAGAATTCGGCGTGGAAATCCCCGACGATGCCGCCGAGAAGATCCTCACCGTGAAGGATGCCATTGCGTTCATCGAAGCGAACGCTGGCTGATACCACGCGGTGCCGCCGCCCTCTTCCGGTTGGAGACGGGCGCCAGCGCCGCGACGGGTCGGTACACTGACCGCGGCGGAGCTTCAGGCTCCGGCCGCGTGCGGTGTGCACGGCCCACTCCGCTGCGTGGCGGGAAAGAAGCCGCGTGGCGGGAAAGAAATAGAAAAAGCGACGGGAACCAAGACATGAGGCGTGTGGTCGTCACTGGCATGGGGCTTCTGACCCCGTTGGCCAACGGTGTCCCGGGCAACTGGGCGCAGATGATGAACAGCAAGTCGGGCCTGAGCACGATCACGCGGTTCGACGTGTCCGACCTGCCGGCCCGCATCGCCGGTCAGGTTCCGTCCGAGGAAGGCCACCCCTACCGCTTCGACGTTGACGCGGTGGCGTCGGCCAAGGATCGCCGCCGCATGGACGACTTCATCGTCTATGGCCTGGCGGCCGCCATCGAAGCCATCGCCGATGCCGGCTGGCAGCCGACCGACGAGGAAAGCCTCGAGCGGACCGGCGTCATCATCGGGTCGGGGATCGGCGGCCTGCCGAACATCGCGGCGGCCGAGCGGACCCTGCAGTCCGGCGGCCCGCGCAAGCTGAGCCCGTTCTTCATTCCCAGCTCGCTGATCAACCTGATCTCCGGCCATGTGTCGATCCGCTACGGCTTCAAGGGCCCCAACCACTCGGTGGTGACGGCCTGTTCGACCGGGGCGCACGCCATCGGCGACGCCAGCCGCATCATCAAGTACGGCGATGCCGACGTGATGATCGCCGGTGGCGCCGAAAGCGCCGTGTGCCGCCTGGGCCTGGCCGGCTTCGCCGCCGCCCGCGCCCTGTCGACCAACTTCAACGAAACCCCGGAACGCGGCTCGCGGCCGTGGGACAAGGATCGTGACGGCTTCGTCATGGGCGAGGGCGCCGGCGTGGTGGTGCTTGAGGAATTCGAGCACGCCAAGAAGCGCGGCGCCAAGATCTATGCCGAAGTCCTCGGCTATGGCATGTCCGGCGACGCCTATCACATCACGGCCCCGGCCGAGGATGGCAACGGCGGCTTCCGCGCCATGCGCAACGCCCTGAACGACGCCAAGCTGGATCGGTCGGCGGTCGATTACGTCAACGCTCACGGCACCTCCACGCCGCTCGGCGACGAGATCGAGCTGCGCGCCGTCAAGCGGCTGTTCGGCGACCACGCCTACAAGCTGTCCATGTCGTCCACCAAGTCGTCGATCGGCCACCTGTTGGGAGCGGCCGGCGCGGTGGAAGCGATCTATTCCATCCTGGCGATCCGCAACAACTGCGCGCCGCCGACCCTGAACCTGGACAACCCGTCCGAGGGCTGCGACATCGATCTGGTGCCGCACACGCCCAAGGAACGCGAAGTGCGCGTCGCCCTGTCGAACTCCTTCGGCTTCGGTGGCACCAACGCGTCGCTGGTTCTGGGCGAGGTTACGTAAGGGGCGAGGTTTCGTGAGGGGTTTGCGGGCTCTGCCCGCCCCCGCCAGGGGGCTTGCCTCCTGGACCTCATGAGGTGGTGGCGGTGCGACGCCGCGCGCAGCGCACAAAAAACCTGATCGTCGCACCCGCGCAGGCGGGTGCCCAGGGGGCGCCAAGATAGTCGTTCACGGCAACGCCTAAAGGTGCCGGTTGGACTTTCTCCATGGCCCTGGGTTCCCGCCTTCGCGGGAACGACATAATATTTCGACTCATGGGTTCAAAGGGCCAATGGCCCTTTGGGGGCGCGGGCAGAGCCCGCCTTCTTGGACGGGAGGCTCCATGAAACGGCTGTTGATCGCAGTGGCGGCCGTTGTCGTGGTGATTGCCCTGGCGGCCGCCACGGTGGCCTGGATCGGCTGGACCCGGTGGACCGCCCCCGGCGCGAGCACCGAGACTGTCCGCGTGGTCATCCCGCGCGGCGCCGGGGTCAAGCGCATTGCCGCCATTCTGGCCGACGAGGGCCTGCTGCGCGACCGCCTGGACGTCCTGGTGTTTCCCGTCGGCGTGACGTTGAGCGACCAGGGCAGCCGCCTTCAGGCCGGCGAATACGACATCCCCGCCAGTCTTTCGATGGCCGGCATCGCCTCCCAGCTTGCCGGCGGTGCGGGGCTGGTCCAGCGCCCGTTCACCGTGGCCGAGGGGTTGACGACGCCGGTGGTCCTCGACCTGCTGCGCGCCATGCCGGAGCTTGAGGGCGACATCACCGTCACCCCGCCGACCGGCGCCCTGCTGCCCGAGACCTATCACACCCTGCGCGGCGAGAGCCGTGACGCCGTGGTGCGGCGCATGATGGCGGCGATGGATAGCGCGCTGGCCGAGTTGTGGCCGACGCGGGCCGAAAACCTGCCGATCTCCACCCCCGAGGAAGCCGTCGTCCTGGCCTCCATCGTCGAGCGGGAGACCGCCGTGGCGGCCGAGCGGCCACGGGTGGCGGGAGTGTTCATCAACCGCCTGCGCCTGGGCATGCGGCTGCAGTCGGACCCCACGGTGATCTATGGCCTGAGCCCCGAGACAGGGACCCTCGACCGCCCGCTGCTGCGGTCGGATCTGGAGGCCGATCATCCCTGGAACACCTACGTGATCGGCGGCCTGCCGCCCAGCCCGATCGCCAACCCGGGGCGCGAGTCGCTCGCCGCGGTGCTCAATCCGGCCGAGACCAAGGACCTGTACTTCGTCGCCGACGGCACGGGCGGCCACGCCTTCGCCCGCACCTTGGCCGAGCACAACCGCAACGTCGCCCACTGGCGACGGGTCCAGCGGGAAAAGCGTGCGGGGGAATAAGGTGGGGAACCACAGAGGCACAGAGGCACAGAGGTCTCTGCGCAGACGACGCGCGCGAAGCGCAATAGAATGCCGCTTCTTGTCGCCTGTGGCGCCACCTAACGGGAACCTCTGTGCCTCACTGTCTCTGTGGTTCCCCCTTCACTACCCCTTCAGCATTCCCTCAATGAACCCTCCCAGCCCCACCCGGCGGACGCGTTTGAGGCGTTCGGCGCGGAGGATGGCCTGGACGGCGGCGATGCTTTCCTCGAGGTTGGTGTTGACGATCACGTAGTCGTATTCGGCCCAGTGGCTGATTTCGTCGGCCGCTTCGGCCATGCGGCGGGCGATGACGTCGGCGCCGTCCTGGTTGCGGTCGGTCAGGCGGCGTTCCAGTTCGGCCAGCGAGGGCGGCAGGATGAACACGCTGACCAGATCGGGGCGGGCGTTGTCGGCCAACTGGCGATTGCCCTGCCAGTCGATGTCGAACAGCACGTCGCGGCCCTCGGTCAGGGCGTTTTCGACCGGGCCGCGCGGCGTGCCGTAGCGGTTGTCGAACACCTGGGCGTATTCCAGCATGTCGCCGTTGGCGGCCATGGCATCGAATTCCTCCACCGTGCGGAAGAAGTAATGGATGCCTTCGACCTCGCCGGGGCGGGGCTCGCGGGTGGTCACCGACACCGACAGCGACAGGCCGGGTTCGCGCTCCAGCAGGGCGCGGGCGATGGTTGACTTGCCGCCGCCCGAAGGGGCCGACAGGACCAGCATCAGGCCGCGGCGCCGGACGGCGGAATAAGGCAGGGTGGGCATCGCGACGGGACTCCTATTCGATGTTCTGGACCTGCTCGCGCAGTTGGTCGATGACCGCCTTCAGCTCCAGGCCGATGCGGGTGAGGGCGGTGTCCTGGGCCTTGGAACACAGGGTGTTGGCTTCGCGGTTGAACTCCTGGCACAGGAAGTCCAGGCGCCGCCCGCACGGCCCGGCGGCGGCCAGCAGCTCGCGGGCCTGGGCAATGTGGGCGATCAGGCGGTCGAGTTCCTCGCGGACGTCCAGCTTGGTGGCGAGCAGGGCGCATTCCTGGGCCAGACGATCCTCGGGCAGGGCGGGCGAGGCCTCCAGCAGGGCCTGCACCTGGGTCCGCAGCCGCTCGCGGGCCACGTCGGGCCGCATCTGCGCGGATTGCCCGGCCTGGGTGGTGAGCGACTCGATGGCTTCGAGCTGGCCGGTCAGCACGGCGTCCAGGCGCGTGCCCTCGTCGTCGCGGGCGGCGGCCAGGGCGTTCAGGGCGTCGCCCAGGCTGCGCAGGACGGCGGCCTCGTGGGCGGCGCGGGCGTCGTCGTCCAGGGTGGTCTCGTCGGGTGTCTGCAGCACGCCGCGCACGCTCAAAAGGCCGTCGAAGGTCGGCGGGGCGATGTGCGGTGGCAGGTCGCGCGCCATGTCCATGAGCTGGCGCAGCAGGGCCTCGTTGACCTGGACGGCGGTGGCCGTGGCGTCGGGGCGGGCCTGCACGGTCAGGGTCAGGTTGATGTTGCCGCGCGTGAAGCGTTTGGCGGCGGCCTCGCGAGCCGGGATCTCCAGGGCCTCGTAGCCGGGCGGCAGGCGCAGGCGGACGTCCAGGCCCTTGCCGTTGACGCTGCGCGCTTCCCAGGTCCAGGCCAGGTTGGGGCCGGGGGCGGCCTGTTCGGCGTGGGCGCGGGCGAACCCGGTCATGCTGCTGACGGTCATGGCGTGGCCCTTCACAGAGTCTCTGGCCGGAAAAATGATGGCCCGTTATAGCCTTCCCGCAGCGCGCCAACAAGTTGGGGACTTTGCAGGGGGTGTTGCGGCGGCTTATTGTCGTTCCATGACACGTCACAGCCGCAAACCGCGCCGCCAGGGGCGCCGGCATCACAGCCGCTTCAGTGCCGCGCCCGGTGAGGTGACGGAGATCACCGTGGCCGTGCCGGTGGATCGCGTCGGTATGCTCAAGAAATACGCTCAGCGCATCTCGCGCAACCGTCCCGCCCAGCGCGAGGAGGTCCTGTGGCTGCTGCGCCACCACGCGGCATCGCTGGTTCAGCGCTATGGGGTGCGCAAGCTGGCGCTGTTCGGGTCGGTCGCCCAGGGGCGCAGCCGCCGCGAGAGCGACGTCGACCTGCTGGTCCAGTTCGAGCCCGGTCGCCCCACGGGCATGTTGGAGTTCGTCGATTTGAAAGGCTGGCTGGAAAGTGTGCTTGGCCGCCCGGTGGACCTGGTCACGCCGGCCAATCTCAAGCCGCGCATCCGCGAGCGCATCCTGCGGGAGGCGATCGATGTCCTATAAGGACTGGCGGGTCCGCATCGACGACATGCTCGAAGCCATCAAGCGGTGCATGGACTACGTGGAGGGCCTGAGCGAGCAGGCGTTCATGGCCGATGCCAAGACCGTGGACGCGGTGGCCCGCAACCTGGAAATCATCGGCGAGGCGGCCAACAAGATCCCCACCCCGGTCGAGGACGCGCATCCCCTGGTGCCGTGGCGGCGGCTGGCCGACATCCGCCATGTGCTGATCCACGAATACCATTCGGTGGACGCCGATATCCTGTACCGCACGGTCCTCAACGACCTGCCGCCCCTGGTGGTCCAGTTGCAGGCCGTGCTGGAAGACGAATCGCTGCCCGAAGGCATGGAATGACCTCCGTCCTCATCACCGGCGCGTCGTCCGGCATCGGCGCGGCGCTGGCCGAGGCCTATGCGGCGCCCGGCGTGCGGCTGGCCCTGTGCGGCCGCAACGCCGAACGCCTGGAGGACACGGCGGCACGCTGCCGGGCGGCGGGGGCCGAGGTCGCCTGCCGGGTGCTCAGCGTCACCGATGCCCACGCCGTGGCCGCCTGGATGGCCGAGGCCGACGCCGCCGCGCCGCTCGACGTGGTGGTCGCCAACGCCGGGATCTCGGCCGGCACCGGCGGCGGGGCGGAAACGGCGGAACAGACGCGCTCGATCTTTGCCGTGAACGTCGACGGCGTGCTCAACACCGTGCTGCCGGCGGTCGAGGTCATGCGGGCGCGTGGACGGGGGCAGATCGGCATCGTCGCCTCCGTCGCCGGCTTTCGCGGCCTGCCCAGCGCCCCGGCCTACTGCGCCAGCAAGGCCGCCGTCAAAGCCTGGGGCGAGGGCCTGCGCGGCTGGCTGGCGCCGCAGGGCGTCGGCGTGTCGGTCATCCTGCCGGGCTTCGTGGAAAGCCGGATCACCGCCGCCAACCGCTTCCCCATGCCCCTGCTGATGCCCGCCGACCGCGCCGCCCGCCTCATCCGCCGAGGCCTCGACCGCAACGTCGGCCGCATCGCCTTTCCGATGCCGACGGTGTTCTTCGGCTGGCTGATGAGCGTCCTGCCGAATGCCGTGGTGGACCGTCTGACGCGCGGGTTGCCGGGGAAGTGAGGTCCGCTGGCGCGGACGGGCTATCGCCCGGACCCATTCGGAGCGATGCTCCAAACCTCCTTGTTTTTATAAAGTGAGTGTAGAGGAACCACAGAGATACCGTGTTCGCTGTCAAGCGGCCTTGAAGGGCTGACGGGTCTTCATGATGCCGTAGGCGATGACTAGGAGCTTCCGGGCGACTGC
>JAWLDH010000019.1:0-43134 GCA_041686745.1 Rhodospirillaceae bacterium | reverse complement strand
TCATCACTGCCGCGCATGGCGTGCCCCCCCTGCTGAATGCTTCAGGGGGATCGAATCATGACTGGCGCCTGGACGGAAGGGTTTTTCCGCAGCCTGTTAGGGTCTCCAGCGCCTCAAGCGGGGCGGCTTCCGTCGGCCGCGCAAGATGCCGGCCTCGCATGGGTCCCGAAGCAGACGGCCCCACCAAATGGCCTGAAGGAGGGGATAGATGCCGCCGGACACGAGCCCGAGCTTGCTTGAGTCCCACAGGATCGAGCTGGCGTGTTCGCCGCTTTCGTCAAGGCGCTCAGGCGCCTGCTGCTCCTCCGCGTCGGGCCGCCTGTCGCGAAGGGCCTCCTCGATGAGTTCCAGAATATCCTCCGGCAGGCCGCCCGGCCTCTTGGCAAGCCGCGCGGCGGGAAAACCGAGATCTTCGAGGTCGGGGAGGCCCAGGTGGCCCCGCGCCCTCTGAGCCCTCACGAAAGTGAAGAACGTCTCGGCATCCGTACCTTCCGAAAGGCTGTGGAGGGTGCCCGCGACCGCCTTCTCATATCCCTCGACCGGTAGGCGGTTGATGATCGCCATGGCCCGGACAGGTGCTTTCTTAGCGAAATCCCAAAATTCTCCGCCAAAGCTCGCGCGACGCCGTCCCCATAGAGGTGGCCCCGGCTATTTGGACAAGTTGGCGGCTAAATTAAGCTATTCCCGGTGATGGTCACGCCGCCAGTGGCATGGCCGACACCGTCTCCGGGGCGCGCCCCGGAGACGGTGTCGGAGCGATTTGATGATACGCCTCGTCGGGCGTCTGTCCATCCAGCGCCGAGTGCGGCCGCCGGGTGTTGTAGTAGGCGATCCGGCGTCCGAGGCCGTCGCGCAGTTCACTGCCCGTCTCGAAGGCGTGGAGGTAGACGCATTCATACTTCATGGACCGCCACAGCCGCTCGATGAAGACGTTGTCCATCCAGCGCCGCCGGCCGTCCATGCTGATGCGCACCTTGGCGTCCTTCAGGATGTCGGTGAAGCGCGGGCTGGTGAACTGGCTGCCTTGGTCGGTGTTGAAGATGGTCGGTGCACCGTAATGTTCCAGGGCGTCCTCCAGCGCCTCAATGCAGAAATCCGCCTCCATGGTGTTGGATAGCCGCCAGGCCAGCACCTTCCGCGTCGCCCAGTCCATGATCGCCACGAGGTACAGGAAGCCCCGCCGCATCGGGATGTAGGTGATGTCGGCGCACCAGACCTGGTTCGGCCGGTCGATCACCAAGTCGCGCAGCAGGTACTTGTAGACCGGGTGCTGCGGATGGGGCGTGCTCGTCCGCGGCTTCTGGTAGATGGCCGACAGCCCCATCTTCGCCATCAGCCGAGACACACGCTTTCTGCCGACCGTGTAGCCCAAGCGCCGAAGATGACGCGCCATCTGCCGCCCCCCATAGAAGGGGCACTCCAGGAAGGCCTCGTCGATCAGCCGCATCAGCACCAGGTTGAGCGGACTTTCGCCGGCCGGGCTGTAGTAGAAGGACGAGCGGCTGATGGACACCAGGTGGCATTGCTGGCTGATCGACAGTGCCGGATGCGCCGGCTCGATCATCTGTCGCCTCCGCTCGGCGCTCATCGACCGAAGGCCTTGGACAAAAAATCCCGCTCCACGACCAGTTGGCCGATCTTGGCGTGGAGCTTTTCCACCTCCGCATCGCTGGCCTTGCTCGCGTCGGCTTTGCTGGTGAACGTGGACGCCATATTGGGGACCACCTCTGGTCGTACTTGTCGAGGCGGTCGATGGCCACCGCCAAGGCAAGGTCCTGGCGCGCCGTCTGAAGCCTTTGGACGAGATCGGTGGTCCGCATGAAGAGGACGCGGTAGCCGTTCTCGACGAGGGCGTGGCCCAAGGCGGCACTGACGTGGCTCTTGCCCACGCCGGGCGGGCCGAAGAACAAGAGGTTCCTGCCCTGGGCCAGCCAGTCGTCCCCGGCGGCGAGCGCCCTGACGTGGGCCTTGCTGACCACGGGCACGGCGGAGAAGTCGAAGGTGTCGAGCGTCGTGCCCGGCGGCAGCTTCGCCGCCACCAGGTGCCGCTGAATGCGGCGCCGCGCCCGCTCGGCAAGTTCCAACTCGGCCAGCGTCGCCAGCAAGCGGCTGGCCGGCCAGCCCTCCTTGTCGGCCCGGTCGGCGAACTCCTGCCAGAATTGCTTGATCGCCGGCAGGCGGAGCTCGGTGAGCAGCAGGGGCAGCTTGGCGGTGTCGATGGTGATGCTCATCGGCCGACCCCCGCGCAGAGGACGTCGTAGTCGGACGCCGAGGGCAACGCCACGGTGACGTCCGGGACGGTGCCGCGGTCGGTCTGGAAGGCAGCGCGCAGGTCGGCGAGATCGGGAAGCCGTCCCTGGTCGAGGTCTTCGCTCAGGCGCCGCGCCAAGTCGGCCTCGCACCCGGCGTCATGGGCCAGGGCCAGGAGTCCGACCATGGTCCGGCAGGCAACACGCTGGTCCATGGCGTCCACCATGGCCTCCCAGGCACGGCGGTATTCGTCCCGCGGAAACAGATGGTCCCGGTAGGCCAGGTGGAGGAGAGCCTGGGGCTTGCGGCGCAGACTGTGGATGACGTGACGGTAGTTGACGCTGTAGCCGTGGGTGCCCTTGCCGTTGGGCGGCCGCCCGGGCGGCAGGGTCAGCACCAGCGTCCCGCCAAGGAAGCATTCGAGCCGGTCGTCGTGGACGCGCAGGCGCAGATGATGGCCGACAAGCCGCGACGGCACGGTGTAGAACACCCGGCGCAGGACGAAGCCGCCGGCGCTGGTGACGAGCGCCTGCGCCTCCTCGTAGTCCACCGTCCGGCGCGGCGGCAGGGGCCGCAGGACCGGCTTCTCGACGGCCAGAACCTCCCGGCGCCGAGCATTCGCCCGTCCCACCACCTCGGCCACGAAGCGGCGGTAGGTGTCCAGATCCGGAAAGTCCCGGCTGCCGCGCAGCAGCAGGGCCTGGTCGAGCGCCCTCTTGAGATGGCCGTTGCGGCTCTCGATGGCGCCGTTCTCATGGGCGACGCCGCGATTGTTGCGGCTCGCCGTCATGCCGTCGTGCGCGCACAGGCCGTCGTAGCGGACGGTGGCGTCCTTGGCCGCCTCTTTGTCGAGGTTGCGGAAAGCGGCCGACAGGCTGTCGGTGCGGTGCTCCGCCGGCACCGCACCGAGAGACCACAGGGCGTTCTGCAGGCCGGTAGCCAGGGCGACGAAGCTCTCGCCGCCCAGCACGACCTCGGCATGTTCCCAGCCCGAGTAGGCCAGGGTGAAGTGGTAGAGGCGGTGCGGCAGGGCCTCGGCGCCGATGGTGACCGCCAGTTCATTGGCGTCGGTGAAGTCGGACAAGGCCATGCGTCCCGGCGGGTTGGGCTGGCGGAAGATGACCTCCTTCTCCGGTCCCTTCAGGGCGCTCCAGTCCCGGATACGACGCTCCAGGGTCCGGCGGCAGGACACCCAGTCGCGGCCCGGATGCCGTCGCTCCAGTTCCTCGAATATGGTCACCGGCTTGAGGCCCGGCGAGGTCTCCAGCAGCGGGAGAATGTCCGACTCCCAGACATCCTTCAGCGGATCCTCGCGCGTTCGCCAAGGCCGCCCGCCCTTCTTTTGGGATGGGAGGCGGGGATCCTTGTCGATCCGCCGCGCCGTTCTCTCGCTGAACCCGGCCTTCGCCGCGGCCACGCGCTGCGTGTGCTGTCCTTGATGCTTCATGTAAAGTCTCACCTGTTGGGCCGTGATGTGGGTTCCGGGCTCGTGCGGTCTCGTCTTGGCAGTTGAGAACCGCGCAGTGTCCCCCATCACGGCCGCCGGTGGGGTCTATGAAGACCGCGCACCGCGGGGGGTGACCTCCGGCCGGGCTACGCCCGCCCTACGGTCACCCCCCGCGGCCATCGTAATTGTCGCCGGAGCGGCCATCGTTGTTGTCGCTGAGCAGGCTAGGGTGGTCGCTGTTATAAACCCCAATGAATCGTCCACTTAGGTCGTTTGAGCGGTTGATGCTTCGCTTCACTTCCCCAGGATGAAAAGGAACGGGTGTGCAGAGTTCCACGACACGGGGATGGCAGCAATGCGGCGGCCGGGGTTTGCTCTTGTAATGGTCATGATGGGTCTTGTGGTGCTGGGAAGCCTTGGCGCGCTGCTCGCCACCGAAGGCAGGACGGAGGTCCGGCTCAGCCTGGCCGCCGCAGAACGGGCGCGAGCCGAGGCGGTGGCAGAAGGTGGCATCCACAAGGCGTTGGCAATGATCCGTCACCCGGACGCGGCGTTGAGATGGCCCATCGACGGATCACCGCAGGCGTTCACCTTCGACGATGGCCAAGTCGCGGTTCGGGTATGGGACGAAGGCGGTAAGGTGGACGTGAACCAAGCTTCGCCGCCGCTCATGGTCGCCCTTTTCACGGGAGTGACGGGGAATGCTGGCGAAGGGGCACGGCTTGCCCGCGTCGTCGTTGAGGCGCGTGAGGAAGGCGGAGGATTTCAGTCCGTTCGGGATCTGCGGAGCCTGCCGGGCCTGGACGAGGCGCTGTACGAAAAGCTTGCCGGCTTTGTTACGGTGCATACACGGCAACAGGGCATCGACGGTGCTTCCGCTTCATCCGCCTTGATGACGCTGCTCGCCGGCGACGAGGGCGGCACGCCTGTCTCTTTTCGCACCCAATCGCGCAGACGGGTCTTCATGATTCAGGCTGACGCGACGACGCCCGGCGGCGGGTTCTTTCGGCGCACCGCCATTGTGCGCCTGTTGTACGCCGATGGGCGGCCTTTCGTCATCCATTCCTGGCAATAGGCGCCGCCTTTGCTCCTAAGGGAGTAAAGCGGAACCAATGGCGGCCGGTCGCACCTTCTCGTAGGGAGACCGCCACCTCCAGCGGCGACGGTCGCCACGAAGCGACCAGGAACAGTCATGACCGCCATCATCAGCATTCTGCCAGTCATCAAGGCTCCGTGGCGCCGGGTCGTTTGGATCCTGGCACTGGTGGCATTGACGGCCTGCGGAAGCGAACAGGACAGGGTTCCTCCGACGGCAGTCCTGAATGATCTCCTTGGCCGATCCGCGCAGCCCGTTGGGCTGGTGCCCAAGGTGCCGGCTGTTCAGGCCCCTGAGGCAGCGGAACAGGAGCGGGCACCGGTCAGATTCTTCGGCCGGACGGGTCCCCAACCTCCGACCGGCGCGGCCCCCGGTTCGGAGGTGGAGCAAACGGTGACGCTGAACTTTTCTGCCGCCGAAGTCACCGACGTGGTCCGCGCCATCCTCGGCGAACTGCTGGAGGAGCCGTTCACCGTTGTTTCGGAGGTCGAAGGAACCATCACCATTCAGAGTTCCGAGCCGGTGCCGGCCAGCAGCGCCCTGGCGGTTCTGGAGGAGGCCTTGCGACTCAATGGTGGCGCGCTGGTCAAGAGCGATGGCGTCTACACCATTGTTCCACTGGCCCAGGCGGCCGGTCGGGCGCCGGTCAGGCAAAGGGGTGAGAGCGTAACGGGATTCCGCATCACGGTCTTGCCGGTCCACTACGTCAGCGCCCGGCAGATTGCGGAAATCGTGAGGCCGGTGCTGGCCGAAGATCGTTTGCTGACCAGCGGCCCGGACGACCGCTTCCTGCTGTTCGCCGGCACTGAACAGGAAACGCAGACCGTTGCGGCGCTGGTCGATACCTTCGACCAGGATTGGCTGAAGAACACGAACTTCAGCGTTTTTCCGCTGGCCCACGTTCGCCCGTCGGCGGTTGTGGCGGAGTTGGAGCCCATCCTCGGCGCTCCCGTCGCGGCTGTGCCAGGCGGCGAGGAGGCCGCCGTCGCTGCCAGCGTCGCACCGATCCGCCTCGTGCCCGTCGATCGCATGGACGCCGTCATCATAATCAGTTCGTCGCGGGACACGCTGCTTGAGGTCGAACGCTTGCTGAAGGTGATGGATGTCGAGGGGCGCTCCGACGAGCCCCGCCTCTATGTCTACAGGCCGCAGAACGGCGAGGCTGAGTCACTGTCCGCAGGCTTGAGCGCCCTTTTCGAGGGAGAAAGCGGCACACCGCGACGGCGTGATGCGCCGCTGGCGCCGGGAACCGAGGAGGCGATCCTCGAGGCCGGCGCCACGGACAGTGCCGCCGGCGCCGGTGACGCCGAGGGGATGCCGGCACCGGGAGCTTTTCCTGAACCGCCTGGCGGGAGGGGCGGCGGCCTGCGCATCTTTGCGGATTCCGACCAGAATGCCCTTCTCGTGCGGGCGACGCCGCGAGAATACGCCCTGATCCGGGAAGCCCTGGAACAGCTCGATATTGCGCCTCGGCAGGTTCTCGTGGAGGCGACCGTTGCGGAGGTGCGGTTGACCGATGAACTGCGGTACGGGCTGCAATGGTTCTTCCGCTCTGGCGATGCGACCGTTTCTCTGAGCAACGGCGGCATGGCGTTGCCTCAGCAGGCGTTTCCCGGATTTTCCTATCTCCTGGAGACCACGGATGCCCGCATCGTGCTGAACGCGCTGGACTCCATCACCGACGTCAATGTGGTCTCGTCGCCGCAGATTCTGGTCCTCGACAATCAGGCCGCCCGCCTTCAGGTCGGCGATCAGGTTCCGGTGGCGACCCAAACCGTGCGCTCGGTGATCGATCCCGAGGCCCCCATTACGAATACCATCCAGTACCGCGACACCGGCGTCATCCTGGAAGTGCGTCCTCGGGTGACCTCGGAGTCCCTGGTCGTTCTGGAGATCCGCCAGGAGGTGTCGGATGTTGCCGTGACCCGGACTTCGGGCATCGACTCCCCGACCATCCAGCAGCGGAACCTGCAAAGCACGGTTGCGGTTCGCTCGGGGCAAACGATTGCTTTGGGCGGTCTCATTCGCGACCGCATGGAAAGGGGGCAGGACGGGCTGCCGCTGCTCAGCAACCTGCCGATCGCCGGCGCCTTGTTCGGGACACGCGCGAACCGTGACGAACGGACGGAACTTCTGGTGCTCCTGACACCTCGGGTCGTTGAGACGACCATTGAGGCGGAGCGCATCACGCGTGAACTCCGGGACAGAATGAGACGCATGCGCGACTTTGGTGTGTTTCGCCCGCTGCCATGATTATTCGCAGCGGATCCTACCTTCGCGTTAGGAAGGGCTCACGCAGAAGTAGATATTCTGCGCAGGTTGATTTTGATTATCATTTTCTAGTCTCATGCTGCGGCGGCTAAAGCGCGTCAAAGCGCACCCGCGCAAACCTAGCTCCCTTGGCATCTTTTTACGTACCGCGCCAATTCGGTGGGCTGCGCAATTCTGCTGCTGCTCGCGCACATGAAAAAGCGAACCAATCTCAGGACGTTACGGCACGGCCTCCAAATACTCCCCTTTGGGTGGTGGCGCTTCTACTCCCGTTGAAGCCTTTGGTTGGCGCCGAAGTGCCAATACCCTTAGCGGGTAAGAGTAAAACTTCTGCGAGAACAGTTGTGACCCCGCCTTGCGTGGGAAGCCTTCCGGTGTACCGCCGGCTGGGCACGGGAGAGTTGTGCGAAAGGAGCTGTCGAATGATGACCTGCACTGGTGGGGCTGTCGGCATTGCACGCCGAGTGTCTCTTGGGGTCTTGCTGATGGGATTGGGATTGAGCGTCCTCGCGGACGCGGCCCATGCGCTGACCGTGGAGGTGGTCGGACCTGACGGCGCGCCGATTCAAGGCGGTTTCCGCTACTTGATCGAAGAGGACGCGACGTTCGTCCACACGCCGAACACGCCGAGCGTGGACATCCTGGCTTACAATTTTCACCGCAGCTATATGCCGCCGGTCCTGGAGGGGACCGCTGCGGGCTCCAGTACCATGGTCGATGATACCAGCCTGGTTGCGGACCGCCATTTCGTCTCGGTCCTGCCGATGAGCGGATACAGCATGGGCGGCGCGGCCGTGGTGCGGGGGCAGGACAGCGTGCGCATCATCGTGCATGCGCTGCCTGTGCCGACCGCGCAGATCGTCATCGACGTATTCAACGACCACAGCCCGGTCAACAATCAGCGCGAGGACGGTCCCGAGGAAGGACTTGCCGGTTTCGAGCTGATCGTTGAGGACGCCGCCGGTCGCTATGGTGCCTCGGGCGCGCAGCAGACGACCGACGCCTTCGGAAATCCTTTGGGAACAACCTACAACGGGGACGGAAGCGTGGCGATCGTGGGCGACGGCACGGTGGAGACGGACGCCAACGGCCGCGCCGTGATCGGCAACCTGGCGCCTGGGAAGTATGGCATCCGCGCCGCCCCGCCCCGCGGGACCAACTGGATTCAGACGACGACGCTTGAGGGCTCGCCAATCATCGACGCCTGGGTCAAGGTCGCGGAACCTCCGTACTTCGCCGAGTTCGGCCCGCCGGGACCGCACATTGAATTCGGCTTCACGCGGCCGTTCACCAGTCCGCTTCTGGCCGGATCGACCACCATCGAAGGCAAGGTGGTCAACCTGCACAACTCACGCCCGCCGGACTACACGTTCTACGCCGGTGGGCCGACCACGTGGACAGAGTGCTATGTGGCGCTCAATGCCGGTCCGGCCGGCGTGGACGGCAACCTCTATGTCGGGCAATGCGACGTCGATGGGAGCTTCGCCATTCCCAACGTGCCGGCGGGCGATTATCAGCTTGCGATCTGGGACACGAACCTCGACTACGTGTTTGCGTTCTACGACGTTTCCGTCACCGCGGACGGTCGCTGCAGCACCGAGAACGGCAGTTGCAACCTGCAGCATGTCCCGGTTTTCGACTGGTTCCACCGGCTTGAAACGCGGGTGTTCGCCGATGCCAACGCCGATGGATTTCGGGACCCCGGCGAGCAGGGTCTGCAGGATGTCGCGGTCAATCTGCTGTGGCGCGACGGCACGCTCTACCAGAGCCAGCTCACCGATGCCGAAGGGAAGATCGAGTTCAACGAGGTGTTCCCGTTCTTCCATTGGCTTCTGGCCGAGGTGGACGGCGTTCGCCTGTCCCCCAGTGGCGTCACCACGGTTTCCGACGGAGGCGGTCCGGTGCCCGAGCACAACGGCTGGACCATGCCCAGCTTCGGCCAGCTCAACCCGCTGGAAGAGGCGCCGGGCCAGTTCTATGCCACTGAAGCCGGGCCCATTCTGACGCGGGCCTTCCAGGGATTCCTGGGGCAGACCAACATCATCGAGTGGGGCAAGACGGCGCCGACCAACCCGACGATCTCGGGCATGGTCCGGTACGCCGTGACGCGCGCCGAGAATGATCCGCGCTTTGCCGCCACCGAGCCGTGGGAACCCGGCATCCCGCGTGTGCCGGTGTTCCTCTATCCCAAGGCTGCCGAGGACGACGGCGTGCTTGACCTTGCCGACGTCGACCATTTCCCCTTCGGCTGGTCGACCGGCGGCACCCGAGGTGAGGAGGATATCGCCCGTGCCGTGCGTCCCGAGGGCATCGACCCGCAGACCGACGCGGTGTTCCGCCTCGGCGAAGCGATCGGCCATACCGCCACGGACTCGTGGGACGACAATCTGCCAACCGGTTGCAAGGGGCCGGGCTACACCGCCACCGCCGGAGGGCAGAGCAAGGTTCTCGACTGCTACGACGGGCTGCGCAACTACAACCAGGTGCGCGCCGGTGTGTTCGACGGCGGTTACGGCTTTGAGCCTCCCGGCCCCGGCCAGTACATCGTCGAGGCAGTGCTGCCTGCGCCTTACCAGGTGGTCAAGGAGGAGGACCGCAACGTCGATTATGGGGAAGACTACGTCCCCAACCCCGACCTTCTGCCGCCGGCCTGCGTCGGCGATGGACGCGAGGTTGCCGCCACTCTGTCGCTGTTCGAAAGCGATCCGGCGCCGTTTGCCGGAGAGACGCGGCCGCTGTGCGATCGCAAGCTCGTGTCGGTCACCGGCACCCAGAACGCGCTGGCCGACTTCTACGGGTTCACCCTGGTGCCGATCTCCAGTCACTACGTCGGCATGGTGCTGAACGATCTGGCCAACGAATTTGATCCGACCTCGCCCCAGTTCGGCGAAAAGTATGCGCCGAAGTGGGTTCCCATCGCCGTGCGCGATTGGACGGGGCGTGAGATCGACCGCATCTACACCGACGAGCACGGCCGCTACAACGGCCTGATGCCCTCGACCTTTACCGCCAATCTGCCGACGCCCTCGGGTATTTCGCCGCAGATGGTGCAGATGTGCATGAACGACCCCGGCCCGCTGGCGGACGGTACGATCGATCCCAACTTCGATCGGCGTTACAGCCAGTTCTGCTACACCTTCCAGTTCATGCCGGGAACCACCACTTATCTCGATACGCCGGTGGTCCCCGTTGCCGCCCACGCGAGTGCCGATGCGTCGCCGCTCGACTGTGAATATTCGCCCGGCGTGCCCAAGGTGGCCTCGGTCTTCGGGCAGGTCCAGGGGCTGCCGCTGATAACGGATGCCACGGCGCAGTCCACCGTGACCATCACCGCGGTCGGTGAAACGCAGGTTCCCGATCCCAATGGTGACGGCCAGGTGATCCGAGACTACAGCTTTGGCGATCAGGTGCCGGTGGTGAAGTTCCGCCATCCGGCCTGGGCCGCCGACGTCGAGGCGCTTCAGGTGACGGAGGTCGAGCGCCAGAATGGATTGATCACCAAGATCGAGGCGACGCTGCCGGCCTTTGCGGCAACGGACCTGCCGCGCAGGGTGCAGGTGATCGTCGAGCGCACCGACACGCTTGAGCGGAGCCTGGAGGCTGCCAGCCTGTGGCTCAGCGGCGCCACCCCGGCCTCGACCGTCACCTGGGTCAGCGTGGAACCGGGCGATGGGACGCCCGTCCAGGACGCGATTGACGGTGCCGCCGAGGGAACCGTTGTCTTCCTCAAGCCCGGCACCTACGGCGAGATGCCCATCCTGCACAAGACCGTGCACCTCCAGGGTGCCGGGCCGGGCGCCGTGACCCTGCTGCCGGCCAAGTATCCGTCGGAAAAGCTGCACGCCTGGCGGCAGCGCCTGCGTGACCTGGTTGCGGGACCGACCGTCGATTTGCTGCCGACACAGGCTCTGGGCGCCGACGAGGGCACCAACGCCATCCTCGGCGACATCGAGGGAGCCGCCATCGTCGTCATGGGCACTGAAGGCAAGACGAAGAAGGTGCCGGGCCACGGCGAAGGCCCCAGCGTCGATGGCATGACCATCATCGGCGGCGACAACACCGGGGTCATCGTCAATGGCTATGTCGCCGGGTTCTCCCTGACCAACGTGTCCATCGTCAGCAATCAGGGCTTCTTCGGCGGCGGCGTTCGTGTCGGCCACCCGTTCCTGGTCGATGATAACCAGGGCGTCTACGTCAATGGCCAGAACCCCAACCTGACCATCGCCTACAGCCGGATCAGCCAGAACGGCACCCGGGGTGCTGCCGGCGGCGGTATCGCCTTGTACACGGGCGCGGACGCCTACCGCATCCACGACAACTTCATCTGCGGCAACTTCGCTCAGGCGCATGGTGGCGGTATCGGCCACTACGGCCTGAGCCCCGGCGGCGAGATCCGCGACAACCAAATCTTGTTCAACCAGTCCTTCGACCAGGCTCAGACGGTCACCGGCGGCGGAGTCTTCATCGGCGGCCTGCCGGCACTGACCCCGGATGGTGTCGGGGAAGGCAGCGGCACCGTCGTCGTCGACGCCAATGTGATCCACGGCAACCACGCCGGGGCGGGTGACGGCGGCGGCATCAGCCTGCTCAAGGTCAGCGGACCCGATGTCGGCAAGAAGAAGGGCGCCGAGGTCTACGTCACCAACAACATGATCACCAACAACGTGACCGGCTTGGCGGGCGGGGCGATCGCCCTGAAGGACACCTTCGCAAGCACCATCGTGCACAACACGATCGTCAACAACGAGTCCACGGCGACCGCCGGCGAAGCCTTCACCGCCGGGCAGCCCAACCAGTCCAACCCGCAGCCGGGCGGCATTGCCAGCCGGCGGCATGGCCTGGCCCTTGCGGCGCTGTTGAAGAAGACCGATCCGGTGTTCAGTCTGCCCGACCTGCGCAACAACATCCTGCGCGACAACTATAGCTATACCTACACCATGGCCGATGGCAGCGCGCCCGAACTGGTGCGCGTGACGACGGCCATGATGGCGCCGTGGCAGGAGAACCTTGGCATCATGCCCCTGGCCGACGGCTTGGTGTTCACCGGGGCGCGCAACAACCTCATGGGGCCGGGGAGCCTTGGGCCCTACGCCGCGCTGAACTCCGACGGCACCGTCTCGTTCGTGAACTCACAGTTGAACGGCGAGTACACCAACGGCACCAAAGAGGTGGAGGTCAAGACCGGCATCTCGGCCCAGCCAGCGCTTGACGAAGGCGGCAACTTCATCGACGTGCGCTTCGCCCCGCTGTCGGTCAACGCAGCCGATGGTCTGGTCGACTACCACGTCACCACCAACCCGTTGCAGCCGCTGGGGGATCCGACCGTGCTCGATCCCAAGCTCGATGCCGTGCTGTCCGGGCTCGCCCTGTACGACATCGACGGACAGGACCGGTCGGTGACCCCGCCGGTGATCGTCGGGGCCGACACCAAGCCGGCGGAAACCACCGCCCTGAACACGCAACCGTGACCAAAAAGCAGCGCCGCCGGTGAACGCGACCGGCGGCGCCAGCAGGGAGAGCGTCCATGAACAAGATCGCACTCACAGGGACCGCGATGGCCTTGGCCTCCACGGTGCTTGCGGGGACCACCCGCGCCGATGTCGTGGTTGAGTGTCCGGGCGACAAGGACGGCGACGCCGTCGTCGATGGCGGCAAGCCCGGCGGCGCCGGTTGCCAGCATGTGGCCGGTACCGATGGCTTCGTCCGCATGGCCGACGGCAAGGAAATGTACATCTTCGGTTTCGCGCCGGCGACCGGCCTGCCGCAGGATGAGGTGATCGCCTTGACCAGGGAAAAGGCGGTGTTTCCCGCTCCGACGCTGGTCGCCCGCGAAGGGGAGGAATTCTACCTGACGCTCAGCAACTCCGGTTTCGTCAATCGGCCGGACCTGTTCGACCCGCACACGGTGCACTACCACGGCTTCCCCAATGCCGCCTCGGTCTACGACGGGGAGCCGGAGGCAAGCTTCGGCGTCAACGTCAGCCAGAGCTTCACCTACTACTACAATTTCCGCGAGCCCGGGACCTACCTGTACCACTGCCACCAGGAGGCCGCCGAGCACATGCAGATGGGCATGCTCGGCAACGCCTATGTCCTGCCGGCACAGGACCAGTTGAAGAAGGGAACGGCCCTGGCCGGCGGTTTCGTCCACCAGGATGGCTTCCGCTATGCCTACAACGACGGCGATGGGTCGACCTACTACGACGTGGACGTGGCTCTCCAGTTGTCCAGTTTCGACCGCACCTTCCACGACGCCAGCAATGCCACGCAGCCGCTGCCGTTCGCCCTGATGCAGGTCGACTACCCGATGATCAACGGGCGCGGCTATCCGGATACGACCAAGGCGGCGGTGGACCCGGCGCTGCCGACGCAGCCGCTGAACTCCCTGGTGCGGGCGACGGTGGGCCAGAAGGTGCTGCTGCGCCTGTCGAGCCTGGACGTCACCCGCTACTACACGATCTCCTCGCCGCATATCCCCATGAAGGTGGTCGGCACCGGTGCCCGCATTCTGCGTTCGGGCGGCCTGCCCGCGGGCGAGGATCTCTACTACGAGACGCACGTCCTGCAACTCGGTGGCGGCGAGGCCCGGGACGTCATTCTGGACCTCGCGGGGGTGCCGCCGGGGACCTACGCCCTGCACACCACGAACTTGAATTTCCTGAGCAATGCCGAGGAAGACTTTGGCGGCCTAATGACGGAAATCGTCGTCGAACCGAGCTGAGGGGAACGAACCATGGCACAGCATGCTTCCATCTGGCGCCGGTTCTCTTGCCGCTGCCACGCCTTCGCGGCCACAGCGCTCCTGGTGGCCGGTCTCGGCACCGCACCGGGCGCGCTCGCGCGGGTCGTCGGCGTCGAGGGGACCTCCGTCGCCCTGACTGCCGGTGAAACCTATGTCGATGCCCCCGACGGCGGCGTCGTCTACGTCTGGGGTTTCGCCGCCGCCGGACACAACGAGGGGCGCATACAGCTCCCCGGACCGACGCTGATCGTCAACCAGGGCGACCAACTGAGCGTCGCGCTGACCAACACGCTGACCGAGCCGGTTTCCCTCGTCTTCCCGGGCCTCGGGCCGGTGGCCTTTGAGGGGCAGGGCGCAGGGCCTGGTGAGCTGGCCACGGCGGCGCCTCCCGGCGGCACGGCGACCTACACCGTCATGGCGGCGCAACCGGGCACCTATACCTACTACTCTGGCGTCGACACCGCGTTGCAAAGCGAGATGGGGCTGGTCGGCACCGTTATCGTGCGGCCCGCTGGTTTCGATCCGGGCGCACCGACCGCCTACGGCGACGCATCCTCGGCCTATGAATATGAGTACCTGGTCGTTCTGACCGACATGGACGCCGAAATCCATGCCTTCGTCGAACAGCAGGTCAAGGGCAGTGGGGGCCTCGCGGTTCGGCCCGACATGCGCAAGCGGTGGCCCGTGTACTGGATGGTCAACGGTCGCGCCGCACCCGACACGATGCTTGGGAACTTCGTCGCCAGTTTGCCGCATCAGCCCTACGGCGGCATGCTGCGCACAAGGCCGGGCGAGAAGATGCTGCTGCGCCTCGTGGGGGCGGGCCTCGATCCGCACCCCTTCCACCACCACGGCAATCATTCCGAGATGATCGCCCGCGACGGGCGGCCGCTCAGCAGCACGGCGGGCGCTGCCATCGACCTGTCGTTCAAGGATTTCACGCACACCGTCCTGCCCGGCCAGACCTATGACGTGCTGTGGTCATGGACCGGCGAGGGCCTGGGCTGGGACATCTATGGGCACGGCCCGGGCGATGACTGCCTGACCCAGTATGGCGAGGACTGCACGTATCACGGTGTCGCGCCGCCGACCACCATTCCGTTCGACGTGCAGCTCACCTATGGCGCCAGCTATAGCGGCAGCCCGTTCCTCGGTGAACTCGGCACGCTGCCGCCGGGCGAAGGCGGGATGAACATGCATGGCGGCCTGTTCTACATGGCGCACTCGCACAATGAGCGCGAGATGACGAACTACGACATCTTCCCGGGCGGCATGATGACGATGACCATCGTCGAGCCTCCGGGCGTGACAATCCCGCGCTAGGGGAGGCAGACATGAACACCCTCACCAAGACCATGATGCTGACTGCCACCCTGGCCGCGACAGGTGCTCTTCCTGCTCACGCCGCCGACGTCTTCCTGGTGGCAGGGGCCTATGACCTCACTCTTCAACTTCCCGACGGGGGGGTGGATACCCTGCCGATGTGGGGATATGCGGCGGTCGCGCCCGACACCTTCGCAGGCCTCGCCTGCGGAGAGGCGACGCAAAGCCTCGAGTATGCCTCCGGGCCGCACCTCGCCACCGAGGACGGAACCCTGACGCTTCACCTGCTCAACTGCCTGGACGTGGCAACTTCGGTCTCGGTTCCAGGGCTGCTGCCGCCGACGGTGACCATCAACGGCGTGCAGACGCGGAACAAGACCTGGATGCTGCCTGGCGGGGGCTCCGTTCAGGCGGAAGGGCGCCCACAGCCCGATGCCAGGCTGCGGTCGCTGGTTGCGGAGACGCCGCCGGGCGAAGCGGCAACCTACGCCTGGTCGGCCATCCGCCCCGGCAGCTTCCTCTACCAGAGCGGAAGCCACCTTGCGGTCCAGGTGCAGATGGGCCTTTACGGATCGCTGGTCGCGACGGCGGCTGGGGGGGCACCCCGACCCGGACTGGAGGTGGCGCAGGACGTCGTGCTGCTGTACTCCGAGATCGACCCGGACATGCACCGGGATGTCGCCGAGGGCCGCTATGGCAACGAGCGCACCAGCACGTTGCGGTATCATCCAGCCTACTTCCTGATCAACGGGACCATCTACGATCCCGCGACAGCAGTCCCGCTTTCCGTGCCGCTGGCCGAGGCAACGTTTCTGCGCTTCCTCAACGCCGGTCTGGAGACCCGGGTACCGACCTTGGTCAGCGGGGGTGAAGACATGGACATTCTGGCCGAGGATGGTCGCGACTATGCCCATCCCCGGCGGCAGTATTCCGTCGCCTTGCCTCCCGGAAAGACCTCCGATGCCCTGTTCGTGCCGGAGCGCGAAGGCGTCTATGCGCTGATCGACCGGACGAATGCGGCGGTGCCGGGCTCTTCCTCCGGCGGTAACACGGTTGTGCTGAGTTCCGGTGCGGCCGGCGGCGCGGTCACCGCCGTCGCCGATACCTATGCCCCGGTGGAGGATACGGCCTTCGCGGTCGCCGCTGCGGAAGGCGTTTTGGTCAATGATACCGTGAGCGTGACAGACACCTCCGTGGATCCTCCCGTGACGTCGGATGAGCCGCTGCCAAGCGACGCAAGCGCCCTTCTGGTCAGCGAGGTGGTCCACGGAACCCTCCTCCTGTCCACCGACGGCGGGTTCTCGTACGCGCCCGACGCCGACTTCTCCGGGCTCGACAGCTTCAGCTATCGCGTGCGGCTGGCCGACGGCACATTGAGCGCGCCGGCCGAGGTGACGCTGAACGTTGCTCCGGTCAACGATCCGCCGGTCGGCGTCGCCGATGCCTACCAGGTGGTTGCCGGTCAGACGATCACGGTGGGTGCCGCGGCCGGAGTTATCGCCAACGATCTGGACGTGGACGGCGATGCGTTGTCCGTGGCCAGTGCCACCGGGTTCTCGCCCGCGGCGGACGGTTCTTTTTCCTACACCGCCCCGGATGTGGCCGAGGTCACGGTCCTGTCGTTCAGCTACATGCTCAGCGACGGCGCGGTTTCGGTTGGACCCGTGGGAGTGTCCATGACGGTGCAGCCAGCGGTCAACCAGCCGCCCGTGGCGATGGATGACCATGTGCAGACGCCGCAGAACACGCCCATCGTGATTTCCGTTCTGAGCAACGACACCGATAGCGACAACGGCCTCGACCCCACCTCCGTCACCATCGTCGAGCCCCCTTCGCGCAAGGGGACGGCCAGCGTCAACACCACGGGCACCATCACGTATACGCCCGGACGCAACTTCCGTGGGTCGGAGTTCTTCACCTACACCGTGCGCGACACCCTCGGAGCGACGTCCAATCCGGCGACCGTCCAGGTCGACGTCGTCCGCACTGCGTCCGGCACTGGAGGCTGACATGCGCAAGACGATACTCCCCCTGGTCATGGCGGCACTGCTCCTGGCCGTCCCCGCAGGCCCGGCCTCCGCTGAGGGCGCAGTCTCCAGCCCCTACGGGGTGCAGGCGGTTGGCCTGCGGCTTTCGGCGGCCGCTTACATGCTCGACCTCCGCCTGCTTATCGTCGATGCGGCGGCGGTCGAGCCACTTCTCCGCCGCAAGGTCACGGCGGTGCTGCGCGACCCCGACGGAGGCAAGGGGCGCGTGTTGGTGGTGCCTTTTGCCGCCAAGATCGGGAGTCTGGCGCAGACCACCCGCCACCCGCGTGAGGGGCGCGTGCTCGCCGCGCTGTTCGCCAACCCGGGCCGCTCGGTGCAGCCGGGGGAGACCCTGGAACTGGTGATCGGGGACGCCGTGGTCGCCACGCTGGAAGTGGAGGGATGACATGTGGATGCGGAGCGCGATTCTTGCCGCCCTGGTAGTGGGCGCTGCCGAACCGGCGCTGGCGGCGCCGGCCGCGGGACCGGGAGAGCCTGTGCCGGTCATCATTGTTCTGGAGGCCCCGCCCACGGCGAAAGCCGCCGCGACGCTCGCGGAATTGCGCGCGCGAGGACAGGCGGAGCGCACCGCGCTCATCGATTTCCTGACCGTCAGCGGCGCGTCCCAGGCGGTGGAGTTATGGATGATCAACGCCGTGGCGGCGACGGTGTCGCCGGCGCTGGTGGCGGTGCTGGAACAGCGCCCCGGCGTTGCCGAGGTCCGGCCGGACGGCGTGGTTCAGGAACCGGTCTCCGCTACCGCCGACGGGCCGGTGGTCGAGTGGAACGTTGCGCGGGTGGCGGCGCCGGACTTGTGGGCGCGGGGCCTCGATGGTTCCGGCGCCGTAATCGGTGTCATGGGGGGCGGCGTCGACGTGCTCCACCCGGACCTCGCCGCCAGGTGGCGCACCGGGTCGGGCGGCTGGTGGGATCCCTACGACGGCAGCAGTCAGCCGTTCGACCTGTCGGGCCATGACACCGCCGTCGCCGGCATCGCGGTCGGAGGCAGTGCAGGCGGAACAGCCATCGGCGTGGCGCCGGGCGCGCAATGGATTGCGGCGCGCATCTTCGGGTCGGACAACCGCGCCGCCTACAGCACGATCCATGCGGCTTTCCAATGGTTCGCCGATCCGGACGGTGATCCCGCAACCAAGGACGCCCCCGACATCGTCAATGCTTCGTGGAGCTTCGGCGCCCCAGGGACATGTGACCGTGAGTTCGAAGCCGATGTCGAGGCGCTCCGACAGTTCGGGATTGCCGTGGTTTTCTCCGCCGGCAACACCGGACCCGCCGCGGACAGCAGCGTCAGTCCGGCCAACTATCCCTCCACCTTTGGCGTCGGCGCAACGGATGCCGCGGATGCGGTGGCTGGTTTTTCCGGGCGTGGTCCATCGGCCTGCGATGGCCGAGCCTATCCCGACCTGGCCGCGCCGGGCGTCGCCATTCTGACCGCCGATGACACGGCCGGCGGCTTCTTCATCCTGTCCTATCAGCAGGTTGACGGGACGTCCGCCGCCGCGCCGCACATCGCAGGAGCCATGGCGCTGCTGCGCGGTGCCGAACCAGCCATGACCGTCCGGGAGATGGAAGAAGCCTTGCGCCGCACCGCCCTCGATATCGGTGCCAGTGGTGAGGACGGCGACAGCGGCGCCGGGCTGGTCAATGTGGCGGCCGCCCTCGATCTGTACCGCCAGATGATGGCGTCGGGCGATCCGGACTGGGACGCCGACGGCAGTCCTCGCTCGGCCGACTGCGACGATTGGACGGCGTCGGTCCATCCCGGCGCGGAGGACATCAAGCATGATGGCATCGACCAGGACTGCAATGGCTATGACCTGACGATCGACGTCGTCTCGGCCGTTTGGGATGCCCGGCGGCAAACCCTGGACGTGGTGGCGACCAGCGGTTACGGCGCGGCGGCGGGGTTGGAAGTCATCGGCCTCGGCCCGATGAAGTTTGCGTCCCGCAAGGGCGTGGAAACGTGGACGCTGAGCGCCCGCAAGGTCAGTTCCCCGCCGTCGCCGCTGACCGTCAGCGGGCCCGAAGGAGCCGTAAGCGTCAGCGTCGGGGGGAGTTGAAAGCGATGACCGGGCGTCTCCGCATGGTTCTTCTTGGTGCGGCGGTTCCGGCCATCGCCGGGGCGGCGTTCGCTGCGGTTCCGGCGGATCAGGCCGTGGCCGGCTCGCTGCTCGGCTGGGGCTTGCTGGTGGTGGCCGATCAGGACGTGCGGACCCTGACGGTGCCGACCCTGCTGATTGGCGCGCTTGCCCTGCTCGGGCTGGCGGCCACCACGCTGTTGGCGCCGGACCGGCTGGTTGATCACACCGTGGGGATGGCGGCCGGGGGCCTCATGCTGCTTGCCGTCGCCTGGGCGTATCGACGCGTTCGCGGCCGGGCAGGGCTCGGCGAGGGGGATGTCCTGCTGCTGGCCTGTGCCGGGGCATGGGTAGGGTGGCGCGGCCTCCCGTCCGTGGTCGTTCTGGCGGCATTGGGTGGCCTGCTCACCGCCGTCGTCGTCATTGCCGGCAAGCCCGGCGCCGCCGTGCGGGCGGACGCCGTGCTGCCCTTCGCGCCGTTCCTCTGCCTCGCCACGTGGCTGGTCTGGATGTGGGGGCCGTTCCATGCTTGACGATCTGCCGCAAGCCGCGCCGTTACCGACCCTGGAGGATGTTCTGCGGGGGCTCATGGAGCCGGCCGCGCTCGAGCGGGCGTTGCGCGCCAAGGCGGCCTCCGACGAACCCTTGCTGCGCATCGTCTCGCTCCTGGGCCTTGCCGCCGAGGACACGCTGGCGGATGCGCTCGCCGATGCCCTGGGCCTGCGCCGCCTGAACCCCGACGACTACCCGGCTGAACCCGTGTGCGACGGCAGCCGTGCGGGGTTCTACCGCGAAGCCCGTGCCGTGCCGATCGCGCGCGACGACGATGCGCTCACCGTCGCCGTCGCCGATCCCTACAACGACTTCACCCGCCGATCGCTGGAACTGGCCTTCGGGCTGCCGGTGCGCCTTGCCATGGGGCGCGCATCGGAGATCGAGGCGGCCGTGGAGCGGCTTTATCCCGGCGGCGGCCCGACCGGTGCCAACGCCAACGCCAACGCCGATGCAGACTCCGGCGAGGCGGGCTTTGACGAGGATGTCGAGCGGCTGCGCGACATGGCCTCCGAGGCGCCGGTGGTGCGTCTCGTCGATGCTCTGATCGCGCGCGCGGTGGAAGCGGCGGCCTCCGACATCCACATCGAGCGCCTGACCGCGAGCCTGCGGATCCGGTTACGCCTGGACGGCGTCCTGCGCGAGGAGGCCAACCATCCGCCGACCCTCCACGCGGCGGTGGTGTCGCGGATAAAGATCATGGCCGGCCTCGACATCGCCGAGCGCCGCATCCCGCAGGACGGGCGCATCCGGCTGGCCGTGCACGGCAAGCCGATTGATCTGCGCGTGTCCTCGGTGCCCGAAGTGCATGGGGAAAGCGTGGTGCTGCGCATCCTCGACCGGGCGCAGGTGGCCCTGGATTTCGCGGCGCTGGGATTTGAGGGAGCACTGCTGGAGAAGTGGCTGGCGGCCTTGCGGCGGCCCAACAGCATCGTCCTTGTCACCGGCCCGACGGGCAGCGGCAAGACGACCACGCTGTACGCGTCGCTGGCTCATCTCAACACCATCGACACCAAGATCCTCACGGTCGAGGACCCGGTGGAGTATCAGCTTGAGGGCATATCGCAAATCCAGGTTCATCCGCAGATCGATCTGACGTTCGCGCGCGTGCTGCGCAGTTTGCTGCGCCAGGACCCCGATGTCCTCATGGTCGGCGAGATCCGCGACAGGGAGACGGCCGAGATCGCGGTTCAGGCGGCGCTGACCGGCCATCTTCTGCTGTCGACGCTGCACACCAACAGCGCGGCGGCGACCATGGTGCGGCTGCTCGACATGGGTGTCGATCCATACCTCGTGACTGCAACCGTCGGCGCGGTTGCCGCCCAACGCCTGGTGCGGCGGCTGTGCCCGGAGTGCCGGGTGGCAGAGGACGTGCCGGCGTCTCTGGTCGCCGAGTACGAACTGCCGACAGCGCCCGGGGCGGTACGGCTGTGGCGCCCGGTCGGGTGCGCAGCGTGCGGCCATACAGGCTATCGCGGGCGCACGACGGTGGCCGAGCTTCTTCTCATGACGGATCGGCTGCGGCGTCTGGTGCTGGGCCGCGCGGACGTGCCCGAGATCGAAGCCTGCGCAGTGACCGACGGAATGGTTCCCATGTTCCGCGACGGATTGAGCAAAGCCTTGCGCGGGGAGACCAGTCTGGAGGAAGTGCTGCGCGTGACGCGGGAGGTATGACATGCCGACGTGGCGCTACACGGCCACCATTGGGGCGCGCACCGTTCAAGGGCAGATGAACGCGCCCGACCGCGAGGCGCTGGTTGATCGGCTGCTCGGCCAGGGGGCGAGCCCGCTCCACATCGACCTCGCTGCGGGTGAAGGAAGCGGAGTCCCGGACGCCATGACGCGACAGCGCGGCGGCCCGTCGGAGGCTGCCGTGGCGGCGTTCATTGCCGAACTCGCCGACCTGACCGGGGCTGGGGTCATGGTGGAAAAGGCCCTGGGAGTGATCGCCGGGCAGCCCCGTCCGCCGGCGATGAAGGCGGCCGTGGATGCCGTGCTTGCCGACCTGCGGGCAGGGTTCTCTCTGGCCTCGGCCATGGAGCGGCGGACAGGCGCCTTCACCCCGGCGGTGACGGGCGTCATCCGCGCGGGCGAAAGCAGCGGCGCCCTGCCCGAAGTGCTGGAGCGCCTGGCCACCACCCTGGAGCGGTCGCGGGGTCTGAAAGAGACCGTGCGCTCCGCCCTGATCTATCCGGCGGTGCTGGTGGCGCTGGTGGTCGCCTGCCTTGGGCTGATGGTGTTCGTTGTCCTGCCGCAGTTCGAGGGACTGTTTGAAGATGCGGGCGATGCCGTTCCCGCCGCCTCGCGGATGGTCATGGACGCCGCGGCATGGCTGCGCGCCTGGTGGTGGCTGCCGCCCCTGGTTCTCGTCCTTGGCATTGCCGCGCTCACCGCCGCGCTGCGCAGCCCGGCGGGCGGGCTCGCCCTGGACCGCCGCCTGCTGCGCATTCCGTTGATCGCCCAGTTGGAGGCGGCCCACTTGTGCCGGCTGCTCGGCACCCTGATCGAAAACGGCGTGCCTCTGGCCCGCGCCGTCGATATCACCCGCGCCGCGACAGGCAATCGCGCCCTCGGCCATCGTTTGTCGGAGCTGCTGAAGGCGATCAAGGGCGGCAGGCGGCTTGCCGTCGCCATCAGCGACCTCGGCCTGCCACCCGTGGTCGGGCACCTGGTCTCGGTCGGCGAGGAGACCGGGCGCCTGGGGCCGATGCTGCACAAAGCTGCCGCCATGCTCGAGAGCAGCGCCAACCGCTCGCTGGCGCGGGCGATGTCTTTGCTGGTGCCGCTGCTGACCATTGTCCTCGGCATGATCGTCGCCGGGGTGATGGGCGCGGTGCTGAGTGCGCTTCTGAGTGTTTACGACATGCCGATGTAGAACGGCCGAAAAGGGACCTGCCATGCATGCCACCGTCCGCCGCGTCTTTCGCCGCAGTGCAGGGTTCACGTTGCTCGAACTGCTGGTCGTGCTCGTCATCCTGGGGCTGATCGCCGGCATCGCGGTGCCCCGCGTGATCTCCTATCTCGGCGGCGCCAAGACCGAAACCGCCGAACTGCAAATTCGCAATCTCGAAACCATCATTGACCTTTACCGGCTGGACACCGGCCGCTATCCGAGCAGCGAGGAGGGCTTGGCCGCTCTGTGGAGGCGGCCGGCGTCGGCCACCACGTGGAACGGCCCGTACGTCAAGCGCGCGGACATGCTCAGCGACCCGTGGGGGCGGGTGTTCGAGTACCGGTATCCCGGTCAGCGCGCCTCCTATGAGCTGTGGACACTGGGCGCCGACGGCGTGGCGGGCGGTGACGGTGAGGCCGCCGACATCGGCAACTGGTGACGTCATGGCCCTGCGCGCCTTCACCCTGGTCGAACTCCTGGTGGTCCTGATCTGCCTCGGCCTGATCGCCATGCTCGGCGTCGGTGCGCTGCCGGACATTGGCGAGACGAGGCGGCTTCAGACGGCGGCGGCCGATGTCCGCGCGGCCTTCGTGCGCGCCCGGGCCGAGGCCATCCTTTCGGGGCGGCCCGTGGAGGTCGTGGTCGACATCGATCAACGGGTTCTTCGGGTGCCGGGCGAAAATCGTCCGGTCCGCCTGCCCGGCAACGCCAACGTGATGCTGCGGACGGCGGCGGATCAGGTGGTCGGGGAAAAGGTCGGCCGCATCGTGTTCCGCGCCGACGGGACCTCCGCCGGGGGAAGTCTCGAACTGTCGAACCCGGCGGGCAGGGGGTACGACATTGACGTCAACTGGTTGACGGGAAGGGTGTCGATGCATGCGCGTTAAGCCCGGTTTCACGCTGGCAGAGGTGCTCGTCGCCCTGGCGGTGCTCGGGGCGACGGCGGGGGTGGCGCTCTCCCTGCACTCGACCGGCCTGCGCAGCGTCCGCGCGGCCGAGGTTACGGCGCGGGCGGTGATCGCGGCGCGCAGCCTTCTGGAGGAGGTCGAATTCCCACAGCGGGACGAGGATGCGCAGGGTCGCCTGCCGGACGGCTTGACCTGGCGCCGCGTCATCGTTCGTGAGGACCCCGATACCCTGGACGACTGGTTGGCCCTTTACCGGGTGACGGTGACCGTCACCGAGGACTCCGGGTCCGGCGCTTCCGTGCGTCTGGCGACCTTGCGCTTCTCGCCTGCACAGGGGAGGGCGCGCCGATGATGCCGTCGCGGGGATTCACGCTGGTCGAAATGCTGGTCGTCCTGGCGCTGCTGGGCCTGATCGTTCTGCTGGTCGGTGGCGCCATTTCCAGCGGTGCACGATCCTGGGGCACAGCGCACTCCAGGGCGCTTGCCATGGAAGACATGCTTGGCCTCGACAGGGTGGTCGGCGACCGCCTGCGCCAGGCTCTGCCTCTGCGGTTGCGCAACGCGCCGGGAATGGACCGCCGGCTGGCCTTCATCGGAACGGAGGACACCATGACATTCGTCGCGCCCATGCCCGATGGGCTGGACTTCGGCTCCTACAGCGCCCTGACCCTGCAGCACACGGAGGAGGGGCGGCTCGACTTGACCTGGGGCACTGTCGATCTTCAGGACGGCGCCCTGACGGCCGCCGGAGAGCGGCGGGTCGTGACGGTGCTGGAGGGAACCCGTGCAGTGGCCTTCCGCTATTTCGGCCGTGCGACGCTGGGGGCCGAACGGCAATGGTCACCGTCCTGGAGCCCCGGACCATTCCTGCCCGACCTGGTGGAGGTGGCGGTGGTTGCTGCCGACGGCGCGGCGTGGCCGCCCCTGCGCGTCCGTCCAAGAGTGACCGCGCCGACCTTTCTCGATGGAACGGGAGATGGATCATGACCCCGATGGGACGGAACGCCCTTGTCGGTGCGGCCGGCTTCTTTCGCTGGTGGACGCGGACACTGGCGGAAATGGTACCCGGCCGTTTGCGTCGGTGGGTGGCGCCGCGTGTGCCGCGGCTCGAAATCATGGCCGACCGCTACAGGCTGGTCCGGGGCGAAAAGGTCCTGGCCGCCGGAAGGCTGTCCGAGGACGCCCTGCCACTGCGCCCCTACAGGCATTGGGACCTGGTTGTGGGCGGCCAGGACGTGCTGTGGCGACGGGTTGCGCTGCCGGCGGCGGCGGGGAGTTCCCTCGCGCGGGTCGTGTCCTATTCGCTGCATCGGCTGACCCCTTTCAGGACGGAGGATGTCCACTTTGGCTGCCGGGCCGTCCAGCGCGACAAGGAGGCCGGCACCATCAGCGTCACGACAGGCATCCTCTTGCGGTCGGTCGTGCGGGAGATCGTCAGTGCGGCAGGGGCCACCGAGCCGCCCTCCCGCCTGTGGCTGCGCGATGGTGAGGGACACATCGTGCCCGCCGCTTCAGAGGATGCCGCCCCCGCCGGCCGGTACCGGCTCCTATCCCATGGCGCGGTCGCCGCCGCGCTCGGTGCGGGACTTGTGATGCTGCTCCTGTCTGACGGGCGCCAGGACCGGGAGCGGGAGGCGCTGGTGGTCGCCTTGTCCGAGGCCAAGGAGAAGGCGGGCGACATCGCGATGCTGGAGCGGCGGCTTGACGCTTTGCGCTTGAGGTCGTCCTACGCGGTGAACCTCCGGAACTCCCGCCCGCTCATCGTGGAGACGCTCGCCGCGCTGACGGGGCGCCTGCCCGACTCCGTATGGCTCGATTACCTGGAACTGGACGGCGACGATGTGCGGCTGTCGGGAGAGGGACCTTCCGCGGTTGCCGTCCTCAATCTCATTGACGGAAGCGCGGCGTTCTCCGGCGGCCGCCTCGCGGCACCCGTTACGCCTGTGCCGTCCGGCAGCGGGGAACGTTTTTCCATTGTCGCCAGCCGCGAGGGAGGAAGCCCATGATGGAAATTGAGACCCTGCCCGTGTGGCGGCAGAGACTTGTGGCCGGAGCGATCCTGCTCGGTGGTCTGTTGGCAGCCGCGGTGGTGTTGGACGCGATCGTGGCGCACCACGCGGCGCGCGCCCGTGACATCGCGGAGATGCATCACCTTCTTGACCAGTACCGTGCCGTGGCGGCACGGCGGAACGGGCTGGAACGTGCCATTGCAGACTTCGCGTCGGTCGATGAGGGTGGAAAGCGCTGGTATATCAATGGCCTGAATCCAGCTTTGGCCGCCGGGAAGGTCCAGGCGATGGTCAAGCAGATGGCCGGGGCCGCCGGGGCAACCGTTCATTCCGCGCAAACGGTGGACTGGCCCCAGGAAGGGGCGGTCCGGCAGGTCGGCGTCGACGTGGTCCTGACCGTGCCGATGGACGGCCTGGTCGAACTTGTCCATGGGGTGGAGACCCTTGAGCCGCTGGTGTTCATAGAGCGCTTTGTGGCCAACCCCCGGCAGGCCGGCCGAGGCGCGCCGCAGCGCGATATCCAAGTCCGGCTGCGGGTCTTTGCTCTGCTTGATCCTGGGGCGGAGGGCAGCGCATCATGAGACCAGCCATAGCCATGACAGTATTGGGAGCATCCGCCGCATTGGTCGCCTGGCAGATGAGCCTCCGCCCGGCACCCCTTCCCGCACCGCTCTCCGATGTCGCTTTTGTGTCCATGGGGGATCCAGTTGCAGCCACTGCGCCTGTCGGATTTCCCGCGGCCGGCCGATATGGGGTAATTGAGGAGCGCATTTTGTTTACGCCGGAACGGCGCGTTCCGGCTCTCCAAGCGGCGGTCTCGGACCGCGTTGCCCCACCCTCCGAGCCGAAGCCACCTGCTCTTCGTCTCATTGGCACATTTGTCAGCGCCAGCGCGCGCCTCGCTCTCCTCGCGGTAGACGGCGAACAGCGTCCCCAGGCTGTTCACCAGGGGGAAACCATCGCCGGCTGGACGGTTGAGGATATTGCCTCCCGCCAGATCGCCATACAGACGCAGGATGGACGTACAACAGTTCTGATGCTGGAGAATAGGCCAACAGCATCCCCCAAGAGCACGCGGACAGCCTTCACACCGGGCAATCGGTAGATGCTTGGAAATCGGCGCGCCTGCGTCTGCTGAACCGGCTTGCCGGCGGCCAGCTTGACCCAAGAGCCCCGGCCCGGGGCGGGCACCCGATGCTTCTGGCAGATCTTGTGCAGGGCGACATCGGCAAGGAAGCACGGCACCGGGAGTAGCGGCCATACACTCCGGCGAGAAATCCGTTCGGCGTCCGGCTAAGTCCCTTGACTGGTCCACGGGGGTGGTCCACCCTTTGTCCCTCTGCGCCGCCGAGGCCAGGATTTATCAGGCATCCAGCCGGTTTTGGAATTATGCGGCGAGTCCCTCCCTCTCCGCAAAATTCCGTCCAGAGCGCCAAGAACCCTAGAATTTCTCTGTTTCCGCCGATCTGGCGGATGCACGCCCTCGACGACGGTCTCGCCTGCGATCGCTGCCTATAGGAGGGCCTGCTTGGAGTGAACAAGGTCTCATGACTGTCATTGTCACCTGGAACATTCAGGCCTGCCGCGGCGTCGATGGCGCCGTGGACGCTGGACGCATCGCCCGCGTCCTGCAGGAGTGGACGGCCGATGCCGACGTCATCTGCCTGCAGGAAGTCTCGTGCCATGGCGCCGTCGCCGACGACGACCAGGTGGCGCGGCTGGCGGGCCTGTTTTCCGGCTATACCGCCCACTTCGGGCCCGCCTTCGACCGCCTCGGCCCGGACGGCCGGCGCCAGGCCTTCGGCAACATGCTGCTGTCGCGCCTGCCGGTGCTGCAGGTGTTCGCCCACCCGCTGCCGCAGCCGCCCGTTCCCAACGCTCCCAGCATGCCGCGGCAAGCCACCGAGGTGGTGGTGGAGACCGGGGACGGGCCGCTGCGGGTCGTCAACACCCATCTGGAATACACCGACCCGGCCTTTCGCTTCGCCCAGATCGCCCGCCTGCGCGACCTGCATGCCGAGGCGGCGCAGCGGGCGGCCCTGAAGGACCTTCCGGGCAAGGGGGACTACGCGCCCTGGCCGCGCCCGGCCGAGGCGGTCTTCTGCGGTGACTTCAACATGCGGTCCGACAGCCCGGAATTCGCCGCCATGCTCGCCCCGCTGGGCAAGGGCATCCCCGACCTGGTGGACGCCTGGGCAGTGGCGCACCCGGACGTGCCGCATGCCGCGACGACCGGCGTTCACGACCACAAGCAGTGGCCGCAGGGCCCGCATTGCCGCGATTACCTGTTCGTCAGCCGCACGCTGGCCGACCGCGTCGCCGAGGTGGCGGTCGAGGGCGAGACGGCGGCCTCGGACCACCAGCCGGTTCGACTGGCCTTGCGGTAGCGCGCGAACGAAAACGGCCTATTTCATTCGAACATCACCGAACCGTCATCGTCCTGAAACGGTGCATGCGTATGGTCCGGCGGACAGGAGGTCCGCCCATGCAAAACCAACCCATGCCCGCCCAGGAACGCCGCGCCCGCATTGCCGAGCAGGTTCGCCTCTCCGGCGCTGCCACGATCGAGGAACTCGCCCGCAGCTACGGCGTCACCGAGCAGACCATTCGCCGCGACGTCAACACCCTGTGCGACGACGGCATTCTGCGCCGCCGTCATGGCGGTGTGGAGGTCGCCCCGCAGCGCGACAACCTGTCCTATGACACGCGCAAGGTCCTGAACCTCCCGGCCAAGACGGCCATCGCACGGTCGGTGGCCGAAGCGATCCCCGACGGCGCCTCGCTGTTCTTCTCCATCGGTACCACTCCCGAAGTGGTCGCCCTGGCGCTGGCCGGGCACCGCGACCTGCGGGTGGTGACGAACAACCTCAACGTCGCCAGCGCGTGCTGCGCCAACCCCACCTTCGAGGTCGCCATCGTCGGCGGCCGCGTGCGCCCGCGCCACCGCGATGTCGTAGGCCGCGAGGTCGAGGCGGTGTTCGCCAACTACAGCGTCGACTTCGGCGTCTTCGGGGTCGGCGGTATCGATGGCGACGGCGGGCTGCTCGACTTCTGCGAGGACGAGGTGCGCGTGCGCCAGGCCATCCTCGCCAACTGCCGCCGCTCCCTGCTGGTGGCCGACGGCACCAAGTTCGGCCGCACTGCACCGGTGCGCGGCGGCCACGTTACCGAGGTGGACGCCTTGTTCACCGACACCACTCCACCGCGCCCCATCTGCGTGCGCCTGTCCCAGGCCGGAGTGGCCCTGCACGTTGCCGGAGCGCCGCTGCTGGAGGCCTCGGCATGAGCGGGGTCAGCGTCCACGGACTGGTCAAGGAATGGGGCGCCGCCCGCGCGGTGGACGACGTCGCCTTCACCGCCGAACCAGGGACTTTCGTGGTTCTCCTGGGGCCGTCGGGCTGTGGCAAGTCGACCACGCTGCGCATGGTCGCCGGGCTGGAGTCGGTCACGGCCGGCCGGGTACATATCGGCGGGGCCGACGTCACGCGCGCCCCGCCGGCGGCGCGCGGCCTGTCCATGGTGTTCCAGTCCTACGCCCTGTTCCCGCACCTGAGCGTGGCCGAGAACATTCTGTTCGGCCTGAAGGTCCGGCGCGTCGCCCGGCCCGAACGCGCCCGCCGCTTGGCCCATGTGGCCGAAATGACCGGCCTGGGCGCCCTGCTTGACCGCAAGCCTGCGCAGCTTTCCGGCGGCCAGCGCCAGCGCGTGGCCCTGGCCCGCGCCATCATCGCCGAGCACCCGGTATGCCTGATGGACGAGCCGCTGTCGAACCTCGACGCCAAGCTGCGCCACGAAATGCGCACCGAGATCCGCGCCCTGCAGCGGCGTCTGGGCATGACGGTGCTCTACGTCACCCATGACCAGGTGGAGGCCATGAGCATGGCCGACCAAGTGGTCCTGATGCGCAACGGCCGCATCGAGCAGCAAGGCGCCCCGGAGGAGATGTACGCCCGGCCGGCGAGCCTGTTCGCGGCGACCTTCCTCGGCACGCCGCCGATGAATCTGGTCGCGCTGGACGACGGTCCCGGCGGCGCCGTGGTCGCCGGCCTGACCGGCGCACCGCCGGTCGCCAGCGGATCCGGCCAGGGCCTGATGCTGGGCGTCCGGCCCGAGCATGTGACCCTTGTGACCAGCGGCGGCCTGCCGGCACGGGCCGAGAGCGCCGACTACCACGGCGCCGATACCGTCCTGACGGTGCGTCTGGGCGAGCAGCCGCTGAACCTGCGCGTCCCCGGCCGCTTCTCCCTCACACCCGGCGCCGAGGTACGGGTGGGCTGGCCGGCCGATACCGCGCACCTGTTCGATGCGCACACAGGCGCCCGGCGTCCCGGCGCCCCCCTGCTTCCCCTGTCCAACGTGGCCTAGCCACTCCCCATCATCCCAAACCAGCGGAGACCACCATGTTCATCGGCTTGAAGAAGGCGGCCAAGGCCGCCGCCGTTGCCACCCTCTGCGGCGGCATGCTCGCCAGCCCCGCCGCCGCCAAGGACGTCGAACTGACCATGTACTACCCGATCTCGGTCGGCGGTCCGCTGACCCAGGTGATCGATGCCATGGTCGGCGACTTCCAGAAGGAGCACCCGGCCGTCAAGGTGAACGCCATTTATGCCGGCAACTACGACGATACCCGCGTGAAGGCCCTGGCGGCCATGAACGCCGGGCAGCCCGCCCAGCTTTCGGTGATGTTCTCCATCGATGCCTACGAGTTGATGGAACAGAACGCCATCGTCGCCTTCGACGACATCGCCGAGACCGCCGAGGACAAGGCTTGGCTGACGTCCTTCTACCCCGGCCTGATGGAAAACGGTGTCATCGACGGCAAGACCTGGGGCATTCCGTTCCAGCGTTCGACCATCGTCATGTACTACAACAAGGACGCCTTCCGTGAGGCCGGCCTGAACCCCGAGCAGCCGCCGCGCACCTGGGACGAGATGGTTGCCGCCGGCAAGGCGCTGACCAAGGCCGACGGGTCGCGCTATGGCCTGATGATCCCCTCGACGGGCTATCCGTACTGGATGTTCGGCGCCCTGGCCAAGCAGAACGGCGAAGTTCTGATGAGCCGCGACGGCACCGAAACCTACTTCAACAAGCCCGCCGTGGTCGACGCCCTGCAGTTCTGGCGTGACCTGGGCGCCAAGCACAAGATCATGCCCGAGGGCACCATCGAGTGGGGCACCCTGCGCCAGAACTTCCTGGAGTGCCGCACCGCCATGATGTGGCACTCCACCGGCAACCTGACCGCCGTGAAGGATGCCGCGACCTTCGACTTCGGCGTCGCCATGCTGCCGGGCAACACGCAGGCGGGCTCGCCGACGGGCGGCGGCAACTTCTACATCTTCAAGAAGACCTCGCCCGAGGAGCGCCAGGCCGCCCTGCAGTTCATCAAGTTCATGACCGCCCCCGAGCGCGCCGCCCAGTGGAGCATCGCCACCGGCTACATGGGGGTGAGCCCGACGTCCTACGCCACTCCGGCCCTGAGCGCCTACGTCAAGGAGTTCCCGCCGGCCGCGGTGGCCCGTGACCAGCTCGAACACGCCACCGCCGAGCTTTCGACCTATGAAACCGGCCGGGTGCGCAAGCTGCTCGACGATGCCATCCAGTCGGTCCTGACTGGCGCCGCCGAGCCCAAGGCCGCCCTGGACGCCGCTCAGGCCCAGGCCGACCGCCTGCTCAAGTCCTACCGTTAAGACACGCCTGGGGCGGGCGGATCCGCGGATCCGCCCGCCTGTTTTTTCACGTCTGCCGGATCCTGCCCGATGCCCGATGCTGCCGCGCTTTCCGCCAGCCCACGCCGCGCCCGTTTGGCGTTCGCCGGTTTCGCCGCCATTCATGGCTGGCTCCTGTTGCTCCCGGCGGCGGTGCTCCTGGTCGCCTTCACCCATTATCCGACGGTCCGCACGCTCATCAGCAGCCTGTATTCCAAGGGCACGTCGATGCGGCCGGCCCGCTTCGTGGGCGCCGACAACTACGCGGCCATGATCGAGGACCCGGTGTTCTGGAAGGTGGCGTTCAACACGTTCTATTTCGCCCTGGGCACTATTCCGGCATCCATCGTTCTGGCCCTGACCATGGCGCTGTGGGTCAACGGCAAGCTCGCTGGGCGCGGGTTCCTGCGGCTGGCCTACTTCACCCCGACCATCCTGCCGATGATCGCGGTGGCAAACATCTGGTTGTTCTTCTACACGCCGGGTATCGGGCTGATCGACCAGATGCTCGGCCTCGTAGGGCTGTCCGGCCGTAACTGGCTGGGCGACCCGGACACCGTGCTGCCGAGCCTGATCGTCATGACGGTGTGGAAGGAAGCCGGCTTCTTCATGATCTTTTACCTCGCCGCCCTGCAGGCGATCCCGCCGGAGCTCAAGGAGGCCGCCATGCTGGAAGGCGCCAGCCGCTGGACCTATCTGCGCCGGGTGCTGCTGCCGCTCCTGATGCCGACGACCCTGTTCGTGCTGATCAACGCGGTGCTCAACTCGTTCAAGTTGGTCGACCACCTGTTCATCCTGACCAAGGGCGGTCCGAACAACGCGAGCAACCTGTTGCTCTATTACATCTATGAAACCGCGTTCTCCTACTTCGACGCCCCCTACGCCGCGACGCTGACGGCGGTGCTGCTGGCCATCCTGGCAGTGCTGGCTCTCACCCAGTTCCTGGTCCTCGACAAGCGGGTGCACTACCGATGAACCCCAACCGTTTCTCCCGCAGCCTGGAGGGCGCGGCCGCATGGATTCTGGCCCTATTGTGGATCGCTCCGCTGCTGTACGCGCTGTGGGCGGCGTTCCACCCGCCGGAGTATGCCACCCGCTTCGACCTGAGCGCGCCACTGACCCTGGCCAACTTCGTCCGCGCCTGGGACTTCGCGCCGTTCGCGCGCTACTTCCTCAACACCTTCGTGCTGGTGACGACCATTCTGGCCGCGCAACTGGTGCTCAGCACCCTTGCCGCCTATGCCTTCGCCCGTTTCGAGTTCCCCGGCCGCGACGTCGCCTTCCTCCTGGTCCTGGTGCAGCTCATGATCGTGCCCGAGGTGCTGATCGTCGAGAACTACCGCACCATGGGGCAGCTTGGCCTGATAGACAGTATTCTTGGCATCGGCCTGCCCTACATGGCGAGCGCATTCGCCATCTTCCTGCTGCGCCAGACCTTCAAGACCATCCCCCGCGAGCTTGACGAGGCGGCTCGCATCGAGGGGTGCGGCCCATTGGGCGTGCTGTGGCGGGTCTATGTGCCACTTGCGAAGCCTACCTACATCGCCTTCGGCCTAGTGTCGGTCAGCCACCACTGGAACAACTTCCTGTGGCCGCTGGTCATCACCAGCTCCGTCGAGACGCGGCCGCTGACCGTCGGCCTGGCCATCTTCGGGGCGCCGGAATCGGGCGTGGACTGGTCGATGATCTCGGCCGGCACGCTGATGGCGGTGGCGCCCCTGCTGTTGGCCTTCCTGATCTTCCAGCGCCAGTTCGTCCAATCTTTCATGCACGTGGGGCTGAAGTGACCCTGTCCCTGTCCCTGTCCGACCGCCTGCGGCCCCTGGCAGAGATGCCGCCGACAGCGATCCGCTATGTCCTCTGCGACGTTGACGACACCCTGACCCACAACGGCCGCCTGCCGCCGGAGAGCTTTGCCGCTCTGGCGCGGCTCCAAGACGCCGGGCTGCGGGTCATTCCGGTGACCGGCGGCTGCGCGGGGTGGTGCGACATGATGGCGCGCTGCTGGCCGGTCGACGCCGTGGTCGGCGAAAGCGGCGCCTTCTACTTCCACCGCGCGGGCGATGGCCGGTTGCGGCGGCGCTGGTGGCTTGACGATGCGGCCCGGCGCGATGCCCGACGACGGCTCGATGCCCTGGCGGACGCGGTCCTGGCCCGAGTGCCCGGCACCGCCCTGGCTTCCGACCAGCCGTTCCGCGCCTGCGACCTGGCCATCGACATCGCCCAGGAGGTGCCGCCCCTGCCGCCGGCGGTGGTCGAGGAGGTAGTTGGCATCCTGCGGGCCGCGGGCGCCACAGCCCACCCCAGTTCCATCCACGTCAACGCCTGGTTCGGCTCCTACGGCAAGCGCGCCATGGCCCTGACGGCGATGGAAGAATTGTACGGCCTGGGGCCCGAGGACGCGCGGCAGCAGGTCCTCTATATCGGCGACGCCCCCAACGACGAACCCATGTTTGCCTTCTTCCGCCACACCGTCGGTGTTGCCAACGTCGCCCGCTTCGCCGACCGCCTGAACCACAAGCCCGCCTGGATCACCGCCCACCCTGGCGGCCACGGCTTCGCGGAGATGGCGGCGTACCTCACTCAGGAGGCCTGAGTGTTGTTGTTTGGCTCCAATAGACACTGGAAATGGGGGAGGCCCCACGTTTAGACGGCGAAGAGGGGATTCTTGGCTCTGGCTGCCCATGGGTAGTTTCCGGTTGGGCCTGTTCCTGACTGTATCCCAGTCTGGATAGCAGTCGAAGGATAGATATAGATCCGCAAGAATCCCGCGCGCTTGGACGTTTCCTCCCTAAACTTGGGCCGCGCAACAGCGCGGCTCTTTTTTTTGTTCTAAATCAATGGCTTGATGCGGCTGCAGATGGCTGTTTATCCCCATTTGTATCTCAGTTTGTATCGCACTTTGGTGGTGCCATAGGCAATCTGGCTTGCGTAGTCTTGCGCCCCAATAGCTCCGCTGCAGTCTCTGGCAGGCTCTCTGCGGGTTTCGAGAAGCCAAGCCAGTTGGCTGGCCCGGCATTCACCTGGATCGCCGAACTGCACCGCATCGAGAGCGGGATCCGGGGCCAGGCGGCGGAGGAACGCCACGCCATTCGGGCCAAGCACAGCCGTCCCCTGGTGGAGAGCATGCGGATCTGGATCGACGCCCAGCTTGCCCGCGTGTCCGGCAAGTCGCCGCTCGCAGAGAGCTCCTGCCCTGGAACTGGAAGCCCGCCGTCAACGGCTGATCAGTGTGGGGAAGGAGCCACGCTTACGATGCAGGGAAGTGCTCATGATCGAGAGAATTTCGAAGGCGGCCCGGGCACGCCGGTAGGCCGATGTGGACCGCCCGGAGGGCATTGAGGCTGCCCTGCGGGATGGTGCCGACTGGAGCAGGCGCAGGTATCGTGCGGCATCTGCAACAGCTTTAATGATGTCGTTCCGCTTGCGCGGACAGTCTCCTGCTGCTTCACCTCACCAGCCCGGATACTGGCATATTTCCATTGCTTGCCGAGAACGGGTATGGTTCAACCTGAACATGATTGCGAAGCGCGATCTGAGCGTGTTTCCGCTACTGCATCGCCGATCTTCAATGTCGATGCGTAGTGGGGGCGTGCTTCTGGACGAATACTTAAATCGCAGGGCTCGACCAGAACGACATGAACACTTCCACCTGCATTGGGCTAACGCTAGGGATTTCTGACGCTTACTGAATGAGGGGGATTTCTCGGTGCATGTTCTCATGGTGCTTGAGATACAGGCGTGAACGGTCGAGTGCTTTGGATCACCGGCCTTTCTGGCGCGGGGAAGTCGACGCTGGCTCAAGGAGTAACGGCGCGGTTGCGGGCGACGGGCGGCCCCGTGGTCCTGCTTGATGGTGACGAACTGCGTGACGTGTTTGGCGCCGTGGCGGCAAATGAAAAAAATCATGGCCGCGAAGGCCGACTGGGGTTGGCGATGCAGTATGCGCACTTGTGCCGAGTGATCGCGGCACAAGACGTGACGGTGGTGATCGCCACTATTTCTCTGTTTCGCGAGGTACACGCCTGGAACCGGGCTAACCTGCCGGGATACTTCGAGGTGTATCTCAAAGTGCCGGTCGATGAACTGCGGCGGCGCGATCCGAAGGGAATTTACCGGCGCTTCGATGCAGGCGAGTTGGCTCATGTTGCGGGGCTGGATCTGCCCATTGATGAGCCCGAGGCGGCAGACTGGGTGGTGCAATTTGGGGCGGGGGAGTCCCTGACCACCCTGGTAGAGGATTTGTTGAACAGATTCAATGAACGGGACCTCGCATGAAGACGGAATGGGACTACACGGCACTGGCGGATGCATATCTGAAGCGCCCGGATTACGCCGATGCTGCCATAGACTCGATGTTGTCAATTACGGGCGCCGAGAAAGGCGACAAATTTTGTGACGTCGGGGCCGGGGCAGCACACCTCACGTTGATGCTTGCCGCCCGTGGCCTGAATGTGGTGGCGGTCGAGCCAAACGATGCGATGCGAGCCAACGGCATCAAGCGCACCGAAAAAATCCCGCATGTTCTCTGGCACGAGGGTACTGGGGAGGCCACGGGCCAAGCGGCCGGCGCTTTCGATATGGTTACTTTTGGCAGTTCATTTAATGTTTGTGACCGCCAGAAGGCGCTTAAGGAAACTGCTCGCATTCTCAAGCCGCGTGGCTGGTTTGCTTGCATGTGGAACCACCGTCAACTGCAAGATCCAATACAGGCAGAGATCGAAGGCATTATCAAAAAACGTGTCCAAGGCTATGGCTACGGTACCCGCCGTGAAGACCAAGCTGCCGTGATCGATGCCAGTGGCCTGTTCGGTCAAGTGATACATCTTGATGCTCGCGTGACGCATGAGCAAAGCATCGAAGAATGCGTAGAGGCTTGGCGCTCACATGCCACCTTGGAGAGACAAGCTGGCTCCGCGTTCCATGATGTCGTCGCAGACGTCGAGAATTATCTTCAGAGCCTCGGTGTGCCAACAATTCAGATTCCTTATTCCACCAATGTCTGGGTGGCTCAACTGCGGTAATCCGACATGAGCCTGAACTTCTCCACCAAAGCCGGCACGCTGGCGGCCCTGCAAGGCGTGCTCAAGGCGGCGCGCGTTGCGCCGTTGCGCTTCTTTACGGTGGCGGACTGGCGGGCCAGTCGGCGGGCATGTACGGCAGGCTTGGCGGAAAGCCTAGGGCCAGCGCCGTGGATTGTGCGATCCAGTTGCGGGCGGGAAGACGGTGCGACCGCATCCAATGCAGGAGCATTTCTTTCCATCTCGAATGTGGACGCCGCTGGACTGGACGCGGCGGTGGAGCAGGTCATTGCGTCCTATGGCGATGCACAGTCGGTTGATGAAGTGCTGATTCAGCCGATGCTGAACCATGTGGTGCGATCCGGCGTGGCTTTTTCGCATGATCCCAACACCTGCGCTCCCTATCGAGTAGTGAATTGGTCGGCCGGCAGCGACACGGCGACCGTGACGGGCGGCATGGGGGGCCGCGCGTGGCAGCAGGCGGCCCATAGTCCTGTTCCAACGGCGCCGATTTTTGCGCCGATAATTTCCTTGCTTGAGGAACTGTTGACGCTGTTTGGCAACAGTCCGGTGGACTGTGAGTTTGCCGTCACCGCCGAGGGCGACGCCGAGGTGCTATGGCTGTTGCAGGCGCGTCCGCTGGTCCTGCCTGAGCCGCCCGAAGCGGAGGAGGTGCAGGCCTCTCGGCTGGAGGCCATTCGGCGCAAGGTGGCGCGCGGCATGCAGTCCCACCCGTTTCTGATCGGACAGCGTACCGTTTATGGCGTGATGCCGGACTGGAATCCAGCGGAAATCGTCGGCATCAGGCCCAAGCCGCTGGCCTTGTCGCTCTATCGTGAATTGGTCACGGACGCCATCTGGGCCTATCAACGCCACAACTACGGCTACCGCAATCTGCGCAGCTTTCCGCTGATGCCGCATTTCTTTGGCTTGCCGTACATTGATGTGCGGCTGTCCTTCAACTCTTTCATTCCCGCTGACCTGGATGAAGCTCTGGCAGGGCGACTGGTCGATCACTACATCGACTGCTTGCTGGCGGAACCGACCCTGCACGATAAGGTCGAGTTCGAGATTGTCTTCTCTTGCTACGCTTTGGACTTGCCGCAACGCCTGGAGCGTCTGGCGGAAGTGGGGTTCTCCAAGCAAGAGCGGGAAGACATTGCTCACAGCTTACGCAAGTTGACCAATCGCATCGTGCATCCCAAGGACGGATTGTGGCGCGGTGATGCCGCCAAGATCGACGTGCTCAGCGCGCGGCGTGAGGAACTGCTGTCTTCCTGGGCCGACCCTCTGGAGCGCATTTATTGGCTGCTGGAAGACGCCAAGCGTTACGGCACCCTACCCTTCGCAGGACTGGCCAGGGCCGGGTTCGTCGCAGTGCAGATGCTGAAGTCTCTGGTGGCGGTAGGTGTGTTCTCCCCATCCGATTACGACGCTTTTATCGGCGGCGTATCGACCGTGAGCGGGCAGTTGGCACGGGACCGGGCAGCGTTGGACAAGACCACCTTTCTGGCTCGCTATGGGCATTTGCGCCCCGGCACCTACGACATTTTATCTCTGCGTTACGATGAGGCGCCGGAGCTTTACTTTGACTGGGCCCGGCGGCCACCCGTTCCCGAACCCGTCAAGCCGTTCTCCCTGACACTGCCGCAGATGCGCGAGATCGTGAAACTGCTGGATGCGCACGGCCTTCAGCCGGATCCGGTTGGGTTGTTCGACTTCATGCAGGCAGGCATAGAACTGCGTGAACTTGCCAAATTCCATTTCACCCGCAACCTGTCAGATGCGCTGGCCCTGATTGGTGAAGTGGGCGGCCGGTACGGGTTCAGTCGGGAGGACATGGCTTATTGCGACATCGCGGTTTTCAAGGAACTCCATGTTGCGGCAACCGACCCTAAAGACATGCTGTTGCGCAGCATTGAGCAAGGTAAGGCACGATATGCCGACACCTTGAAGATTTCCCTGCCGCCGTTGATCGCCCAACCGGACGATGTCTGGGCCTTCGAGTGGCCGGAAACGGCACCGAACTTCATCACTCAGAAGCAAGTCACCGCACCGGTCGTGGGGTGCAACTTGAATGGCGGGGAGCGGGAGTATCTGGCGGGGGCCGTTGTCTGCATTCCAAATGCCGACCCCGGATTTGACTGGTTGTTCGCGTATCCGATTGCCGGGCTTATCACCGCTTGGGGCGGCGCAAATTCCCACATGGCGATCCGGGCAGGGGAGCTTGGCCTGCCTGCCGTCATCGGCGCCGGTGAGGTGTTTTTCCGTCAATGGTCGGGGGCACGACGCCTGTACCTGGATTGCGCTGGCCGTCGGGTGGAGGTGCTGGCGTGAAGATGGTGGCTGTCAGCCAACGGGTGGACCAGACTCCAGAGCGTGGCGAACGCCGGGATGCGCTGGATCAACGCCTGATCACATTCCTTCTGGCGGCGGGATATATGCCTGTGCCCGTGCCCAACACGCTCCATGCGGAGGCATCCGACAGGGCACACGACCATGACGCCCTGGATGCCTGGCTCGCGGCATTAAAGCCTGCTGCCGCCGTGCTTTCTGGTGGAAACGACATCGGGCGGTGCATTGAGCGCGACTTGACCGAACGCCGGTTGCTGGACTACGCCGTCTCGCACCGGCTTCCCGCCCTGGGCATTTGCCGGGGGATGCAGATGATGGCGCACTGGGCGGGCACAGGCCTGCGGCCGGTGCAGGGCCATGTGCGGACCCGCCATCTGTTGTCCGGGGGCATTGTGGGCGAGGTCAATAGTTACCACGACTATTCCCTGACTGATTGCCCTGAAGGGTTTGAAGTGTTGGCGCGGAGCGAAGACGGTGAGATCGAAGCGATCCGCCACGTTTTCTGGCCGTGGGAGGGCTGGATGTGGCATCCGGAGCGGGAGGCCCAGATTACACAACAGGATATACAACGACTGAAAGCGCTTTTCTCATGAAAGCCATCATCCTTGCGGCCGGGCGTGGCAGCCGCATGAAGACACTCACTGACGAACGTCCGAAGTGCCTTGTCGAACTGCGTGGCAAGGCACTGCTGGACTGGCAAATGGAAGCACTGCACGCGGCGGGTATTCACGAGGTTGCAATCGTGACCGGCTACAGACGAGAATTACTGGCAGGTCGTAATCTTGTAGAGTTTCATAATTCTCGCTGGGCTGAAACTCAGATGGTGTCTTCGCTGGCCTGCGCGGAGGAGTGGTTACAGGCTGAACCCTGCATCGTCAGCTATTCTGACATTTTCTACAGCCCGACGGCCGTGCACTCCCTGATGACGTGTGCCGCTCCACTGGCCGTAACGTACGATCCGAACTGGCTGGAACTGTGGAGGCAACGTTTTGCCGATCCACTGCAGGACGCCGAGACTTTTCGCCTTTCGCAAAGACAAACATTGGCCGAAATCGGCAACAAGCCAAAGTCATTCGACGAAGTGCAAGGGCAGTATATGGGCTTGCTGCGTTTCACGCCCGACGGATGGCGCGAGGTGGTTCAAACTCGCTCCAGCCTGACATCCGAGCAGTGCGACAAGATGCACATGACGGCTACCTTGCAGAAGGTCATCGAGACGGGCCGGATGGACATCGCTGCGATTCCTTATGTAGGCGATTGGGGAGAGGTCGATTCGGCCGAAGACCTCGCAAGCTATACGGCCTGACACCGGCCGATGCGTGAGTTGACCTACTGGAAGGGCAGGCGCGTCGCCCTACACGTAGGACAGGTCATATCCGTGGGCTGAATAAATATCGATGACGCCATGCCTTCGGCAAGCGTGGGAGAATTCCCGTCTTTCCCAGTCGCTCCACAGATCCCACTGGAGCCTGTCGCCAGGAGGACGCGACCCGTCTGGAATGGCGCCGCGTCGCCCGACACCAAGGTTCTCCGGGGTATAGACCTTGTCGAGATAGGTTTGATCGGGCTTCACTCGACCGCTGCTCAGAAGCGTGACGCTCTCGGCAAAATAAGTCGGATCAGACTGAAGGTCTTCAAGTTTCAGGGCCTTCATCGCATGGAACTGCTTTAATTCATCAGCCACCCATACCATGCTGTTTCCAATACGGTACGTGAAGATGACGGCGCGGACGCGTGGGTCCTCCACGGAAATTCCGTATTGGCGCTCGGTCTGAAGCCACTCAGGCAGGTTTTGGTTGATATAGGCGTCAATGACGGAGCGGTGTTCTTCCACCTGATAGTATGCAAATGCCTTCATGAAGGATTCTGTCCGCGGTACCGGGTGCCGAATCATGTTGACGGTCACGACTTTACGATCACCAAGAAGTTCTCTGTTCATGGCGACGTGACGGGCAAACTCCGTCGCGGTGAATGCATGGACCGAACCGATGCTGGCCAGCTTGCTGGCGCCTGGAAGGTCTTCAAGCTCGTCAAACACGAAGTGGGGGAGGCCGGCGTAGTCGCGGGGTGGGATTGACAGGCTCATGCCGTGGTCAGAAAGGACGCCTCGCATGATATCCCGGTTGGCCCCGAACCTGAACTGCCGGTCGGTGCTGGCGCGCAACAGGCGCGACCCGTCCTTTTGCAGGTTGAAGCGAAAGCAGCTTTCGATGGGGTGGTCGATTCCACAGCCAGCGAATATCTCGTCATGGAGGTTGAGCGCCGAAGCGTACCAGATTGCGCCGCAATTTCCCGATGTTAGAACCATGAAGTAGCTCTGCCGCGCTGGCCTTGTATTCTCCGTATTAAACCAGAAATGCTCATGCCCTGGGTTTGCCTGCGGAGGGAGCGATATTTTTGTTTTTACGCGGTCGGCGGGCAGAAACGAAAATACCCAGGCAGGATCTTGTCCCGCGTCGAGCAGTTTATTGACGTACCACGAAAAATACCGGGTCATATAATAATCGCCAACAAAATAGGACGGCGTGGCGATGCGTCCGATAACTCTCGCCCGCTGGCTAAAATGGGCGAATTGCTCATCCTTCGAGGCCGGGGGCGCCATGGCATGGACGGGAGTTCCATGCTTGAGGGCCAGTGTTTCGCTCCATGCCTCGGCATGAACGGCAAGGCGGATAAACAGATCAGCCGAGTCAGACGGTTCATCGTGAGAGGGAGCCAGGGCGCCGATATCGGACAGAACGCTTCGGCGCGCAAACAGGACAGGACAGTCGCAGTCAAACGTCTCGAATATCGTCGCCAGTAGGTCGGGCAGGGGGGCGAACGCGGTCTTTGAACCAAGGCCTGGGTGGTCGATCAGCAATCCCATGGAAGGCTGTGCCGCGAAGCGTTCCGCAGCCAGAGTGGTCGCGTCCGGCCGAAGAATGGCCCCAGCCGGGCAGATGCCGATAATGTCGCTCTGGCACAGCCGGAGCGCATCAAGCAGGCCGGTGCCCCCGGCCGCCGTTGACGGATCCTCTCCCAGAACAACCACGGAAACCTGATGCGCGGGGCCCGCCTTGGGGGGGTAACGTGTGTGTTCTCCGGGTTCCAGGGGCATACGTGCGGCAGCGTCGAACCCCCGGTCCCGCAGCATCGGAATGCGCGCGGCGCCGTCAGGGGTGGTGCAGAGAATGAAGGGGCGCTGTTCGGGACTAGTTTCCTCAAGAAAAACTTGCCAAGGGCAGATGTCCATCCAGTTCAGAAAGGCTGGCGCATCGTCGGCCACAAAGCCAGCGACTCGCAGTCTGGAAAACTGCTGGATCCATCGCAGGGCCGCCTTGGCAGTTTGACCGACTCCCTCAATAAAGACCGCTCTGGTTCCGGTGCTAGTGCGCAAGGCTTCTGCGATAGCATGGTGAACGGGCGATAGATGTTCAATGACATCTTCCGCCGTCATTCCGGTGCTGCTTTGTATCGCCCTGTTCAGACTTGGCCCATGAGGCCCGACTTCCGTCATAACCGTTGCCAGCGGCCCACCCATGGTCTTCCTCGTCCGAAGAAGCGGTGACCCGTCCATGAGATCAGTCAGGCCGCAGGCGCGTAGCGTCCTGCCAATCTTGCGCCAGTGTTGGCTGGCGATGATCACGACGGGATTGACGTCCAGAAGCTGGGAAAGCGCATTGGTGCGGTACAAGGGGAGCCCATAGTGGGCCGCCTCCGCATAGTCGTCGATGTAACCTGCAACATGATACCCGGCGGAACGGATGCGATCATGGACGGTAAGGCCGCCGAGGCCCGCTCCGAATATGACGAGAGTGCGGTCTTGCGGGAGTTGATCAAGCGCAAAAAGGTGATGCAACGTTGGTCTCCGGCCAGGCTGGCGACGTTGTGCTGGGGGCTTTTTTTACAGATGGTTTAATTCTACTGTTCATATGGCTGTTGATCGAGTGGTGGCCCGGGGGCGGCGACAAGCCCGGCAAATACTGGCTGTCGATGCTGCCTCCGACGCCCCCGCTTGATGGCCTGATGGAAACCGCAAAGGTTATCCCCGCTCGGCCGGTAGGTGAAGGCCGACCGGTTGGTCGACACTGACCTGCTCCCCAATTTTCATCCAGCTAAGAGTAGAGTCTTCTGCTTGTGATGCCCGTTTTGGGCGGTGATGGCAAGGGTCTGCCGGGCATGACATCTCGGTGAAGGCGTGCTTGTACTTGGATTCTCCGACCTTGCGCAGGACACCGCGTCCCAACTTGACGTGGTAGTTGCCGGTGATCGGGTCGGGGACGGCGTGGCACACCGCGTTGGCCATGGACTTCGGGTTGCTGAACTGCGCGTTGGCGACGCCGGGGCGCATTTCGCTTTAGCAGGCTGCGGAAAAACCCTTCCGTCCAGGCGCCAGTCATGATTCGATCCCCCTGAAGCATTCAGCAGGGGGGGCACGCCATGCGCGGCAGTGATGATCG
>JAWLDH010000018.1:0-53967 GCA_041686745.1 Rhodospirillaceae bacterium | reverse complement strand
CCAGCCCGACGGCATGGTCGTCAACGCCGTGCGCGCCGAGGGCGGCGTGATCGTCTTCCGCGGCAACGACGCCGCGGGCCGCACCGCCCTGCTGCTGCTATCCGGCCCGGTCACCGACCTGCCCGACGGTAAGAAATCCCTCACCCCCGAGGTGCTGCGCCTGTCCTACATCAAGGACCCCGCCAAACCCGACATCTTCAGCCTGCCCAAGAGCGCGTTCTGAGTCTGTTTTGTCCGCTACTGCGGATGGCTGCCGCCAACTGTGGGCGGCAGCCCGAGATGCACGACAACAGGCCGTGGACCACATCAAAAGCAAACCGCCCTAACGCGGATCAAGTCCGTCCCGGCACGCCGGTCCCGCAAGGCTGACGTCCCGATCAAATCCGGTTGCCTCGGCAAGGCGGTCGGGGTCGAGGATGCGCAGCGTTCGGTGGTCGTAGGCGATCAGGTTCTCGGCCACCATCTTGCGGAGCGTGCGGTTCACATGCACCGCCGTCAGGCCCAGCGCATCGGCGATATGGGACTGCGTGAACGGCATGGTGATGGCGTGCGCATCGCCGGCCGGAAAGGTCTTGCGGCTTCGGCAGTACACCTCGATCAGGAAATGGCCGGTGCGCTCCCAGGCCGTGCGGCGCCCCAGCGAGGTCATGTGTTCATAGGCGATTCTCTCGGCGCAGGTCACCAGATCGAGGATGGTCACGGCGGCCGCCGGGTGGCGCTGCAGGGCCTCGACAAGTCTTTCATGAGGAAGGGCGCAGACCGTGGCCGCCGTAAGCGCCTGGATCGAGAACGCATTGGGGCGCGGCATGATCTGCAGGTTGACCCTGTCGCCAGGAAGCGCAAAACCCAAAATCTGCCGCCGACCGTCCTGCAGAAGGCAATACAGGAACAGCCAGCCGTCCAGAACCGTGTAGGAGTTCCGGCCGATCTCGCCCTGTCGCACGATGTCGGCGCCGGCGGGAACCTCGAGGACGGTTCTTTGGCTGGCGCGCGGTTTATGAGGCGCCGCAGGCGACGTCATGTCGCACAGCCCGGCCTGGTGCCCCGTGCACATGCCACAGGCGAGTGGCGAGTGGCGCAGCGTCCTCGTGTGCCGGCTGGAATGGGTCATGGTGCATCGTCCTTTCCTCCCGACCGTCACTGGCAGAGCCGACGAGAACTATGCGCCGCTTCCCCCAACGCGACAGTGGCGGAGAGAGCGTATCCACCGGAATTGCCGGTCCGGCACCCAAAGCGTCGGGGCGTGAACCGGGTCTCTTAATCCAGATCAATGTGGGGGAAGACCAGTCCCATCATCCTCAATGGGATGCTGGAACGGGGAGGGGATACCGCATGCGCATTCATGCCCTCCTCCCCGACGAAGCCCTCGCGACCTTGCGCAGCGGGCCCGACGGCCTGAGCGGAGCAGAGGCCGAACGCAGGCTGGGCGAGTTCGGCCCGAACGATGTGGAAGATCATCGCGGTCCGCCCCTGCACCACCGGATTTTCAAGCAGGTCACACACTTCCTGGCGCTGCTGCTGTGGGTGGCGGCCGCCCTGGCAGCGGGAGCGGAGCTGTGGCAAGGCGGCCAGGGCATGGGCATCCTCGCGCTCGCCATTGTCGGCGTCATCGTCATCAACGCATCATTCTCCCTGTGGCAGGAGTACCGCAGCGAACGCGCCCTGGAGGTCCTGCAGAAGTTGCTGCCCCGTCAGGCGCGGGTGGTGCGCGACGGCCAGGTGGTCGAGGTGCCCACGGACCTCCTGGTCCCGGGCGACGTCATCCTGGTGGCTGGCGGAGACGCCATTCCGGCCGATTGCCGCATCCTTCACGCCATGGGTCTGCAGGCCAACATCGCGGCCATGACCGGCGAATCGGCCTCGGTCCCGCGCGACGCCCAGCCGTCGGCCGAGCATGAGATCGCCGCTGCCGCGAACGTTCTGCTGGCCGGAACGTCTGTCACGGTCGGCGAGGCCCGCGCCGTGGTGTTCGCCACCGGCGCCCGCACCCTGTTCGGCGAAATCGCCCGCCTGACCCAGGCCCAGCGCCCGCCGCCAACACCCCTTCAGCGCGAGGTCGCGCACCTCAGCCGCCTGGTCGCCGTGCTCGCCACCGGCCTGGGCGTCGTGTTCTTCCTGGCCGGCCGGATCATCGGGATGCCGTTGTGGGACAGCCTGCTGTTCGCCATCGGCATCATCGTCGCCAACGTTCCCGAAGGCCTGCTGCCCACGGTGACGCTGTCCCTGGCCATGGCCGCCCAGCGGCTGGCGCGGCGCCGGATGCTGGTCCGCCACCTGAGCGCGGTGGAGGCGCTCGGGTCGGTCAGCGTGATCTGCACCGACAAGACCGGAACCCTGACCGAGAACCGCATGGTGCCGGCGCGGGTGGCCCTTGGCGATCGCATGGCGGGCGATGAGGCCCTGGGCGCCCTGCCGCAAATCGCCCCCGACATGGCCGACGCGTTGTCGCACTGCCACAGCCTCAGGCGGATGCAAAACGGGGCGGCGGGGAGCCGGACCCTGAACGGGGATCCGCTGGAGGTCGCCTTGCTGGGGCTGGCCGGAGGCGAACTCGGCGCCCGGCCCCTGCTTCATGAGTTGCCCTTTGATGCCGCCCGCCGCCGCATGTCGACCCTGCATCAGGACGACGGCGGGGTGGTGCTTTACACCAAGGGCGCGCTTGATACCGTCCTGCCGCTGTGCGGCGGGCTGGATCGGGCGGCACAGGATCGCATCAAGGGCCTGGAGGCCGACATGGCCAACGCCGGGCTGCGGGTTCTGGCCTGCGCCTTCCGCCGCTGGGGCGGACCCTGGACGCCCGAAACCCTGGAGCAGGACCTCGTCTTCCTCGGCCTGATCGGCCTGGAGGACCCGGTGCGGCCAGAGGTTCCCGACGCCATCGCCCGCAGCCGCGACGCCGGCATCCGCAGCATCATGATAACCGGCGACCATCCCTTGACCGCCTTGGCCGTGGCCCGGCGCATCGGGATGGTGGGGCACGACGCCCACGTGCTGAGCGGCGATCAGGTCCAGCGGATGTCCGAGATCCAGCTCCAGCTCGTGCTCGATCATCACGGCATCATCTTTGCCCGCACCCGCGTCGACCAGAAGCGCCGCATCGTCGCCGCCCTGCAGAAAAAGGGCGAGTTCGTCGCCGTCACCGGAGACGGCGTCAACGATGCCCCCGCGCTGCGCCAGGCCGATGTCGGCATCGCCATGGGCCGGGGCGGCACGGACGTGGCGCGCGAGGCGGCGGACATGATCATGGTCGACGACAACTTCGCCACCATCGTCGCCGCCGTCGAGGAAGGCCGCGCGGTGTTCGACAACATCCGCAAGTTCCTGGGCTACATCCTGACGTCGAACATTCCCCAGATCGTGCCGTTCCTGGGCTTCGTGCTGTTCGGGGTGCCGCTGGCCCTGACGATCATCCAGATCCTCGCCATTGACCTGGGCAGTGACATGGTGCCGGCCTTGGCCCTGGCTGCGGAGAAGCCCGCCGCCGACGTCATGCAGCGCCTGCCCCGGCGTCGCAACCAGCGCCTGCTCGACTGGCCGCTGATGGTGCGGGCCTATCTGGTGCGCGGCCCGATGCAGGCGCTGGCCGGGATGTCGGCCTTCCACTTCGTCACCGGCCGGGACGGCAGCTATGCCGAGGCCACGGCCGCCTGCCTTGCCGCCATCATCGCCATGCAGGTGGTCAACCTGTTTCTCAGCCGCAGCGACCGGTCCTTGGTCTTCTTCCGGCGGCTGCCGGGGAACCGGCTGCTGGTGTGGGGCCTGCTTGCCGAAGGCGCCATCGCGGCCTTCATCCTATACACGACGGCCGGCAATCTGCTGTTCCAGACGGCGCCCGTTCCGCTCGAGGTGTGGCTGTTCATCCTGCCCTTTGCCATCCCGCTGATCGTTGCCGACGAAGCGTGGAAATGGGTCATGGGCAGAAAGGGCAGGCCATGACGAGAGTCATCCGGTGACAAAAGTCTCCGGGGTCTCCTCGGGGTCGTTGTCCGGGTACTCCGGCGGTTCGGGGAAGTCGCCGGGGTCGTCGGGGGGATATTCCTCGGGCTGTTCGGGCGGCACGTCATCGGGGGAATCCGGCAAGGGGCGGCGCGGTGGCGGCATGGCCATGTCTCCCAGGCTGTGGCACCCGTCATTATGCAGCGCTTGCCGTCCTGCCGCCCTTACCGAGGTTAAGACAACCTGGGTTAAGGCGAACCGCCTAGAACCCGCTTTCCTGCAAGATCACGGAGGCAACCCGGCGGAAGGCGCGGGCGGCGAGTGTTTCAGCGTCGCCTTCGATGATGGCGTTGCCCCGTTGCCGCTGCGGGACCTGGGCCGTCGGGAGGGGGACCGCTGCCTGATACGTGCCGGATATCGGACGAAAGGAACCGTCGCGCTCCTGGCGGACGGCAACGTTGCCGCCGCCAATGGAGGCCGACAGCACGTCGTCCAGCCTGTCCAGGGCCACGGGGGGCAGGGCGCCGAGGGGGCCGCGCAGGTCGGTGTTCCCTCGGCCCTGCGCGCGGAACGTCACGACGTTGCCGGCACGCACCTGGCCCAGCACGTCTTCGGGGATGTACAGCGTCAAGCGGCCGCCGTGCGCCGCGACGATGCGGCCCAGAAGGACGTCCTGGTTGACCCATAGGCCGGGGCGGAGCGCCGGCGGCATGTCGACCACCCGCCCGTCCATCGGTGCGCGCAAGGCCAGGCGGGCTTCCTGGGTGTTGAGGCCGGCGAGACGGGCATGCAGCCCCAGCAGCTCTTGGCGCAGGGCTGCGGCCTGCTGGATGCCTTCGGCGTCGATGATGGCTTGATCGTAGCGGACCTGTGCCAGATCGAGGTCGCGCTCCGCCTGCGCTTTGCGGAACGCCAGGTCGGGCGAGGACAGGCGGATCAGGACGTCCCCGGCCGTCACCAATTGCCCCGGCGCGACCAGCACATCGTCGATGCGCGCGGGGACGGGGGTACGGAGGGGGCTGGCCGCCGCCGCGTCCAGGACGGCGGGAACCTGAAGGGTGCTCCGCCACGGGATGATGCAGGCGATCACGAGGATGGTGGCGGCCGCCGCGGCCAGAACGCCGCCAAGCGTCCTCCGGGTCTCCCGGCGGCGCTTCCACCATACTGCCAGTTCAGAGGCCACGGGCCGGGCGATGAAAACCCAGATCTCGACCAGAAACAGGAAGATCCCCAGGATCTTGAAGAAGAAATGGTAAACCAGCAACGCGATGCCGAGGAACAGGATCAGCCGGTAGATCCAGGTGATATACGCATACGCGGTCAGTACCCGCCGCAGGCGCGGTTGCAGGACCTCGGGCGGCGCCTCGTCCAGGCCCAGCAGGGCGCGCCGCAGACGCCACCGACCAAGGGCAAAGGCACGCGCCTGGAGGTTGGGCACCTCCAAAAAGTCGCTGAGCAGGTAATACCCGTCAAAGCGCAGGAACGGGCTGGCGTTGATGAGCACCGTGCCCACCCACACGGTCGTTGCCAGGACGAACAGCGTCGCCCGCAACGGGCCGTCGGGAACGAAGGTCCATAGCACCAGCGCGCTGGCGGCGAGCAGGAGTTCCGCCACCACCCCGGCCGCGCCGACCCGCAGTCGCTGGTGTTTGGAGGCCAGCCGCCAGGCGTCGCCGGTGTCGGTGTAGGGCACCGGGAACATGACCAGGAAGGCGATACCCATGGTCGGGACGCGGCCGCCGGCCCGGTAGAGGGTCAGGGCGTGGCCCAGTTCGTGGACGATCTTCGACAGCACGATGCCGGCCAGGATGCTTGCCGCCCCTTCCCAGGTGGCATAGGCGGTGAAGGTGCCGACGAACGCGTCCCACTGCCGGCTGGCCAGGAAACCGCCCACCATTGCGAGGCTCAGGATGAGCCAGGGCAGATGCGGGCCGAACAGCCATCCGGTGGCGCGTGCCAGCGCGGGCAGGAACCGGCGCGGCCGGACCAGGGGAATGCGGAAGAACAGGTATCCGTGCAGCAGCCGGCCGAACAGGCCCCGTGCGGGCGGCGGGTTCAGCGGCGCGCCGCGCCCGTCGAGCAGGTGGGCGCGTTCCAGAAAGCCGGCCATGGCCTCGATGTCCTCCGGTCCGGCCTGCACGGTGGTTTCCCGGGCCAGCCATTGAAGCAGCGCGTCGGGCGTGCCGGCGTCCCAGCGGCTCAGGATCTCGAACCCGTCCTGGTCGAGCCGCATGTAGCGGTGCCGGGCCGGATCATAAAGTAGCCACGTCGGTTCCCCGGTGCGCGTGGCTGCGCCGCGCAGCAGGACCAGATCCTCGCGCAGGGGCGGAAGGTGTTCGAGGGGCTGCCGCCCGGCCTTCATCAGCCCCGTCATACGCCCAGCGCCTGGCGCACCGCCGTCATGGGGCGGCGGAAGAGGTACAGGAACAGCGGCACCGAGCCGCCTTCAACGCGTGCCGTGCCGCGCAGGCCGATGCGCGGGCGGGCGGTGTCCGCGAGCGCTGCATCGATGCGGAAGGCGACCGTGCCGTCGGCCATGGGCGCGGCCTCGTAGCTGCTGCGGACGACGGTGGCGTCCAGCGGGTTCACCGGGTCCACGGCCAGGAACAGGCGGACCCGTGCGGCATCGGGCAGGGAAATGGCGTCGTCGGCCGACAGGTCGATGCGCAGGGCGACGTCTTCGGCGGCGGCCACCACCATGACCTTTTCGCCCGTCCGCACCGGCTTGCCCGCCCACTGCCCGGCATCGGCGAAGATGGCGACCCCGGCGATGGGGGCGGTCACGACGACGCGGCCCAGCATGTCCTCGGCATGGTCCAGCTTGGCCTTGCCCAGGGCCACTTCGCGGCTGCGTTCCTCGATGGTGGCCTTGGCGCGCGGGTCGAGGAACGCCGCCTGCCGGGCCTGGACCAGACGGGCGCGGGCCAGGTCAAGCTCCCGCCGCGCGAGTTCGGCGTTGGCGGTCAGGGTGGTGTCGTCGAAGGTGAACAGCACGGTGCCGGCCTCCACCGCCTGGTGGGGAGCGACGGCGACGGTGTCGATGACCCCCTCCATGGGCGCGGCGATGACGTGCGGTCGGGCCGGCACCACCTCGGCCGGGGCCAGCACCGTCTGGCGTACCGGCAGGGCCATCGCCCCGGCCAGCGCCAGGGCCACCCCGGCCAGCACCATTCGGCCCCGGCGCGTGCCGCCCGGCAGGCGCAAGGCCGCCCAGCGGCGGCGGCGCGACAGGGACTCCCAGGCGTGGGCGTAGCACCCGGCCAGCCGGTCGAGCAGCACCCGCTCGGAGTCCTGCCAGGACGTTTCGCGGGTCAGCCACAGGCCGCCGAGAAAATCCCCCCCGGCGGAGACCAGCGGCAGCCACAGGCCTTCCGGCGGACTCCATTCGCGCCAGTCGTCCTCGGTCGTCGCCGAGGCCAGGATGTCGCGGCCCACGGTTTGGGTCTCGGCCTTTTGCGGCAGCCTGGCGACAACGGTCTCCAGCCACTGGGCGAAGGGAGCGTTGCGGTCGGGCGAAGGAACGTTGGACACCGCCCGGACCCGCAGCCGCCCGGTGGCATCGACGATCATCACCACCGCTTGCCGGCACTCGACCAGCTTGCGCGTGCCGTTGGCCATGACCGACAGAAGCGCGTCGGCCGAGGCGGCATCGCGGGCGTCCTTCTCCAGGTCTATGAAAACGCCGAAAAGCTGCGCCGGCGTCTGTCGGGGGAGGGCGTCGGGCGCGGCGATCACGGCAGCGCCGCCGATTTATCGAAGGTCACGCGGCCGCTCATGCCGGTCAGAACACCGTCGGCGGCCTCCGTCAGGCGACCGAAGACCTGAACCGACTGGCTGACCGGATCGATCTCCCCGCCCAGGCGCGTCACCTCGGCCGCGTAGTGCAGGCCGGTGGCATCCATGGCGATGGAAAAGGGCAGGCCGACGGAGATGAAGCGCAGCCAGGCCGACGGCACCAGGACCTCCACCTCCATGTCCCCTTCATCGACGATGGCGAGCAATTCGCTGCCGGCGGCGACGCTTTCATGGGGTGCTACCATGCGCGCCACCACGCGGCCGTCGAAGGGGGCGGCGACCGTGCAATACCCGGCGTCAACGGTCTGCATCGCCAGTTCGGCGCGCGCCTTGCGCACCTCGGCCTCGGCCAGTTCCACGTCGGCCTCGCCGACCGACTTGAGGGAATACATGCGGCGCAACGAGGCCAGGGTGGTTTCGGTGGCCGCGACCACGGCCCGTGCGGCGGCAACCTGCGCCTCGATGCGGCGGCAGTCGAAGGCGACCAGGGTGTCGCCCCGGCGGAAGGTCTCTCCCACCCGCCGCGTCACCGACCGGATGGGCGCGCTGACCTGGGCCGAAAGGATGGCGCGGCCGGGCGCCACCATCCGTCCGCGCACCGCCATGTCATCCACGGCCGCCATGTCTTCCATCGCCAGGGCCGCCGGTAATAGGCCGCCGACGGTCAGGCCAAATGCCAGGACCAGGGCCGGGGCGTGGGGCCAAGACATGCTCATGGCGCCTCCGGGATCAAGACTCTGTCGCCCGCAACTCGGGCAGGGTGCCGGAGCGCCAGTTTTCGAAGGTCTGGCCCAGGGCTTCCTTTGCGCCCTCCAGGGAACGCGGATCGGCCGCCTGCGACGGCAGGGGATCGGCGCCGATGGTGGCGAAAAGGGCACCGTAGGCATCCTGGACGTCGGCATAGGCCAGATCCTGGCGCAGGCGCGCCTGCACGGCCAGAACAGCGTCGCGGATGGCGTCGAGTTCGCTGCCCCGGCGGGCCTGTCGGGCGGCGCGCGAGGCGTCGCCGATGCCGTCCTCGACCACGCGGCGGCGCTGGGCCAGTTCGAACTGGTGGATGGCCGAGGCGTTGCGCAGGGCTGCGACGTGGACCTGGCTGACCACCGCCATGCTCAATGCCATGCGGCGGACCTCGGAAAGCTGCACCTTGCGTTCGGCGGCATCCAGGGTGGCCGGCAGGCTGGCGACGTTGAGCAGGTTCCAGGTCAGGCTCGACCCCAGGCTGGCCCAGTCCGAGTTGATGAGGTAACGGTCGTCGTCGTGGTGCACCCCGGCGAAGAGGTTCAGGCCCGGCAGCATCTTGAGGATGCCGACCTTGGACTCGCGGGCGTAGATGCGGGTCTGATAGGTCTCGCCGCGCAGCTCGGCCCGCTGGTGGAGGGCGACGAGTTCGGCCTGCTCGACGGTCAGGGGGAAGGCCGGCGGGGCGTCGAAATCTGTGCCCTCGACGGCCAGGGTGTAGGGCGTGCCCGGCCGGATGTTCATCAGCGCGGCCAGGTTCTGGCGGGCGGTCATCAGGTCGCGGCGGGTGGCGTCCAACTGCGCCAGTGTGTCGAGAAGGGCGCGCTGATAGGTCAGGTGTTCGACCTTGTTGCCCAGGCCCTCGGCGACCAGCCGCTCGGAGTTTTCGAGGGCTTCGCCCACCTGTTCGGTCAGGGCGCTCAGGGCAGGCAGGCTGCGTTCGGCGGCGGCGACCCGCCAGAACGCCGCGCGCACGTCCTTGAGGATGTTGTGGACCACCTGGCGGCGGCGCTCCTCGGCCATCAGGGCCATGTCGGCCTTCTGGCGGGCGCGGATGTAGCTGACGCCGAAGTCCAGGACATTCCAGGTCATCTCCAGGTCGGCGGTGTTGTGGACGCGCTCGGTGCTGACCGACTGCGTGCCGCCGGGCGACACCAGGGTCCCCTGGGTGTTGCTGCGGGCGCTGTAGCCGGCCTCGGCCGTCACGCGGGGCAGCAGGTCATAGTGGGACAGGTCGAGCTCCGACAGGGCGACGGCCTGTTCCATCAGCTTGAGGCGATGGTCGAGGTTGTACTTCAGCGCCCGCGCGGAGGCCTCCTCCAGGGTGATCGCGCTGCTGACCGGCTCCTGGTCGGCGTACATGGCCGCCATGTCCTGGGCGACGCGGAGGGAGGTTTCATCGGGCGTCAGGGGCACCGGCGTGACGGAGCACGCGGACACCATGAGCGCGACGGCGGGAAGCGCCACGGCGCGGCGGAAAATCCCGGATCGTCCGGGCAGGCTGGTCAACACGGTTTATTCCCCCGTTCTCTGTGGCGCCCCCCGGGCGCCAGGTCTGCTTGAGTGGATTGACGAGGGCGCGGTTCAGGCGCCCCGGCTGCCGGCTAAGAATTCCAAGGCCTGGGTCAGGGCGGCAACGGGTTCGCGGTCGGCGCTGCTGGCCGCGGCCATCTGCCACCTCAGGCCCCGGTGGCCGTCCCTGGCGGTATTTTCGGCCGTGGGGTCTGTCCCCTCGGCGTCGCGGGTCTGGCCGTCGAGGCCTGATGCCTCGAAGTCTGGCATCTCGAAGTCCGGTGCGTCGAAGTCGCCCAGGCCGCCCGCGCCGTTCAGGCCGTCGGTCCGTCCGAGGGTCCCAAGGCCGCCAAAGCCGCCGCCGAGGATGCCACCCGTTCGCTCGGCCGCCCGTGGCGAGCCCAGTCCGCCCGCCGACCCGCCCGGCCGGGCTTCGGACTGGACGCGGACGGTCTGACCGACCGGCGTTCCCGAGGTCTCGATGCCGCTGACCGAGCCAAGGCGCCCGAGGATGGCCGAAGTCACCTCGCCCGTGCCGCCTCCGGCAAGGGCGCCCTGGATCGCCAGGGAGACGGGCGTGTCGCCAGACTCCGGGGGCGCCAAGGGGGGCGGCGGCGGAGCGACGGATTGGGATGGAGCGGGGCTGTCGCTGCCGCTGCGTGGCGGCGGCTGGAACGGCGCCGTGCGGTCTTCGACCTCGATGGTCATGGTCGCCGTCGTCGTTCCGCCGTGCGCGTCGCTGGCACTCATCGTGAGACGGGCCTCGGCGCCGGTGGAGCCCGGGTTGAAGGACACCCGCGACTCCCGAAGAAAGGCCTCTATGGCGGCGGCCGTGCCCATCAGGAGCAGCGTCCCGGAGTCTGATCCGGCCACGATCACCCCGTGGGCGGAGATCGCGGAGAACCTTCCGACGTCTGCCGACAGGGCCACCGTTACGGCGTTTGACTGGCCATCAGCGTCGGTCAGGCGCACGCCGCCAAAGTCGAGCGTTTCCGTTTCGGTCCTGTACGCCGTCACCGTTTCCGGCAGATCGCCGAAGCGCGGCGCGTCGTTGACGGCGGTGATGTCGATGGCGACGGTGCCGAAGGCGACCGCGCCGCTGCCGTCCTGGTCATTGCCGGTGATGCTCAGGGTGGCCGCGCCCGTGCCGTTGGCATTGGCGGCGCCGGTGTAGGTCACGCGGCCGGAGGTGCCCAGCCAGGCCTGCACCGCCGCCATCGACCCGCTCAGGGTCAGGGTGCCGGTGTTCGCCCCGGACACGGTGACGCCGCCGGCCGAGGCCGCCGACAGGCTGCCGGAGGTGACGGACAGGACCAGCGTATAGTCGTCGTCCGCCGGATCCACGTCGGCAAGCACGAGGCCCGACAGGTTGATGGCGGTCGGCACGTCCTCGGTCACGGTGAGGCGGGCGGGCAGGCCGGAGGCGGTCGGGGCGTCGTTGACGGCGGTAACGTCCACCCGCACCGTGCCAAGGGACACGTCGCCGCTGCCGTCCTGGTCGTTGGCGGTCACGGTCAGGGTAGCCGCCCCGGTACCGAAGGCGTTGGCGACGCCGGTGTATTTCACCGCGTTGGCACCGTCGAGGAAGGCGTTGATGGCCGTGACGCTGCCGGTCAGGGTCAGGGTGCCGGACCCGCTGCCGCCGATGGTGACGCCGCCGCCGCTGACCGCGCTCAGGGCTCCGGCGTCCACCGCCAGGGTGAGCACGAAATCGGCATCGGGGGAGTCCGGGTCGGCCAGGGTCAGGCCGGACAGGTCTATGGCGCTGGCGGTGTCCTCGGTCGCGGTGACGGAGGTGGGCAGGCCGCTTGCCGTGGGCGCGTCATTGACGGCGGCAATGTCGATGGCGACGGTGCCGAAGGCGACCGTGCCGCTGCCGTCCTGATCGTTGCCGGTGATGCTCAGGGTGGCCGCGCCCGTGCCGTTGGCGTCGGCTGCGCCGGTGTAGGTGACGCGGCCGGAGGTGCCCAGCCACGCCTGCACCGCCGTCATGGATCCGCTCAGGGTCAGGGTGCCGGTGTTCGCCCCGGACACGGTGACGCCGCCGGCCGAGGCCGCCGACAGGCTGCCGGAGGTGACGGACAGGACCAGCGTATAGTCGTCGTCCGCCGGATCCACGTCGGCAAGCACGAGGCCCGACAGGTTGATGGCGGTCGGCACGTCCTCGGTCACGGTGAGGCGGGCGGGCAGGCCGGAGGCGGTCGGGGCGTCGTTGACGGCGGTAACGTCCACCCGCACCGTGCCAAGGGACACGTCGCCGCTGCCGTCCTGGTCGTTGGCGGTCACGGTCAGGGTAGCCGCCCCGGTACCGAAGGCGTTGGCGACGCCGGTGTATTTCACCGCGTTGGCACCGTCGAGGAAGGCGTTGATGGCCGTGACGCTGCCGGTCAGGGTCAGGGTGCCGGACCCGCTGCCGCCGATGGTGACGCCGCCGCCGCTGACCGCGCTCAGGGTGCCGGCGTCCACTGCAAGGGTGAGCACGAAGTCAGAGTCGGGGGAGTCCGGGTCGGACAGCGTGAGGCCGGACAGGTCTATGGCGCTGGCCGTGTCCTCGGTCGCGGTGACGGAGGCGGGCAGGCCGGTGGCCGTCGGGTCGTCGTTGGGCGGGCGGACGTCGATGGTGACGGTGCCCACGGTCACGGCGCCGCTGCCGTCCTGATCGTTGATCGAGACGGTCAGGGTGCCCAGGCCGCTGCCGATGTGGCCCTGCACCGTGGCGAGGCTGATGGCGTCGGCGCGGTCGAGGAAGGCGTCGATGTCGGCCACCGTACCGGTCAGCGTCAGGGCAGCGCCGCCCGACCCCGATACCGTCACGCCATGCCCGGTGGTCGCGGCCAAGGTGCCGTAGTCGGCGCTCAGCGTCAGGGTGAAGTCGGCGTCCGAAGAGTCGATGTCCGCCATGGTCAGGCCGGACAGGTCGATGACTTTGACCTGTCCTTCGATGCCGGTGACGGCGGCGGGCAGGCCGCTGCCGGTCGGCGCGTCGTTGACCGGGGTTATGTCGATGGCGATGGTACCGTGCGTGACCTCGCCGGACGCGTAATCGTCGTGGTCCAGGTCATTGGATCTCACGGTAATCGTTGCGGCGCCGGTGCCGGCCAGGTTCTCCGGGCCCAGGTACGATGCATTCCCGTTGACGGCCAGCCAGGCCTGTATGGCGTCGCGTGTGCCCCAGAGAGTCAGCGTCGCGGTGCCGGAGCCCGCAACGATGACCCCGCCCGACGCGGTGCCGTACAGCGTCCCCTTATCGGCGGCAAAGCTCACAATGTGGTCGGCGTCCAACGGGTCGATGGTGCTGAGGAGCACGCCGGTCAGGTCGAGGCCGCTTTGGACATCCTCGGTCGCCGTCACGGTGGTCGGCAGGCTGTCGATGCCCGGCAGATCGTTGACCTCGGTCAGGTCGATCTGGACGGTGCCCAGCGCCACGCCGCTGTTGCCGTCGCCGTCGTCGGCGGTGAGGGTCAGGGTCGCGGCGGCGGTGCCGTAGGCGTTTGCCACGCCGGTGTATTTGACGGCCGAGCCGTTGCCCAGGAACGTGCCGATGGCCGTCACGGTGCCGGTCAGGGTCAGCGTGCCGGAGCCACTTCCGGCCACGGTGACGCCGCCCGCCGACGTCGCGGCCAGGATGCCGGCATCCACCGCCAGGGTCAGCACGAAGTTGCCGTCCGGGGAGTCGGCATCGGCCAGGGTGGCGCCGGACAGATCAACGGCGAAGGTGGCATCCTCGTCCCCGGTGACGGAGGCGGGTAGGTCGGTCAGCGTCGGTGCGGCGTTGGGCGGCACGACGTTGATGGTGGCGCTTCCGGCCGAGACGGCGCCAGTGCCATCGTCGACGGTCAGCGACACGGTGGCGACGCCGTCGCCGTGGCTATCGGCAGGCGGGGTGTATGTGACCCCGCCGCTGTTCAAGTAGGCCTCGACGGATGCCATCGGTCCGAGAAGGGTCAGGGTGGCGGTTCCCGCTCCGCTGACCGCGAAACCCGACGCGGCGCTGGTGGTCGTCAATGTTCCACCGGTCACGGTTAGGGTGGCATTGACGGTATCGCTGTCGGGATCGTTGAACCTCAGCTCCGAAAGGTCGAGCGTCACCGGTGCATTGGTTGCCGTCGTCACGGTGGTCGGGAAGCCGCTCGGAACAGGCTTGTCGTTGACGCTGCTGATGTTGATGGGGACCGACCAGATGGTTGCGTCGGTGGCCGCCGCTCCATCGGAAATCCTGATGGTCAGCGCATCGGCTTTGGTCCCGGCGAGATTGTGCTCCGGGTCGTAGGTGACGGCGGTGGCCGACGCCAGCCATGCCGTGAGTTCGGTGAAGGTGCCGGTGATCGTCAGGGCGCCTGTTCCCGTCCCGGTGACCCGGGCATCGGCGGTTGTCGCCAGGGTGCCGCGACCGACCCATATCTCCAGTTCCATGGTGGCCGTCGGTGCCGCGCCGCCGTTGGTCAGCGTCAGGACCGACAGATCGATCACCTTCTGGGTGTCCTCGGTGGCTGACACGGTCGTCAGGGTGCCCGAAAGAGTGGGGATGTTCGGCCCATCGGTGGCGTTGACGGTGATGGTCGGTACGGTCCCAAACGTGCCGCCGTCTCCGTCGTCGGCCCTGAACTGGATCCTGTCGGTGGTTCCGCCGAAGGCATTGGGTGCCGACTGGTAGGTGATGCGGTCGCTCAATGCCAGGAAGGCCGCGATGTCGGCCACGGTGCCGGTCAGAACCATGGTTCTGGTGCCCGAACCGGACACGGTCACGCCATCGGCCGAGGTCGCGAACAGGAATCCTCCCGTCGACTTGGTGAAGATGGTCAACTGGAAGTTGGAACCGAACGAGTCGACGTCCTCCAGCACCGCGCCCGACAGGTCGATCGGGCCAAGCTGGTTTTCCGTCACGGTGACGGAGGCCGGCAGGTTGGTCAGGGTGGGGGCGTCGTTCACCCCGGTCACGTTGATGGCGATGTTGGTCAGCGCGGTTTCGCCGCCACTGCCGTCGGGGATGGACACTGTCAGCAGGTCGGCGGCCGGGCCGCTCAGATTGGCGTCCGGCTGATAGCGGAAGCCGCCATACTGCGATCTGTCCAGAAAATTGCCGTTCAGGCGGACGCTGGTCCCTGTGACCGTCACCTTGTTTGTGTTGTTGTTTTCAATGGTCAAGCCGGGGGCGGCATATACCCACAGAATGCCGTGCTCGACCGACAGGATCAGGGTCTGCTCGCCGGCGTCGGTATCGATGAACACCAGGTCGGACAGGTTGAGGGTGTTGTCGCCCAACTCCGAATCCTCCACCACCGTGAAGGGACCAGCCGACCCCGTCAGGGTGGACGGGTCTTCCACGGGCGTGATGTCCACCTGGATGTTGAAGGTGACGATATTGTCGTCGCCATCATCCACGGTCATCACCATGGTCGTGTAGGCCGTGCCGTTGACGTCGGCCGAGGTGGAAAGGGACAGGCGGCTGGCGTCCCCCAGGTAGGCGGTGAGGGCGGCGGCCGTGCCGGTCAGTTCCAGCCAGCGGTTGCCCGTCACCGTGGCGGTCACGCCGTCGGCCGATGTCGCGCCAATTCGCATGAGATGGGCGTCGATGTTGATCGTGAAGATGCCCGGAGAGTCCGCGTCGGCGATGGCGATGGCGGAAAGATCCAGCGCGCCCGCAATGTCCTCGACCAGTGTGATGGTGGTCGGGATGCCGGTGATGGTCGGCGCGGTGTTGGCGGGCGCCACATTGATATCGACCGTTCCGATGGCATAGGGGCCGGTATCGCTGTCGGTGCCGCTCAGGGCCAAGGTCGCGGTGCCCTCGGTGGTGCCGGTGTGGGTGATGCGCGTGGCCGTGTTCAGCCAGGTTTCCACATCGGTGGGCTTCCCGGAAACGACCAGGGTGCCCGTACCTTGGCCGGAAACGGTGACGCCGGTGCTGGTGCCGTTGACGTCGAGCGTTCCGGAGTCCACCGACAGGGTCAGCGCAAAGTCCACACTGTCGCTGTCGCGATCGAACAGGTCGGCGGTGCTGAAGTCCAGGGGCTTGGCGACATTGACCCGGCCGGCGAAGGAGTCCGGCAGGGTGGTGAAGCGGGCCGGCTGGGCGACCTCCGCGACGTCCACCGTTTTTGTGCCAAGGTCGAGAACGACGCCCTCATAGTCGGTGGAGAAGGACAGTTCCAGCGCGTTGGGCCCGTGCAGAACCTCGGAATTGTAGGTGATGTTGGTGGACCCGTTCAGCCAGGCGTCGATGTCGGCCGCCGACCCCGTCAGGGTCAGGGCGCCGGTGCCGGACCCGGTGACGGTGACGCTGCCGCTGCTGGCGGCAGACAACAGGCCGCCGTTGGCGCTGATCGTCAGGTTGGTGGTCGCCACGCCGCCGTGGCTAAAGGCCAGGTCGCCCAGGGCGAGCGCTCCATCGGCGCCTTCCACGAGCGTATTGGCCGAGCCTGGAAGGGAGCCGGAGAGCGTCGGAACGGGTCCGGTCACGATCTCTGAGATGGAGAGGGACGTTCGGTTAGTGGGAGCTGATTCGGGGATGGAGAAGCGGAGTTCGTCCACGTTCTTCCAAGCAAGCGTGACGACGGGCGTGTCCCCAGGTTCCCTGGTGACCGAGACAGTCCTTTCGTAGCCCGAAACGACCACCCCGTCCCGAAACCCCTTGATGGTGATGGTGCCCGTGACGTTGGCATCGATGGTGAGTTGGAGGATGTCGATGTTGGCGCCGCTGGCCGTCCTCAGGCTGGTGGCGCCAACCTCCCCATCGTTCGCTCCGAAGGAGGTCTCAAGGCCGCCGAACATGAGGGTGCCCCCGTCATCCACCGCAAGGTAGCCGTTTTTGCCGGCGACAGGCGTGATGGAGGCAATCCATCCCAGATCGTTGATGTTCGTGCTCTCGAAGTGGCCGGAGAAGCCGTTGGTAAATGTCTCCAGGTTGTATCTTGTGCCGAAATCAGATCGTCCATTGCCCGGCGTCGTCACCAGCAGTCCGGAAAAGTCCGTGGCCTCGATGGCGTCGGCTTCGATGGTGCCGGCGGAGCGTTCCAGATCCCAGTCGCCGCCCCGGGCGGCGGCGCCGGTGGAGTCCTCGGACGCGGCGACGTCGGCGCCGGTCGCCTCGGCCAGGGTCTGGAGGAAGGCCAGTCCCTCCGCGCCGGACCCGGTGGCGCAGCCGTACAGCAGGATGTCGCCGCTGTCGGCCAGGGCGGCGCCCCAGCGGCCCAAAGCCTCGGCGTGGGAGGCGGCGCTGTCGGCGTCCAGGGTGGCGGTGCCCAGCATCACGCCGCCGTCCTGGCCGTGGGACACCACATGCACGGCGTCCAGGTCGTCATACTGCGCCAGAATGGTGGCGATCATGGCGACGCCGTCGGCATCGGTCGGCAGGACGTAGACGTCGGCACCGCTGGGGATGGCGTCGAGGATGCCGTCCTTGTCGCTCACCCCGCCGTCGATGATGACCACCTGGCGGGGCGTTTCCTGGTCGGCCGCGGGAACGCCGAGGGCGAGGATTGCGTCGGCCACCGACCGGCTGTCGCTGGTGGAACCTTCGTTCTGCGCCGGCTCCTGGGCCTTCGGGTCTTCGGCGGTCGGGCGGGTGTCCGCTTCCGCCGCCGCCTCGACCGCCGTCGCCACGGCCGCGCCGTCGAACATCAGGCGGGGTTCCAGCTCCAACAAGGAAGCCAGTTTGGGAGAACCGGTGCCAGTGGTCGTCATTTCGTGCATTCCCGCCCCATGGAGAATGGCCCCGGCCCACGACCGGAAACACTCTCCTTTTGTCTCAGTCCCTGCCGACAGTTAGCGAGACCAAAGGCTGAGCGGGCAAGATTGCATTTGTTACATTAGTTTGCGTGCAACCTATGGGACGAATATGTCCTTGAGGGCACCCCGCACCTGAATTTCGGGCAGGACATAGCCGACCCAGCGGACCGCCTTCAGGGGCAGGGTGTGCTCCGAGGCGGCGAATTTGTTGCGCAGCCGGGAGATCAGCACGTCGAGGCTGCGATCCTCCGGCCCGCTGGCGGCCTTGCCCAAGGCCCGGAACAGGACGTCGCGGGACACGGCGACGCCGGGGTCGCGGGCGAGCAGCGTGATCATGTTGTACTCGGCGGTGGACAACCGGACGCTCAGGCCATCGGGCGCGGTCAGGGTCCAGTCCTCGGGCGAGAACAGCCAGACGGTGTCGGGCTCCGCCGGGGCGCGGGGGCCGAGGCGGCCCCACAGGCTGCGGATCATCGCCTCCAGTTCCCGCACTTCGAGGGGCTTTTCCAGGTAGCTGTCGGCCCCCAGGCTGAGGCCGTGAATGCGGTCATCCACGCCCCGGCGCGCCGTCGCCATGATGATGCCGGCGCTGGAGGTGCCGCGCAGCCGCTCCACCGCATCCAGGCCGTTCTCGCCGGGCAGGTTGATGTCCATGACGATGATGTCGGGCTGGAAGGCGGGGAGGGCGGCGGTCAGTTCCTCCACCGAGCCGACGTCCCGGACGGTCATGCCGCGCTTGCGCAGGAAGCGGGCAACGGGATCGCGGAAATCCTCCTCGTCATCGACCAGGATCACCTTGATGGCGGGCTCGGAAGGAGTGGGGGGCGGTGTCGTCATTGTGCCGGGTCCATCTCCGTCGTTTCCCTTTCCTCCGTCTTCCCGGCGTGTGTGCCGCCGTCCTGCGGCAGCGTTATGCGGACGGTGCAGCCACTATTGCAGCCAGGCGGGAGGTCCGCCGGCATCGGGTCGAGGATGTCTATGGTGCCGCCGTGAAGATCGAGGATGCGCCGGGCGAGGAACAGCCCCAGGCCGGTGCCGGGGCGGTGCAAGCCATGGGCGGCGCGATAGTACTTTTCGAATACCCGCTGGCGTTCATCGGGCGGAATGCCGGGGCCGTCGTCGTGTACGTCGATCACGAAGTGGCTTGTCGCGCGCCCGCTGTCGGCGGCCGGAAGCAGCCGCGCCCGCGCCTTGATGGTGACCCCGGCACGGCTCTGCCCGTACTTGCAGGCGTTGTCGATGGTGCAGGACAGCGCGATGGGCAGCAGGTAGGGGTCGGCGTCGAGCAGGGCCGTGCCGCCCACCTGCCACCGCAGCGCCACGTCGTATTCCGATGCCAGGTCGGTGAGGATGCTTTTCAGGTCGGTGGGCCGGGCGCGGAGGGACTGGCTGGCGGCGGTCAGCCATTCGTCGGTCAGGCAACCCTCGACCAGATTCGACAGCCGGCGGGTGGCCCGCCGGATGCGGGCCACATCGTTCGCCGACTCCCGGTCCTCGGCCGGCAGGTTGCAGGCGATCATCTCGCCGGCCGCGTTGATGATGCCCAGAGGCGTGCGGAACTCGTGGGAAATCATCGACAGGAAGTTGCGGTGCTCGCTCAGCGCGGCTTCGGCCGCCTTGCGGGCGGCGTCCAGGTCGATGACCTTGCGCCGCAACTGGTTGCGCAGGCGCTCGGTCACCATGATCGGAAAGCCCGATGCCATGCTGAAGGCGAGCAGCGTGGTCCACAGGAAGTAGTACGTCGTCAACGTCCCCGTCCACATGCTCCGATCCTCGCCGGGCAGCCACAGGAGTTCGCCGGCGATGCGGGCCAGGCTGATACAGACGTTGAGGGCAAAGGTGGCGGCCAGCGCCCTCTGCGCAAGGGCGGTATGCCGGGGCGTGTCGCGCGGCGTGCGGACCAGCGCCCAGGCCGCCAAGGCCGACAGAATGCCGATGCCCAGCGAGACGATGACGACGCGGGCCTGGTAGTGGTCCGGACTGTCGTACAAGCCCATCAGGGCGGCGGACAGCGCCACGAGGACCACGGCGACGGCCCGCCACGTCGGGGTGTGGCCTGCGTACTTCTGATTGCCGATGGCAATGATGCCGATGCCGGCCGTCGCCAGGGTGTTGCCGAACACGACGGACAGGACGTCCGGAATGGCTTCACGCGCATAGAGCAGCAGCGTGCCGATCGCGAGCAGGCCCAGGCCCATCGTCCATTCGGCGACGCCCCGCAGATGCTTGTGCATGCGCCACAGAAGTCCGAGCGAGAAGGTGGCGAGCATGAACAAGGCTGTGACAAGCAGCATCAGTGTTCGTGCGTCCAGGCCCATCTCGCCCCCCTGCCGTGCCTCCGCAACCACCGGCCGGGTGGGTGCGCCAACCTCCGTGTGGACGGACGTTGTAGTCGGAGTTCAGGGCCAGTTCCATCTTTCGTTCAGCAGCGGAAGGCAATCGGTCGGGTCAGCATGAATGGCGCCGCGCGGTCGGCCTGAGTGAACAGGGCGATGCCCGGCACGGTCATGGGGCCGATCAGGGCCGGGGCCAGCCAGTCGCTCAGCCACGCGGCCAGAGCGGCCCGCTCGGCGTCGTCGGGGATGCGCTCCGTCAGGGTCATGTGGAAGCGGAACTGGTCCATGACATAGGGATAGCCCCACCGGACCAGCATGTCCTCCTGACGCCGCGACAGGCCGCCGGCGCGGCGTCTGGCGACTTCCTCGGGGCTTTCGGGCGCGCGGAAGGCATCGAACGCCTGCACGCAGTCGGCGGCAAGATCGTCCAGCGCCACGCTGTCGGTGCGCAGGCACAGGAAGCCGTCCAGCGAGGCCACATGGGGTTGCGGAACGTCGAAGACGGACCGGCCGGCGGCGAAGTCCTCAAGGGCTTCGATCAGTCCGTCCGCCGTCATCCCCTCGGCCAGCCGGAACGGCGGCTTCAGGGTTGCGTGGAAGCCGTAGTGCCGCGGCGCGGCGGTCAGGGAATCCAGCCGCCACGCCGAGAAACCCGGCACGTCCGGGCGCGCCACCGGCCGTCCGGCGCTGTCCCGGCCCAGCCACGCGGCGGCCCGGCGTTCCAGGTCCGAGCCTTCGGGCGCGGTAAAGTAGAGGGCGTGCCGCATGGTCAGTAAACCCTCCGCCCTTCGCGCCACACGTCACGCACCAGCGGCGTGCCATCGGCCGGCCGCACGCGGGCGAGGTCGGCGCGCTTGCCGGGGCTGATCTCTCCCCGATCGGCCAGGCCGACCATGTCGGCGATGTTGGCCGTCACGCAGGCCACCGCCTGGGGCAGGGTCATGTCCGTCTCGACTTCCAGGCGGAACACGGCCTGGAGCAGCGAGTAGGGCACATAGTCCGACGACAGGCCGGTCAAAAGCCCGAGGCGGGCCAGTTCGATGGCCGACACATTGCCGGAGTGGGAGCCGCCGCGCACCACGTTGGGGCCGCCCATGATGGTGCCCAGGCCGTGCTGCCGGGCCAGGGCGGCGGCCGTGACGGTGATCGGGAACTCGGCGATGACGCAGCCGTCGTCCAGGCTTTCCTGGATGTGCGCCTCGGTCGCGTCGTCGTGGCTGGCCAGGGCGAGGCCGCGTTCACGGCTCAAGTCCACGATCGCGCGGCGGTGGCGGGTGGCGTAGCGGGCCTGATCCTCCAGGCGATCCCGCAGGATGGCGTCCAGCTTGTCCTGCCCCCAGTTTTCGCCCTTGTGGTACTGCACGAACTTCGACACGTCGGACCACTGGCGCTGGCCCGGCGTGTGGTCCATCAGCGAGACGAGGCGCACCAGCGGGTCGGCGGCGAACGGCTCGAACATCTCGACCACGCAGGGGTCGGACACCTCGCAGCGCATGTGCAGAAGGTGGTCGGCGCGCAGCATTCCGTTGTCCTGGGCGTGCTTGAGGGCGCTGATGCAGTCGGCCAGGATATGGCGCCGCTGGCCCTTGGCATCATACTCGCCGACCGCGACGGCATCGTAGACGGTGGTGATGCCGGCGCCGACGATCTGGGTGTCGTGGGCGCACACGGCGGCCACGCCATTGGGCCACAGGACGCCCGGGCGGGGTTCGAAATGCTTTTCCATGTTGTCGGTGTGCATCTCGATCAGGCCGGGAATGAGCAGGTCCCCGTCGAGGTCCAACGCACCGGCAAGGGCGGACTGTCCGGTATCCACGGCGGCAATGACGCCGTCGCGCACCACGACGGTGCCGCCGAAAACCTCGGTGCGCGTCACCACGCGGGCGTTGGTCAGGATAATCTCGCTCATCATGCGGCGCTCCGGAAGGATTCGATCTCGAACAGGGTGTCGCAGACCCGCTCGCGGGCGGGGGCGTCGTGGAAGATGCCGACGATGGCGGCGCCGCGCGCCTTGGCCTCCTCGATCAGGGTCAGGACCGTCTCGCGGTTGGCGTGATCGAGCGACGCCGTGGGCTCGTCCAGCAGCAGGGCGGGGTAGGGGGCGCAGAACCCGCGCGCGATGTTCACCCGCTGCTGCTCGCCGCCCGAAAATGTCGCCGGGGCCAGTGCCCACAGCCGTTCGGGGATGCGCAGGCGGGTGAGCAGCCCGGCCGCCACGTCGCGCGCCTCGTCGGCCCCGACGCCCCAGGTGCGCAACGGCTCGGCCACGATGTCGAGGGTCGGCACGCGCGGGATGACCCGCAGGAACTGGCTGACATAGCCCAGGGTGCGGCGGCGCACGTCAAGAACCGTGCGCGGCGTGGCCGCAACCATGTCCACCGGCGCGCCGTCGTGCAGCACCACGACGCGGCCCCCGGTCGGCTTGTAGTTGGCATAAAGGGTCCGCATCAGGGTCGACTTGCCGCAGCCCGACGGCCCGTGCAGGGCCACGCACTGACCGGCCGCGACGTCCACGGACAGGTTGGAGAATACCGGGATGGTCACGCCGCCCTGGGTGTGCAGCGTAAAGCTCTTGCTCAGGTTCTGAACCTGGATGATCGGCGTCATGGTCACACCTGCAACACTGAGGAAACGAGGAGTTGGGTGTAGGGATGGTGGGGGTCGTCCAGCACCTGGTCGGTCAGGCCGCTTTCAATGACCGTGCCGTCCTTCATCACCATCAGCCGATGGGCCAGCAGGCGGGCCACCGCCAGATCGTGGGTCACGATGATGACCGACAGGCCCAGGTCGGCGACCAGCCCGCGCAGCAGGTCCAGCAGGCGGGCCTGCACCGAGACGTCGAGGCCGCCGGTCGGCTCGTCCATGAACACCAGGCGCGGGTGGGTGACCAGGGTGCGGGCGATCTGCAGGCGCTGCTGCATCCCGCCCGAGAACGTGCGCGGAAGGTCGTCGGTGCGGTCGTCGGCGATCTCCACCCGGCCCAGCCAGTCCTGCGCCCCGGCGCGGATGTCGCCGTAGTGGCGGGCGCCGACCGCCATGAGGCGTTCCCCGATGTTGGCCCCGGCCGACACGCCCATGCGCAGCCCGTCGCGCGGGTTCTGGTGGACGACGCCCCAGTCGGTGCGCATCAACAGGCGCTGGCGCGGCTCGGACAGGGCGTGAACATCGACCATGGCGCCTGTGCGGTCGCGGTAAAGCACCTGCCCGCCGCTCGGCCGGTTGGCGCAGGACAGGCACGACAGCAGGGTGGACTTGCCGGACCCGGACTCGCCGACGATGCCCAGGACTTCGCCGGGCCACAGGTCGAAGGACACGTCGCGGCAGCCCAGGCGGGCGCCGTACCAGTGGGTCAGTCCCTGAACCGAGAGCATGGGGTTTGAAGACATGCTCATTGTCCCGCCTCCGTCACACGCACATAGTCTGCGGCGGTGGCGCCCTGGTCGCCGACATGCCCGGCCGCCCTGCGGTCGCCGCAGTAATCGCTGTCCGAGCACACGAACATGCGCCCGCCGACGTCATCGGTGATGACCTCGTCCAGGTAGCTGTCGGTCGCACCGCACAGGGCGCAGGCGCCGTCCCAGGTCTGGACCTCGAAGGGGTGGTCGTCGAAGTCCAGGCTTTCGACGCGGGTGTAGGGCGGGATGGCGTAGATGCGCTTTTCGCGCCCGGCGCCGAACAACTGGAGGGCCGGCATGCGGTCCATCTTGGGATTGTCGAACTTTGGAATGGGCGAAGGCGCCATCACATAGCGGCCGTTGACCAGCACAGGGTAGTTGTAGCTGGTGGCGATGCGGCCGTAGTGGGCGATGTCCTCGTACAGCTTGACGTGCATGACGCCGTATTCCTGAAGGGCGTGCATCTTGCGCGTCTCCGTCTCGCGCGGTTCCATCCAGCGCAGCGGCTCGGGGATGGGGACCTGATAGATCAGCATCTGGCCTTCGCCCAGCGGCGTTTCGGGGATGCGGTGGCGGGTCTGGATGACCGTGGCCTCGGTGGTCTTTTCGGTCGTCGCCACGGCGGCGGTGCGCGCGAAGAAGCGGCGGATGGAGACGGCGTTGGTGGTGTCGTCGGCTCCCTGGTCGATGACCTTGAGGGTGTCGGTCGGGCCGATCACCGCCGCCGTGACCTGGATGCCGCCGGTGCCCCACCCATAGGGCAGCGGCATTTCGCGCCCGGCGAACGGCACCTGATAGCCGGGAATGGCCACCGCCTTGAGGATGGCGCGGCGGATCATCCGCTTGGTCTGCTCGTCGAGGTAGGCGTAGTTGTAGCCGGTGTCCATCATCGGGTCTCCTCGGCCTTGGCCCGCAGGGCGCGCACGGTGACCAGTTCGCCCTGGAAGTCCACGTAGTGGGGCAGCTTGAGGTGCTGCACGAAGCCCGAGGCCTCGACGTTGTCGCCGTGGCTGAGGACGAACTCCTGGTCCTGGGCCGGGGCCACCACGTCTTCGCCCAGGTCGCCGGCTCTGAGGGCGCGGTCGACCAGGGCCATGCTCATGGCCTTGCGCTCGCCGAAGCCGAAGGTCAGGCCGTAGCCGCGGGTGAACTGCGGCGGCGCGGTCTTGCTGCCCTTGAACTGGTTGATCATTTCGCATTCGGTGACGGTGATCTCGCCGATCGGCACGGCGAAACCCAGTTCCTCGGGCACGATCTCCACGGTGACCTCGCCCATGCGGATTTCACCGGCGAAGGGGTGGTTGTTGGCGTAGCCGCGCTGGGTCGAATACCCCAGGGCCAGCAGCCAGCCCTCGTCGGCGCGGGCCAGGGTCTGCAGGCGCAGGTCGCGGTCGCAGGGATAGGTGATCGGGGCGCGGGTGATGTCGCCAACCGGCCCGCCGGGATCGCTTTCGCCCTGGATGAGGCCTTCGTCGTTGAGCAGGTCGGTGACGCGGGCGCAGCGCTCGACCGGCGCTTCGGCCGGGGCGGGGCCGGTGCTGTCGGCGCCTTCCTCGGCGGCCAGCGCGAAGTCGAGCAGGCGGTGGGTATAGTCGAAGGTCGGCCCCAGCACCTGCCCGCCCGGCAGGTCCTTGTAGGTGGCCGAGATGCGCCGCCGCACGCGCATGGCGTCGGTGTCGATGGGTTCGGTCACGGCCAGCCGGGGCAGGGTGGTCCGATAGGCGCGGATGAGGAAAATGGCCTCGACCAGATCGCCGTGGGCCTGCTTGATGGCCAGCGCGGCGAGGTCGCGGTCGTACAGCGATCCCTCGGTCATCACGCGGTCCACGGCCAGGGCCATCTGTTCGCGGATCTGGGCGACGGTCAGGTCGGGAACGTCGGGATTGCCCCGCCGTTCCTCGGCCAAAAGGCGGTGGGCGTTGTCGATGGCGGCTTCGCCACCTTTGACGGCAACGTACATGGTCAGTCCTCCACGCGGGTGGTGCGCGGCAGGCCGCACAGGCAGGTGGGGGTGGCGAAAATCACGTCCACGCCCTGCGGGAACAGCGCGTGGTTGTCGCGCCAGGCGGCCCAGAAGGCGTCGGGCAGTGCGTCCACCGACAGCCGCGCCGCGGTCTTGATGCCCGGCCCGGTCAGGGTGCGGCCCTCTCCGGTGCGCACTTCCGGGACCTGGATCACCAGGGTGGTCGAGCGGTCCGGGAACTCAGAGGAGCCGAGCGCGAATTCGTCCAGGCCGGTCAGGGCCTCGGGAGCGCCGATCAGGGCGAAGGCGGCGGTTCCCCGGTCCGCCACCGGGCATCCGGCGTGGAAGCGCAGCCACGCGGCCACCGCCCCGGTCGCCAGCGGAGAGTCGAGGAACACCGGGGCATCGAGGTCGGCCAGGCTGAGGGCGACGGCGCCGGTGGTGGCGTACAACGGGGCTGGTGCGGGCGGCAGGGCGGTCAGCGGAACGAGGCTGCCGGGCCGGCTCAGGGCGTCGAGGACGGCGCGGAACACGGCCTGGGAGTCCAGGACCGGATCGGCAAGGCCGGCGGCCAGGAGGGTAGTGGCGGGCATGTCAGTCGTCTCCGCGCACGAGGGTGAAGAACTCCACCCGGCTCGCCGCCGCCTTGCGCGACCGATCGGCACGGGCGGCGTCGCGAGCGGCGGCCAGGGGTGCGAGGACCGTGCGCTCAAGGTGAGGGCGGCGGGCGTCGTCCTGAAGCAGGGCGTCGAACAGGGCGGCAAGTTCGGCATGGCGGCGGTTGCGCCCGGCGACATAGCCGAAACCGGTGCGGCCTTCCAAAGTGACGGCGCACCGGGTGATGGTCATTTCACCGAGGTTGAAGGGGGCGCCGGTGCCGCCCGTCCTGCCCCGGACCAGCGCCGAGCCCACTTCGGGCGCCCGCAGGGCGTCATGGGGCGGCAGGGCGCCCTGGCGGGCCAGGGCGTCTTCCAGGGCGGCCGGGGTGGCTTCGGCCAAAATCCCCATCCAGCGCTGGCGGGCAGCGATTTCTGGAGGCGCGGCGGAGGTGTCGGTCATGGGGTCCTCGCTGGTGCAGGGGGCGACTGGATGAACCTGCAATTTGTATAGACATCTAAACATGACTACCTTATAGTCCCCTCCAGGCTGCCCAACAAGGGCCGTCCGGTTAAACTTCTGTTGCGGACTCTTCGAGGAGGTGGGCCCATGGCCGACATCGATCATTCACGCGGCGCGGGCGTCGCTCTGTGGCGGCAGATCCAAAAGGTCATCGAGGACGAGATCGCCCGGGGAACCTGGGCTCCCGGCGATCAACTCCCTACCGAGTTCCAGCTCGCCGAACGGTTCGGCGTCAACCGGCACACCGTGCGCCGCGCATTGTCGGAGCTGGAGGAAAAGGGCCTGCTGCGGGTCGAGCAGGGGCGCGGCACGTTCGTCCACGAACACGTCATCGACTACGCCGTCGGCGCCCGCACGCGCTTCACCGAGAACCTGGGCCGCCAGAGCCGCTCGGCCCAGGGCCGGATGCTGGGCGAGGACACGGTGCTGGCCTCGGCCAAGGTCGCCAAGGCCCTGGCGGTGCCGGAAGGCTCGCCGGTGGTGCGGATGCAGAAGACCGGGGAGGCGGACGGCTACTGCATCAGCGTGTCCGACCACTTCTATCCGCCGCGCTTCGTCGGCATCGGGGCGGTGTTCGAGCAGACCGGATCCATCAGTGCCAGCCTCGCGCACTTCGGAGTCGCCGACTATGTCCGCAAAAGCACGCGCGTGATCGCGCGGATGCCCAGCGTCGCGGACGCCGACACGCTGCGCCAGCCGCGCAACCGTCCAGTTCTTGTCACGGAGGGCCTGAATGTGGATCCCGACGGGGTGCCCGTGGAGTTCGGCGTTACGCGCTGGGCAAGCGATTGGGTCCAGGTCGTTTTCGAGCATTAGACCTAATTAGTATTGGTATAGTTACCTGTTTCTTGTCTGTATAAAGTACGGCGTCTGTTGTAATCGAAACTTCATCGTCTCGAAATGAAAGAGTCGCGACTTTGTGCGTATACCCTTGATCCAGATTTGAACTCTGGATGAAGGAGGCCCAGCCGATGGCCGCCGCGACACTCGCCATTGAGGTTTTCGGCCTCAGCAAGACGTTCCGCAAGGGCTCGAAGGCCCTGAACTCCGTGTCCGTGAGCCTCGAGCGCGGCGAAATGGTCGCCCTGATCGGCGCCTCGGGCTCGGGCAAGTCCACCTTGCTGCGCCATATCGGCGGCCTGGCCGAGGCCGACCGCTGCGACGGCGCGGCCACGGTCGATGTTCTTGGCCACACGGTGCAGTGCGCCGGGCGCATCACCCGCAACATCCGCCATATCCGGTCGGAACTGGGCTTCGTGTTTCAGCAGTTCAATCTGGTCGGCCGCTTGTCGGTGCTGACCAACGTGCTGCTGGGCGGCCTGGGCAACATGCCGGCCTGGCGCGGCAACCTCGGCCTGTTCAGCCGGGCCGAGAAAATGGCCGCCATGGAGGCGCTGGCCCGCGTCGGCATGGAAAAACATGCCACGCAGCGCGCCTCCACCCTGTCGGGCGGCCAGCAGCAGCGCGCCGCCATCGCCCGCACGCTGGTGCAGAAGGCCCGCGTCCTGCTCGCCGATGAGCCCATCGCCTCGCTCGATCCGGCGTCGTCGGTGCGGGTCATGGACATGCTGAAGGCGATCAACGAGGAGGACGGCATCACGGTCCTCGTCTCGCTGCATCAGGTCGACTACGCCATCAAATACTGCCCGCGCACCATCGCCATGCGCGACGGCAGGGTCGTCTACGACGGCCCCAGCACCGCCCTCACCCCCGACTTCCTGACCGAGCTTTATGGCGCCGAGAGCGACGAGTTGCTGCTCGGCCGCCGCGCCCAGCCAGACGAAATCACAGACGCGTTCGACCGTCCGCGTCTGGCCCTGGCTGGTGCCCTGTAGGCCCTTTCCCCCACCCCGATCCTTCCGTCCATCTCTCTGAGAGGTAGAACATGCTTCGCAAGGTCCTTACCGCGGCCGCTTTCGCCGCGACCGTGAGCGTCTCCGTCCAGGCGTCCGCTTTTCAGCCGCTGGAAAGCGATCCCAAGGAACTGGTGTTCGGCATCATTTCCACCGAATCCACCCAGAACCTGAAGCGCCAGTGGGACCCGTTCCTGGAAGACATGCAGGCCAGCCTCGGCATGCCGGTCAAGGCGTTCTTCGCCCCCGACTATGCGGGCATCATCGAAGCCCAGCGTTTCGGCAAGGTGCATGTGGCGTGGTACGGCAACAAGTCGGCCATGGAAGCGGTCGACCGCGCCGGCGCCCAGGTGTTCGTGCGTCAGAGCAAGATCGACGGCTCCGAGGGCTACTACAGCCACGTCATCACGCACGCCTCGAACCCGGTCAACGACCTGGCCGGCATGTTCGCCGAGTGCGGCAAGGGCAAGTCCTACGGCAACGGCGATCCGAACTCGACCTCGGGCTTCCTGGTGCCGTCCTTCTACGTGTGGGCCCAGAACAACATGGACCCCAAGGATTGCTTCAAGACCGTCCGGTCGGCCAACCACGAAGCCAACCTGATGGCCGCCGCCAACAAGCAGGTGGACTACTCCAACAACAACTCCGAACAGATCGTGCGTACGCAGATGAACTCGCCGGATGCCGCGAAGCAGATCAAGGTCATCTGGACCTCTCCGCTCATTCCGTCCGACCCGATCACGTACCGCAAGGACCTGTCGGTTGAACTGAAGAACTCCATCCAGGGCTTCTTCCTGTCCTATGGCCGCATCGGCACCCCCGAGCAGGTCGCCCATGCCAAGGGAGTCCTCGCCGCCATGAGCGACGGCCAGGGTCCGTTCCGCGCCTCCGACGACACCCAGCTCTATCCCATCCGCGAGCTGGAGCTGTTCAAGAACCGCCTGAAGATCGTCAACGACGAGCGCCTGGACGCCGCCGACAAGGCCGCCAAGCTGGCCGAGATCGACGCCCAGCTCGCCAAGCTGAAGGTCCTGGCCTCCGGCTTCTGATCCGACACCACCCGGAGCCCGGCACCCGCAGCCGGGCTCCGTCCTTTTTTGAGAGAGCGATGCCCGCCATGAGCACCCAGACGATTTCCCCGCCGACCGTCGGCCTGCCGCCGCGCGACATGAAACGCACCTGGACCAGCATCGTCGGCTGGGGCGCCCTGTTCGCCTTGTTGGCGTGGTCCATGGAGGGGGCGGAACTGCGGCCCTGGGACCTGGTCGAATATTCCGGAAACATGGTGAAGTTCAGCCAGGGATTCTTCCCGCCCGACTTCCACGAATGGCCGACCTACGTGGATGAAATGATCGTCACCATCCAGATTGCCGTCTGGGGCACCGCCCTGGCCATCCTGCTGTCCATTCCGCTGGGCATCCTGTCGTCGGAAAACATCGCCCCGTGGTGGGTGGTCCAGCCGGTGCGCCGCCTGATGGACGCCTTCCGCGCCATCAACGAGATGGTGTTCGCCATGCTGTTCGTGGTCGCCGTCGGCCTGGGACCGTTCGCCGGCGTGCTGGCCCTGTTCATCCACACCACCGGCGTGCTCGCCAAGCTGTTTTCCGAAGCGGTCGAGGCCATGGACCCGCGCCCCGTCGAGGGCATCCGCGCGACCGGCGCCAACCGCTTCCAGGAGGTCGTGTTCGGAGTCATTCCCCAGGTCCTGCCCCTGTGGATCAGCTACTCCCTGTACCGTTTCGAGAGCAACGTGCGCTCGGCCACCGTGCTGGGCATCGTCGGGGCTGGCGGCATCGGCCAGGTGCTGTGGGAAATGGTCCGCGGGTTCTACTACGCCGAGACCGCCGCCATCATGATCATCATCATCATCTCTGTCAGCCTGCTCGATGTCGCCTCGCAGCGTCTGCGCAAGATGTTCATCTGAGGCGCCGCCCCATGATCGAAGACAACGACTACGCCACCGCCACCCTGGGCGACGCGCCGCTCGTCCACCCCAGCGCCATCGTCACGAACGCCAGCTTCGGGCGGTACTGCGAAGTCGGGGCGCGCACCAAGGTGAACGACACGGTGATGGGCGACTATTCCTATGTCGTCAACGACAGCGACATCATGAGCGCGACCATCGGCAAGTTCGCCAATATCGCCGCCCACACCCGCATCAATCCCGGACAGCATCCGCTGGATCGGCCCAGCATGCACCACTTCCAGTACAGATCCCGCATGTACGGCATGGGCGAGGACGATCCCGCCTTCTTCGAGTGGCGGCGCTCCAAGCCGGTGGTCATGGGCCATGATGTGTGGATTGGCCATGGTGCCGTGATCATGGGCGGGGTGCGTATCGGGACCGGCGCCGTGGTCGGGTCCAACGCCGTGGTGACGCACGACGTGCCCGACTACACCATCGTTGTCGGCGTGCCGGCCCGGCCGCTCCGTCCGCGCTTCCCCGACGCCGTGTGCCGGGGGCTGCTGGCCCTGGCGTGGTGGGACTGGGATCATGACCGCCTGACCGCCGCGCTGCCGGACTTCCGCGCCCTGGACGCCGCCGCGTTCTGTGAAAAGTACGGCTCCTGAAGGAACCCACGATGCTTTTGATACGGGGGGCCGATGTGCTCCTGGAGGGTGTGCTCGCGCGGGTTGACGTGCTGGTCGTCGAGGACCGCATCGCCGCCATCGGGCCGGAGGCAACCACGGCCGCCGGTGCCGCCGAGGTGTGGCAGGCCGACGGCCTGATGCTCCTGCCCGGCATCGTCGACCTGCACGGCGACGCCTTCGAGCGGCAGGTGATGCCGCGTCCCGGCGTGACGTTTCCCCTGGATGTCGCGCTGCTGGAAACCGACCGCCAGATGGCCGCCAACGGCATCACCACGGCGTTTCACGGCCTCACCTGGTCCTGGGAGCCGGGCTTGCGGGGGCGGGCGGCGGCCCACGATTTCCTGGAGTCCCTTGACCGGGTGCGGGGGCGGCTGGCCTGCGACACCCTGGTCCACCTCCGCCACGAAACCTACAACCTCGACGCGGTCGACGAGGTGTTCGGGTGGCTGCGCGACGGCCGCATCGCCCTGCTGGCCTTCAACGACCACGTCCCGATGATCCTGGAAAAGGCCGCCAAGCCCGGCGGGCTGGGGCCGTATGCCGAGCGCACCGGCCTTGCGCCGGAGGCCTTTCGGGCCTTGCTCGATCAGGTGGCCGGGCGGGCCGCCGAGGTGCCGGAGACGGTGCGGCGGCTGGCCGCCGAGGCAGTGCGCACAGGGGTCGTGATGGCCTCCCACGACGACGAGACGCCGCAGATGCGGCAGTGGTACCACGACATCGGCTGTACCCTGTGCGAGTTCCCGGTCACCCGCGACACCGCCGAGCATGGGCGGGCGCTGGGCGACCCGGTCATCATGGGCGCCCCCAACGTCCTGCGCGGCGGCAGCCACGCGGCGCGCCTGTCGGCGGCCGACCTTCTGGGGGACGGGACGTGCAGCATTCTGACCTCGGACTACTATTATCCGGCGCTGCTCCAGGCTCCATTCCTGGCGGCGCGGCGGTCGGTGTGTTCCTTCGCCCAGGCGTGGGCGACGGTTTCGGCCAACCCGGCCAGCGCCGCCGGCCTGAGCGACCGGGGCCGCGTGGGGCGGGGACTGAGGGCGGACCTTCTGGTGGTGGACCCGACCGATCCAGTGCCGCGCGCCATCGCGACCGTGGTCGCCGGCCGTCCCGTCTTCACCGAGGACATTTGGCGCCTGCGAAAGCCCGGAGGGCTTTCCTGACCAGGCGCTGAAATCCGGGCGGTTCCGTGCCCCGCAACAAAGACATAGGCCATCCTTGCACGGTGAAGACCAGCGACGGGTTTTCAAAGTTTACACAATTGCGGTCTCAGGACGCCCCGTTGGTTGCAACATTGCAAAATTACAGACGGACGCGCTTGTTGTCTGTAATGCTGTGGTGCAGCATTCCTCCAGTCGTTCAACAGGAGGTCAGACGGTGAGCAAGGAACTTTACGACATCGGCGAGAGGCCGCCGCTCGGCGTGGTGCCGGCCAAGATGCACGCGTGGCTCATCCGGCCTGAGCGCTTCGGCGAGCCCAAGGATGCCTTCAAGCTGGAGGTCGTCGACGTGCCCGAGATCGGCGACTACGACGTCCTGGTCTACGTCATGGCGGCCGGCATCAACTACAACAACGTGTGGGCCGGCCTCGGCCTGCCGGTCAACGTCATCGCCGCCCGCAACAAAGCCGGCGAGCCGGAGGAGTTCCACATCGGCGGCTCCGACGCCTCGGGCATCGTCTACAAGGTCGGCCGCAAGGTCACCAACGTGAAGCTCGGCGACGAGGTGGTCGTCCACTGCGCCACCTACGACCCCGAATGCCCCATGGTGCAGGCCGGCGTCGACCAGATGTATTCGCCCACCTACCGCATCTGGGGCTACGAGACCAACTACGGCAGCTTCGCCCAGTTCACCCGCGTGCGCGGCACCCAGTGCGTGCCCAAGCCCAAGCACCTGACCTGGGAGGCCGCTGCCGCCTACATGCTGGTCGGGGCCACCGCCTACCGCATGCTGCTGGGCTGGAACGAGCACGCCCTGCAAGAGGGTGACGTGGCCCTGATCTGGGGCGGGGCCGGCGGCCTCGGCTCGATGGCCATCCAGATCGCGCGGGCCAAGGGCGCGGTGCCCATCGCCGTGGTCTCGGGCGAGGACAAGTTCGACTACTGCAAGCAGCTTGGCGCCAAGGGCTGCATCAACCGCAAGGATTTCGACCACTGGGGCATGCTGCCGCACTGGAAGGACACCGCCGGATACAATGCCTGGCTCAAGGGCGTGCGCGCCTTCGGCAAGGAGATCTGGAACGTCCTCGGCGAAAAGAAGCAGCCGCGCATCGTGTTCGAGCATCCGGGCGAGACCACCATTCCGACCTCGCTGTTCGTTTGCGAGACCGGCGGCATGGTCGCCATCTGCGCCGGCACCACGGGGTTCAACGCCACGGTTGACCTGCGTTACCTGTGGATGCGCCAGAAGCGCGTCCAGGGCTCGCACTTCGCCAACGACGCCCAGTGCGCCGCCTTCAATGACATGGTTATCGAGGGTCACATCGACCCGTGCCTGTCGCGCGGCTTCAGCTGGCAGGAAATCCCCGACTCCCACCAGTTGATGTACGAAAACAAGCATCCGCACGGCAACATGGCCGTCCTGGTCGGCGCCGCCGAATTCGGGCAGGGCGCCTCCACCGGGGAGCCGCAGCGGCTGCCGCATCCCCGCCTTCCGGTCGGGGACGTGCACGATCAGCGGCGCGTGGCGCCGGGGCCCGCCCCGCTCGACCAGCCCGCGCCGACGGTATCGGGCGTCGCCAACGACGAAGCCCGCGTGGGCGACGTCGCGGTGCGCGACATGCCCATCGTCGGGCCGGACGACAGCGTGGCGACGGCCGCCCGGATCATGATCGAGCGCAACGCCACCGCCGTGGTCGTCGCCGACCAGGGCAAGCCGGTCGGTATCGTATCGCACACCGACGTGGTGCTGGCCGGTCAGGGACGGTCGGGCGTGGAGGTGCGTGCACTGCCGGTGCGCGAGGTGATGACTCCCGCGCCCTACACCATCGAGGCCGACGCCACGCTCACCTCGGCCGTGTCGCTGATGACCGGCAAGCGGGTGCACCACCTGGTGGTGACGCAGGACGGCCGGGCGGTCGGCCTCATCGCCACCGGCGACGTGATGCGCCGCATGGTGGCCGAAGAGGACCGTGCCGCCGCCGAATAGGCATGGCGCAGTCTGGAAGAGGGGGGCGGTCCGGTGACGGGCCGCCCTCTTTTCATCTTTTCCACTTTGCGCGCTGATGAATTGAAAAGAGTTTTCCGCTATAGCAGTTCCGCGTGGAACGAGGAGTGCGGGATGGCGAACGACAGCAAGGTCATGCTGGGTCACAAGATCCGGCGGCTGCGGCGGGACCTGGGCCTGACGCAGGCCCAGATGGCGGAGCGCCTGGGTCTGTCCCCGAGCTATTTCAACCTGATCGAGAACAATCATCGGCCCGCCACGGTGTCGCTGCTGCTCAAGCTCAGCCAGGCGTTCGAACTCGACATCCAGACCTTTGCCGACACCGACGAGGTCCGCCTTGCCGGGCAGTTGACCGAGGTGTTCTCCGACCCGCTGTTCCAGGACCACGACATCAAGAGGCACGACGTGCGCGAACTGGCGTCGGTGACGCCGACGCTGGGCGAGGCGGTGCTGGAACTCTACAATGCCTACCGGGACTCCCATGTCGCCATCCACGCCCTGGCCGAACGGGTGGCCGATCGCGACACGCTGCAGGTGTTGCAGACCAAGGCCTTTCCGCTGGAGGAGGTGCGGGACTTCTTCCAGGCCCGCGAGAACCATTTTCCGGACCTGGAGGCGGCGGCCGAGGAACTGTGGAAGACCGCCGCTTTGGCGCCGGCGGACCTGCGCCGTGGTCTGACCGAGCACCTGGAACAGGCCCACCGGGTGCGGGTCAAGCGCATGCCCGTGGAGGTCATGGGCCATGCCATCCGTCGCTTTGACCACCACAGCAGCCGCCTGCTGCTGTCGGAGCTTCTGTCGCCGCAGGCCCACGCCTTTCATCTGGCCGTCAAGATCGGCATCCTGGAACTGGGCGGCCTGTTTGATTCCATCATTGCCGACGCCGGCTTCACCAGTGAAGAAGGCCGCAGCCTTGCCCGCATCGGCTTGGCCAATTACTTCGGGGGCGCGGTGCTGCTGCCCTACGACTCCTTTTTCCAGGCGGTGACCAAGCTGCGCTACGACATCGAATTGCTGCAGCACCGCTTCGATGCCAGCTTCGAACAGGTCTGCCACCGGCTGACCACGCTGCAGCGGCCCAAGGCGCGGGGCATTCCCTTCTTTCTCATCCGGGTCGACAAGGCCGGCAACGTGTCCAAGCGCTTCAGCGCCGCCCCGCTGCAGTTCGCCCGGTTCGGGGGGGCCTGCCCGCGCTGGAACGTCTATGACGCCTTCAGCATGCCCGGCGTGCTCCATACGCAGCTCGCCGAAATGCCCGAAGGCACGCTCTATTTCTTCATCGCGCGGTCGGTCACCAAGACCGGCGGCGGCCACCGCGCGCCGCCGCAGAGGTTCGCCGTGGCGCTCGGCTGCGAGGCGCATCACGCGGCCCAAATGGTACACGCCGACGGCCTGCAACTGGACAACCGGGCGGCCGCCGTGCCCATCGGGGTGAGCTGCCGCCTGTGCGAGCGCCTGGACTGCAGCCAGCGCGCCTTCCCGCCGCTCAACCACACGCTGATCGTCGACGAGAACCTGCGCGGCCACAGCGCCTTCTACTTCAAGCCGGATGCGGGAGCCTGACGCCCGGCTGGCTTATCTGCGGTGCCGACGGCGGCGCAGGGCCTTCTCCGCCTCCACGATGATGAACACCGCCGCGCCGGCGCCGAGGACGTATGCCCACTGTATCGCCTCCAACGGACCGGTCCCGAACAGGGTTTGCAGGGGCGGGGCATAGGTGAAGGCCAGTTGCAGGACGACGACCACGCCCACGGCGATCAGCAGGGCCCGTGACCCGATCAGGCCTTCCAGGCTGAACGACCGGGCGAGCAGGCGGCGGCAGTTGAAGACGTAGAATATCTCGCCGGCCACCAGGATGTTGACGGCCAGCGTCCGGGCCACCTCGATCTCGACGCCCATGGCGCGTTGCCAGGTGAAGATGGACAGCACGGCGACCAGCAGAAGCACGGACACAAGGACGATCCGTCCGATCAGGAACCTGTCGAGGATCGGTTCGTCGGTCGCGCGGGGCGGGCGGTCCATCAGGTCGCCTTCAGCCGGTTCGAAGGCCAGCGCCATGCCCAAGGTCACCGCCGTGATCATGTTCACCCACAGGATCTGAACCGGGGTGATGGGCAGGGCGATGCCCGCCGCCACCGCGCCCAGGATGACCAGGGCTTCCCCGCCGTTGCTGGGCAACAGGAAGGTGATCGACTTGCGGATGTTGTCGTAGACCTTGCGGCCTTCCTCCACGGCATTGGCGATGGAGGCGAAGTTGTCGTCGGCCAGAACCATTTCGGCCGCCTCCTTGGCCGCTTCGGTCCCTTCGATGCCCATGGCCACGCCGACATCGGCCTGCTTGAGGGCCGGCGCGTCGTTGACCCCGTCGCCGGTCATGGCGCAGACTTCGCCGTCTGCCTGGATGGCCTTGACCAGCCGCAGCTTGTGTTCGGGGGCGGCGCGGGCGAACACGTCGATGCGGGCGACCAGATCTTTGAGATCCTCGTCGGAGACATCGGCCAGTTCCTTCCCGGTCATCGCCTCGTCGGTCTGTTCCAGGCCCAACTGGCTGCCGATGGCGCGTGCGGTCAGCTTGTGGTCGCCGGTCACCATCTTGACGCGGATGCCGGCGTTGCGGCAGGTCTCGACCGCCTTGATGGCGGCCTTCCGCGGCGGGTCGAGCAACCCCACCAGGCCCAGCAGCACAAGGTCCCCTTCGGCCTCCTCCTCGCTGAGGGTATCCGTGTCGGAACGCCGCTCGGCCAGGGCCAGCACGCGGTAGCCGCGCGAGGACAGGTCCTCGATCTTTTTGCCCCAGGCGTCGGCGTCGAAGTCCTGCTCGCCATCCCGTCCGGCGACCTTGGTGCAGCGGTCGAGGATGACCTCGGGCGCGCCCTTGATGTGGATGACGGTGCCTTCCTCCCCCATGTCGTCCAGGGTCGCCATGTACTTGCGCTCGGACTCGAAGGGGATGGAGTCCAGGCGCCGGGCGGTTTCGCGCAGGTCGTCAGGCGACCATCCCGCCTTGGCGGCGGCAACGATGAAGGCGCCTTCGGTGGGGTCGCCACGGATGGTCCAGTCGTCGTCTTCCCGGACCATGTCGGCGTCGTTGCACAACACGCCGGCGGTCAGGAGGCGGCGCAACAGGGAATCGTCGTCGGGGGTGATGTCCTGGTCATCGCGCGAGAACGTGCCGTCGGGCGCAAAGCCGACGCCGCTGATTGCGACCTCGCCATCGGCCAGGGCGATGGCCTGGGCGGTCATCTCGTTGCGGGTCAGGGTGCCGGTCTTGTCGGAAAAGATGGTGGTCACGGCGCCCAGCGTTTCCACGGCGGGCAGGCGCCGGATGATGGCGTTGCGTTTGGCCATGGACTGCACGCCAAGCGCCAGGGTGATGCTGACGATGGCGGGCAGGCCGGACGGGATGGCCGCCACCGCGATGGCGACCGAGGCCAGGAACATCTCGGTGGCGGAATAGTCCCGCAGTCCCCAGCCGATGCCGAACGAAACCACCGCCAGGACGACGATGCCGATGGTCAGGAGGCGCCCGAAATGGTCCAGCTTGCGCAGCAGCGGCGTTTCGAGTTCCTCGACCTCCTCCAGCATCTCGGAAATCTGGCCGATCTCGGTGTGGCGCCCGGTGCGCACGACCACGCCGTCGGCCGTGCCCTGGGCCACCATGGTCCCGGCGTGGGCGACCGAGAGGCGGTCGCCGAGATCGGCGTCCTCCTCGACCGGGTCCACGCCCTTGTCCACGGCCTCGGACTCACCGGTCAGAGCGGCCTCCTGGGTGCGCAGACGGCGTGTTTCCAGCAGCCGGAGATCGGCCGGCACGCGGTCGCCGGATTCGATGCTGACGATGTCGCCTGGCACCACGTCTTCGGCCGGGATGCTGGTCTTGCGCCCGTTGCGCTTCACCGTGGCCTCGGGCGACAGCATTTTCTTGATGCTTTCCAGGGCCTTCTCGGCCTTGCCCTCCTGCACGAAGCCGATCAGCGCGTTGATGATGACAACGCCAAGGATGGCGGCGGAATCGATCGTCTGGCCGATCAGGAACGTGACGACGCCAGCGCCGACCAGGACCAGGATCAGAACGTTGTTGAACTGCTCCAGCAGACGTTTCCACCACGGCTTGGACTTCTTTTGGCGGAGCTGGTTTGGGCCATGCTCCTCCAGGCGCTGCCGGGCGTCGTCGTCGGACAGCCCTTCGCGGGAGGCGGAAAGCCGGTCCAGAACATCGTCCGCGCCCAGGGCGTGCCAGGCCGTGCGGCCTTGTGTCTTGTTGCCATTATCTTTCATGGAATCCGTCTTCGCTGGTGGTGCATCCGCAACAACAACGGGTGAGGGGTCGGATGGTTTCGTGCAAAAGGGGGAATTGCCGATGCCACCGCGCGTGGCTGTGGAGCGTTTCTCCGCCATGCCCAAGCTCATCCTCATCCGCCATGGCGAAAGCACCTGGAACCGGGACAACCTCTTCACCGGCTGGACCGACGTCGATCTGACCGATGCCGGCAGGCGTCAGGCCGCCGATGCCGCCAAAGCCCTGAAGGCCGAGGCCCTGAGGCCCGACCTGTGCTTCACCTCGGTGCAGATCCGGGCCATCCGCACCCTGTGGATCGTGCTCGATCATCTGGATCTGGCGTGGCTGCCCGTGGTGAGGGACTGGCGCCTGAACGAGCGCCACTACGGCGCCCTCCAGGGCTTCAACAAGGCGGAGATGGCGGCCCTCGTGGGGGATGAGCAGGTCCATGCGTGGCGCCGCTCGTGGGCCGTGCGGCCGCCCTTGCTGAACCCCGAAGACCCGCGGTTTCCCGGCAACGACGCACGCTATGCCGAAGTGCCGCGCAAGCACCTTCCGCACGGAGAAAGCCTGGCCGACACGGTCGCCCGGATGGAGCCGGTGTGGACCGGGCCGGTGCTGCGCGCCCTCGACCATGGCCGCACACCGCTGATCGCCGCGCACGGCAACTCCCTGCGCGGCATCGTCAAGATGCTCGACGGCATCCCCGACGACATCATCCCACGGGTGGAAATCCCGGTCGGCGTGCCGCTGGTCTACGATCTGAACGACGCCCTTGCGGTTCGCTCCAGCCGCTACGTCGGTGCCGTGCCGGAGGGGGCGCAACTGCCGTCGGAGGTTTAAATCTCCTCCACCCGCACCTGATCAACCAGCCGTTCGGCGTCTTCGCGGCGGCATAATTCAGTCGCGGTGGTCGAGACGGCGGCGGCGCCGGCGGCGATGCCCCGGCGGGCGGCGTCTTCCACCGACCGGCCTTGTGCCAGGGCCAGGGCGAGGGCGCCGACGGTGCTGTCTCCCGCCCCGACGGCGCTGCACACGTCCACCTCCGGGGAGTGCAGGCGCAGGCGGACGCCTTCGGCCACCACCACCGCGCCTTCGCCGCCCAGGCTGAGGACGACCACCTTGGCGGCGCCCTTGTCGATCAGGTCGGCGGCGAAATCGGCACGGGCTGCCGTGTCGGGCAGGGCGCGGCCGGCGAGGTCTTCGGCTTCCTTCAGGTTGGGCTTCACCAGATAGACCCCTTCGGCCAGGGCCGCCTTCAGGGGGCCGCCGGAACTGTCGAGCACCAGCCGCGACCCGGCGTCGCGCACGACATCGGCCAGGCGGGCCATGAAGTCGTCGTGCAGGCCCGGCGGCATGCTGCCCGAGACGACGGCCAGGGCCCTGTTCTTGAAGGCTGCGTCCTTGAGGGCGGCGGCGATGCTGTCCAGGGCACGGGTCGCGTCGTCGGGGCCGTACTCCGGGCCGGGCAGGACGAAGCGGTACTGATCCTCGCTGGCCTGCTCGGTGATGTTGAGCGACAGGCGGGTCTGGCCGGGTGCCTCCAGGACGGTGCAGGGGATGCCCGCGGCCTCGAGCATCTCCCTGTACATCTGCCCGAAAGCGCCGCCGAGCGCGGTCCAGGCGGTGCTTTCGCCGCCCAGTTCGGCGATGACGCGCGACACGTTGACGCCGCCGCCGCCCGGATCAAAGCGCGGCGGCGTGCAGCGCAGCTTGGGGCCGGGCTCCAGCTTTTGCGTGCCGGTGGACAGGTCCAGGGCCGGGTTCAGGGTGATGGTCAGGATGGCGTCGGTCATGGTTCAGTCCGATCCGGTACCAAATTCACCGGGCTGCCGTCCAGGAAGGCGCGCAGGTTCCGGTGCGTGGTGTCGAGAATGCGCCCGACCGCTTCTTGCGTGTTGAAGGCGTTGTGCGGCGTGATGATGACGTTGTTCAGGCGCAGCAACGCATGGTCGGCCAGCAGGCTTTGCAGGTCGTGGTCCTCGGTATAGACGGCGCGCAGGGTTTCGGCCTCGTCGCGGATGACCGGTTCCTCGGCCAGCACGTCGAGGCCCGCGCCCCGCAACCGGCCAGAGGCCAGCGCCTGGACCAGGGCGGTCGCCTCGACCACGGTCCCGCGCGAGGTGTTGATGAGCACCGTTCCGTGCTTCATGCGGGCGAACTGTTCCGGGCCGATGAGGCCCTGGGTCTGTGGCGTGGCCGGGACGTGCAGCGAGATCACGTCGGCCTCGGCCAGCACGTCGCCGAGCGGCTTGTAGGTGAAGCCGATGTCGCGGGCGGCCTCGTCGTTGGTTTTGACGTCGGCGGCCACCACCTCCATCCCCAGGCCCTTGGCGAGGCGGCAGGTGTGCAGCCCGATGGCGCCCGTTCCGATGACGCCCATCACCTTGCCGTGGATCTCGAACCCGGTGAGGCCGCGGTTGGAAAAGTCGCCCCGCCGCGTGCGGTCGGCGGCCTCGGGGATGCGGTGGGCGACGGCCAGCATCAGGGCGATGGCGTGCTCGGCCACCGTATGGTCGCCGTAGGTCGGCACGTAGGACACCGTGATGCCGCGCTCCGCGCAGGCCTTGAGGTCGATGTGGTCGAAGCCGGTGGACCGCGTGGTGATGAAGCGCAGGTTCGGCATGGCGTCGAGCACCGCCTTGTCCGGCCGCGAGTAGATGAAGATGCTGATGGCCTCCGCGTCGGCATATTCGGCGGCGGTGTCGGCGTTCAGGGGAGCGCGGACGTAGGTGGTGTCGTATTCGCTCTCCAGATCGCGGAAGGGGCCGCACTCCCAGCGCTCCATTTCGAACAGGACGATCTTCATGAGGTTTCCCTCTCTCGTTCAGCCTGGGCCACGATGCGCTTGACGTTGAGGAAGCTGTCCGGGCTGACCGAAATGCTGTCGATGCCGTGCTCGACCAGGAAGGCGGCGAACTCCGGGTGATCGCTCGGCGCCTGACCGCACAGGCCGGTCTTGACGCCGACCTCGCGGGCCTTGTCCAGCAGGTCGGCGATGGCCGCCTTGACGGCCGGGTCGCGGGCGTCGAACAGGTGGGCGAGCTGGTCGTTGTCGCGGTCGACGCCCAGGATCAACTGGGTCAGGTCGTTGGTGCCGATGGAGAACCCGTCAAAGCGGGCGCCGAACTCGCGGGCGAGGATGACGTTGGCCGGGATCTCGGCCATCACGAAGATCTCAAGTCCGCCCTTGCCGCGCACCAGCCCGTGCTCGGCCATGGCGGCCAGCACGCGGTCGGCCTCGGGAATCGTGCGGCAGAACGGGATCATGACGCGGATGTTGTCGAGGCCGATGTCCTCGCGCGCCCGGCGGACGGCGGCGCATTCCAGGGCGAAGGCCTCGGCGTAGGGGCCGTCGGTATAGCGGCTGGCCCCGCGCCACCCGAGCATTGGGTTGGCCTCGTGCGGCTCGAACTGGCGGCCGCCGATGAGCCCGGCATACTCGTTGGTCTTGAAGTCCGACAGGCGCACGATGGCCGGATTGGGCCACTGCGCCGCGGCCAGCCGGGCGATGCCGCGCGCCATGCGGTCGATGAAGAACTCGGCGCCGTCCTTGTAGCCCTTGGTCAGGTCCGCTATGGCCTTTTTGGCCTCGGCATCCTCCAGGCGGTCGGGGTGCATCAGGGCCAGGGGATGGGCCTTGATGTGGTTGCCGATGATGAACTCGATGCGGGCCAGACCGATGCCCTTGGCCGGCAGCCGCCACCAGCGATAGGCGGCGCCGGGGTTGGCGAGGTTGATCATGATGTCGGTGGTGGTGTCCTCGATCTCGGCCGGATCGGTTTCGCTGACCTCCATCTCGGCCTCGCCCTCATAGACGAAGCCGCGTTCGCCCTCGGCGCAGGACACCGTGACCTGCTGGCCGTCCTTGAGGGTGGAGGTGGCCTTGCCGGTGCCGACGATGGCGGTCAGGCCCAGTTCGCGGGACACGATGGCGGCGTGGCTGGTGCGGCCACCGTGGTCGGTGACGATGGCGGCGGCCTTCTTCATCACCGGCACCCAGTCCGGGTCGGTCATGCCGGTGACCAGCACGTCGCCCTCCTTCACCTTGGCGCTTTCCTCGGGGCTTTTCAGGAGGCGCACGGTGCCGGTGGCGACGGCGGCACCGATGGCCACGCCCTCGATCAGGGTCTTGCCCTTGGACAGCAGGCGCCAGGACCGGAACGGTTCGCTGGCGCGCTGGGAATGGACGGTTTCCGGGCGGGCCTGGACGATGAACAACTCGCCGGTGTCGCCGTCCTTGGCCCACTCCATGTCCATGGGGTGGCCGTAGTGGTCCTCGATGATCTTGCCCCACCGGCCGAGGGTGAGGATCTCCGCGTCGGTCAGCACGAACGTCCCGCGTTCCTCGTCCGTAGTCTCGACGGTTTCCGAGGTCGCCTTGCCGGTCGCGTAGATCATCTTGATCTCTTTGCCGCCGCGCCGTTTCTCGATGATCGGCATCAGGGGACCATCGGGCTGGGCGCGCGGCAGCAGGGGCTTGAAGACGTGGTATTCGTCGGGGTCCACGCTGCCCTGGACGACGGTTTCGCCCAGGCCCCAGGCGGCGTTGATGAGCACCACGCCCGGATAGCCGGTTTCGGTGTCGAGGGAGAACATCACCCCCGATCCCGCCAGATCGGACCGCACCATGCGCTGCACGCCGACCGACAGGGCGACGTCCAGGTGGTCGAACCCCTGGCGCTCCCGGTAGGCAATCGCCCGGTCGGTGAACAGCGAGGCATAGCACTTGCGGCAGGCATCAAGCAGCGCGTCGTGCCCCCGGATGTTGAGGAACGTCTCAAGCTGGCCGGCAAAGCTGGCGGTCGGCAGGTCTTCGGCCGTCGCCGAGGACCGCACGGCAACGTCGAGGTCCTCGATGCCCGTTTCCTGGCGCATCTGGTCGTAGGCCTCGGTGATGCCGCGCGAGAGGGAGTCCGGCCATCGTCCGCCCTCGATCATCTGGCGCACCTTGGCGCCGACCGACTTGAGGTTGGTCTGGTCGGCCTTCAGCGCGGCCATGGCGTCGGCGATGCGCTGGCGCAGGTCGTTGCCGTCGATGAACCGCCAGTAGGCGGCCGCCGTGGTGGCAAAGCCGCCGGGCACGCGGATGCCGCGCGCCCCCAGGCTGGCGATCATCTCGCCCAGGCTGGCGTTCTTGCCGCCGACCAGGGCGGTGTCCTGGTTCGACAGGTCTGACAGGCGGCGGATGGGGTTGTCTGTGGTCATGGCTGAGTATTCCCCTGTTCGCGTTCGGCGGCGGCGGCCTCGACTTCCTCGCGGCGCCGGCTGCTGTCCTGGCCCGAGGCGGCCAGTCGTTCCCACGGCTTGACCAGCGGCACGTCGAACCGCATTCCCGGCGACAGGGTTCGGATGTGGCCGCGATAGGCGACGTTGACCGGGGCGGCGGGCAGCACGGTGCTGTGGATGCGCAGACATTCCTGATCCACCGTGACGTCGAGGATCTGGCGGCGGTAGTGCAGGCGGACGCGCAGCCGCCGCACGCCGTCGGGCAGCACCGGATCGAAGTGCAGGGCGTTCTCCCGCGTTTCGATGCCCAGGTAGCAGCGTTGGATGATGTCGACCGACCCGGCCATGGCACCGACGTGGATGCCTTCGGGCGTGGTGCCGCCCTGCAGGTCCTTGATGTCGCTGTCCAGGGCCATGCGGAACAGCCGCCACGAGTGCTCGCGGTCGGAACGCGCCAGCACCCAGGCATGAGTGACGAAGCTCAGGGTCGAGCCGTGGGACGTCCGCCGCATGTAGTAGTCGACCGTGCGCGGGATCGTGCCCGCGTCGAACGGGTATCCCAGCTTCTCGAAGATCAGGGTCAGCTCGTCGGCCGTGAACAGGTAGAACAGCATCAGGACGTCGGCCTGCTTGGACGCCTTGTAGCGGTTGGGGGTGTCGCCCTCGGCCTCCAGGATGCGGTCCAGGCGCATGATGCGGCCGTGTTTCTCGCAGGCGCTCTTCCAGTCGAATTCCTCAAGGTCGCCGTAGCCCTCGAACTGGCTGATGACGGGGCTGCCCTTGTCGTCCTCGTGGAAGGGGATGCGCAGGGTGCGGCTCAGGGTTTCCCACCGCGCCCGGTCCTCGTCCGTGATGCCCAACGTGTCGCACAGGGCCTGGCGGCGGGCCGGCGGCAGCAGGTCCCAGACGTCCACCGCGCGCGACATGAGCCAGGCGACCATGACGTTGGTGTAGGCATTGTTGTCGAGGCCGCCTTCCTCCTCCGGGTCGGTGTCGGGATAGGCGTCGTGGTATTCGTCCGGTCCCATCACGCCCCGGATGTCGTGGCGGCCGTCGTCCTCGGTGAAGGTGGCCGCCGACGCCCAGAACCGGGCGATTTCCAGCATCATTTCGGCGCCATAGGCATTGAGGAACTCGTGGTCCTCGGTCACCTCCCAGTAGTGCCAGATGTTGTAGGCGATGGCGGCGTTGATGTGGCGCTGGCGGTGCGAGTTGTCGGGCAGCCAGCGACCGGACTGCGGGTTGAGGTGGACCTGCTGGGTTTCCTCGCGGCCGTTGGACCCCGACTGCCACGGGAACATGGCGCCCTGGAACCCCGCCCGCCGCGCCGCGCGCCGGGCTTCGGGCAGGCGCCGGTAGCGGTAGCGCAGCAGGGCGCGGGTCAGGGTCGGGCGGCGCAGGTTGAGGAACGGGAAGATGAACAGCTCATCCCAGAAGATGTGCCCGCGATAGGCCTCGCCGTGCCAGCCGCGCGGCGGCACGCCGGCATCCAGGTCCACGGTATGCTCGGAGACGGTCTGCAACAGGTGGAAGATGTGCAGGCGCAGCTTCATTTCCGTGCCGTTGTCGCCGTCAGCTTCCTCCGCCTCCAGGCCGATGTCGTACTCGTCCCACAGTCGGTGCCAGTGAAGCCGGTGGCCTTCCAGAAGCACGCCGAAGGGGTCGCAGTCGCGGACCAGCTTGATGCTCTCCAGCAGCGGTTCCGAGATGGCACGGTCGCGCGAGGTGTGCAGGGCGGCAATCTTTTCGACCGTCACCGGAGTGCCCTCTTGCGCATCGATGTCGAGGACCAGTCCCACCTCGCCACCGGCTTCGACGGTCGAGACCTTGGCGGGCGCGACGTCGCGCAACGCGGTGCGGGTCGCCAGGGCGATCTCCAGGCGCGACTGCGTGGTGCGGGCGCGCAGGGTGGTCAGGCGGCCGCCGCCCGGGGTGCAGGACTCCTCCGGGAAGGCGGTCTCAAGCACCTCCAGATGCTTGCCCTCCAGGTCGCGGTAGCGGGCCACCCCATCGTTGATGACCGACCCGTCGATGCCCGAGTACAGGCTCATCCGGCCGCTCCAGTCGACCGGCGTGAGGGTGACCTCAAGGCCGGCGAGGTGGTGGTTGTCCATGCTGACGAAGCGGCGTTCCGCCCACCGGGTGGTGCGGCCGGCGTCGTCGGTGAAGTGGAAGCGGCGGGACAGCACGCCGTCGCGCAGGTCCAGGTCCAGGCGGTAGTCGCTGATCGTCGCGGCGTCGATGCGGAACCACGGCCCGCCCTCGATGGCGACGGTCAGCGGCAGCCAGTTGGGCAGGTTGACCAGATCCTCGTTCTCGACGTCGCGGTCGGCGACGCGGGTAACGGCGCGGTTGTACCCTCCGGCCAGATATGTGCCGGGATAATGCACATGCGCAGCCGCCGCCTGATGGGGCTGGGTGCCGCTGTCGGTCCCCGCGCCACGGGTGCAGAAGTACCCGTTGCCGGTGGTGCACAGGGCTTCGCGCAGGCCCTCCTGCGTGGCGTCGTACCCGTCATAGGACAGGGTCCAGTGTGCCATGGGTATGGTTCCCCCTCTGTCAGGTCTGGCCCAGGCCGTCGGCCAGTTGGTTCAAAACGCGCGGCAGGCCCTCGGTGTCGCGCACGGCCAGAGTGGCGGCGGTCGGACGGTCGTTCTCTCCCCGGACAACGATGCCCAGGCCGCGCCCGGCGATGGTCTCGAAGGCATCCTCGTCGGTGATGTCGTCGCCGAAATAGACCGGCAGCACGTCGGGCCGGTCGAGGCCCAGCCGCCGGAGCAGCCAGTCCACGGCGTGGCCCTTGTCCCAGTCCGTGCGCGGCTGGATTTGCAGCACCTTCTTGCCGTGCCCCAGGGCGAGGGAGGGGTGCTCCTCCAGCGCCGCGCGGACGAGGCTTTCGGCCCTGGTGGCGGTTTCGGCATCTGCCTTGCGGACGTGTATGGCGACGGAGAACGCCTTGCGTTCCAGGCTTACCCCCGTCAGGTCGGCCAGCCGCCCGCGCAAGCCGTCCTCCACCGCATCCAGATCGGCCACGAAGCGATCCCCCTGGCCGAGGCGCTCGTGGAAGTCCTCCGGCCCGGCTACCTCGAAGCCGTGGCTTCCGGCATAGAAGGGGCGGTCCAGCCCGACGCGGGTGCGGACGTCGGCCAGATCGCGGCCAGAGATGACGGTTACCGGGCAGAGGTCGGCCAGCCGCCGGATGGCCTCGCGCATGGCCTCGGACAGGACGGCGGCGTCGGGATCGTCGACTATGGGCGTCAGCGTGCCGTCGTAATCGAGGAACAGCGCCGGGGTGCGCTCCTTCAGGTGGTCGCGCAGGACCTCGTCGGTGTCCCCAATGACGGGCAGGGTGTTCACGGTCGCGACGCTCAGGCGGCGGTCGGCCGAGTGGGGGGCTGACAGGCGCAGGACGGCGCAGTCGGCCACCACCACGTCGGCCCCGGCGTCCAGGAAGCGGTCCGCGTCATCGCGGCTGCGGTCGATGCCGATGACCAGTGCGAAGCCGGCGCGTCGCCCGGCCTCGACGCCGACCGTGGCGTCTTCGACCAGGGCCGCGTCCCGAGGCGCAACGGCCATGGCTTCCGCGCAGGCCGCCGGCACGTCCGGCGCCGGCTTTCCGGCCAGACCGCGCTCGTGGGCATCGGTGCCATCGACGATGGCGTCGAACAGGCCGGTGACCCCGGCGCTGTCGAGCACCCGGCGCCCGTTGCGGCTCGACGTGAACACGCCGCAGCGCACGCCGCCCGCGCGCAGGTCTTCGAGCAGGCGAAGCGTTCCCGGAAAGGCGCGGGCGGAATGCTCCTGCAGCCAGTCATTGAAATAGAGGTTCTTGCGGTTGCCCAGCCCGCACACCGTCAGGGCGTCCGGCGGGTCGTCGGCGCTGCCCCAGGGAATGTCCAGGCCGCGCGACGCCAGAAAGTCGGCGCAGCCCTGATAGCGCGGCTTGCCGTCCACATGGAGGCGGTATTCGAGGACCGGATCGAACGGCGGCTGATCCTCGTCCAGGCGGGCGAGAGCCTCGTCGAACATGCGTTTCCACGCTGCGGCGTGGGCCTCGGCCGTGTCGGTGATGACGCCGTCCATGTCGAAGACGACGCCGTTAAGCCTGTTTGGGGCAAGCCTGTTTGGGTGTTGGTCATGTGCTGGCATGGTGATCCCCCGAACTCTCCATTTCCTGTTCAACGGCAGGAAGAGGACGGGCGTTCCCGTGCTGGTTTTAACTGTCCTCGGCAAACCTGAGGCGCCCGTCGGTGCTCCGGGCCGCGCTCAAGGTCATCCTCGACATCCTCAGAACATGGTGGTCGAATATACGCCGTAGGCGGCGAGGCAGGCGATCCCCTCCCACCGGCTGAACTTCCAGCCCGTGCGCAGCATGATCATCGCCGCCGTGGCCACGGCGAGCATGACCCAGACGTCGAGGCTCGCCATGCGGCCGGTGAACGGCAGGGGCTCGATCAGGGCGGCCACGCCCAGGATGCCCAGAATGTTGAAGATGTTCGAGCCGACCACGTTGCCCACGGCGACGTCGGCGTGGCCTCGCAGCGCCGCGATCAGGCTGGTGGCCAGTTCTGGCAACGACGTGCCGATGGCAACGAGGGTCAGGCCGATCACCGCCTCCGGCACCCCGAACGCGCGGGCGATGTCGACACTGCCGGTGACCAGCATCCGGGCGCCGACCACCAGCAGCACCAGGCCGACAAGAGCGGCGACGGGCGCCTTCCACGACGCCAGCGGAACGTCGCTCACCTCGTCGGCCTCGGCAGCATAGACGTTGGCCAAAGCCTGCTCCCGGCGACCGGCGACGTAGGCGTAGATGACGAAGGCGGCCAACCCGACCAGCAGGATGGCGCCAGCCCAGCGGTCTATGGCGCCGAACATCGCCAGGCCTGCCAGCGCAAGGCTGGCGGCGACCATGATCATGCCATCCCGGCGGAACACCTGCTGTTGCACGACGAGCGGCATGATGACGGCCGACAGGCCGAGAATGAGCAGAATGTTGGCGATGTTGGAGCCGACGACGTTGCCGATGGCAAGATCGGGCTGCCCCTCCAGCGCCGCACCGACGGACACTACGAGTTCCGGCGCCGACGTGCCGAAGCCGACCACGGTCAGCCCGATCACGAGGGGAGACACTCCAAATCGGGAAGCCAGCGCCACGGCGCCACGCACCAAAGCCTCGCCGCCGAGGAACAACAGCAGGATGCCTCCCGCCGCCAGGAGCCAGGACGTCACCATGGATGCCTCTCTGTCAGATGGTTTGCGGCGGTGCCACCGGGCGGCGGCGGCGCAGGAAGCGGTTGGTCAGCGCGAAGGGCCTCGGCCAGCGGCGGCTGAGCAGGATGTAGCGGCGGCGCGCCCAGAGCGAGTTGCGCAAAACGAGCAACAGGCCAAGCACGACCAGAGGCACGCTCCATGGGCCCGGCACGGGCGACAGGGCGGCGCCTGCGAGCATCAGAATGATGCCCAGGCTCAGCATGAGGACGCGGGTCATCAAGTCTCCAGGGTGGCGGGTCAAGCTCGCGACTATATTGAGAGCCGCCGTGCGAACGGCAAGGATCGATCTGCGTCAGCGGCCTACCCCGCTGCCTTAGTTCCGGGTCTGGTGCAGGACCACGTCGAACAGCTCGAGCTGCGGCGGACCCATGTAGATATCGGGCGCGGATCCCGCGCGGGCGTGCGCCTTGCGGAAGGCGTCGGACCTGGTCCAGGCGTCAAAGTGTTCGCGCGAGTCCCACACCGCGTGCGAGGCGTAGAGGACGTGGTCCTCCGCTTCCGGCCCGCGCAACAGGTGGAACTCCCGGAAGCCCGTGACCTCGTTCAGGTGGCTCTCGCGCTCGCGCCAGATGCGCTCGAAGGTTTCCTCTCCGCCCCTCTTGATGCGAAACCGGTTCATGGCGATGAACACGCCTGTTCTCCCGTGGTTGTCGTCGGTCCGGGTTCAGGTGGGGGCGGTGGACGTCCAGCACCACCCCTGCGGCGACAATTGTTCTTCAGCCGCCCGGCCCGGCCGGCCGCGGCTCCGGGTGCCACCAAAGATCTGAACTGTGTTCGGAAGCCGGCCGCAGTCCCTTATCTAGCGTTGGGTGCAAGATCATAGGGCGCTGCCCGGGCCGCCCGCCGCGACGGGAAGGGCCCGATCTGGCATTCTTGCGCCTCGACAGCTTGTCGGGCCTCAAAGGGCGCCGCTGCGTACGCGCCTCTTTTCGGGCCGCAACAGTTTTGGATGGCAGATGTCGGAAGACCAACCCGGCCCCGCACGCGTGGTTCATGTCGCAGTGCACGCGACCAGCCGGCTTGCAGCGGACATCCTGATCCCGTGGCTGGAGGTCGCGCAGATGGCGCGGTGGGCCTTTGACGTGATCGCCGTTCCGGATCCCGATGCGAAGTGCGGGGGGGCGCCGCCACCGGTGCCGCAGGGGCGTGGCTACGACGTCGTGGTGGTCGGCAGCCTGCTGGAGGATCGGCCCGTGCAGGAGCTTCTCCGGCTGGTAACAGCCCTTGGCGCCGCCCATGCCCAGGTGCCGGTCGTCATCATTTCGGACAACGGCGACCATGACTGCGTGTGTACGTGCATCAACCATGGCGCGCGCGGTTTCATTCCCACGACGACGCCGCCCCTGGTGGCCCTGGCGGCTCTGGAAATCGTGATCCTGGGTGGCACCTATGTCCCGCCCCTGGTGATTCCGCGGCACGGACCCCCATCCGTACCGGTGTCCGCTCCGGCCAGGGTCGAGGCGGACACCGGCAGGGATGGCGGCCCCCCGGCTCACCCCGACTGGAGCCATCTCGGCCTGACCCCACGGGAGCAGGACGTGCTGGCACTGCTCGCCCTCGGACAGAGCAACAAGCAGATCGCCCGGAAACTCGGTATTTCCGAAAGCACGGCCATGGTCCACGTGCGGAACCTGATGCGCAAAATGGGCGCGACCAACCGCACCCAGACGGTCTTCAACGCCCGCCGCGGCCACTGAACCGGGCAGGGGAGCCCGACCGGAGTGGGTCAACAGGTTGCGGAAAACGCTTTCCAGCAACCCCAGATCGTCGCACCCGCGCAGGAGCTTGTGAAGAAATCTCCTGGTTGATTTTAGAGCGCCACAAATAAACTCGTCGTTCGGAGCGTAGCTCCAGGCTGGCGGCAGCCATCCGCGGTAGCGGACCAACGCGTCACGTTTAAATGCGAACCGCGTTAATGTGTCTGGGCTGAGGGGGGTGGCGGTGCCGTCTGGGGACGCAGCGGACCTGCGGCGGCGTTGTGGGCAAAGACCTCGGCATCGTCATTGGCGCAAGCGGCCTCGGTGCGATTGGTCGCCCGCAGCTTGCGCAGGATGCGGCTGACGTGGACCTTCACCGTGCTTTCCGAGATGCGCAGTTCGTGGGCGATGATCTTGTTCGGCTTGCCCTCGCGTAGGTGGGCCAGTACCTCAAGCTCCCGGCGGGTCAGGGCAGTGCCGCCGGAGGTGACGGGTAGCGGATGGGGGAGCGTGACCGGCGCAGTGTAATGGTCGTTGTTCGCGGCGGGCTCATCAAGCAGCACGCCGGGCCCGATGAACAGGGCGCCGTTGATGATCAGGCGGAGCGCCATCGCGAGGTCCGCCGCGCTGACGGCCGGTCCGACGCAGCCGCGCAGACCAAGGTCGAGTACCTCGGTCGTGAGCCCGCGGGCCTCCTGGTGCATGACCACCATCACCGGGGCGGTGCCCAGCGATCCGCCAAGCTCCCTGATGCGGCGCAGCATGTCCGGCAGTTCGTTCCGGTTATCCTGCAACTTGACGACGACCGCCTTGACCGGCTCGGCGGTGTGCGCGGCCGCGTCGGCGACCCTGGCGACGGCGGCGACGTTCAGCCCGGCCAGACTGCGGCCCAGCAGGGCCTTCAGGCAGTGACGGGTCAGGTCGTGGCGGTCGATCAGCAGGATCATTCCATCGGCGGTCGTTGCGGCCGGTGCCGATCCGTTACCCGTTTTCATGACGTCCTCCGCCCGCGTTCGCTATGGCTGTGGGGGGGTCTGAAGTGCTGCTGCGTGATGGGGGCGGGCCTTGGCCCTCAAGTCTCGAGACTGTTTCGAGACGCAAAGCCTACACCAGCAACGGCGCTTCAACAGTACGCGCTTATGGCGTGCAACTTGTGGTCGGGCGCCGAGGCCATAAGTGGTCATCCCAGTGTTCCGTGCTTCCATCGGACGGGCGCGCCGCAAGGCCCGCCTGATGGAAAAGCACGATGCGTGCGCCATACCCGCGGGTCCCTTGTGATGACACGGAGCCTGCGCCCTACCGGTTTCGGGGCCTCGCAAGGGCTCCGCAGCGAAGATGCCGAGGGATCCGGCGGCCCTGCCGGACGCGCTCCTGAGTAGTCCTTTTCAAGGATGAGCAGCGTCCCCGTTCTCCATCCAGCGTCCTAGAACGCCTGAGAAACAGACCGATGCCGGGCATCCATGCCGGGCGGGGCCTAAACCTTGATCAACCTTTTCGGAACTGTTTCCTCCCCCCCCGCCGGGCTGAGACTTCGGGGTCGAGGCGCTGAGGGAACGGGCGTCTTGTCGGTTGTGGCCGGAATTGACCGGTCATCGGGAACAAAGGAGAACAGGATGTCTCTAGACTTTCGCGGCATTCTCGAAAAATTCATCAGCGCCCGGAAAGGCGGGACGAGTTCGACGACAACGACCAGTCAGAGCGGCTTTTCGCCCCAGTCGTCCCAAGGCCCCACAACGCAGAATTCGCTCGACAGCAGCGCCAACATGCAGGCGGCCGGACTGAGCTTCACCCTCGACGGCACCACGTTTGGCGGCGGCGGCGGCGGTGGTGGCGACAGCACGCAACAGGTCGGGGCGGCCAGCATCAGCGTCGAGGACAGCTCCGAAATCGATGCCGAGGTCGAGATCAAGCAGGAGTCCAACGGCGCCAAGTCCAAGACCAACGCCGAGGTTGACGGCGCCTCGGCCGAAGCGACCAGCGAACTCAACATCGAGACGCCCGGCGGCGGGCTCGGCAACGTCAAGCAGAAGGCCAAGGCCACGGTTGATGTCGAGGACAGCACGAACCTCGACCTCGATGCCGACACCAAGCAGAAGAGCGACGTCGAGCAGGATGAAGATGCCGATGGCGCCGGCGCCGACGTGGACCAGGACGTCAAGTCCGAGCAGAAGGCCAAGACCGACGTCGATGCTGAAGACAGCACGGATTCCGCAGTCTACACCGACACCATCCAGAAGAGCGACGTCGAACAGGACGGCGAAGCCGACGCCGATGGCGGCCCGGCACTGGTCGACCAGTGGGCCAGCAACGAGCAGAAGGCCAAGACCGAGGCCGATCTCGACGACGCCGAAAACGCTGAACTCGATGCCGAAACCGAACAGGACAGCGACATCGAGCAGGACGGCGAGGCCGAGACCGACGTGGACGGTAGCGCCCTGGTGGCCGCCGAAGCCGAAGTCGAGCAGGACGCCGAGAACGAGCAGAAGGCCGAGAACGAACTGAAAGCCGAAGGGTCGGCCGAACTCAAGGGCGGCGCCTGGTTCGACCAGGAGGACGACACCGAGCAGGAGCAGGAGGTCGACGTCGAGGTGAACGGCGGGGGCTTTGTGTCCACCGACGTCGACGCCGACCAGGACGCCGATCTGGAACAGAGCATCGACGGCGCGGCAGGCGTTTCCGCCGAACTCGAGCTTGAGGGCGAAACCGAGACCGACCAGGACAGCGACATCGAGCAGGACGGCGAGGCCGAGACCGAGGTCGAGGACAGCCTTCTGGTGGCCGCCGACTCAGAGGTCGAGCAGGAAGCCGAAAGCGAGCAGGACGCCGAGAGCGAAGCCGAGCTTGAAACCGATGTGGAGGTGGAATCCTGGACCAAGGCCGACCAGGACAGCGACGTCGAGCAGGACTCCGAGACCGAGATCGAGGTCGAGGACAGCGTCCTGGCCAACGCCGAGTCCGACACCGACCAGGATGTCGAAACCGAGCAGGAGCTCGAGGTCGAAACCTTCGCCGACGTCGAGGTCGAGGCCGAGGCGGAAACCGAGACCGACCAGGACAGCGACATCGAACAGGACGGCGAGGCCGAGACCGAGGTCGAGGACAGCATCCTGGTGGCCGCTGACTCCGAGGTCGAGCAGGAGGCCGAAAGCGAGCAGGACGCCGAGAGCGAAGCCGAGGTCGAGACCACCATCGAGGCCGAGGCCGAGAACGAGTCCGAGCAGGACAGCGACGTGGAGCAGGACGCCGAGACCGAGATCGAGGTCGAGGACAGCATCCTGGTCAACGCCGAGTCCGAAACCGACCAGGAAGCCGAGGTCGAGCAGGAAGCCGAGCTGGAGGCCGACGTTGACGTC
>JAWLDH010000017.1:0-63160 GCA_041686745.1 Rhodospirillaceae bacterium | reverse complement strand
TCCGGCGAGAACCCCGAGGGCTCCCAGGACAACCGCAGACGTCCAAACCTTACCCATCCCCCGCGCCATACTCATTGCCCCGCCTCTTCGTTCTCGGTCGATGCCACGGTGGTGCTCGTGGCAGACTCGTCGGTCAAAACCTCGTTAAACATGGAGTAGCCACCAAACCCGCCCCCTTCCTGGCCGCTGCCCCCCTCCTGGCCGCTGCCTCGGCCGTCCTGTCGGTAGATCACATTGAAGCCGCCGACGTCGAACGTTGTCTCGACGGCCCGACCCTGCTGGGCCGCCATGGCAAGGGCGCGGGTGCCCGCCCCGCTACCGCCGACGTTACCCGCAAAGAACGGTCCCACGGTGCGCGGCACCAATACGGGCACCATTGCGGGCACGGGCGGCGGGGTGAACCTGACCCCGACAACCGGCTGGATCGCCGCAGTCACGGTCAGGGTGCCGGGAACATAGGCGAGAGTGTAGTTGCCCGACGTCAGGCCCGAACCGGTGATGGAGTAAGTGCCGGCGGCCGAGTTCATGTCCGCCTCCGTGACCAGGCTCAGGGCGCCGCCCAAAACGCTGGCATCCTGGCCGAGCACGAACCCATCGTAGCCGGCCGTGAACACAGGGTTTGCCGTTCCGGAAACGCGGCTGGCGTCGTTGACCGTCACGGTCAGTGCCGCCTTGTCCACCGTCAGCGTGCCGTTGGTGTACGTGATCGCGTAGTTGCCCGACGTCAGGCCGGCGCCGCTGATGGCGTAGGTCCCGACGTCGGAGGCCTGCGTCGCCGCCGTCGTCAGGCCCAGGCTGCCGCCGAGAACGCCGGCCCCCTGCCCCAGCACGAAGCCCGCGTAGGTCGCCCCGAGTGCCGGGTTAGCCGCGCCGTAGGTGCGGCTGGCGTCGTTGGCCGTCACCGTCAGCGCCGCCTTGTCCACCGTCAGGGTGCCATCGGTGTAGGTGATGGCGTAGTTGCCCGAGGTCAGGCCCGCGCCGCTGATGGCGTAGGTGCCGACATCGGAGGACTGCGTCGCAACCGTCGTCACGCCCAGGCTGCCGCCGAGAACGCCGGCCCCCTGCCCCAGCACGAAGCCCGTGTAGGTCGCCCCGAGTGCCGGGTTGGCCGCCCCGTAGGTGCGGCTGGCGTCGTTGGCCGTCACGGTCAGCGCCGCCTTGCCCACGGTCAGCGTGCCACCGACGTAGGTGATGGCGTAGTTGCCCGAGGTCAGGCCCGCGCCGCTGATGGCGTAGGTGCCGACGTTCGAGGACTGCGTCGCCGCCGTCGTCAGGCCCAGGCTGCCGCCGAGAACGCCAGCGTTCTGGCCCAGCACGAAGCCCATGTAGGTCGCCCCGAATGTCGGGTTGGCCGCGCCGTAGGTACGGCTGGCATTGCCGGCCGCCACGGTCAGCGCCGCCTTGGTCACCGTCAAGGTGCCATCGACGTACTCGATCGCATACCCGCGTTGCGCGGCCAGGGTGCCCGCCGTGATGTCATAGCTTCCGACGTCGCTACCGGCCGTCACCGCCGAAGTGACGGCGCCGCTGAGGATGTCCCCAATGCTGTCGCCGCCGATCAGGCCCGAGACGCTGTAGGTCAGGCCCGGCACCGAAGCCCCGTACACCTTGGTGGCGTTGGCGGCCGTCACCGTCAGGGTCGGCACCACGCTGTGCAGGAACCGGTTGTCGGTCCCGGAGATCGAGCCCGGCGCGTTCCCGGCATACGTCGCGTTGTAGTAGTTGGTGCCGCTCAGGCCGCCCAGGGTGTTGGTGCGCGGGTCGGTCGAATAGACCAGCCAGCGGCCGGCGTCGGCCGCCAGGGCGGTGGAGCCGGTGTTGTTGATGAAGTCGCCGTCCGCTGCCAGGACGATGGCGTTGCCGCTGTCCGAGGCGGTCAGGGTGCCGCCGAGGGTGATCCCGCCGTCGGTGCTCTGGTTGAGGACGCTGATCGTGCCGGCCGAAACATCGCGCAGGGACACCGCGCCGCCGGTGGCGTTGGTCTTGCCGGTACCGTCGCGCATCTCGATGGTGACGAGGCCCGTGCCGGCGTTGATGGACGCGCCGGATGCCATGGTGATCACGGCCGCCCCGGCGTCGCGCTGGGCATCGACCACGCCATTGGCCAGCAGGTCGTTGGCGATCAGGGTCAGGGCGCCGCCGTCGGTGAAGATGGAGGCGTTGAGCAGAATGCTCCGCCCGGCCTGCAGGGTCAGGTCACCGCCCGTCCCGCTAACGTTGTCGACCGTGATGGCACTGTCGATGGTGATGTCGTTGCTGGCCTGCAGGGTGACCGCCGTGCCGGTGTTCAGCACATCGGTCAGGAAGGACGGCGCGACGGACACGCTGTTCCCCCCCGCCCGGCTGAAGGTCAGGTCCGAGGGATCGGTGATGCCGACATAGAGCTCGCCTGTACTTCCCTGTGACGCGACAATGAGCACGCTGACGGGGCTGTCGTAGTTCTCGCCTGGGCCTTCAATCAAAGCGGCGAAGCGACGGTCGTGGTCGCCATTGTTCTGGAAAGACAGCCCGCTGTCCGTCGTGCTGCCGACGATGGAGTTGGCTGCCGAAACCTCGCCGGTCAAGGCCGAGGTTCCAGACCCCCTGGTGACGTGGCCACGCCCGCCACCCCAATCGCTGCTTCCCACGACAAAGCTGCCGTCGGCCAGTTCCATAAACCCACCGTCGCCCACGTAGTCCCCGGCCTCGGTGCCGATCAGCGAGTTTCCGGCAGAGACAACGCCGATCAGCGCTTCGGTGCCCGACCCCCAGGTCACGGCACCCCGGCCGCCGTTCCAATCGGAAGCAAGCGCAACGAAGCTGCCGTTGCTGAGGACTTCGACGTAGTCCCCTATGTAATCACCACCATCATAACCCCAGGAGCCGAGGGTGCCACCGGTACTGCCGACCAGGGAATTGGCCTCGGACACGACGCCGGTCAGCGCTTCCGTCCCGGCCCCCCAGGTGATCGCACCGCGGTTTTCGTTCCAATTGCTGCTGATGACCAGGAACCGGCCGTCCGCCAGTTCTTCGACGTCCGCCCCCACCTGATCGCCACCAATCAGGCTGCCATTATACGTGCTGAAAATTCCGGCGGTGCTGCCAACCAGGGAATTCTCGGCCGAGACAACGCCGCTCAGCCCCGACGTTCCGGACACCCAGGTTGCGGCGCCGCGGCTGCTGTTCCAGTAAGGACTGCCCACCACGAAGCTGCCGTTGGAGAGCACCGTGATGTCGGAGCCTACTCGGTCGCCGTCGATATAGTTCCAATCACCCGATGTCCCGGCCGTGCTGCCAACCAGCGAGTTTTCCGCCGAAACAACGCCCACCGTCGCCGACGTCCCCGAGATCAGGGTTACCGCGCCGGTGTTCATGTTCCAGGTACTCGTCGCCGCAATCGCATTGCCGTTGGCCAGCACGATGACGTTATGACCCACCTGGTCGCCGCCGACCTTATAGGCAGACGCGTTGAAAAACCCAGCAGTGCTGCCGACCAGAGAGTTTTCCGCCGACACCACCCCGGTCAGGGCTGATGTCCCCGCTCCCCAGGTGATCGCGCCGCGGCTGTCGCTCCAGTAAGGGCTCAACACCAGGAAATTGCCGCTGGACAACTCCTCGATGCCGTAGTTGCCGACCTGATCACCGCCGCTGTATCCACCCCACATGTTGGGCACCCCACCGGTGCTGCCGACCAGGGAGTTTTCAGAGGACACCTCTCCGACGAGCGCCGACGTTCCGGATCCCCAGGTTACCGCGCCGCGATACTGGCTCCATTGGGCGCTCTTCACCAGGAAGCTGCCATTGGACAGCGCCGTGATGCCGTGGCTGCCCACATGATCGCCCGACGAGCCCCCGACCAGGGAGTTGTCGGCCGATACAACGCCGGTCAAGGCGGCTGGCGACGACACCCAGGTCACCGCGCCCTTGCGGCCGTCCCACATGTTACTCGCCACCACCAAACTGCCGTTGGACAGTTCGGTGACGCCGGAGTTGCCCACGTAGTCGTAGGAGTATCTGCCGACCAGGGAGTTTTCCGAGGACACCACTCCGGTCACCCCCGACGTTCCAGACCCCCAGGTCACGGCGCCGCGGTTCATGCTCCATCGGGCGCTCCGCACGACGAAACCGCCGTCGGACAGTTTGGTGATGCCGTCGCTACCCACCGCATCGCCGATGGCGCTGCCGACCAGCGAGTTGGCCGAAGACACCTCTCCGGTCAGCGCTTCGGTCCCCGCCCCCCAGGTCACCGCACCCATCTGGGTGTTCCAGTTGCCACTGACCACCACGAACCCGCCATTTGCCAGCGCGGTAATCCCGTAATTGCCGACGTTGTCGCCGCTCACGGTACCAACCAGGGAGTTGGCCGAAGACACCTCTCCGGTCAGCGCCGACGTGCCCGATATCCAGGTCACTGCGCCGCGGTTCTGGTTCCAGTAGTTGCTACGGACAACCAAGCTGCCGTTGGACAGCCGGGTGAGGTCGTAGCCAATCTGGTCTCCGCCGCTATACCCCCACCAACTTGGCGTTCCGGCAGTGGTGCCGACCAGGGAGTTGGCCGAGGACACCTCGCCGGTCAGCGCTTCAGTCCCCGACCCCCAGGTCACCGCGCCGCGGTTGTCGCCCCACTGGGAGGTCCGCACCACGAAGCTGCCATTGGCCAGAACATCAACTCGCCTGCCCACCATGTCGCCGTTGTAGTTGGACCCCGGAGTGCTGCCGACCAGGGACGTGTCCGCCGACACCACCCCGCCGACCCCGACTGTCCCCGACCCCCAGGTCACCGCGCCCCGGTTTTCGTTCCAAACGGAGCTCCGGATCACATAGTTGCCGTTGGCCAACTCCGTGATGCCGTCGGCACCGATCCGGTCGTTGGCTGCCGTTCCCGTCAGGGTCGATATCAGGGCGCCCGTCGTACCATTGTAGAGGTATGCGGCGCCGGCATCGGTGGCCGCGAAGTCATCAGCGGAACTTGTGACGACGATGTTGCCGGACGACAGAACCTCCGTTCTATTGCCGAACTGGTTGTCGGCCGAGGCGGACGGGTCGATCAACTCGTAATACGGGAAGCTCGTTCCGGCATCGCTGATGGTGATGTTCTTGGGGTCGAGCAGCAGGGTGCCCGCCGTGCCCTTTGCGGCGCCGGCATCGGCATGGCCGGCAAATAGCAGGTCCTCCTTGGACGAGACCTCGATGAAGCCGCCGTTGCCGCCCTTCGCGCCGCCACGGGCCGAGACGGTGCCGAAGTAGTCGGTCTTGTCGTCCGACCACACGATGACCCGCCCGCCGTCGCCTTTGACGGTGGCATCGGCGCGAACGGCGGTGTCGGGGGACAGCATGACCGTGCTGGCCCGCTGGACGTCGCCCCGGCCCTGGAAGTCGCCGCCGATGCGGACCGACCCGCCCGCCGTGGCGCCCGAGGCGTCAACCGTGGCCGCGACCAGAGTAATGGTATCGCCCAGCAGATCGACGTCGCCACCCGCCCCGGACCGGCCGGTCGCCTGATGCGCGCCCGAGGAGAACAAGGTGCCGTCGCCAGCCACGCTGACTGTGCCGCCGGTGGTCTTGCCGCTGGCCGAGACGGTGCTGGCGGAGGTGCCGATGTAGCGGCTGGTGTACTCGATATCGATCAAGCCAGCGGCCCCGGTGGTGCCGTCGGCCGAAACCTTGCCCTGGTTGAGCACCCGGTCGGCGGTCACCGTGACAGACCCGCCGGTGGTGCCGGTGGCAGCCAACGTGCCGGTGTGCATGACCATGCCCGCCGCCGCGTCCACGGCGACCGTGCCGCCGCTGCCGTCGGCATCGGTCGCCGTGACCGTGCCGGCGGTGGCGAGGCTGCCGGTCCCGGCGCTCAGCCACACCCGGCCGTCGCGCGTCTCGGTGCCGGTGGCGCGGATGATGCCGTCGGTGTTGCCGGCCAGGGCGTAGATGTTGCCGCCGGCCGCCTTGAGTTCGGCCTCGGCGGCCTTGATGGTGCCTTGGTTGTCGAAGCGGCCTTCGCCGATCACGCGGACCAGCGAACCACCCTCGGACAGCAGGACCTCGGTGCCGCCGGCCAGCGCGGCGGTGCCGTTGGGCGCCAGGATGGTGCCGTCGTTGGTGACTTCGCGGGCGATCAGCACGACGTTGCCGCCGGTCGAGGAGATCTTGCCCAGGTTATGGACCTCGCCGCCGTCCTTGCCCTTGAACAGCAGGCTGCCGCCGGCCATGAAGTGGTCGTTGGCCATGTCGAGCGCCGAGGCGACGAAGCTGCCGCCGGTGGTGACGACGCCGCCCGTCCCGATCACCACGCCCTGCGGGTTGACCAGGTACAGCGACCCGGTGGCGCTCAGCGTGCCCAGGATGGTGGACAGGCTGCCGCCGGTCACCCGGTTGAGGGTGGCGCCGCTGCCGTTGTTGAAGTGCACCGAGTTGCCCGACCCGATGGAAAAGCTGTTCCAGTCGATGACGCCGTTGCGGGTCGCCTGGGTCACGGTCATGGCCGACCCGGACTGGTTGATGGCACCACGCCCGGCCACGAAGGCCCCGCCCTGGGGCAGCGTGTTCTGGGCCAGCGCCGCCGGGGTCAAGGCCGTGGTCGTCAGCAACGCCGACAGCACACCGAGGGCGGCGGTGCGGGCCTTATGCGTGCGGCGCTTACTGGATACCATCGTGAATTCTCCCCTGAGAAATACCTCCATCGGCCGAAGAACTGCCGAATGATCGCACTTAGATCATGAATTTCAGACGGGACACACTGGCTTGGATTCGATTGTGGACAGGCATCCACAACGGCCGCCCGCGCCAGACGTCAAGGCGCTGGAAGCGGCAGCGGACAAGCAGGTCGGGTCCTTGAGCGGCTGGTGTTACTGCTTCTCGTCCGGCATGCGCGACAGCGCCTTGAGCGACCGCAGCCCGGTGATCCGGGCATCCTTCAGCAGGCCTATCAGGTCCCGAAGCTCCTGCCGGGGTGCCGTGAGGGCCTCGGTCTCCAGACGGGCGGCAAGATCGCCGAAATCGGTCATCCCCAAGGGCCCGCAAGAACTGCGCAGCCTATGGGCAATCGCACTGACGGCGGCCCGGTCGGGTTCTTCGGCGGCAGCCTCAAGGCCAGCCAGCATCTCGCGCGAGATTTTGGTGAAGATCCGCGCCAGTCGAACCATTTCGTCAAAGCCGAGCAGGGCCGATTGCTCCTTCACATACCTGACATCGATTGGCTTGCGGACCTCGCGGTCCAGGAGCGCCACGCCATGGCCGGAGACCGCGTTCGCCAGCCGGTCGAGGTCGATCGGCTTTAACAGCCGGCCGTCCATTCCTGACCGGGCACTCTCCTCCCAGACCGCATCCGCATGCTCGGCGGTCATCGCGATGATGCGCACCCGATGGCCGTCCGGGGCTTCGGTCCGCCGGATGCGGCGGGCGGCCTCCATGCCGTCCATTTCGGGCATGCGCAGATCCATGAGGACCACGTCGAAGGGCCTTGCTGCCAGCGCCTCCAAGGCGTGCGGCCCCGAACTCGCGGTGACGGCTTCATGCCCCAGCCGGATGAGCATGCGTTCGGCGACCCGCAGGTTGACCTCGTCATCGTCGACGATCAGCACGCGTTTGGCGGGTCCCCCCAGGGCAGCCAGATCCGGGCTTTGCGGGGAGGAAACCCGTCCCGACCCGACGGGCAGCTCGAGGATGAACCGGCTGCCGACCCGCGTCGACGGATCCAGCGTCAACTCTCCTCCCATCCGCACGGCCATGCGCCGGGAGATGGCCAGCCCCAGTCCGACCCCACCATAACGGCGGGTTATGGAATCGTCGGCCTGGGTGAATTCCGAGAAAATGGCCTCGCGCATGTCCGGCGGCACGCCGATCCCGGTGTCACTCACGGCGACGACCAGCCGCCGAGCGCCCGTACCGCCCTCGCCTGTACCGGCCTCGAACATCACCTCGACGGCCACCGATCCCTGATCCGTGAACTTGATCGCATTGCCGATAAGGTTGAAGAGGATGCGCGACAGGCCCGCCTGGTCGGTTTGGACGGGCACTCGCACATCCCGGGGGGAGGCGATCAAGTGGACGACAAGGTTCCTGGCCGCCGCCTGAGGCCGCAACAGCTCGACGATCTGGGAAATCAGCCGATCGGCGTCCACGTCGGTCACCACGGGTTCGGGCGCTTCCGCGCCCTGCCGTCCGTATTCGAGGACGCTTTCCACGAGATGGCGGAGGTTCTCCCCTGCGCCCTTGGCGGTCGCCAGGAGATCAAGGGAGGGCGGGGTCAGGTTCTTGGACTCCAGAAGGTGGAGCATTCCCAGCAACCCGTTCAACGGCGTCCGGATTTCGTGGCCGATGATCGCAAGGAAACGCGATTTCATCCGGTCCGCTTCCTCGGCGGCGTCCCTGGCGCTGCGAGCCTCCTCCTCGCCCGCCAGCGCCCGCAGCTTCGCTGCTTCGGCTTCCCGGGTCCGGGTCTCGACTTCCAGTGTCAACGTCCTCTCGCGGCGCAGATAGTAGGCGTTCCGCGCCTGGAAGGCGGCGTACAGGATGGCGGCCGCCATCGCGAGGGCTGCCAAGCGGAAACCAAGGGTCTGGTGCCATTCAGGCAACACCCTGATGGTCAGCCGCAACGGATTTTCTGCCCAGATACCGGCACTGTTCGTTCCGCGGACCACCAACTCGTGCTTGCCGGGGGACAGGTTGGTATAGGTCGCCGTGCGCTGGTGGGCGTTGGCCGTCACCCACTCGCTGCCGTCGAGGCTGTAGGCATAGCGGTTGCGCTCCGGGGCAGCGAAGTCCAACGCCGCGAATTCGACCTGGAACCCGCTCTCGCCGGGCTGCAATACGATATCTCTGGCCGGGGGCCGGCGTCGGCTGCCAACGTGCAGATCGGTCACGACCATTGGCGAGTCGTAATTCCAGACCGGCAGGGAACGGGGGCGGACCATCACCAGACCGCCGAAGCCGCCCAGGACGACGGTGCCGTCTTGAAGGCGCGCCGCCGCCCCGGCCCAGAATGTCCGGATTTCCACGCCATCCGGGGGACCCAGCATCTTGACCGCCATCGTCCTGGGGTCGACCACCACCAGTCCGTCGCCGGACCCGGCGATGATGGAGCCGTCATCGCCTTCCACCACGGACAGCACGGTGCCGGTATTGAGGCCCTGGGCGGTGCCGATCCGCGTGATTATCGCCCGCGTGTCGGCAGCGGGGGTGAATATGGCGATGCCATTGCCGGTGGCCAGCCAGAGGCGGCCGAACCGGTCCTGGGTGATGTCGTTGACGGTATCGCTGGGCAGGCTGTCCCTGTCCGCCGGATCATTGAGGAATCGCGTGAACTGGCCGGTGACCGGATCATCGAGCCGGTTGAGGCCACGCACGGTTCCAACCCACAACAGACCGGTCGCGTCCCTCAGAATGGCAGAAACACTGTTGTCGCTGAGCGTCCGGTCGTTGCCCTCCTCTTTCCTGAAGATCACGGGAGCCCCGCCTGCCAAGGGGATTCTCGCCAGCCCCATCGATCCGCCGGCCCACAGGAAGTCCCCCTCGTGGTGCAGTGTAAGAATGTTGTGGCCCGCCAACTCCTCATAGGCGACGGCGGTGCCGGCCTTGGTGTCGAACATGATCAGGCCCGTCTGCTGCCCAAACCAGAGGCGGCCATCTCCGGTGTCGCCTATGGCCTGAATGAGGCCGCGGGGAGAGGTCATTGGCCAGCGGTCGGACAGGTCTTGCCCGACCTTGCTCGTCGACGGTTCAAGCGTTGCGAGGCTCGCACCGTCGCGAAAGCCCAGCCACGCCCCACCGTTGATGGACGCCGTGACGCTTCTGACATCGTTGCCGGGCAGCCCGCCCTCGTCCTGGACCAGCGTTACGATCTGTCGGTTGCTGGGGATGTGGTGGTCGATGCCACGCAGGCTGCTTGCCCACGCCAGCCCCGAGCGGTCGATGAGCAGGGATGTCACCGTATTGTCGCCCAGGCTGGTCGGCCTCGCGAGGTCGCTCACGAAATGGCGGACGGTGCGCGGCCCGAGCGCCAACTCGCGGATGCCCCCGCCGTATTCGCCAATCCACAAGGTTCCCTGCCGGGGCTCTGCCAGGGACGTGACCCGATAGCCCGAACCCGGCAGGGCCTCTTCGAGGTCGAGCATGCCGAGGTCCGGGGTCACCGAACCGACCCGGCCCTGTCTGGTGCCGAACCAGATGCGGCCGGAAAAACCCTGGTACAGCGCCGAGACGGGGTCGCGCGCCATCTCGGCCGGCATGGGCACCCGCGAAAAGGGCACGCCTTCGGCACCTTGCCAGTACAGGCCTTCGGTCGTGCCGGCCCACAGGCGCCCTTGCTGATCGACCATCACGCTGCTGACGTCGCCGTCCGGCAGCCCCTCGACCCGCTTCCACCGCTCCGTCGCCGCATCAAGGTGAAACAATCCATGGCGGCTGGCGATCAATATCCCGCCCCTGCCATCGCTCGCCATGCCGTTGGGCCGGCCAAGGTTCCCTTCGGGCCTGCGGTAGGTAAGGAAGCCGTCGCTTTCGACGTCGTAGCGCGCCAGGATGCCCGAGGCGGTGCTGAACCACACGCGGCCCGCCTCGTCAGTAATCACGTTGGTCAAAATGTTGTCGGGAACCGAGACCGGGTTGGCGTCGTCATGACGGTAGACCCTCATCCGGTAGCCGTCCCACCGTCCGGCGCCGCCCGGGGTCGCGACCCATATGAAGCCCTCGCCGTCCTGCGCAATCCCCAGGGCCACCGGGTAGGGCAGGCCATCGGCCGGAGTCAGATGCCGGAAAACCGGCGGCGCGAGGCCACCCCATTCGTCCGGGTTCCTGCCTGCCTGCGCGGCACCGGCCTGCGCGGCACCGGCCTGCGCAGCACCGGCAACGAGCACCATGCTCAACACCATGGTCATCAACGCGCGCATGGGCTGTCCAATACCGGCTCGTCTGGAGGGGATGGAGTTCCGGAGGTTCTGCAAAAGCAGCCCCGGCGCCGGCAATGGCGAAGTCAGCTGCGGCTGGCCAAACCGGCGAACCTGTAGCCCACGCCCGTCACGGTGACGATCAGCATGGAATCGCTTCCCACGGCGTTCAGTTTCCGCCGCAACCGACCGATCAGCGAGTCGACCGTCCGTCCGTTGCCTTCGCCTAAACGGCTGCCGACCACTTCGGCGAGATAGTCGCGGTACAGGGCACGGCCATCGGCGTCCACCAGGGCCGCAAGCAGGTCGAATTCACCGCGGGTCAGCCCCACGGGTTCGCCGGAGGCGGTGGCAAGCTCGCGGCGGGTCAGGTCCATCACAAAGGAAGCGAACGTCACCACCCCCGGCCGCCCAAGGCTATGCTTGTCGAGGGGGCGCCGGCGCAGCAGAGCGCGCACACGGGCAACCAGAATCCTCAGATTGACCGGCTTGGTGATGTAGTCGTCCCCCGCGGACTCCAGCCCGAGGACCTGGTCCATTTCGTTATCCTGTTGGGTCACAAAGATGATGCCCACGGGACTCGACGCACGAATTTCCTGGGCAAAGGCGATGCCGTTCGCGTCGGGCAGCCGGATGTCGACGAGCACCAGATCGGGCATGGCGGCTTTGAGAAGCGCCCTGCATTCATTTGCAGAGCCGGCTTCCCTGACGTAGAAGCCTTCGCTGGCGAGAAACCTGGCGATCATGGAACAGGTAACCGGATCGTCGTCCAGGACGATCACGTGTGGGCGTCCATTCGAGGCAGCAGGTTTCGGGGCCTGGCCGCGCATAAATCCCTCCCTATCGCTTTTCAGGGCAGACCTATGTCCGCACGGGCAAAAAGCACTCTGCACTTGAGGTCATGGGCCCGCTGCTGCATGCCGGGGCCATCGTATATCACGCCAATGAAATAGGGGCAGAATTTACGGATATTGTCGATACCCGTGCGCGTTCGTCGGGAACGGCGGCGCATGAGGCCCGGTTCGGTTGAACGACCCGGGGAGGTCAAATGTCGGTGGTTGCGGGTGCGCCGTGACCGAGGGGGTACAGAGGGACGGTTCCAGCCGTTCCGCACCGGCCTCCAGGAGATCACGCGCTTGTCCGATGACCGCCGCAAGATATACGTCGTCGGTTACCGGGAAGTAGCACGCGGCCATCGACCGTTACCAAACGGTGACAGCCGCCCGTCCCTCAAGGGCCACGCTGGCAGCAGGCCGGAGACTCCAACGAAAAGACCCCCTGCGACGCCCCCCAGGTCACCGCCATGCTCGATCGCCTGCGGTCGACCTGTCGCGCCCGTCGTGGCCCCTGAACCGGCGGTCGACCGGAATCAGGCAAGGGCGGAGGCGGATTTGATCAGGTCTTTAATGGAATCGGCCGCGCTCTTGACTGCTGATGCCGCGTCTCGGGTATCATTTATCCCAGCCTTGATCTTGCGCAGATCGGTACGACGCAGGCCGCTGGCAAAATCGGTGATCTTACCCAGAGAAGTCTTGTCGGTGTAGGGAAGTTCCCATTCCTCCAACTGCTTCTTGACCGCTTCGGCATAGGCCTTCTGGGCCTTGAAATGCTTGAGCGCATCGTCACAGTTTGACTTGAGGGCCTGCACCTTGGGCCAAAGTTTCACCGCCTGATTGAGCCGGGCACCGCGCAGCTCGTTCCAATCCTTTTCCAGTTGCTTGTACTGCTTATCAAGTTTGGCGACGAGCTGGCCCAAAGCAACGAGGTAGCGATCAAGTTTCTGGACTGGCGGAGGATCCAGCATCCAGTCCTTCAGCTTGGTTTTACGCAGCTCCTGATCAAAGACCGACTGGATTCCCTCGGCGGCTTCCGAAGCGGCGCCGAATGTCGCCTTGATTTCCTTGAATGTGGATCCGTGACTCACGTTGTAACGGTTGTAAACGCCTTTCATCATGTTTTGCATGGATGTCGCGGCGTTCTGGTAGTCCTGAAGGCTGACTTCCAGTTCCTTCAGGGCGTCGGCTTCCGTCTTGGTAAAGTCGTCGATGATCTTGTAGAAATCGTAGGCGGTCTTCACCAGATCCAGATAAGCCGTAACCTCGGCGCCGTGGCTGGCAATCAAGCGCAGGATGATGGCGGTCAGCTTGACCGAACTGACGACGGTTTTACAGGCGGTCTTGAACTGCCATTCGGTATAGCGATCCTTTAACAGCCGGTCAGCCGCGACCATCTTTTCGACACGGGTTTGAAACTCCCTTGCCGCGACATCTTCCTTCAGGAGGGCCGAAAACTCTTTTTCCGCCCGCGCGGCGATGGCCAGGACGGCTTTCTTGTCGTTGCTGTCGATCTTGTCGAGATCCTTGGACAGCCCCTTGGCGATATCGTTGCAGCGTTGCCGGTATTCCTCGCACATGTCCTTCTGGACATCCTTGATGCGGGCCTTCAATCCGGCGTTATCGGCAGTTCCAGGAATGGATATCGTCAACTGCAAGGTAAATCCCTTGCCGATATCCAGGTGCTCTTGCAGAATTTTTGGGCACTCGTCCTGAGTCAGGACGAAATAGCTTGGGAACTTCAGAGTATCGCTTTTGGGCTTTTCGGACCCGCTCGCAACTGAAACCTTGGGGCCGCAGTTGGTGAGCAGCACAACATCGGTATAGTCTTTCCGCTTGAAAAGCTTGGAGAGCATATCAGCTTCCAGCTTTTCCGCCTTTACGCGCAACACAAGGTTCTTACCGATAAAACCTATTTTCCAATAAGCATCCTTGTATTCATCCCGATGTTCCAGGATGTCCTTCATCACCTTGTCGGCTTCAGACCAGTTTACGGAACTGGTCCGGCCCTCCACCTTTAGCGGAATCAGCTGTGCGACCTTGCCGCGCATTGCTGTATACATGCCAAGTTTGGCATGACGACTGTCCGGAAAGACCACGTCCTCTTTTTTCATGGTATCGGTCATGGCTCACACCCCTACGGCTGTATTCTGGAATAAGGTCCTGGCTGAAGCAGTGTGAATGCCATAGTTGGCGATTTTCTTCGGCACGGCCGCCCCCCCCGATATGATTCCTCTATTGCCCCAGGGCTGCAAAACCGGCGCTCTATCGGTTTGCAACAGCGCGATTGGGTGTACGGTGCCATTCTTTTTCAGGATAATCTAGCCGCTGCCGTATGTTTTGTGCGACGCCTACATACTCATTTTCCAAAAATTCGCGCTTAAATAACACGCCGCCGTCAACGCCCTGCCTGGCTGTGCCTTCTCAGTCGAAACCGAGGCTCCGCATGGTGGCGACAGCCGTCCGCACCCTTACCAACCCCGGCAAACCCATGCTAGCCTGCCCGCCACGAACGTGGGGCCCGTCATTTGCGGGAAGCAACGGGGGGGACGGGGGCGATGACGACCAAAGCGGCTTGGCGGCCGGTCAGCGGGCTTGCCATTATCAAGGACATGGCGGCGGGGGGCGTGGTCGGGTTGATCGGCATCGCCTCCAGTTGCTCGTTCGCCGCCATGATCTTTGCCGGACCCTTTGCCCCGGATCTTGGCCGCGGCATCGTCGTGATGCTGGTCACCGCGGTCATCGTCGGCGTGCTGATTTCGCTGCGTAGCGGCTTCCCGTACGCCATAGGCGGCCCCGACAACAACGCCACCGCGATCTACGCCCTTATGGCGGGCACGCTGGCGCCCACGGCGCTGACCCTGGCCCCCGCCGACCGTTTCCCGTTCCTGATGACGGTGTTCGCCGCTGCGTCGTTTATCGTTGGTCTGGCGCTGCTGGTCATCGGCTGGAGGCGACTGGCGCGCATCGCCCGTTTTGTCCCCTTCCCGGTCGTCGGCGGGTTCATGGCGGCCACCGGCTGGCTGGTTGTCGTCGGCGCCGTGCGCGTGGCGACCGAGGTGCCCCTGTCATGGGGAACCCTGCCCGACCTGGCACGGGCCGACACGCTGGCCAAACTGGGCGCGACGGGCGCCCTGGTGATTGCCCTGGGGGTTGTCAGCCGGGTGTTTCGCTCGCCCTTGGCCAGCCCCATCTTTCTGGTCATCGCGGTACTGGGCATCCATGCCGCGTTGCCCTTTGCGGACATGAGCATCGCCGAGGCGCAGGCTCGCGGGCTGCTCCTGCAGGTGATCGACGGCGGCGCATGGTGGACGCCGTTCCAGAGCCATCCCGCCGCACTCACACCAGAAGTCCTGCTGGCCCCCGTCGGCGATATGGTGGCCCTGATCGTCGTGATGGCATTGGCGGTCCTGATGAACGGCACCGGTCTCGAACTTGAGAGCCGCACCGAGGCGAATCTTGACCATGAACTGCGTGTCCACGGGATGGCCGGCATGGTGTCGGCGATGCTCGGTGGACTGGCCGGCAACCTCTCGCTCAGCCGCTCGACCCTCAATCGCCGGGCCGGCGCAACCAGCCGTCTCAGCGGCCTGACCATGGTGCTGATGATGGGCGGAGTGCTGGTCGTCGGCATGGATGTCGTCGGCCTCTTGCCGCGAGTCGTGCTCGCCGCCCTCCTCGCCCGCGCCGGCCTCTACCTGCTCTGGACCTGGGGCATCGCCGCCGGCCGTCACCTGCCGACAACCGACCGCCTGACCATTCTGTCCATCGTGCTGCTGGCGGCGACCTTCGGCTTCCTGCCGGCGCTGGCCTTCGGGGTGGTCGCCGGCTGCATCATCTTCGTGCTGGATGTCAGCCGGGTCAGCATCATTCGCCATAACTTCGGGGTGAACGAGTTCCCCTCGACCCTGATGCGGGCCGATGGGGAAATGGCCATCCTCGACCGCCATGGCGGCAAGGTTCAGGTTGTCGTGCTGTCCTCGTTCATCTTCTTTGGCTCGGCCCACCGGCTGTACGAGCGCGTGCAGAACATCCTGTTAGGGAAACACCCGCGGATCATGGTGTTTGATTTCAGCGCCGTAACGGGGGTCGATTCCTCGGCCGGAGCGGCATTCTTCAAAATCCGCCACGCCCTGCACGAGGCTGGAGCCCTGCAACTGGTCGCCGGCCTGCCGCCGGATGTCCTGAATCGCCTGCACCGCACGGGCGGACTGCCCGACGACGCCATACACTTCGCGACCCTGGACGAAGCGCTGGAATATGCCGAAAATCTCGTTCTGTCGGAAAACGCCTCCACCGCCGGCCCGCCCGAACACATGATGGACTGGCTGGCCCGCGCCCTGCGTTCGACCGCCAAGGCCGACCGGCTGAGGGGGGTCCTCAGCCGCATCGAACTGGCTCCCGGCGCCTACCTGTGCCAGGCCGGAGACCCCACCGACGCCATGCATTTCGTGGAGTGCGGCCGGATCAGCGTGCTGGTCAACCGGCCGGGGGCCGAGCCCCTGCGCGTGCGCGGCATCGGCCGCCATGCCGTTGTCGGCGAGATGGGGCTGTTCCTCGACCAGCCCCGCTCCGCCTCCCTGCGCGCCGACGAACCCACCGTCGTCTGGGCTCTGAGCACCGAGCAATGGCGGCGCCTCGAAGCCAAGGACATGGAGGTTGCCATGGCGCTGCTGGCCTATCTCGTCCGCCTCCAGTCCGAACGTCTGGGCTTTGCCACACGCCAGATTTCAGCCCTTCAGCGGTAAGGTCAGGACGGCTCGCGGTCCCGGCGCAGTTCCGCGACCTCGCCGCGCAAGCTCCGCAACTCGGCCAGGAGCACGTCCAGGGTCGCCATGTCGGCCTGCCGCTCCTCCTGATGCTCCGCCGCCTTTTCCTCGCTCATCGCGTTGACGATGACGGCGATGAACAGGTTGAGGACGGTGAACGTGGTGGCCAGGATGAAGATGACGAAGAATATCCAGGCGAACGGATATTCGGCGATCACCGGCCGGGCGATACCCATGGACCAGCTTTCCAGGGTCATCACCTGGAACAGTGTGTAGAAGGACTCGCCAAGGGTGCCGAACCAGTCGGGGAACGACTGGCCGAACAAGGTCGTGGCAACGACCCCGGAGATGTAGAACACCAAGAGCATCAGCACCATGATGGTCGACACGCCGGGAATGGCGGCCAGCAGCGACTGCACCACCAGACGCAACGACGGCAGCCGCGTCACCAGCCGCAGGGTGCGCAGGATGCGCAAGGCGCGCAGCACCGACAGCCCGGCCGACGACGGCACCAGCGCCACGCCGACGACCACCGCGTCGAACAGGTTCCATGCCGACAGAAAGAACCGGAACCCACGCGCGAACAGGCGCAGCAACAGTTCGATGACGAAGATGGCAAGGCAGATCTCATCGATCATCGCCAGCGCCCCGCCGATACTGCCCTGCACAAGGGCCGACGTCTGAAGGCCCAGGACGATGGCGTTGACCACGATGACGCCGATGATGAACCAGCCGACTCGGGGATCCTCGATAAAGGCGTGAACGCGGGCTCTCAGCCCATTGCCGGGCGGAGCCCATTCTTCTTTTGACGCGGAGGACGCAGGCGACGACGCGCCTATCGTACCATCGGCCTGAACTGTGCCGGTTGAAATTTCCTCGGACATGCGGCAACGCTCCCTCGCCCGACCACCCATCGGATATGGCTTCGGCAGGCCCCTCGCCGCCGGCGCCTGATTATGCCGAAAGCGCATCCCACTGCCGAGCCCAATGTTTTGTGTGTGTCCGACCGTTCTCATCATCCTCACGGCAGGTGACAGCGCGATCACGGGTGCGTTAGCCTGACCGCGGCGGCCGGACCAATCAGCGGCCAGGAGGAGCGCAACCCGAATGCAGCCATCGAGACGACCCCACCCGGCCTTGACGGCGCCCCTGGTGGCGACCTTTGCCCTGGCTGCGACCGCCCACCCCTCCGCCGCGCAAACAGAGGCTGCGACGCGCGTCCTGCCCTGGCCGTCGATGACCATCGCCGACGGCATCCTTCTGGCCGGGGGACTGCTCACCATCGGCCTGATCGCCCTGGCCGGGGCCATTGCCGTGCTGGCGGTGATCTCGCAGCGGCGCACCCGCGAGGTGTTTCAGGCCGAGGGCGACGCCAGTCGCGCGGCGTTGCAGACCGAGGGAGAGGCCAGCCGCGCCATCGTCCAGTCGGCGGCCAGGACAACCACGGAGACTCTGAAGAACAGCCAGGAAGCCGCCATCAATGCCTTGCGCGGCGATCTGCGGAGTGGCCGTGACCTGCTCGACCGCCGCGCCGACGAACTGGTGCTGACCATCCAGGGACGCAGCCGCGAGGAAGCCATCATCTTGGCAGAGTCCCTGGCAGGCGAGTTGGCAGCCATCGAAAGCGCCCTGGAAACCCACCTCATACGCCTGGACGCCTTCCTCAGCGAACGCGTCGAGGCCAGCTATTCCAAGGTCGGCCTGCGTGATCTTCTGCCGCGCGTCGGCGTGCCGGTATTCGCTGCCCAGGCGGGACGGCTCGGCCTGCTCGGTGGCTCATTGGCCGGTGACGTGGCGTGGGTCTACGGCAACTTCCAGGCATGGGAAAACCTGGAGAGCGCTGCCGCCACGCGCCAATCCACCGTGCCTCTGGAAGAAGCCCAGCAGGCGATGGAAGCCATTGAGGACGTGCGCGAAGGTGCCCTGCACCTGATTGGCCGCCTGCTCGGATTCATCGACGACCGTCCAGGCGAAATAACGGCCCGCGCCTTGGTGCGCGAACGTGTCACCGCGCGCAGCGGTTACCAGTTTGCCGACGAAGATGAAGAAGAGGCCGATGCCGCCGGCGCCGAAGGACTGGGTAACGCCCCCGGTGCCCCCGGTGCCCCCGACGACACGCAGGCCCAGGCCACTCCCGGCCCGGACCCGGTAGTGCCCGACCGGCCCCGGGACCATGGCGATTCGGTCCGGATCACGCCCCTGCGCCCCGACCGCTAGATGGATCAAGCGGCGGATACCGTATGATGGAGCCCGATGGTTCCTATACAGGCCTTACTACGCTACTATTGAACGCGTTCCGATGGACTCGGTGCGGTTTGTCATTTGGGGAGGGGTGACCATGCGACGGATGCGAAGCTTGTTGTTGGTGTCCGTGCCAGCAGTGTTGATGGCCGGCTGCGCCGCGGCGCCCGAGCCGCCGCCGACCGAACCTTTCGTCGTCCAAGGCACCGCCTGCGCCACCCAGGCCACATCGGCCGCCTGCGCCCACGTCCGTGATCTGCATGTCATGGCCGTGGCCGGCAACGCCGTCGCCCAGACCGCTCTGGCCGAACGCTATCTTTCAGGAAACGACGGCGGCAGCAATCCCGAGGAGGCTCTGCGCTGGTACCGGCGCTCGGCCGACCAGGGCAACGGCACCGCCCTTTACACTCTTGGCTACATGGCCGAGTCCGGGACCGGCATCCCGGCCGATGGGGCAACCGCCGTCACCTACTATCAGGCCGCCGCTGAAGCTGGCGTGGCCGAAGCGCAGACGAACCTCGGCGCGCTGCTGGAGGAAGGGCGACTTGTCGATCGCGACATGGCAAAGGCCATCGAGTGGTATCAGCGGGCCGCCGACCGGGGCTCCGCCCCGGCGCAGGTCAACCTCGCCCGACTGCTGCGCGCCGGCCATGCGGTGCCGGCCGATCCCGCCACCGCCGCCAGCCTGCTGCACGCCGCCGCCGACCAGGGCCATCCGGCAGGCGCCCGTCTGGTGGCCGAAGACATTGCCGCAACCGACCCCGTCGGGGCCCGCCAACTGCTGATGACGGCCACCGCCGGGGGCGACCGCCAGGGCCGGGTCGCCTTGGCCGAAATGATGATCGAGGGCCGCGGCGGTCCGGTTGATTTGCTTACGGCCAAGGAACTGCTGGAGCCTCTGGCAGCCGAGTCCTTCGCCCCGGCACAGTTCGCGCTCGGCCGCCTCTATCGGGACGCACCGGAACGCCCGGCCGCCAGTCGCCCCGTCGCCCAGCGCACGCCAGCCACCGCGCCGACACCGCAGAAGGCCATCGCGATCGGCGGCAGCGGCGGCTGGGTCAAGCGGGCCGACGGGAGTTGGAGCCTGCGTCCCGCCGCACAGGAACATCCCGCCACCGTCCAAGCCGTCGCCATGACCACCGTCGAGCCGCCCCCCGCCAAGGACCCGGGCGTCTATCGCGACGAAACCAGGGCCGCCAAACTGATCGAGGCGGCGGCCCGTAGCGGCTTGGTTCCGGCCGCCCTGGCTACCGGCGTGCTCTATTACCAGGGCCGCGGGTTGCCGCAGGACATGACAACCGCCGCCGCATGGTATCGCGTGGCCGCCGAGGCCGGCTCAACCGTCGCCCAGGCCAATCTGGGCGTTCTTTATGCCAATGGCCGGGGCGTTCCGCTCGACCCGACCCAGGCTGCCGCATGGTTTGCCAAGGCGGCCGAGGCCGGAGATGCAACGGCGCAGCTCAATCTGGGCATTCAGTACCTGCAGGGCGCTGGCGTGACCATGGACCATCCGCGCGGAGCCGCCCTCATCAAGAAGGCCGCCGAACAGGGCCATCGCCTGGCTCAGACCAACCTGTCACGCCTGTACGAGCGTGGCGTGGGCGTTCAACGCGATCCGGAACAGGCCCGCTACTGGCAGGAGCGCGCGGCGGCGACGCCAGAACCGGCCGACGGTGATGAGGGCGACGCGCCGGGGCAGACGGCACAGGTCTCGGAAACCAACTGACCCATGGCGCCGTCGGTCATTGTCCGCAATGCGGTCACCGCCGCCGGATGGTGCGCCGGGGCGGCGACGCGGCGCGGTGCCGACCATGCGGCAACGAATAGCCCCTGCGCCGACAAGGCCGCCCTGCGACACCTCGGTCGGGGACGGGTCATTGCCGCCCTGGCCGACGGCGCCGGCAGTGCGGCAGAGGGCGCGGCGGGGGCGCATCTGGCGGTTGGCGCGGCCCTCGACCAGCTTGAGAGCGACTTCGGCGGGACGTCCGCCGCCACGGCCGAACTCGAAACACTTGGTGTCCGCGCACTGACGGCAGCGGCCGCCGCCCTTGAGGGCCCTTGGCACGCCTGCACGCTGATCCTCTGCGTCCTGCTGCCCGACCGGCTGTTGGCCGCCCAGGTCGGAGACGGCTTTGCCGTCGTGCGCAGACAGGGCGAGCCCGCCTACCGCCGCGCCGTCGCCGGCTGGAAGGGCGAGCACATCAACGAGACCCCCTTCCTCACCGACCCCGACTGGGCCGACCACGCCCGCGTCTCGGTGATTACCGCGCCGGCCTTCATCTGCCTGGCCAGCGACGGACTGGAGCACCTTGCCATCCGCCGTGCCGACGACGCCCCGCACGGCGGCTTCTTCCGGCCCCTGGAGGACTTCCTGGCGAGCCGTCCGGATCGCCCGGAAGACGAATTGGCCGCCTTCCTGTCCGCCCCGGAGACCACGGCGCGCACGCACGACGATCTTTCCTTGATGGCCGCGGCGCTGGCATGACGCGACAGCGCCCGGACGCGCCCATCATCCAGGCGACAGACGGCCGTGCCCTCAGCGTGGTCGATGTGGTGGCACGCGGCGGCGAGGGAACCGTGTGGACGACCAACCGTCCGGGCCTGCTGGCCAAGCTCTACCATGTCCCTACCCCAGCCTACGGGGCCAAGCTCCGCGCCCTGATTCAGGCGCGCACCAACCTTCCGACCCTCCCGCCTGAGGCCGAGGCTCCGCCCGTTGCCTGGCCGCTGGACGTGGTGACCGGGACCGACGGTGCCGTCATCGGGTTTCTGATGCCACGCGCCCACAGTCCCCTCACCCTGCATCGCCTGACCGTGCCCCGCCTGCGCAAGCGGCTGGCCCCGGACATGGGGTGGTACCACCTGCTTGGAGCGGCCGCGTCCCTGGCAAGGTCCGTCGCCCTGGTCCACCAGACAGGCGCGGTGGTCGGCGACCTGCGGGCCGACAACGTCGTTGTCCACACCACCCCCGGCAGCGCCCTGGTTCAGGCCACGGCGTCAGTGACCCTCATTGACGCCGACTCATTCCAGATCGCCGGTCATCGGTGTCCGGTGGGGTCGGAGGGCACGACGCCGCCGGAGCTGATCGGCCAGGACTTCGCGCGCGTCGACCGCCTCCCGTCCCATGACCATTTCGGCCTCGCCGTGCTCATTTACCACCTGCTGATCGGCGTCCATCCATTCGCCGCGACCTCGGCCGAAACCAGCAGCAACGACCCGCCGTCCATCGACGACATGGTCTTGCGCGGACTGTGGTCCCACGGCCACCGCGCCCGCGCCGCCGGATTGGCGCCGCCCCTCGTCGCCCCTCCCCTGGAGGCGCTGCCGGAGCCCCTGCCGACGCTGTTCGCGGCCTGTTTCGAGAACGGACATACCGACCCCCACGCCCGCCCGGACGCAGCCACATGGGCGGCGGCCCTGGCCACGGCACAGGCCGACATGGAGCCCTGCGGGATGCGGGAAGGCCACTACCATCGCGGTGGCGGCCCCTGCCCCTGGTGTGCCCTCGCCGCACGCGGCGCCGACCTGTTCCCGGCGCCGCCGGGGGGTGTCGCCCACCCCCGCCTCACCCACAAACGCCTGTTGCGCGCCTGGGCAACGGGGGCGCGGGCCGAGGCTGCGCGGCTATGGCGCCGTCATCCCGATCTGGCGGACGACGACCGCCTGCCACCGAACGTGGCACGCGAGGTGGCCGCTGACGCCGACGTCCTGCCCGTGGTGGAGCGCCTGCGCGCCGCGCTTGACCGGCCCGGCACGCCCTCTGCCATGATCGCAGCCTTGTGGGGCGAAATCGCGGAGGCCCCCCTTCTGGCCGACCCGGCGCTCGGCGCCGCCGAGCTCGCCGCCCAAGCAGCCCCGGCGGCGGCACGGGCCGAGTGCCTCCAGGCGCTGACGCGGGCTCAGGCGTCGGGCGATGGCGCCGCCCTGGCCGAAGCCGCCACCAGGGCGAGCGTTCTGTTTCCCTGGAGCCATTGGGAACTGCGGCCCTGGCACCCGGTCCTGAAGGCCGTCGCGACACAGCCGCTTGTCGTCGTTACCGGACCCGACGGCGTCGGCACAGGCCCCTTCGTCGAAGCCGTCCGGGCGATTTTCCCCGACGTCACCTTTCTTGCCATGGAGGGGACCGCGACCCTGGCCCCCGAGGCGGTCGGCCTGGTCACCAGGAGTCATGCCCTGGTGCTGCTGGCGGGAACGGGCGCCGTGGCCGACGCCGTGATCTGCGCCCTGGACCAACTGGCCGAGGCGGCACCCCGTTTCATTGCCGTGGCGGTGGGTGTCGCCGCGCCGCCGCCCGGGATGCATTTCGCCATCGACGCGCCGGGGTCACCGGGCCACGCACCGCAATCGCCAGCCGATGTCATTCGCCACGTCCTGGCCAATGGGCCACATCTCGGCTAACGGCCTTCCAGCGAGTCGCCCGCCATGCAATACTGTTCGTAGGTCTACTGATTGTGCCCTGCCCATCTTGCCCCGCTCATCTTGCCCCGCTCATCTTGAACGAGTCCCCATGGCCCGCGCCCCGTTTCACCTCCTGGACGTCCGCACCCTCGGCACAGCTCCCGAAGGTGAACAGCCGTCGAACCGCATACCGCACCTGGTCCGCATAAAGGATCGGGAACGCGAGGCAGTGAAGCTGCGCAACAAGGGATGGAGCTATCGGCGGATCGCCGAAACCCTTCAGGTTCAGTACGTCCTGGTGTCGCGGTGGCTGAGCGGACTGGATCAGCCGCTGGTCCGTACCGCCGACGACGATGGCGACCACGTCAATGTCTCACGCGCCGCCGCCGCACTGTCTCGCGACGCCACCGCCGACCTGCGGACCCTGGCCGCCCGGTACGAGAGGCTGGAAAGCCGCGTCGATGACATCGCCAGGTCCGTCGACGACCTCAAGAAGGCCTTGAGCGCCCTGCAGGGCTGATACCCATCGGCCTTTGAACCGACCCTTTCAATTCCGCTGACGCGGACGGGCGCTGCCCGAAGCCCGCTGGGGCGATGCCCCAGGCCTCTTTTCTTTTTTTCAAGAAAAACAGGGAGGTCTGGAGCCTGCTCCAGGCGGGTCAGGGCGGCAGCCCGGCCGCGACAGCGGCATGCGGGGGTCATTTCAGGCGCCAAGCGGATAAGCCTCAGCGTGGCGCCATCAGGCGGCGTCGGGCGTCGAGGAGTTGGGCCATGTGACGATGCTGATCGAGCAGGCCTGCATCCGGATGCAGGACGGCAGCCAGGCCGCGAAAGCGTGCCGTCACCTGGTCCGGCGTCGGTTTCGACTCCGGCGGGAACCGCAGGACGTGCAAGGCATGATCCCGCGTCGCAACGCCCCCGTCCAGCAACTCGCCAGCCAGAACGGCAAGGGCGTCGCGTTGATGGCGGCATGTTTCCGAGACTTCGGCGAGGCGCTGTTCCAGGTGGCCGACCCGCCCCGCCGGAGCCAAACCGTGGCGGCCGTTGGACATGTCGGCGATGTAGCCAAAGACCTTGCGGATCAGCACCGTGCTCAGACCATCCGGGAGGCGCAGCCGGATGACCGGCGTCTGCAGCCGCCCACCGACACGGAGCGCATCGCGCGGCTTTGGTCCCCCTGGATCAGCCAAGCTGTCGAGAGCGGCCGGCGACAGGACGGCGAGCGCCGCCCGCACCATCTGGGCCGGCGACAGGCCGGCGCGACGGCAGGCCGCGTGCACCGCCTCATGCAACTCGGTTTGGCAGCGTACATGGTAGCTGCGCTGCGGCGGTGGCGTGTCCTCGTTGGCTGCCGGGCCGAAAAGGTCGCGCACGATGACGGCCCTGCCCGTCTCCCTGGCCCGTGGCTCAACGACGCCGGGCAGCAGGTACTGCAGCGCCTCGGCCTGCCGTGGCCGCATCAGCATAGGCACCATGAACAACGTCTCCGAATGCCTTGACTCCAGAATCTTAGTAAACCAATCCGAGTCGCGGTGGCAAGAGCGGGATTACACGACTGCGCGTCACGCGCCCTCGAGATCGCCGCGCAATATGCGCAGGGCAACCGATGTTGCGTCCTTGTTGGCCAACGCGCCATCGCGCTCCGCGGCGGTGACGTAGTCGGTCAGCCCCTCCGGCGACAGATCCTGGGCCTCGGCGAGCAACCCCCTGGCTCCACCTGACGTCGACCCGACACCAGTCGAACAGACGACCAGCGTTGCATGAACCGGCACATCGATCGAGCGGGCGACGTAGGCGACGCCGCGCTCCTGGGCCAGCGGCGGCGCATTGCCCGGCGCCGGCAGCACGGCAACATCCCCCAGGCGCCGCAGCAGGTAGGCCGGCTGACCACCAGCCACGGCGTACGTCATGCGCGCCGTCGCCGGGTCGATGATGCCGACGAAGGCGCTCACCGCCATGGCCCCGGACGTGTCGGCGTGCAGGTGGTTGTTGACCATGCGCAGAACACGGTCGGGCTCCGGCGGGTCGGTGATCAGGATGGCCGCCCGCAACAGGCTGCCGGCGGTCTGGGTGCGGAAGGCGGCGGGCAGGCCGTCCCCGTGGACCTCGCCGAGCACCATGCCGATACGTCCGTCGGGCAGCAGGATGTAGTCGTAGAATGTGCCGCCGAACTCCTCGGCCTGGCGCATTGCACCGGCCAGTTCGAAGTCATCGCGCGCCGGTACCGGGGCGGGCAGCATGGCCCGCTGCATCCGCCCGGCAGCCTGCATCTGGTGCTGCAGCCCGGCCAGTTCCTCCTTGGCCTCCAGCGCTTCGCGCAAGCGGGCGACCACCCCATCAAGCCGGTGGTTCTGCTCGCGCACGCGGCGGACCATGACGTCGAAGGCGACCGAGAGGCCATCGAGGGCGGGCGGGGCGGCTGCGCCATCGCGCCCGGCGGTGCTCGCCTTCTCAATGCTGTCGAGGTCGCGCAGCACCTCCTCGCGAGCGCCGGCATCGAGCGTCTCGGCCAGGCTGAGCATCTGCTGGCGGATGACCCGCTGCTGACGCCGCCGCCGCCGGTCGCGGTCGCCGCTCTGCAGTGCCTCCAACCGAAGGCGGTCCCGGAACAGACGTACCGCCTGCGCAACCCGGCCGACCTCGTCATTGGCCCGGCCGCCCTCGACTTCCACCGACATGTCACCCCGGGCAAGGGCATCGAGACCGTCGATCGCCGCCTGAAGCGGACGGAAGGAGCGCCCCATGTAGAGGGACAGGCCCAACAGCAGGAACACGCCGAACAGGATCGACCCGCCAATGGACATCTGGCGCACCAGGTCCAGGCGGCCATGCACGTCGGTGATGTCCTCGGCCGTCACCTGGACAGCCAGGCGCGCCCCGCCTGCGCTCGACAACGTGCGCGCCACCACGCCGTAGATGCCGTCATCGGTCTCCAGGTCGAGGACGCCGTTCAGGCCGATCGGCAACGCTTCAGCCACGGCCCCCCACAAGCCGGGCGCGGTCGAGTCAATGAGATCCCCATCAAGCTCGGCAAGAAACACATCGATGCCCGTCTCGGCCTTGATCTCTTGCAGAATGCCGCCCACCGGCCGGCCCAGAACAATGCTGCCGGCAAAGGCGCCCTGCAGGAAGACAGGCCGAATGACTCCAACCAGCAACTCCCCCTTGATGCCGCGCAGGATGGCCGGGCGATCAATCCGCTGTTCAGCGGCGCGCGCCAGTTCGCCGGCATCCGTGATGGACCGACCCTCCACCTGGGCCGCCACCGACGACGTATAGAGCAGCACCCCCCGGCGATCGAGCACCTCAATGAGCGAAACGTTGTCGGCCTGCAGGCGGGCGGCCAGGGGCTGCACGAGACTGGGAACCGCGGCCCGGTCGCCATCCCCAATCATGGGGATCAAGCCCGGGATGGCGTCGAATGCGGGCAGCAGCCGCCCCAGCGCCTGGGCCTCGCGGGTGGTGACCTGCTGCCACTGGGCCTGCTGGGCCTGGACACGGCTGGCCGTGAAACGCCCGGCAAGGACCTCTTCGCGCAGCAGGGCGCCGTAGGTGATGCCTGCGACAAGCACGGCAAACGACAGGGTGACAATCAGCGTAACGCGGGCACGCAAGGTCACGAGCGGCCTCCTTCATGGGCGCCAACCATCAGGGAACGCCCACCCGGTCCAAGCACCGGATAGGCCACTGCCGCCGCCCCTAGAACAACCAGTGCCAGGGTCCGGGCCATGCCGCCAACGCCGATCTCCCCGACCAGCGTGACCAGCACCGGAGCCATGGCGGTCGCCGTCACCTCGACCAGGGCGATGGTCCGCTCGACCCTGTCGGCGCCCAGGCCGTGGCCGGCGAAGCCCGTGACCTCGGCGGCGATGGCAATGCGCAGCGGTGCCACGGCGCCGCCCAACAGGGCGATGAAGCCCAGACCCCACAGGGCGGCGACTGGTGTCTCGTAGGGAATGACGATGGCCACGACGCCGATGGCGATCATCACAGCCCACAGCACCCCGGGCACCAGGCGGGAACGCGATGCCACGGCCTGGCCGGCCACCAGCCCCAGGCGCCAGGCCACCGCAATAACCACCACCTGCGCCGCCAGGGCCAGCGGATCGGCCGGCAACTGGCTTGCAGCGGCGGAGACACCGGCAATCAACAGGGTCGCGACAAGCAGGCGCAGGGCCGCTCCAGGCCCAATGGCCACCAGCAGCAATGGCCAGCGCATGAGCACGGCAGCCGTCTCCTGAACATTGGGCCAGGCACGGCTGGCCGACCGGTTGTCGGCCGGCGGGGCCAGAATGGCCAGCGAACAGGCGGTGGCAAGCAGGACGCCGGCCGTGCCGACCACGGCCAACAACCCGTCCGCACGCAACAGGTCGATGACCCCACCGAAGGCAGCGCCAACGATGACGCCGGTGACGGAGGCCTCGACCCCGGTGTGTCCGAGGCGGGCCGAAGAGGCACCCTCCGCCCGCGCCGCGGCGCGCACCGGAAGCACCATCAGGCCGGCCCCCAGGCCGAGCAGCAGGCCCGCCGCCGTCGGCAGCGCCTGCCAGGTGAACGGCCATCCCTGGACGGCGAGCATGAACAGGACCGTTCCGGCGACAATAGCGCCCCGGCCGGTCGACCAGCCCGGCAGCCAGACCGGCAGGGTGACGCGGATCATCATCAGCACCGCCGCCAGCCCCGCACCCGCCCCCCACAAGACGGCCGGCTTGTCGTGCCAGCCGCCGTCGATCAGGAGCCCTGGAAGATGGATCGAGAGCGTGGCGACCAGGACAAATACCGTGAAACGGAACAAGGGAAGCTGGCGCAGCGCCGGAATGGGCGTGGCGCTTTTGGGGGCCGTTTCCCACCCGGAAGCCGGAGCATCGGTCAGCGCGCGCACCTCGGCCCGTGACTCGCCGGTTACGGCAGCCTCAACGCTGCCGCCCAAGGCGTGCAGTTCCTCGAGGCGATAGTTGATCAGCCGCAAAAGGCGCGCCAGGCGTCTGCCCAACCTGCCGATCACATCGTTCGACTCCAGGCGCGGGGCCACGCTTATATCCTCCCGGCGCACCCGGCGAAGTGTTGCTTCCACAGCGCTGACACCGGCCCCGACGGTGCCACCCCACATCCACTGGACGACCTCCCAGGCCAGCGCCAGCGTGCCGACGAGGACCAGCAGCAGCGTGCTGACGACGATGTTGTAGGCCATGGTCGGCGGTGGAATACGCCAGCCGACGAGCAACTGCCCGGCCGCGACGCCCCCCGGATCGAGTTGCAGAACCAGCGTGTTGGGTCCGGCGACGCCGGTCGCGCGGCCGCCGATCTGCGGCGCCGATGACGGTTCCACCCCCGGCGCCAGCGCAAGATGACGCACGCGCCCTTCAAGATCGGCAACCGACATCCAGGCGATTTCAGGGCTTTCGCGGAACATGCTGGCGAGAAAGGGCTCCATTCCCACCAGATCGGGCAGCGGGATGCCCAGGCCCAGCGCCTGCTCGACCTGTACGGCAACCGTGCGCCCGGCCAGTTCAGCCCGACGTTCGGCCTCCGGACCGACGACATCCTGGGTGGCCAGCATCGCGCCACCGGTCACCCCCAGCCAGGGGACGATGACCGTCACAAGGACAAGAACGAACATCACGGCCCGCAATTGAGTCGGCAGAAGCATGGTCGCGCCCTTCCCTCAGGTCGTCTCGTCAAGGCGACGGATTGCCGTATCGGCCGCACCGATCTCATCCAGCACCCCGGCCAGGCGTTGCGTCGCCGTGTCCACCGGTGTTCGCGTCGAAATGTCCGTCCAGTCCACGGCCTCGCCCTCGACAACCGCCCGCAGGCGGTTGACCGACCCTTCAAGGGCCCGCTCGTGGCGCCGCACCAGCATGCCGCCAGCGACCAGCGTTCCCACCCCACAGACGACCAGCAGTGCCAGGCCCGGCCACAACAGCCGCCCGAGACGGTCGAGCGAGATGGCATCGTCCAGGCCAGCCCCGGCAACCACCAGGGCGACGCCGCCGACGGCGCGATTGAAGCTGTTCACCACGGGAACACCGACCACCACCGCGTCCTCGTCCTGGCGACTCCAGTGGCTCGCCCGAAGCGTTCCGTCGGCCGCCAGCCAGTCCACCGGCACCGGCTCGCCGATGGAGATGCGCTCGGTGGAGAACAGGCGGGTGCCGCGTTCTCCGAAGACATCGATGCGGGCGATGCCGGGGGATGCCGCCCTTTCGCGCTCGATTTCGCGCTGGGTCTCGTCGATCAGGCTGAGGGTCAACCCCAGGTCCACCCGCTGCTCTACGGTCGTCGCAATGCGGTGCGCGACCACCCGCATGCGCTCCGCCGACTGGGCAATCTGCACGGAGTGCAGGACCACCAGCCCGGCCGCCACCGTGACCAGAAGCGCGACGGTGGCTCCGGCCATCACGGCCAGGGCAAAGCGGAGCGACAGGCGGTGAAGACGCCCGGCGAACACTCCCCGAGGCAGCGCGCGGCCGGTGGTTGAAGGTATGGGTCTGGCCGTGATCGCGGCCGAGTTCGTGGTCGTGGTCGTGACGGCCCTGTTCATCAGTGCCCTCCATCACAACCGCAGGCGACGGCCTGGGCATGGGAGCCGGACGACGCCCGGCCAGCGTCATGATCACGGCGCAGGGCCAGAAGATGGACGTCGTAGTCCATGGCCGAGCGGTCATGCAGGCGCACCCGCCAGGGGAAAGCCTCCTCTTCCGCCACCACCGTCAGCCCCGACACCGCGCGCGGCATGGCCGTGGCGTCACCAGCCAGCAGCGCCCGCAGCACAGGTTCCGCCGCGCCACGCTGCGGGCCGCGCTGCGAATGGCCGCCAAGCCAGCGATCAGCCAAGGTCGCCTGGGACGACCAATCATAGGGACAGGTGAGAATGCCGCCGCCACCCGGCGCCAGGACACGTGCGATGTCGGCCAGCAGAGCCGGCGGATCGGGAACACAATCAAGCACATTCAGCGCAATGGCCCCGGCGAACGCCCCGCCCCGAAACGGCAGCGCGGCGGCATCGGCGATCCAGAAATCGACGTTCTCGGCACTCTTGGAATTCAGCGGAAACGTGCGGCGGTCATAGACCATGCCGACCCGCCGGCGGTCGTAACGAACCTCACCGCTCCGCAGTACCCGCTGGGCAAAGCGCAGCAGGGCGATCCCGGAATCCACGCCCAGAACCATCCGCCCGGTGGCGGCGGCGAGACCGAGGCTGACGCCGCCCGTGGCGCACCCCAGGTCGATCAGGGGGCCATCGGGCAGACCGTCGAGCAGGTCCAGGCCCCGCCCGACGGCAGCCATGGCGCGGCCGGGTTCCCGATGTGGCGCCAGCGGCGCGGCCTCCAGCGGATCGCCGGCAGCGTAGTGGTCCCAGGCATAGGAACTGACCATCTGCCGGTAGCTGTCGATCAGGCTGCCGGGTCCGGCGGCGTCGCCAAGCAATGTTTCCACGTCGGCGCAAAGGTCGTCGCGCACGGTGACGTGAAGCAGGTTGGCCGAAACCCAGGTCCGCACATCGGGCACCAGGATCGGGGCGCCATCGATGATCGGATACTCCTGGCCGCAGTCGTCGGCCGTGCACAGCAGCCGCCCCTGGACCACCACGCCGTCCGCCTCCAGCGCGTCGGGCGCCAGACGCAGAGGCGTCTCGCGCGCCATCATGTGGCAGCACCGCGGACAGATTGGCGCCAGGGCCTCGAAGTGACTATAGCGCAAGGGTCAGCCTCCGATGAGCACCGTGGGGCAGCCAGGCGGCAGGATCTTGCCGACTGGCGCGGGAATGGGGGCCACGCAGGAGGTGTGCGAGGTCAGGTCATTGATCCGCGCGGCGGGCAGGCCGCCGATCAGCACCGTGGCCGATCCCTTGGCCACCATGGCCGGGCCGCCGGGGACGCAGCCGGGCAGCATGCAGGGCGCGGTGTTGCTGGTTGCCGTGGCCGCCGGGGCGCCCCCGATGAGCACGGTGAAACAGCCACTGATGATGGCCAGCGGCAGGCCCGGATGCGGCACGGGGGCCGGCACCGGGGCCGCCGGATGAATGGGAGCATGGCAGTGCGGCGTATCCTGCTTGACCATGTCTCCGACGCGGGCGGCGGGCTGTCCCATGGCTCAGGCTCCCTTCTTTTTCACGGGCTTTGGCGCGGCGGCGTCGCCCTTTGGCGCGGCCCCGCCGACCTTGTTGCCCTTCTGGTCGTAGCTGATCGGCGGATGCAGGGGTTTGCCGTCCCGATAGGCCGTCTTTTGCAGCAAGGCACCGTCGTCGTAGTAGTGCAGCATCTCGCCCTCCGCCTTGCCGTTCACGTAGAAGGCGGTTTCGGAAACCTGCCGGTTCGGATGATAGCCGGTCACCTGCCCGTGCAGCTTGTTGTTGAGGTAGGTCATCTCGCGCTGCACGTTGCCGGCGGGATCATAGAGCGTCGCCGGGCCATTGAGCTTTCCCTTGGCATAGGTGTAGCGGGCGACCATGGCCCCTGTGGCGGTGTCGTAGATCGTCGTCGGCCCTTCCTGCAGGTCGGCCACATAGGTGGCGCGCGCCGTCATTTCGCCATCACTGTAGGTCACCGCCTCCCCCTGACGCAGGCCGCCCTTGTAGGGAATGGTCTGGATCAGGGCGCCATCATCATCATAAACCTTGAGGATGCCGTCGAGCACACCGTCACGGAAGGTCATGCGGCGCGACGGCCGCCCCTCGCCATCGAACGAGGTCGCCTCGCCATCGAGGACGTCGCCCTTGCGGGTGCCGCGCAGGACCACGACACCGTTGTCATCGGTGTCCTCGAAGGGCTCCGGCTGAGCGGAGGCCGCCGCTTCCGGGGCCACCTTTTCCGGGTCCATTTCGCTGTCCGTGTCCGGCTGCATCGCCGCTGCCGTCCTTGCTCACCGGCCGGTCTCCCGGCCTCAGTTGATCTTGACGATGCCGCCCTTGACGGTCATCGCGCCGCTGGCGCTGGTTTCACAGGTCCCCGAGCCCTTGAGGGTGGTCATGGCGCCCTCGACGTCCATCTGGGTCTTGGCCTTCACACCGACTTTCATGCCTTCGATGGTGACGTTTCCGGTCGCCTTGATGGTCAGGTTTCCGGTGACGTTCAGGGTGTAGTTGCCTTTGACGTCGACATCCAGATTGGCGCCGAACTCATGTTTGGCGGCGGCCGTGACCGACCGCGATTCCTTGGCCTTGAGGGTGTGGGTGGCATCCTTGGTGACGGTCACGGTCTGCTTGCCGCCGTAGGTGCTGGTGGTGTCGCCATCGACGCTGATGGTTTCCTTGCCGGTGACGCTGCGCTTGCGGTCGTTCTCGATCGTCTCCGTGCGGTCGTTCTTCACCGTGAGGGTGTCGTCGTTGTCGATGGTGGTCGTGCGGTCGTTCTTGATGTTGGTCGTCTGATCGTTCTTGATCTCGACGTTCATGTCCTTCTCGGCCTGGATGAACAGCTCTTCGCTGTCCTTCTTGTCCTCGAAGCGGATTTCGTTGAAGGTCGAGGCCGAGCCCTTGGCCGAGGATCGGGTCTTGATGGTGCTCTTGGTCTTTTCGCCCGGCAGGTAGGGCGGCGTGTTTTCCCCGTTGTAGACGGCGCCGGTAATCAGCGGCCTGTCGGGATCCCCGTCGAGGAACGACACCACCACTTCCTGGCCGACGCGCGGAATAAACAGGGTGCCCCACCCCTTGCCGGCCCAGCCATGGGCGCAGCGGATCCAGCAGGACGGGTCGTCGGCCTCCTTGGCCCAGTGGAACTTGACCTGCACCCGGCCATACTTGTCGGTATAGATCTCCTCGCCGTCCGGCCCGGTGACGATGGCCGTCTGGGTCGAGTGGATGACCGCCTTGCGCGTCACCATCGGCGGGCGGAACTGCACCGTCGCCGGGAACGCCGTAAAGGTCGTGTCAAAGGTCTCCGTATTGGCCCGGATCGCAATGTCCTGCACCACCCACGCGCCGTTGACGTCGGTGCGCGCATGGTCACTGATCTCGATCTTGTAGCCGGGAATGAGCGACCGGCAGGTGCCGCGGGCGGTCAGCAGACGTTCGGGAAGTTCCTCGGCCTCCAGGCGGATCTTGGCGAACTGGGTGCCGACGTTGGACTTCAGGTAGCGGCCGGGATAGGTGACGAGGCCGGTTTCCGACAGATCGTAAGACGTCTTGCTGGAGCGGCTGCTGGAGCTTTTGCTGGCAAGGTCCGTGCTCGGCGTCTCGAAATTGAAGTCATCCAGGCCAAAGCTGCGCGGCACCACCGAATGTTCAAACCGGCAGTCGGTGACGGTGTCGTCCTCGACCGTCGGGATGGTCGAGGAGCGATAGCGCAGCTTGTGCACCAGCGGCGTGTTGACGTGGGCGCCGGAATCGTCGGCGATGACCATGACATGCTTGGTTTTCTGGTGGTCGAACCAGTAGTAGATGCCCTCCTCCTCCATCAAGCGGGAAAGGAAGGCGAAGTCCGTCTCGCCGTACTGGACGCAGTATTCCCGCTCGGCGTAGGTGCCGCTCAGATTGACCTTGGCATTGCTTGCCAGTCCGGAAGCATCGAGAACCGCCTGAATGATCTGCTTGGCGGTCTTCTTCTGGTAAACCTTGAAGCTGCCCCGGTAATTGAGCAGCCAGAACCACGGCCGGATCTCGGCCTCGTAGAACGCCAGGTCTTCCTTGGGATCCGAACGGACCAGTCCGAAGCGGGCAACCACGCCATTGATGTAGCGGAGCTTGCCGCCGTCCAGGCGGACCTCGACGCTGACCGACTTGCCGACCAATTTGGTCAGGTCGATGTTCTTGTCGCCGCTGAACATCTCGAGGTCATAGCTGAACGGCTGGGAGATCGCCTCGCGCCCCCGCAAGGACGCCAGGATCAGCTCGTCCTTGCCCAGCGGCGTCGTGATGGCGATGCTGTGCTGGTCCTGGTTCCATGTGTCGTGGGCGGTCATGCGGAGGCTCCGCTCCAGCTCAGGTCGTACACGAAGCCGCCATCGGCGCCGAGATCGACGGCCACGGTATCGAACGGCCTGGCCTGGACCATATGGTCGAGAATGCGCTCCGACAGTGCCGGCAGCAGGCTGTGGGTGACGATGTGATCGACCGTCCGGGCACCGCTTTCAACCTCGGTGCAGCGCGCGGCGATGGCATCCGCCACGCCTGCCCCGAACGTCAGCGTCGCCCGATGGTGGTTGTTCAAGCGATCGACGATGCGCGACAGCTTCAGATTGACGATGGAGCGGATGACGGCGTCGTCCAGCGGATAGTACGGCACCACCGTCAGGCGGGCCAGAAAGGCCGGCGCAAAGCGCGCCTGCAGGGCCGGACGCACGGCCGCTTCGGCATCGGCGACATCGGGCGGCGCGCCGTCGCGGCACAGGCGCATCAGGTGATCGTCGCCCAGGTTCGACGTCAGCAGGATGATGGTGTTGCGGAAGCTGACCTCGACCCCCTCCCCGTCTTCCATCACGCCCTTGTCGAACACCTGGTAGAACAGGTCCATGACGTCGGGATGGGCCTTCTCCACCTCGTCGAGCAACAGCACGGCATAGGGGTTGCGGCGCACCGCCTCGGTCAGCACGCCGCCGGCGCCAAATCCGACATAGCCCGGCGGGGCGCCCTTCAACTTGGCCACCGTATGGGCCTCCTGGTACTCCGACATGTTGACGGTGATGACGTTGCGTTCGCCGCCATACAGCAGGTCGGCCAGGGTCAGCGCCGTCTCCGTCTTGCCGACGCCGGACGGCCCCACCAGCAGGAACACGCCGACCGGCTTCTGCGGCTCGCCCAGGTCGGCGCGGTAGGTGTGCATGCGGCGGGCGATGGCGGCCAGGGCCTGATCCTGGCCGACCAGGCGGCGGCGCATGCCGTCCTCCAGGGTCAGGACCGAAACCAGCTCGTCGCGCAGCATGCGACCGACCGGAATGCCCGTCCAGCCGGACACAACCTCGCCCACCAGCCGTGCGTCGACGCACACCGGCATCATCGGCCGATCCCCCTGCAGGGCTTCCAGGTCACTCTGGGCGCGGCGCAGATCGGTCAGGTCGGGGGCATCCTCGGCCCCGCTGTGCAAGGCGGCCATCATGGCGTGGATGCTCTGGACCAGGGCCGATTCCGCCTGCCACCGCGCATCGAGTTGCTCACGCTGCTCGTCAAGCTGGGCGCGTTCCGCCTCCAGCCCCTTGATGCGGACGCCGTGATCGCCGCCGATGGCTTCCTCGCGGCGCAGCAGGCGCAGTTCCTCATTGACCACCAGCAGACGGTGATGAGCCGCCTCCAGCTCCGCCGGCATGGCGTTCTGGGCCATGGCGGCGCGGGCGCAGGAGGTATCGAGCAGGCTGATCGCCTTGTCCGGCAACTGGCGGCCGGGCAGGTAACGGGCCGACAGGCGCACCGCTGCGGCCACCGCGCTGTCCTGGATGCGCACGCCGTGGTGGGCCTCCAGATTGCCGACGAGGCCACGCACCATGAGGATGGCGGTGTCCTCGGGCGGCTCTTCCACCTTGACGACCTGGAAGCGACGGGCCAGCGCCGGGTCCTTTTCGATGTAGCGCTTGTATTCCGCCCAGGTGGTGGCCGCGATGGTGCGCATTTCACCGCGCGCCAGGGCCGGCTTGAGCAGGTTGGCGGCATCGCCCTGACCGGCGGCGCCACCGGCCCCGATGATGGTATGGGCCTCGTCGATGAACAGGATGACCGGCGTCGGCGAGGACGTGACCTCGGTAATCACCTGCTTCAGGCGTTCCTCGAACTCGCCGCGCATGCCGGCCCCGGCCTGCAGAAGGCCGATGTCGAGGACGCGGATGGACACGTCGCGCAGGGCCGGCGGCACATTGCCCGAGGCGATGCGCTGGGCCAGCCCCTCGACCACCGCCGTCTTGCCGACGCCCGCCTCGCCCGTGAGGATGGGGTTGTTCTGGCGCCGCCGCATGAGAATATCGATGGCCTGACGGATTTCGTCGTCGCGGCCGAGGATGGGGTCCATCTTGCCCTCCCGCGCCGCGGCGGTCAGGTCGATGGTGAAGCGGTCGAAGGCGCTGCCCTTGGTGGCCGCCGGCGCGGCTTTGACCGGCGTCGCCTGCGGCGGATCGAACGTTTGCCCGGTGGCCTCGGCAAAGGCCTGACCGGCAGCGCGCTTGGCATCTTCCTTGGCGGCCTGGCGGCGGTCGCGGTCGACGGAGCGCAGAAGCTCGGGCAGGGCCTCGCGCAGACGCTCGCGCGGGATGGTCAGCAGGCTGGGGCAGGATTCGCGGGCCAGGCCGCGCAGGTTGTCCTGCTCCAGGAAAGCCAGAAGGATGGCGCCCGGCCGTGTCATCTTGGCGTCCAGATCGACCGAGGAGGTCAGCCACGCGGTCTCCAGCAACACCTGGATGAGCGGCGACATGGCGGGCGTGCGGGCGTTGCCACGCTTCAGGCGGTCCAGGGAGGTACGCAGTTCGGCGATGGCGGCCGGCATCGGCACTTCATAGTACCGCAAGATGGCGGTCAGTTCGTCGTTGGCCGTCTCCAGGATGCGGAGCAGAAAATGCTCCACCTCAACATTGAAGTGGGTCCGCGACACGCAGAGCTGCGCCGCTTCCTCCAGCGCATTGCGGCAGGCGGTATCGAGCTTTGCCACCAGGGCTCGCATTTCCAGAGCCATCAGCCCATCCCTCCCAAACTATGGTGTCACGTCGCGGCGCGCCGACAGGCGTACCAGTCCTGGCCGTGTATCTCCGGGCTGCCGCCGCAGCCAGCTCGTCCATCCCAGCCGTGCTCCGTCATGCCGGCCGAGGCGGGCCTGCGGGACCTCGTCCGGCCGCAGGGCCAGACGCAGGTCGAAGTCGAGGTGTTCGCCGACATAGAACCGCGTCAGCGCCACGGCCGCGGCGTGAGCCCCGCCGGTCGGCAGGAAGGCCAGGAACTGGGCAAGGGTCAGCGGCCCCATGTGAACGGCGAAGCGGCTCTGCCGGTCCCATACCCTGGAGCCAAGGACCACGCTTTCGCCAAGGACGTTGTTACGCCCCCGGTCGTAGCGGCCGATGGCAGTGCGCTCCTCCTCGTCCAGGATGAGGTGACAGCCGATAAAGGACTGCACGCGGACCGCCACCGCGAAGTAGTCGGAGAGAAGAATCTCCAGGCCCGGGGCGGAGCGCGCGCGGCCGGCAAGCAGCCCGACGTAGCGCAGCAACGCCCTGTCCGGCGCGCCAATGCGGCCCTTCATGTGCGGCGTGCCGAGGCCCAGAAAGGCCCCAAGGTAATGCGCGAAACGCGTCTGTTCCGGCGGTTCGTTGCCCAGCGACAGCCGCGTGTGCCGCCGCACCCGGTACATCAACGAAACGATCCGGTGATTGAACATGTCGAGGAAGTCGCGGAACGCCGTGTCGCGATGACGGGCGCGCTGCAACAGAACCTCGGTGGCGGCATTGGGCAGCGGCCCGCGCGCCCCGGCGAGGCCGATGAAGGTCACCTCCATGCGCGGCGGCAGATCGGCATCGACCTCCGACGGCTCCAGTCCGCGGATATCGCTCGGCGGAAAAGCGAAGCCAGGATCGGAGGCAAAGGCAACCGCCTCCCGCCGGGGCTCGACGCCCTCGCCCAGGGGAACGGACTGCGGCCGAAGCTGCTCCAGGATGCGCACCGCCTGATAGAACTCGAAGCGATGCGGCTCCGCGTAGAGCTGCTGCGCTACAGAACGTGTTGATCGCCGGAAAGGGGCGCCCATACCTTCCACACTCCGCTGCGCTGCTTGCTCATGATCTTAAGCTGGGTGAACGAGTTGACCGTGGTGTACAGGCCAAAGAACCGATTGAGCACCGCCGCCATGAGAAAGGCACTGCCCCCGACAAACCGCCGCTCGTCGAACTCCAGCGCGACCTCGACGCCACGGGCGAAACCGCCGAAATCGTCACGCACCCGCCGCACCACCCGGCGGCAGGACATTTCGGTGATCCCCTGGATCTGCTGGTCGGCAGCGGCATCGCGCGGCGGCGCGTAAAGGCGCAGGATCTCGCGCAGGGCCCGCAGGCCTTCGCCGTCGGCCCCCTGCCCCCCATCGGCCAGCGACAGATAGTTCAGCGACAGGTGCGAGATCAGGCGCCAGGCCGTGTCACCGCCCAGCGGCGGGTTGCGCGGCACGGTCGGCTTGTTGAGCAGGGTGATGCGGCCCAGGGGGGCGGCGTGTTCGGTCTGCAACTCGGCCCCCGCCGGCACCTGTTCCGCCAACGTCCGATTGGTGCACAGCGTCTGCACGAAGATCGTCTGGTCGGCCGGTTGCGAGGGCCGGAAGTTGAGATCGACGAAAGCCAGGAAAATCTCCGTGCCCGGCAGATCCTTGCGCCCGGTAGGCAGGCGGCGTTGCAGCCAGTAGGTCGCCTCCGTGCCGTGTTCGCGGGCGTGGTCGAACGAGAAGAAGGGCTGGTATTCAGCGCTCCGCTCGCCGGTTTCGGAAATGCCGCTGACCTGATTGATCGAATGGATTTCCGTCGTCCGTTCGGTGCGGTAGTCGGGCGTCAGCCGGTATTCCGTCACCCGCTGATGGCGCCGGATGGGCTCGGCCATCTTGGGAAACAGGTTGATCACCGGCACGCAGCCGAGCGCGAAAGTCTCGCGGTCCAGGTAAACCCGCTCCTTGGGCATGTAGCGCAGCATCAGCAGCACATCCATGCTGTCCGTCTCGGTCTCTACCTTGGGCAAGGCGATGTCGAAGAAGTGGAACTTCTGCGGGAAGTTGAAGTACTCCTGCAAAAGCCGATAGGCTGGATGAGCATGGCGCGGATAGGGCAGCACCGCCTCGCTCTCGTCGAAACCGACGGGGGTCAGGGCGCGGCTGGCCAGTTCGATGACCGGGCGGACCCCCGGACACAGGTACCCCACCCGCCCGACCTGGGAAAAGATCAGTTCATACAGGCTGCCGGCAAGAACCGGATCGGCGTTCAGGTAGAAGCGCAGCGAGCGCATCTGAAGTTCGTGGAAGCCGACGCCCTGGGTGCGCAGGCTGAGGCGCAAGACCGCGGCGATGTCGCCAGTATCCAGGAAATCAAACTGGTCGGTGCTCTCAAGGCGCGCCTGTTCGACGGTCACCGGCCAGAGGGTGGCCTCCTGCGCCGTACGGAACCGGCAGCGCACGTCCTCCGAGCCATGGGCGGACAATTGGGTATGGCGCGGCACCACATGGCCGGTCGAGAGCTGCGCGTTGTCGGGGTCGACGTCGAGGCGGGCAATGGCCATGGCCGGAATGGGCTGGACCATCTGCGGGTAGAGGATGCCAAGCAGGGCCTGCGTGACCTCGGGGAACTCGGCTTCCAGATTGCGCTGGATGCGGCCGGTAAGGAACGCGAAGGATTCAATGAGGCGCTCGACGTTGGGGTCGGCGCTCTCGTTCGGTCCAAGCTCGAGGCGTCCGGCAACCTTTGGATAGGACCGCGCGAAATCCGTGCCCGCCCGGCGCAGGTACATCAATTCACGCTGGTAGTAATCCAGGAGGTCGTCATCAGCGAGAGACATCGGGTGCCTTGACATGGAGAGCGAGCGGGAACGAAACCGGCTGCATGCGCTGGCCGATTTTCACTGTACCACGAACGGTGATGACCGCCGCGTTGCGTTGTTTGGGATCCGGGTCAATCTTGACGTCCGGGTCATGGAGACGCGGCTCGAACGCGCGGATGGCGATGGTGATGGCGGCGGCAAGGTCGGCCCGGTCGAGGATGAACTGCGGCGTCAGGGCCGTCGGGTCCGGAATGCCGTAATCGAGCACCGTCAGGTCCTCGGGCCGCTCGTTCAGCGCGTCTGCCACGGAAATGGCGCGCCGGGTGTCAAGGATGCGGGCCAGCTCACGGGCAATGGATGCATTGAGTTCAGTGGGGGTCAGGTTGCGAAAGGGACGCTCGTCGCGGAGTTGACGTGGCTCGGAATCGATCAGCCGCTCAAACAGAAGAGCGGGCGACGCATTGGTGATTCTGGGTTGGGCCATACCGCACCTCACGCCGCTCGAACCACATCCGACCGGGTCTGGCCGCAACAGGTGCCGCCAGACCCGGTCCCATCCGGAAGTCCGACCTTAGACTTTCTTGCCGAGCTGGATGTCGAAGTTGGTCGGCGTGACGCCGGCCAGGGTCCCGTCGACCTTCTGATACATGTATTCCCAGGTGATCTTGGAGAAGTTGAGGGTCACGTTCTCCGTCGGGTTCTCGTCGAGAGACACGGAGTGTTCGACGCTCGACACCAGGACGTGTTCCAGGGTGATGGTCAGGAACTCCATCTGGCCGATGCCCTCGGTGCCCGCGGCCTTGAGAATGTGCAGCTTGCAGGTGCCGCAATCCTTGGCCGAAACCAGGCGGTCCAGCAGCGGGATCGACGACACGTCGAAGTCACGCTCCAGGGACAGTTCCTCGATCGTGATGGTGCTGACCGTACGCGTCTGGTTCTTGCTGGCGTCCATGCCCTGGGTGCAGCTCATGGACAGACCCTTGCAGGAGATCATCTCCTCGTATCCGGACAGGGTGCATTCACCCTTTACGCCCGGCATTTCCAGAACGATCTGGGACATCTAGTTCTCTCCGCGACAGAATTTGGACCGGTCCAGCGCCGCGCCCCCCAAACGGTGGACTGGCTGCGTCCCGGCGAAGGAATGATGGATGGGTCCGGCGGGCCGTTGACCAGCCCGCCGCCCCCCCCCTTGGACCGCTTAGCCGGCCGGCGGCGGCAGGTCGGCGACCAGACGCAGGGACGCCGAAAGTTCCTCGAGCTGGAAGTGCGGCTGCAGGAACACGGTGGCCTGGTAGGACCCGGGACGGCCCGGAACCTCGCGCACATCGACGCGGCCTTCGCGCAGCGGGTACTTGGCCTTTTCGCTCTGCGAAGCCTCGTCCGACAGCAGGATGTACATGGACAGCCAGGCGTTGAGGTACTGCTCCACGTTGTCCTTGGTCATGAAGCTGCCGATCTTGTCGCGCATCAGGACCTTGATGTAGTGGGCAAAGCGCGACGAGGCGAGGATGTAGGGCAGAACCGAGGACAGGCGCGAGTTGGCGTTCGCCTCGTTGGTGTTGTAGAGCTTCGGCTTGTTGGTCGTCTGGCCGCCGAAGAACGCCGCGTAGTCGGTGTTCTTGCAGTGGACCAGCGAGATGAAGCCGAGGTCCGACAGTTCCTTTTCCCGGCGGTCGGTGATCGAAATCTCCGTCGGGCACTTCAGGGCGATGTCACCCTCGTCGGTCTTGAAGGTATGGGTCGGCAGGCCTTCGACCTTGCCGCCACCCTCGACACCGCGGATGGCCGCGCACCACTTGTGCTTGGCAAAGGCATCGGTGATGCGCTGGGCCAGCAGGAAGGCGGGGTTGCCCCACAGATAGCGGGAATGGTCGGTGCCGTCGACGTCCTCGACGAAGTTCATGCCTTCGACCGGAACCGTATCGGGGCCATAGGGCAGACGGCAGAGGTAATGCGGCAGGACCAGCGAGACGTAGCGGGAATCCTCGGATTCACGGAACGAACGCCACTTGATCAGCTCGGCGCTCTCGAAGATCTTGGCCATGTCGCGCGGCACGCCCAGCTCGGTGAAGCTGCTCATGTCGAACAGCAGCGGCGCGGCGGAGGCGATGAACGGCGCATGGGCGGCGGCGGCCACGTTGGACAGCTTCTCCAGCAGGGCGACGTCCTGCGGGTGGCGGCCGAACTGGTATGCGCCGACCAGCAGACCATAGGGATGGCCACCGAACGTGCCGTACTCTTCTTCGTACACCTTCTTGAACAGGGCGCTCTGGTCGAACTCGACCGCCTTTTCCAGATCCTTCTGCAGATCCTTGCGCGAGATGTTCAACACCCGGATCTTCAGGCTGGTGCTGGTCTCGGTGTTCATCACCAGGTAGTTGAGGTCACGCCAGGTGGACTCAAGGGCCTGGAAGTCCGGATGGTGCATGACTTCGTTGAGCTGTGCCGAGATCAACTCGTCGATCTGGGCAATGCGCAGGTTGATCGCTTCCGCCACATCGGCGGGAACCGTGTCGCCTTCACTCAGAACCTGATCAACGAATTCACCGACCAGATCGCGGGCATAGTCCTGCTGCGACACGTCCTTCGCCATGTTGCCTTCCTGGACGATACGGTCAAGCAGCGTCAGGTTCTCGGCAGTGGCGCTTTCAACTTCACTCGCCATAATTCTCGTCTCCGTTCAGCGGGGCCGGGGATGGGCCGCGTGGCGCCCTCGTCTCGTTCGGTCGAGGCGCTCGCGGCGTGCCAAACCCCTAAGCCTCGGGCTTGGCCTCATCATCAGCGGCGGCGGCATCACCGTCGGCTTCGGCCTTGGCCGCGACCAGGCTCTTCAATTCGTCGCGCTGCTCGGAGTTCGCGATGATGTCCGACAGCAGACCGTCAAGTTCATCGTTGCCATCAAGCTTGCCGAGCAAGTCATTCAGACGCTGACGCGCCTCGAACAGCTTGGCCAGCGGCTTGACCTGCTTGATGACGTTGATCGGCTCGAAATCCTCCATGTCGGCGAACGTCAGCTCGACATTCATCTTGCTGTCGTCGTCCTTCAGGCGGTTGGGCACCTGATAGGCGATGCGCGGCGCCAGGCCGGTCAGCACGTCATTGAAGTTGTCGCGGTCGATCTCGACAAACTTGCGATCCTTGACCTTGGGAAGCGGCTCGCTGCGCTTGGCCGACAGATCGGCCAGGACGCCGACCACGAACGGCAGCTCCTTGACTTCAATGGCATCGCCGATTTCGACGTCATAGGTGATCTGGACGCGCGGCGGCCGGACCCGATCCAGTTTTTTTTGAGTACTCTCGCTCATGGAAACCCCCGTTGGTGCGGCCCGAGCTGGGCCTGACTGGAAGTCGGTTGACGGTTACGCCGCCAGAAGCGTGCGCCACCTTTGAAACAGTAATAAACCCAGCATAAGCCGGTGGAACGCCGATAAAAAGCCGAAAAAGCTGCAAACGTATAAAAAAATTCGCTTCCGACATACAAAATGCAACAATGGACACGCCATTCCCGCCCGCCTGCCATACAGGCCGGTAAACAACATATCCAAAGATACAAGCGTCACGAATTCGTTACTGGCGTGTCTCCATTTGCCCGCGACATGTCCACGCAGCAATACTTTTCGATACATCCCCACGCTTCACCCAGTTCGTACACCATTCGAATCGGGCGCGACGACTCCACTGCGCCGCATCTCAAGGGGACCGCATGCGCAGCAACTTGAAGACCTGACTCGTGCCGCCGCTGGAATCCTCCATCAGTTCAGCCAGAAGCTCGTTCAGAGGCATGTTGCCCCAGCGCACCGCCCGCTTGACCAAGTACGGGGTCGGGCTGTGCGGCTCAATGGCGCCGAGGTAGTTCGCCACCAGGGTCAGAAGATCATATGCCTCCTGGCGCGACGCGATGGGCCGGCCAAGCAGCGGGCTGTTGGCACCGCCGCTTCCGGTTTCGACGCCCGTCGGATCCTGCTCGTCGCCCTCTCCAGCTTCCGCACGGCCGCCTCCACCGGATGCGTTGGCGGCGTGATCACCGCCCATGCCCCGGTCGGCGAGCACGCGTTCGACCATCGCGGTCATTTCCCGCAGGAGATCAATCGTGTCCCGGAACGATGGCGCGTATCCCCCGGCCTCATCGTCCAGCACGCCCTTGAGGGATTCCAGCGCCCCCCGCACCTGCAACAATCCCGCCCGCCACTGCTTGTAATTGTCGACCGGCGTGGCCGTGATGGCCGAGGTGATGCGGCTGAGGGGCACTTCGCCCTTCTTGACCGCCGCTTCGAACTTTTTGATGTCGGTTGCCGCCACCGCCTCCAGGCGTTGGGCCTGCAGCCAGTTCTGCCACGTAAAGCGTGCGCCGTCGGGGCCCGACGGTTCGGTCAGCGGCAAGGTGGTCAGGGCGATCCGCAGGGTCTTGGCCAGCCATTCGATGGGCGCCAGGCGGCCGTCCATTTCCTCGTCGTCGGCGTCCAGAAGCGGATAGAGGTCCGGCCAGTAGAGGGCGCTCAGCCGTGCCATCAACTCCAGCCCCTCGGCCAGACCGACGAGCCCGCGAAGGTGCCCCATGGCCTCGGTCAGCCAGGCGGCGACCTGCAGATCCTTGGTCCGCTCGCCGAGCGCCGTCTCGGCGAGGCGCCGGATGGCCGCCCAGTCGGCCTGGCGGACGTCGGTCTCCCAGACCCCACGCGGTGAGTCGGCATCATCCTCCACCCGCAGATCGCGGATGGAATCGTAGAGCCCCTCGTAACGCAAATCTTCGCCGCATGGGTTGTCGCCCTCAAGGGGGGCAAGCAGGTCATCGAGCGACAGGGCGGGTACGTCGGTCATTGTGGTGGCCTTTTCCTTGCTGTCGCCGGTTATTCGCGACCGGCCGAAACGTCGGGGGTCAGCAGTAGTGGGCCGCGGTCGTGGCTGGGGACCCCGGTGTCGGGCTCGGGGACCACGGGCACCGTGGCGCTCCCGTCGGCCGGCGCGGCCCCGTTTGGCTCCTGGCGCGGCCGCATCCAGGTCGAGGGGCCTTCGGCAAGCGGCGCCGGTACCGCCCGCTCGGGCGTCGCCTGGGGTGGCGCTTCGGGCGGGCGCACCATCAGGGTCGTGGGCGCCGCCGGGTCGACCGGAGCCGGAGGCGGCACGGGCGTGGCGGCCGGCGAGACCATGCTCATCCGCGGCAGTTCCTCGCTGGGGAACAGGGCCGGCGCGCGGTCCGGGAAGCGCGGCAGCACCAGGCGCTCGATCTGCGCCGGCTTGCCTTCGACCTCCGTCACGCCGCTGACGGCCAGCGAGACGAACACACGCGCACGGTCCGTCGGCAGGGTTCCCTCGGCCGCACCGACCGGCCGGGTCTCCGCCTCCAGGGCCAGCATGTGCGGCAGGCGGGCCATTTCCTGACGCAGGCGGTCGAGCTGCACGCCGTGGGACTGGATCATCGACACCAGCGCCCACGGATTGCTGTACCGGAACGTCACGGTGCCGGCGTCCGGGCGGGCCGCGCCATGGGACGACGTGGTGCCGACCGGGACCGTGCCGCCGTCCTTGGCCCACCGCAGGCGCAGTTCAAGGGGCTCACCCACACGCCACGGCACCGGCTCGGCGGCGCCGAAGTTGTTCACGGACTGGTCCCCGGACATCAGGGTCCACTCGATGATCTCGTTGCCGCCGGACTCAGCGCGGCGGTTCGTGCGGAACTCCGGCTGGACGGCGTAGGCCGACCGTCCGGCCAAGGCCTCGGCTCCCAGCAGCGGAGCAAAGAAATCGCGCGCCCGCTGCATGTCGGCCAGGAACCAGTAGGCCTTCTCCCCGACCGCGCCATACCGGCCACCGGCTGCGAAGAAGGGCATGATTTCCGCCGCCCTGCCGTCGAACACCCGGTAGAAGGCACGCACGGACTCGACGCCGGCCTGCGGCCCGTTGATCGCCCCGGCATCGCCGCTTGCGGTATCGGTGAACGGATAGCGGCCAGCCAGCATGTCGTTGAACGCCGAACCGATCACCTTGTAGTTGGAGACCACACGCTCGTAGAGCAGATCGTCGCACCGCTTTTCGATCATCCGCGCCAGCCCCGACAACCGCGCCCGGAAGAAGCCGCCGCTGGTGTGCAAGGGCTGGGTCTTCAGGACCTCGGTGCAGGAGGCGAGGTCTATGGTCGGCATGGTCTCGGCAATAAACTGCTCCAGAGCACCCAGCGCACTGGACGGCCGCGCATTCTCGTAGCGGTCCAGTTGGACCAGGATCTCGGCCCACTTGTCGAGCGCCGGCACATAGCTTCCGCCCCCCGCCATCACCGGCTGATAGAGAAGCTCCACCACCGGTTCGGCCAGGTCATGGGCCAGGATGCTGACGCGCCGCCGCATGTCGGCAAGATACACCGGAACCGCCGGCGGCTCGGCCAGGCCAAAGGCTTCGTGCGGCATCAGGGAGCCGCCCTGCCACCAGGCGAAGCCGCCCTGCTTCGGGGTGTAGAGATTGTCGTCGGACAGCAGGGCATCGACCCGCGTCAACAGACCGCCGGCGTACTGGCCGACAAAGTTGAACAATTGGTCGCGGTGCAGGGGCACGGCGATCTGGTCGAGGGTCTGGAGCATTTGAACCAGGGTCGGCGCAGCGGCGTCGAAAGACCGAACCTGCACCCGCAGATCATGTTCCGCACGCTGCCGGATCACCGAGTTTCCCGGCGCGTAGGGCACCTGCGCATTGGCTACGGCAACCAGCATTCCGCCGGCGACACTCTGCCGGGACACCGACCGCACCACCGGCCGCAACGGCTCGGGAAACGCCTTGGCGGCATCAACCTCGAACAGCAGGTAATCCTCGGTCAGCGCCATGCCGCCGTCCAGGGTATCCAGGTCCCACACCGCGGGCTGACCGAGCGCCAGGGACATGGTCGGCTGGTAGGCTTCCCCGGCGGCCATGAAGGACATGGCCCGCCACTCGCGCAGAGCCTTCCGCAGGTCCTCGGCGCTGGCCGACAGACGGGCGCCGCGCCCGGACGCATCGCGATCAAGCAGGCGCCCGATGGCGGTGTCCACATCGGGCAAGCCACCCCCGCTGCTCATGGCGGCAAATGCGGCGCGCGCCTGGCCGACCAGCTCATCGCGCACCTGGGGCCCGAGCAACTGGGACGCGGCGATGCGCTCCAGCACGTTTTCCATTTCCGGGCTGAACGACAGTTCGGTGAGGCCGACCCAGGTAGCCTCGGCCGAACCCAGGTGGCCAGCCACGAAATCGAGGTTGGCGTGCAGCCGTTCCAGGATGCTGCGCGGGTCTTCGGAACGCCGGATTTCGCCGGTAAGGCGGCCGATGTCGGCGACGATCAGGTTCAGGCGGGCGGCCAGTTCCTCGTCGCCGGCAAGGCTGCGGAAATAGTCCTTGGCCAGATCGAGCACACGCAGACGGGCGGCTGCGGCGTAGACGTCGGGACTGAACGGCCGCAGTTCCTCCTGCAGGCCGACGCCCCGCAGGGCCGCGTTGTCTGGCGGCACCGTAAACCCATAGGTCGCGGCGCGGTCCAGGAAAGCCGGCGGCAGGGCCGCATCGACCGCATACTCCGTCAGGATATCCACGCCGGCCAGGCGGTTGGACCCATTGATGCCATTGAACAGGGCCACCGCACCCTCGAAGTCGGCGAGGCTGTCCACCGTATGAGACAGGCGCCCAAGGGCGGCTGGACGGACGTGCGGATCGCCGTCACCGATCAAGCCCTCGGTGATCTGGCGCCCCTTGTGGTGCAGCCCGGTACGCACCCCGCTCAGCAACACCTTGTAGTAGCCCAGGGACAGCGCCGTGGTCGTCCGCTCGTGCAGGCTGCTGAACCAGTTGGCGGGATAAAAGGCGGTATCCCACGTATCGGCGATGCGCGTGTACTCGCGGGCCAAATCCTCAATGGTGCGCGCCGTCACGGCGCCATCCGGCTCCCCAAGCTTGTCACGCCGGGCCTGGTTCAGCCGGTCCGGCAGGGCGGCGATGGTCGGCTGCAGACTGCCGACGGTACCGGCGACAATGGTGCCGCCCAGCCACACCCATCCCACGGCGATCAGGGCGACCAGGGCGAGCGCAGCGTTGACGAGAAGCCTGCGGCGGCTGTGCACCGTCGACCAGCGCGGCGTCGGCCGGACCAGACCAACCTCGCGGAAAATCTTGCGGTCGAACAGATCCCGCACGAACGCCAAACGGCGAGCGGTGCCGTAAGACCAGTCCTCGGCCACCGGCTCGGCGGCATCAAGGGCCGCGTCTCCGTCCGTGGCGGCCACATGCACGGCCTGCGGGTCGCCAACCAGATAGATGCCGCGCAGAAACAGGCTTTCGTGATAGGCGGTGCGGCGGAAGACGGTGGCCAGGTACTGGCGCAGGGGTTCCTGCATCTGGCGCAGGCGCCGGGGCAACAGGAAGACCTCTTCGGCGTCCTGCGCAACGCGGCCTTCGGTGAACAGTTCCTGGCTGATCTCAAACAACGCGGCGTCGATGGCGGCCATCGCCTCATCGACACGCTCGGGCCGGAATGCCGCGTCCGTCGCCTGCGACGACGACCAGCCCAGCATGTCGCCCTGGCGCGGCCCCGGGAGGGCGCGCGCAAAGGCCGAGAAGCCAGGCACGGTATCGCACTTGGTGATCACCACGTAGACCGGCAGGCAAAGGCCGAGAACCTTCTGCGCCTGCCACAGCTTGGCATACACGGCGCGCGCCTTGACCGAAACCTCGGCCGGCCCCAGGCGGTTCGGCCCCCACAGGTCGGTGGCGGGAATGGTCAGGATGATCCCGTCCGCCGGCCGACGGCCCCGGTACTTCTGGAGGAGCCCAAGGATGCGCTGCCAGGCGAGATCCGGGACGCTCGTGCCGTCGGCCCGCAAAATGGACTCGCCGCCGATGTCGAGGACCACGGCGTCATCGTAGTACCACCAGGTGCAACCGGCAGCACGCCCGGTCTGCTCGTCGAGGGTTTCGGCCGGTGCACGGTTGCTGTCCAGGCTGCCGAGCAGGGTGGACTTGCCCGCCCCGACCTCGCCGACGGTGATGAACCACGGCACCAGATAAAGGTTCCGCGAGCCCGCCACGTATTCCCGGTAGATCGCCAGCCCCTGGCGGAACGACCGGCGCATGGCGCTCGGCGACAGGAAGATCTCGGAGCGGCTGTCCTCGTCAGCGGGTTCGGCGGGACCGTCGTCGCTCTCGGCTGCCTTGCGCGCGGCGCGCGACCGCCACAGCCAGACCGCCAGAACGATCACGAGGATCAGCACCAGGACCCCCAGGCCTATGAAGACCCAGGTAATCAGCCCGTCGAAGCCCATCAACCCGGCATCGGCCGCACCGGCACCCGGCGCGGCACCCGGCCCGACAGCATCGGCGGCAGTCGTCGCAGCCGTGTCGGCGGGCGCATCCACGGCCGGGACCTGGTCTTCCGTCTGCTGGGCCATCTGCTGGTCAGCCATCATTACCGTCCCATGCCTCGCGCAGCGTCAAACGCCGCGACCACCGCCGAGTCCAGGCTGGCCGTCACCGCCAGCCAAACCACCGCCGAAGCGGCCACAGCCGCCGTGATCAGCCCCAGCCCCACCCACGGCCAGTCCAACGACAGGCCAAGCTTTCGGTCCGAACGCTCCGCCGCCGTATGGGCATAGGCCTCGGGCGCCAGCAGGCGATCGGGTTCTTCCAGCTCGGGGGGGCGGCCGTTGATGAAAATGAAGAGTTGCCGCATGTATTCGCGCCGCGGCGTCTCGTCGGGGTTTTCCCGATACCGTCCGCGAAAACCCAGGTGCAGCGCCATCAGGTAGACTTCAGCCACGGCGGCACGGCGGCCATCGCCGCTGCGGATAATCGATCCGATGGTGTCAAAGACACGCGTACCGGCGAAGCGCGAGCGGAACAGCCGGTATTCCAGGATATTCTCGTTCCAGGCGTCGCGCCCCTCCCACGACACGTCGTGCAGGAAGATGTCATCGGCCAGAGCGGCCAGCACATACTGGACCTCTCGGTAGTCGGCGATCAGAAAGTCGATTCCCGTCCGGGCGACCTCGATCGACTGCCGCTCCAGCACCGCTTGCAGGCGCTGGATCAAAGCCTCCGGGTCGGCCAGTGGCGTGTCGGAACCCTGGTCGCCAGCCATCGAGCGCGCCGATGCCTGCTTGATGGTCCGACGGATGCGGGCGACTTCCTGATAGAAGTCGGTGGCATAGCGGGTCAGGTCGACCCTTTCCCCCCTCGCGCGCTCATGCTCCACCGTCGTTCCCCTCTGTTGCCCCAGACGTTCGGCCACCGCGTCCCCCGCTAGGCCTGCATATCAGTCCGGGTGATCAGTCTTCAGTCGCTTCCCGGTCGGCCTGCACGTAGAGCACAATCTCCGACGGCCGATAACGTGCCCCGCGATTATCCGGATTCCAGATCTCAAGGACGTCGGCCGGGACGATGAACTGCGGGTCATTTTCCACCACGAACAGCACCGTTCCCCGGCCCGGCGTGATGTCGACGCCGTCCGACGGCTCGACCGGCCGACGGGGCGCGCCGACGACGCGCATCTCCCACAGCATTTCGGTACGTCGGGCCGAGGCGATGAGGCAGCGGTCCAGCCATTCGGCCACGTCCGACGTGCTCATGGCGGCAGGCGCCCGTATACCCAGCACCAGACGGCTGCGCGCCGTCCCCGCCGGCGGCAGTTTCAGCGTGAACTTGCCATTGTCGAACTGGAACGAAATCCCGACGAAGGTCTCCTTCACCCGATCAAGGGTGCGCGACATGTAGTCGTGGGCCTCGGAAAAGGCGATCAGCAGATCGTCGTGGTCGTAGGGCGTCAGCACCGGCGGGGCGCCGCCAGCGGAAAATGCCGCCATGTGCCCGACCATGTTGCTGAGCGCCATGTAAAGTGCGAACGGATGGGCCGACCCCGTCGCCAGCAGCGCTTCGACCGGCGGCAACCCCGTGACGAGGCTGCGGATTTCGGCGATGCCTTCCTGCACCATCGGGTGATTGCCCGCTGCGGACACGCCGCCGGTACGCTCCATCAGGTAAAGCGCCTTTTCGCGGATACGCCGGCACAGGTCGCCAACCATCAGGCCGAGGGGCGACCGCGTGCTGACCCGCAGGCTGGGCGGCACGAACTCGTCAAGAATGAACGCTTCGTTGCGGTAGACCACGCGCGCCAGCGGGAACGATACGAACTTCTGCGGCGGCCGCTGCCCGGCCGTCGTCGTGATCGCGAGTCCCAACCGGGGGCGCAGGCGGGGAATGCGCATGTCATCGCCCCCCGTGGCCGGATCGGAGACCTCCGCGCCCTCGACAACCCGGAACCGCCGCAAGTCGCCCGGCTGCTCGCGGCCGCCGAACTTGGCGGCGGGAACCGTCAGGAAAATGGTGATCGGCGATTCACCGATGGTGTCGACGTGCTCGGTGACGTTGATTTCAAGCGGCTCGTCGGTGTCATCGGCCGGGTAACCGACGACCAGACCATCGGGCATCACCGCCTCCAGGTCGAGAACCCGGAAAATGCCCGACACCAGCGCCGCCGCATCGATGTTCTGCCGCATTACCCCCCAGTGGAAGGGCGCCGCGGCCATGATGTGGTACAGGCCGAACTGCTGGTGGTGCAGGTCCTGCTGCTGGAAGTGCTGCGGTGCCAGCAGCATGCCTTCATGCCACTGAACCGGCTCCGGAATGTCGCGCACTGTCTTCACCGGGCGCCCCCTGTGGTTGTCGCCCCGGCGGGACGGTTGCCTGTCGAGTTACTGTTCGGCAATTGTCACGTCCTCTTCTCCCAGCCGCAGCGTCGGATCGCGGTGCATGTCCACCCGCAGCCGATGCGGACCAGGTTGACTGTAGTTGGCAAAAACGATCGCCGCCCACAGGGTGTCCGGGCGGCTGACGGATTGCCGCGGCACCGTCTGTCCCGGCACCAGTTCCCAACTGTAGATCTTGAGTTCGGCCGGGTAATCGCGGCGGAACTGGGCACGCTTGCCAAACCACTCGTTCGCGGTCAGTCCCGTAATCTGATCGACCAGGTCCGGATGGCCGATCAGCACCAGATCCACGGGAATCGGCGCATCCCGATTGGCCTTCTCCGCGACCCGCAGCTCGACCGAGCGAACCTCGACGTCGGGAGCGCCGCTACAGGCGCCAAGCGCGACCGCCACCGCCGCCCCCAGCACCATGGAGGAAAAACCTTTCTTAACCATAAAGCACCTCGCTCCCCTGCGCCGGGCGTCGGTGACCGTTCTTGGCCTCGACGATCTCCTCGACCACCGATCCGGCAAGGCCCTGGCTGTCCAGCCGTTGGCGCACGCGGGCCGCGGCGGAATAGGTCGGATACGGGCCAAGGCGCACGTGAAGCCAGGTTCGGCCCGCGCCATCCACCCGCTCGGCAATGGCCACGGCGTGTCCAGCTTCGATCAGTGCGGCGGCAAAGGTTTCCGCCCTTTCCACCGACAGGAAGCTGCCCAGTTCGATCGCATAGGTGACGCCGGGCGCCGTCCCGTCGAGACCCAGGCGGCGGCGCGCGATTTCAACAGGTTCGGCGCCCTCGCCCGCGTCTCCCTCCTCGGCGGCATCCGGGGCGGGGTCGCTCTGGCCGTCCGCCCCGGCGGCTCCACCCGGCGCAAACACCGCGTCGCCGGCGTCGGCCATCGCCTGGCGCTCAAATCGGCTGAGCGCCTTGTCATAGCTGGCCACGGTGCGCGTGGTTGCACTGTCTCCGGATTCCAGGAGGCCCATCACTTGAGGATTGGTGCGGAGGAAATCGGGCAGGCCGCTTGTGGCGCTGGCCGCGCCCTCGTTGGCAATGCGTTGGGCGGCGTAGGCGGGCGTCTGCACGGTGCGCCGCGCGGCAAACCGCGCCGCGTTGAAGCCGTCCCGCACATCCGGCGACGCACGCCCGAAGGTGGCGGCCGCCTGGATGGCCACCGTCGGGTCAACACCGGCGACGACAACCGCGGTGTAATAGCCGAGACCAAAAAAAAGCGTCAGCCCCAACAAAACTGTCACGGCCAACAAGCCGATACCCAGTGCGCCAAACTTCATGAACCCCGCCCCAAACGCTTCGATCCCTCCCCATGGACTTCCCCCAACCCGCTCAGCGGTTTGCGAACCATTCATGGAGCCAAAGCTGATGCAGTATGAGACAATAAGCTGCGAAAGAGCCAGGACTATGTCATGCCTGTCGGGACAATATATACGACCTGGAAGAGAAAGGATTTTGGCCACAACCGCCTGGGTGGCCATATCAACGGGAAAGCATGACAACGAACGAGCCAGCGCGCCTCACCCATCCGGAATTTGTTGATAATCCAGAGCCACGTTGTCCGGTCATTCTACTTCTCGACACGTCGCGATCCATGGACGGGCCGCCAATCGATCAGCTCAATGCCGGGATCGCTGGCCTGATCGATGACCTGAGGGCCGATTCCCTGGCCGCCCTTCGGGTGGATATCGCCATCGTCGCCTTTGGCGGAGAACCGCGGGTCGTCCAACCGTTTGCGTGCGTTGAGGATGTCACCGTGCCGCACCTGACCGCGGCGGGTCAGACCCCGATGGGGGCCGCCATGGCCATTGCCGCCGAGGCCATCGACCGCCGCAAGCAACTGTATCGCCGCCACGGCATTCCCTACTACAGGCCGTGGGTATTCTTGCTGACCGATGGCACGCCCACCGACGGCACGCTGTGGCGGCAGGCCAGCGCCCGCCTCCGCGACGACGACAGCGCCGGACGCCTGAGCTTTTTCGTGATTGCCGTTGACGGCGCCGACATGCCGCTTCTGCGCCGAATGGCGCCGGACAAGCGCCCCCCCTACCGGCTCGACAGCCTGCAATTCCAGAAGTTGTTCCAGTGGCTGTCAGCGTCCCTGCGTCGGGTGTCGTCCGGCCGTGTTCATGGCGGTGAGTCCGGCATTGATGACCCCATGCCACCGACCAGCGATTGGGAGAGCACCGGTCGCCCCTAAGGCCGGACGACCGTACGGCCAGGCTATTTCCCTGCGGCTCCGGGCGCGCGGGCATGCCGGGCGGCATCGCGGACGATTGCCTGAACCCGCCGGGTCTCCCTCAGTCCATCAAGCACGGCGGCGGCATCGAATCCGCGCGATGTCGGCAAAGGAGAGGCCTGATACGCGCTACCCAGTGGCCGTGCCGCTGACAGCGACATCGACAGCGCCGCCGGCCCCGGCACCGGGCCATCACGTGCGACGCTTCCCCACGCCACGGAGACGCGTCGGCTGTAGGCCTCGGCCAGCCGCGGCGTGCGGGAGTGATAATAGGATGCCGCTTGGCTCCACGACCCGGTTTCGTCATGCAGACGGGCCAGGAATCGCGCCGCGTAGCCGACATTGGCGCCGGGGTCGAGGGCCACCCACGTGCTGGGAAAAGCGTCCGGGTGCGACCGCATGTTGATCTGCATGCAGCCGACATCGATATTGGTTTCACCTGCCGCCAGGGCGGCCTCCAGACCAAGATGGGCCGCAGCGGCACTCTGGAAGTACCGCCCTTTGCCGTTCACGTTGAGGGTCCAGGGCCACGGCTGCAAGGCACCATCGGGGGCTGGCCGGCCACTTTCCACAACACCAACGGCCAGCAGCAGCCCCGCCGGAATGCCATGGGACCGCTCGGCCTGGGCGATCACGCTGCCGCACAGGTCGTGGTCGTCGGCCGCCTGCGCGGCCGGGCTCGCGGTCAGGTCCGCGACCAGCACCCCCAGAACAGCCAGCAGTGCCAACGCATCCCGGCTCATGCAGCCCCCCTCGGCCGGGCGAAGTGCATCAGGGCCGGGCCGCCGGGCTCCTGTGAACACGCATACCCGACGTACCCCTTCATCAGCAGGGTCGCCTGCGCCTCGATATCCTGCACGGGAAGGACCCGGCTTGCCGTCAGGTCCAGGGCCAACGGCCGTTCGACATCGTTCTGCATCACATACCGCAACAGGCCGCCGTAAAGGGTGCCGAGGTGGCGTACCGTCAGGCCGGTCTTCAAAAGATTGCGCAGGCTCCAGACATTTCCCGGCGCCACTGTGGCGCAAATATGCCGATAGCCGGCGGCAACCAGGCAGTTGGCGCGCCACGTCGCGAGCAGGCGATGGATACCCCTGCCCCAGTACGCTTCATCGACAGCCGCGCCTTCGAGCTGGCCGACTTGAAGCAGCTCTTCCGCCGGCAGGCCCAGAAGCACGCCGTAGTTCTCCTGCGGATCCCGTGGCAGGCTGCACAGGCCATAGCCGATGAGGCGTTCCTCTGAAAAACACCCCAGAATGAACCCCTCGCCGCCCGAGACATGGCCCGCGAAGTAGTCACGGGTATCCGGCCGCACCAGTCCGGGCCGGCGCATGGCCCCCTGCACCCGCAGGTGCAGCGCATACACATCATCCACGTCATCAAGCCCCAGACGGCGGGCCTCGACGGCAATGGGACCCGCATCCGGGGCATGATGTGGCGCCGGCAACATGCCGGAATACCGGAATGTCTCCCAACAATACTCAGGCGCACCGACGCCCTTCGGCGCCTCCAGAACGGTCATCCCCGACTGGCTGCCGCTTGCCCCCCGCAAGGCCATCAGTCGATCACTTCGGCGAATCGCAGCACCGACATCGGCGGATAGAGCTGCAGTTGGTTGGCGACCCGGATGTTGACGATGTAGGAGAAGCGGGTCAGCGTCTGAACAGGTATCTCCTTCGGGTCGATTCCGTGCACGAGGATTTGCTCGGCCTTGTAGGCCGTCAAACGCCCCAAATTGTAGTAGCGCGTGACCAACCCGAACAGGGCCTCTCCCGCCCGCAGCGGGCCTTCGGTGGCCGAAAAGCTGGCAAGGCCGTTGTGGTTGGCCTGGGCGGTCACGATGTCCTTGTGCACGCCGGCGACGAACGTATCCGGGCCCATGTACAGAAAGGAGGGATTCTCCTTCGCCACAGCATCCACCAAACCCGGCAAGGACGATGCATCCGGTGCACCCGCAGCGTCGAGAGGGACGGGCCGTTCGATCACCTCGAACCCCTGGTCCACGCCCAACTGGCGGAGTTCCTCCACCTGCATGACCGAGTTCTTTTCGATCGGGTTGTAGATGACGGCAATGCGCTTGAACTGGCGATAGGCGCGCATCGCGTTGATCTGGCTCCCCAGCGGCACCACGTGGCTGGCCCCCGTGACATTGCGGCCCGAGGACTCGAAACTGGGCACCACTTTGGACCCGGTCGGCGATGTCACCAGCGTGAACACCACCGGAATATCCGTGATATGACGCGCCGGATCGACATCGTCATATGTGCCCACCGTACCGACAGTCGCCCCGGTGCCCCAGGTATAGACAAGGTCGGGCCTGATGCGCTTGGCTTCTTCTATGAACGGCGGCAGGTTGCGCACGTCGTTTTCGATGTTGCGCACGGTGACGTTGATGTCGATCCCCTTGTCGCGGAAATAGTCCCGGAAGCCTTGCTCGACCTCCGTCTCGCCGCGGCCCAGGATCATGAACACATTGTAGGGGCGATCTTGGGCCAGGGCCGGGGCGGCCACGACGACCAATGCCGCCAGAAGAATCGCAAGGCTGCGAATTGATCCAGTCATCACGACGCTCCCTTGTCTGACAATGGCGCCATGGCAACCGGCATCGGCGGCCTCCGGCGAGTAACCAGGAACACAATGCTGAAGGCGACGCTCAACACCACGATGAGCGCGCCTGTCGCTGCCATCGCCAGCCCCGCGCCCCATTGGCCGACGAACAGGGCGACGACGAACGGTCCGGCGGCGCTGCCAATCCGCTCGATCAGTCGGAACACGCCCAGCACGGCAGCATCGCCATGGATCTTGGCCTCTTCGGCAGCGACGGTCGTGACCAGCGCAAGCTGCGCGGCAATGCTCATTGCCTGGGCCACGCCCAGCGCGGCCACGGCGATCAGCACCATGTAGGGGCTCTGCCAGGACAACCCGACAACCAGAACCCCGCCCGAAATCAGGCCCCCAAGCGCCACGGCGCCCACATGCAGGCCGGCCTTGTCGATGGCCCTGGCGAAGAACGGCCCCAGCAGCACGTTTGCGATGCCGTAGGTCATCAGGTAGCGGCCGATCTCCGACTGGCTCGCCCCCAATTCCGTCAGGTAGATGGGGGCGAGGTAGAACAGGAAGCCCGTCAGCACGAGTTTCGCCGGAACCGAGGCAAAGACTACCGTCGCGGCAAACCGTGAATTGCGCATCAGGGACATGAAGACGACGAGGAAGGGCGCCTTGGTGCTGCCGGACTGGCGCGGCGCCGGCCCCGGGTCCTGCGACATCTGCCGCAGCGCCATCACGCCGGAAATCACGGCCACGGCCGCCCCCAGGACAAAAACCCAGGTAAAGCCGATACGGTCCGCCAGGATGCCGCCGATGGCCGGGGCGCAGATCTCCGCCGCCATCAGGCCGCCAACGAACATGGCGATTCCCTGGGCACGATTCTCCGGCGTCGTATTGCCCACCACGTAGGTTTGACAGGCCATGAACATCACGGCGTAGCCGGTGCCACCGAGGATGCGCCAAAGCACCAGATCGTAAAGATCAAAGGCGAAGCCTGTTCCCAGCAGGCCGGCACCGGACAACAGCGCCCCAAGGGCATACGCACGACGGATGCCAAGTCGGCCAATGATACGGCCGGTAAAGGGCGTTACCACCGCATAGACCAGCATGAAGGCGGTGATCGGCAAGCCCATGAGCATTGCCTCGGAGATTCCGGGAATGGGGCTGACCACGCTCTTGACGTAAATGGGGAAGAACGGGCGCGACAGGAACTCCGCGAACATGAACAGGAAGGTGAGCAGCCGGACGTCGACCAGATCCGTCACGCGCAGTTCCTGAAGCCTGCCGTCACCATCCAGCGCGAACCGCAGACGCAGACGCTCCAGCACCGGAGCCATCTCGGCCACCACCCGCGCCCGAGCCTCAACCGGCAGCGCCTCGATGCGGGCGCCAACCCGCCCGAAGGCATCCTGAACCTTGCGGACACGGCTGTTGAGGCTATCGATCACCTCGCGGATGCCCGACGGCGCACTGGCCGAAATCATTTGCCCGAATTGGCCCTTGGCCAGACACGTCAACTGCCGCTCGACCAGCCGCATGGGCCCCAGGAAGCCGAACGTCGCGATAAACAGCAGCAGTTCGAAGGCGAACAGGAGCGACGTCAGCATCACGATGCCGATATCGAAGGCAATGTCCTTGATCTGCCGACCGACGTAGGCCTCGTCCACACCGACGTGCAGAGCCCCAATCGTGGCGTTGTCGCCGCGGGTGACGATCGGCAGGGCCATGTCCGTATAGGACGCATCCTGGAGGTCGGCATTCTCCGCGCTCAGGTCTTCGGAGCGGGTGCGGACCAAGACGTGCCGCCCCACGCGCTCCAGGCCGGCGGCATCATCGAGCAGCATCGTGGCGCTCTGGCGCAGCAGCGGCTCGATGGCCCGGGGTGCCCCGGAGCTACTGAACACCAAGGCGCCCTGCGCATCGGTCAGGGCCAGGTAGGCGATATCCGGGCTCTCCGCCAACATGATGTCGAAGAACTGTGGAACGCCTTCCAGTTGTTCAAACGGTATGCCCAGCGCCAATGCTTCGGCCACACGATCCTGGGCGATCAACGCAACTGTCCAGGCCTTGCGGTCCATCTCGGGCAGCAACTCGCGCTCGAACAACTGCCAGGCCACGATGGCCATGCCGCCCTGTGCGAGCAGCAGAGCCAACAGGGCGAAGCCGAACAGGCGACGCTTGGTGGACGTAAAGAAATCCTGTTGCTGGCGCTGATGCATGGCCTAGCCCCTCCCCGCGCGGCCAGCCAAGGCGCGTTCCAAATCCTCTAGTTCCCGCAGGACTTCCGCCATTTCGCTGTCGGCAGAAGCCACGCGCGTCTGGCTCTCCCCGTCTTGATCGGAGGTCGCACCGGGCGGCGCGGCGGCTGTGCTGGACGTGGATCTCCCCAATGCCTGGGAAATGGCCTGCACGCGGCCCGTCACGCCGCCGGTCAACCACCGCAATCCGAATGAGGAGATCAGGACCACCGCCACGGAGATCAGCATCGCCCCGATAAAAAGGGACATGACCATGCGGATGATGACGATTTGCCGCTCCAGCGACGAGTAGGCAACGGCAACACCGCCAACCCTCTGGCCGAAGTTGTTGAGCAGGATCCTCCCCACCACGGTAGTGTCTTCCAGCGATGCCTCGAAACTGCCGCTCTCGGAGGCTTGCACCGCATCCAGCCAAGCGGCAGGAACGCCGTCTTCCAACGGCACTGACCCGACGCGGAACGGGATGGCGCCAGCGGTGTCGAACACCAGAATCCCGGACATGCCGGCCGTTCTGGACATTGCCTGCTGGAGGACGCGTTCCGCTGAATCCATGCGGCTGACAGCAATCCCAAGATCCAGCTCGCTTTCCAGGGAGGTGACAATGTCAGACGTCACAAACTCGTAGCGGGACGCCTCCACACTGGAAAACGCAGCCTCGAACTTTGCGTAATTGAGGTACCCGGCCAGCAGTACGGACGACGCCGTCACGAGGAAGACGGCCAGGAAAATCCGGATGTACAACTGGGATGACATCCCACCTCCAAAGGCCTACTCGATGCGCCGGAACCCATCTCTTCGGGCTGCACGCACGCCATAATTTCCGTCAGAGTACGGAGCATAATACAGCGAAGATACGAAAGGGCTACGAAATCGACAATCATTTCCAGTCAGACGATTTTTCGGCCTCGGCCCCGTCCCATCGAGGGGTGTCCACGGCTTATGGTTGCCACGGAACGGGGGGTGATGTGTAACCACAGGACCCACCTCAACATCCATGAATAATCATTCACAGCCCCAGGCAACTCTGGCTTGATCGGGCCCGCATCGGCAGGCATAACATAGCCTCACCGCCCGAATCGGACCGCAAATGCAGCTTCTTGCCCTCCTCCACTACTGGCGCGCCTCCCTTCTGGACGGCCAGCGGCACCTGGACTGGCAGGCGGTCACCGCGCGGCCCTGTGCTGCCGAGGCCGTGGCGGCGGGCCTCCTGCCGCCGGACCTGACGCGCGCATTGTGGGAGGACGCCGAGACCGCGCTCTCCCGGGACGAGCTCAAGGCCGCCACGCGCCCGGTGCTCATTCTGCCGGCGGTGCTGACCCCGCGCCTGGACCACGGCAGCGGCATCGTGCGCGATCACCGCAGGCGGGTTCCCGTGTGGGTGCCGGCCCTGCTGGATGGCGAGGGGCGCCTGACGCCGACCCAGGCCGATCCCCTGATCGACCGGGACATCCTGGCGCCCCTGGGCGGCGATGCCGTCACCTTCGGCAGCGTGACCGCCCAGGACGCCTTCCTGGGCAGTGCGGAGGCGGTCAACGGGGCGCGCGACCGGCGCCAGTCCTGGTCGGCCCTGTGGACGCATGTGGGAAGGCTGTTCGAGGCCGTGTTCCAGGCCGCTCCCTCCGCCATGGGGCCGCCGCACTACACCAACGACGGCTGCCAGATCTGCATCGGCAGGCCGCCCATCGATGCGATCCGCAATGTCGCGGGCCTCTACGACGCCCTGATTACCGGCCTCAACCGCAAGCCGGACCCCATCGCGCCCCCGCCCCTGCTCCAGCGCCTGACCGCCGATGCCCCGCCGCCCCGGCCGGCGCCGGCGGATGCGGGGCGCCGCCACTTGGCCCAGATGGACGCCCGCCACCCCCTGAACCCGGGGCAGCGGGAGGCCCTGCGCGGCGCCTTGGACACCCGGCCGGGCGAGATCACCGCCATCAACGGTCCGCCCGGCACCGGCAAGACGACGCTGCTGTAAAGCATCATCGGGTCGCTGTGGGTCGAGGCGGCGGTCGATGGGGCCGAACCGCCGGTCATCGTGGCGACCTCGACCAACAACCAGGCGATCACCAACATCCTCGACAGCTTTGCGGCGGTGGAAGGCCCCGAGGCGACGGACGACCTCTCGCGGCATCTGCTGACCCGATGGCTGCCGGAGGTGACGTCCTACGGCCTGTACTTCCCGTCGTTCGGCAAGGCGGAAGGCGCCCGCAACCGATACCAGGTGGCCGAGGGCACGTCCCACCAGTGGGGCGGCCTGCCTGGGGTCATGGAAACCGCCGAGTTCATAGACCGGGCGAAGGCTGCCTATCTCGAGGCCGCCTCGACCTGGACGGGGGCGCCGCTGGACGATGTCTCCGCCGCCGTGGCGCGCCTGCACACCGACCTCAAGCGCAACGTGACGGCCCTGCACACGGCACTCGACCAGCGCGCCGCCCTGGACGACCTGCGCCGGAGCTTCGAGGGCCGGCCCCCGGAGGACGCCCTGGCCGAGGAGCAGGCCCTCCACGCCGTCCGCCAGCGGGATCGGGCACCGGCGCGGAAGGCGGCGCAGGCCGAGCTGGCCGAATCCACCGCCGCGACGCGCCTGCTGGAACGCCATGCCGAGGAGGCGCTTCGCGCGATCGAACCCGCCTCCCTGCCCGAGATGCTGCTGGGCTGGCTGCCGTCCATGAAGCGCCGGCTGTCCGACCGCGCACGACGCTACCTGATCGACGCCCAGCTCGCCGACCCGTCGTGGGGCTATGGCACCGTCCTGACCCCGGGCGTTCTGCGGGCATGGCTGGACGGTCGGCGCGCCCTTCTGGAGCGGGATCCGCAGGCCGGGCAAGCGCGGGACGCCCTGCGGAGACTTGACCAAGAGGAGGCCGAGGACGCGGCGCGTCTGGCCGCGGTCCACGCGCGGGTCACGCAATGGACGAGGCTGCGCGAGCAATGGGCGGCAACCCTGCGGTCACTGGTGTGCGATCCGCTGCCCGACGTCTGGCTGACCGATGCGGCGGCCTTTGAAGACGCGCTCGACCTGCATGTGCGGCCGTGGCTGTTCCACCTGGCGGCCCGCTACTGGGAAGGCCGCTGGGTGCTGGATGCGGAGAAGGCGCTGAAGCAAAGCAAGGGCTTCACCGGGCAAGCCAAGCGCTTCCGCGAGGCCGGCCTGCGCCGCTTCGCAAAGCTGACCCCCTGCCTGGTGGCGACCAGCCACATGCTGCCGAGGCAGTTCGACTACTTCGACAGCGTGCACAAATCCCAGCCCCTGCTCGGCTTCATCGACCTGCTGATCGTCGAGGAGGCGGGCCAGGTGACGGCCGACCTTGGCGCGGCCGGCCTTGCCCTGGCCAAGCGGGCGGTGATCGTCGGCGACAAGGACCAGATCGAGCCAGTGTGGTCGGTCAGCCCGCTCATGGACGTGGGCAATGCCGCCGAGCGTCACCTCGACCATGAGGTCCTTTCGGAGCGCGGCCTGACCACCTCCAGCGGCTCCATGATGATGTTGGCGCGCGCCACCACGGCCCTGGCCAGCGACGGCGAGGCCGGCCTGTTCCTGGCCGACCACTGGCGCTGCCGGGCCGGCGTCATCGCGTTTTGCAACGACCTCGTCTACCGCCAGCGCCTCATTCCGCGGCGCCCCGAGGGGAGCGGCCATCCCCTGCCGCCGCTGGGCCATGCCCATGTCGCCGGCCGCGCGGAGCGTTCCGGCACAAGCTGGCGGAACCGCGACGAGGCCGCCGTCATCGCCAAGTGGCTGAAGGGGCGCCGCGACCACCTGACCGCCCACTACGGGAGCAAAAGCCTGCGCGACGTCGCGGCCATCGTGACGCCGTTCAAGGCCCAAATCGGCGTGCTGCAGAACGCCCTGAAGCGCGAAGGGCTGGGCGGCGACGGCATCACGGTCGGCACCGTTCATGCCCTCCAGGGGGCGCAGCGGCCGCTGGTGATCTTCTCCCCGGTCTATGGCGAGGACCACCAGGGCGGGCTGTTCTTCGACCGTGGCCCGAACATGCTCAACGTCGCCGTGTCGCGCGCCCAGGACAGCTTCCTCGTGTTCGGCGCCATGGGCCACTTTCGCCCCGATGGGACGGGCAAGCCGTCGAGCGTCCTCGCCCGTCTGCTGTACGCGGACCCGGAAAACGAGATCACCGACATCGAGCCCCTGGGGTCACTTATCGGCCGGGGGCTGGGCGCCACCGATCGGATCGACACCCTGGCCGGCCACCGCGACATCCTGCGTCAGGCCCTCGAGACGGCGGAAAAGCGCCTGCTCATCGTCTCGCCGTTCCTGAGCCGGCGCGCCATCGATGCCGACGGCCTCGCGCCTCTCGTCGCGGCCGCGACCAAGCGCGGGGTCACGGTGCGCGTCATCACCGACAGTCAGCTCAACCTGGACCGCCACGGTGGCACCCGGCCCGCCGCGCGCGAGGCCATGGACCTCATGGCCGCGTCCGGCGCCGACGTCCGCGCGGTTGTCGGCATCCATGCCAAGACCCTCGCCGTCGACCACGACTGGCTGGTGGAAGGCTCCTTCAACTGGCTGTCGGCCTCACGCGACCGGGACAGCGACTGGCAGCGGTCGGAGGCATCGCTGGTCTGCCGCGGCATCAAGGCGGAAAACATGGTGCGCGAGGCATGGCTGGCGGCGGACAAACTGCTGCGCCAAGGGCGGGGGGAGACCGAAGAGGCTGCGGTGTCGGAGAGCTCCCAGGGCGCTGCACTGCCGCACGCCTTCCCGGCGCCGTCGATACGGCTCCCTTTCGGCGCTTGAGGTCCCGCCGAAGGAGGTCGGCGTACTTGACCTTAACCGCTAACAGGCTGCTGAAAAACCTGCTCGTGCGGCCCCTTTCCCCATCGTGGCGGCCAAAAATTGGCTTCCGTGACGGGATTTTGGCCGCTCTTGGCGCGGC
>JAWLDH010000016.1:0-63922 GCA_041686745.1 Rhodospirillaceae bacterium | reverse complement strand
TCTGTGACGCACTCTGTGGAAGAAGGCACCCTCGTGCTCACTCTCCGGAAGCCTCTGCACCTTCATGCCGAGACTGGCGGAAACATACAAGACACAGAGGCACAGAGAGGTCTGCGCTGACTGCGCCCTCCGGTTCCGCGCCTGCCGCAGGCAAGTTTCTGCGCTGCGCGCGGGATCGAGCACCGAGTTGTTTCATGGCGCCGCAACCTCTGTGCCTCTGTATCTCTGTGGTTCAAAACTGCAGTACGCGACCCCGGAGATCCGTGAGGAACCAAAAAAACAAGGAGTTCGGGGTTCACCCCGAGCGGGCCAGGGCGGCAGCCCGGCCGCGTAAGCGGCAGCAGAGCTACACGATCATCAGCCACCCCAGCGCCACGGCCATCGACAGCACCGTCATCGGGATGCCGCAGCGCGCATGGTCCCCGAAGGTCACCCGCACGCCGACGCTGGCGGCGCGTTCGACGGCGATGATGTTGGCGAGGCTGCCGGTCAGCAGCAGGTTGCCGGCCAGGGTGGACAGCAGGGCCAGGGCGGTCAACGCGCGCTCGTTGAGGTCGGGCAGCACGGACAGCAGCAGCATGTCGGCCGGGACGTTGCCGATGGTGTTGGACCCGATCAGGGTGAGGACGGCCAGCGCCGGCAGGCTGTCGGGCACCAGTCCCCACGCGGCCAGTCCCTCCACCGCTTGGCGGGGCAGGCCGGTCGCGGCGAGGGCGGCGGTTACCGTGAACAGCGCGGCGAACAGCACCAGCAGCGGCCAGTCGACCAGCCCCAGCGCGGTGCGGGTGGCGAGCCTGCGGCTGACCAGCAGGACGGCGGCGACGACCAGGGCTCCGGCGGCGTGGGGCAACGGGCTGGAGAACAGCGCGAGCAGCAGCGCGGTGGCCGCCAGCCCCTTGACCAGCATGGCGCGGTCCAGGGCTTGCGCCGTCACGGCGGGCGGGCGGACCGGACCCGCGAGGTGCAGCCGCCCGCGCCACGTCCAGGCCACCACGCCATGGGTCAGGGCCAGGGCGACGACGGCGGGCGGCCCGCACACGGCGGCGAAGCTCCAGAAATCGAGGCCGCCGGTCTGCCCGATCAGGATGTTCTGGGGGTTGCCGATCAGGGTTGCCGCCGATCCCGCGTTGGCCGCTCCGGCCAGGGCGATCACATAGGGCCGGGGGTCGAGGCCCCGGCGCTCCAGGCCGACGCACAGCAGCGGTGTCATGGCGAACACCACCACGTCGTTGGCCAGCACGGCCGACAGCCCGCCGCCGACCGCCACGGTCAGGGCCAGCAGGCGGCCCGGCGATGCCGCGCTTGCGGCCAGCCGCAGCGAACACCAGTCATAGAACCCGGCGGCGGCGAACTGGGCCGACAGGATCATCAGGCCGAACAGCACGAACAGCGTGGGGAAATCGATGGCGGCCAGGGCCTGGGCCGGCGCCATTGCCCCGCCGACCACCAGGACGACGGCGGCGATCAGGGCGATGCCGACGCGGTCCACCTTCAGGCCCGGCACCCGCCCGGCGGCCATGCCCAGGTAGGTCAGGGCGAAGACGGCGACGATGAATGGCGTCAAAATGGCGTTACGTCGTCGCGGCCCTCGCCGCGTTCCTCGGCCCGGACGCGCAGGAGCTGGCGGTTGTACTCCAGCAGGACCTCGCTTTCGTGGACGCAGCCGGCCAGCTTCATGGTGTCCTCGTGCTCGACCACGGCGAGGTGCTCCTCGCCAAGGGCCATCATGCGCTTGAGGGCGACCTCCAGGGTATCGCCCAGGGCCAGCACGGGGGGATGGCGCCGCGCCACGTCGGCGGCGTTGACCAGCAGGTCAAGCTCGGGATCGAAGCCCGCTTCCTGAAGGTCGGCCAGGGTGATGGTGCCGAACAGGGTGCCGTCGTTGGCGACCACGAACAGTTCGCCGAACGGCACCCCGGCCAGCTTCTCGCGCACCAGGCGCAGCGAGCAGCCCATGGGCACGGTCGGCGCCTCGGTCTGGACCACGTCGGCGACGCGGATCAGGCGCAACAGCCCGACGTCGCGCCCGCCCTTGAGGTTCAGGCCCCGCCGTTCGAGCTGCCAGTGGAAGAACGACGGCGCGCGGGCGACCTGCTGGGTGATTGTGGTCGCCACCACCACGGCGACCATCACGGCGACGGTCAGGGCGGTGTCGTGGGTCATCTCGAAGACGATCAGCACGGTCGAGATCGGCGCTCCCAGCACCGAGGCGGCGACCGCCCCCATGCCGACCAGGGCATAGGCGCCGGCGCCTGACGACAGGTCGGGCAAGGCGGCCGTCGCGAGGCCGCCGAAGGCCACCCCGACCAGCGCGCCGACGGTCAGGGACGGCGAGAACACTCCGCCGCCAAAGCCGAAGCCGAGCGCGATGCCGGTGCCCAGCGTCTTGGCAATGACCAGCCCGGCCAGCATCAGGGCGGGCAGGGTGGCGTTCAGGGCATGGTCGGTGGCCTCGTACCCGACGCCCAGGATGAGCGGAAACGGGATGGCCAGCAGGCCGATCACCACCCCGGCCGCCATCGGCCGGAAGGTCTGCGGGATGCGCGAGCGGGCCGCCAGATCCTCGCCGGCGAACACGGCGCGCATGAAGACCAGGGCGGCCAGGGCGGCGACGATGCCAAGGCCGGCGAAGGCCGGAAACTCCAGCACGCTCTGCAACGCCATTTCCGGCACCGTGAAGGCCGGGAAGTCCCCGAACACGGCGCGCGAGATGACCGTGGCGGTAACGCTGGCCACCACCACCGGCGCGAAGGCGCTCATGGCGTAGTGGCCGACCACCACCTCGTGGGCGAACAGGGCGCCGGCGATGGGGGCGTTGAACGAGGCCGCCACGGCCGCCGCCGCGCCGCAGCCCAGCAGGGTGCGCGACAGCGAGCGCCCGAAGTGCAGTTTCTCGGCCAGCCAGGCGGCCAGGGTGGCGCCGAAGTGGACGGCCGGCCCCTCGCGGCCGACCGGGGCGCCGGCCCCGATGGACAGGGCGCTGCCGAACAGGGCGGCGAAGCCGGCGCGGATGTCCAGGCGCGACCCTCGGGTGGCGGTGGCTTCGATGATGTTGGCGATGCCCTGGGGCTTGCCGCCCGGCATGAAGTACCGGTACCACAGGCCGACCAGCAGGCCGCCGATGATCGGGGCGAGGGCCACATGCCACCACGGCAGGGATGCTGCGGTGGAGGCCAGATCGGCTTCGACCCCGCCGTAGAACAGCAGGTGGAAGGCGTCGATCAGCAGGCGGAAGCCGACTACGCCGCCGCCGACCACCAGACCGACCCCGACCGCCAGAACGCCCAGCACGAACTGGTCATTGCTGACCAGATTGCGAATGCGAAACAGGATCTGTGGCGGCTTGACGTCCAAGGGGCCGGCTCGCTGCAGGGGGTGGAGGTGGGGGAAGCGCGCGGATGGTCTTGTATTTCAACAACTATAGCCGCCTTCCCCATACCTAGCCAGCCTGCTCGCGGTCCAGTTCGTTTTGCGTGCGGACCTGATTGCGGCCCGACCGCTTGGCGAGGTACAGGGCCTCGTCGGCGCGCTCGATCATGTTGGTCGCCGGCTCGCCGATGGCCCATTCGGCCACGCCGATGGACAGCGTGATGGCCCCCAGCTCGGCCCCGGTCTTGCGGTTCTTCAGCACCTTGGAGCCGACCTTCGTCCGCAGGGTGTCGGCCAGGGCGCGGGCCTGCGGCAGGCCCGTGGCGGGCAGCAGGACGGCGAACTCCTCGCCCCCGATGCGGCACGGCAGGCCGACGCTTCCGATGATGTCGGTCATCATGCGGGCGACCAGCTTCAGCACCTGGTCGCCGGTCTGGTGGCCGTGGGTGTCGTTGAACTTCTTGAAGAAATCGATGTCGAGGATGAGCAGGCTGAGGAACCCGCCGGACATCTGGGTGTCCTGCATGTTCTTTTGCAGCGCGGCCTCGAAGGCCTTGCGGTTGGCGATGCCGGTCAGGGCGTCGGTGGCGGCCTCCTCCTTGACCACATGGAGGTCCTTGCGCAGCGTCTCGATTTCCTGGGCCGAGCGGTTGAGGCGGTCCTCAAGCTGGCGGTTGACGGTCAGCATGCGGTTGGTTTCCAGGACCACGCCGGCGATCAGCCGTTGCAGGCCGTCCACCGCCCCATCGCCGCCGCCCGCCTGGGCGGTCAGTTCGCCGCTCAGGGTGTTCAGGGTTTCGCCGTAAGCCTGGGCGCCGGCCTCGGCATGGCCGAGGTTGTCGACCAGGTTGCGCATGGCTTCCTCGATGCGCTCGGACACCGAGGCGAGGTCGGCGCGCTCCTGCCCGCCGCTCAGGAAGCGGTCGTGGAGCTCGGCCATCGGGGCGCCGGCCATCGGCCGTCCGGCCAGGCGCATGCGGTCGATTTCCGAATTCAGTGCCGGGATGCGGCCGGTGGCGTAGGTGTACCATGTCGTGAAGTTGGGGGGCGTCGGGGGGATCCCCGCGTCGCTCATCAACTTCAAGGCCTTGAGGGCGGTCCCCTTGGCCTGATCGAAACTCACGCCGTCGTCGCCCGCGTTCGCCGCAGCACCCATTGTTCTGACCCTGTGTCTTGTGATTGGGGGGCAGAAAGGCTGCCCCCCATCGTTATACTCCGCCGAGGGGTACGACCCAAGCCGTATGGCGTAAGAAGACTCTTTTTTGTCAGTGCCGCCGTGTTATGTGCGCGGACCTGGAATGCGTGGATCGCATGCCCCCGCCGCACTCCCGAGGCCTACACTTCCTGCATGTTCCCCAGGCAGACGGAGGTCGCCATGATCGCCCGCAGCGCCCCAGAAATCCTCACCCAGGCCGATGTCCTGTGGATGGAGGGTCGAATTCCGCAAGCCCGTCAGGCATGCCTGCGCGCGCGGATGAAATTTCACAAGGACCGTGACCCGACCGGCGAGGCCCAGGCCGTCCTGCTGCTCGGCGAGATGGAACTGGCCGGCGGCAACATCGACGCCGCCCGCACCCATTTCGTCGAGGCCCGCACCCTGCTGGTGCGCGGCGGCGATTCGCGCCACCAGGGCGCCGTCCTGCTGGGCCTGGGCAAGATCGCCGCGACGGCCCGCCAGTATGAGGAAAGCCGCACCCACTATGGCGCCGCGCTGGCCCACTACCGGGGCGCTGGCGACATCGAAGGCGAGGCCGAGGCCCTGATGGGGCTGGCCGAAGCCGACCGCGCACTCGGCCGGGACGACCTCGGCCTGGATGCCCTGGTCCGCGCCCGCCGGCTGTTCCACGACGTCGGCGACGGATTGGGCGAGGCGGGGGCCCTGCGCGCCCTGGCGGTTCTGCACGCCGCCAACCACCGCGCCGACCAGGCCCACGAGGCGCTGGAAGAGGCCGTCAGCCTGTATGAGCAGGTCGGCGACGTGCTCGACCAGGCCGGGGTTCAGGCCGAAATGGGCACCTTGCTGAACGGCCTGGGCGACGTTGCCGGGGCCTGCGAAGCCTTGCGCCGCGCCGCCGTCCTGTATGCCGAGGCCGGCGACCTGGAAGGCGAGGCCGATGCGCTGATGGACCTCGGCGCCGCCGAACAGGCCACCGACCCAACCAACGCCCGCCGCCACTTCGCCCACGCCGCCGCCCTGTTCGGCACGGCCGGCCACGTCATGCTCCGCGAAGCCGCCGAGGATGCGGCACGGGCCGTGCGGCATTAAAGAAGAAAGGGTTTGACCACAGAGGACGCAGAGGACACAGAGGAGAAGTGAAGAGGGGGAAAGATTTTCCCTCCCGTCCTTCTCTGTGATCTCTGTGTCCTCTGTGGTTAATAAACTTCCTACACCTTGAAGTACTTCGCCTGCGGGTGGTGCAGGACGATGGCCGAGGTGGACTGTTCGGGGTGCAACTGGTCCTCGTCGCTCATGCGCAGGCCCAGGCGTTCGGCGTCCAGAAGGTCGAGCAGGATGGACTGGTCGGCCAGGTTGGGGCAGGCCGGATAGCCGAAGCTGTAGCGTGAGCCCCGGTAGTTCTGCTTGAGCAGGGTGTCCATGTCGCGGGCGTCCTCGGCCGCGAAGCCCAGTTCGGCGCGGATGCGCTTGTGGACGTACTCGGCCAGGGCCTCGGCCATTTCGACCGACAGGCCGTGCAGGTACAGATAATCCTGGTAGCGGTTTTCGGCGAACCACTCGCGGGCCACGTCGGACGGCCGTTCGCCCATGGTGACCACCTGCAGGGCGACCACGTCGCGCTCGCCGGCCTCCCAGTTCAGCAGCGAGCGGTCGCGCACGAAGTCGGCCAGGCACAGGCCGCCCTTGTGGGGCTGGCGCGGGAAGGTGAAGCGCGCCGCCTCGGTCACGCCGTCCTCGTTGTAGAGGACCACGCTGTCGCCTTCGCTGGCCGCCTTCCAATATCCGTAGGCGGCCTTGGGCTGGAGGATGGCTTCCTTCTCCACCAGATCGAGCATGCGGTTCAGGATGGGGCGCAGTTCGGCCTGGACCCAGGCCTTCCATTCCTCGCGCGACCGCCCGGCCTTCTTGAAGCCGTACTGGAACTGGAACAGCATCACCTCGTTGAGGTACGGCACCAGGGCGCGCGGGTTGATGTTCTCGACCAGCTTGGGGCCCCAGAACGGCGGCGTCGGCAGGGGCGCCTCGGCGGCCAGTTCCTGGCGGCGCAGGGTGATTTCCTCCCAGTCCACCGGGCGTTCGGTGATTCCGTGGACCTCGGGCGCGGCCTCCTTGGCCTGGGCCGAGGGACGGGCGGCGCGCTTGGTCTGGGTCACCGCGATGTGGTCGGCAAAGGTCTTTTCGGCCACGTGGCGCATCAGGCTCAGGCCGTCGAAGGCGTCGCGGGCATAGGCCACGCCGGCGGCGTTGTCGTTGCCGGTGTAGGCCGCCATGCAGTCTTCCTCGACGAAGCGGCGGGTCAGCGCGGCGCCGCCCAGCATGACCGGCACGGTGATGCCCTGGCGGCTCATTTCCTCGAGGTTTTCGCGCATGATGACGGTGGATTTCACCAGCAGGCCGGACATGCCGATGGCGTCGGCCTTGTGTTCCTTGGCGGCGTCGATGATCGCCTGGACCGGCTGCTTGATGCCCAGGTTGATGACCTTGTAGCCGTTGTTGGACAGGATGATGTCCACCAGGTTCTTGCCGATGTCGTGGACGTCGCCCTTGACCGTGGCCAGCACCAGGATGCCCTTCTCCTGGCCCTCGATCTTTTCCATGTGCGGTTCGAGGAAGGCGACGGCCGCCTTCATGGTTTCGGCCGACTGCAGCACGAACGGAAGCTGCATCTGGCCCGACCCGAACAGTTCGCCGACCACCTTCATGCCGTCGAGCAGGTGGGTGTTGATGATCTCCAGCGGCGGATAGGTCTGCATCGCCTCGGCGAGGTCGTCCTCCAGGCCCTGGCGGTCGCCGTCGATGATGCGCAGCTTGAGGCGTTCCTCGACCGCCTCGGGGCGCTCCTGCTTGACGGCTTCGCCGGCGGAGCGGTCCTTGAACAGGTCGATGAAGGCGTGCAGCGGGTCATAGCCCTCGCGGCGGCGGTCGAAGATGAGGTCTTCGGCGGCCTGGACTTCCTCGGCCGGGATCTTGTGCAGGGGCACGATCTTGGAGATGTGCACGATGGCGCCGGTCATGCCGCGCTTGACGGCATGGTCCAGGAACACCGAGTTCAGGACGTGGCGCGCCGCGGCCTTCAGCCCGAACGAGATGTTCGACAGCCCCAGGATGATCTGGCATTCCGGCAGTTCGCGGGCCAGCAGTTCGATGCCGTCCAGCGTCTCCACGCCCAGGCGGCGGTCGTCGTCGTTGCCGGTGCAGATGGTGAAGGTCAGCGGGTCGAACAGCAGGTCGCCCGGCGGCAGGCCGTGCTGGTTGACCGCGAAGTCGTACAGCCGCTTGGCGATGTCGAGCTTTTCGGCGGCGGTCTTGGCCATGCCCTTTTCGTCGATGGTCAGGGCGACCACGGCGGCACCGTACTTGCGGGCCAGCTTGAGACGGGCGGCGGCGGGTTCCTCGCCGTCCTCGAAGTTGATCGAGTTGAGGATGGCCTTGCCGCCGTACAGCTTCAACGCGGCGTCGAGCACCTTCAGTTCGGTCGAGTCGATGACCAGCGGGGCGTTGACCGACCCGCGCATGCGGGTGACCACGTTGGTCATGTCGCTGACTTCGTCACGGCCGACGAAGGCGGTGCAGATGTCGAGGGTGTGGCTGCCCTCCTTGACCTGCTCGCGGCCCATGGCCACGGTGCCTTCCCAGTCCTCGGCCTCCTGCAGCAGGCGGAACTTCTTGGAGCCGTTGGCGTTGCAGCGCTCGCCGATCGACAGGAAGGCGTTCTCCTGGCGCAGGTCCACCCGGCCATAGAGCGACGCCACGCCGGGCACCCAATGCACCGTGCGCTTGGTCGGCGCCGGGCGATATCCGTTGCCGATCTCGCGCAGCATGGCATCGACGGCGGCGGTGTGATCGGGGGTCGAGCCGCAGCACGAACCGACCATGTTCAAGCCGTCCTCGGCGATGAAGCGGCGGTGCCAGTCGGCCAGTTCCTTGGGCTGCAAGGGGTAGTAGGTCTGGCCGTCGCGCAGTTCGGGCAGGCCGGCGTTGGGCTGCAGCGAGATGAAGCCCGGCCAGTTCTCGGCCAGCCACTTCACATGCTCGGACATTTCGGCCGGACCCATGGCGCAGTTCAGGCCCAGGCTGTCCACGCCCAGGGAATGGGCGATGGTGGCGGCGGCGGCGATGTCGGTGCCGACCAGCAACGTGCCGGTGGTCTCGACGGTGACCTGGAGCAGGATCGGCATGTCCACGCCCGCTTGCTCGCGAGCGATCTTGACGCCATTGATGGCGGCCTTGAACTGCAGCGGGTCCTGGCACGTCTCGATCAGCACGGCATCGCAGCGCCCGGCGATCAGGCCGGCAGCCTGGATGACGTAGCCGGCTTCCAGGCTGTCGTAGTCGATGTGGCCGAGGGACGGCAGCTTGGTGCCCGGCCCGATGCCGCCCAGCACGAAGCGGCGGCGGCCGTCGGCCTTGAACGGCTCGGCGGCCTCATGGGCGATCTCGACGGCCAGCTTGTTCAACTCGAACGCCCGGTCCGTGAGGTCGAACTCGCCCAGCGTGACCGGGCTGGCGCCAAAGGTGTTGGTCTGCACCATGTCGGCGCCGGCCGCGAAATACTTTTCATGGATGGACCGGATGACGTCGGGGCGCGAGGCATTGAGGATCTCGGTGCAGTTCTCCTGCCCCTGGTAATCCTCCTCCACCGACAGGTTCATGGCCTGCACAAGGCTGCCCATGCCGCCGTCGCACAGCAGGACGCGGTCGCGCAGGTGGTCGAGAAAGTCAGTCATGTCGGTGGCTTCCAGTTAGGCGGAGACGGGGGCGGCGGCCGGGCGCAGGCCCAGGACGTGGCAGATGGCGTAGGTCAGGTCGGCGCGGTTCAGGGTGTAGAAGTGGAACTGCTTCACCCCGTCGCGCTGCAGGTCCTCGCACAGTTCGGTGGCCGTGGTGGCGGCGACCAGCTTACGGGTTTCCGGGTCGTCGTCGAGCCCCTCGAAACGCTGGTGCAGCCACTTCGGGACCGTGGTGCCGCAGGCCTCGGAGAAGCGTACCACGGTCGCGAAGTTGGTGACCGGTAGGATGCCCGGCACCACGGGAACGGTGATGCCGGCCTTGGCGACGCGATCCATGAAGCGGCGATAGACGTCGGCCTCGAAGAAATACTGCGTGATGGCGCGGGTCGCCCCGGCGTCGATCTTGCGCTTGAGGTTGTCGAGGTCGGCGTCGAGGCTTTGCGCCTGCGGGTGCCCCTCGGGATAGGCGGCGACCGAGATCTCGAACGGCGCGACGTCCTTCAGGCCCTTGACCAGATCCACGGCAAACGCATAGCCGCCGGGGTGCGGGACGTAGGTGCTCTCCCCCTCCGGCGGGTCGCCGCGCAGGGCCACGATGTGGCGGATGCCGGCATCCCAGTAGGACCGCGCGACGGCGTCCACTTCCTCGCGCGTGGCGGCCACGCAGGTCAGGTGGGCGGCGGCGGGGATGCCGGCCTCGCGCTGGATCTGGGTGACGGTGTCATGGGTCCGCTCGCGCGTCGTGCCGCCGGCCCCGTAGGTCACCGACATGAAGCTGGGCGCCAGCGGAGCCAGCCGACGCACCGCGGTCAGCAGGCTTTCCTGCATCTTTTCCGTCTTCGGCGGAAAGAACTCGAAGCTGACGTCGACCGGGCGGGTCGGGGTGGGCGTGGTCATCGGGCTTCTCCGTCGGAGGAAAGAGGGGCGGCGGGTTTTTCGGCCAGCCATACGGTAACGGTCAACGGCCGTCCCGGCAGCGGGACGATGTCATTCACGGTCAGGCCGGCGGCCGCGCACCACTCGGCCACCTCGGCATCGGCAAAGCCCAGGCGGCGGTGGCTGTGCTCGTCGCGCAGGGCCTCCAGGTCGTGGGGCGCGAAATCGACCACGCACAGCCGGCCGCCGGGGCGCAGCACGCGGGACGCCTCGGCCAGCACGGCGGCCGGATATTCGGCGTAGTGCAGGACCTGGTGGATGATGATGGTGTCGGCCGAGGCATCGGCCAGCGGCAGGGCGTACATGTCACCCTGGCGGACGGTGGCGTGGCGCAGGCCGGCATGCTCCAGCGCGGCGCGGGCGATGCCCAGCATCTCGCGCGACTGGTCCACGCCCAGGGCGCGGCTGGCCTTGGGGGCGAGCAGGGTGAGGATGCGCCCGGTGCCGGTGCCGACATCGACCAGGTCACCCAGCGGCCGGTCCCCCAGGCGCTTGACCAGCAGGGCCTCGACCTCGGCCTCGTCGACGTGCAGCGAGCGGATGGCGTCCCAGTGCGCGGCGTTTTCGGCGAAGTAGCCGGCGGCGTTCTCCGCCCGCTCGCTCTGCACGGCGGCCAGGCGCTGGCGGTCGAGCGACAGGATGGTGTCGCTGTCGGGCAGCAGGCCGAGGACACGGCGGGCCACCACCGCGCCGGGGCCGTCCAGGGCCACGCGGTAGAACACCCAGCTGCCTTCGCGCAGCCGTTCGAGCAAACCCGACTCGCACAGGACCTTGAGGTGGCGCGAGATGCGCGGCTGGCTCTGGCCGAGGATGCGCACCAGATCGCTGACCGTCAGGTCGCCGCGCGCACACAGGGCGAGGAGTCGCAGCCGCGTATCCTCGCCGGCGGCGCGCAGGCCGGCCAGAACCTGGTCGAGGGACGGCGGAGAGAGGGGCGAATCGTTTGTCATGGGTCTCTTGTACATATAAAGATAAGTTTATATCAACAGATTTCTTGCCCCGCGCCGCGCCGTCTACGGCAAAGGGGCGGCATCTCCCGGCGGTTTCTGCGTCATTTGTGCAACAGTGGTGCCTTATGGCCGCACGCGAACCCGGGAGGTGTATGGAGTTGTCCTGCGCCGTATGGTAGGGATCATGCGTCGATTCCTGTTCGACAGTCCGGCGCGGGGCCGGGAGTGTCTACGTTAAGGATTTAGCTGGGAAAATGATCTCGATGCTCCCAACCGCCGCCTCCGCGCGCACCGTTCTGATCGCCTTCGGCGCCCTTGCGCTGTCGGCCTGTGCAACTGCTCCGCAGCAGGCGGCGACGCCGGCCACCCCGGCCTGGGAAGCCGAGAACGACCCGCTGGAGCCGCTCAACCGCGGCATCCACACCTTCAATCAGGTCGTCGACAAGGCGGTTCTGCGGCCGGTGGCGATCGGCTACCGCGATTACGTGCCGGGCAACCTGCGCATGATCGTGCGGTCGATTCTGCGCAACCTCAAGAGCCCGATCATCCTGGCCAACGACCTGCTGCAGGGCAACCTGGAGCGGGCCGGCAACACCGCCATGCGCATGGCCATCAACACGACCATCGGCATGGGCGGCATCGCCGACGTGGCCCAGGATGCCGGGTTCCCGTACCACGACGAGGACTTCGGCCAGACCATGGCCGTGGCCGGCCTGGACGGCGGGCCGTACATCGTGCTGCCGCTGCTCGGCCCGTCGAACGTGCGTGACACCGTGGGCTTTGCGGTCGACACCTTCTTTGATCCGCTGCGCATGTTCACCGCCGCGCACGACCCCTCGTGGGCCGATACCGTCAACTACAACCGCACCGGCCTGACCGTCGTGGACCGTCGCGAATCGCTGATCGATCCGCTTGATGAGGTCGAGCGTACCTCTCTGGACACCTACGCCGGCTATCGGACGATGTACAAGCAGTTGCGCGCCGCGGCGATCGCCAACCAGGACCGTGGCGGAATCTCACCCGCGGCCGGCACCCCGGCCGTCGAAGGCAGCGCGTTCGACTTCCCCGATGCCGAGTAGGGTCCGCTGACGTTTACCCTTGCTGTAACCATGTCTGGATGTGTCCGATGCGTGGCCTGACCCGCCTGTTTGCCCAGCGTTCCGCTGTAGTCGCTTGCTTCGCCGCCGTGATGGCGCTCGGCGTGATGGTCTCGGGCCCGGCGCGGGCCCAGGGCCTGGATACGGCGCGGCAGGTGGTCAATACGGTCGCCGAGGTCGGCATCTCCGAAGTGGTCGGCGCCGATCTGCCGCAGACCGAGAAAATCGCGCGCTTCCGCGACCTGTTCATCACCTACTTCGACGTGCCGTCCATCGGGCGCTTCGTGCTCGGCCGCAACTGGCGCACCGCGTCCCCGCAGGAGCAGGAACGCTTCCTGGAGCTGTTCCAGGAGGTCAACGTCTTCACCTGGGCGCGCCGCTTCGGCGACTATGACGGCCAGGATCTTGTCATCGGCCAGGCCAGCCGCGACGGCGACAGCGGCGCCTTCGTCGACAGCCAGGTCGAACAGGCCGGCGGACAGCAGCCCATCCACGTGCGGTGGCGCCTGCGCGAGCGCGGCGACACCTACAAGGTGGTCGACCTGATCATCGAAGGCGTGTCCATGGCGATCACGTACCGCCAGGAATACAACTCGGTCATCCAGCAGGCCGGCGGGGACATCTCCGCCCTCAACGACCGCCTGGCCGGCCAGCTCGAGCGCCTGAAGGCCGAGCAGGGGCTTTAGGGGCAAGCACTGGGGCCCTGGCTTTCATAAGCCACTAACGGAAAAACGACTTTCTTGACCGCCCCTGGGCACCCGCCTGCGCGGGTGCGACGGGGTTTCTGGTGACGAAGGCGGAAATCTCGACAGCTTCTTGACCCAGTTGTCCGCTTACGCGGATGGCTGCCGCCGGCCTGGAGTGACCTCCAGACCTCCCTTTTTTCTTGAAGAAGAAAAAGGGGTTTGGGGCTTGCCCCAAGCCGGTTCGGGTGGCAACCCGTCCGCGTCAGCGGAAGCGCCTGCCTCAGATCAAACGCAAACCGCCGAACCGTCGCGGCCGGTCAGGCTACGTCTTCGCGGAGCTGCAGGGTCGGCAGGCGCTCGCGCAGGTGTTCGGGCAGGCCGATGTGGGTGACCGCTGGGTCGACCTGGAATTCCACGATGAAGCGGTCGGCCAGGGGGCGCAGGAGCATGGGGTCGGGGGCCTCGCCGGCTTCCATGCCGTCGCGCAGTTTCATGGCGGTGGCGCGCAGGTTGCGGCAGGTGGTGGCGCCGGGCGCATAGGCGGTGCCGCCGGCCCGCTTGAGGATGGACGCCGTGGCGGTGACCATCTTGTTGAGGCAGGCCTCGGCCAGCGACGACATGGCTTCGCCGTCCTCGGCCCGGTTCTGCAGTTCGTTGACCAGGCGCACGACCAGTTCGGCCAGGCGGCGGATCTTGTCGGCGTTGAGGATGGCGGCGGTGGCCTTGATCTCGCGCGCCAATTCCTCGTCGGACTTGCGGTCGAGCGCCTTGGCGCGCAGCGGGTTGGGCACGATGATCGGCTGCACCGGCTGGTGGCCGGGGCGCATGGCGGCGCGGCGGTCGGGGCCGATGTAGTCCGAGGTCACCACGAACGGACGCCGCGCGGCGATCAGCTTTTCGAGCCGTTCGTCGAGGTAGCCGGTGGTCCACGGATAGGGCAGCAGGTCGTCCACGCCGCAGTCGATGGCGTCCTGCACCGACTGCTCGGTCGGATGCGCGGTCACGGCGACGACGGGCAGGAACGGATTGGTGCCCAGTTCGCCGTGCCGGATCTGGGTGAGGGTGCTGTAAAGCGCCTCGCCCATTTCCGTGGCGACGATGAGGAGGTCGAAATTGCCCCCGGCGATGGCGGTGCGCAGCTCGCTCAACGACGCGGTAAAGGCGATGTCGCGGCAGCCAAGGTGATACAACGTGCTCCGCAGGGCCTGGAGGATAAGAGGATCCTCCACTCCGAGTTGAACACGGACGTGGTGATAGAACAACGTCGGCGCCATTGGCTGCCCCCAACATGCATTTCCCGTGTCACGCAGCCATTCCCCAGCTGTTCATGCACGGATAAACGCCTACTCCCGTGGCCCATCATTACCACTTGGAGCGGGGCTTTTAAAGGATCCTAAAGTACTCCCCAGCGTACAAAACTGCGTGACACTGAGTTCCTCGGCCCGCGCGGTGGGGGGGACGCCGGCCGCCTCGCACAGGGCCTCGGCCGATTCGAAACCGGCGGCGGCGGCAAAGCCCTTGAGGCTGGCGCGCAGCATCTTGCGGCGCTGGTTGAAGGCGGCGGCGGTGATGGCCTCGACACGCTCGAACGTGCAGGGCGCCAGCGGGGTGGGGCGCGGCGTCAGGCGGACCACGGTGGAGGTCACCTTGGGCGGCGGGGTGAAGGCGCGCGGGTTGACGTCGAACAGCGGTTCCACCGTGCACAGCCACTGGGTGATGACGCTCAGGCGGCCGTAGTCCTTGGTGCGCGGCTCGGCGGCCAGGCGGTCGACGACTTCCTTTTGCAGCATCACCACGATGGTCTCGAACGCCGTGGCGTGGCGCAGCCAGCCCAGGATGAGCGGCGTCGCCACGTTGTAGGGCAGGTTGGCCACCACGCGGCGCGGCGGCGGCCCGATCTCGTGCGCGGCGACGTCCAGGGCGTCACCCTCGATGACCTCCAGGCGGCCCGGATAGGCGGCCGAGATCTCGGCCTGGATGGGCAGGCAGCGGCGGTCGCGTTCGATCGCCACCACATGCGCCGCGCCGGCATCGAGCAGCGCGCGGGTCAGGCCGCCCGGACCGGGGCCGACCTCGATCACCGTGCCGTGGGCGATGTCGCCGGCGGAGCGGGCGATGCGGCCGGTCAGGTTGAGGTCGAACAGGAAGTTCTGGCCCAGGCGCTTTTGCGCCGACAGGCCGTGCGCGGCAATGACCTCGCGCAGGGGCGGCAGCGGGAACAGGGGCTCGGTCATGCAGGTGTCCCGGTCATGTCGGCGGCCATGCGCAGGGCGGCGCGCAGGCTCGAAGGATTGGCGCGCCCGGTACCGGCGATGGCATAGGCCGTGCCGTGGTCGGGCGACGTGCGCACGAACGGCAGCCCCAGGGTGACGTTCACCCCGCCGTGGAAGTCGATGGTCTTGATCGGGATGAGGGCGTGGTCGTGGACCATGCACAGCGCGGCGTCATAGCCGGCCCGCGCCTCGGGATGGAACAGGGTGTCGGCCGGCGCCGGGCCGATGACGTCGATGCCGTCGGCCCTCAGGCGGTCGATGGCCGGGCCGATGATGTCGATTTCCTCGCGCCCCATGTCGCCGCCCTCGCCGGCGTGCGGGTTGAGCGCGGCGATCGCCAGGCGCGGCGCGGCGATGCCCCAATGGCGGCGCAGGCCCTCGGCGGTGATGCGGCCGCAGGTCACGATGGCCTCGGTGGTCAGGGCGTCGATGGCGTCGCGCAGGCTGAGGTGAATGGTCACCGGGACGACGCGCAACTGCGTGCACGCCAGCATCATCACCGGGACGGCACCGCCGCCGGCCAGGGCGGCGAGGTATTCGGTATGGCCGGGATGGGCGAAGCCGGCGGCGTGCAGCACCTGCTTGTTGATCGGGTTGGTCACCACGCCCAAAGCCTTGCCGTCCCGCACCAGGGCGACGGCCTGGGCGATGGCGTCGATGATGGCCGGCGCGTTGGCCGCGCTCGGCGTGCCGGGGACGACCGGGCCGCCCAGGGGCGTGGCCAGCCGCAGCACCGGCAGGGCGTCGGCGAACACGGCGGCGGCCTCGGCGGGGTCTTCCACCTCGACCACCGGCACGTCGAGCCCCAGGCGCGTCGCCAGGGCGCGCAGGCGGTCGGCGTCGTCGACCATGGCGAACACCGGCAGCGGTTCGGCGGCGCGCCCGGCCCACGCGGACAGGGCGACGTCGCCGCCGATGCCGGCCGGGTCGCCCATGGTGAGGAGCAGCGGACCGGTCATGGCGGGACGCCTAGAGCCGGATGTCGATGAGGGCGGAGCGGCGCAGGTTGCGCAGGGCGCGCTGGGCGACGCGTTCCAGCTTCTCGGCCTCCAGGCGGGCCTCCACGGCGTCGCGCGGCGGCAGGCTGGTCGGCGAGTGGCGCTGGCACACCATGATCAGCACTTCGGCGGTGTCGCCCAGGCGGATGGGACGGCTGATGCGGCCTTCCTCAAGATTGAGGACGGCCTCGCGCACCTCGGCCGGCAGGTCGCCCGGCTTCAGGGTGCCGATCATGCCCGACGACGGCACCTGCATCTCTCCGGCCATGCGGTCGATGTCGGCGCAGGTGGCCGAGCCCTGTGACAGGGCGCTCAAGGCCTCCTGGCGCCGTTCGGCCGGCACCGCGGCGGGGCCGCTCAACGGCATGAAGAGCTGCGCCAGGGTCAGCGGGACCTCGCTGGCCGGGGTGTTCGACAGGTTGCGCCGCTCGCGCAGCAGCATCACGTGGTAGCCGGTGGCGGTCCGGATGGGGGCGGTGATCTGGCCGGCGCTCAGCGGCTCCAGCGCCGCCTCGATCGAAGGATCCAGCGCCCCTTCGACCACCCAGCCGAGATCGCCGCCGCTGCCGGCCGTCGGGGCCGAGGAGAACTGCCGGGCCACCGCCTGGAACGGAGCGCCCTGCAGGAGTTCGCTCCGCAGACGCTCGGCCACCGACCGCACCTGGTCCTCCTGATCCGGGGATTCCACGGACAGCACGATCTCGGCCAGCAGGCGTTCGGGCTTGCCGAGGGTGCGGCGCAGGCTGTCGAGCACGGCATCGATTTCCTCGGGCTCCACGGAAACGGTGCGCCGCAGGTGGGTCTGCGCCACCTTGATCCAGGCAATTTCCGCGCGGAGCTGGGCGTTGAAGGAGTTTTCGTCGATGCCCGGCTGCGCCAGGAAGCGGTTGAGGGTGCCCGGCGGCATCTTGTTGTTGCGCTCGATCTGGCTGCGGGCGCCGCGCAGATCCTCTTCAGTCACCGTGATGCGCAGGCGCTCCGCCTCCTGCATCTTCAGGCGGTCGTCGATCAGCTGCTGGAGCACGGTCGGCACCAGCCGCTGACGGGTCTCCTGGGTGTCGGGCAGTTCCGAGCTGCGGATGGCCAGCTCCAGGCGGGCCATCAGGTCGTACAAGGAGATGACCTGATCGTTGACCACCGCCGCGATGCGCTGCACCTGCTGGGCCGCGGCCGGTGCGGGGGCCGCCGTCAGCGCGGCCAGCGCGCCGGTCGCCAGGACGCCCAGGGCGACTGCCAGGCCGAGCAGCCGACGCGTCGCAGGGGCGCGGCCGGAGGGCGAGGGAAGGGCTTGGGTGTCCGGTCGCATCGGGCTGTTTCCTATCATCTTGACGGCCATCTCGCGGGCCGGGTTGCCGGCCAGTCTGCCAGTTTACCACTCTGCCAGTTTACCACTCTGCCAGTTTACTGGGACGTCCGGATATCTCCCAGTGTCTTGAGCGTAAACCTCAGGCTGACGCTGTATCCGCCTTCATAGTCACGGTCATAGGTATACTCGCGCGCCCCGTCCAGGGCGAAGATGAAACACTCGTCCTCGTACTCGACGGCGCCGCCGACATAGCGCAATCCGCCGTCGGACGACAGATCGTGGCGCGTCCGCGCCGCCGCCCGCCAGTAGCGGCTGATTTCCGAGCTGAGCCCGAGCGACAGGCTTTCGCGTTGCTCCGCGCCGCCTTCCCGCAGCGCCTGCCCGGCCACGCCGCTGTAGCTGATCGCGCCGCGCAGGGCGGGCGGCCCGACGACCGCGGTCAGTTCGTTGCGGCGCAGTTCAAGGTCATCGTTGTCGAGGCGGAAGCGGTACAGGACGCTGAGGTTGCGGTTGGGGCGCAGCATCACCCGTCCGACGAAGTCGGAAAAGTCGTCCTGCAGGCCCGATCCCTCGGTGAACAGGCCCTGGCTGGTCGCGTGGTAGGTCTGGCCGACCAGGGCTTCCATGCGCCCGAAACCGGTGCCGTAGGCCCCCCACTTGACGCCGTAGTTGACGCGCGGCCCGCCCTCGACGCGGTCCCAGCCGGTGAACCGGTTGGCCGAAAACAGGTTGGTGTCGTCGAACTCGAAGTCGAGGCTGTCCTCGTTGGGGATGTCGGCCGGGTTCTGGCCGCGCGGGCTGATGACCCCCATGACGATGGGCTCGATGACTTCGTTGAAGGTCGCGTGGTCGCGTTCCATCGGCAAGGACCAGGTCAGCGCCATCTGCGGAATCACCCGGCCGGTGGTGCTCGACACGGTGGTCGTGGTGCCGGGGCGGCGCACGTCGTCCACGTTGTAGACATCGCCGCGCAGCGAGGCATCGAGGCGGTAGACCTCGCCGCTGTCGGCGATGTGGGGCAGGTGCCAGCCCAATTCCCCCGACAGGCGCCGGCTGTCGCTGCCGCTGTCGCGGAGCAGGGACACGGCGCTGAGGGTCGCGGTCTGGAAGTGCCCCTTGCTGGTGGGCGGCGTCACGATGTGCCATTCGGCCAGCGGCGCGATGATCGGCGATTCGCTGCGTGGCGTGGTGCCCAGCACGCCGGGCTGCGTGAGGTTCTGGAAGTAGAAGCTTTCGGCGCTGGCGTAGGAGCGCTGGGAGAACCCCTCCAGGAAGCCGCGGCTGGTCAGGAAGGCGGGCTGCCCCACGCCGCGTCCGTAGCGCCGCATGTAGGTGTCGTCGGACGCCAGCGCAACGTCCGCCCCGGCCCGCCAGGTGTCGTCGATCAGATAGAGCGCCTCGGCATCGATGTGGTTGCGGATGCGTTTCTGGCTGTCGCGGGTGATCGACCCTTCGCTCTGCAGGCTCAGGCGCTCGCCGATGTAGCGGTGCTCGCCACCCAGCATCAGGCCTTCGTTGCTGGTCATCATGGGGGCGAAGGTCACGTCGTGGTTGGGCGCGATGACGTGGTAGTACGGCACCGTCAGCGTCATGCCCAACTCGCGCCGCGCCCCATAGGACGGCGCCAGCAGGCCCGACTTCCGCTTGACCGTGGGATCGGGGTGGGACAGGTACGGCGTGTAGGCCACCGGCACGCCCCACATCTCCAGCCACGCGTCGTTGTAGACGATTTCCTTGTCTTCCTGGTCGTGGACCACGCGCATGGCCTTGACCTGCCAGATCAACGGCTTTTGCGGGTCGGTCGGGCAGGAATCGCAGGCCGAGTAGACCGCCTGCTTCAGTTCGGTGATGCGGCCGTCGGTGCGCGTGGCGGTGCGGGCGGCGGCGCGCGACCCGTCGGCCAGCAGCAGGCGGACCTCGCGGGCGTAGCCCTCGCCGAGCTGGCCGGTCAACTCGATGTGGTCGGAGAACAGGACGTTGCCGTCCTCCTGGGTCAGGACGACCGAGCCCGTCGCCGTCACCCGGTCGCTGGCGATCTGGTAGTTGACGGTGTCGGCCAGCAGGATGCGCCCGCCGTATTGCACCTCGACCCCGCCGCGCGCCGTGACCGTGCCCAGGGCGCGGTCGTGGATCAACTCGTCGGCGGTGATGACGGCGCGCTCGCCGGCCTGGACCTGTTCATTCAGTCCGGCGGCGGCGGAGCCGTTTTCCGTTTCCTGCGCCAGAACGGGCTGCGCGGCGATCATCAGGGCGGCGGCGGCGGTTCCCGCTGCCAACAGGGAGTGCAGGCGGCGGCGCATCATGTCGGCAGACCCGGACTGGAGGATGGAGGGGAAACCGGACGGGGCCGTGCCATGCCGGCCTTCATCAGCACCGTCGCGGCAATCACCAGCGGCACCAGCACGGCGGCATGGATGAGCGGCAGGAAGGTCAGCGAGCCGGTGGCCAGGTTGGCGGCGCCGATCATGGCGGCCTGGGTGCCCATCATGGCGCCGATGGCCCACAGCACGCGCCGCGCGCCGCCGCGCCGCTCGAACGGCCCGGTCAGCAGGGCGGCCACGGCGATCAGCGTGAAGGCGATGTGGGACAACGGGTTGACCAGCCGCTGGTGGGCCTCGACCCGGAAGCGGCGGATGTCGACCGCCTGAAGGTTGGGATCCATATCGGCGGTGATGCTCAGAAGGTCGTTCATGGAGCGCTCGCGGGCGTCGCGGAACCGGATGCCGGCCTCCTCGCGGTCGCCGCCCAGGGTCATGGTATAGCTGTCGAAGTACAGCAGCGACAGGCGGCCGGTGCCCTTTTCGACCGAGTGGCGGCTGCCGTTGACCATCACCACGCGCGGCCCCGCCTCGCCATGGACCAGGGCGCCGCGTTCGGCCAGCAGGGTGGCGCTTTCGGCTTCGTCGCGGGTGTCGTGGACCATCAGGCCGAGCAACTCGCCGCTGGCCTCGCGGGCGCGCACATAGACGGTGACGCCCGGCATCACGGTGGTGAAGGCGCCCTCCTGGATCAGCAGGCGGGACAGGTCGTTGCGCACCGACCACTGCATCTCTCGGAAGGCGCGCACCGTCTCGGGCACCCACAGATTGGTCATCAGGTAGCCGCTGGCGGCCAGCAGCACGGCCAGGATCAGCGCCGGGCGGGCGAGGCCCAGGGGGCTGACCCCGGCGGCCCGCAGGACCACCAGCTCGCGGTCCATGTTCAGCTTGTTGTAGGTGAACAGCACCACGGCGAACAGCGCGACCGGCAGGATGATGATGAGGAAATTCGGCAGCAACAGGCCGGTCAGTTCCAGGAACGTGCCGACCGAAAGCCCACGCGTGATGATCAGCTCCACGAAGCGCAGAGACTGGGTCAGCCATAAGATGCACAGCAGGCCGGCGGTGACGAGCACGGTCCCGGTGAGCAACTGGCGGAAGACGTAGCGGTTCATTTGGCCCATTGCGCCGGGAGTATACTGTTCCGGCGCGGCGGTTCACCAGCAGGAATTGAGCCCCCGGCGAGACAGGCTCGACGACGCGCCGCGACTCCCAAGGGTCGCCTTTTGTGGTACGCTTTGGTGGTAGGTGCAAACGCCACCGGATCGGAGACCTCATGGTGAGACGCCATGCCCTCGTGACCGCAGCCGCCAGCGCGATGCTGCTCATCACCGCGTCCTGCGACAATCCGCCGGGGGCGGAGGGCACCGTGGCGCCGGGCGCCGACTACCAGCCACGGGTGATGGCGGTGTGCCAGGAAACCTTGGGCCGCATCGACTGCGGCTGCTTCTGGGACAAGGCGCAGCCGGCCTTCACCAAGGCCAATGTCGACGGCATCCTGGCCGCCCTGATCGAACGCGAGGCGTTGGGCCACGCCATCACGCGGGTCCGCCTGGAAAAGGTCGCCGGCCCGGAAAACTCCCGCGTTCTGGGCCGCGCGCTGTTCGACTGCGTCAAATAGAGCGGAAGGGGGCAACGCGCCCCCAACCTTCGGCGTCCTCAGAAACGCTCCACCTCCAGGCCCATGACGGCGGCGCCGCCGGCCATCGCGTCGGCTTCGAGCGAGGCGGTTTCCGGCAGCAGGTGGTGCAGGAAGAACGCGGCGGTCGCGGCCTTGTCGGCGGCGAAGGCCGGGTCGTCTCCCTTGGCGGCCAGGGCGGCGGCGGCGGCCATCAGCCAGCCGCCGACGGTCAGGCCGGTCAGCCGCAGGAACGGCGAGGCGGCGGCGGCGCTGTCCACCGCATTCGCGGTCAACGCCCAGGCGGTGGCGCGCTCCAGGCGGTCGCAGGCCGCAGCGAGCAGCGCCGCCTGATCGGCCGGCAGGGCGCTCAGGCCGGAGCGCATTTCGGCCAGCAGGCGGGTCATCTCCGCCCCCTTGTCGCGCTGCACCTTGCGGCCCATCAGGTCGGCCGCCTGGATGCCGTTGGTGCCCTCGTAGATCGGCGCGATGCGGGCGTCGCGGTAATGCTGCGCCGCGCCGGTCTCCTCGATGTAGCCGACGCCGCCGTGGACCTGCACCCCCAGGTCGGCGACGCGCACGCCGATGTCGGTGCTCCACGCCTTGACCACCGGGGTGAGCAGGGCGACGCGCGCCTCGGCCGCCTTGGCGGTGGCTGCATCGGGGCTCTTGTGGGAGATGTCGAGCGCGGCGACGGCGGTGTAGGCCAGATGGCGCGCGGCCTCGGTCAGGGCCTTGCCGGTCATCAACATGCGCCGCACGTCGGGGTGATGGATGATCGCCACCGGGTCACGGCCGCCGGTCACCGGGCGTGACTGCACGCGGTCCTTGGCGAACGCCACGGCCTGCTGGAGGGCGCGTTCGGCCACCGCGACTCCTTGCAGGCCGACCTGCAGGCGGGCGTTGTTCATCATGGTGAACATGTATTCCAGGCCGCGATTTTCCTCGCCGACCAGATACCCGACGGCGCCGCCCTCGTCCCCGAACGCCATCACGGCGGTGGGGCTGCCGTGGATGCCCAGCTTGTGTTCCAGGGACACGCAGCGCACGTCGTTGCGCTCGCCCAGGCTGCCGTCCGGGTTGACCATGATCTTGGGCACGATGAACAGCGAGATGCCCTTGACCCCTTCGGGCGCGTCGGGCAGGCGGGCCAGGACCATGTGGATGATGTTTTCGGTCAGGTCGTGGTCGCCGTAGGTGATGAAGATCTTCTGGCCGGTGATGCGATAGTGGTCGCCCTCGCGGACGGCCCTGGTGCGCACCCGGGCGAGGTCGGAGCCCGCCTGCGGTTCGGTCAGGTTCATGGTGCCGGTCCACTCGCCCGAGATCATCCTGGGCAGGTACAGGGCCTTCTGGTCGTCCGATCCGTGGGAGGACAGGGACTCCACCGCTCCCTGGCTGAGCATCGGACACAGGGCGAACGCGCAGTTGGCCGACTGCCAGATCTCCTGCACCGCGCTGGCCACCAGCCAGGGCAGCCCCTGGCCGCCATGGGCCGGATCGAACGGCACGGCGTTCCAGCCGGCTTCGACGAACTGGCCGTAGAAGGCCTTGAGGCCGCTGTAGGTGCGGACCACCCCGTTTTCCAGCACCGACCCCTCGCGGTCGCTGACCACGTTGAGGGGCGCCAGCTCCTGCGCGCCGAAGCGGCCGGCTTCCTCGAGGATGGCGGCGACCAGATCCGGGGTCGCGTCCTCGTTGCCGGGCAGGGCGGCGATGGTGTCCATGCCTGCGAGGCTCATGGACAGGGTCATGTCTCGCAGCGGGGCGGAGTAAGTGGCCATAAAAAAGTCCCTTCTGGTGCGTCAATGTTCGCAGCCTGCTTCAAGGCGGAGCGCTTCGCAAGTCCGCGCATCTGTTGCCGTAAGGGCAGCTTGGGGCTATACCGTGCTGGCGGATCCAGTCCCTGGATCCCGGGAGAGATCACGCCATGTCCAACCTGCGCCTGTCACTTGGATTCGGCTTGGCCCTTGCCCTCGCCACGGCTGTTCCGGCAGCGGCCGAAACGGCGTCAGAGGGCAAGGACAAGGCGTTCTTCGGCCTGCAGATCGAGAACGACGTCTTCAACAACACCGACCAGCACTACACCAATGGCCTGCGCGCCGTCTGGGTGGCGCCCGAAAACAGCACCCCGCAGTGGGCCCAGCGGTTGGCGGACGCGGTGCCGGTGTTCCCGGGCGAGGCGGTGCGGCGCTATGGCCTGAGCCTCGGGCACAGCATCTTCACGCCCTATGACACCGATACCCGCGCGCCCCTGCCGGACGAGCGGCCCTATGCCGGGTGGCTTTACGGCGGCGTCGGTTTCGTGTCCGACACCGGGCGGCGGCAGGACTACCTGGAACTTCAGCTCGGCATCGTCGGGCCGTCGGCCATGGGCAAGCTCGTCCAGAACGAGTGGCATGGCGTGATCGGCGCCGACGAGGCCAACGGCTGGGACAACCAGCTCAAGGACGAGCCGGGCATCCTGCTGGCCTATGAACGCAAGATCCGGGCATGGCGGTCGGTCAACATGGCCGGCTTCAGCGCCGACGTGACACCGCACTTCGGGGTGACTTTGGGCAACGTGATGACGGCGGCGGCGGCCGGCGGAACGATCCGCGTCGGCCTCGACCTGCCGGAGGACTACGGCCCGCCGCGCATCCGGCCCGGCCTGACCGGTTCGACCTACTTCGCGCCGGGCGGTCCGCGCGGCTGGTACCTGTTCGCCGGGATCGAGGGCCGTGCCGTGGCCCGCAACATCTTCCTCGACGGCAACACCTTCCGCGACAGCATGAGCGTGTCCAAGCTGCCCTTCGTCGGGGACATCCAGGCGGGCATCGCCGGGACCATCGGCGACGTCCGGGTGGCCTACACGCAGGTCATGCGCAGCCGCGAGTACCGCGAGCAGCCCGACCCCGACACGTTCGGCTCGGTCAGCATCAGCGTGCGGTTCTAGCTGTCTGAAGGCGCTTTGGGGCGCGGAACGCCGTTCATTTTTGCGTGCTTGGGAGGTTCCCCCGATCGGGGGGGAAATGATAGTGTGGGGCTTACGCCGCCCCCCCCCTCCCGCTGTGAGGAGCCAGTCCGTGGGACTGACCCGACGCCTGACCGCCACCTGCCTTGCCACGGCCCTTGTCATGGGAACTCTTGCCGGAGGCCCGGCCGTGGCCGCCTCCTGCGCCACCGATCGCGAGGCCGGCGCCCTGCGCGTGCGGGCCTTGCAAAGCAAGCTCATGGTCGCCGCCCTGGCCTGTGGGGAGAGCGCCCGCTATGACGCCTTCATCGACCGCTTTGCGCAGACGCTGGTGACCGAGGGACGGGTGATGGTGGAGTACTTCGCCCGCCGCCATGGCGGAAAGCGCATCAACCGCGTGGTCGACGACTACGTCACCACGCAGGCCAATCAGCATTCGCTCGACAGCATGACCAACCGTGCGGAATTCTGCCGCGACGCCTCGCAGACCATGGACGGACTGCTCGCTGGCGACTGGGAAACCCTGCGGCTGGCGGCGGCGACCATTCCCGATCATCGCATCGAAAGCCCCCTGGCGTGCCTCCACGGGACCCGGGCCGCAACCCAGGCCCCGGGAGGATAGACCCGCCGGTTTACTTACTGGGCCAGGTTAATGGGCCAGGTTATTGGGACTGCGTGGGCGGCGGGGCCGGCTCGGCCATGGGGGCCTGCTGTTCGGCCGGCGGCACCTGACCCGTCTGTTCGGGGGTGCCCCCTTCTTCGCAGGCGGCAAGCGCGCCCAGCGTGAACAACGAGACCAGGACTGCGGTGGTGGTGCGGGTTGTACGTTGACGCATCGGTCGGCTCCTCTTGATTGGAATCGCCCATCAACGCCATGGTCCGACCGCCAGTTCTGGCCGTCACGGAATGACCTTAATGCCGACAACAAACGGCCCCGAAGCGGGGGCTTCGGGGCCGTTGATGATGCGGTGCGGAGAACCTTACAGGCGGCCTTCCTCATAGCGGTCATACAGATACCCGGCGCCGGCACCCAGGGCGCCGCCGGTCAGGGCGCCGGTGGTGCTTCCGGTGGTCAGGGCGCCCAGCGCCGCGCCGCCGGCCGCACCTCCGCCGACGCGCTGCTGCTGCGGGGTCATGCCCTCGCAGGCGCCAAGCCCGAGGGCGCCGATGAGGGACAGGGGAAGCAGGAACTTTCGCATGGTCAGTCTCCTATTGAGCCCGTCTGCATATGCACGACAACGGGCAGCCCATAGGATCCGTTCACGTCATCCGTTCGACGCAACCCCCAGCCAAGCGCACAACAGGCCCACGCCGAACCCGGTCGGTCCGGCCGGGCAGGGGCCGGCGGCCTCCTTGCGTTCGGCCGTTCCGGCGATGTCGAGATGGGCGTGCGGCACCCCTTCGGGCACGAAGTGGCTGAGGAAGCGGGCGGCGTGCAGGGCGTCGGGCAACAACTTTCCGCCCCATGCGCCGCTGCCGGCCGGGGCGCATTGCAACAGGTCGGCGATGGCGCTGCGCAGGTCGTCGTCCACCGCCGGGGTCAGGGGCATCGGCCACAGCGCCTCGCCGCTGGCCTGACCGGCCGAACGCAGGGCGGCGGCAAGGTCGGGGTCGGTGCAGAACAGCCCGGCATGATGGCCGCCCAGCGCCACCACGATGGAGCCGGTCAGGGTGGCGAGATCGACCACCGCCGAGGGCTGTTCGGTGGCGCACCCCCAGGACAGCGCATCGGCCAGGACCATGCGGCCCTCGGCGTCGGTGTCGATGACCTCCACCGTCTTGCCGGAGTGGCTGACCAGCACGTCGCCGGGCCGCCAGGCGTTGCCGCCCGGCATGTTCTCGGCCAGGGCCAGCAGGCCGGTGACGTTGACCGGGGCCTTGGCCGAGGCCAGGGCGTGCAGGGTGCCCAGCACGGCGGCGGCGCCGCCCATGTCGCCCTTCATGTCCTCCATGCCGGCGGCCGGCTTGATCGACAGGCCGCCGGTGTCGAAGGTCAGGCCCTTGCCGACCAGCAGGGCCGGTTTCCCGTCGCCGCCGCCGCGCCAGCGCAGGATCACCAGGCACGGCGGGTGGACGCTGGCCCGGCCGACCGCGGCGTGCAGGTGCAGGCCCTGGGCCTCCAGGGCCTTGGCATCCAGAACCTCGACCGCCACGCCGAGCGGTTCCAGGGCGCGGGCGCGTTCGGTGAAGGTCTGCGGGGTGAGGCGGTTGGCCGGTTCGGCGACCAGATCGCGGGCCAGTTCGATGCCCTCGGCCACGGCGCGCAGGGGCGCCCAGGCGTCCTCGGCGGCGCGGGGGTCGGCGACGCGCAGGGTGACGCGGGCGAGCGGCGGGGCCTCGTCGGCGGGACGGATGCTGCGTAGGTCGGGCAGGCGGTGGGCGCGCAGGCGCAGGGCCTGGGCGCATCGGGCGGCCAGGGCGGGGGTGAGCCCCAGATCGAGGCTGGCCGTCCCCTCCAGCACCGCGCCCAATTCCGCGCCAATGGCGGTGGCGGCGCCGTCGTCAACGCCGTCATAGGGACCGAGCCCGGCCAGCACGATACGGTTCCACGCCACCCCGGCCGGGGCGTGGACGGTGAGGGTCTGCCCGGCCTTGCCGGTGAACGCCCGGCTGGCCGCCACGGCGCGGTCGAGAGCCGTGGCGCAGGGCAGGGCGCGGGCGGCGGCGGACAGGTTGCCGCCTTCCCACACGCCGACCACCAGCGCCCCGGAGGAGTCTTCCTCCAGGGCTCCGGCGGTGAAGGTCAGGTCAAGCTGTGCCACCTCAGCCCTTTTCGTAGCGGGTTTCGACCAGGGCGTTGAGCAGCCGCACGCCAAACGCCGTGCCGCCCTTGGGCACCGTGGCGGTGTCCTTCTTCGACCACGTCACGCCGGCGATGTCGATGTGCGCCCACGGGGTGTCCTTGACGAAGCGCTGGAGGAACTGGGCGGCGGTGATCGACCCGGCCTCGCGCCCGCCGACGTTCTTCATGTCGGCGATGTCGGACTTGATCTGCTTGTCGTAGGCGTCGCCCAGCGGCAGGCGCCAGACCTTTTCGCCGGTTGCCGTGCCGGCCTCGGTGATGGCCTGCGACAGCGCGTCATTGTTGGAGAACAGGCCGGCGTGCTCGCTGCCCAGCGCGATGATGATGGCACCGGTCAGGGTGGCGAGGTCGATGATCTCGCGCGGCTTGTATTCCTTCTGGGCGTAGGTCAGCACGTCGGCCAGGACCAGGCGGCCCTCGGCGTCGGTGTTGATGACCTCGATGGTCTGGCCGGACATGGACGTCACCACGTCGCCCGGCCGCGTCGCCGTGCCCGAGGGCATGTTCTCGACCAGCCCGATCAGGCCGACCGCGTTGACCTTGGCCTCGCGCCCGGCCAGGGCCTTCATCAGGCCGGTGACGACGCCGGCGCCGGCCATGTCCCACTTCATGTCTTCCATGCCGCCGGCCGGCTTGATGGAGATGCCGCCGCTATCGAAGCACACGCCCTTGCCGACGAAGGCCACGGGGGCGTCGCCGTTCTTGCCGCCGTTCCATTCCATGACGACAAGCTGGCTTTCGCGCACCGACCCGTTGCCGACGCTGACCAGCGAGCCCATGCCCAGCTTGGTCATTTCCTTCTCACCGAGCACGGTGATCTTCAGGCCCAGCTTTTCGAGCTTGCGGCATTCCTTGGCGAATTCCTCCGGCCCGAGGATGTTGGCCGGCTCGCTGACCAGGTTGCGGGTGAGGAAGATGCCCTCGGCCACCGCTTCCAGGGCGCCGAACGCCTTCTTGGCACCGGACGCGTCGGTCAGGACGTGCAGCTTGGACAGGCGGGGCTTGTCGTCCTTCTTCTCGGTCGTGCGGTACTTGTCGAAACGATAGCTGCGCAGCAGGGCGCCAAAGCCGACGTTGGCGGCGGCGTCGTCGCCCGCCAGCGGGCAGCCTTCAATGGCATCGACCGCGATCGAGCCTTCCTTGTCGCCCGACAGCGCCGCGCAGGCCGAACCGCCGAACGCCTGCCAGGCCGAGGCATCAAGCTTGCCGGCCTCGCCCAGGCCCAGCGCGATGACCTTGTCCAGGTCGGTGCCGGCGGGGGCCAGCAGGGTCAAGGTCTGCTCCGCCTTGCCCTCGAAGCGGGCGGCGCCCATGGCGCGCGTCAGGGCGCCGCCGGTGGCCTCGTCCACCGCCTGGGCGGACGGCGTCAGGGTCTTGTCGGCGAGCACGCCGACCACATAGGCCCCGGACGTCGGCAGGGCGGACTTGGCGAAGCTGATCTTCATGGACGATAACCCCTTCGATGCGGATGAACTCACAGCAATGTAATGGTTTGGCGGCCAAAGAAAAGGGCGGCCGAGGTCATACCGACCGCACCGCGTCCCCTTGATCCCACAGCCACGCCGCCCCGCGTACCCCGGACGAGTCGCCGTGGACGGCCTTGCGCAGCTTGGTGGCGACCGTGTCGGAGAACACCGTGCGGGTCCACATGGCCGGCACGCGGGTGTACAGGGCGTCGATGTTGGACAGCCCGCCGCCCAGCACGATGACCTCGGGGTCGAGGATGTTGATGACCGTGGACAGGGCGCGGGCCAGGCGGTCGCAATAGCGTTCCAGGCTGGCCGCGCAGGCGCTGTCGCCCTGGTCGGCCCGCTCGGCGATTTCGGCCGCCGACAGGCGGGCGCCGTGGAGTCCGAACGACGTTGCGGTGTGGTGGTCGGTGGTCAGGCCGGGGCCGGACAGGAACGTCTCGATGCAGCCCGACAGCCCGCAGTAGCAGATTTCGCCCGGCCGTTCGTCGATGGTCCGGCCATCGGGCAGGTCCCACAGGCGCGGCCAGGGCAGGGGGTTGTGGCCCCACTCGCCGCCGATGGCGTTGGGGCCGCTGAGCACCCGGCCGTGGGCCACCACGCCGCCGCCGACTCCGGTGCCCAGGATGACGGCGAAGGCCGTGGCCGCCCCGGCCGCCGCGCCGTCGGTGGTCTCGGACAAGGCCAGGCAGTCGGCGTCGTTGGCGACCCGCACCGGGCGGCCGAGCGCAATTTCCAGGTCGCGGTGGAACGGCTGGCCGATCAGCCAGGTGGAGTTGGCATTCTTGACCAGATCGGTGGCCGGCGACACCGCGCCGGGAATGCCCACACCGACCGAGCCGCGCCCGAAGCGGGCATCGAAGCCTTCGATCAGCACGCGGATGGTGTCCACCGTGGCCTCGTAATGGCCGCGTGGGGTGGTCAGGCGCTCGCGCGCCAGTTCGGTGCCGTCGGCGGCCAGGGCGATGGCCTCCACCTTGGTGCCGCCGAGGTCGATTCCGAAGCGGGCGCGGGTGGGATCCAACATGAAAGGCGTTCTCCTGCGATTCGTTGGATGCAGGATAGCGCATCGCGGCGGTTTGCACCTTGGTTTGCGGCGCCGGATCGGCTACCGTCCGCGCCATGCACGAGGACACTCACAACGACCGGCCGGCGCCCCAAGCGGGGCAGAGGCTTTACAGGCTCCTGCCGGCCGCCGACTGGCGCCAGGCAGTGGCTGACGGCGTCTATCGCGGCGCGCCCCATGACACGGCGGACGGATTCATTCATCTGTCCACGGCTGATCAAGTGGAGGAAACCGCCGCCAAGCATTACGCCGGCGTGCCCGAACTGATGGTGCTGACCGTGGACAGCGGCCGCCTCGACGGGGAGCTCAAGTGGGAGCCGGCGCGCGGGGGCGAACTGTTTCCGCACCTCTATGGCACGGTGCCGCTGGAAGCCGTCCTGGGGGCCGAGCCGGTCGCCACCGACCGCGACGGCGCCTATACCTTCCCGCATCTGCGCGACGAAATCTGAGGTCGTCCCCATGGCCTTCGACCCTTATTCCCTGGCCGGCCCGGTGCTGCGCCGGATGGACCCCGAGACGGCGCACCGTCTGGCCCTCAAGGCCCTGCGGGCCGGGCTTGGCGGACGCGCCGCGGCCGATGACGCGGCGCTCGGCCTGACCTTGTGGGGGCGGCGCTTCGCCAATCCGGTGGGGCTGGCGGCCGGCTTCGACAAGAACGCCGAGGCGCCCGACGCCCTGCTGGCCATGGGGTTCGGCTTCGTCGAGGTGGGCGGCGTGACGCCGCGCCCGCAGCCCGGCAACCCGCGCCCCCGCGTGTTCCGCCTGCCCGAGGACGGCGCGGTCATCAACCGCATGGGGTTCAACAACGACGGCATGGACGTCGTGCGCGCCCGGCTGGCCGCCCGTGACCGCTCCGGTCCGGGGCTGCTGGCCGTCAACCTCGGCAAGAACAAGGACACCGAGGACGCCGCGAGCGACTACGAGGCCGGCGCGAGCGCCTTCGCGCCGCTGGCCGACTTCCTGGTCATCAACGTGTCCAGCCCCAACACGCCGGGCCTGCGCGCCCTTCAGGGCCGCGCGCCGCTGATCGACATCGTGCGCAGGACGCGGGCGGCCATCCTGAAATCCGGGGCCAATCCGCCGCTGCTGCTCAAGATCGCCCCCGACCTGACGCCGGAGGATGAAACCGACATCGCCGCCGTGGCGTTGGAGGAACGGCTTGACGGGCTGGTCGTCTCAAACACCACGCTGGCCCGCCCGGACACCCTCAAGGGCGTCAGCAAGGGCGAGACCGGCGGCCTGTCGGGCGCGCCGCTGTTCGTGCCGTCGACCGACCTTCTGCGCCGCATGGCCCGCCTGACCGAACGGCGCCTGCCGCTGATCGGCGTGGGGGGCATCTGCTCGGGCGCCGACGCCTATGCCAAGATCCGCGCCGGCGCGTCGCTGGTGCAGCTCTATACGGCGCTGATCTATCACGGGCCGGGTCTGGTCGGACGCATCAAGACCGACCTTCTGGCCTGCCTCAAGGCCGACGGCTTCGGCTCGGTGGCCGAGGCGGTCGGCGCCGATCTTCGGTAACTTAAGTCTTGTCGCACCCGCGAAGGCGGGTGCCCAGGGTCACAAGCACCGCATCGGGACCCCTGGACCCCCGCCTTCGCGGGGGTGACGACAGAACAAAACGCGGCCTTTCACCTGGACTCCGCTTCTCATGCAGATCCCCATTCTCCTGCCCGGTTTCCGGGCCATTGCCACTCAGTACGACGCCTTCATCCTCGATTTGTGGGGGGTGATTCATGACGGCGCCACCGCCTTTCCGCATTCGGCCGAGACGCTGCGCCACCTGCGGGCGGCCGGGCGCAAGACCATCCTGCTGTCCAATGCGCCGCGCCGGGCCCATGTGCTGGTGTCGCAGATGGAGCATTTCGGCATCCCGCGCGACCTGTACGACGACGTGATGAGTTCGGGCGAGGCCGTGCGCACCGCCCTGATCGAGCGCACCGACCCGTTCTTCGCCGCCCTGGGCAGCCGTTGCTACCACCTGGGGCCGGAGCGGGATCGCTCGGTGTTCGAGGGGGTGGATGTGACCATCGTCGATGCCCTGGCCGACGCCGATTTCATCGTCAACACCGGGCCGCTGTCCTTCGATGATACCGTCGAGGACTACGAGGACGTGTTGCAGGCCGCGATCAAACGCCAACTGCCCATGGTGTGCGCCAACCCCGATCATGTGGTCATCCGGGCCGGCAAGCGCATCGTCTGCGCCGGGGCCATCGCCGCGCGTTATGCCGAGATCGGCGGGGCCGTGGCCCAGCGCGGCAAGCCCGACGCCGCCATCTATCGCCTGTGCGCCGAAACCCTGGGGGTGTCGCCGTGGCGCATCGCCGTGGTCGGCGACGCCCTGGAAACCGATGTTGCCGGGGCCACGGCGGCCGGCATGGCCAGCATCTGGGTGACCGGCGGCATCCACGCCGCCGAGCTTGACGCCGCCTATGGCAAGCCGGGCGACCCTTTGCTGATCGGCCAGGCCGCGCAGGCCCACGGACTTTCCCCCACCGCCGCGCTGCCGGGCTTCATCTGGTAAGGCCGTTAAGGATACCAAAGCCATGACCGACGCCGTTCTCGACTACCCCTTCGACGCCATCCCCGATGCGGGCACCCTGGTCGAGGTGGCGCCGGGCGTGTCGTGGCTGCGCATGCCGCTGCCGTTCGCCCTCGACCATATCAACCTGTGGGTCCTGGAAGACGGGGAAGGCGTGACGCTGGTCGACACCGGCGTCGCCTCGGACGCCACCAAGGCCCTGTGGGACACGCTGCTGGCCGGGCCGTTGGCCGGGCGGCGGGTCAATCGGGTGATCGCCACCCATTTCCACCCCGACCACATGGGGCTGGCCGGCTGGCTGTGCCCGCGCCTGGACGCGCCATTGTGGGCGACGCTGGGCGAGTGGACCTATGGCGCCATGCTGGCGTTCGACCACTCCACGGCGTTCGTGGACAATCAGGTGGACTTCTACGCCAGCGCCGGGTTCGCGCCGGACATGCTGGCCGTGGTGCGCGAGCGCGGCAATCCCTATGCCTCGCGGGTCGAGCCGATCCCGCCCGCCGTCCGCCGGATGGTCGAGGGCGAGCGGTTCATGGTCGGGGCGCATGAGTGGCAGGTGGTGGTCGGGCGCGGCCACTCGCCCGAGCACGCCGCCCTGTGGTGTCCGGGCCTCGATGTGCTGATTTCCGGCGATCAGGTGCTGCCGCGCATCAGTCCCAACGTCAGCGTCTGGCCGCAGGAACCCGACGCCGACCCCCTCAGCCTGTTCATCGACAGCCTGGGGGTGCTGCGGGACCGGGTGCCCGACAGCGTGCTGGTGCTGCCGTCGCACGGCCGCCCGTTCCGAGGCTTGCACGCCCGCATCAGCGACCTTCTGACCCACCACGACGCCCGCCTGATCGATACCCTGGAGGCCTGCGCCACGGCCCGGCGGGCCATCGACCTCGTGCCGGTGCTGTTCAAGCGCACCCTGGACGTCCACCAGACGTTCTTTGCGGTGGGCGAAGCGATGGCGCACTTGCATCGTCTGGTCGCCACAGGCACGCTGGAGCGCCGCCGCGACGCCGACGGCGTGTGGTGGTTTTCGCAGGTTCCCTTTTGAACTTGGCCCCCTTGCGATCGGCGAGTCACATTAGTAGATACTAATGAAACCAGCTCGCAACCGTGAACAAGAGGATGCCGCCATGTCCACGACCTCTGTCCCAACGGTCAAGACGTTCTTCGACGAGGACACCTTCACCGCCACCTACGTGGTCAGCGACGAGGCCACCAAGCGGTGCGCCATCATCGATTCCGTGCTGGATTTCGATCCCAAGTCCGGGCGGACGGCGACCACGTCGGCCGATACGGTGATCGCCCATGTGCGCGATGCCGGGCTGACCGTCGACTGGCTGCTGGAAACCCACATCCACGCCGACCATCTGACCGCCGCGCCCTACCTCAAGTCCAAGCTGGGCGGCAAGACGGCCATCGGCGAACACATTTCGACCGTTCAGAAGACCTTCGCCAAGATCTTCAACGTCGAGGCCGATTTCGCCACCGACGGCTCGCAGTTCGACGACATCCTGCGCGACGGCGACACCTTCACCATCGGCGAGCTTGAGGGGAAGGTGCTGCACACCCCCGGCCATACGCCGGCCTGCCTGTCCTATCTGATCGGCGACGCGGTGTTCGTGGGCGACACCATCTTCATGCCGGACTACGGCTCGGCCCGCTGCGATTTTCCCGGCGGCAATGCGCACACCTTGTATCGCTCGGTCCGCAAGTTGCTGGAATTGCCGCCCGAGACGCGGATGTTCGTCGGCCACGACTATGCCCCCAACGACCGCCCGTTCGCCGTGGAAACCACGGTGGGCGACCAGCGCCGCGACAACATCCACATGAAGGACGGCGTGACCGAAGCCGACTTCGTGGCCATGCGCACCGAGCGCGACGCCACCCTGGACATGCCGCGCCTGATCCTGCCGTCGGTGCAGATCAACATGCGCGCCGGCGCCCTGCCCCCGGCCGAAGACAACGGCGTGTCCTACATCAAGATTCCGCTGAACGTGCTTTAAGTGATTAACCACAGAGACACAGAGGCACAGAGGAAGTCACAGAGAGTTCGGTGCAGGTTGGCCGCGCGCAGCGCATCATGTAATGAGTGGGAATAAACGCCTGCGGCGCCGTGCCCCGCGCCCTCTGTGTCTCTGTGCCTCTGTGGTTCCCAACTCCACTTCTTCTAGCTAAAGCCAGCCTTTCCGCTTGAAGTACAGGAACGGCATGATCGCCGAGACGATCATCAGGCCCAGCGCGAAGGGGTAGCCGAACGGCCACGACAGTTCGGGCATGACCTCGAAGTTCATGCCGTAGATGCTGGCGACCAGGGTCGGCGGCAGGAAGATCACCGCCACGACCGAGAATATCTTGATGATCGTGCTCTGTTCGATGCCGATCATGCCCAGCGTGGCGCTGAGCAGGAAGGTGATCTTGTCGGACAGGAAATTGGCGTGGTCGAGCAGCGACTGCACGTCCCGCCACATGATCTTGACCGACTGCCGCAGGTCCTTGTTGGCCTTGCCGGCCCCGGCGCCGTTGGACGCCGACATGAAGGCCAGCACCCGGCCCATGGACATGAGGCTTTCCGCCGCCCGAGAGTTCAAATCGCCGGTCAGGCCGATGTTTTCCAGAATGTCCTGGAAGTCCCGGCTGGCCCCGACGCGGGCCTTGGAATGGGCGAACACCGAGCGGGACAGGGTCTCCATTTCGGTGCCGACGCGCTCCAGGATGTCGGCCGCGCGATCGATGATGGCTTCGAGCAGGCCGTTGAACACGGCCTGGCCCGAGGTCAGCGGCAGGCGCTGGGCGCGGGCGGCGAATACCTTGAACGGCTTGGGTTCGGAATGGCGGATGGTCACCAGGCGGCTGCCCGACAGCACGAAGGTCACGGCGGCAAGCTGCGGATGGTCGCTTTCCGACTGAGCCAGCACGACGGCGGTCATGTAGGCGGCGCCGTCCTCGATGTACAGGCGGCTCGACGCCTCGATCTCCTGCATCTCCTCGCGGGTGGGCAGGGCGATGCCCAGTGCGGTTTCGACGCGGGCGACTTCCTCGGCGGTCGGGCTGTACAGGTCGACCCACACCGGCGCGGCCGGGAACGGGTCGTCGGAAAGCGGCGTGATGGCCGTAAGGCCGCGCTCTTCGGGGACGTAGACGGTCAGCATGGGGCCTCCTGGAACCGGTCGGCCTTCTATACCGGCTTGCAGGCCGAGCGGCCACCTTCATATTTCCCGGATGTTTTGTGTTATTCGTAAATCATAAATCACGGCTTTGTGTAATTTAAGTTGAAATACCCGATGCGCTGCGATAAATAAGGGGCAGCCCGTAACGCAGGAGCTGACGATGACCGTTCTTACCCCTCCCTCTGGTCCGGCCATTCCCGAAGTCGACGTCCACACCCTGGCCGCATGGCTTGAGGCCGGCAGCGCCGTGGTCATCGACGTGCGCGAGGACGAGGAGTGGGAGGAGATGCACATGCCCGGCGTCACCCTGCTGCCGATGTCGGAGTTCGAGCCCGCCGACCTGCCCGACCGCGCCGGCAAGGCCCTGGTCATCCAGTGCCGCAGCGGCGTGCGGTCCCTGGCCGTGGCGCGCCGTCTGGTGCAGCGCGAAGGCCATGCGGAGGTGTACAACCTGACGGGCGGCATCCTCGCCTGGCACGCCGCCGGCTTCGACGTTCGCAGCGGCAATCTTCAGGAGCAGGCCGCCTGATCGCCGTGCGGTCCGCTTGACGCCGCGGCGCGGCGGGGACTAAACCGGACAGGACGATATCCTGGAAGGAGTCCCCATGCGCGCGGTCGGCAAGGTTCTGGTCAGTATTCTGGCCATCGTTGGCCTGATCACCCTGGCGCTTGGGGGGCTGGCCTGGTTCGTGGCCAGCCGCATCGATGTCGCCGACACCTTCCGCGACCCGCTGCCCGAGCGCGTCGTCCTCCACCTTCCCTTCGACCGCGCCTTCCCTGAAGGCGAGGCACCTTTGGCCCTGGGCGGATTCGGTCCGTCCAGCCTGTCGGTCCGTCAGGTTGTGGCGGCGCTTGACCGGGCCGCGGCCGACCCGAGCGTGGTGGCGGTGGTCGCCTCCATCGGCGAAAGCGGGCGCGGCATGGGGCAGGCCCAGGAACTGCGCGCCGCCATCGACCGCTTCCGCGAGTCGGGCAAGCCCGCCGTGGCCTTTGCCGACACGCTGGGCGAGGGGCAGACCGGCACGGTGGACTACTACCTTGCCTCGGCCTTTTCCGAGGTGTGGATGCAGCCGTCCGGGTTGCTCGGCCTGACCGGCTTCGGCATCGAGGTGCCGTTCGCCCGCGAGGCGCTGGAGTCCCTGGGGGTGGATGCCGAATACGGCGCCCGCCACGAATACAAGAACGCCCTCGACAGCGCCGTGCGCCAGGACATGAGCGAGGAGCACCGCCAGTCCCTGCAAAACCTGCTGGGCTCGTTCGAGGATCAGGTGGCCCAGGGCGTCGCCGCGGCGCGCGGCCTCAAGACGGACGCGGTGCGCGGCATCATGAACGGCCCGCCGCTGTTCGCCGCCGAGGCCCAGGCCGCCGGGCTGCTCACCAACCTGGGCTACTGGGATCAGGTGCTGGCCCAGGTCGGCGGCCTGAGCGATGGCGCCGAGCCGGTGGCCCTGGCGCGCTACGCCGAACAGGCGCCGCTGGTCGGGCCGGACGATGCGCCGACCATCGCCCTCATCCGGGTGGCCGGCACCATCCAGCGCGGCACCACCGATCCGTCGCCGTTCGGGGCCGCCGAGTCGTCCGGTGGCGACACCGTGGCCAAGGCCCTGCGCAAGGCCATCGACGACCCCAAGGTGCGCGGCATCGTCCTGCGCATCGACAGCCCCGGCGGGTCCTATGTGGCGTCCGACACCATCTGGCGCGAGGTCATGCGGGCCCGCGAGCGCAAGCTGCCGATCATCGCGTCCATGGGCGACGTGGCGGCCTCGGGCGGGTATTTCGCGGCCATGGGCGCCGACCGCATCATCGCCCAGCCCGGCACCATCACCGGATCCATCGGGGTGTTCGCCCTCAAGCCGGTGCTGTCGGGCGTGTGGGACAAGCTGAACGTCAACTGGGACCGGGTGGAAAGCGGCGATCACGCCCTGTTGTGGAGCCCCAACCGCGCCTTCACGCCGTCCGAACAGGCGTGGTTCGACCGCATGCTGGACACCATCTACGCCGACTTCACCGAGAAAGTCGGGCAATCGCGCGGCCTCGACGCCCGGCAGATCGACCAGGTGGCGCGCGGCCGCATCTTCACCGGAGCGCAGGCCAAGGACCTGGGCCTGGTCGACGGCCTGGGCGGCCTGGACACGGCGGTGCAGGAGGCCAAGACCGCCGCCGGCATTGCCGAGGACGTGACCGTGCGCGTGGCGCCCTACCCCGAACCCAAGTCCGGCTTCGAGGCCCTGCGCGAAATGTTCGGCGGCGAGGAAGCCCCGGTCGCCATCACCGCCCTGCTGCGCCTGGGCGGCCTGCTGGCCCCCCTGACCGGCGAGCTTGACCGCGCCGGTGTGGCAACGCGCGGCCCGGCGCTGCTGGCCCCGCCGGGGGTGCGGTAGGCTCAGCCCTCCAGCGCGGCCAGCAGTCCGATCAGACCGTCATCCAGCGCCGCGAGGTCGGCGGGGGCGAGGGGGGCGAGGATGCGCCGCTCGTTCTCGACATGCGCCTCCACAGCCCGGTCGATCAGGGCGAGCCCGGCCGGCGTCAGGTGGACCAGCAGGCTGCGCGCATCGGTCGGGCTGGGCTTTCGTGCCACCCAGCCCGCCGCCTCCAGCCCCTTCAGCCGGTGCGTCATGGTGCCCGAGGTGATCATCAGGGCCGAGAACAGGGCTGTCGGCGCCAGGCAGTAGGGCGGCCCCGACCGCCGCAGCGTCGCCAGCACGTCGAACTCCCACGACATCATCCCGAAGGCGGCGAATGTCTCGTCCAGACGGCGCTGCAGGAGTGCGGCGCACCGCCGGAGCCGCCCGATCGGCCCCATAGGGCTGACGTCGAGGTCCGGCCGCTCGCGGTGCCACTGCGCGAGGATTGCATCGACCGCATCGGCCGGGTGCTGTGCCGCCATGGGGCTGGTCTCCATCTGTCTTGACATCAAGATAATTTGCTCGCAGGCTGGATTTATCTTGATGTGAAGGTATTGCCATGTCCAGCACCTCGTCACCTCCATGGGCAGACGCCCTGATCACCGCCCTTGCCCCTGTCCTGTGGGGCTCGACCTATATCGTCGCCTCGGAGGTCCTTCCGCCGGACCGGCCGTTCAGCGCCGCCCTGTTGCGCTGTCTGCCGGCCGGGCTGCTGCTGGTGCTGTTCGCCCGGCGGCTGCCCGCGCCGGGGCAACGGTTGCGTCTCGTGGTGCTGTCGGCGCTGAACATCGGGTTTTTTCAGGCCCTTCTGTTCGTGGCGGCGTACCGGCTGCCGGGGGGTGTGGCGGCGGTGGTCGGCGCCATCCAGCCGCTTCTGGTCATGGCGTTGGCCTGGGGCGTGGACCGCGACCGCCCGGCGCAAGTGGCGGTGGGCGCGGCCGTCCTGGGGGTCTGCGGCATGGCGGCGCTGTTGCTGGCGCCGGGCGCGGCGTGGGATGCGGTCGGCGTGGCGGCGGCCCTGGTCGGCGCCGGCTGCATGGCGGCCGGAACCTTCCTCGCCCGGCGCTGGCGGACGGACATGCCGGTGCTGGCCTTCACCGGCTGGCAGTTGTTGATCGGCGGGCTGATGCTGACCCCCGTCGCCCTGCTTGCCGATGCGCCGCTGCCGGTGCTGAGCGGCCTCCAGATGCTGGGCTACGGCTACCTGTCGCTGGCCGGGGCGCTGCTCGCCTATGTGCTGTGGTTCCGCGGCGTTGCCCGCCTGTCGCCGGTGGCGGTGTCCTCGCTCGCCCTGCTCAGTCCGGTGACGGCGGTCATCCTGGGCTGGAGCCTGCTGGGGCAGAGCATGACCGGCGTGTCGCTGATCGGCCTGATGATGGTCCTCGGCAGCGTGCTCGCCGTGCAATGGGCGGCACGGCCACCGGGGCGGCCGGCTTAGGCGACCGACGCACAGACCGCCTCCGCCGCCATCCTCCACGTCCCCTTGCCGGCGAGTTTGGCGTCGTACATGGCGTCGTCGGCGCGGCGGACGATGGCTTCGGTGTCGAGGGAGGCTTCGTCGGCCTCCCCGCCAAATACCGCGACGCCGACCGAGGCGCCGATGGTCACGGGCTCGTCCAGGCCGTCAAGGATGAACGGTTCGGACAGGGTGGCGATGACTTTTTCGGCTGCGCTGCGGGCGCCTCGGGCGGCGTCGAGGTCTTCGACCAGCAGGGCGAATTCGTCGCCGCCCAGGCGGGCCACCATGTCGGTTTCGCGGGTGACGTTCGACAGGCGGGCGGCGACCTGCTTGAGGAGCATGTCGCCGCCCTCGTGCCCGTGGGTGTCGTTGACCGGCTTGAAGCCGTCGAGATCGACGTACAGCAGGGCGCTCAGGCCGTGGGTGCGGCGGACCCGCGCGACCGCCCGGCCGAGGCCGTCGAAGAACCTCCGGCGGTTGGCGAGTCCGGTCAGGGCGTCCACGTTGGCCAGTTCCACCATGCGTTCCAGGGCCTCGTGACGGCGTCGGGTCTCGGTGTGGAAGCGGTCGAGAACGGCGTTGTAGAAGACGGCGATGCGCGACGCCTCGGTTTCCGGCTCGACCACCACGGGCCGCGAGAAATCGCCGTGGCGGGTCTGGTGGTCCATCTGGGTGATGAGGTCGAGGATGGAGGTGGTGGCGCGGTGCTCGGCGACGTTCAGGCCGATGCGCTCGTCGGCGGCGGACACCCGGAACGGCAGGACCATGTCGATCAGCCGGAACAGGGTGTAGGACGCGCCGAACGTGAAGGCGCCGACCGCGAAAACGCCCAACGCCTGGATCTCCAGTTGGGCCAGGGCACTGCCGGCGGGCAGGCTGTCGACCGGGGCGAACAGGGCGACCGCCAGGGTACCCCAGATGCCGGCCGCGAGGTGCGACGGCACGGCGCCGATCACGTCGTCGATCTCGGCCTGTTCCAGCAGCCACATGGCGCCGACCACGATGGCCCCGGCGGCCAGCCCGATGATGAGGGCTTCGCGCTCGCCCACCACGTGGCAGCCCGCGCAGATGGACACCAGCCCGGCGACCACGCCGTTGACGATGCGGTCGATCTGCGGATGGCGGCTGAACGCCCAGCTCAGCGCCATGCCGGCCAGTCCGCCCGCCGCGCCGGCCAGAGCAGTGTTCATCACGATGCGTGGCACGGCCTCACTCAGGGCCAGGGTGCTGCCGCCGTTGAAGCCGAAGAAGCCGAACCACAGCAGGAACACGCCGAGCACCGCCATGGGCAGGTTGTGCCCCTCGATGCGGCGGCCGTTGGGGCCGAACCGCCCGATGCGCGGCCCGATCACCAGGATGGCGCTGAGCGCAATCCAGCCGCCGACGCTGTGTACGACGGTCGATCCGGCGAAATCCATGAAGCCCATTTGGCCCAGCCAGCCGGTGGCCTCGCTGCCCGGCAGGCCGTTCCACACCCAATGGCCGGCCAGCGGATAGAACAGGCCGGCGGTCAGCATGGTGACGATCATGTAGCCGCTGAACCGCATCCGCTCGGATACGGCGCCGGAAATGATCGTCGCCGCCGTGCCGCAGAACATCAACTGGAAGATGAAGAACGCCACCATGTCCGGGGTCTGGGCGTCCATGCGCACCGGGGCGATGGTCCCAAACCAGCCGCCGGTCGTCTGCCCGAACATGATCTGGTAGCCCAGCACGGCGAACAGGATGCTGGAGATGCAGAAATCCAGCAGGTTCTTGATGGCGACGTTGATGGAGTTCTTTTCGCGGACGAAGCCGCTTTCCAGGCAGGTGAACCCGGCCTGCATCAGGGCGACCAGGAAACTGGTCAACAGAACCCACGTCGCGTCCTGCGACAACGCGCCCCCGCCCATGCCCCCGCCCTCGTCGCTGCTGAATTTATACGCACAAACTCATAGTGCACATAATTTCAGCTCTGCGAAGGGGTTCTTAAGGCTCAGTTCGCCTCGGGCGCATGGCACACGGCTTCGATGTTGTGGCCGTCGGGGTCGAGCACGTAGGCGGCGTAGTAGTTGTCGTGGTAGTCGGCGCGAATGCCCGGCTTGCCGTTGTCGGTGCCGCCGGCGGCCAGGGCGGCCATGTGGAAGGCGCGCACGGCGGCGCGGTCATCGGCCTTGAAGGCGATGTGCAGGCGGTGGTTGGCCGCCTCCTCGCCCGAGGCGATGAAGAAGGCCGGTTCGCCGGGCAGGCCGAACCCGGCCACGGCCACTTCGCCCTCCAGGTCCTCGACCTCAAGACCGTAGCCCAGCGGTGCCAGCGCGGCTTCGTAGAACTCGACCGATGCCTCGAAGTCGGACACCGGGAACCCCATGTGGTCGATCATGACCGTTCTTCCTCTGTGCTTGGCTCTGTCTTTGTCTGTGGCGCTGCCAACCGGGCCCCGATCAGGAATTCCACGTTGCCTTCCGGCCCCTTGATGGGGCTTTCGGCGATGCCCAGGACGCGCCAGCCGGGGCGGGCCTCCAGCCAGTCGCGGATGGTATCACAGACTTCGGCGTGGAGGGCGGGATCGCGCACCACGCCGCCCTTGCCGACGCGCTCCTTGCCGACCTCGAACTGCGGCTTGATGAGCGCCACCAGCGCGCCGCCGGGCCGCACGAAGCCGAGCGGCGTGTCGAGCACCGTGCGCAGGCCGATGAAGCTCGCGTCGCACACCACGAGGTCGATGGGGTCGGCGATCTGGTCGGCCGTCAGGTGGCGGGCGTTGGTGCGCTCCAGCACCACCACGCGGTCGTCCACCCGCAGCTTGTGGGCCAGTTGCCCATAGCCGACATCGACGGAATAGACCTTGGCCGCGCCATGGGTCAGCAGCACGTCGGTAAACCCGCCGGTCGAGGACCCGACGTCCAGGCACACCAGCCCGGTCGGATCGATGGCGAAGGCGTCCAGGCCCTTGGCCAGCTTGAGGCCGCCGCGCGACACCCACGGATGGTCCTGGCCGCGCACCTCGACGGCGGTGTCCTCGGCGATCTTGGTGCCGGCCTTGTCGACCTTGGTGCCGGCCACGTAGACCAGCCCGGCCATGATGACGGCCTGGGCGCGGGTGCGGCTTTCGGCCAGCCCCCGATCGACCAGGATCTGGTCCAGGCGCAGCTTGCTCATGATGCCGGTCTCTCCAGGGAGGTGAGGAATTCGCCGATGCCGTCCATCAGCATCTGCACGGCGATGACCACCAGGATCATGCCGACCAGCCGTTCGACGATGCGCAGGCCCTGGTCGCTGATGCGGTCGCGCAGGCGGTTGGCGCCCAGCAGCACGATGCCCGAGGCACCGACCGCAATCACCACCACCGCAACCCAGTCCCACATGCGGTCGGGGTGCTGGGTGGCCAGCAGCATGACCCAGGCCATGGACGACGGCCCGGCGATCAGCGGCACGGCCATGGGCACGAACCACGGGTCGGGGTGGTCGGCGGCGACCAGGGGCGTCTGGACGTTGGGGAACAGCATCCTCAGGGCGACGACGAACAACACCACGCCGCCGGACACCGACAGGGCCGGCGAGGTGATGCCCAGCGCGCTCAGGATGATCCGCCCGAACAGCAGGAAGATCAGCAGGATGGCAAAGGCAAAGCCCAGCTCGCGCAGCAGGGCGGTGCGGCGCTTGCCGGCCGGCATGGTGCCCAGGATGGACAGGAAGATGGGCGCGTTGCCGAAGGCGTCGAGCAGCAGGAACAGCGTGATGGACGCTGCGGCGATGGTCATGCCCGCGCCGGAGTGCCCGTCACGCCCTCGGCCTCGGCGTCGCGGCCGAGCGCGCACAGCACCTTGCCCACGATGTGCGGCGCGGTCAGGCCGGCCTGTTCGAGCTGCTTGGCCGGGGTGTCGTGTTCGATGAAGGTGTCGGGCAGCGTCATGGTGCGCACCTTCAGCCCGCCATCAAGCAGCCCGTCCTCGGCCAGGGCGTGCAGGACGTGCGCGCCGAACCCGCCGGCCGAGCCTTCCTCGACCGTGATGAGCACCTCGTGCCGGGCCGCCAGGTCGCGCAGCAGGGCGCGGTCGAGGGGCTTGGCGAAGCGGGCGTCGGCCACCGTGGTGGACAGGCCGCGCGCCGCAAGGTCGTCGGCCGCCTGCAGGCACTGGCCGAGCATGGTGCCGAGCGACAGCAGCGCCACCGTGGTGCCCTCGCGCACGATGCGGCCCTGGCCGATCGGCAGGACGGTGCCGCGTTCGGGCAACTCCGCGCCGGTCCCTTCGCCGCGCGGATAGCGCACCGCGCTGGGGCCGCTGTCATGGGCGGCGGCGGTCGCCACCATGTGCATCAACTCGGCCTCGTCGCTGGGGGCCATGATGACCATGTTGGGCAGGCAGCCCAGGTAGGCGAGGTCGAAGCTGCCATGGTGGGTCGCCCCGTCGGCGCCGACCAGCCCGGCCCGGTCGATGGCGAAGCGCACCGGCAGGTTCTGGATCGCCACGTCGTGGACCACCTGGTCGTAGCCGCGTTGCAGGAAGGTGGAATAGATGGCGCAGAACGGCTTGTAGCCCTCGGTGGCGAGGCCTGCGGCAAAGGTCACGGCGTGCTGTTCGGCGATGCCGACATCGAAGGTGCGGTCGGTGAATTCAGCCCCGAACTTGTCGAGCCCGGTGCCGCCCGGCATGGCGGCGGTCACCGCCACGATGCGGTGGTCGGCGCGGGCTTCGGCGATCAGGCCCTTGGCGAACACGTTGGTGTAGCTGGGCGCGTTGGGGGTGGACTTGACCTGCGCGCCGGTCACCACGTTGAACCTGGACACCCCGTGGTACTTGTCGGCGGCTTCCTCGGCCGGGGCATAGCCCTTGCCCTTCTGGGTCACGACGTGGATCAGCACCGGGCCTTCGCGCATGTCGCGCACGTTCTTCAGCACCGGGACCAGATGGTCCATCTTGTGGCCGTCGATGGGGCCGACGTAGTAGAAGCCCATTTCCTCGAACAGGGTGCCGCCGGTGACCAGCCCGCGGGCGTACTCCTCGGCCCGCTTGGCGGCGCGGTGCAGGGGGCCGGGGAAGGTCTTGACGACGTCCTTGGCGAGGTGGCGGAACGACACATAGGGCTTGGACGACAGCAGGCGCGACAGGTAGGCGCTCATGGCCCCGGTCGGCGGCGCGATGCTCATGTCGTTGTCGTTGAGGATGACGATGAGGCGGCTGTCCATGGCCCCGGCGTTGTTCATCGCCTCGTAGGCCATGCCGGCGCTCATGGCGCCGTCGCCGATCACCGCGATGACGTTGTTGCGCTCGCCCGACAGGGTACTCGCCACCGCCATGCCCAGCCCGGCCGAGATCGAGGTGGAACTGTGCCCGGCGCCGAACGGGTCGTATTCGCTTTCGGCCCGGTTGGTGAAGCCCGACAGGCCGCCGCCGGTGCGCAGGGTGCGGATGCGGTCGCGCCGCCCGGTCAGGATCTTGTGCGGATAGCACTGGTGGCCGACGTCCCAGATCAGGCGGTCGGCCGGGGTGTCGAACACGGCGTGCAGGGCCACGGTCAGTTCCACCACGCCCAGGCCGGCGCCCAGGTGCCCGCCGGTGGTCGAAACGGCGTCGATCACCTCGGCACGCAGTTCATCGGCCACCTGAGCCAGCGCGTCCACCTTCAGGCCACGCAGGTCGGCCGGCGTGGAGATGGTGTCGAGCAGCGGGGTCGCAGGGCGCGGAGACGTCAACGGCAGGGTATCCTTATCTCGAACTCGAAACGCCTAGCTGCGGCGGTCCAGCACATAAGCGGCAACATCGCGCAGCCGGTCGGCCTCGCCGTCGAACGGCTTGAGGTGCTCGACCGCCTGGGCCGACAGGATGCGGGCCTGCTCGCGGGCGCGGTCCGTGCCCAGCAGGCTGACGAACGTGACCTTGCCCGCCGCGGCGTCCTTGCCCGCCGACTTGCCCATTTCCTCGGGGTCGCCTTCGACGTCGAGCAGGTCGTCGACGATCTGGAAGGCCAGCCCCAGGTCATGGGCATAAGCCGACAGCGCATGGCGCAACTGCGCCGGTGCCTTGCCAAGGATTGCCCCGGCCGTGCAGGAGAAGCCGATCAGCCGCCCTGTTTTCATCTGGTGCATGCGGGTGATCGCCGCAACGTCCAGCCCTTCGCGCGCGCTGTTCTCGCGCTCGGTCAGAAGGTCGATCATCTGGCCGCCGACCATGCCGTTGGGGCCGGAAGCCTGCGCCAGAGCGTTCACCAGGTCGATCCGCACCGCCGGATCGGGGTGGGTCGACACATTGGCCAATACCTCGAAAGAACGGGTGAGCAGGGCGTCGCCGGCGAGGATCGCGGTGGCCTCGTCGAACTGCTTGTGGCAACTCGGCCGGCCCCGGCGCATGTCGTCGTCGTCCATGGCCGGCAGGTCGTCGTGGACCAGCGAGTAGCTGTGGACCATCTCGACCGCCGCGGCGACGCGCAGGGCCGCCCCCTCGGACACATTGAACATGCGGGCCGTGGTCAGGACCAGGAACGGGCGCAGGCGCTTGCCGCCGTTGAGGCTGGCATAGCGCATGGCGTCGAACAGCCGGGCCTCGGGGGTCGAGACTTCGGGCAGCAGGCGGGCGAGGCACTCCTCGACGGCAGTGGTGGCGTCGGCCAGTTCGGCCCGCAGGCCCTCGGTCATTCCAGGCATTCGGCGGCCCCTACGAGAAGTCGGCCGGGGTGGCGCCGACGGCACCGTCCGGACCAAGCTGGATCTTTTCGACCTTGGCCCGCGCCTCGGCCAGGCGTTGCTCGCAGTGGCGCTTGAGCAGGGAGCCGCGTTCATAGGCGCTGACCGCCTCGTCCAGGCGGACCTGCCCGCGTTCGAGCTGCTGGACGATCTGCTCCAGTTCGCGCAGGGCGTCCTCGAAACTCAGCGCCGCGATCTCGGACGGAACAGGGGTGTCGGCCATTTTATCGTGTCTCCGCAAGCTGGAGCCCGGAAAAGAAGGCGGGCAGAGTAGCCCCCGCGCACCTTTGAAGCAAGCCCGCGCACCCGCCTCAGATACCCATCAGCGTACGCACATGTGCGGCAGTGCAGGCCCCCAGCGCGACAATGTCGTAGCCGCCCTCCAGCACCGAGACCAGGCGCCGCTCGCAGCACTCGTCGGCCACCTTCAGGAGTTCCTCGGTCGCCCACACGTAGTCGGCCACGTTCAGGCGCATGTTGGCGATGGGGTCGCGGGCGTGGGCATCGAAGCCGGCCGAGATGAACAGGATGTCCGGCTTGAAGGCGCGCAGGGCCGGCAGGACCTGGTCGGTCATGGCGGCGCGGAACTGCTCGCTGCCCGCCCCGGCCGGCAGCGGCACGTTGAGGATGTTGTTGTGGGCGCCGGTCTCGTCGGCGTCGCCGGTGCCGGGGAACAGCGGCGCCTGATGGGTCGAGGCATAGAACGCGTCGGGGTCGTCCCAGAAGATGTGCTGGGTGCCGTTGCCGTGGTGGACGTCCCAGTCCATCACCGCCACGCGCTGCAGGCCGTGAACCTCCCGCGCATGGTAGGCGCCGACCGCGACGTTGTTGAAGAAGCAGAAGCCCATGGCCTGGGACCGTTCGGCGTGATGGCCGGGCGGCCGGGTGGCGACGAAGGCGTTGCGCACCTCCTTGCGGGCCACGGCATCGACCGCGGCGCACACGCCGCCGGCCGAGCGCAACGCCGCCTCGCCGGTCTTGGGCGACAGGATGGTGTCGCCGTCCAGGCTGTGGTGGCCGTCGTGCGGCACCATGTCCAGGAAATGCTCGATGTGCGACAGCGGGTGGACGCGCAGCAGTTGGGTGTGGTCGGCGTGCGGGGCGTCCATGCGGTGCAGCAGCATGAAGTCCTCGCTCTCCAGCATGCGCAGGATGCCGCGCAGGCGGTCGGGGTGCTCCGGGTGGAAGTCGCCGGGGTCATGTTCGATGCAGTCGTGGTGGGTGACCAGAAGGGTGGACATGGACGGGCAACTCCAGAACAGGACGACGCGACGGTACGGACTCGGATTATACGGGCCGCGCCCGGTACACGGAAAGGTTCGTCTGAGCCCCCGACGCCACGGGTCGGGTACCTTTCGGCCTACCCACCGGCCAACCCTAGCAAAATAGTTTGGAATTGGAGAGGCTGGCCCCTGGTGCAGTTCTCAAGAGTTTACTAAATTAGCTGTCCGCGCGATCTACCGGAATGGACGGGCAATTTCCCACCCGTTTGCGCCCATAAAAAATATGGTGCTACTATGGCATCCGCGTGGGAGAGAACGCCGTTCACCCCGTGCCGCGAAGAACCGGCGCGCCGCATAACCGAAAAAAAACGGACGAGTAGGGGCATGGAAGTCGATTTCGAACAACTTCAAGAGAACGCCCGTCGTGCCAGCGCGCTTCTCAAGGCGATGAGCAACGAGCATCGCCTTTTGATCCTGTGCCAGCTGTCGCGCGGCGAAAAGTCTGTCGGAGAACTGGAACGGCTGATCGGCCTCAGCCAGTCGGCCCTGTCGCAGCATCTGGCGCGTCTGCGCCGCGACAGCCTGGTGCAGACCCGGCGCAGCGCCCAGACGATCTTCTATTCTCTGAAGGGCGAGGAAGCCAGCGCGGTCATCAACACCCTGTACGGCCTGTATTGCGCCGCGGACACGGGTGGCGAACTGGCGACCAGCGACGAGGAAGAGACGCCGCCCCTGGCGAGGGCCGTCGGCGGCTGAGCACGCCTGCTGCTTGAACTGAAACGGTGCCGGCCTTGCCTGCGCCGCGTGTTCGTGTGTCGGCTACTTCTTGGGCAGGGCGACCACGTTCAGCCAGAACATCTCGAACGACCGCACCGCTTCCAGGAAGCGGTCGAACTCCACCGGCTTGACCACATAGGCGTTGGCGCCCAGGGCGTAGCAGGCGTTGATGTCGTCGCGGGCCGATGACGTGGTCAGGGCGACCACCGGGATCGACTTAAGGGCCGGGTCCTGCTTGATCTCGCCCAGGACCTCGCGGCCATTGCGGCGCGGCAGGTTGAGGTCGAGCAGCACGATGTCGGGCGTTGGCGCGTCGTGGTACGGGCCTTCGTGGCGCAGGAACTGCAGCGCCTGGTCGCCGTCCGTCACATGGTGGACGTTGTTGACGATGCGCCCTTCCTTCAGGGCCTCGAACGTCAGGCGCGCGTCGCCGGGATTGTCCTCGACAAGCAGGATTTCCACGGGGCGCTGCGGCGGCATTGCGAGTTGCTCCTGAGGGCATGAAAGCGAGGGGCGGCCGATCCTTTTGGATCGGTCACCGCGACGAACTGTTCCTCACTCAGGGGTTGTCGTCAAGGAGTGCTTGCGGTGCAGCACCACGAAAGTATGTGTTTGCTCGCCCTGTGGGCCGGGCGCGCCGGGGGTCCGCTCGACCTCCTGCCACGCCGAGCGATCGAAGGGCGGAAAGCGAACGTCGCCCTCGGGTTGCATGTGGACTTCCGTCAGATAGAGGCGGTTGGCGTGGTCCAGGGCCTCGGCGAACAGGCGGGCGCCGCCGATGACCACCACTTCGCCGTCCGGACCCTTCAGGGTGTCGGCCAGTGTCCGCGCAGCGCCGAAACTTTCCGCCGCGTGGACCCCCTCGGCCGACCAGCCGGGGGTGGTGGTGACCACGATGTTGGGGCGGCCGGGCAGGGGACGGCCAATCGACTCGAAAGTCTTGCGTCCCATGATGACCGGCTTGCCCAGGGTCACGCGCTTGAACCATTTCAGGTCGTCGGGCAGGTGCCAGGGCAGGGCGTTGTTCCGCCCGATCACGCCGTTTTCGGCCACCGCCACGGCTATGGACAGGATGCCGCTCATACCGCCACCGGTGCCTTGATGTGCGGATGGGGGTCATAGCCCTCCAGGCGGATGTCGTCATAGCGGAACGCGAACAGGTCCGTGACGGCGGGGTTCAGGTGCAGGGTCGGCAGGGCGCGCGGCTTGCGCGACAACTGCTCGCGCGCCTGGCCGATGTGGTTGAGGTACAGGTGCGCGTCGCCGAAGGTGTGGACGAACTCGCCCGGCTTCAGGCCGGTGACCTGGGCCACCATCAGGGTCAGCAGGGCATAGCTCGCGATGTTGAACGGCACGCCCAGGAAGATGTCGGCCGACCGCTGGTAGAGCTGGCAGGAGAGCCTGCCATCCGCGACATAGAACTGGAACAGGCAGTGGCACGGCGGCAGGGCCATGGACTCGACCTGCGCCGGGTTCCACGCCGTGACCAGCAGGCGCCGCGAATTGGGGTTGGTGCGGATCTGGTCGACCACCTGGGCGATCTGGTCGATGGCGCCGCCGTCCGGGGTCGGCCACGACCGCCACTGCGCACCGTACACCGGGCCGAGGTCGCCGTTCTCGTCGGCCCAGTCGTCCCAGATGGAGACGCCGTGCTCCTTGAGGTAGGCGATGTTGGTGTCGCCGCGCAGGAACCACAGCAGTTCGTGGATGATCGACCGCAGGTGCAGTTTCTTGGTGGTGATCGCCGGAAATCCGGCCGCCAGGTCGAAGCGCATCTGGTGGCCGAACACGGACAGTGTGCCCGTGCCGGTGCGATCTTCCTTGCGGTGGCCGGTTTCAAGAACCCGGCGCATGAGGTCGAGGTATTGGTGCACGGCGGACCCGCTTCAAAATGAGGTCGGCCAGCCTATTCCCTTGCGCCGCCTCACGGAAGCCTTATATTGAGGAGTGTCGGGGCGTTCCCGACTATGACGCTAAACCCTTTGTGGCATAAGCGTTGCGGACCCGGGGGCAGTGCCCGGCGCCTCCACCAAATTTCCACCGCCGCGTGGCGGTTTTTCGGGGGCGAAACAGGATCGACGCGCGTAGTAAAGACAAAGGTTGCGTTCGGTGAGGTACCACCGTTATCGGTCCAAACGCGAATAGTTGCCAACGACAACTTCGCTGAGGTTCGTGCTGCTGCGTAAGCGGTCGTACGTACCAACGTTCAAGCCCTGACGGTCTAAGCCCCGTCAGGCGGGGTTCGGGGGGCACCTGGCAACAGAAGCCCTCCACTTTCTTCCGTTTTTGCGCGTCTGATTGCGCCCTGATCCGGATTCGTCCTTGGAATGGCGGTTACGGCGGGGCAATATCACCGCGAGGCCACAGACGGGGACCGGCAGCGTGGATGAGCCGATTATTTCTTACGAAGAACTGGTGGAGCGTGCCCTGAGGGGCGTGCTGCGCGAGGCGTTGCATCTCACCGTGCGTGAGGGGCTGCCCGGTCAGCACCATTTCTACATCACCTTCCGCACCGACCATCCGGGCGTGGAAATGCCGCACAGCCTCAAGGCCATGCACCCCCAGGACATGACCATCGTCCTGCAGCACCAGTTCTGGAACCTCGAGGTGACCAACGACTGGTTCCAGGTGGAGCTGAGCTTCAAGGGCAAGGCGGAACTCCTGCACATCCCCTTCGATGCCGTCACCGCCTTTGCCGACCCGTTCGCCAAGTTCGGGCTGCAGTTCCAGATCGACCTCGACGCCGCCTCCGACGCGCTGCTCGATGACGAGGAACTGGGCGAGTCGAACGATTCGGGTGAACCTCCCGCGCCCGCCAAGCCGACCGAGCCGTCCGGCGCCAAGGTCGTCACCCTGGACGCCTTCCGCAAGAAGTAGCCGGTCCAGCACCCTCTGGACGCAGGCGCCGTTTCGGCCTATACCTCCGCCCAAATGGGCGGGGGGCGCCTACCCCTGTCTCGCCCGCCATGTCCATGTCGCAGGATGTTGAGACCAGGAGAGCCCGGATGATCGACCCCGCCTTCGCCGAAATGTACCCGCTTGCCGACGACACCACCCCGTACCGCAAGCTTGACGGCGACTTCGTGCGCGTCGAGTCGTTCGCCGGCAAGGATGTGGTGGTGGTCGACCCCCAGGCCCTGACCGCGCTGGCCGCCGAGGCGTTCCACGATGTGTCCCACCTGCTGCGCCCCGGTCATCTGGCCCAGCTGCGCGCCATCATGGACGACCCCGAGGCCAGCCCGAACGACCGCTTCGTGGCCCTGGAACTGCTCAAGAACGCCAACATCTCGGCCGGCGGCGTGCTGCCCATGTGCCAGGACACCGGCACCGCCATCATCATGGGCAAGAAGGGCCAGCAGGTGTGGACCGGCGCCAACGACGCGCAGTACCTGTCGCAGGGCGTGGTCGATGCCTACACGAACCTGAACCTGCGCTATTCGCAGATGAGCCCGGTCGACATGTACGACGAGGTCAACACCGGCAACAACCTGCCGGCCCAGCTCGACCTGTATGCGACCGAGGGTGCGGCCTACAAGTTCATGTTCATGGCCAAGGGCGGCGGGTCGGCCAACAAGACCTTCCTGTACCAGGAGACCAAGGCGGTCCTCAATCCGGCCTCCATGGAAAAGTTCCTGCGCGACAAGATCCCCGCGCTCGGCACCTCGGCCTGCCCGCCGTACCATCTGGCGATCGTGGTCGGCGGCACCTCGGCCGAGCACAACCTCAAGACCGTCAAGCTGGCCTCGGCCCGCTATCTGGACGGCCTGCCGACCAAGGGCGGCAACCTCGGCCACGCCATCCGCGACCTGGAGCTTGAGCAGCAGGTCCTGGAGATCACCCGCAAGATGGGCATCGGCGCGCAGTTCGGCGGCAAGTACTTCTGCCACGACGTGCGCGTCATCCGCCTGCCGCGCCACGGCGCGTCCTGCCCGGTCGGCATCGGCGTGAGCTGCTCGGCCGATCGCCAGATGTGGGGCAAGATCACCAAGGACGGCGTGTTCCTGGAACAGCTCGAGACCGACCCGGCCAAGTACCTGCCCGAGGTCCGCACCGACAAGCTGTCCGAGGAGGTGGTCAAGATCGACCTGACCCAGCCGATGGCCGAGATCCGCCGGATCCTGTCGCAGTACCCGACCAAGACGCGGGTCAGCCTGACCGGCCCGATGATCGTCGCCCGCGACATCGCCCACGCCAAGCTGAAGGACCGCCTGGACGCTGGGCAGGGCCTGCCGCAGTACTTCAAGGACCACCCGGTCTATTACGCCGGCCCGGCCAAGACCCCGACCGGCATGGCGTCCGGCTCCTTCGGCCCGACCACGGCCGGGCGCATGGACGCCTATGTGGACCTGTTCCAGGCCAATGGCGGCAGCATGGTCATGGTCGCCAAGGGCAACCGCAGCAAGGCGGTGACCGATGCCTGCCACGCGCACGGCGGCTTCTACCTGGGCTCCATCGGCGGCGCGGCGGCCCAGCTTGCCCAGCAGTCGATCAAGAAGGTCGAGGTGCTGGAGTACGCGGAACTGGGCATGGAAGCCATCTGGAAGATCGAGGTCGAGGACTTCCCGGCCTTCATCATCGTCGACGACAAGGGCAACGACTTCTTCAAGCAGCTGTAAGTGAAGCGGGGAAACACAGAGAGCACAGAGAAGTCACAGAGGGCACCGAGAGGGCGGAGCTGCGCCGCAGGCAGTAATTCCCCGACAGGGATTTGAAGCGCTGCGCGCAGCTGTTTTCCGTGAAATCTCTGTGTCTCTGTGCCTCCGTGGTTGAACCCTTCACTTCTCCCGGTGCCGCTATATCTCCCGATGTCCCCGGGCGTCGCCCAGTTCGCGGCGCAGGGACAGGTGGTGGAGCAGGTCCTTGAGGACCAGGATGCCGACCAGGCGTTCGCCGTCGACGACCAGCAGCCGCCCCGTCCCGACCGACTGCATGCGGTCGAGGGCGCGGGCGGCGTCCTCGTGCATGGCCACCACCGTGCCCGGCGTGCAGGTCTTGAGAATGGCCGCGACGGTGGTGTCGGCCCATTCGTCGCGCGGCAGGTGGCGCACCTCCTCCTTGCCGACGCAGCCGATCAGGATGTCGTCCTGCACCACCGGGAACAGGTCGAAGGTGTAGTGGGTGAGCAGGTCGTCGACGAAGGCGCGTACCGGCATGTCGGCCGGCGCGGTGACCGGGTTGCGGGTCATCATGGCGGCGACCGTGCGCCCCTTGAGGTCCTCGTGCATCACCAGCCGTTCATAGGCCGCCTTGGCCGAGGCGGCCAGGAACATCCCGATCAGGATCCACCAGATGCCGGAGATGACGCCGCCCTCGATGATGGCCAGGAACCCGAGGGCGATCAGCACATAGCCGAGGATCCGTCCGCCCCAGCTTGCCGTCCGGGTGGCCGACCGGATGTTGCCGGTCCACTGCCACAGCCCGGCCCGCAACACCCGGCCGCCGTCCAACGGAAAGGCCGGCAGCAGGTTGAACACGGCGAGGATCACGTTGAGCAGCGCCAGATAGTCGACCAGCCCGACCGCCGGGGCGGGGGCTCCCGCCGCCTCCATGCCATTGCCGACCAGCCAGAAGATCGCCGCCAGCAGGACGCTCGACAGCGGCCCGACGATGGCGATCCAGAACTCGGCGGCCGGGCTGGGCGGTTCCTCGATCATCTCGGACGCGCCGCCAAAGATGAACAGGGTGATGCCGCTGATGGGCAGTCCGCGCCGCCGGGCCTCCAGCGAATGGGCGAACTCGTGGAACAGGATCGAGAAGAACAGGCCGATCATGCCGATCAGCCCGAGCATCCAGTAGGTCCCCGGCGCAAGCCCCGGAAAGGCATTCGGGAAAAAGCCGGCGGCCAGCGACCAGGTGACCAGAATGGCCAGGAACAGCCAACTCACGTTGGCCCTGACCTCGAAGCCCAGAAACCGGAATAGCGTATAGGTGTTGCCGAACACGGGCTCTCTCCTGTCCAATCCCTGTTCAGGGAACGGCGCATGGCCAGGCAAAGGTTCCACCAAAGGTTCCAATAGGGCGGGCGACTTGCTACATCATGGAGCCATGACAGACCTCGTCCTCACCGGCCCGGCCAATGCCCCGGCCTTCATCATCCTCGCCCATGGCGCTGGCGCGCCCATGGACACGCCGTTCATGGCGTTCTTCGCCGAGGCCCTGGCCGCGCGCGGGCACGGCGTGGTGCGGTTCGAGTTCCCCTACATGGCCCGCCGCCGGACCGAGGGCGGCAAGCGCCCGCCCGACCGCGCGCCGGTGCTGCTGGACACCTGGCGGGCGGTGATCGCCGAGGTGCGGGCGCGGTTTGCCCCGGCCATGCTGGTCATCGGCGGCAAGTCCATGGGCGGGCGCATGGCCTCGTTGATCGCGGCGGAGCAGGGTGGGGTGGATGGGGTGGTGGCGCTGGGCTACCCGTTCCACGCCGCGGGCAAGCCGGGCTTCGTGGAGCGCCGCCTGGGCCATCTGCCGAGTCTGGCCGTCCCGACCCTGATCTGCCAGGGCACCCGCGACAGCCTGGGCAGCCGCGAGACGGTGGCCAACATCCCGCTGAGCCCGACCACTCGGGTGCACTGGCTGGAGGACGGCGACCACTCGCTCAAGCCGCGCAAGGCGTCCGGCCGGACCGAGGCGCAGAACTGGGCCGAGGCGGCCGAGGCCATCGACGGTTTCATAAAGGGCCTGCCATGAGCATCCTGGCCGGCGGCGCCATCGTCAAACGCAGCGTCCGCGTGGCCGGACACCAGACCTCGGTGTCGCTGGAGGACGCTTTCTGGCACGCCCTGAAGGACATCGCCGTGGCGCGCGGCCTCGGCCTCAACGCCCTGATCGCCGAGATCGACACCGGCCGCGTGGACGCTGGCGAAGACGCCGCCGCCACCAACCTGTCTTCGGCCATCCGGGTGTATGTGCTGGAGTGGTACCGGGGTGGAACGGTCTCCAGTCAGTGAATGCTCCGCTGCCTCTGGTTGCGCAGCCAATCAAACAACCATGGCAGGTGACCCGGCCGCCACCCGCTATGGTTCAGGGCGTTTTTACTGCATGCGGACAGTGGCCGCCCAGGCACCCGTGGTCGAATTAATCGTGAAGCTGGTGACGGTGCACGAGGGCGTATACGGGATGAACCCGTCGATGGCCTTGTACGAATATACCTGTCCCGACCATCTCTTGTAGTAATTGCTCTGCACCTTGACCTGGAACTTGCACCAAGCCGGCCCGCCGAGGACACTTTTCGTCATCGCGGTATAGGTGAAGTACCCGCCGACAAGACCATGCTTCGTGGAACTGGGAACGGACGATGGCACGGTCAGGGTGACGGAAGTCCCAGGGGCAATTTTAGGCTCATAGACTGGGCAGTCTGTTCCGTCAAACGTGTCGCATTCATATTCCACAAGCGTGGAAATGGTGCTTCCCGTGGCATTCTGGAAGGTGAGGTTACCGGTGGTGGCCTGGGCTGCCGAGGCGGTTGCCGCGAGACCGGTGGCCAGGAGGCCTGAAAACAGAACGTTACGAATACGCATGGGATCCTCCGGTTCAAGATATCGACCCCACCGTAGCGGGTCCCGCTAAGATAGTAATGCAAAACAACTTACCGCTTTAGGCATATTTACAGGCCGCGAGCGCCACCATAGACTGTGGATTCGGTGCGACGGACGCCTGTCTATTCGTGAACAATCAGGTGCCCGAGTCACCGTCTCTGGCTTATGGAGGGTGTCGTGGATATAAATTTCAGCTCTATCGGGGTAAAGTTGAACCTCAGGGAAAAAGACAAGACTGTCATAAGCGGCGACGAATATTATGAAAAAAATGGCGTTGATGAAGAATTGATTAACAGATCTGCTGAATACGCCCCGCGTGGCACGCTGGGGGAAATGAATAAGTTTTTGAACACCCTTACAGAAGACGAGCTCGACAAGCTGACCTTCATAGATACTGGTGGAAAGAAGATGGTTGGCACGTGGCGGCAGTTCAAAGAGCTGAACACGGTGAAGCTGGCTTTGTTCGAAAGGGCGCTTGAATTAACCAGCTTGATGAAAGATGTGAATGACGAATCTGATCCGCTTGTCGCTGAGTACAAGAACGTTCAGAGACTTGCCACTGCGGTAACCCGGAACTTGGATCACGCGTTGGCGCTTGCAAAGTCGTACCTGCATGGGTTGCGCGAGCCAAAGGACAGCATCACCCTCTCCGCCGACGCCTTGAAGAAACTGTTCGACGATGCGCGCGCGGCCCCGCCTGAACGGCCGGAACCCGGCACGGCGTGATGATCTGCCTGCGGAGCGTTGAGAAGAGCTATGCCTCTGCGGCCGGTCCGGTCCGCGTGTTGAGCGACATCAGCCTGGACGTCGCGGCAGGAGAGGTCTGTGCCTTGGTGGGGCCTTCCGGGTCTTTCTCGCCCTGGGTTGTCTGATCGTCAGCAGCACCGGCCCGGCGAACTGTCCGGCGGCCAGTGTCAGCGGGTGCGGCCTCCGTCATGGCGTTGCTGGCCGAGCGGAACGCCGCCCTGAAGTTGACCATCGTGATCGTCACCCCATGACCCAGTGGCGGCCGATCTCCGCAGCCCTTCCCGCTGTGATGGTGACGCTGATATCTTATCGCTTACAGCATATGTACAGGCTGCTGGCGCCACCATAGAATGTGGATTCGGTGGGTCGGACGCCTGTTTATTCGTGAACAACCAGGTGCCCGAGTCACTGTCTCTGGCTTATGGAGGGTGCCGTGGATGTAAATTTCGGCTCTATCGGGTTCAAGTTGAACCTCAGGGAAAAAGACAAGACCGCCATAAGCGCGGACGAATATTGGGAAAAAAATGGCGTCGATCGGGAGTTGGCGAAAAGATCTTCTGAATACAACCCGCGTGGCACGCTTGGTGAAACAAATAAGTTTTTGAACACTCTAACAGAGGAAGAGCTAGACAAGCTGACTTTCATAGATACTGGTGGAAAGAAGATGGTTGGCACGTGGCGGCAGGCCAAAGAGCTGAACACGGTGAAGCTGGCCTTGTACGAAAGGGCGGTTGAATTAACCCGCTTGATGAAAGATGTGAATGACGAATCTGATCCGCTTGTCGCTGAGTACAAGAACGTTCAGAGACTTGCCACTGCGGTAACCCGGAACTTGGATCACGCGTTGGCGCTTGCAAAGTCGTACCTGCATGGGTTGCGCGAGCCAAAGGACAGCATCACCCTCTCCGCCGACGCCTTGAAGAAACTGTTCGACGATGCGCGCGCGGCCCCGCCTGAACGGCCGGAACCCGGCACGGCGTGATGATCTGCCTGCGGAGCGTTGAGAAGAGCTATGCCTCTGGGGTCGGTCCGGTCCGCGTGTTGAGCGACATCAGCCTGGACGTCGCGGCAGGAGAGGTCTGCGCCTTGGTGAGACGGTCCGCCGCCTGCGGTTGCGCGGCCCGCGCCATCGGGCATCGCGGGCGGGCTTAAGCCACCCACGATGCGCCAAAAGCCCCTACTGCATGCGGACGGTGGCCGCCCACACGCCGGTGGTCGAGTTGATCGTGAAGCTGGTGACGGTGCACGACGGCGTATACGGGATGAATCCATCGATGGCCTTGTACGAGTACACCTGTCCGGACCATCTCTTGTAGTAATTGCTCTGCACCTTGACCTGGAACTTGCACCAGGCCGGCCCGCCGAGGACGCTTTTTGTCAGCGCGGTATAGGTGAAGTAGCCCCCGACAAGACCATATTTCGTGGAACTGGGAACGGACGATGGCACGGTCAGGGTGACGGAAGTCCCAGGCGTAATTGGGTAAGGGTGAATTGGGCAGGTTGTGTTGTCGAATGCGTCGCAGTCAAAATCCACGTTGGTGGAGATCGTGCTTCCGGTGGCGTTCTGGAAGGTGAGCGTCCCATTGGTGGCCTGGGCTGCCGAGGCGGTTGCCGCTATGCCAGCGGCCAGAAATCCTGCAAGTAGCACATGTCTCATACGCATTTGGATCCTCCGGTTCAAGGTGCCGACCCAACTGTAGAGATTAGCGTCAAGGTAGCGTGTCAGAAGTCATTACCTCTTCAGGCATATTTACGCGGGGGTTGAACACCCTAAACTGCGTCGTCGTGCTGGCGTGAGCACAGGCGCGGATGATCGAGATTGGGGCTGCGCTTTCGGAATCCGTAATTGCGCCGGATCACTGATCAAGGAGGTTCTGAATGGACGTGAATAACACTTCTTTAGGCGGCATTATGAGGCTTAAGGAAAAATATGCTGGAAGCACGCCTACTGTAGCGGAGTATTTCGAAAAAAATGGCGTTGATGCAGATTTGTTAGAAAAATCTAGAAAATACCATACGCTAGAAGGTTACAGGGAGTTTTTTAAGGAATTTACAGAAGACGACTTGGACAAACTAACGTTCATAGACGTTGGCGGGAAAAAGATGGTTGGTACTTGGCGCCAAGCCAAGGATCTGTACATGACGCGACTGGCCTTGCACGACAGGGCACGCGAGTTGGTGAACTCCATGGCCGACGTGAACGACAAGTCCGATCCGGCATACGCCGAGTACAAAAATGTCGGCCGGCTCGCCACTGCGGTAACCCGGAACCTGGATCACGCGCTGGCGCTGGCGAAGACGTACCTGCATGGGTTGCGCGAGCCAAAGGACAGCATCACCCTCTCCGCCGACGCCTTGAAGAAACTGTTCGACGATGCGCGCGCGGCCCCGCCTGAACGGCCGGAACCCGGCACGGCGTGATGATCTGCCTGCGGAGCGTTGAGAAGAGCTATGCCTCTGCGGCCGGTCCGGTCCGCGTGTTGAGCGACATCAGCCTGGACGTCGCGGCAGGAGAGGTCTGTGCCTTGGTGGGGCCTTCCGGGTCTTTCTCGCCCTGGGTTGTCTGATCGTCAGCAGCACCGGCCCGGCGAACTGTCCGGCGGCCAGTGTCAGCGGGTGCGGCCTCCGTCATGGCGTTGCTGGCCGAGCGGAACGCCGCCCTGAAGTTGACCATCGTGATCGTCACCCCATGACCCAGTGGCGGCCGATCTCCGCAGCCCTTCCCGCTGTGATGGTGACGCTGATATCTTATCGCTTACAGCATATGTACAGGCTGCTGGCGCCACCATAGAATGTGGATTCGGTGGGTCGGACGCCTGTTTATTCGTGAACAACCAGGTGCCCGAGTCACTGTCTCTGGCTTATGGAGGGTGCCGTGGATGTAAATTTCGGCTCTATCGGGTTCAAGTTGAACCTCAGGGAAAAAGACAAGACCGCCATAAGCGCGGACGAATATTGGGAAAAAAATGGCGTCGATCGGGAGTTGGCGAAAAGATCTTCTGAATACAACCCGCGTGGCACGCTTGGTGAAACAAATAAGTTTTTGAACACTCTAACAGAGGAAGAGCTAGACAAGCTGACTTTCATAGATACTGGTGGAAAGAAGATGGTTGGCACGTGGCGGCAGGCCAAAGAGCTGAACACGGTGAAGCTGGCCTTGTACGAAAGGGCGGTTGAATTAACCCGCTTGATGAAAGATGTGAATGACGAATCTGATCCGCTTGTCGCTGAGTACAAGAACGTTCAGAGACTTGCCACTGCGGTAACCCGGAACTTGGATCACGCGTTGGCGCTGGCGAAAACGTACCTGCATGGGTTGCGCGAGCCAAAGGACAGCATTACCCTCTCCGCCGACGCCTTGAAGAAACTGTTCGACGACGCGCGCGCGGCCCCGCCTGAACAGCCGGAACCCGGCACGGCGTGATGATCTGCCTGCGCGGTCTTGAGAAGAGCTATGCCTCTGCGGCCGGTCCGGTCCGCGTGTTGAGCGACATCAGCCTGGACGTCGCGGCAGGAGAGGTCTGTGCCTTGGTGGGGCCTTCCGGGTCTTTCTCGCCCTGGGTTGTCTGATCGTCAGCAGCACCGGCCCGGCGAACTGTCCGGCGGCCAGTGTCAGCGGGTGCGGCCTCCGTCATGGCGTTGCTGGCCGAGCGGAACGCCGCCCTGAAGTTGACCATCGTGATCGTCACCCCATGACCCAGTGGCGGCCGATCTCCGCAGCCCTTCCCGCTGTGATGGTGACGCTGATATCTTATCGCTTACAGCATATGTACAGGCTGCTGGCGCCACCATAGAATGTGGATTCGGTGGGTCGGACGCCTGTTTATTCGTGAACAACCAGGTGCCCGAGTCACTGTCTCTGGCTTATGGAGGGTGCCGTGGATGTAAATTTCGGCTCTATCGGGTTCAAGTTGAACCTCAGGGAAAAAGACAAGACCGCCATAAGCGCGGACGAATATTGGGAAAAAAATGGCGTCGATCGGGAGTTGGCGAAAAGATCTTCTGAATACAACCCGCGTGGCACGCTTGGTGAAACAAATAAGTTTTTGAACACTCTAACAGAGGAAGAGCTAGACAAGCTGACTTTCATAGATACTGGTGGAAAGAAGATGGTTGGCACGTGGCGGCAGGCCAAAGAGCTGAACACGGTGAAGCTGGCCTTGTACGAAAGGGCGGTTGAATTAACCCGCTTGATGAAAGATGTGAATGACGAATCTGATCCGCTTGTCGCTGAGTACAAGAACGTTCAGAGACTTGCCACTGCGGTAACCCGGAACTTGGATCACGCGTTGGCGCTTGCAAAGTCGTACCTGCATGGGTTGCGCGAGCCAAAGGACAGCATCACCCTCTCCGCCGACGCCTTGAAGAAACTGTTCGACGATGCGCGCGCGGCCCCGCCTGAACGGCCGGAACCCGGCACGGCGTGATGATCTGCCTGCGGAGCGTTGAGAAGAGCTATGCCTCTGCGGCCGGTCCGGTCCGCGTGTTGAGCGACATCAGCCTGGACGTCGCGGCAGGAGAGGTCTGTGCCTTGGTGGGGCCTTCCGGGTCTTTCTCGCCCTGGGTTGTCTGATCGTCAGCAGCACCGGCCCGGCGAACTGTCCGGCGGCCAGTGTCAGCGGGTGCGGCCTCCGTCATGGCGTTGCTGGCCGAGCGGAACGCCGCCCTGAAGTTGACCATCGTGATCGTCACCCCATGACCCAGTGGCGGCCGATCTCCGCAGCCCTTCCCGCTGTGATGGTGACGCTGATATCTTATCGCTTACAGCATATGTACAGGCTGCTGGCGCCACCATAGAATGTGGATTCGGTGGGTCGGACGCCTGTTTATTCGTGAACAACCAGGTGCCCGAGTCACTGTCTCTGGCTTATGGAGGGTGCCGTGGATGTAAATTTCGGCTCTATCGGGTTCAAGTTGAACCTCAGGGAAAAAGACAAGACCGCCATAAGCGCGGACGAATATTGGGAAAAAAATGGCGTCGATCGGGAGTTGGCGAAAAGATCTTCTGAATACAACCCGCGTGGCACGCTTGGTGAAACAAATAAGTTTTTGAACACTCTAACAGAGGAAGAGCTAGACAAGCTGACTTTCATAGATACTGGTGGAAAGAAGATGGTTGGCACGTGGCGGCAGGCCAAAGAGCTGAACACGGTGAAGCTGGCCTTGTACGAAAGGGCGGTTGAATTAACCCGCTTGATGAAAGATGTGAATGACGAATCTGATCCGCTTGTCGCTGAGTACAAGAACGTTCAGAGACTTGCCACTGCGGTAACCCGGAACTTGGATCACGCGTTGGCGCTGGCGAAAACGTACCTGCATGGGTTGCGCGAGCCAAAGGACAGCATTACCCTCTCCGCCGACGCCTTGAAGAAACTGTTCGACGACGCGCGCGCGGCCCCGCCTGAACAGCCGGAACCCGGCACGGCGTGATGATCTGCCTGCGCGGTCTTGAGAAGAGCTATGCCTCTGCGGCCGGTCCGGTCCGCGTGTTGAGCGACATCAGCCTGGACGTCGCGGCAGGAGAGGTCTGTGCCTTGGTGAGACGGCCCGCTGCCAGCGATTGCGCGGCCCGCGCCATCGCGCATCGCGGGCGGGCTTAAGCCACCCACGATGCGCCAAAAGCCCCTACTGCATGCGGACGGTGGCCGCCCACACGCCGGTGGTCGAATTGATCGTGAAGCTGGTGACGGTGCACGAGGGCGTATACGGGATGAACCCGTCGATGGCCTTGTACGAGTACACCTGTCCGGACCATCTCTTGTAGTAATTGCTCTGCGCCTTGACCTGGAACTTGCACCAGGCCGGCCCGCCGAGGACACTTTTCGTCCGCGCGGTATAGGTGAAGTACCCGCCGACAAGACCATACTTCGTGGAACTGGGAACGTCAGATGGCACGGTCAGGGTGACGGAAGTCCCAGGGGCAATGTCATCGAAATAGTTTGGACAGGTTGTTCCGTCAAACGTGTCGCAATCATACTCCACAAGCGTGGAGATGGTGCTTCCCGTGGCATTCTGGAAGGTGAGGGTACCGGTGGTGGCCTGGGCTGCCGAGGCGGTTGCCGCGAGACCGGCGGCCAGGAGGCCTGAAAACAGAACGTTACGAATACGCATGGGATCCTCCGGTTCAAGATATCGACCCCACCGTAGCGTTTCCCGCCAAGATAGTGACGCAAAATAACTTACCGCTTACGGCATATTTACAGTCCGCGCATACCACCATAGAATGTGGATTCGGTGTGACGGACGCCTGTTTATTCGTGAACAATCAGGTGCCCGAGTCACTGTCTCTGGCTTATGGAGGGTGTCTTGGATATAAATTTCAGCTCTATCGGGATAAAGTTGGACCTTAAGGAACAAGACAAGACGGCCAACAACGACGAACATTGGGAAAAAAATGGCGTCGATCGGGAGTTGGCTAAAAAAGCTTCGAAATACAACTCGCTTGGGGAACTGGACCAGTTTTTGAACACCCTTACAGAGGGCGAGCTCGACAAGCTGATCTACATAGATACTGGTGGAAAGAAGATGGTTGGCACGTGGCGGCAGTTAAAAGAGCTGAACACCGTGAAGCTGGCCTTGTACGAAAGGGCGGTTGAATTAACCCGCTTGATGAAAGATGTGAATGACGAATCTGATCCGCTTGTCGCTGAGTACAAGAACGTTCAGAGACTTGCCACTGCGGTAACCCGGAACTTGGATCACGCGTTGGCGCTTGCAAAGTCGTACCTGCATGGGTTGCGCGAGCCAAAGGACAGCATCACCCTCTCCGCCGACGCCTTGAAGAAACTGTTCGACGATGCGCGCGCGGCCCCGCCTGAACGGCCGGAACCCGGCACGGCGTGATGATCTGCCTGCGGAGCGTTGAGAAGAGCTATGCCTCTGCGGCCGGTCCGGTCCGCGTGTTGAGCGACATCAGCCTGGACGTCGCGGCAGGAGAGGTCTGTGCCTTGGTGGGGCCTTCCGGGTCTTTCTCGCCCTGGGTTGTCTGATCGTCAGCAGCACCGGCCCGGCGAACTGTCCGGCGGCCAGTGTCAGCGGGTGCGGCCTCCGTCATGGCGTTGCTGGCCGAGCGGAACGCCGCCCTGAAGTTGACCATCGTGATCGTCACCCCATGACCCAGTGGCGGCCGATCTCCGCAGCCCTTCCCGCTGTGATGGTGACGCTGATATCTTATCGCTTACAGCATATGTACAGGCTGCTGGCGCCACCATAGAATGTGGATTCGGTGGGTCGGACGCCTGTTTATTCGTGAACAACCAGGTGCCCGAGTCACTGTCTCTGGCTTATGGAGGGTGCCGTGGATGTAAATTTCGGCTCTATCGGGTTCAAGTTGAACCTCAGGGAAAAAGACAAGACCGCCATAAGCGCGGACGAATATTGGGAAAAAAATGGCGTCGATCGGGAGTTGGCGAAAAGATCTTCTGAATACAACCCGCGTGGCACGCTTGGTGAAACAAATAAGTTTTTGAACACTCTAACAGAGGAAGAGCTAGACAAGCTGACTTTCATAGATACTGGTGGAAAGAAGATGGTTGGCACGTGGCGGCAGGCCAAAGAGCTGAACACGGTGAAGCTGGCCTTGTACGAAAGGGCGGTTGAATTAACCCGCTTGATGAAAGATGTGAATGACGAATCTGATCCGCTTGTCGCTGAGTACAAGAACGTT
>JAWLDH010000015.1:0-65448 GCA_041686745.1 Rhodospirillaceae bacterium | reverse complement strand
CGGTTGATGGCGGTGACGATCTCCTTGTTGATCGACCCGGCCAGGACCATTTCGACGATGTCCACCGTCTCGCGGTCGGTGACGCGCAGTCCGTCGATGAACTCCGACTGGATCTTCAGGCGGTCGAGCATGATCTTGATCTGCGGCCCGCCGCCATGCACCACCACCGGGTTGATGCCGACCTGCTTGAGCAGCACGATGTCGCTGGCGAACTTCAGGGCCAGTTCCGGGTTGCCCATGGCGTGGCCGCCGTACTTGACCACGATGGTCTGCCCGGCGAATTCGCGCATGTAGGGCAGGGCCTCGGACAGGGTGATGGCCTTTTGAAGCCACTCCTGGCGCTCTTCGACGGGGATGGTCGGCTTGTCGGTCATGGTCGGAACGGCTCCCTGCGACGCTGGAGGCGGAAGACGGAATTACTTGGGTGTGGCGGCGAGCTGCGCCAGTTCGGCCTGCAACTCGGCGATGCCCCGGTTCTTTTCGGAACTGGTCAGCATCAGGACGGGGTGGGCGGCGACGTGGGTCTTCAACTCGGCCGTCGTCTTTTCGACCAGGGCGTCAAGTTCGGCCGCCTTGGGCTTGTCGGTCTTGGTCAGGACGACCTGATAGTTGACCGCGGCGTCGTCGAGCATGGCCATGATCTCGCGGTCGCTGTCCTTGATGCCGTGGCGGCTGTCGATCAGCAACAGCACACGGCGCAGGTTCGGCCGGCCGCGCAGGTAGGACTTGACCAGGGACGTCCACTTCTTCACCCGGTCCTTGGGGGCGCGGGCATAGCCGTAGCCCGGCAGGTCGCAGATCGACAGGCGGTCGTCGATGCGGAAGAAGTTGAGTTCCTGGGTCCGGCCGGGCGTGTCCGACGTGCGGGCCAGCCCCTTTTGGCCGGTCATCGCGTTGATGAGGCTCGACTTGCCGACGTTGGACCGTCCGGCAAAGCAGATCTCGGGCAACTCGGTCCCGGGCATGGTGCTGATCGCGACGGCGCCCATGACGAAGGTGCATGGGCGCGAGAACAGCTTGCGGCCGAACTCGATCGCGTCGTCGTCGTAGGCGGAATTCTCTAACTTTTCGACGTCACGCACAGGCGGTGTCCGGCTTCAGGTGGGGGAGGGAGGTGTGAAGACCGCTTAGATCTTCACACCCATCCGCTTCATGATGAACCACTGCTGCGCCACCGACAGAAGGTTGTTGGTCGCCCAGTAGATGACCAGACCGGCCGGGAAGCCCGCCAGCATCACCGTGAAGATGACCGGCAGCCACATCATGATCTTGGCCTGCATGGGGTCGGCCGGGGCCGGGTTCAGCTTCTGCTGCGCCCACATGGTCGCGCCCATGATCAGCGGCCACACGCCGATGACCAGGAAGCTGGGCGGATCCCACGGGATCAGGCCGAACAGGTTGAACAGGCTGGTCGGGTCGGGGGCGGACAGGTCGTGGATCCAGCCGTAGAACGGGGCGTGCCGCATCTCGATGGACACGAACAGCACCTTGTACAGGGCAAAGAAGATGGGGATCTGCACCAGGATGGGCAGGCAGCCCGACACCGGATTGACGCCCTTGGTCTTGTACAGGGCCATCATTTCCTGGTTGAGGCGCTGGCGGTCGTCCTTGAAACGCTCCTGCAGGGCCTTCATGTCCGGCTGCAGGGCCTTCATCTTGCTCATCGACTTGTACGACTTGTTGGCCAGCGGGAACAGCAGCAGGCGCAGTACGAAGGTGAAGGCGATGATGGCCAGGCCCGCGTTGCCCAGGAACCCTTGCAGCCACAGCAGCGCGTAGGCGAACGGCTTGGTCAGGAAGTAGAACCAGCCGAAGTCGATGGCCAGGTCGAAGCGGTCGATGTTCCGCGTCTCGGCATAGTGGTCGAGGATACGCAGTTCCTTGGCGCCGGCAAAGAAATCATGGCTCAGCGCCGTGGTCTGGCCGGGTTCGACGGTGTGGGCGGCGCCCAGGAAGTCCACCTGGTAGCGCGGCCGGCCGTCGGCCTGGCGGTGCATGAAGCGGGCGGTGGTCGCGGTGTCGCGCGGGAAGTCCAGCGCGGTCAGCCAGTACTTGTCGGTGATGCCGATCCAGCCGCCGGTCGAGGTGACCTCGACCTTGCTCTCTTCCTCGAGCTCGCCGTAGTCCAGTTCCTTGAGCGTGCTGTCGAACACGCCCAGCGGACCTTCGTGGAGGATGTAGAAGTCGATGGTCTCGGGACGGTAGCCGCGGGCCACCAGGCCATAGGGATACAACGTGGCGGCCGACGCGCCCTGGTTGGTCACCGTCTCGTTGATGGTGAACATATAGTCGTCGTCGACTTCGATCTTGCGGCTGAACAGCAGGCCCTGGCCGTTGTCCCAGGTCAGGGTGACCGGGCTGTCGGGGGTCAGGACTTCGCTGTCGGCCTGCCACACGGTGTCGCCGCCGGGGACGTTCAGGCCCTGGGTTCCGGCCACCCAGCCGTATTCGCCGTAGTAGGGCTCGGCGGTGCCGCGCGGCGACAGAAGGCGGATGTTCTCGGCCGTCTTGGCGGGCTCGACCCGGTAGTCGCGCATCACCAGATCGTCGAACCGGCCGCCGGTCAGGTTGATCGACCCTTCCAGGGACGGCGTCTTGATGGCCACGCGCGGCGTGGCGGCGAGCACCGACTGGCGGGCCTCCGGCGAGCCGGGCGCGGCGATCTCGCCGCCGGGCGCCACGATGCCGCTCGGCGCGGGAACGTCGCCGCCGGGCGCCTGCTGGGTCTGGGACACCTCCTGCGGCGCGCGCTGCGGCTCAGGTTTGGGCCACAGCAGCTCGAATCCCACGATGACCAAGAGGGACAGGACGACGGCGAGAATCAGGTTCTTCTGGTCTGGCATGGATCCGGGGTCCGGGTGTGATCTCAGTGGGTGCAGGCGTAGGCTTAGTGGGAGCAGGTATGGGGGCCGGGCGGTGTCCCGTGATGCCGGGGCGGTGTCGCCTCGGGCACGGGATCATGGCCGCAGCCGCCCCAGGGCTGGCAGCGGCCCAGCCGACGCAGGGTCAGCCAGCCTCCGCGCAGCAGTCCGTGGCGGGCCAGGGCCTCCAGGGCGTATTGGGAGCATGTGGGCGTGTAGCGGCAACTGGGCGGCAGCAGGGGCGAGATGAACAGTTGATAGCCGCGAATGAGGGCGCGCAACAGCAGCGCGGGTCCCCGCGCCACCAGCCGTCCAGCCCTGTTTACAGCCTCGTTCACCGATTCCGCGCCTTTTTTGGGGGGTGCGGGCGGGTGCCGGGCCGCCCCTTGGAAGGGGATGTCCCGACACGTTCTACAGCGCTGCGCAGATCGTTCAAGAGAGCATCGAACGGGCGATCCACCGTGGCGGCGCGCCCGATCACAACGTAGTCCATGCCCGGCCGCCCGAGGTCGGGAAACAGCGCATCCACGGCGGCCCGCAACCGGCGCTTTGCGCGGTTGCGTTTGACGGCGTTGCCGACCTTCTTGGACACCGTGAACCCGACCCTGATTGCCGGTGCATTGGAAACGGTCGGCGGCATCCCTTCGGCGGGACGTGCCGACTCGGCCTCAGGCCCGGTCTCAGGTTCGGCCGCGCGCGGGGCGGGAGTCGGCGCGGCCTGAAGAATCAAGCCTGCCGTGACCGCCTTGCACTGGCGGCCTGCAACCCGCAGGAAGTCCCGGCGCTTCTTGAGGCGGCCAATGGTCAGCGCGACGTCCGCCACCGGCACCTCCGTTCGCTGGGAAAGCCTTAGGCCGACAGGCGCTTGCGGCCCTTGGAGCGACGGTTGGCAATGACGTTGCGGCCGCCGACGGTGGCCATGCGGGCACGGAAGCCGTGACGGCGGGCGCGGACGAGCTTGCTCGGCTGGTAGGTGCGCTTCACTTTACATACTCCAAATACGAACACGGGCCCAGCCGGCGGCAAGCCGGCGGGTTCCCGGACGAAATCCAAGGGGGGCTGTATAGCGGTACGGGCGGGAGTAAGTCAACTGGTCCCGTCGTCCGGCGGAAAACTGGGCCCGGCGAAAAACGCGGCCAGCGGCGGCCGGCGCTCACGGGAACTTTATTCGCCGAACGGTCCCCAGGATGCTACGCCTGACACTGAAGGTAAAGGCGGAGGATTAACCCATGCCCGAAGCAGCGCGCGAGGCGCGATCGGTCACCGGCCGGGTGGTGGTTCTGGCGGCCGTCGTCATCGTGGCCGTGGCGCTGTATGCGTCGGGGGTGCACGAACACCTGGATTTCGAGACGCTGCGCCGCCATCGCACGGCCCTTCAGGAGTGGGTGGCGGCCCATCAGGTGCTCAGCATCGTCGCCTTCATGGCGGCCTATGCGGCCAGCGTCGCGTTCTCGGTTCCCGGCGCGGTGTGGCTGACCGTGGGCGGCGGCTTCCTGTTCGGGACCCTGGCAGCGGCGGCCTCGGTGGTGGTGGCGGCGACGGCCGGGGCGACCGGCGTGTTCCTGCTCGCCCGCTATGTCACCGGCGACGCCTGGCGGGCGCGGCTTGGCAAGGGGAGGCTTGGCCGCATGGTGGCCGGCATGGAGTCGGGGTTCCGCGACAATGCCCTCAGCACCATGCTGGTCCTGCGCCTGATCCCGCTGTTTCCGTTCTGGCTGGTCAATCTGGTGCCGGCCGTGCTGGGGGTGCCGCTGGGCACCTATATCGTCGGCACGATGCTGGGCATCATCCCGGCCACCGTGGTGTTCGCCAGCATCGGCGCCGGCCTGGACGAGGTCCTCGCCCGTGGCGAGGCGCCCGACCTGTCCATCCTGTGGGATCCGGCGGTGCTCGGCCCGCTGCTGGGGCTGGCCGCGCTGGCGGCGCTGCCGATGATCTACAAGGCCTGGAGGGGGCGGCGCGGGGCATGACGGATCTCGACACCGACGTCTGCGTGATCGGCGCCGGGTCCGGCGGCCTGTCGGTGGCGGCCGGGGCGGCGCAACTCGGCGTCCGGGTGGTGCTCATCGAGCGCGGCGCCATGGGCGGCGATTGCCTCAACACCGGATGTGTACCGTCAAAGGCTTTGCTGGCCGCCGCCCACGCCGCGCAAGGGGTGCGCGATGCCGCCGCCCTGGGGGTCACGGCCGGCCCGCCGCAGGTGGACTTCGCCGCCGTGCAGCGCCACGTCCACGGCACCATCGCATCCATCGCCCCCCACGATTCGCAGGAGCGGTTCGAGGGGCTGGGCGTCACCGTGCTGCGGGTCCCGGCGCGGTTCCTGGACCCCCGCACCGTGGACGCCGACGGCACCCGCGTGCGGGCCAAGCGGTTCGTGCTGGCCACCGGGTCGCGCCCGGCCGTGCCGGACCTGCCGGGCCTGGACGGCGTGCCCTTTCTGACCAACGAGACGATCTTCACCTTGACGGAGCTGCCCCGCCATCTGGTGGTGCTGGGCGGCGGCCCGATCGGCTGCGAGCTGGCCCAGGCCTTCCGGCGCCTGGGGGCGGAGGTCACGGTGCTGGCCCGCTCGCGCCTGCTGCCGCGCGAGGATGCCGACCTGTCGGCCGTGGTGGCCGCCCGGCTGCGGGCCGAAGGGGTCGATGTGCGCGAGCATGTGAGCGTCTCGGCGGTCGGTCCCGGTATCACCCTGGCGCTGTCGCATGGCGGGCCGCTCACCGGCTCGCATCTTCTGGTCGCCACCGGCCGCCAGCCGACCGTCGAGGGGCTGGGGCTGGACGTTGCCGGGGTGGCGGTCGAGAAGGCCGGGGTGCGGGTCGACCATCGCCTGCGCACCACCAATCGGCGGATCTACGCGGTCGGCGACGTGGCCGGGCTGGGGCAGTTCACGCATCTGGCCGGCTACCATGCCTCGCGCGTGGTGCAGGCCATGCTGTTCCGCCTGCCGCTGGGCCGCACGGGGGCGGCCATCCCCCGCGTAACGTATACGGACCCCGAACTGGCCCAGGTCGGGCTGACCGAGGCTCAGGCACGCGCGGCCCATGGCGACGGCGTCCGGGTGCTGACCGCGCCCCTGGCCGACAACGACCGCGCCCGCTGCGAGGGCCGCACCGACGGCCTGCTCAAGGTCGTCACCACCCGGCGCGGCCGCGTCCTGGGGGCCGGAGTCGTCGGGGCGCAGGCCGGCGACCTGCTGGCCCCGTGGATCCTGGCGGTGGACGGCGCGGTCAGCCTGCGCGCCCTGGCCGGCATGGTGGCGCCCTATCCAACGCGCGGCGAGGTGACGAAGCGCGCCGCCGGTGCCTATTATAAAGAGTCGCTGTTTTCCGACCGCACGCGCGCGGTCGTCCGCTTTCTGATGCGCCTGGCCCGATGATGCATGCCAAACCGCCGCTGTGGAGCAGTCTGTCGGCCCGCCTGCTGGTGCTGACGGTGTTCTTCGTGATGCTGGCCGAGGTGTTGATCTTCGTGCCGTCGGTGGCGCGCTTCCGGGTTTCGGCGCTGGAGGACCGCCTGGGCGCCGCCCTGCTGGTCCTGACCGCCGTGCAGTCCCACCCCGACGGCATGGTCGACATGGACCTGCAGCGCCGCCTGCTGCGCCAGGCCGGCACCCTGGGCATGAGCGCCTGGGGCCCCGAGCGCCGCCGCACCACCCTCGGCCCCGACATGCCGCCGGTGGTCGATGCCGCCTACGACATTTCCGACCGGCCGCCGGGCCAGCTCATCCACCACGCCCTGGCCGCCATGGTGCGCACCGACGCCCGCGTCATCGCCGTGCGCGGCCACCCGCCGCAGGAGCCGCAGACCTGGGTCGAGGTGGTCATCGAGGAAGCCCCGCTGATCGAGGCCATGCGGGGCTATGCGTGGCGCATCCTGGTGCTGTCGCTGATCATTTCGCTGATTACGGCGGCCCTGGTCTACCTCAGCCTGCACGTCCTGCTGGTCCGCCCGCTGCGCCGCCTGAGCGCCAGCATGCAGGGCTTTGCCGAAGCGCCCGAGGATGCCGGGCGCATCCTCCGCCCGTCGCGCCGCTCCGACGAGGTGGGACGGGCCGAACGCGAACTGGCCGCCCTGCAAAGCCGCCTGCGCGAGGCCCTGGGCCAGCAGGCGCGGCTGGCCGCCGTGGGGACGGCGGTGGCCAAGGTCAGCCATGACCTCAAGGGCGTGCTGACCACGGCGGTCCTCGAGTCGGACCGCCTGGAGCAGACCGCCGCCGCCGACCCGGAGGTCAAGCACGTCACTGAGGGCATCGCCCGCGCCCTGGACCGTGCCATCGTCCTGACCACCGCCACCCTGCGCTTTGCCAAGGAGGGGCCGCCGTCGCCGCGCCTGCGGCCCATCGCCCTCCGTCCGGTGGCCGAGGACGCGGCGCGGGTGATCGCCGGCCAGGGCTGTGCGGTCAGGCTGGACATTGATCCTGAGCTGCTGGTGCGGGCCGACCCGGACCTGCTGCTGCGGGCGCTCGAAAACCTGCTGCGCAACGCCGCCGAGGCCGGGGCGCGGACCGTCGAGGTCGAGGCGCGGGCGCACGGGGACGCGGTGGTGCTGCGGGTGGCCGACAGCGGGCCGGGCCTGCCGCCACGGGCGCTGGAAAATCTCTTCGTGCCGTTCTCGGGGTCCGCACGGGCGGGCGGAACCGGGCTCGGCCTGCCCATCGCGCGCGACCTGGTGCAGGCCCAGGGCGGCACGCTGACCCTGGAGCGCAGCGGGCCGGAGGGCGCGGTATTCGCCCTGTGCCTGCCTGCGGCTTGAAGGTCGGGCGCCGCCCGGACCCGCCAGGAGGCGTGGCCTCCTGGACCTCGGGAGTTGGAGGCAGCAAAGCCGCGCGCAGCGCAATATAAGGCGAGGGTGTTGCCTGCGGCGCAAGAGAAGATCATCCCTCATGGGATCAAAGGGCCAATGGCCCTTTGCGGGCCTGGGCAGAGCCCAGACCTTTCTTCCCGGGGCAACCGCGGACAGCCTCCGCCTGTTGTCCTGACATGGCTGAGCAGCGGCGCGCCCTGGCGCAGGATCGAACGGAATTTGCAGAGGACCGCACGGCCCTGGCCGAGGAGCGGACCTATCTGTCGTGGGTGCGCACCGGGTTGGGCGCCTTGGCCGTCGGCGCCGCCTTCAACCGCCTGATCCCCCTGGAGCCGTTCTGGACGACTCGGGCGGTCGGTACGGCTTTGGTCGCCGCCGCCGCCCTGTGCTTCGTCGGCAGCCTGTTGCGCCTGCTGCGGGTCACCCGCCGGCTGGATGTTTCCGAGGCCTGGGCGACCCCGCGCTGGCTGGCCTTCGGCATATCGGGCCTCGGCCTGCTGGCCTGCCTGGGGACCATCGCCCTGTTATGGATCGATGGTCCGCCGACGCAGTAGCGGTGCCCGCTAGTCCAGGTGCATCACCAGGACCTTGAGGTAGGCGCTTTCCGGCAGGGAGGGGTGGACCGGGTGGTCGGCCGCCGCGCCGTGGGCATAGAGGATGCGCCCGGTGCGTCCGGCCAGGGTGACGCCGCGGGTGATCTCCTGGAGGAACAGCTCGGCGCCCATGTGGTGGGAGCACGACCCGCACAGCAGGAAGCCGCCCGGTTCAACCACGGCGGCGGCCAGGCGGGCCATCTTGCGGTAGCCCTTGGCGCCGGCCCCGAGGTCCTTCTTGGACTTGACGAAGGCGGGAGGGTCGGCCACCACGACGCCGAAGCGGGTGCCCTCGGCGGCCAGGGTTTCCAGCGTCTTGAAGCCGTCGCCGGTGCGGGTTTCGACGCGGTCGGCAAAGCCGTTCAGCTCGGCGGCGGCGCGGGCGAGGTCCAGGGGCTCGGCGGCGCGGTCGACCAGCAGGGCGCTGGTGGCGCCGCCGGCCAGCGCGGTCAGGCCGAAGCCGCCGGCATAGCTGAACACGTCGATGACGCTGCGGCCCTTGGCCAGGTTGGCGATGAAGGCGCGGTTGGCCGACTGGTCATAGAACCAGCCGGTCTTCTGGCCGCCGGTCAGGTCGGCCAGGAAGCGCACGCCGTTCTCGATCAGTTCGACCGGGCCGTCCAGGGCGCCGCGCGCCACCGAATGGTTCTGCGCCAGCCCCTCAAGACCGCGCACCGGGCTGTCGTTGCGCAGCACCACGGCGCGCGGGGCGATCACCGCGTCGAGGGCGTCGAGCACCTGGGGCAGCAGGGCGTCCATGCCCGCGGTGTTGGCCTGCACGCTGACCACGTCGCCGTAGCGGTCGATGATCAGGCCCGGCAGGCCGTCGGCCTCGGAGTGGACGAGGCGGTAGTGGGGCGTTGCGAACAAGGCGTCGCGCAGGGCCACCGCCTTGCGCAGGCGGTCGGCCAGGAAGTCGGTGTCGATGGTCGCCGTTGCGTCGCGGGTCAGCAGGCGCACGGCGATCAGCGAATGGGCGTTGAAGGTGCCGACGCCCAGGCGCTCGGCCCCGGCGTCCTCGACCACCACCAGGCTGCCGGCCGGGATGGCCTTGGCCGCAGGCGTCATGTCGATCTCGTTGGAAAACAGCCACGGATGGCCGCGCCGGACGCGGCTGGTGTGGCCCTTCAGGACATGGACGACGGGCAGGCTGGCCGGCGGGATGGCGGCGGGTTCGGAATTGTTCACAAGACACCTCTGGTCGGGTAGGGGGCTGGCCGCGTCGGCGGCCATCGTTTGCGCGCACCCGTTTAAAGCGAAAAACGGATGCTGCGGCGCAACATCTTAAAATCCAAATTTTCTTGGATAATCGGCCGCAGTTGATATAGATCAATGGTTCGCTGCGACGGCTTGGGCATAGTGCGCGAGCCTGCGACGGCATGCAAGGGCACTCGTGTGTCCACTGCATGGCTGCGCTGCATTTGTTGGGGTGGCTGTTTCATCCCGGCCGGTGCATACGTCGCGAGCACTTCCCGTTCCTCGGGGAAACCGGCTGAGTCCGGGGTAGGGGCGGGACGTTGAGGAACCCGTAATGGGTCCCATTCGGGAGTTTTCTGGTCGATACAGGAGGGGTCATGACCCAAGCGACCATGGCGCACGGCGCGCAGGCGGACACTACCGCCTATAACAACGGCGTGATCCGGCTCTTCGTCGTTGCGGCGATGTTCTGGGGCGTTGTTGGCTTTTTGGCGGGCGATTTCATCGCCTGGCAGCTTGCATATCCGTTTCTGAACCTGGATCTGGAATGGACGACCTTCGGTCGCCTTCGTCCGGTTCACACCTCAGCGGTGATTTTCGCCTTTGGCGGCAACATCCTGATCGGCTCCTCGCTGTACATCGTGCAGCGGACCTGCCGGGCCAGCCTGTGGGGCGGCAACGTCACCGGGCTCATCATCTTCTGGGGCTACCAGGCGTTCATCGTCATGGCCGCCCTGGGCTACGTCCTGGGCCTGACCCAGGGCCAGGAATACGCCGAGCCGGAATGGTTCGTCGACCTGTTCCTGACCGTCATCTGGGTCGTCTACCTGGCCACCTTCGTGGGCACGCTGGTCAAGCGCCGCGAGCCGCACATCTATGTGGCCAACTGGTTCCTGCTGGCGTTCATCGTCACCATCGCCATGCTGCACCTGGGCAACAACCTGTCCATCCCGGTGTCGTTCTTCGGCGCCAAGTCCTACACCATGTGGTCGGGCGTCCAGAGCGCCATGATCCAGTGGTGGTATGGTCACAACGCGGTGGGCTTCTTCCTGACCGCCGGCTTCCTGGGCATGATGTACTACTTCATCCCCAAGCGCGCCGAGCGTCCGGTCTACTCCTACCGTCTGTCGATCGTGCACTTCTGGGCCTTGATCTTCCTGTATATCTGGGCCGGCCCGCACCATCTGCACTACACCGCGCTGCCCGACTGGGCGCAGACCCTCGGCATGACCTTCTCGATCATGCTGTGGATGCCCTCCTGGGGCGGCATGATCAACGGCATCATGACCCTGTCCGGCGCCTGGGAAAAGCTGCGCACCGACCCGGTGATCCGCTTCCTGGTGGCCTCGGTCGCGTTCTATGGCATGTCGACCTTCGAAGGTCCGATGATGTCCATCAAGGCCGTGAACTCGCTGTCGCATTACACCGACTGGACGGTCGGCCACGTGCACTCCGGTGCGCTCGGCTGGGTGGCCTTCGTGTCGTTCGGCGCGATGTACTACCTGATCCCCGTGCTGTGGGGCCGCAAGTCGCTGTATTCCATGCGTCTGGTGTCCTATCACTTCTGGATCGCCACCATCGGCATCGTGCTCTACATCACCGCGATGTGGATCTCGGGCATCATGCAGGGCCTGATGTGGCGTGCGTATGATGACATGGGCTTCCTTCAGTACTCGTTCATCGAGACGGTTGAGGCCATGCATCCGTACTACGTGATCCGTGCCTTCGGCGGTGTGCTGTTCCTCGCTGGCGGCCTGATCATGGCGTACAACATGTACCGCACGATCCGGGGCGATATCCGCGAAGAGCAGCCCTACGAATCGCCCGAAGCCGTCGCTGTCGGCGCGCGGCGCTAATCCGGGGGAGACAGGACAATGAGTCTGGTCAAAAAGCACGAGAAGATGGAGACGAACGTCCTCTTTCTGACGCTCGGCATCTTCATCACCATCATCATCGGCGGCATCGTCGAAATCGTTCCTCTGTTCGCGCTGGAAAGCACCATCGAGAAGGTGAAGGGCGTCCGCCCGTACTCGCCCCTCGAGCTGGCCGGCCGCAACATCTACATCCGTGAAGGCTGCTACAACTGCCACAGCCAGATGGTCCGCCCGTTCCGTGACGAAGTGGAACGCTACGGCCATTACTCCCTGGCTGCGGAGTCGCAGTACGATCATCCGTTCCAGTGGGGCTCCAAGCGTACCGGTCCCGACCTGGCGCGCGTCGGGGGCAAGTACTCCGACGAGTGGCACCAGCGCCACCTGATCGACCCGCGCGCCGTTGTGCCGGAATCGATCATGCCGGGTTATCCGCATCTGATGCGGGAACTGGCGTTCGACGATGCGGCCGATCATCTGCGCACCCTGCGCATGGTGAACACGCCGTACACCGACGAACAGATTGAACTCGCTCTTGAAGATCTTCGGGCTCAGGCCGATCCGGACGCCGATCACTCGGGGATCCTGGCGCGCTACCCGAAGGCCCGCGTCGGCGCCTTCGACGGTAACGCCGAAGTGCTCACCGAAATGGATGCCCTGGTCGCCTATCTGCAGATCCTGGGTGCCATGGTGGACTTCACCGAGTTCGACTCGCCCCAGGCGTACGAGGCTGGCGGTCTGAACCGCTAAGTTCGCACTGACGGAGGATTGGCCAGCGTTTCGGGCTGATTGACACGGATAGAATAGAGAGCATCCATGGAAACCATGACCGAGATCGCCGCCTTCCTCCGCCAGTTCTGGGGCCTGTGGCTGATGATCTTCTTCCTCGGGATTATTGTGTGGGCCTACCGGCCGAAGAATAAGGACCGGTTCCAGGACGACGCGATGATCCCGTTTAAGGATGACGAGAACGAGGAGCGAAAAGATGGCGGGAACTCCTGAAAAGGACGCCATTTCGGGCCAGTCTACGACCGGCCATGAGTGGGACGGCATCAAGGAATTGAATACCCCGCTGCCCAAGTGGTGGGTTTACGTCTTCTACGTCTGCATCGTGTGGGCGATCGGCTACTGGGTGGTTTACCCGGCTTGGCCGACGGCCACCGGTTACACCACCGGCGTCATCGGTTACAGCTCGCGCGCCGAACTGCAGACCGAGCTGGCCTCGGCCCGCGCTGCCCATGCCGACAAGATTGACGGCCTGGCGCAGCTTGACGTCCAGGACATCGCGTCCAAGCCCGACCTGGCGAACTATGCCCGGGCCGGCGGCGCCGTGCTGTTCAAGGAAAACTGCGTGCCGTGTCACCAGTCCGGCGGCGCGGGGGCTTTCGGCTACCCGACCCTGGCTGACGACAGCTGGATTTGGGGCGGCGACCTCGAGAGCATCGAGTACACCCTGAACCACGGCATCCGGTCCAACCTGTCGGCCGACACCCGCCTGTCCGACATGCCGCGTTACGGCGACTTCATGGAAAACGACGAGATCCTCGCCGTGGCCCAGTACGTCAAGGGCATGTCCGAAGGCAACGTGCAGGAAGGCCGCGGCCAGGAAATCTTCCTGGAGCAGTGCGCTGCCTGCCACACCTCCGACGGCATGAACCCGGTTTCCGACGGCAACCCGATGCTCGGCGCTCCGGCCCTGGGTGACCAGGTGTGGCTGTATGCCGCGCCCGGCCAGACCATGTCGGTCGAGGACATCGCGGCCCAGGTGCGCAACCCCAAGCACAGCGTCATGCCGGCGTGGGGCGGCCGTCTGAAGGACTCCGAGATCAAGATGCTGACCCTGTACGTCCACTCGCTGGGTGGCGGCCAGTAAGGCTGACCGATCTTCCGGCCTCGGCCGGAACACCGCGCCGTCGGTGACGGCCGGAATGCTCCCGGACCGCTCGTGCTTCCCGGCACGGGCGGTTCTGGCTTTTCTGGCGGACCCTTCGGTCCGGCGGACGACCTTCGGGGCCCAGCCATGCATCATGCGCATGGGCCCTGCGCAGGCCGCGCCATGGTGCGGGGCGTGCGAAAGTGGGACTTTCAGGGACGTGCGCGCGGCGCCATTGCGCATTGTCAATGTGTGGATCGTCTTGCCATCTATATAAGCAGAACCTAGTTTTCGAAGAGCGAACCCGGATGTCCCGCCCAGGCTTGGCGGATCTCTGGACGTTCCTCCCGAATTCGGGTAAGGCACGCACGGTCGCGTCAAGGATGCGGCGGCCGGGGCAGTGCCGCACGACAACCAGGGAAAGGTCGGGACATGGCCGTAGCTGAAAAGGTCGCCAAGACGGGCGGGGGGGCATCTCCTGCGGGCGGCGGTGCCGGCAAGCAACCGGATAAGCAGCCGGAGTCCTTGTACGAGGACTACAAGAAGGTTCAGCCGAAGAAGATTTCAGGATTTTTCCGGACCCTCAAGAACTGGTCCGCGATCATTCTGCTCGGCATCTATTTCATCGGTCCGTGGCTGCGCTGGGACCGTGGTCCGGGCGCGCCCGACCAGGCCATCCTGCTCGACATGTCCGGACGCCGCGGCTACATCCTGGGCGTCGAGTTCTGGCCGCAGGAAATCTACTACCTGACCGGCCTGCTCATCCTGGCCTCGGTCGGGCTGTTCTTCGTGACCGCGCTGCTGGGCCGCGTGTGGTGTGGCTTCACCTGCATCCAGACCGTGTTCACCGACCTCTTCGTGATGGTCGAGCGCTTCTTCGAGGGCGACCGCAACCAGCGCATCAAGCGCGACCGCGGCCCGTGGACGGCCGACAAGCTGTCCCGCAAGACGGCGACCAACCTCGTCTGGCTGGCCATTTCCTTTGCCGTCGGCTGGACCTGGGTGATCTACTTCAACGACGCCCCGTCGACCACCATGGCCCTGCTGCAGGGCGAATACACCTGGGGCGTCCTCGGCTTCGCTCTGTTGGTGGCCGGCTTCACCTACGTCCTGGCCGGTTTCGCGCGCGAGCAGGTGTGCATCTACATGTGCCCGTGGCCGCGCTTCCAGGCCGCCATGTTCGATGAGGACAGCCTGGTCGTCACCTACGAGAAGTGGCGCGGCGAACCGCGCGGCTACGCCAAGAAGTCGGAAAGCTTCGAGACGCGCGGCCACTGCGTGGACTGCCAGTTGTGCGTCCAGGTGTGCCCGACCGGCATCGACATCCGCAACGGCAGCCAGCTCGCCTGCATTGGCTGCGGCCTGTGCATCGATGCCTGCAACACCGTCATGGACCGCTTCGGCCTGCCGCGCGAACTGATCACCTACGACAGCAACAGCAACCAGGTGGCCCGTTCCAAGGGCGAGCCGACCAAGTACCGCCTGGTGCGCGGCCGCACCATCGCCTATGCGGCCATCATGCTGCTGGTCGCCGCGGTGATGGCGTTCGGCCTGGCCACCCGCGCCCGCGTGGACGTCAGTGTCCTGCACGAGCGCAGCCCGCTGTTCGTGACCCTGTCCGACGGCAGCATCCGCAACGGTTACACCTTCAAGATCCTCAACATGCTGCCGCAGGAGCAGACGTATAGGGTCGACGTCGAAGGTGTCGAAGGCGCCACCATGACCGTGGTAGGCTACCAGGAAGAACCCGTCACGCAGACGGATCTGGTTGTCCGGGCCGACTCGGTGGGAACGTTCCGCGTCTACGTCACCGCGCCCCGCGCGGCGATCGATGACCCGGCGATGGACCTGGAGTTCAAGATCGAGAACCTGACCACCGGTGAAACCGCGCAACGCGAGACGCTGTTCGCCGGGCCTACGCCACGCTGACCGGCGCCTAGGCGTCCGGGTGGACTACCGGCCGGGCACCCCGGCGGACTGGCGCAAGCCGTCCGTCGGGGTGCGCCGGTTGACTCTGGAGGGACTGATGACGAAGACCCCGACCGCCACAAGTCCGACCGCCACGACCCAGCGCCCGGACGGCTGGTGGTATCCCTACATTTTCGTCGGCGGCTTCGCCGTCGTGGTGACCGCCAACCTGATCATGATGTACTTCGCGACCAGCACCTTCACCGGGCTGGAGACGAAAGGCGCCTATGAGCGCGGCATCGGCTACAACCAACTGATCGCCCAGCAGGAGGCCCAGGATCGCCTCGGCTGGACCGTCGCCTTCAAGGCCGACAGCGTGTTATCCGGTCAGCCTGGGTCCGACCAGCCCGGCGCGGCCGAGCGGCCGACCACCCTGACCCTGACCCTGACCGACGCCCAGGGCATGCCCCTGGACGGCATGGACGTCGAGGCCGCCGTGCGCCGCCCGACCGTGGCCGGCTACGACTACGACCTGCGCCTGCTGCCGGTCGGCCCCGGCGCCTACAAGGCCGAGATCGCGTTGCCCATGGCCGGGCAGTGGGATGTCCAGCTGTTCGCCAAGCGCGGCGACGACACCTACCGTCTGCGTGAAAGGGTGTTCGTCCGCTGAGCACGCCTGCGCCCCACGCCGTCTGCACGCACTGCGGCAGCGAAGTGCCTCCCGGGTCTCCGGGCGGAACCGACTTCTGCTGCCGTGGCTGCGAGGCCGCCTATGGCCTGATCAACGGCATGGGCCTGACGTCCTATTACCAGCGGCGCTGCATCGATCCCGACGTAAAGCCGCTGCGGCCCGAGGATGAGGACGGCGGCGTCCTGGACTTCGCCGCCCATGTGCAGCCCGGCCCGCAGCCGGGAACCTCCAGCCTGCACCTCATGGTCGAGGGCCTGCATTGCGCGGCCTGCGTCTGGCTGATCGAAAGCCTGCTGCGCCGCCAGCCCGGCGTAGTGTCGGCCCGCGTCAACATGACCACCCGCCGGCTGGTCCTGGTGTGGTCGGGCGATGCGGCCGAGGTCAACACCATCGTCGTCCCGGTCAGCCGCATCGGCTATCGCCTCGTGCCCTATGACCCGGCGCGCCTGGGAGCCCAGACCCAGAAGCACGAGACCGAACTGCTGCGTGCCATGGCCGTGGCCGGCTTCGCGGCCGGCAACATCATGCTGCTGTCGGTGTCGGTGTGGGCCGGGGTGGACATGGGCCCCAACACCCGCGACATGTTCCACTGGCTGTCGGCCCTGATCGCCTTTCCGGCCATCGCCTATTCCCTGCGCCCGTTCGCCCGTTCGGCCTTTGCGGCGGTGCGGGCCGGGCGCACCAACATGGATGTTCCCATCACCCTGGCGGTCTGCCTGGCCGCCGTGATGAGCCTGTGGGAGACGGCGCGCAGCGGCCCGCACGCCTATTTCGACGCCTCGGTCATGCTGCTGTTCTTCCTGCTGATCGGCCGCTACCTGGACAGCCGGGCGCGCGGCCGGGCGCGTTCGGCGGCCGAGCATCTGCTGTCGCTGGGCGCCCAGGCGGTCACCGTGCTGCGCGCCGACGGCACCCGCGCCCTGTTGCCGCCCCGTCAGGTCGAGCCCGGCATGACCGTGCTGGTGGCGGCCGGCGAGCGCATCGGGGTGGACGGCACGGTGTCCGACGGCGCCTCGGACCTCGATACCAGCCTGATTACCGGCGAGTCGGTGCCCCAGGTGGTGCGCCCCGGCGACGGCGTGTTCGCCGGCACCCTCAACCTGTCGGGACCGTTGCGGGTGGTCGTCGGGGCGGTGGGCGAGGGCACCCTGCTGGCCGAGATCGTCCGCATGATGGAGGTCGCCGAGCAGGGCCGCGCCCGCTATGTGGCGCTGGCCGACCGGGTGGCCCGGCTGTATTCGCCGGTCGTCCACCTGATGGCCCTGGTGACCTTCCTCGGCTGGACCCTGGTCGGCGGCATGGACTGGCAGCCGGCCCTGCTGATCGCCGTCGCCGTGCTCATCATCACCTGCCCCTGCGCCCTGGCCCTGGCCGTGCCGGTGGTCCAAGTGATCGCCACCGGGCGCCTGCTGCGCCGGGGCATCCTGCTCAAGACCGCCACGGCGCTGGAGCGCATGATCGACGTCGACACCGTGGTGTTCGACAAGACCGGCACCCTGACCCTCGGCCAGCCCGAGCTTGACCGAACTGGCGGCGCCTGGACCGAGCCTGACCTTCGGCTGGCCGCCGGTATGGCCGTGTCGAGCCGCCATCCCCTGGCCCGCGCCATCGCCGGCGCCACCGTCGCCCCGGTGGTGGACGGCGTCGAGGAAGTGCCCGGCCAGGGCCTGCGGGCCACCGTGGCGGGCGGCGAGGTCCGCCTGGGCAGCCGGGCCTTCTGCGGTGCCGAGGCGGTTGATGTGCCGCCGGCCAGCGGCCCCGAACTGTGGCTGGCCCGCCCCGGCCACGCTCCGGTGCGCTTCACCTTCTCCGACGCGCCGCGCATCGATGCGGCCGAGGTGGTGGCGGCCTTGCACCAGCGCGGCCTTCATGTCGAACTGCTGTCGGGCGACCGCGCGCCGGCCGTCCGCGCCGTGGCCGACCAGCTCGGCATCGCCCGGTGGACCGCCGAGTGCACGCCCGAGGCCAAATGCGCGCGCCTGGCCGAACTGCGCCGCGAGGGCCGCACCGTGCTGATGGTCGGCGACGGCCTCAACGACGCGCCGGCCCTGGCCGCGGCCGATGTCTCGGTGTCGCCGTCGACCGCCGTGGACGTCAGCCAGACGGCGGCCGACGTGGTGTTCCAGGGCCACAAGCTCGGCCCCGTGCTGGAGGTCCTGACCGTGGCGCGGCGGGCCGACCAACTGGTCCGCCAGAACTTCGTGATGTCGTTCGGCTACAACGTCGTGACCGTGCCGCTGGCCGTGCTGGGCTTCGTCACCCCGCTGATCGCCGCGGTGGCCATGAGCACGTCGTCGGTGGTGGTGATCGCCAATGCCCTGCGGTTGGCCGGACGGCGCGGCCCGGACCCGAAGACCCTCGCCCAGCCCGCCGCCCAGAACCCCGCACCGGAGCCCCAGGCATGAACGCGTTGCTGATGCTGATCCCGGTCGCCCTGGTGCTTGGCCTGTTCGGCCTGGGGGCCTTCCTGTGGGCCCTGCGGTCGGGGCAGTTCGACGACCTGGACGGCGCCGCGCACCGCATCCTGTTCGACGAGGATGACAACCCCGTCGGTCCGCCGGTGCCGCCGCCGGCCGTGGACGAGAAGACCGACCCCGGCAAGGACCATAAACCGGGAGGGGCGCCGTGAGGGCCGCCGATCCCCTGCACGCGCTTGGGGAGGACCCCGGTCCCGTCTGTCGTTGTTGCGAGGCCGACGACCATTCCGTCTGCGCCAGCCTGACCCCGGACGGCCTGCGCGGCCTGCGGGTCATCCGCGGCAACGCCCGCATCGGCGCCCAGGACGCCGTGTTTCACGAAGGCGAGGCGGCCGAGGCCGTCTATTCCCTGACCAGCGGCACGGTCAAGCTGTCCAAGCTGCTGGGCGACGGCCGGCGGCAGATCGTCGGCTTCGTGTTTCCCGGCGATTTCTTTGGCTTCGATGCCGAGGGCACCTATCCCTACACGGCCGAGGCGATCACCCCGGTCGGAGTGTGCCGGTTCTCGACGGGTCGGCTGGCCCAGTTGCGCAGCCAGACCCCGGAACTGGAACGCCTGCTGTTCGAACGGCTGGTCGCCGACCTTGCCCTGGCCCAGGAACAGATGCTGCTGCTCGGCCGCATGACGGCGCGGGAGAAGGTGGCCCACTTCCTGCTCACCCTGTCGCGACGGGCGGTGCGGCGCAACGACCCGGCCTCGCCGGTGGCGCTGCCCATGAGCCGCCAGGACCTGGCCGATTACCTGGGCCTGACCATCGAGACGGTCAGCCGCACCATCACCCAACTCAAGCGCGACGGGCTGATCGGCCTGGTGCGGCCCGAACTGGTCGATCTGCTCGATGTTGCCGCCCTGCGCCGCGTCGCCGAGGGCGGTGGCAGCGATTGATTGCTTTTGCCTGAACGCCAAACGCGCTAAAACTCCGTGCACCCATGCCTTAGTCCGTCAGGACGGCCAGGACCCGGAGACGACCCTTGAGCGCGCAGACCCCCACACGGCGCACCACCATCACCGATATTGCCGCCCGCAAGGGAGCCGAGCCGGTCGTTTGCCTGACCTGCTACTCGGCGCCGATGGCCCAGTTCCTGGATCCCCATGTGGACCTGCTGCTGGTCGGCGACAGCCTGGGCATGGTGCTCTACGGGCTGGACACCACGCTCGGCGTCACCCTGGACATGATGATCAACCACGGCGCGGCGACCATGCGCGGGTCGTCCAAGGCCTGCGTGATCGTCGACATGCCGTTCGGCACCTATCAGGAAAGCAAGGAACAGGCGTTCCGCAATGCCGCCCGCGTGATGGCCGAAACCGGGTGTTCGGGCGTCAAGATCGAGGGTGGCGCCGAACTGGCCGACACCATCGCCTTCCTTACCCAGCGCGGCATTCCGGTGATGGGCCACGTCGGGCTGATGCCGCAGTCGGTGCATTCGGCCGGCGGCTTCCGCGCCCATGGCCGCAGCGACGCCGAGGCCTCCAAGGTCCTGAACGACGCCCGCGCGGTGTCCGAGGCCGGCGCCTTCTCCATCGTCCTCGAAGGCACCGTCGAGCCCCTGGCCCAGCGCATCGTGGCCGAGATCCCCACCGTCATCATCGGCATCGGCGCTTCGCCCGCCTGCGACGGCCAGGTACTGGTGACCGAGGACGTGCTCGGCCTGTTCACCGACTTCAAGCCCAAGTTCGTCAAGCGCTACGCCGAGATGGCGGCCCAGGTCGGCGATGTCGCCCGCGCCTATGCCGACGACGTCCGCGCCCGCCGCTTCCCTGGCCCGGAGCACTGCTTCGGCGTCAAGAAGTCCTGATCAGGAAACGTCCATTATGGCCATGAACGCCGCCCGCTCCCTGGACACCGTGTCCTCCGTCGCCGATCTGCGCAGTCGCGTGCAGGCGTGGCGGGCCGACGGCCTGCGCGTCGCCCTGGTGCCCACCATGGGCGCCCTGCACGAAGGCCACCTGTCGCTGATCCGGCGGGCCAAGACGTTTGCCGACAAGGTCGTGGTGTCGATCTTCGTCAACCCGACCCAGTTCGGCCCGACCGAGGACTTCGCCAAGTATCCGCGCCAGCTTGACGAGGACCGCTTCCGCGTTGCCATGGCCGGCGCCGCCCTGGTCTTCGCGCCGACGGTCGAGGACATGTATCCGCCCGGCTTCTGCACCACCATCACCGTCGAGGGTCCGTCGCACGGCCTGTGCGGCGACGTCCGGCCCGGCCACTTCCAGGGCGTGGCGACGGTGGTGACCAAGCTTTTGCTGCAATGCCTGCCCGACGTCGCGATCTTTGGCGAAAAGGACTATCAGCAACTCCAGGTCATCCGCCGCATGGTCCGGGACCTCGACATCCCGGTGGAGATCGACGGCGCGCCCATCGTCCGCGAGGTGGACGGCCTCGCCATGTCGTCGCGCAACGCCTACCTGTCGGACAAGGAGCGCTCGGTCGCCAACCTGATGTACAAGGCCCTGCACCGCGCCACCCTGGCCCTGCACGACGGAACGCCGGTGGCCCAGGCCCTGGACGCCGCGCGGGCCGACATCACCGCGGCGGGCTTTGGCAAGATCGACTACCTGGACCTGCGCGATGCCGACAGCCTCGCCCCCCTGGACGCCTTCGACCGTCCGGCCCGGCTGTTCTGCGCCGCCTTCCTGGGCAAGACGCGGCTGATCGACAACATCCCGGTCGAACCGCGCGGCTGAAGGGGCTTCCGCTGACGCGGAGGGGCTGCCGCCCTCGCCCGCTTGGGGCAAGCCCCAAACCCCTTTTTCTTCTTCAAGAAAAAACAACAGAGGTCTGGAGGCAGGTCGCTTCAGTCGCAACCGCAACCGGCCACTGCGCCGGCGATGCTTTCGAGGGCAAAGCCTTCGTCCAGCCACCCGGTGACGCCGCCGATCATTTCCTTGACCGGGCGTCCGAGCCGGGCGAGGCGGACGGCCGCCTTGTTGGCGCCGTTGCAGTGGGGGCCGGCGCAATAGACCACGAACACGGTCGTTGCGGGATAGTCCGCCATGCGCTCTGCGACGATGGTGCGGTGGGGAATGTTGACGGCCCCCGGCACATGGCCGGCGTCGTAGGCTTCGGGCGAGCGGACGTCAAGCAGCACGAAGTCGGCTTCGCCCGAGGCCATGGAGGCGTGGACGTCCCAGCAATCCGCTTCGAAGGACAGCCGCCGGCTGAAATGGGCGAGCGCCTCGTCCGACGCCGCGGGTGGGATTTCGGTAACGGGTGTCGGCACGGCCTATTCTCCCCTTTAGGTTGGGGGAGGAGGGTATCGCATGTTCATCCGCGCGGGCAAGCGGCCGCCGCCGCGCAAAGAAAAAGGGCCGCGCCTGGCGCAGCCCTTCATCCTTTGCCAGCCGAAACTCCCCCTCTACGCGGCGCTTTCCTTGCGGACGCGGTTGAGGAAGCGGTCCACGGCGCCGGACAGGTCGCCGGCCTGGCTGAGCAGGTCGTTGGCTTCGCTGAGGACCTTCTGGGCGGCGTCGCCGGTTTCGTCGGCGGCGGTGCTGACGTTGCCGATGGTCTGGGTGACTTCGTGGGTGCCGAGCGCGGCCTGCTGGGCGTTGCGGGCGATTTCCTCGGTGGCGGCGCCCTGTTGCTCGACGGCGGCGGAGATGGCGGCCGAGATTTCGCTCATGCGGTCGATCACGTCGACGATGCCGCGGATGGCATCGACGGCCTCCTGCGTGGCGGCCTGCACGTTGGAGATCTGCTGGCCGATTTCATCGGTGGCGCGCGACGTCTGGTTGGCGAGGTTCTTGACCTCGGACGCGACCACGGCAAAGCCCTTGCCAGCGTCGCCGGCGCGGGCCGCCTCGATGGTGGCGTTCAGCGCCAGAAGGTTGGTCTGTTCGGCCACGGCGGTGATGAGTTGCACCACCTCGCCGATACGGTTGGTGGCTTCGAGCAGCCCGGTGACCTGGCCGTTGGCGGCGTGGGCACGATCGACGGCTGTGCGGGCAATGTCGGCCGACTGGGCCACCTGGCTGGCGATCTCGCGGGTCGAGGCGGACAGTTCCTCGGTCGCGGCGGCGGCGATTTCGACGTTGGTGTTGGCCTGCTGGGTGGCCGAGGCAACGGTGGTGGCCTGACGGGCGGTGTCCTGGGCGGTGGCGCTCATGGCTTCCGCCGCCGTCTGCACGTCGGTGGCCGAGCCGGAAATGGCGCTGACCACGCCGGCCACGCTCTGTTCCAGTTCGTTGGCGAGGTCGAGGATGGCGTTGCGGCGGGCCTTCTGGGCGGCGGCCTCGGCGGCGGCGCGCTCGCTTTCCAGGCGGTCCATTTCCAGGGCGTTGTCCTTGAACACCTGCACCGCGGCGGCCATTTCGCCGATTTCATCGTGGCGGTCTGTGGCCGGGATGGCGACGGTCTTGTCGCCGTCCGCGAGGCGGCGCATGGCGTCGGTCATGGCGGACACCGGATTGACGATGCTGCGCCCGATGACGAAGGCGGCCGCCGCGCCGATGATGAGGCTGATCGACGCGAGCACGACGACCAGGGTGCGGGCGGAGGACAACTGGTCCTCGGTTCCGACCTGGATGCGCTTCTCGTCGGCGACGGCCATGTCCTTGGCCTGCTGGCTGGCCGCGGCGATGATGGCGCCCTGCTTGGCCAGCACGCCTTCCTGGTTCCACACCTCGCCGATGATGCCGGACAGGGCGTTCAGGCCGTCCTGGTATATCTGGTAGTAGTCGCTGGCCGCTGCGGCTGCGCCGTTCAGCTTGGCCAGGGCCTCATCGACCAGGAACAGTTCCTCCCAGGCGCGGGCGAAGCTTTCGTCGGAGCGGGTCAGGAGGTAGTCGTTGACCGCGCCTTCGGCCTGCAGCATGTGCTGGGCAAGCTCGCCGGCCGCCTGCGCGGTGGCCGCGTTGCCCATGGCCCCGGCATCGTCGCGCACCTCGGCGGCGGCTTCGACCAGTTCGGCCGCCGTCGGATTGAGGGTGGCGGTGATCAGGGTCACCCGCTCGGCGGCCAGGCGCAGGGCCGGGTCCAGGGCCGCGCCATAGGCCTTCACGGCGGTGCTGATGGTTTCGACATGCTCGGCGATGGGCTTGCCGGTGGTGCGCGCCCGCAGGTCGGCCAACTGGCTTTCCAGGGCGGTGCGCTGGGCACGGACGGCCTCGAGGCCCTCGTCGCTCGGGGTGCGCAGGTAGTCGGCCACCTTGCGGTCCAGGTCCTGGACCTGGCGGTCGAACTGGACCGAGATCATCGCGACGTGGGCCGTGTCGGAGAAGCTGCGAAAGCCGGTGGCCGTGTTCCCGAAGACCAGGAACGCCGCGCCAGCCAGACCAAACAGCAGCAACAGGATGACCAGGAAGCCCGCATACAACCGAGTCTTGATGCGCAAGTTGGAGAGCATGGTGCCCCTCATCGTCCGAGCGTAGGAGGACCCAGCCAAATGACATAGCCGGGACGAAAAAGTTTCACCGAGTTTAGACCGTTAGACCGGGTAGACGCAAGAAATGCGGGGGTTTAAGCAGAGGCGCCGAGAGCCAGGGCCAGGGCCAGCGCAACCAGTAGTCCGCCCGCGCCGAGGGCGGCCATGGAGGTCAATGCGGCGTCGCCGCGCTCCAGCCGGTCGAGCCACCGGCTCCAGGCCCGCGCCATGCCTGACCCAAGGGCGGCGGGGCCCGCTGCCCGAGGGCGCGGAACCGCCACGCGGCGGGCCACGAAACCGGCCAGCCGCAGCAGCCATACCGCGATGTCGCCGTTGGGAACCACCTGCCGCAGACGCCAGCCCTTGTGGCGGCCGACCCACACCGCACCGGCGGCCAGCCCCAGGCCCAGAAGTACCGGCCAGGCGGCCTTCGCCATGGCGCCGGGGGCGAGGGCGTCGGCCACCGGCGCGCCGATGGCGTAGGCCACCGCCCAACTGCCGATCAGGGCCATGCCGGACAGGGCCAGGACGGGGCTTGGCGCGGTCAGGTGATCGACCGCGGGCGGCGTCCCCGGACGGACCAGCCACAGGAATCGGGCGATGAGCACCGTGCTGCCCACCGCCGCGAAGGGCAGCAGCGCACTGACGGCGGCCAGCCACGGGTTGCCGGTGTCATGGGGCGCGGCATGGCCCAGCCACAGCTTGACCAGGGCGCCGCTGCTCAGGGCGAAGCCGCTGATCGACAGCCCCAGCAGGACCTGGACCGGGAACACCCAGCGTCCCGCCCGGCCGTCGCGGCGGGACTGGACGCTGAGGAACAGGGCACCCTTGGTCACCGCGTGGTGGAAGGCGAACAGGCCGAGGACCGGCAGGACCATGCTCCACGACTCGGCCGGCGCGACGACGGCATAGGCCGCCGCCGCTGTCAGAATGCCCATCTGGCTGACGCTGGAGTACGCCAGCACGACCTTGGGCTTGTACTGCACCACGCCCGCCGCCGCGCCGAGGAAGGCGGCGAGCAGTCCGCCGGCGGCCATCAGCGGCAGCAGGGCGGCCATGCCGGCGTCTCCGGCCAGCGGCATGAAGCGCAGCCAGGCAAGGACTCCGGTGTTGAGGATCGGCCCCGACAGCAGGGCGCTGGCCTGCGGCGGCGCCGCGCCATGGGCCGGCGGCAGCCACGCGTGCAGGGGTAGCACGGCGTGCTTGGTGCCCATGCCGAAGTAGAACAGCAGCGCCACGGCGATGCCCGGAACGGGCGGTGCGGCGGCCAGCATGAAGCCGGCCAGCATCGCCATCTCGCCGCAGAGCGCCAGGATGATGAACAGCCGCCCCGCCCACAGGGCCTTGGCCCCGGCGCTGACGATCAGGCCATAGGCCGACAGCGTCATGATGGTGAAGAACAGGTAGAAGCCGGTCGGCTCCAGGGCCAGCGCCGCCCCCGCCGCGCCGCACAACGCCCCCATCAGCGAGGCCAGGAACAGCCGCCCGCCCGGCCCGTCGATCAAGGTCCGGTCCAGCGCCGCCTGCCACGCCGCCGCCATCCACACGAGGGCGATGGCCAGCAGGAACACCGGGCCGTGGGCGTCGAGGCCCAGGAACAGGCCCAGGTGGACCACATCGGCCGGAACATCGGCCGCCTGCGGCAACCCGGCGGCGAGCAGGGCAGGGAGGGGGGCGGCGATGGCCAGCCGGCTGACCCGGCGCTTCTGCCCCGGCACCAAGGCCAGCCCGGCCAGCCCGGCAGGCACCAGGACGGCGGCCACGATGATGATGTCGGCCAGCATGCGGCGCCTCCCCCGTCACTCCCCCGCACGGCGCGTTTGGATGCGCTTCAGGAGGATCAACGCCGGGCGCGGGCGGAGGTTCCGACCCCGGACTTGACTCACCTTCGGGTGGTGTTCACCCGAAGAAGTGAAGCGGGAAACCACAGAGGCACAGAGGCACAGAGGCACAGAGAGATTCAGAGAGATTGCGGAAAAATATGTCAGCGCGGCGGAGTATTGCCCGATCTGGTAGCTAACGCCTGCGGCGCATCCGCACCGCACTCTCTGTGACTTCCTCTGTGCCTCTGTGCCTCTGTGGTGAATCTTTTCACATTCCGGCGCGCCAGCCCTAGTACCCGTATTCCTCGAACACCTTGGTGATGTCGCCGTTCCAGCGGCCGTGCCAGGCTTCCAGAAGGTCCTGGGCCGGGGTGCGGCCGGTCTCGGCGATTTCCTGCAGCGGGGCGAGGAAGCCGCTTTCGGTGTCGCCGGCCGACGACATGCGGGCGCGGCGGACCAGCCCGGCGCGGGCGATGGCCAGCGCATCGAGCGCCACGTCGCGCACCGTGCGCCCGGCAACGGTCGCCTGAAGGGCCTTTTCCGGCACGTCGGCGCGCAGGTTGGCGCGGTCCTCGGGCGTCCAGTCCTTGACCAGGTCGAGGGCGGCGTCGAGCGCCACGTCGTCATACAGCAGCCCGACCCAGAAGGCGGGCAGGCCGCACAGCCGGCCCCACGGCCCGCCGTCGGCGCCGCGCATTTCCATGAACTGCTTGACCCGCACGTCGGGGAAGGCGGTGGTCAGGTGGTCGGCCCAGTCGCCGATGGTCGGGCGTTCGCCGGGCAGGGCGGGCAGGCGGCCGTCCATGAAGTCGCGGAACGACTGGCCGGCGGCATTGATGTAGCGGCCCTCGCGATAAACAAAATACATCGGCACGTCGAGGATGTAGTCCACCCAGCGCTCGAACCCGAAGCCGTCCTCGAAGGCGAACTCCGGCAGGCCGGACCGCTGGTTGTCGGTGTCGGTCCAGATGTGGGCGCGATAGCTCTGGTAGCCGTTGGGCTTGCCCTCGGTGAACGGGCTGTTGGCCCACAGGGCGGTGGCGATGGGCTGCAGCGCGGTCGAGGCCCGCATCTTGCGCACCATGTCCGCCTCGGTCGAAAAGTCGAGGTTCACCTGCACGGTGCAGGTGCGCAACATCATGTCCAGGCCCATGGTGCCGACGCGCGGCATGTGCTCGCGCATGATGGCGTAGCGGCCCTTGGGCATCCAGTGGACGTCGTCGCGCCTGGCCGTCGGGTGGAAGCCCAGGCCGATCAGGCCGACGCCGAAATGCTCGGCCACTTCCTTGATCTGCTTGCGGTGGGTGGTGACCTCGACGCAGGTCTGGTGGAGCGTCTCCAGCGGCGCGCCGGACAGTTCGAGCTGCCCGCCGGGCTCCAGCGAGATCGAGGCGCCGTCGCGGGTCAGCGCGATGATGTTGCCGTTCTCGTCGACCGGCTTCCAGCCGAAACGTTCCATGCCCTTGAGGATGTCGCGGACGCCGCCCGGCTCCTCGTACGACAGGGTCTCGAAGCTGCCCATGCGGTAGGCGAATTTTTCGTGTTCGGTGCCGATGCGCCAGTCGTCGCGCGGCTTGCAGCCCGCCTCCAGGTAGGCCACCAGGGAATCGCGGCCGGTGATGGGCGCCGCATCGGGCTTGGAGAAGGCGGACATGGGATGAAAGACTCCGAGGGATAACCCGCGACCTGGGGGATGACAGCGACCTGTGGTCAGGACCGGAAGCCGGGGGCGGCGTTCCAGTCGCCACACAGCGCCTGCCAGCAGGTCAGGGCCGCCAGGGCCGCCGTTTCCGCTCGCAGGATGCGTGGGCCAAGGCCTACTGCGGTAACAAAGGTCGTTTGCGACAGCAGGTCAAGTTCCGATTTGGCGAAACCGCCTTCGGGACCGCACAGGATGGCCGCCGGAGCCCCCGCGCAGTCGGCCCCGAGAACCCTGTGGATGGGCGCCCCGCGGCCGGTTTCGTCCATCACCAGCAGGCGCCGCGCCGGGTCCCACCCGGCCAGGGCGGCGTCCAGGGTGGGGGCGGCGTCGCGCACCTCGGGGATGGTCAGGCGCTCGCACTGCTCGGCCGCCTCGATGGCGGTGGCGGTCAGGCGTTCGGTGTTGACGCGCGCGGCGTTGGTATGGCGGGTCATCACCGGCCACAGCACGCGGGCGCCCAGTTCGGTGGCCTTTTCCACCACGAAATCCGTGGTCTGCTTCTTGAGCGGGGCGAACAGCAGCCACACGTCGGGATCGGACCCCTGCGGCCGGCGGCGCGCCCCGACCCGCAGGGCGGCCTCCTTGCGGGTGATGAGCAGCAGGTCGGCCAGCCACTCACCGTCGCGGCCGTTGAACAGGGCGACCGATTCGCCCGGGCGGGCGCGCATCACGGTGTTCAGATAGTGCACCTGCGGCGCGGCGAGTTCGACGTTGGCCCCGGCGTGCAAGGCGGCATCGACGTAGAGGCGTATGCGAGGGCGTTGCATGAAGGGAGGGTGTCCGGTGTTGGCTTGAGTCGAAGAAGTTAGGAGCGTATCTATAACGCGATGAGCGACGTGAGGCCAATGATCGGCGACATGCCGGCCGACGGATGGGTGGACAAGATCGCCCCGGCCGCGGCGCGACCCTACCTGAAACTGATGCGGCTGGACCGGCCCATCGGCACATGGCTGCTGTTGTTTCCGTGCTGGTGGTCGATTGCCCTGGCCTCAGAACGGGTATGGCCGGACCTGTGGCTGATGGCGCTGTTCGGCGTGGGCGCGGTGGTCATGCGCGGGGCCGGGTGCACCGTCAACGACATCCTCGACCGTGACATCGACGGCAAGGTGGCCCGCACGGCGGCCCGGCCGCTGGCCTCGGGCGCCATCACCCTGCGCGGGGCACTGGCCTTCCTCGGCCTGGAACTGCTGATCGGGCTGATGGTGCTGGTGCAGCTCAACCTGTTCAGCATCCTGCTCGGCGTGGCGTCGCTGCTGCTGGTCTTCGTCTATCCGCTGATGAAGCGCATCACCTACTGGCCGCAGGCGTGGCTGGGCCTGACCTTCAACTGGGGGGCACTGCTCGGCTGGGCGGCGGTGCGCGGCGACCTCGACTGGGCGCCGGTCGCCCTTTATGCCGCCGGGTTCTTCTGGACCCTGGGGTACGACACCATCTATGCCCACCAGGACAAGGACGACGACGTGTTGATTGGCGTGAAATCCTCCGCCCTGGCGCTGGGCGGACGGACGCGGCCGTTCCTGTTCGCCACCTACGCCCTGACCATCGGGCTGGTCGCCGTGGCCGGGCTGCTGGCCGGGCTGTCGTGGGTGTTCTGGCCGCTGCTGGCGGTGGCCGGGCTGCATCTGGTGTGGCAGGCCGCCGACTCCGACATCGACGACGGAGCCGATTGCCTGGCCAAATTCCGCTCCAACCGGCACTTCGGGTGGCTGCTGTTGGCCGCCATCGTCGCCGGTGGAGCGTTCGGGCATGGCTGAGGTCCTGCACACGCCCCCCCTGCACACCCCCGCAAGCCGGGCCGCCTTCATCACCACCCACACAGCCATCGACAGCACCCCGCTGCTGCCCGAACTGCGGCTGTACCTGTCGACCGAGGTCACCCCCCTGTGGGAAGCCACCGAGGACTTCCTGGAGCGCAACGGCGTGCCGCCGCCCTACTGGGCCTTCGCCTGGGCGGGCGGGCAGGCGCTGGCCCGCTGGATCCTGGACAATCCCGAGGCGGTGGCCGGCAAGAGGGTGCTGGCCTTTGCCGCCGGCTGCGGGGTGGACGCCATCGCCTGCGCCCGCTCCGGCGCCGCCGCCGTGTGGGCCAACGAGATCGACGCCTTCGCCCTGACCGCGCTGGACCTCAACGCCGCCCTCAACGACGTGGCGTTGACCGCCTTGCCCGACGACATCATCGGCAGCCTGAATGCCGACTGGGACATCGTGATCGCCGGAGACGTCTGCTACGAACGCCCCATGGCCGAGCGCGTCATGGGCTGGCTGCGCGCCCTGGTCGCCGACGGCCGCACGGTCTACCTCGCCGATCCGGGGCGCAACTACTTCAATGCCGAGGGCATGGAGAAGCTGGCCTCCTACACCGTGCCGACCACCCAGGACCTGGAAGGCTGCGACACCCGGCTGGCCGGGGTGTATCGGGTGGTTGGCTGAGCGTACCCCTCAGAACTTCAGCCGCAACCCGGCGCGGGCGTCGAACGCCGGTTGGTCCGCGCCGAGGCCGCTGGCGCCGCCCTGGACGGACAGGGCCGGGCCGCCTTCCGGGGTGACGTCGAGGCCCAGGCGCAGGCGGCCGTGCACGGGGTCGGGGCCGTCCAGGGCGTTGCCGGGGCGCAAGGGGGCCTGACCGGTGAGCAGGGCGTCGGCCGCAGCCCACGGGCGGAACGATCCCTCCAGGCGGGGTGACACGGCCGACAGATCGCCGCCGTAGGCCAGCCGGCCGCTCAGGGAGACCTGCCCCGACTCCAGCGTGGCGGCGGGGTTTTCCCGACCGGCGCTGTCGGTGAAGGCGTCGCGGGTCTGGGTGAACCAGGTGGCCTGGGCGGTGCCGCCGACCTGCCAGCGCCCCTCGGTCGCGCCGTAACTGAGGCCGCCAGCGGCGCCCAGGCGGCTGCCGGTGAACGCCCCGTCGCCATAGCCGTACCACGATGACACGTCGCTGCTCAGGCGGCTGGCGGTGCCCAGGGCGTGCACCGACAGGCCGTTGTCGAGGTCCAGGCTGACGAACGGGCCGGCCGTCACGCCGCTGCCGGTGGTGCCCCAGCCATCGCCGGGGGCGCCCGGAAACTCCCACGTCGAGGCCATGCCGAACGTCACCCGGTCGTTCAGCGGCACCGAGCCGATCATGCTGAACGTTCCCATGTCGCCGCCGTAGCCGACCTCGGACCAATCGGTGTCCTGCCATTCGCCGCCGGCCCCCAGGGACAGCGTCAGGCCGCCCAGGATGTCGGCCTCGGGCAGGGCGTCGTCCATGACGCCGTTGGCGGTTTCGGTCACCGCCTGGGCCAGTTGCACGGGGTCCTGGGAATGGTCGGCGAAGCCCGGTCCGCCGGGCGCGCCACGGGGCTGGTCCAGGGTCAGGACGGTGCGCGCCGTCGGCCAGCCCGGCAGGTCGGGCCGGGCGGCGAAGGCGGCCAGCACACGCTGGCGGGTGTCGGTGTCGAGGTGCCCGGCGGCCACCGCAGCCTCCACCGTCAGGGCATAGAGGGCGCGCAGGGCGGCGCGCTGGGCGCGGTTGGAGGTCTCGGGCTCCAGATCCGGCGGCGCGATGCGGCCGTCCTCGCGCAGGGTGGCGTTGAGGCTGGTGAGAACGGCGTCGGCGCAGCGCACGCTGCCTTTGCAGGCGGCGATGCTCCAGCGTTGCGCCTCGGCCGGGTCCAGGCCGACGCGGGCGCCGCGGCCCAGGTGCAGGCGGGCGGCATCGGTCAGGCCGTCGGGGCCAAGGGTGCCGGGAGCAGGCTCGGCGCTGAAATAGGTGGCCGGGTCGAGGCTCGGGAAGGGCTCGATGACCGGCATGGCGGCGGCGTTCCAGGATTGGTTGGGCGTGCGGTCCAGGTGGTCGCGGACGGCCTGCGCATGGCGGCCGATCGACCGGCGTCCGGCCGGACCGAGGGCACGGTCGGCGCTGTCGCCCAACGGCGTCCAGGTTGCGGCGGAGCCTGTGCTTGCCATACCGTGGGACGAGGATCCCGTCAGCCCGGCAAGGCCCAATGCGGCGGCCAGCGCCACTGCCTTGAGGGAGGCTCGGCGCGGGGGATGCGGTGTCATGCCCGTCCCTCGAATCGGTTTTTCCGGCGTCTGTCGATGCCGAACTATACGATCCAACGGGTAAACAGGCTGTGACCGCGGTCAGTGCAGACGTATGAGTTCCAAAGGGCGCCGAACGCCCGCCGAGTCCCCGAAAGGACCGCTAACCGGCGCAGACGTCGGGGGCGTAGGGTGCCTCCAACGTGGTAATGGTCGGCACCGGGCCGCACAACGGGCAACCGGGGTCGGGCTTGACCCGCACGGTGCGGAAGGTGGTTTCCAGGGCGTCGTAGATCAGCAACTGGCCGCTCATGCCGGTGCCGATGCCGAGCAGTTCCTTGACCACCTCGGTCGCCTGGAGGGTGCCCAGGGTGCCGGCCACGGCGCCCAGCACGCCGGCCTCGGCGCAGGACGGGATCTGGCCGGGCGGCGGCGGTTCGCGGAAGATGCAGCGGTAGCACGGGCCGCCGGCATGGGTCTTGTAGGTCGAAAGCTGCCCGTCGAAGCGCAGGATCGCCGCGCTGACCAGGGTCTTGCGGGCGAAATGGCAGGCATCGTTGAGCAGGAAGCGGGTGGCGAAATTGTCGCTGCCGTCGGCCACGATGTCATAGCCGTCCAGCAGGCCCATGACGTTGTCGATGTCCAGGCGGGTGCGGTGGCGGATGATGCGCACATCGGGATTGATCTGGGCCACCGCCTCGGCCGCACTGTCGACCTTGGCCATGCCCAGGCGCGCCGTGGTGTGGGCGATCTGGCGTTGCAGGTTGGACAGGTCGACGGTGTCGTCATCAACCAGCCCGATGGTCCCCACCCCGGCGGCGGCCAGGTACAGCACCAGCGGCGAGCCCAGCCCGCCGGCCCCGACGACCAGCACCCGGCTGCCGAGCAGCGTCGCCTGCCCGGTGCCGCCGACCTCCGGCAACAGGATGTGCCGGGCGTAGCGGCGGATCTGGTCCTCGGTGAAGTCCATGGCGGGGCGTCCATTTTTGAACCACAGAGGCACAGAGACACAGAGGTGCCGTGCCGACTGTGAAAGCGTGGAAGAACATCACAGAGAGGGGGCACCTGCGCCACCACGGAGAAAGTCCCCTCTGTGCCTCTGTGCCTCTGTGGTGAAAAGCCTTCTTAGTCCTCGAACAGCGCCGTGGACAGGTACCGTTCGGCGAAGCTGGGCAGGATGAGGACGATGGTCTTGCCCTCCATGTCTGGCCGGGCGGCGACTTCAAGGCCGGCGGCGATGGCGGCACCGCCGGAAATGCCGACCGGCAGGCCTTCCAGGCGGGCGGCCTTGCGGGCCATCTCGAAGGACGTCTCGTTGCCGATCTGGAGGATCTCGTCGATCACGCCACGATTGAGGATGTCGGGCACGAAGCCGGCGCCGATGCCCTGGATCTTGTGCGGGCCGGGGGCGCCGCCGGACAGCACCGGGCTGTCCTCGGGCTCCAGCGCGATGATGCGGACGGACGGCTTGCGGGCCTTCAGCACCTCGCCGACTCCGGTGATGGTGCCGCCGGTGCCGACGCCGGCGATCACCACATCGACCTTGCCGTCGGTGTCGGCCCAGATTTCCTCGGCCGTGGTGCTGCGGTGGATGGCCGGGTTGGCGGCGTTCTCGAACTGCTGGGGCATCACCGCATTGGGCAGTTCCTTGACCAGTTCGCGGGCCCGCTCGACCGCGCCCTTCATGCCCTTGGCAGCCGGGGTCAGCTCGATCTCGGCGCCCAGGTGCTTGAGCATCTTGCGGCGCTCCAGCGACATGCTTTCGGGCATGGTCAGGATCAGGCGGTAGCCCTTGGCGGCGGCCACGAAGGCCAACGCGATGCCGGTGTTGCCCGAGGTCGGCTCGACCAGGGTGGTGCCTTCCTTGATGACGCCGGCCTTCTCGCCGGCCTCGATCATGGCCAGGCCGATGCGATCCTTGACCGACGACAGGGGATTGAAGAACTCGCACTTGCCGAGCAGATCGGCCTTCACTCCGGCATCGGCGGCGAGGCGCTTCAGGCGGACCAGCGGGGTCGCGCCCACGGTGGCCAGAATGTCGTCATAGATGCGTCCGCGGAAGGAGGCTGCATCGGCCATGGACAAATCCCCTTTATGCTATGTGAAATCTCGAACGGTTCAGTTGCGCATTGTGTATTTAAGAACGCCTAGCCCAATGGGTAAAGGCCTAGATCGCACGGCGCGAAACGCGCTAGATCGCAAAGTCCATTTTGTCCTGGGCCTCGCTCTTGAGGCCGTCGCGCCAGGCGCGCATGCACAGGTCGTCGATGGAGATGTTGTCCAGGCGCTCCATGATCTCGCCCTGCAACTCCTCCCACATGGGCCGCACGACGCCCAGGCCGAGCGGCGAGCCGGGCAGGTCCTTGTAGACGTCGTCCTGGGTCTCCATGCTCTGGACCACGCGGACGATCTCGCCGACCGTGATGCGGCGGCGCTCGCGGGCCAGGCGGTAGCCGCCGCGCGGGCCGCGCACGCCGACCAGGATGCCCGACCGCACCAGGTGCTGGAGGGTCTGTTCCAGGTAGCGGCGCGGGATCTCCTGGCGGCGGGTGATCTCGCGGCTCTGCACCGGCTCGCCGCCGGCGTGGTAGGCGATGTCGAGCACCGCCTCGATGGCGAACAGCAGCTTCTTGGACGGTCTGAGCATTGGGGGGCTCTCCGTAAGGATCAGCGGGCCGCGACGCCGGTGGACCCGAATCCACCAGCTCCGCGTGCCGTTTCCGGCAGGGTGTCGGCCTCGGCCCACTGGATGCGGGTGTAGGGCGCGACGATGACCTGGGCGATGCGCATGCCGCGCTCGATGGTGAACGCGGCGTCGCCCAGGTTGATGAGGATGACCTTCACTTCGCCGCGATAGTCGGCGTCGATGGTGCCCGGCGTGTTGAGCACCGTCACCCCGTGCTTGGCGGCCAGTCCCGAGCGCGGCCGCACCTGGGCCTCGTAGCCTTCGGGCAGAGCGATGGCGAGGCCGGTCGGCACCATGGCGCGCTGACCGGGGGCCAGGACCACGTCGGCCTCGACCGCGGCCTGCAGGTCCATGCCGGCAGCGTGCGCGGTGGCGTACTCGGGCAGGGCCAGGCCTTCGGCGTGGGGCAGGCGGGTGATGGCGACGGAAACCGGGTTGGTCATTGTGCGGGGGTCCTTTGGGGGATGTCCTCAAGTGCCTCGGCAATGCGGGCGGCAAGGCGGCGCGCGGCCTCTGTCTTGGACAGGGCGGGCCAGTCCTCGACGCCGGCGGCGCTGACGATGTGCAGGGTGTTGGAGTCGCCGCCGAAGGTGCCCGATTCCGGCGACACGTCGTTGGCGCAAATCCAGTCGCAGCCCTTGCGGGCGAGCTTGGCCTGGGCGTGAGCGATGACCGACTCGGTCTCGGCCGCAAAGCCCACCACCAGGGTCGGGCGTTGCGCGCCGGGCGCTGAGAGGGTGGCCAGGATGTCGGGGTTTTCGGCCAGGGTCAGGGCGGGGGGCGCGCCGCCGGCCTGCTTCTTGATCTTCTGCCCGGCCGCCTCGACCCGCCAGTCGGCGACGGCGGCGGCACAGACGGCAATGTCCACCGGCAGGGCTCTGCTGCAGGCGTCGAGCATGTCGCGGGCACTTTCCACCCGCACCGTGCGCACGCCCGGCGGATCGGCCAGGGTCACCGGCCCGCTGACCAGCGTCACATCGGCCCCCAGGGCGGCCAGCGCGGCGGCCACGGCGTGGCCCTGCTTGCCGGACGAGCGGTTGGCGATGAAGCGCACCGGGTCGATGGGTTCATGGGTCGGGCCGCTGGTCACCAGGGCGCGGCGGCCCTTCAGCGGCTGGTCGGCGGTGAAGAAGGTTTCGATGGCGGCGATGATCTCGGGCACCTCGGCCATGCGGCCGGACCCGACCTCCCCGCAGGCGAGGTCGCCGGCGTTCGGCCCAATGCTGCGCACGCCGCGCGCCTCCAGGGTGCGCAGGTTGGCCTGGGTGGCGGCATGGGTCCACATCATGGAGTTCATGGCCGGGGCGATGAGCACCGGCTTGTCGGTCGCCAGCAGCACCGTGGCGGCCAGATCGTCGGCCATGCCGGCGGCCATGCGGGCCATCAGGTCGGCGGTGCACGGGGCGACCACCACCAGGTCGGCCTCGCGCGACAGCCGGATGTGGCCCATCTCGGCCTCGTCGGTCAGCGAAAAGATGTCCTGGTAGACCTTGTTCTCCGACAGCGCGGCGACCGACAGCGGCGTGACGAACTGCGCCCCGCCCTTGGTCAGCACGCACCGCACCGAAACGCCGCGGTCGCCCAGGCGCCGGATGAGCTCCAGGCTCTTGTAGGCGGCGATGCCGCCAGAAATGATTAAAAGAACACTCCGACCGGCCAACACGCTGCAGGTTTCCCATGTAAATTACGTATTGGTAATGTACTTATGCGAAAGTAGCCTATCGCGCAAGAGGGTTTTTGATCATTGCGAGGGGGAAAAGGGAAGCGTGGACACCGAGGCCCAACAGCGCGGAGTCTGTGGCACAGGCGGTAAAAGCCCCGGTCTGCCGCCCTGCGCTTCGCGCTCAATAAAGGAAAGGTATTGAACCACAGAGGACGCAGAGGGCACAGAGAAGTGGAGTTGAATTCCTCCTCTTTACCTCTGCGCCCTCTGTGTCCTCTGTGGTGAACCCACTTTTTTCCCTGAAACGCTGGCCGCCAACTCGGCCATGCGGTTCACTGCCGAACCTTAACCCTTCACCGGCAGAATCGCATACGTGGACGTCACATGCACCGCCGGGCGGTCGTCGCCTTCGGCGTACAGGGTGATCTCGGCGAAGGCCATGGTCTTGCCGACGCGCAGCAGGCGGGCCTTGGCGAGCACGGCGGTGCCCGAAATCGCCCGCATGAAGCTGGTCGACTGGGTCACCGTGGTCATCGGGCGGAATTCCCCGAACGCCCCGGACAGGGCGAACACCACCGACGTGTCGGCCAGCGCCATCAGGGCCTGGCCGCAGATGGTGCCGCCGACGCGGGTCAGGCGGTCGGAGAACGGCATGCGCAGCACGGCGCCCTCGGCATCGACCGACTCGACGGCGAAGTCGAGGTCCTGGACCCACGGCGCGAACAATTCGGCCTTGAAGTCGTGGACGCGGGAAATCGGCAGGGTGTGTGACGACATGGGACAGACTCCAGTGGGGGCTAATCCGCCAGCCACAGGACGGCCAGAACGCCGGCCAGTGCCCATGGCAGCCACGTCGGCATGCGGTCGGCCATGCGGTTGGCGCCGCGCCGGGTGATCGCCTTCACGGTGTCGGGGTGCAGCTTGACCCCGCCGGAGGAGATCATCGCCATGGCCTTGTCGGCGTGCTCCAGGATGGCCGGCAGGCGCTCGGCGCTGTGGCTGAGGCTGAGGGCGGCGCGGCGCACGCGGGCCTGCGGCCCCAGGGTGCCGCGCATCCAGTCCTCGACCAGCGGCTGGCTGAGTTCCCACATGTTGATCTGCGGGGCCAGGGTGCGGCCGATGCCCTCGGCCAGCAGCATGGACTTCTGCAACAGCAGAAGCTGCGGCTGGGTTTCCATGGAGAACTGCTCGGTCACCTGGAACAACTGGCCGAGCAGGCGGGCGATGGAAATGTCCTGGATGGGCTTGCCGAAGATCGGTTCGGCGATGGAGCGGGCGGCCTGGGTGAAGGCATCGACGGACTTGTCGGCCGGCACCCATCCGGCCTCGAAATGGATTTCCGAAACGCGGCGGTAGTCGCCCGTGAGGAAGCCGACCAGCATTTCGCCCAGGAAACGGCGGTTGTCCTCGTCCACCCGGCCCATGATGCCGAAATCGACGGCGACGATGGTGCCGTCCTCCTCGACGAACAGGTTGCCGGGGTGCAGGTCGGCGTGGAAGAAACCGTCGCGGAAGACCATGTTGAAGAACGCGTTGGCGGCGTTGGTGATGATCTCCAGCGGGTCCAGGCCGAGCGCGATGATCTTGTCCCGCTCGTCGATCGGGATGCCGGTGACGCGTTCCTGGGTCATCACCTTCTGGCCGGTGCGCTGCCAGTCGATGCCGGGCACGCGGAAGGTCTCGTCGTCGGCGAAGTTCTCGCCCATCTCGGCGGCGGCGGCGCCCTCGAACCGCAGGTCCATTTCGAGGTTCACGGACTCCTCGAAGGTCGCCACGGTGTCCACCGGGCGCAGGCGGCGGAACATCGGCTGGGTGCGCTCGACGACCTCGGCCATCCAGTAGAACAGGTCGATGTCGCGGCGGATCTTTTCCTCGACGCCGGGGCGCAGCACCTTGACGGCGACCGGCGCGCCTTCGGTGGTGACGGCGAAGTGGACCTGGGCGATGGAGGCGGCGGCGACGGGCTTTTCATCGAAGCTGGAGTACAGGGCCTCAAGCGGTTCGTCGAACTCCGCCTCGATGATCGCCTTGGCCTCGGCGAAGGGGAACGGCTCCAGGCGGTCCTGAAGGTCGGTCAGGTCGGCCGTGACCTCCTCGCCCAGCAGGTCGGGGCGGGTGGACAGGGCCTGGCCCAGCTTGATGAAGGTCGGGCCAAGCTCGACCAGGGCGCGGGCCAGCCGCTGGCCGGGGCGTCCCTCGACGTTCTTGGGCGTGATCAGGCGCATGGCCGGGGCCAGCGTCTCGGCAATCGCCAGATGCTCGACCGGGAAAAGGGCGTCGTGACGGGCCAGCACGCGAACGATGCGGACAAGCCGGCCGAGATTGCGGACACTGCGCAGGATCATGGAACAGCGAGCCCTAGATACGCCAGGCGGAATGGATGGCGGCAATGCCGCCGGAGAGGTTGCGTACCTTGCCCTGATGCAGGCCGGCGTCCGCCATGCGGTCGATCAATTCCTGCTGCTTGGGGAAGCGGCGGATGCTCTCGACCAGATACTGGTAGGCGTCGCGGTTGCCCGCCACCACCTGACCCAGGCGCGGCAGCACCTGGAAGGAATAGACGTCGTAGACGGCATCCAGCCCCGGCACCACCACATGGCTGAACTCCAGGCACATGAACCGGCCGCCGGGCTTGAGCACGCGGCGGGCCTCGCGCAGGGCCTGGTCGATGTCGGTCACGTTGCGCAGGCCGAAGGCGATGGTGTAGGCGTCGAACGAGTTGTCCTCGAACGGCAGGGCCTCGGCGTCGCCGCGCACCCACTCGATGCCGCCCAGGATGCCCTTGTCGACGGCGCGGTTGCGGCCGACCTTGAGCATTTCCTCGTTGATGTCGCAGACCGTGACGTGGGTTTCAGGGCTTGGCGTGACCGGGCTGGCCGCGCGATGGGCCGCCGCCTCCAGGAAGCGGAAGGCGATGTCGCCCGTCCCGCCGGCCACGTCGAGCAGCTTCATGCCCGGCCTGGGGGCCAGCCACTCGATGAAGCGGGCTTTCCACACGCGGTGGACGCCGGCGCTCATGAGGTCGTTCATGAGGTCGTAGCGTTCGGCCACGGAGTCGAAGACCTCCCGCACCATGCCTTTTTTGTCGGCGGCGCGGACGGTGCGGAAGCCAAAGTGGGTGGTGTCCCCGCCGGCTTCGGGTTCTGGCGTGTCATGGTCGGTCATGGCGGCACGATAGCCCAAGCCGAAAGCGAACGCTATAACCGTTCCAGGGCAATCGGGGAGCCGATTGCCCTGGAGTCTTCGCAGTGCCCTCAAGCGCCGGGCGCGCACTCCGTGCGCTTGGCTCACGCGGCAGGGGCTGCGCGCCGCAGTCGCGGCGTGGGGGCGCCTGCCCTGACAACCGTTCAGACGATCCGTTCCTCCGAGGAAAGCTCCCCGCCCCATGCCTGAACTTCCCGAAGTCGAAACCGTGTGCAAGGGCCTGTCGGGCGTGCTCGAAGGGCATCGGCTGGTCCATGTGGCGGTCCACCGGCCGGACCTGCGGGTGCCGTTTCCGGCCGGGTTCGCCGACCGCCTGACCGGGCGGACGGTCACTTTGGTGCGGCGGCGGGCCAAGTATTACCAGTGGCTGCTGGACGACGGCTGGGCGGTGGTCGGGCATCTGGGCATGTCGGGCACCTTCGAGGTCTCAAAGCCGGGCTCGAATCGGCCGCCGCCGGGCAAGCACGACCACGTGGTGATCGAGACCGACTCCGGGGCCATCGTCACGTTCCGCGATCCGCGCCGCTTCGGGCTGATGACCCTCATCCCCCAGGCCGAGCTGGAAACCCACCCCATGCTGGCCGACATCGGGCCGGAGCCGCTGGACGACTCGTTCGACGGCGCCATGCTGGTGGCCGGGCTGGCCGGGCGGCGCGGGCCGATCAAGCCGGCCCTGCTCGACCAGAAGGTGGTTGCCGGCATCGGCAACATCTATGCCTGCGAGGCGCTGTTCCGGGCCGGGATCAGCCCGCGCCGGGGCTGCGACTCGATCACCGGCAGGCGCGCCGACCGCCTGGTGGAGGCCCTCAAGGCGGTCCTGCGCGAGGCCATCGCCAGCGGCGGGTCATCCTTGCGCGACCACCGCACGGTCAACGGCGAACTCGGCTACTTCCAGCACAGTTTCGCCGTCTATGGCCGCGAGGGCGAGCCCTGCCCGGGCTGCGATTGCGCCGCCGGACGGGTGCAGCGCATCGTACAGGCCGGGCGATCCACATTTTTCTGTGCCAAACGCCAGCGGTGATGGTGTACCGTCCCTGCCCATGCGTGTGGTGTCCTCCATAGCCCTGGCGGGCATACTGGCGTTTTGTGTCGTTCCTCCGGCGGTGGCCGGGGGCGCGCCGGCTCAGTTTCTGGCCGGTTTCGACGATCTGCCGCTGATGCCCGCCCTGGTGCAGGACGCGGAGGGGGTGACTGTCTTCGAAAGCCCCTACGGCCGCATCGCCGAATCCACCGCGTCGGGCCACACCACGCGCGCCGCTGTTCTTGATTTTTACGGTGCCACCCTGCCGCATCTGGGCTGGGTCCGCACCGGAGACGTCCTGTTCCGCCGGGAAGGAGAGGAACTGACCCTGGACATCACCGAATCCGGTGGTGCCGTCACGGTCCGCTTCCTCGTCTCGCCCGACGGCTGATCCTGTCCCCCATGAATCCACAAGGGAGCGTTCTTCCATGCCCTACGAGCATATTCTCGTGGAAACCCGCGGCAACGTTGGCCTCGTCACGCTGCACCGTCCCAAGGCCCTGAATGCCCTGTGCACGCCGCTCATCCGCGAACTGGGCGCGGCGCTCGACGCCTTCGAGGCCGACGACGACATCGGCGCCATCGTGCTCACCGGGTCGGAAAAGGCCTTTGCGGCCGGCGCCGACATCAAGGAAATGTCGGGCAAGTCCTACATGGACGTGTACCTCGAGGACTTCATCACCAATGGCTGGGAGCGGGTCACCACCTGCCGCAAGCCGGTGATCGCCGCGGTGGCCGGCTACGCCCTGGGCGGCGGCTGCGAAGTGGCCATGATGTGCGACTTCATCATCGCCGCCGACAACGCCCGATTCGGCCAGCCCGAAATCACCATCGGCACCATGCCGGGCGCCGGCGGCACCCAGCGCCTGACCCGCTACGTCGGCAAGTCCAAGGCCATGGAAATGTGCCTGACCGGCCGCCAGATGGACGCCGCCGAGGCCGAGCGTTCGGGTCTGGTCAGCCGCATCGTGCCGCTGAGCGATCTGGTCGAGGACGCCGTCAAGACCGCCCAGCGCATCGCCAGCATGTCGCGCCCGGTGGTCATGATGACCAAGGAATCGGTCAACCGGTCCTACGAAACCACCCTGACCGAGGGCATCCGGTTCGAGCGCCGCGTGTTCCACTCCACCTTCGCCACCAGCGACCAGAAGGAAGGCATGGCGGCCTTCGTCGAGAAGCGCCAGCCCAACTTCAAGCACCGCTGAGGCGGTCCCGGTTTCCCCCCGTGCCTGGCCTTGCGCTTTGGGCACGGGGGAGGGACGCAAGAGTCGGTTGACGGCGGCAAGGTGTTTCCCTATAAGACGCGCTTCGCCACGCGACCTTGATTTCAGTTTTTAACGGAACGAACAAACATGGCTCATCACAAGTCGGCCCAGACGCGCATCCGCCGCAATGCCCGCCGCTTCGCGATCAACCACGCGCGCAAGGGGCGTGTCCGCTCCTTCATCAAGCGGGTCGAGGTGGCGATTGCTGCTGGCGATCAGTCCCTGGCGACGGACGCCTTCAAGGCGGCTCAGCCCGAGATGATGCGCGGCGTCCAGAAGGGCGTGTTCCACAAGAACACCATGTCCCGCAAGGTCTCCCGCCTGAACGCCCGCATCAAGGCGCTGGCCACCCAGGCTGCTGCCTAAGGCGCATCCGGAGAGCCGTCCGGCTCCCGAGTCTGCCAGCACGTTCCCAGAAGGCCGCTGCCGCATCGGCGGCGGCCTTCGTGCTGCCTGCGTTTCTGTCAAGTCCTAAAGTGTCCCGTTCCCCATTCGGTCTTGTTGCCTTGCCCCGGCATTGAGGTTAAATTCTCTGCCTGCTGTCGCGGGTGTGGTCTTGCCGAAAATGGAACCGCCTACGCCTTATTATACGGTCGGTCGCCAATCGGTTATTCGGTTTAGTATTCCTGCTTTTTGCGCCGATTTATTTGTTTTTGAATAATAATAAGGGGCTGTAAAGCCCCGGGCTTCTTGAAAGCGGCGGTCCGGACTTGGACGTCGTGGATCAGGGTGGGCCGGTCCCGTTCCGTCTGGCGGAGCGGGCCGCACCGGCGGGGGCCGGGTATACGACAGAGAGCCTCTGGGCGGGGGCGGCGTCATGCGCCGCCTCGCAAGGGGATGTTTGCGTCCGGGGTCCGGTGCTGCCGGAGCCTGGAGGCGCCGTGGGCCGAGCGGGACTCGGGTGCGGACGGAAATAAGGGCGACCTCGTCCCTGGGGCGTCCGTCTTGATGCGGTGGCGGGGCGTTGAACGCTCCGGGTCGGCGAGGGTGCGGAGCGTGGGTATGCACAACAGCAGGCGGTCGGACGACCACTCCGTGGCGCAGTGGGAGCGGGTCCAGGGGCGACTCCGCGAAGAGTTCGGCGATGCCGCGTACTCGAGCTGGCTCAAGCCCATGACCCTGGGCGGGGTTGCCGACGGTCACGTCCGGCTGGCGGTCCCCACCCGATTCATGCGCGACTGGGTCCTGACCCACTACGCCGAACGCATCCGCACCCTGTGGGCCGGTGAAGACCCGGCCGTGCGCGGCGTGGACGTGGTGGTCGATACGGCCAACGGCCGGGCCGCCCGCGCCGAGGCCGCCGAGGTGGCCGAAAGCGCCGGTCACGATGCCGCCGGGGCGCAGCCCCCGTCGGCTCCCCACCCGTCGGCTCCCCACCCGTCGGCTCCCCACGCGTCGGCGTCCGTCACGGCGGTCACCGACGCCCTGTCGGCGCCGCTCGACCCGCGCTACACGTTCGAGAACTTCGTCACCGGCAAGCCGAACGAGTTCGCCTACGCGGCGGCCCAGCGCGTCGCCGAATCCGAGCGCGTGGCGTTCAACCCGCTGTTCCTGTACGGCGGCGTCGGCCTGGGCAAGACCCACCTGATGCACGCCATCGCCGATTCGATCCGCAAGCGCCAGCCGGACCGCAAGGTGGTCTACCTGTCGGCCGAAAAGTTCATGTACAGCTTCGTCCGCGCGCTGCGCTACAAGGACACCATGGCGTTCAAGGAGCAGTTCCGCTCCGTCGACGTCCTGATGATCGACGACGTGCAGTTCATTTCCGGCAAGGACTCGACCCAGGAAGAGTTCTTCCACACCTTCAACGCGCTGGTCGACCAGGGCCGTCAGATCGTCATTTCGGCCGACAAGAGCCCGGCCGACCTCGAAGACATCGGCGACCGCCTGCGCTCGCGCCTGGCCTCGGGCCTGGTGGCCGACATTCATCCGACCACCTACGAGCTGCGCCTCAGCATCCTGCAGTCCAAGGCCGACCAGATGGGCCAGGAGGTGCCGGAAAAGGTGCTCGAATTCCTGGCCCACAAGATCGCCACAAACGTCCGCGAACTGGAAGGCGCCCTGACGCGCCTGGTTGCCCACGCGCAACTGGTCGGCCGCGACCTGTCGCTGGAAACCGCGCAGGACGTGCTGCGCGACGTGCTGCGCGCCCACGACCGCCGCGTCACCATCGAGGAAATCCAGAAGAAGGTGGCCGAGCATTTCCAGATTCGCGTCTCGGACATGCACTCGGCCCGCCGCTCGCGTTCGGTGGCCCGCCCGCGTCAGGTGGCCATGTACCTGTCCAAACAGTTGACCTCGCGGTCGCTGCCCGAAATCGGCCGCAAGTTCGGCGGCCGCGACCACACCACGGTTATGCACGCGGTCAAGAAGATCGAGGAGCTGATGGGCGAAGATCCGGCCTTCGGCGAGGACGTCGAACTGCTGCGCCGTATGCTCGAAAGCTGAGAAAGACCTTATGACCGACAGAGATTCCCAGCGCGGCGACCCGCTCGTCGACTTCATCCTGGCCATGATCCACGACGGCTCCGCCGTGCTGCCGCAGGAGGTCGCCAAGGCCTACTTCGCCCAGCGCCGCAAGCCCAAGGAACCCGACGACGCCTGGCGCCGCTACATGGTCCCGGTCAAGCAGCAGATGGGCCACATGGCCCGCCAGGGCTTGATCGAACTGGTCCGCAAGCGCGGCGAAGTGGTCGACCCGAGCGACTTCCGCGGCGTGGTGCGCATGCGCCTGCCCGGCGGCATTGCGGCCGAACCCGACGACGACGACGACTTCGACGACGAGGAATAGGCCGACCGCCAACCTTCCGGCGGCCTGTCCCGTTTATGGGATGGGACTTGCCGGAGGTTCGCCATGCTCAAGGTCGACGTCATCGACACCAAGGAAACCCTGCGTCTGGTCTGCGACCCGGACGACGGCCGGTGGGCCGTGGTCGAGGTGCGCGGCGGCCGGGCTTACTCCCCGCACGGCGCCCACCGCCGCGACGCCGCCGCCACGCCCGAGGGCATGGCCTCCGTCGTCGATCCCGATGAGTGGACCGACGAACCGACCGCCCGCGCCCGCTTCATGGCCGCGGCGGAGGATGGCGACCGTCTGGCCCGCCGCCTCTGGTAGCCTGCTCCAGGGCCTGTGCCCGCCGCCGGGCGCGCCGCCGCCGCACATGCTTCACCACCACCGGCCCCAGGGCAAGCAGCGCCAGCCCGATCAGGGGCAGGACGAGGCCCGGTGTCAGGACGGTCTGGTCGGCCACCGACTCCACGTCGGACAGGCTGGACAGGTGGCTGCCCAGGCTCGCCATGATGAACGACACCGGCAGCACGCCGATGACCGTGGCGAGGAACACCGCAGGCAGCGGAACGGGGAAGACCACCGGCACGAGGTTGACCAGCGACGCCGGCAGGACCGGGACCAGACGGGCGGCCAGGATGAAGGTGAAGCCGTCCTCGACCACCGGCCCCTCGACGGCGGCCAAGCGCGCCCCCCACCGGCGGTGGATGGCCTGCTGGAACAGGCGCCGCCCGACCGTGCCGACCAGCACGGCGCTCAGGGCTGACCCGATGGCCCCCAGGATGGCGCCCGCCACGCCGCCGAACAGCACCCCGCCCGAGGCCAGCAGCACCAGTCCGCCGGGCACCGGAGATATCTTGCCGACCGTCACCACGGCCACATAGGCGACGGCCCCGGCCACCGGCGCGGCCGCAACCCAGGCGTTGACGGCATCCAGCCCCATGCCGAGGCGCGCCAGAGCGTTCCCGCCGTTGGTCGCCACCGCCGCGGCCACTGCCGCCGCCGCCGTCAGCGCGGCCAGACTCCATATCCATCTCTTCATGGCCCGGAGATACCAGACCCCCGGCCGTTCCGCCACCGGCCATGCGGCTTCGGCGCATGGGCCATTGGAACGCATTCATATTAGCTTCGCTTTATATTATGGTAGCGGCATATGAATGCGGGAGTCGCTGATGGACCTGGCCCGGTTGGACCTTGCATGGCTGATCGAACTGCTTGGCGACGGCGGTGCCGGCGCCCTCGGCGGCGTGGTGCTGGGGATGCTGTTCGGAGCCTTTGCCCAACGCAGCCAGTTCTGCCTGCGGGCCGCCGTGGTCGAGGTGGCGCGCGGCTCCATCGGCCCGAAGATGGCGATCTGGCTGCTGGCCTTCTCCGCCGCCGTGGCGCTGACTCAGGGCCTGATCGCCGCCGACCTTCTCGACGTGTCCGAGGCCCGCCAGCTTGCCACCACCGGCAGCCTGTCCGGCGCCATCCTGGGCGGCCTGCTGTTCGGGGCCGGGATGGTGCTGACGCGCGGCTGTTCGAGCCGCATGCTGGTGCTGTCGGCGACCGGCAACCTGCGGGCCCTGCTGTCGGGATTGATCTTTGCCGTGGTGGCCCAGGCGTCGTTGCGCGGCCACCTTGCGCCCCTGCGCGACAGCCTGGCCGGGATGTGGACGGTATCGGCCCGCGACACCCTGGACGGCCTGGCCCTGGTCGGTCTCGGCCGGCACTCTGGCGTGGTGCTCGGCGGGCTGTTCATGATTGGGGCGGTGGTGGTGGCGGTGCGCAACCGGCTGGCCCTGAAGGCGTGGGTCGGCGCGGTGGGCGTCGGTGCCACGGTGGCGGCCGGCTGGGCCTTCACCCACGCGCTGTCGGCTCAGACGTTCTCGGTCACGCGGGTCGAGAGCATGACGTTCACGGGCCCGTCGGCCAACACCCTGATGCTGGTCCTCAGCCCACCGGGCACGGCACTGGACTTCGCCATCGGGCTGGTGCCGGGGGTGTTCGCGGGGTCCTTCCTGGCCGCCGCGGCCGGGCGCGAACTCAAGCTGCAGGGGTTCGAGGGCGGCCACAGCATGCGGCGCTACATCATCGGCGCCGCCCTGATGGGGTTCGGCGGGATGCTGGCCGGGGGCTGCGCGGTCGGGGCCGGAGTGACCGGCGGCGCCGTCTTCGCCCTGACCGCCTGGACCGCCCTGCCGGCCATGTGGGTGGGCGCGGCCCTGACCGACCTGATGGTCGATCGGGGGTGGCGTTTACGGGCGGCCGGGACTATTGCTCCCGCGCCATAGATCAAACGAAGGACTTGCGTTGCCGGGGCATTGCCGGTCAGCCTGCACGGGGGCGGGTATGGCTTGGGGAGACAGGGATGCGACGGCTTTTCGGGTTGGTGGTGGTTGGCGCGCTGAGCCTCGGCCTGGTGCCGGCGGCGTGGGCGGAGCCGGTGCTGGTCACCGTGACCGGCGCGGTGGACAAGCCCAATCGCGGGGCGCGCGATGATTTCGCCGACGCCCTGTTCGTCGTCCACGACATCGCCTTCGATAAGGCCCGCGCCTTCACCCGCGTCGATCTGGCGGCACTGGGCCAGCGCGAAACGACGGTGGCCTATGACGTGTGGCCGCGCCCGGCCTCGGTGCGGGGGCCGCGTCTGGCCGACGTCCTGGCCGCCGCCGGGGCGCCGCGCACCGGGACGGTGACCGTGCAGGCGCTCGACGGCTATTCCTACACCCTGCCGCTGGAGATGGTCGAGGCGACGCCCGACATGATCCTCGGCATCGAAGCCGACGGGCAGCCGCTGTTCATCGGCGGCCGCGGCCCGACCTGGCTGGTCTTCCCGCCCGGCCTGCTGCCCGATCAGGACGGCGATGCCGGCCTGGTGTGGGCGGCCTTCCACCTGCGCGTTGATCCTCCTGCGGCGAAGTGAAGTTGGGAACCACAGAGGCACAGAGGCACAGAGGCACAGAGGCACAGAGAGAGCGGAGCAGGTGGCGCCGCAGGCAATAGGCCCCCGATATTGATTTGTTGCGCTACGCGCCATTAATTGCACCGAACCCTCTGTGACTTCCTCTGTGCCTCTGTGCCTCTGTGGTAACTCCTTGTTTACAGCCCGATGTGGGTCTGCAACACCGTCGGGTCGGCTTTCAGGCTGGCGCTGGGGCCGTCGTAGACGACGCGGCCCTTGACCATGATGACGCTGCGGTCGGTCAGGTCGAGCAGGACCTTGACGTTCTTGTCCACGATCACCGTGGCGATGCCGGTGTCCTTGATGGCGCGGATGACGTTCCAGATGTCGCGCCGGATGAGCGGGGCCAGCCCCTCGGTGGCCTCGTCGAGGACCAGGACGTCGGGGTTGGTCAGCAGGGCGCGGCCGATGGACAGCATCTGCTGTTCGCCGCCCGACAGGTTGGTGCCCTGGTTGTCCAGGCGCTCGGCCAGGCGCGGGAAGTAATCCAAAACCCGTTCGCTCGTCCACTCGCGGCGGCCGTCGGGACCGGCGCGTTCGGCCATGATGAGGTGTTCGCGCACGCTCAGGCCGGCGAAGATGCCGCGCCCCTCCGGCACATAGGCGATGCCCTGACGGGCGATGGCCGACGGGTCGGCCTTGGTCATGTCGCGGCCGCGCACGGTCACCGTGCCGCGCTTGGCCCGCGTCAGGCCGAGCAGGCTGCGCAGGGTGGTCGTCTTGCCCATGCCGTTGCGGCCCATCAGGCACACGGTTTCCCCGCGCCCGACGCGGAAGTCCACGCCGTGCAGGATGTGGCTGGCGCCGTAGTAGGTGTGCAGGCCGGTGGCGTCGATCAGGGCCTCGGTCATGCTCAATACTCCTCGTCGCCTTCGCCCAGATAGGCTTCCTGCACGGCCTTGCTTTCGCGCACCTGATCCACCGGGCCGCTTTCCAGCACCCGGCCGTTGACCATCACGGTCAGGGTGTGGGCGATGGAGAACACGGCGTCCATGTCGTGCTCGACCAGCAAGACGGGATAGGTCTTGCGCAGTTCCAGCAGCAGTTCGACGACCTTTTCCGATTCCTCCGGCCCCATGCCGGCCATCGGCTCGTCCAGGGCCAGGAAGCGCGGCTTGGTGGCCAGCACCATGGCCAGTTCGAGCTGGCGTTGCTCGCCGTGGCTCATGGCGGCGGCCGGGGTGTGGGCGCGGTCGGTCAGGCCGACCAGTTCGAGGGCTTCCTCGACCCGCTCGCGCACGGCCTTGAGGGTGTGCGCCGGACGCAGGAAGCGCATGGCGTGGGGCAGGGCGGTCTGCCCGGTCAGCCACACGTTCTCCCACACGGTCAGGGGCGCGAACACGTTGGTCTTCTGGTAGCTGCGGCCGATGCCCAGGCGGGCCACCTTGTGGGCCGGCAGCCCGGCGATGTCGCGCCCGCCGAAGTGGATGTGCCCGGCCGACGGCTTGAGGTGGCCGGTCAGCAGGTTGACCAGGGTGGATTTGCCCGCCCCGTTGGGGCCGATGACGGCATGGGCCTCGCCGGCGTTCACGATCAGATCGACATGGGCCACGGCGGTCAGGCCGCCGAAGCTCTTGGTCAGGCCCTCGACGCGCATCACCGGCTCGGCAACAGCGGGCGCCGGCTTGCTGGCGTGTTGCATCCGCCGGATGTCAGCTTTCGCCACGGTCTTCATGTCCAGTCCTCGCACGATTCGCTCGCGGCGCGGTGATGCGCTCCAGCAGTCCGGCGATGCCCTTGGGCAGGGTCAGCACCATCACGATGATCAGGCCGCCCAGGACCAGCAGCCAGTGCTCGGTCCGGGCCTCGATGACGGCGTGCAGGATCTCCAGGGCGAAGGCGCCCAGGATGGCGCCGTGCAGGGTGCCCAGGCCCCCCAGGATGACCATCACCAGCACGGTGCCCGAGTGGTGCCACGACATCATCGACGGATTCACGAACCCGAACTGGGCGGCCGAAAGGTATCCCGCAAGGCCCGCCAGCATGGCGCCGATGACGAAGGCGACCAGCTTGTAGGCGTCCGGGTTGTAGCCGACCCCGCGCACGCGCTGCGGGTTGATGCCGATGCCGCGCAGCACCTTGCCGAACGGCGAGGCCAGCAGCACGCGGAGGAACACGTAGGTGCCCATCATGGCGGCGAACACGACGTAGAAGAACGTCACCGCGTCGCCCAGGTCGATCAGGGCGACGCCGAACACCGCGACCGCCGGGCGGACGTAGATGTAGGTGCCGTCCGACCCGCCGGCGAAGGCGGCGTCGTTGAACACGTAGTAGAACATCTGCCCGAAGGCCAGGGTGATCATGATGAAGTAGATGCCGCCGGTGCGGATGCTCAGCGCCCCGATGACCAGGGCGGCCAGCCCGACCGCGCCCAGGGTCATGGGCAGGGTGGTCCACAGGTTGGCGGCCTCGTACTCGGGGCCGAGCAAAGCCAGGGCGTACCCGCCCAGGCCAAAGAACGCGGCGTGCCCCAGGCTGACCATGCCGCCGATGCCGACCAGCAGATCCAGGCTCATGGCCAGCATGGCGAGGATCATGATGGCGGTCAGCTTCTGCAGGAAATAGTCGTGCTGCCCGGGGAACAGCGCCTCGCCGTACAGCGGATAGAACGCCAGCACGGCGGCCAGGGCCAGCAGCAGCAGCGCGAACCGGCTGGGCACCGACCATGCGGCGGCGCCGGTGGGGCGGGAAACGGGAGCGGCGGTTGTCATGTCTTTGGGGATCTCCCTTACGCCCGTGCGAACAGGCCGTTGGGCTTCCACAGCAGGACGGCGGCCATCAGGGCGTAGACCATCACGCTCGACATCTCGGGCAGCAGCACGCGGCCGAAGGTGTCGGTCAGGCCGATCGCCAGGGCGCCCAGGAACGCGCCCTTGACCGACCCGATGCCGCCGATCACCACCACCACGAAGCTGATGATGATGACGTTGTCGCCCATGCCCGGATAGACCGACGACAGCGGCGCCGCGATCATCCCGGCAAAGGCCGCCAGCGCGGTGCCGGCCGCGAACACCAGGGCGTTGAGGCGCCGGATGTCGATGCCCAGGCTCGCCGTCATCTCGCGGTTGGCCGCTCCGGCCCGGATCCACATGCCCAGGCGGGTGCGCTGGATGATCCAGTACATGGCCACGGCCAGGGCCAGGCAGATGCCGGCCAGAAGCAGGCGGTAGACCGGATAGGACATCATGTCGGTCAGCGGGATGGAGTAGCGCACCGCCTCGGGCACGGCGACGCTGTGGACGTCCGATCCGAACATCATGCGCTGCACTTCGTTCAGCACCAGGATCAGGCCGTAGGTCAGCAGGACCTGGTCGAGGTGGTCGCGGTTGTACAGGTGGATGACCAGGAACCGCTCGATCACCCAGCCGAGGGCCGCGGCGCACACGATGCTGGCCAGAATGGCGACCACGAAGCTGTCGAACACGCCGGTCAGCGACCACACCAGATAGGCGCCGACCATATAGAACGCGCCGTGCGCCAGATTGATGACGTGCATGATGCCAAAGATCAGCGTCAGCCCGCTGGCGATCAGGAACAGCAGCAGGCCGTACTGGACCCCGTTGAGGGCCTGGATCAGGAAGAAAGTGAAATCCATGAGCCTTTCCCGGCAAAAGGCTGAAAAAGAGGCCCCGGCCACGGACGGCCGGGGCACCTGTTCTGGAGGGGCCTAGTTGGTCGCCATCTTGCAGCCAGGGGCGGGATCGCTGAGGTCTTCGGCGGCGACGCCGATGACCACGTTCTCGCCGTTGCGGACTTCGCGCAGGTAGATGTCCTGCACGGGGTTGTGGGCCGCCGAGATGGTGAAGTCACCCCGCGGGCTGTTGATCTTGGCCTGTTCCATGGCCTTGATCAACTCGTCCTTGCGCGCCATGTCGCCGCCCACGGCCTCCAGGCCGATCTGGAACAACTGGGCGGTGTCGTAGCCCTGGACGGCGTAGATGTCGGCTTCCTTGCCGAACTTGGCCTTGTAGGCGTCGCGGAACGCCTTGTTCTTCGGATTGTCCAGGGTGTCGGCGTAGTGCAGGGTGGTCAGGATGCCTTCGGCCGCGTCGCCCTGGGCCTGCAGCGTGCCCTCGGTCAGGAACCCCGAGCCGAGCAGCGGGACCGAGCCCTTGAGGCCGGCCGCGGCGTAGTCCTTGACGAACTTCACGGCACCGCCGCCGGCAAAGAACACGAACACCGCGTCGGGCTTGAGCGAGGCGATCTCGGTCAGGTTGGCCTGGAATTCGACGTTGGGGAACGGCACGTAGATTTCCTGGGCGATCTTGCCGCCGCGCTTGGTGAAGGCCTCCTTGAACCCGGCCACGGCCTCTTCGCCGGCGCCGTACTTCCAGGTCATCGTCACGACGTTGCGATAGCCCTTGTCATAGGCGACGTCGCCCATGGGGTAGGCGGGCTGCCAGTTGGAGAACGAGGTCCGGAAGACGTTCTCCGAGCAGAGCTGCCCGGTCGCCGGGCCGGCCCCGGCGTTGGGGATCATCATCAGGGTGCCGCTGTCCTTGACCGCCCGCACCATGCCCATGGCCACGCCGGAATGGACCGTGCCGACCAGCAGGTCGACGTTCTCGCCCTTGATCATCTTGTTGGCGTTCTGCACGGCCTTGCCGGGATCCGACTCATCGTCCAGCTTCACGGTGGAGATGTCGCGCCCGCCCAGCTTGCCGCCGGACTCCTCGACGGCCAGGTTGAAGCCGTTGGTGATGGCCTCGCCGAGCGCCGCGTAGGTGCCGGAATAGGGCAGCATCAGCCCGACCTTGACGGGGTCGGCGGCGTTTGCCCCGGTGCTGGTGGTCGCGGTCATTGCGCCGGCCGCAGCCAGTCCGACACCAAAGGCCATGGCGGCCTTGACCGCCGCGCGGCGGCTGAACGAAGTCTTGAACGTGGTCATGGATGCTCCTCCCAGTGAATCATCAGGTCCGTGTTTGGCTTTTATCTTTTGCACTATAGTGCATGTTGGTCGAGCATACGCCACTCGGCGCCCCCCTTACAACAAGGTAAAGCCCACTCTTTTAATGCGGTAAAAGGCACTATATTGCATGTCCTGGTGCCCTAAAGATCACTTTCTGAAACCCGCACGGGCCCTGTTCGTTCACTTGGCGCGTTGTGAGGGCTTAAGCCGTCACGTTCCTGTCGCGCCGCGCCGGGGGCTGTGCTAGACCTTGGTCCTCCTTTGACTACTGCCGCGGATCCCATGAACTTTCTGGATTTCGAAAAGCCGATCGCCGAGCTTGAAGGCAAGATCGAAGACCTCCGCCACATGGGCGACGGCGATGGCCTGAACATCGCCGAGGAGGTTGCGCGCCTTCAGACCAAGGTCGAGAAGCGCCTGCGCGAGATCTACTCCAAGCTCACCCCCTGGCAGAAGACCCAGGTGGCGCGCCATCCCGACCGTCCGCACTGCCTGGACTACGTCGAGGCGCTGGTGGAGGACTTCCAGCCGCTGGCCGGCGACCGCGGCTTTGCCGAGGACGCCGCCATCATCGGCGGCATCGGGCGGTTCCGGGGCCGCTCGGTCATGGTGATCGGCCAGGAAAAGGGCCACGACACCGAAAGCCGGGTGAAGCACAACTTCGGCATGGCCAAGCCGGAAGGCTACCGCAAGGCCCGCCGCCTGATGGAAATGGCCGACCGCTTCGGCCTGCCCATCGTCACGCTGGTCGATACCGCCGGCGCCTACCCCGGCGTCGGGGCCGAGGAACGCGGTCAGGCCGAGGCCATCGCGCGGTCCATCGAAACCTGCCTGAACGTCCGCGTGCCGCTGGTTTCGGTGGTCATCGGCGAAGGCGGTTCGGGCGGCGCCATCGCGCTAGCCACCGGCAACATCGTGATGATGCTGGAGCACAGCGTCTATTCGGTGATCTCGCCGGAAGGCTGCGCGTCGATCCTGTGGCGCTCCGGCGAGCAGGCCCAGACGGCGGCCGAGGCCCTCAAGCTGACCGCCCAGGACCTCAAGCGCCTGTCGGTCATCGACGAAATCATCGCCGAGCCGCTGGGTGGCGCCCACCGCGCCCCCGACGTCGCCATGAAGGACGTCGCCGACGCCATCGACCGCCACCTGCACGATTTGGTCCGCCTGGACCCCGGCGTGCTGCGGGCCAAGCGCCGCGACAAGTTCCTCGCCATGGGCCGCCAGGGCATCGAGTAGGGGCTCACTTCCCGGCCAGCACCTCCCGCAGGACGTCGTCCAGTTGGCCCGGCAGGATCGGCTTGATGAGCAGGGCGCTTGCGTGGTCCAGGGCGATGCGTTCGCGTGTCTCCGGCTCGTTGGACCCGGTGATGAAAATGACCAGCGGCGCGCTGTCGTCGTGCATGCTCAGCGCGGCATCGACGCCGTCCCTCTGCCCGCGCAGGCGGACGTCCATCAGGACCACCCTGGGCCGCTCGCGGCGCGCGATCTCCACGGCCAGCGCGCAGGTGTCGGCCACGCCGCAAACGACGTAGCCAAGATCCTCGACCGTCAGTTTCAGGGACTGCGCGATCAGGGCGTCATCCTCGACGATCAGGATGGTGCAATCATCAGGCATCAAGCATTTCCTTCTCCAACGGTATCGACAGCTCCCACCGGGTGCCGTGGTCGCACCGCGTCGTCACGTCGGCGCGAAGCTGCCGGGCCAGCGCCTCGATGATGCGGCTGCCGGTGGAGCCTGTCGTTGCCGCATCGGCAGTGTACCCCACGCCGTCGTCGGTCACGCTGACTATCATGCGCGGCCCCTCGCACCGGGCCTGCACGGCGATCGTCCCCCGCCGACCTTGCGGGAAGGCGTGGCGGAAGGCATTGGCGATCAGCTCGTTGATCAGAAGTCCGAGTGGAATGGCCACGTCGAAATCCACGGCCACCGGCTCGGCCTCGACCCGCAAGTCAATGCCGCGCGACGCCGCCCCGACGGAATAGGCAACCGACGCGCACAGATCCTGCAGGAACGTCTGAAGGCTGAAAGTCTCCAGGTCGGTCGACTGGATGAGCTGCTGGTGGACCATGCCCAGGGCGTTGATGCGCAGTCGGATGTCACTCAGGGCGCGGCGCGCCTCGTCGGTCGTCATGCCCCGGGTCTGCAGGGCGATCATGGCGTCGACCTGCTGCAGGTTGTTCTTCACCCGGTGATAGACCTCGCGCAGCAAAAGGTCGCGTTCGGCCACCGTGTGTTCGAGCCTGACGTTGGCGGCGGTGAGGCTCGTGGTGCGCTCCCGGACGCGGTCTTCCAGGGTCGTGCGGGCCTCGCGCAGTTGGACCTCCATGGCGCGCTGGCGGCGCAAGGCCCGCAGGCCGATCACGGCCAGGAGCGCGCCGGCGGCGGTCACGGCGGCACCGGCCAGCCCGCTCTGTATGGCGCGGGCACGCCAGCCGGCCATGGCGGTCGTGGTGGTTCGGCTGGCCAGAACGACCAGCGGATAGTCGCCAACCAGCCGCCGGGCCAGGATGCGCTCGGTCCCGTCGAAGGGCGAGTGCGTGATGGAAACGACAACCGGGGTGTCTGCCCCAAGTCCTCCGTCCGGCGACGGAACGCGCGCGCCAATGAAGTTGGCGGGCAGGGGTTCGCGGACCAGCAGGGCGCCGTCGCGGCGCAGGATGGCCACCGACCCGCCGTTGCCCAGCCCCAGGGACTGGTAGAACGACTGGAAATAGTCGGCGTGGATGGACGCCACGACAATCCCCCGGAACGTCCCGTCCGGTCCGCGCAGCGCCCGCGTGATGCTGAAGAAGTTCAGGCCGGTGTGGCGGCCGATCATGAGTTCGTCGATGAACGGCTCGCCAGTGGCCGGGTTGTCGGCGTGGACGCGGAAATACGCGCGGTCGGCAAAGTTGCCGTCCACCGGCTCGGCCTGGAGGGACGAGGCGACCACTCCGCCGGTGTCATCGATCACCCACAGCGATCCAAGCTGGGGCAGCCCCCGTCCCATGTCCTGAAGGCTGCGGTGCAGGGCTTCGCTGCCGCGCAGGGCCTCGAGGTCCCGTTGCCCGAGATGGTCCACGAGGCGCTGCAGGACGTGGTCGCTTGTGTCGATGGTGCGGTGGGCGTGCTCCCGCAGCAGGCCAGTCAGGCGGCCGAGTTCCGCCTGTGTCTGGCGAACGGTGCGGGCATGGTCGGCGGCGATGAAGGCCACCCAGCCGCCGACCGCCGCCACGATGAGGAGGCCCGCCAGCATCAACAGAACGGCCGTGGGCGCTTTACTGGGCGGTGCAAGGCGCGCACCGACGGTTTGCGGCGGTTCTAGGTATGGCATGGGAGGGCTCCGGGGCACGCGTTGAACACCAACGCCCGCCGGCCGGAGGGGGATGCTTCCTCCCGCTCTGCCGGCCGCCGGTCCGCTTGCCCCTAAACCCCCGGCGCCGTCAGCGGGTTGATCTGGATCTCGACCCGACGGTTGCGGGCGCGGCCCTGTTCCGTCGCGTTGGTGGCGATGGGCTGGGTGGCGCCGCGGCCGTCGGTCAGGATGCGGTCGCCGCGCACGCCCTGGCTGATGAGGTAGGTCGCCACCGACTGGGCGCGGCGCTGGGACAGGCGCTGATTGTACTCGGGCTGGCCGATGCTGTCGGTGTGGCCGATCACGTCGATGGTGGTGCGCGGGTTGTTGACCAGCACCTGGGCCACCTGACGCAGGGCGTCGCGGCCCTCGGGGCGCAGTTCGGCCGAATCGAAGTCGAACGACACCTGCTGCGGCACGTCGATGATGAGGGTGTCGCCGCTGCGGCGGACCTCGACCTCGCTGCCGGCAAGCTGGTTGCGCAACTGGCGCTCCTGGTTGTCCATGTAGGCGCCGACGGCCCCACCGGCCAGGGCGCCCGCGCCGGCCCCGACCAGGGCGCGCTGGCGGCGGTCGTTGGCGTCGTCACCGCCGCTCAGGACGCCGATGGCGGCCCCGCCGAGCGCGCCGATCATGGCGCCGGTGCCGAGGCGGTTGACGTCCTGCCGGCCGGTCTGCGGGTCGGTCTGCGTACAGGCGCCAAGGGTCAGGCCGGCGACGGCGATCAGGGCGATGAAGCTGTTGGACGGGCGCATGATGAGGAACTCCGGTAGGGCACGAAGTGGGTGCATGGGGCGGGTACAGATGGAACGACCCAAGGCATACTGAGGTTCCCATGCGGCGGTTTTAGGGCGCAGGCTGCGCTTCCCGGTGGCCTTCCCGCAAATGGCACGGCACACTGGCACCATGAAAAACGATCTGACTGCCATCTTTCCGGCCCTGGCGGCCCTTGAACCGGCCGCGCGGCGCATCCTCGACGAGGGGGTGCGGCCGGTCACCGTGCCGCCGGGCACCACCGTGTTCGCCGATGGCAGCGCCTGCGAGGCGTTCCTGCTGGTGCTCGACGGCAGCGTGCGGGTCCAGAAGGTGGCCGAGAACGGGCGCGAGATCGTGCTGTACCGCGTCGAGCCGGGCCAGACCTGCGTGCTGACCACGACCTGCCTGCTCAGTGAGGGCATCTACGGGGCCGAGGGGGTGACGGAGACGCCGGTGCGCGGTTTGGCGCTGGCGCCGCGGGCGTTCCGGTCCCTGATGGCGACGTCGGACGTGTTCCGTCGGTTTGTCTTCGGGGCCTACGCGACGCGGGTGTCGGACCTGCTGATGCTGATCGAGGAAGTGGCCTTCGGCCGCATCGACCAGCGTCTGGCCGCGCTGCTGCTGGAAAAGGCCGGAACGGGCGCGGCGGTCGCCGCCACCCACCAGGATCTGGCCGTGGAACTGGGCTCGGCCCGCGAGGTCATCTCCCGCCAGCTCAAGGATTTCGAGCGCCGGGGCCTGGTGGCGCTGGGCCGGGGGCGGGTGTCGCTGACGGCGCGCGAGGGCCTTGAAAAGCTTGCGCGGCCTTTGGCGATCTAGTCTTTTCCTTTGGTGACCAAGTCCCCAGCCTTTGGTGACCTAGTCACAGACGGAGGGGCGCGGCGGGTCCAGGATAAGGGCCTGAACCGAATTCCTTCGAAAGGGACAAAGCCATGTTTTCCCAGAATGTCGGCGGCATTGACCGCATCCTGCGTATCGTTGTCGGCCTGGCCCTGATCGCGCTGGCGGCGACCGGAACGGTCGGCCTGTGGGGCTACATCGGTGCCGTTCCGCTGGTCACCGGCCTGGTCGGATGGTGCCCGGTGTATGTTCCCTTCGGCCTCAAGAGCTGCCGCGCGAAGTAGGGCGATAGCACGACCACGAACAAAGCAGGCTGCAAACATGCCGGGGGCGAAAGCAACCCCGGCATGTACTTTATAAGTTGTCGTCCACCGCCTCCATATGGCCGCTCCGCCCGAAGTCTCCTGAAACTCCTGTATTTACCAGCCTTTGATCTGTATAAAGAAAGTGCCTTTCCGACCTGCGGGGAGGTCTTGTGTGCGGCCCCCATGAAGGATATGAGCACGGATGCAGCCGTTGCCCTTCGATGCCGATTTCGACCCGGCCGCCGACGCCTTCAGGCTCGAAGCCTGCCATGCCTTTGCGGTGACGGCGGCCCAGGCAACCTCCAACGACGACCTGAGCACGGCGGTGGATGCTTTCGTCCGCGCCCTGGGAACGCCGCAGTACGCGTTCATGGCCGCCAACATCGCCGGTCACCAGATGCGCGACCCGGTGATCCTGACCAACTATCCGCTGGCCTGGCGCAAGGCCTACATCGCCGGGAACTACACCGTGCGCGACCCGGTCGTGCGCGGCATGCAGAACCGCCAGGTTCCCATGGTCTGGGGCACCCAGGCCGAGCGCGACCACCTGCCGCCCGAAGGCCGCCGCCACTATGAGGAAGCCGCCGAGCACGGTCTGTGCATCGGCGTGATCGTGCCGATGTACTTCACCGGCCAGGAATACGCCACCTTCGCCGTCGCCACCGACGAGGACGAAGCCGTGTTCCTGCCGCGCGCCTTCGCCTGCGCCGCCGCCCTGCAGATCGTCGGGCCGCACCTGCACGCCGCGGTGCGCCGCCTGCACGGCTCGCCCCAGATCGACAGCGAACCGCTGACCCGGCGCGAGGCCGAATGCCTGGGATGGGCCGCCCAGGGAAAGAACATGGCCGACATCGGCATCATCCTCGGCGTATCGCGCAACACCGTGATCTTCCACATCGGCAACGCCAAACGGAAACTCGGCGTCGACACCCTCCAGGGCGCCGTCGCCCGCGCCATGAGCCTGGGCTACGTCTGCACGGATGATAAGTACAAGGGTGGGTGAAGTATTCACCACAGAGGCACAGAGGCACAGAGGCACAGGGAAAGTCACAGAGATTTCGGCGCAAATTGCTGCGCGCAGCGCATTAAAGCGGTTTGCCTTTGATGTGAACCACCGCTTGTGCTCATGCATCTTGGGCTGCCGCCCAAACCCGCTTGGGGCAGGCCCCAAACCCCTTTTTCTTCTTCAAGAAATAAGGGAGGTCTGGAGCGTAGCTCCAGGCTGGCGGCAGCCATCCGCGACAGCGGACCAATGCGTCAAGTTAAACGCAAACCGCTTTAATCCTCTGAGGGGAATATTGCTCGCGGCGCCCCTCTGTGCCTCTGTGCCTCTGTGGTTCCCCGCTTTACTTTCTTCGTATCAGAACCCCATGAGGGCGTCGATGGCGTCCTGGTCCATGGCGCGGTCGCTGCCGTGGATGATGGCGCTGGCGACGTCCATCAGGCGCTGGACGGCGTGGGATGCGGCGTGGGCGCGGAGCTGGACCTGTTCAGGGTCACCCAGGCTCAGGGCGTCCTCGATGCGGTCGATGGACTGGGCCACCAGGTCATTCATGTGGGTGACGGTTTCCTCGAACGGCTGGCGGAAGCGCTCGGGCACGTGGTCGTAGGCCTCGACCGCCAGGTCCTTGTCGCGGAAGGAGCTGTCGCGGAAGTGATCCTGGTAGGACTTGGGCGCCCACTCCTTGCAGTCGTCGAGGATGTCGGGCATGTCGGCCACCATCCCCAGCAACATGACGATCTCGTTGAAGTGGTTCAGGTAGTCGGTCGCCAGCAGGGTCTGCTGGTTGATGTTGGCGCCGGCCACGCGCTCCTGCCACGCGGCCAGATCATCGGCCGCCCGGTCGTCTCCCACCCGGTCGTCTCCCACCTGGTCGTCTCCCGCCGCGCGTGCGACTGCCGCAGTGCTATCGCTCATGGTTCCCTGAATATTGCCGGCTAGCCCGTTGGTCTGCAATCACTGAGGAGTATCGGCCTCGGTCGGCGCGTTGTCCATCCTGCCGAAGCGCATAGGCCCCGGCCGGCGGATCGAAAAAGCCCTCCCGCCAGGGCGGAAGGGCTTTCGTTCGCGCCAATCCCGACGGGATCAGACGCTGTCGTGCAGGGCCAGGACGCCGGGCAGGGTCTTGCCTTCCAGCCATTCCAGGAAGGCACCGCCAGCCGTCGATACATACGAGAAATCGTCGACCACGCCGGCGTTGGCCAGCGCGCCCACGGTGTCGCCGCCGCCGGCCACGGTCAGCAGGCGGCCTTCCTTGGTCAGGGCCGCGGCGGTGCGGGCGACGGCGTTGGTGGCGCTGTCGAACGGCTTGATCTCGAAGGCGCCGAGCGGGCCGTTCCACACCAGGGTCTTGCAGGTCGCCAGGCGGTCCTGGATGAGCTTCACGCCTTCGGGGCCGGCATCGAGGATCATCTTGTCGGCCGGCACGGCGTTGACCGAGACCACTTCGTTGGCGGCGTTCTCGGCGAACTCGCCGGCCACCACGGCGTCCTGGGGCAGGATGATCTCGCAGCCGGCCGCCTTGGCCTTTTCGATGATCTCCAGGGCGGTGTCGGACATGTCCTTCTCGCACAGCGACTTGCCGACGTCCTTGCCCTGGGCGTAGAGGAAGGTGTTGGCCATGCCGCCGCCGATGACCAGCACGTCGACGCGGGCCACCAGGTTGCCCAGCAGGTCCAGCTTGGTCGAGACCTTGGCCCCGCCGACGATGGCGGCGACCGGCTTTTCCGGCTTTTCCAGGGCCTTGCCCAGGGCTTCCAGCTCGGCCTGCATCAGGCGGCCGGCGGCCGACGGCAGCAGCTTGGCAACCGCTTCGGTCGAGGCGTGGGCGCGGTGGGCGGTCGAGAAGGCGTCGTTGACGTAGATGTCGCCGAGCGCCGCCAGTTCGCGCGCGAATTCGGGGTCGTTCTTTTCCTCGGCCTTGTGGTAGCGGAGGTTTTCCAGCATGGCGACTTCGCCCGAGGCGAGGCCGTTGACGACGGTCTTGGCGGCCGGGCCGATGCAATCATCGGCAAAGGCCACGGCAACGCCCAGGGTCTTGCCGAGCGCCTCGGCGACCGGGGCGAGGGACATCTCGGGGACGCGTTCGCCCTTGGGACGGCCGAAGTGGGTCATGACGACCACCTTGGCGCCCTTCTTCATCAGTTCCGCGATGGTTTCCGCGGACCGCTCGATGCGCGTGGCGTCGGTGACCTTGCCGTCCTTCATGGGGACGTTGAGGTCGGACCGCACCAGCACCCGCTTGCCGTTGACGTCGATGTCGTCCAGCGTCTTGAACTGAGCCATGTTCCCTCTCCGTAGTGTTGGCTCGCGGGCCGCCCCGTCGGCCGAAACCGATGGGGCGGGCGCAGAGTGTTTGTTTTTTTAGATGAACTTCGCCATGGCGACCGAGGTGTCGAGCATACGGTTGGAGAAGCCCCACTCGTTGTCGTACCAGGACATCACGCGGACGAAGTTGCCGGCCATCACCTTGGTGCCGGTGGCATCAAAGCTGGAGCTGGCCATGTTGTGGTTGAAGTCCACGGACACCAGCGGCGCCGTGTTGTAGTTCAGCACGCCCTTGAGCACGCCCTCGGACGCGGCCTTGAGCGCGTTGTTGACGTCGTCCTTGGTGACGGTCTTGGACATCACGACCTTGAGGTCGACCATGGACACGTTCGGGGTCGGCACGCGGATGGCGACGCCGTCCAGCTTGCCCTGCAGTTCCGGCAGCACCAGGCCGACGGCCTTGGCGGCGCCGGTCGAGGTCGGGATCATCGACAGAGCGGCGGCGCGGGCCCGGTAGAGGTCCTTGTGCAGGCTGTCGACGGTGTTCTGGTCGCCGGTGTAGGCGTGGATGGTGGTCATGAAGCCGTGTTCGATGCCGAACTCGTTGTTCAGGACCCAGACCACCGGAGCCAGGCAGTTGGTGGTGCACGACGCGTTGGACACAACCTTGTGTTCGGCGGTCAGCTTGTCGTGGTTGACGCCGTAAACGACGGTCAGGTCGGCGCCGTTCGACGGGGCGGACACCAGCACGCGCTTGGCGCCCTGCTCCAGGTGGACGGCGGCCTTGTCGCGGTCAGAGAAGATGCCCGTGCATTCATGGACGATGTCGACGTTCAGGTCGCCCCACTTGAGGGCCTTGGGGTCACGCTCGGAGAAGCACTTGATGGCGACGCCGTCGATGACGAGGTTGCCGCCCTCGGCCTTGACGTCGTTCTTCAGCACGCCATGGACCGAATCGTACTTCAGGAGGTGGGCGTTGGTTTCCACGGGACCCAGGTCGTTGATGGCAACAACCTCGACGTCCTTGCGGCCCGACTCGATAAGGGCGCGCAGCACCAGGCGGCCGATCCGACCGAAACCGTTAATCGCAACGCGAACAGCCATAATTTCCTCCGCTATGTATGACCGGGGCACAGCCAGCCAAAGAGTGTCTCTGCCACAAGGCGTGCCGCCGAACGTCGTTCTTCTCGTTGTGCCCGGCCCCGTCGGCGGTCGCCCGGCATGGGGCGGCGACCATCGTGGCGCGGAAGAACGTCGAGCCGGCAGCGGGCTATCCTATCTCACGGAAAACCTCACAAATCCAGCCCGTTCCCCTTTTGTCGAGCGGCCCAGACACTAGCAGAGCCGCACCCAAAACACCCACCCCCGAAAGCGTCGGCTGAGACTCCCCACAGGTGGCGGGGTTTTCCCACCCCTGCGGGCGGGGGGCTGAGGGCGGGGAGCGGGCAGGCGGGTTGCGCAATTCCTTTTACCCGTTAGTCTTTGAGAGTCGGCGGCGCGGGGGAAGGCGCCGCGTTCCATTATAAAGGGGGCAAGTCCGCATGATGTTCCGTACCGCCGAACTGGGCCGCAAGGTCTCGAAGGACGATTTCAACGAACTGGCGCCGGCCTTGCGCACCGAGATGCTGGAGTTGCAGCACCGCCTGCGCAGCTGCCCGTTCCCCGTGATCGTGCTGTTCGCCGGGGTCGACGGCGCCGGCAAGGGCGAGAGCGTCAACCTGCTCAACGAGTGGATGGACCCCCGCTGGATCGAAAGCCACGCCTATGGCGAGCCGTCGGACGAGGAACGCGAGCGGCCGGAATTCTGGCGCTACTGGCGCGACCTGCCGGGCAAGGGGCGCATCGGCCTGTTCCTGTCGTCGTGGTACTCGGCCCCGGTGCTGGACCGCGCCCACGGCCGCATCAGCGATTCCGACCTGGACGAGCGGCTGCGCGAAGTGGCCGCGTTCGAAAAGATGCTGGCCGACGACGGCGCCCTCATCCTTAAGTTCTGGATGCACCTCGGCAAGGACGCCCAGAAACAGCGCCTCAGGAAGCTGGAAAAGGATCCGCTCGAGTCGTGGCGGGTGACCGAGCGCGACTGGCAGCACTGGCAGATGTACGACGCGTTCATCGCCGCCGCCGAGCGCACCATCCGGGTGACCAGCGCCGGCCACGCGCCGTGGGCCATCGTCGAGGGCGTCGATGCGCGCTACCGCTCGCTGACCGTCCTGACCAGCCTGCGCGACGCCCTCAACCGCCACATGGAGGCCTGGGAACTGCGCCGCCGCGTGGCCGAGGACCTCAAGAGCAGCGAGGCCGCCGAGAGCAAGGGCAACCCAGGGGCCGAGGCAGACAAGAAGGCCGCCACCGGCCACCACGGAACGGGGATGCTGACGGTCAACCTGCCGCACCAGCCGACCGTTCTGCAGGCCCTGGACATGACCCAGGCGCTGGACAAGGACGCCTACAACGAACGCCTGCAGGAGGGCCGCGCGCGCCTGCACCGCCTGTACCGGCAGGCCCAGGACCACGGCGTGTCCACGGTACTGATGTTCGAGGGCTGGGACGCCGCGGGCAAGGGCGGCGCGATCCGCCGCATGACCAACGCCCTGGACGCCCGCCACTACAAGGTCATCCCGGTCGCCGCGCCGACCGACGAGGAACGCTCGCACCATTATCTGTGGCGGTTCTGGCGCCACATCGCACGGGCCGGACGCTTCACCATCTTTGACCGCAGCTGGTACGGCCGCGTCCTGGTCGAGCGGGTCGAAGGCTTCGCGACCACCGAGGAATGGATGCGCGCCTACAACGAGATCAACACCTTCGAGGAACAGTTGGTCGACCACGGCGTGGTGCTCGGCAAGTTCTGGCTGCACATCACCGCCGAGGAACAGCTCAAGCGCTTCGAACTGCGCAAGGACACGCCGTGGAAGCAGTGGAAGCTGACCGACGAGGACTGGCGCAACCGCGAGAAGTGGGACGACTACGAGACGGCGGTCAACGAGATGGTCGAACGGACCTCGACCAGCAAGGCGCCGTGGACCCTGGTCGAGGCCAACTGCAAGCGGCACGCCCGCGTCAAGATCATCGAAACCGTCGGCGACAAGCTCGAAGCGGCCCTCAATCGTCTGGGCGCCCTGCCACCGTGCGACGAAAGCAGCAATGACAAGGGTTCAAAAAAGAAGAAAAGTTGAGCCGTATACGCTGAATAAAGGCGTTTGCGCCCGCACGCGTTGGATGGGACAATGACGTAACGTCAAGACACCGGCATCAAGCCGGTCATTGCGTGCACAAGAGACCCGGCACCAAGCCGGGCGTGGCGGACAGAGGCTTGGCCAGCACGTTTGGGAGGAGCCGTGAACAGTATTACTCCGAATGGAGGCGCGTCGGGAGACCTCGAAGCGACCGACGGGAAGGACGCCGAATTCGTGCGCCGCATCGGCGGCATGTTGGGCGACCTTTGGGAAAGCCTGGCCGATGTGGCCTCGGACATCACAGCGGTGTCCGGGCGGATCGAGGACCACGCCGGCGAGTTCGCGACATTGCGGGCCGCCGCCGAAACCATGACCGGGACAAACTCCGAGATCCGGGAGTCTGCCCAGGTTGCCAACCAGGTCAGCGACATGGTGCGCGACCAGACGCGCGAGGCCCAGACCGCCATGAACACGGCGGCCGACCAGATCCGCGCCCTGGTGCAGTCGGTGCAGAAGGTCGAAGACCGCCTGATGCGGCTGGAACAATCGCTGGCCCGGGTGTCCCAGGTGTCCGGCGAAATCGACAGCATCGCCAAGCAGACCCGCATGCTGGCCCTGAACGCCACGATCGAGGCGGCCCGCGCCGGGGAGGCCGGCAAGGGCTTCGGCGTGGTCGCCGGCGAGGTCAAGGCGCTCGCCCAGCAGACCAGCAACGCCACCGCCCATATCGAGGAAACCGTCCGCGAACTGGGCGAACTGATCACCGACATCGGCCAGGAAAGCTCGACCAGCCGTGATACCGCCCTGGCAGCCGAGAAGTCCACCACCGAACTGGCCGATGTGCTCGACGACCTGATCACCCAGTATGACCTGGTGGGCGAGCATATCGGAACCATCGCCAGCGAATCGAACCGCAACCTCGACGAATGCAACAGCGTGACCATGTCGGTCGGCGCGCTGTCCGACGATGTCGAGCGGGAAAGCCGCGACCTGTCCCACGCCAGCGACCGCACCGCCGACGTCATGGCGCTGTCGCAAAAGCTCATCGGGTCGATCATCGAGGCCGGCTATGAAATGGCCGACAGCCCCTTTGTGCGCATCGCCACCGAGGGCGCGGCGCGGGTCGCGCGGTTGTTCGAGACATGCATCGACGAGGGCAAGATCAGCCTCGAGGACCTGTTCGACGAGAACTACCGTCCCATCCCCAACACCAACCCCCAGCAGCTCATGGCCCGCTTCACGGCGTTCACCGATCAGGTCCTTCCGGCCATCCAGGAGGACATCCTGGAGAAGAACCCCAAGATCGCCTTCTGCGCGACATTCGACCGCAACGCCTATCTGCCGACCCACAACAAGAAGTACTCGCACCCGCAGCGGCCGAACGATCCGGTGTGGAACGCCGCCAACGCCCGCAACCGCCGCATTTTCAGCGACCCCACGGGCATGGGCGCGGCCAAGAACACCGACCCCTTCGTGCTCAAGACCTACAAGCGCGACATGGGCGGTGGCGAATTCGAGCTGATGAAGGACGTGGCTGTCCCGGTCACCGTCAAGGGCCGCCACTGGGGCTGCTTCAGGATGGGGTACAAGCTGGGTTAGGGGGTGAATGGCCCGCGCCTGCGGGCTCTGCCCGCGTCCGCCAGGAGGCGCAAGCCTCCTGGCCCTCGGGACTGAGAGGCGGTGTGCCGCGTGGCACCGAAGATGCGGAAGAGTCTCCGTAACAATAATCCACGACGGTCGCACCCGCCTTCGAGCTTGTGAAGAAATTGGCGAACCTATCGAGGTTTCCACCTTCGCCAACAAAAGGCTTCGTCGCACCCGCGTAGGCGGGTGCCCAGGGGCCACAAAGAAAATCGTTCATCATTAGCGGCTTATCAAAGCCGACGGGACTTTCTCCACGGCCCTGGGTTCCCGCCTGCGCGGGAACGACGAGTTTATTTATGGCGAAGGAAAATCAACCCCGAGATTTCTTCACATGATCCTTCGCGGGACTGACATTCTTATTAACAGGCTGCTGAAAAACCTGCTCGTGCGGCCCCTTTCCCCATCGTGGCGGCCAAAAATTGGCTTCCGTGACGGGATTTTGGCCGCTCTTGGCGCGG
>JAWLDH010000014.1:0-70550 GCA_041686745.1 Rhodospirillaceae bacterium | reverse complement strand
CAATCCCGTTTATCTCTGTTTCCTCTGCGTTTCCAACCACTTGGTGGCCGGCGCCGCGTCGGGAGGCGGTTTATACTGCGGCCCGCCAAGGCCGTCAACTGCTTTTTTCCGTCTGCGTCTCCGTCCAAACCAGCGGACCGTTTCGCGTCGGGAGGCGGTTTGTACTGCGGCCCGCCAAGGCCGTCAACCCTTTGTTTTCCCTTCGTTTTTCAGCCCAACCAGTGGACCGGTCCGCGTCGGGAGGCGGTTTATAGGCCGGCCCGCCCAGGCCGTCAACGTCTTTTTTCATCTTTTTTCCTCACCGCCCGGACCCCGTAGGACCCGCCCCCGAAGGGAAGCACCACCGACAAAGCCAACCTTTCGGCTTTGCGAGACACCCTGCTGTGAAGGATGAAATCAGACCCGCCGGACACCCGAGAGCGTCGCGGCAAGACGAGGAATATATGTCCGGCCCCGGCCCTTGGCAACAGGAAAGTGCCAATCGTCAGCCGGCATCGCTCAAACCGGCCTCCACAGGGGCGTTGCGCCAGCGCAGCAGGCGGGCGCCGGCCATTCCCGGCAGCGCGCGGTTCTCGGTGAACTCCAGCCCGCCCATGGACTCGAGCACGGCGCTGCCCAGCTCCGTATTGAAGCCGATCGCCGCGGACAGCGGGGCGGCGGCGCGTTCGGCCATGCGGCGCAGGGGCTTTTCCGAGGTGAACCGGTTGACCACCAGGATATCCCCGCCCGGCGCGCACACCCGGCGCATTTCGGCCAGCAGGCGGTGGGGGTCCGGGGTGACCGACAGCACGTACATGGCCACCACGACGTCGAAGCTGGCATCGGGGAAGGTCATGCTCTGGCCGTCCATTTCGTCCAGGGACTCGACCTGGACCAGGCGGCGGGTCGTGGCGCGCCGGCGGGCCTTGTCCAGCATCTCGGGGCTGACGTCGATGCCGGTCACGCGGGCGCGGGCACTATAGAGGGGCAGCGACAGCCCCGTCCCCACCCCGATCTCCAACACCCGGCGGCCCGGCGCACCCTCCAGCGCGGCCACCGCCTCGTGCCGGCCCCGGTCGAGGATGCGGCCGAACAGCACGTCATAGAGAGGGGCGTAGCGACGATAGGCCGCACGAATGGCTTGCAGCCCCAGGCGCCCGGCCGCTGCGGTTCGGTTCATCCCGGGCTTGTAATCGATGGTCACTTGGACAGTCTCCGTCACCTTTTTGGCCGGCACGCCCCAACGCGCGCACCCGAACAGCAATGGCCGTGGAAGCAAAAGAGTTCCATGGAGGGCCGATGCCCTGCCCATGCGGGTGTTGCGGCCGACCGCCCGGCGCCCCACCATGCGCGACAACCGCCACACTCCATATAAGGGGAAAGATGATGAGCATCGCCGCGTCCTTACGGCGCTTTCTGGCCGCCGCCGCAGTGTTGGTCGTGGCGACACCGGCGCTGGCCGCCGAAAACGCCGTTCTCGAGGTCCACAAGGTGGCGGAAAACGTCTACGCCCTGGTCGGCCCGCTGGAGCAGCGCTCGCCCGCCAACCTGGGGAACAACGCCACGTTCGGGGCGGTGGTGACCGACTCCGGCGTCATCCTCATCGACAGCGGCGGCAGCGCCCGCGGCGCCCAGGCCATCGAGGCCGCCCTCGCCACGGTGACCGACCGGCCCGTCTCGGTCGTCATCAACACCGGCGGTCAGGATCACCGCTGGTTCGGCAACGCCCATTTCGAGGCCAAGGGCGCCCGCATCATCGCCTCCGAGGCCGCCGTGGCCGACCAGACCGAGCGGGGAGACGGCCAGTTCGCCGTCATGCGCACCCTGACCGGCGAGGACGGCGTGGCCGGCACCAAGCTGGCCTATGCTGCGGAAACCTTTGCCGACGCGCTCGACCTCACCATCGGCGGCACCCGGCTGGAGCTGCGCAAGGTCGGCCCCGCCCACACCCCCGGCGACGCCTTCGTGTGGCTGCCCGACCAGCGCGTGGTGTTCACCGGCGACATCGTCTATGTGGACCGCATGCTGGGCGTCGGGCCGCAATCGGACTCGCGCACCTGGCTGGAGGCGTTCGCCGCCGTCGCCGCACTCAAGCCTGCCCACGTCGTGCCGGGCCACGGCGGGGCCACCGACCTCGCCCAGGCCGAGCGGGAAACCCGCGACTACCTGCTCCACCTGCGCGACAAGGTCCGCGCCGTCCTCGATGCCGGGGGCGATGAAACCGCGGCGGCCGGGGTCGACCAGGCGGCGTTCTCCCACCTGGCGGTGTTCGACGAAATCAGCCGCCGCAACGCGCAGCAGGTCTTCATGCAAATGGAGTGGGAGTGACCGTCCCCATCCACCCGTAAAAGTACACGGCCCCGCCCAACCGTGTGTGGCACCGCCGCACATTTGGAGTATTATCCGCCGCGGGGAACGGCGCGGGGAGCGAGCGGTGCGGGGACTTCAGGCATGGGCGGGCGTGGCGGCGAGTGCTGCCGTGGTGATGTGCTGGCTGGCCGCCGGAGCAGCGGCGGCGCAGACCACTCCGCCCGCCGTGCGCACCCTCCACCTGGGACTGATCGCCCCGCCGGCCCACGGCATGGCGCTGGCGGCCGACCGCATCGCCGCCCACGTCCGCATTGCAACGAACGGCGCCATGGCCGTGCGGGTCCACCATTCCGCGAGGCGCGGCAACGAGTCGTCGATGGTGGCGCAACTGGGCGCCGGCCAGTTGGACAGCGCCATCCTGACCCTGGGCGAACTGGCCCGCCATGACGACAGCCTCAATGTCTTTTTCGTGCCGTTCCTGGTTCCCGACGTGACGGCCGGCGGCCAGCTCATGGCCACCCCCGGAGCCCGCAGCCTGGCCGCGCGCGTCGAGCAGCCGCTGGGCCTGCGGGTGCTTGGCCTGGGGGTCCTGGGCATGCGGCACATGGTGCTGGCCCGGCCGCCGGATGCCACGCAGGCACCGCGCCTGGACGGGCTGCGCATCCGCACGACGCCCAACCCGGCCATCGTGACGTTCTATGAATCGCTCGGGGCGCAGCCACACCCTCTGCCCCTGCCCGTGGTGCGCGATGCCATGGCGCGCGACATCATCGACGGGGCCGACATGGACCTGGAAATCCTGGTCACCCAGGACTTCGTCGCAAGCGCCCCGCATACGGTGGTGACGGCCCACATGATGTTCCCGGTCGCCGCAGTGGTGTCCGAGGCGACATGGTCAACCCTGGACGAGACCGGCCGCGCCGTCCTGACCAAGGCCATGAACAGCGAGATGGCGGCCCTTGCCGCCTATTACGCCGAGCGCGAGCCGATCTGGCGCAGCCGGCTGGCCGACGGCGGCATGACCTTTCACACGCCCCAGGCCGCGCCTTTGACCGCCGCGGTTGACCAATGGTGGACCACCCACGCCGCTCTGCGGCCGGTCGCCAACGCCCTGCTGGGGGAGATCGGCAATGCTCCCTAATGCGGCGCTCCCTAAAGTGGCGGCGTTTCTGGCCGCGATCTTCCTGACCGGCATCTTCGCGGCGTCCGACCTGCGGGCGGACCGTGCCGAGCCCTTCGATCGCCCGCTCCTGCGGATCTCGACTGAGAACACGCCGGAGCACGTCCAGACGCGCATGGTCGCCGCCTTTGCGCAAGACCTCCACGATCGCTTCGGCGACCGCCTCAACGTGGTGCATGAACCGGCCGCGCGGCTGTTCCGCGACCGCGACGTGATCCACGCCCTGCGCCAGGGACAGGTGGAAATGGCGGTGCCGGGCATGTGGCAGTTCGACCGCCTGGTGCCGCCCAGCCGCGCCTTCCTGCTGCCGGCCCTCTACGGCCTGGATGCCCCGGCCCACCATGCCCTGCGCGACGGTGCCGTCGGCGCGGCGATCAACGACGCGATCGAGCGGCAACTGGACGTCGTGGTTCCGGGCCGCTGGATCGACCTCGGCTTTACGCACATTTATACCCTGCGCAGACCGGTGCAGACCCATGACGACCTGAACGGGCTGGTCATCCGGATTGCCGGCGGAGAAGCCAACGCGGCGCGCCTTCGCGTCCTCGGCATGACCCCGGTGGCGGTGCCGTGGCCCGATCTGCCGGCAGCCCTGGCCGCCGGCGGGCTGGACGGCGTGATGACCAGCCACGAGACGGTGGTCAGCGCGCGCCTGTGGGAAAGCGGCCTGTCCCACGTGTTCGAGGACCGCCAGTACTTCGCGCAGTATGTTCCGGTCATCGCCGCACGGTTCTGGAACCGCCTGCCGGCCGACCTGCAGCACGGCATCCGGGCGACCTGGGAGGCCCATGTCGAGGAGGCCCGGGCTGCTGCCGCCGCCGCCCAGGCCTCGGCGCGGGACACCCTGATCGCCAGGGGCCTGAGCATCGTCACCCCCGACGACGCCACGCTGCGAACGCGCCGCCGCGAGATCGCCGCCACGTCCGCCGCCGAGTTGACCGCCCTCGGCCTTGATCCGGCGCTGGTCGCCGAAATTCTCGCGACGCTGGGGCTCGCGACGCTGGAGCGCGCACCATGAACCGGCGCCTGTCGTCATCCCTGAGCCAGTTCGCGGTGGCCGTCGCCGCCGTGATGCTGGCCGCCGCCGTCGTCACCTGGTCGGCCATCGACCACGCGCGCCAGCAGCGCGCGGCCACCGTGGCGCGGGCCGAGGCCGACCTCCGCCACATGGCCCAGGTGACCGGCAAGACCATGGACATGCTGGTCCAGGCAGCCGACCTCGGCCTCAGCGACGTGGCCGAGAGCGTGCGCAGCCGCGTGTTCTCGGACCAGTACAACCCCCGCCACTTCCACGACGCCCTGCGCCGCAAGCTGGTCAGCCTGCCGCAGGTGTCGCGCCTCGCCGTGTTCGACGACAGCGGGCAGATGGAAAGCGACAGCCACCACCACCCCGCCGCTGCCATGGATATCGCCACGACGCGGACCTTCCGCAGTCACCGCGACCAGTGGCTCGACCTCGCTGTGGCCCCGCCGGGCCACGACCTTGTCGGGTTCAATCCCGAAAGCCTGCTGATCAGCCGCCGCATTGATGACAGCGATAATGAATTTCGTGGCACGGCCGTGGCCGAACTGAACCCCATCTACCTGCACGACTCGCTGTGGGCCAGCATCGGGTCAGTGGCGGAAAGCATGGCGGTGGTCGACCGGTCGGGAAAGATCATCGTGGCCCTGCGCGCGGACCTGTCCCGGGCGCCGCCGCCAGCCGGGTCGCAGTTGGCCGACAGTGTCCTCTTCAAGGGCCTGCCGTCCGGGTTCGGGCTGACCAGCGGGTCGGCGTTGCACCATGGCGACGGCCACACCTTCGCCGTCCGCCAGATGTCCCACGTGCCGCTGCGCGTCGTGCTGGTCCAGGATGACGAGGCACTTCTGGAGTCCTGGCGCCAGTCCACGCTGCTCCCCGCCCTGCTGATCGCCGGGGGAAGCTGGGTGATGGCGGGCCTGATCATCATCGTGCTCGCAATCCAGGCGGCGCAGACCCAGCGGGTGCGGCGCGAGTTGCTGGACAGCGAGGCGCGGCTCAACCAGTTGGTGGCGGCCAGTCCGGCGGTCATCTATGGCGCCAGCGTGGCTGACGACTTCGCCGCCACCTACCTCAGCGCCAACCTGAAAGCGGTCCTGGGGTACGATGCCGAAACCGCGCTGGCCTCGCCGACGTGGTGGCTCGACACCGTCCATCCCGACGACCGGGGCGCCGTCCTGGCCGGCGTCGAGGGATGGCTGCGGGCCGGGGCGACCGGCATCTTCGGGCACCGCTACCGGTTCCGCGCCGCCGACGGTCGATGGCGTTGGCTGGAGGATCAGGTGGTCGCGGTGCGCGATGGCGACAGCACGGTCGTCGAGTTGATCGGCTCGCTGGTCGATGTCAGCGAGGCGATGGGCGGCGCCGAACGCCTGACCAAGATCGCCCGCAGCGTCCCCGGCATGATCTTCCAGTTCCAGCGCCTTGCCGACGGCTCGGCCACCTTCCCCTACTGCAGCGACGGCATTCGCGACATTCTCGGCCTGAGCCCGGCCGAGGTGGCGGCGGAGGGCAATCAGGTCTTCGACATCGTGCATCCGGCCGACCGGCAGGCGGTGCTCGACTCGGTCGAGCGGTCGCGCGCCACCCTGACCGAGTGGGGCAGCGAGTTCCGCGTCCTCCATCCGGAGCGCGGCGAAATCTGGATTTCCGGCCACGCCAGCCCCGAGCCCGGACCCGAGGGCGACGGCAGCGTCGTGTGGCACGGCTTCCTGTCGGAAATCAGTCTGCGCAAGGCGGCGCAGAGCGCCCTGCAGATGAGCGAGGAACGGCTGGCCCTCATCATGCACGGCACCAATGACGCGCCGTGGGACTGGGATCTGGTCAACGAGACCATGTACTACGCCCCGCGCTGGTGGCAGATGCTGGGCTATGCGGTGGACGAATTGGCCGGTGGACCGAGCCTTTGGCAGGATCTGCTGCATCCCGAAGACGTCGGCTTCATGAATGCCTATATGGCCGAAACCTTCGCCGATCCCGCGATCGACGCGTTCTCCACGGAATTCCGCATGCGCCACAAGGACGGCCGTTACGTGCCGGTGCTGTGCCGTGGCGTGATCGTCCGCGACGCGGCGGGTGCCGCCATCCGGCTGGCCGGCGCCAATACCGATCTGACCGAGCGGCGGGCCCTGGAGCACGCCCTTGCGGACAGCGAACGTCTCTACCGCAGCATCTTCGAGAACGTGTCGGACGCCATTTTCCTGGTTACGGTCGATGCCGAAAACGGCTTCCGTTACCTGCGCAACAACCCCGCCCACAAGGCCGCGACGGGGCTTTCGCTGCTCGACGGGATGCGCCCGCAAGACCTGCTGCCGGCAGACGTGGCCGACCATGTGATCGAGCGGTATGACGATTGCCTCATGGCCGGCCAGCCGATCATCTACGAGGAATCCCTCGACCTGCCGGCCGGACAGCGGGTGTGGTCGACCACGCTGAACCCGGTCCGTGACGAGTACGGCCACGTCACCCTTCTGGTCGGCATCAGCCGCGACATCACCGAGGGCAAGCGCGTCGAACGGCTCATCCGCGAGAGCGAGGAACGCCTTGCGACCTATTTCGAGGTCGCGCCGCTGGGCATCTATGTGACCGACGCCCATGGCCGCTATCAGGAGGTCAACGCCGCCGCCTGCGCGCAGAGCGGGTTTGGCGTGGACGACTTCAAGTCCATGACGGTCATGGACTACGTCACCGCCGACAGCCGCGCCGACTGCGTGCAGCATTTCGGCAGCGTCCACGAACACGGCATCACCCACGGCGAGATGAAACTCCGTCGCAAGGACGGAAGCTGGTTCTGGGGCATGGTCGTCGCCGGCCCCCTTCCCGACGGGCGGGCCATCGGCTTTGTCGAGGACATCACCGAACGCAAGCGCATGGAGGAAAGCCTCAAGCGCTCCAACGCCGACCTGGAGCAGTTCGCCTACGTCGCGTCGCACGACCTGCGCCAGCCGCTGCGCATGGTCAACAGCTACCTGCAGCTTACCGCCCGGCGCCTCGAGGCGGTTCTGGACGACGAAACGCGGGAGTTCATCAACTACGCCCGCGACGGGGCGCAGCGCATGGACCACATGCTGGTCGCCCTGCTGGAGTTTTCGCGCGTCGGCCGCACCGGGCTGCCCAAGGCGCCGGTGGCCCTCGACACCGTGCTGGACGAGGCCCTCCGCTTCCTCGGCCCGACCATCGAGGAGACCGGCACGCAGATCGACGTCTCGGGCACCTGGCCGACCGTGGAGGCCAGCCGCGACGAAATGGTGCGCCTGTTCCAGAACCTGATCGACAACGCCATGAAGTACCGCCCGGCGACCGTGGCGCCGGTCATCCACATCGCCGTCGAGCGCATCGACGAAGGCTGGAAGGTCAGCGTGCGCGACAACGGCATCGGCATCGCCCCGGACCAGACCACCCGCCTGTTCAAGGTGTTCCAGCGGCTGCACACGCGCGAGGAATTCGAAGGCACCGGCATCGGCCTGGCGGTCTGCCGCAAGATCGTCGAACGCCACGAAGGCCGCATCTGGGCCGAGTCCGAAGGCCCCGGCACCGGCACCACCTTCGCCTTCACCCTGCCGGCCAGCGTCACCGACAGCCCCCACCACCAGTCACGGACGCTGACATCGGCGTGAGGGGAAGTGAAGCGGGGAAACACAGAGGACACAGAGAAGGCACAGAGGACACAGAGATTTCAGAGCATGTGGCTGCGCGCAGCGCATCAAACCTCACAGGGGAAATATGGCCTGCGGCGCTGGGGCCATTCTCTCGGTGCTTTCTGTGACTTCTCGGTGTCCTCTGTGTACCCCACTTCACTTTCTCAACCGTCACACCTCGAACCCGGCACGCCAGGCATCTTCGGGCAGGCCACGGGCGGTCAGGGCGGCGCGCACCGTCTCCAGGAAGGGACGCGGCCCGGCGGCGTAGACGTCGGCTCCGGCCGGGTCTGCCACCGCGCGTGCCACGTCTTCGTCAGCGGCCAGCGGCGTGTAGGTGAAATTATCAAAGGCGTCGGCCCACGACCGGCACAGGTTGTCGCGGTAGTGCCCGACCGCCCCGGCCGCCCACACCAGATGCATGGGTTCGGCGAACTCCAGGGACATGGCGTGCTGGATGAGGCTTTTGAGCGGCGCGAAGCCGTCATCGAGGCCGATGAACACCACCGGCCGCCCCCGGTTCTCGTCGAATGCCACACTGCCGCGCGGGCCGTCGATGACGATGGTGTCGGCCCGCCCCAGGCCGTCCAGGGTGGCGGCGAAGGAGCCTCCGTCGCGCCGCACATGGACGGTCACCTCGCGCCCCTCGCAGGGGCAACTGGCCACCGGGAAGTCCGCCGTGCTGCCGTCCGGCGCGGTCAGGGTGACCGACTGGCCGGACAGGAAGCGCAGGCGCTGGCTGCGCGGCGTGGTCAGGTGCAGGGCCGCCATATGCGCGCCCAGCGGCTCGACGGCGCGCACCTTGGCCGGGATATGCTGCACCGGGATGCTGGTGCAGCCCTCGACCGAGGCCTCGACCACCGCGTCGGCGACCACCGTGTTGCAGCACATCAGGAAGGCGCCGGCCGCCTTTTCGGCCTCGCTGAAGGTGTAGTCGTGGGGCCGCACCTTGCGCACCTCGCCCGACACCAGCCGCGCCCGGCAGGCGCCGCAGGTCCCGTTGGAACAGCCGTAGTCGACCGGCACGCCGGCCCCCAGCGCCGCCTCCAGCACCGTGTCGTCGCCGTTGACGAAGAAGTCGTGGCCCGACGGCTCCAGCCGCGTATGGGCGCTCATCACCCGCATCACAGTCTCCCGTGCAAGAAGCGCCCGGCCGCGTTCGGCCTCGGGCGGGGCGGCGGCCAGTTCATCGGCCAGCCAGGCCCGCAGGGCGTCGGCTTCGGGCGTGCGTTCGGCCAGATCCGCCAGCTTGACGTCGAGCCACCCGAGCACCCGGTCATAGTGCATGAGCAGCACCTTGGCGGCGGCGAACTCGTCCCCGACGCGCTGCAGGCGGCTGGCCAGCACGGCGCGGTCCGGCAGGGTTTCCTCGTGGGCCGGGCGCCACATGGCCTGGCGCTTGATCTCCTCCAGCCGCTGGAATTCGCTGTCGTCCTCCAGCCGGGCGTCGGGGAAGACGCGCAGGACGGCATCCAGCGCCACCCCGCCGTCGAACGTCTCCAGCGCGCCGGAGCGGATGTGCTCCTGAAGTGCTGCGCGGGAGATGCCGACCAGCCGGGCGACACGGGACAGCGGAAGCCAGTGGGACATGTGCCGATCTCCGCGCCGATGGAAAGCAGCCAACAGTATAGCCATCGGCACCCTGTTTCTCAAAATACCCGTGCTTGGGGCCGCCGGCACCCTATATGGGTGGACCGATAGACGAGGAGACCGCATGAAGGCCCGCTTGTTGAACGCCCTGCGCGCCGCCCGCGCCGCCCGCCGAACCGCCGCCGTGGTGACCGACCTGGACGGCGGGGCGCAGGCCCTGGCAATTGGGGATGATGTCGAGGGCGACCTTGCCCTCGGCCCGGCCGAAGCCGCCGCCGTGGCCGACCGCCTGCGCGGCGAGGACAGCGGAATGCTGGATGCGGCTCCGGACGTGCGGCCGCTGTTCGTCGATGTCCACGCCGCGCCGCCGCGCCTCATCATCATCGGCGCCGTCCACATCGCCCAGCATCTGGTGGCCCTGGCCGCCGTGCTGGACCTGGACGTGGTGGTGATCGACCCGCGCGCCGTGTTCGCCGATGCCGAACGGTTCCCCGGCGTGTCCATCATCCCCGAGTGGCCCGACGAGGCCCTGGAGGCCATCGGCCTGGACGCCCGCTGCGCCGTTGTCACCCTGACCCACGACCCCAAGCTGGACGACGCGGCGTTGCGCCTCGCCCTGCCCTCCCCGGCGTTCTACGTGGGGGCGCTCGGCAGCCGCAAGACCCACGCCAAGCGCGTTGAACGGCTGCGCGCCGACGGACTGCCCGATGCCGTCCTCGACCGCCTGCACGCCCCGGTCGGGCTGAACATCGGAGCCCGCTCACCGGCCGAGATCGCCTTGTCCATCCTGGCCGAAATCACCGCCACGCGCCGCGGAGCGACCCCATGACGCCGACAGATCCCCTTGATGCCTGCGCCGGCTGGCTCGCGGCCGGAACGCCCTGCGCCCTGGCGACCGTGGTGACCACCTGGGGCAGCGCCCCGCGCCCGGTCGGCAGCAAGCTTGCGATCTCGCGCGACGGCCTGATGGTCGGCTCCGTCTCGGGCGGCTGCGTCGAGGGCGCGGTGATCGAGGCGGCGCTGGAGGTCATGGCCAGCGGCACGCCGCGCCGCCTGGAATTCGGCGTGGCCGACGAAACGGCGTGGTCGGTCGGCCTTGCCTGCGGCGGGCGCATCGAGATTTTCGTGGAGCCCGTCCTGTGATCTTCGGCGACACCCCCGTCACCGAGGCCGAAGGCTGCGTCCTCGCCCACTCCCTGCTGGTCGGCGGGCGCAAGTGGCCCAAGGGCCGGGTGATCGACCGCGCCGACATCGAGGCCCTGCGCGCCGCCGGCATCCCCTGCGTGGTCGCCGCCCGCCTGGAACCCGGTGACGTGGCCGAGGATCCCGCCGCCGCCCGCCTCGCCCAGGCCGTGGCCGGCAGCGGCCTGACCGCCGGCACGGCCACCACCGGGCGGGTCAACCTGCACGCCTCCGCCGACGGGCTGGCGGTGATCGACGCCGCCGGGGTCAACCGCCTGAACGGCGTGAGCGAGGCCGTCACCCTGGCCACCCTCGCCCCGTGGCAGCCGGTCACCGCCCGGACCATGATGGCGACCATCAAGATCATCCCCTTCGCGGTGCCCGAATCGGTGCTGACCGCCTGCCTGCCGGCGACTCCGCTGCTGCGCGTCGCGCCGTGGCGGGGCCTGCGGGCCGGGCTGCTGCAGACGCGGGTGCACGGCACCAAGGACAGCGTGCTCGCCAAGACCACCGAGGCCACGGCCCGGCGCCTGGAGTCGTGCGGCGCCCGCCTGATCGCCGAGGAGCGCTGCGCCCATCGGAGCGCCGACGTGGCCGCCGCCCTGAAGGCCTTGCGCGCGGCGGGCTGCGAGATGCTGCTGCTGGTCGGCGCCTCGGCCATCACCGACCGCTGCGACGTGCTGCCCAGCGCCGTGGTCGAGGCCGGTGGCAGTGTCACGCACCTCGGAATGCCGGTCGATCCGGGCAACCTGCTGATGCTGGCCGCCTGGGACGGCGTGCCGGTGCTCGGCCTGCCCGGCTGTGCCCGCTCGCCCCGGCTGAACGGCGCCGACTGGGTGCTGTGGCGTCTGGCCGCCGGGCTGCCGGTGGGTCCGGCCGACATCATGGGCATGGGCGTCGGCGGGCTCATCACCGACGTGCCGGGCCGTCCCATGCCGCGCGCCCGCGCATCCACTCCCTGAACCCTGCCATATCCAGGGGCGTTGCCCGTGGGGAGGCTTTTCCCAAGCAGGAGGCACTACAATGGCATTCGGCAGGTCCCGGTTCTTCAAGTTGGGCGCGGCGGCGGTCATGGCCGGCAGCCTCGCGGCGTGCGACGGCGACTCCACGGGCCTCGGCCTCAATCTGGTATCCGAGCAGCAGGTCCAGCAGATGGGCCTGCAGACCTGGGAGCAGATCAACGCCGAAACGCCGACGACCCGCGACGCCTCCATGCGCCGCCGGGCCGAACAGATCTCCAACCGCATCCTGCGCGCGGCCGGCGAAAATCCGGCGGAATGGGAGGTCGCCGTGTTCCAGGGCGATTCCCAGAACGCCTTCGCCGTGCCCGGCAACCGCATCGGCATCTATGAAGGCATGATGCGCTTCGCCAACAGCGACGACGAACTGGCCGCCGTCATCGGCCACGAACTCGCCCATGTGACCGAGGACCATTCCTCCGAGCGCGTGAACACCAGCATGGCGACCCAGACCGGCGTGCAGATCGCCGCCGCCGTGGCCGGCGCGAGCGACGTCGTCTCCCCGCAGGTGGCGGCGGCCATTCTCGGCGCCGGCGCCCAGTTCGGGATCGAAATGCCCTATGGCCGCAACCAGGAACTGGAGGCCGACCGCCTCGGCCTGGGCTACATGGCCCGCGCCGGGTACAATCCCGAGGCCGCCGTGAGCCTGTGGCGCCGCATGGAAACCGGCGGCGCGCCGGAGTTCCTGTCCACCCACCCCGGCGCCGAACGGCGCATCGAACGCATCCAGGAATGGCTGCCCGAGGTCATGCCCATCTACAGGGCCAACAGGTGAACATCATGGAAAAAGTCATCAAGTCCGACGAAGACTGGCGCGCCCAGCTCACCCCCGAGCAGTATCAGGTGACCCGCCGCAAGGGCACCGAACGGCCGTTCTCCGGCGAGTTCTGCCACACCCACGAACCGGGGCTGTATGCCTGCGTGTGCTGCGGCCTGCCGCTGTTCGACAGCCGCACCAAGTTCGAGAGCGGCACCGGCTGGCCCAGCTTCAACGCCCCGGTGGCGGATGAAAACGTCACCGAGCACCGCGACACGTCCTATGGCATGACGCGCATCGAGGTGCTGTGCGCCCGCTGCGACGCCCACCTGGGCCACGTCTTCAACGACGGCCCGCCGCCCACCGGCCTGCGCTACTGCATCAACTCGGTGGCGCTCACGAAGATCGATTGAGGGCGGCGTCCAGGATGTCCTGGTGATCCTTTGCGAGGTCGGCGCGGACCAGGGCGGCGACCAGCCGGGGCAGGTCCTGGCGCTCGACCAGCCCGGCGAGGGTCTTTGCGTCGCCGCCCAAATCCAGCGCCTGCGCTGCCTTCAGGGACTTTTTGTCGGCGAAGGGGAACAGTTCGTCCCAGGTGCCCTGGACCTCGCGAAAGAAGATGTCCACGCCGACATCGCCCATCCCCTTGAAGGCCTTGAGCAGGGTGCGCTCCCGGTCGGGCTGGCGGTCGGCCCGCTCGCGCAGTTTGCGCAGGTCGCCGCCATATTCCGTCAGCAGCAGGTCGGCCGTCTCGCCCAACATCCGCGAGGTGCTTTCGTCATAGCGGGCGTAGCCGGACGCGTTGAGCACCCGCGTGCGCTCTTCCCAGGTGCTGGCGGCCATCTTGTCGGCCGTGGTCCAGCCGCTGTCGGCCAGGGCGCGGGCCGCCTTGGCCGCCGTGTCGGCGCTGATCCGCGCACTGAACAGGATCGACGCGCACAGCCAGCGGAACAGCGGCGACGGCGTGCCGTGGTCGAGTGCAATGCCCAGGTCGTCCGCATAGGTCCGGCCATGGCGATCCAGCAGGACCGCGACGACGTCCGCCTTTGAAGCCTTGCCCATGATGCCTCCTTCTTAAACCGGGCCGCTGCCGCAGCCGTTGATGGATAACGGCTGCGGGAGCGTCATGTGAGCAAGGTACTTCGCCGGCTGAAGGATCGCCGGGGCCGGGTGCGCGGGCTGGTCCCCACCACGGCACCCCGGCGCACCCTGCGCAACATGATCGTGGCCCTGGCGGTTCTCGGCCTGCTGCACGTCGGCGCCATGGTGATATTCGAGGGCCTGACCGCGTTCCAGGCCCTGTGGCTGACCCTGACGACCATGACCACGGTGGGCTATGGGGACCTGTCGGCCGAGACGGCGGCCGGGCGGATTTCAACCATCGTGCTGATTTTTCTCGGCGGCATCTGGATGGCCTTCCAGACGGCCGCCCTGTACTTCGACGTGCGCGCCGACCGGCGCGAACAGATGCGCTTCGGGCACTGGAGGTGGCACATGCGCGATCACATCCTGGTCCTCAACACCCCCCGCACCAACGCCAAGGCGTACCTGACGCGGCTGGTGTGCGAACTGCGGGCCAGCCGCCGTTTCAAGACCCGACTGGTGCAACTGGTGACGTGCCATTTCCCGGCCGGCCTGCCCCCGGCCCTGACCGAGCTGGGCGTCGTCCACACCGACGGCGAGTCGTGGGATCCGCGCGCCCTCGGCGACGCCGACGCCACCGCGGCCGACGTCATCGTGGTGCTGGCCGAGGATGACAGCGACCCCGCCTCGGACGGCCGCAACCTCGACATCGTCGATCGCCTGCGCGAAATGGGGGCGAAGGGGCGCATCCTCTGCGAATGCGTCGACGACGCCAATCGCCCGCGCCTGATGCGCGTTGGGGCCGACATCATCGTGCGGCCCCTGCGCGGCTACCCGGAAATGATCGTCCGCGCCCTGGCCGCTCCGGGGGCCGAGAAAATCCTCGAGGACCTGTTCACCAGCCGCCATGACGAGTGCTGGCGCTACGACGTGGACATCACCGGATGGCGCTGGGGCGACCTGGTGTCCCACCTGGTCAACAAGGACATCGGCGTCCCGGTCGCCTTCCGCTGCCACGACGACAAGCGCATCAGCATCAACCCCGGCCCCGACACCCCGGTCGCCGCCGACAAGCTGTTCGTCCTGGTCCGCGAAGGCAACGCCCGCACCGACGCCGAAGTGGCCCGCCTGCTCGTCCGGCGGTGAGGGAGGCGTTTGGCGCGGCTGGCTTTCGGGAGGGAAATCATGCCGGCCATCAAAGGGCGCTTAAAAATCATCCGTCGGCTTTTTGAGGGCGCTCAAAAAGCGAGGCCGCCGGGATTGCGGCGGCCTCGCCGGGGCAGGGAACTTAACGGTTGCTTCCGCATTTCCATAGCGGGACGCTGGTTGTAAGACTTCAGCGGCGGCGCACCTGCCCCGCGGCCGCGACCGAGTCGACCTCGCTGCGGTGCAGCCCGATGTCCTTGAGGCCGGCGTCGCTGAGGGCGCGCAAGGCGCGGGCGGTCTTGCGAACCTGGCGGCGGCGAAACATTTCCTCGAGGACGGCGCCGACGCGGGTCAGGAAGGCGGTCTTTGCGAAGGTGGTTGTCAAAGCGGTCATCACGGCAATCTCCGGCATCTCGTTTCTCGATGAGATCCACGGTGCCGCCACCGCCTCAGCGCCCCGTCAAAGGGCACGTCAACAGGTCATCAAATGTGAAACGAGGGGGGAAAAAACCCGAGACGGCATAAGGCGACACGTACGATGCGAGCCACATCCCGCCTGAATTTTCAGGTTCTCGGCCCCTTCCACGCCGAAGGGATCCGCCTGCCCACCCGCAAGGCCGAAGCCCTGGCCGCCTACCTTGCGATGGAGGCCGGACGGCCGCACCGCCGGGAAAGCCTGATGGCCCTGCTGTGGGGCGACCGGGCCGACAAGCAGGCCCGCCACAGCCTCAGCCAGACCATGTTTTCGCTGCGCAAGGCGTTCGGGGACGCCGCCGAATGCCTGGTCACCGATGGCGACTCGGTGATGCTCGTGCCGGCCATGGTGGATGTGGACGCGCGGCGGTTCGAGCGACTGTCGGCCAGCGACGCCCCGCCCGACCTCGCCGCCGCCGCCGAGTTGTGCCGGGGCGACCTGTTGCAGGGCCTGAACGTGCGCGAGATCGCCTACCAGGACTGGATGTCGAGCGAACGCACCCGGTTCAAGGAAATGGCGCTGAGCGTCCACGCCCGCCTGTGCGCCCACCATGAATCGGCCCAGGACCTCGACGCCGCCATTCAGGCCGCCGTCCGTCTGGTCGCCCTCGACCCGCTCCAGGAAAGCGCCCACCGCACCCTCATGCGCCTGTACGCCACGCAAGGCCGGCCGGCCGCCGCCTTGCAGCAGTACGAGCAATGCACCGCCCTGCTGAGGCGCGAACTGGACGAGGAACCCGAGGCCGAGACCCGCCAGCTCAAGGCCGAGATCGCCCGCATGCGCCGCAGCGTCCGCCCGGCGCCGTCCGTCGTCTCAAAGCCCCCGGCCCAGGCTCCGCCTCCACCGGCCCCCCTCCCGCCAGCACCCGTGCCCGCCGCAAAGCCGCTGTTCGGCCGCGACGACGAACTGGCCCGCCTGACCGGCTGGCTGGACGAGGCCCGCGCGGGGCACCGCCGTCTGGTCGTGGTGTCCGGCGAGGCCGGCATCGGCAAGACCTCCCTGGTCGATGCTTTCATGGCGCACACCGCCGCCGCCAAACCTGACGTCGTCATCGCCCGCAGCCAGTGCATCGACCTGCGCGGCCCGGCCGAGCCGTTCATGCCGGTGCTGGAGGTGCTGACCGCCCTGTGCCGCACCTCGCCCCAGGCCAAGGTGGCGCTAGAGGTCTCCGCGCCAAGCTGGCTCGCCCTGCTGCCCGCCCTGGGGCCGAGCCCGGCCACGCCGCCCGACGGCGTCGGCACGCGCGAACGCCTGCTGCGCGAGGTGCTCGACGCGCTGGAGGCGATGGCCGCCAACCACCCCCTTCTGCTGGTGCTGGAGGATCTGCACTGGAGCGACTGCTCCACCCTGGACCTGATCGAGGGCCTCATCAGCCGGCGCAGCCCGGCGCCCATCATGCTGCTGGGCACCTGCCGGTGCGCCGACACCAGCAACGCCCTTCGGCAGGTCCTCGAGTTGCGCATGCGCGGCCTCGCCAACGTCCTGCCGCTGGCGCCGCTGGGTGCCGAGGCGGTCAAGGGCTGCCTGTCGGCCCGCTTCGACGACGCAGAAGCGCCCGATGCCGTGGCCGCCGCCCTGGTCCGGCGTGGCGGCGGCAACCCGCTGTTCATGCAGAACCTGCTCGACTGGTGGATCGACACGGGCATCCTGTCGTCCGACAACCGGACCATGACCGCCGACCTCGACGCCCTGGAGCGCGGTGTTCCCGAAACCTTGGGCTTCCTCATCAACCGCATGGTGGAGCGCCTGGAGCCGACCGAACTCGCCATCGTCGAGGCCGCCAGCGTGGCCGGTGCCAGCTTCCCCGCCGCCGTGGTGGCCGGGGTGCTCGACATCGAGGCCGAGGCGGTCGAGAGCAAGGCCGAAAGCCTCGCCCGGCGCGGCCTCCTGCTGCGTCCGGCCGGCGAGGCGACGTGGCCCGACGGCACGGTGACCGCCGCCTATGCGTTTCAGCACCAGCTCTATCGGGACGGGGTTTACGAACGGCTCGCCCCGTCGGCCCGCCAGCGCCTGCACCGCGCCATCGGCCAGCGGCTGGACGCCGTCTACGCCGGGGCCGCCAATCGCCCGGCGGCGGAGATCGCCATGCACTTCGTCCAGGGCGGCGACGCGCCGACCGCCGTGCGCTGCCTGGAGGAAGCCGCCCTGCAGGCCCTGCGGCGGGGCTCGCACCGCGACGCGGTGGCCCTGATCGACCGCGCGCTGCAACTGCTGCCGGGCCTGGAAGAGGCCGCCCGCCCGGTGTGGGAACTGCGCCTGCTGGCCCTGCGCGCGCCGGCGCTGGTGGTCACGCGCGGCTGGCTCGACCCGGACGCCGAGACCGATTACCGCCGGGCCTGCGACCTGGGCACCATCGTCCACGACACGCAGCGCCTGTCGGCCGCCATGTTCGGGCTGGCCGCCCTCAAGGAGTTCCGGGGCGAGTACCTGGAGACCCAGGCCATCCTCATGCGCCAGGAATCCGAACTGGGCGAGATCACCGACCCGTCGCTGATGCTGGCCTGTTCGGAGCTGCTGGCCTGCTCGATGTTCCACAGCGCCCGATTCGGCGCCGCCGTCGAAGCCGGCGACCGCACGACGGCCGGCTATGTGCCCAGCCGCGACATCCATGTGGTGGCGGCCTTCGGGGAAAATCCCATGGTGTCCGGGCTGTGCTGGGCCGGGCGGGCGCTGTGGTTCATGGGCCGGGGGACCGACGCCGTGGCGCGGCTGGACCGGGCGGTCAGCGCGGCCAGCACCGAGGGCCATTCCTTCGTCCTGGCCCTGGCCCACGAGCACATGGCCCGCCTGCGCCAGCACATGGGCGAGCCGTCGGCCGCCCTCACCCATGCCACCCGCGCCGTGACCTTGGGCGAGGAGTTCGGCTTTCCCTACCGCGTCGCCTCCGGCCTGGTGCTGCGCGGCTGGGCGCGGGCCATGCTGGGCGATCCGCCCGAAGGCCTGGAGGAAATCGAGCAGGGCCTGGAGCGCTGCCGGGCCGTCGGGGCGGTCATCGAATACCCGTACTTCCTGGCCCTGCAGGCCGAGGCGCTGCAGGCGGCCGGACGCCCTGCCGCCGGGCTGGCCGTTCTGGACGAGGCCCGGCGGCAGGCGCAAAGCCGCCAGGGATTCTTTTACATGGCCGAAATCCTGCGCCTGATCGGTCGCCTCCGCCTGCCCGGCGACGAGCCGGGGGCCGAGGAAGCCTTCACCGCCGCCCTCGCCACCGCCCGCGAGCAGAACGCCCTGGAGCCGGAGCTTCGGGCGGTGGCCGATCTGGCCCGGCTGTGGCTGCGCCAGGGCAAGCCCAAGGAGGCCCGGCGCCTGATCGACAGCCTCGACCCGCCCCTGGACCGCCGCCCCTCGGGGCCCTCGGCCCGCGAGGTGCGCGACGTTCTGGCCCTGGCAGCGGTGGCCCAGGCTGCGGCGCCGGTGCCGCCGATGCAGCAGGTGCGGTTCTGCGCCGCCCGCGACGGGGCGCGCATCGCCTATTCGGAGACCGGGCACGGCCGGCCGCTGGTCAAGGCCGGCAACTGGCTCACCCATCTGGAGTTCGACTGGCAGAGCCCGGTGTGGCAGCCGCTGTTCTCGGAACTGAGCGAGTCCCTCCGGCTGATCCGCTATGACCCGCGCGGCACCGGCCTGTCAGACTGGCACCCGCCGGAGATATCCTTCGACTGCTGGGTCGACGACCTGGAGGCGATGGCCGACAGCGCCGGCCTCGACCGCTTCGCCCTCCTCGGCCTGTCGCAGGGGGCGGCGGTGTCCATTGCCTATGCCGCCCGCCACCCGGAGCAGGTCAGCCACCTCATCATCCTGAACGGCTATGCGCGGGGCCGGCGGCGGCGCGGCAAGCCGGGGGCCGATGCCTACGAACAGGCCCTCAACACCCTCATCAAGGAAGGCTGGGGCCTCGAGTCCGTGGCCCACCGCCAGATGTTCAGCTCCCTGTTCCTGCCCGAGGGCAACGCCGAACAGATCAAGTGGTTCGCCGAACTGGAGCGCGTCTCCACCTCGCCGGAAAACGCCGTCCGGGTGCGTGAAACCAGCGGCGGCTGCGACGTCTCGGCCCTGCTGCCGGGCATTTCGGTGCCGACCCTGGTCCTGCACGGACGCCGCGATGCGGTGGTCCCCTTCGAGGAGGGCCGCCTCATCGCCGCCGCCATTCCCGACGCCCGCTTCGTGCCCCTGGACAGCTGCAACCACCTGATGCTGCCCGACGAACCGGAGTGGCCCCGCCTCATCGACGAAATCCGCCACTTCCTGCGGGATGCGCCGGATTAGTGGGCCAACAAACTCGCCGCGCCCACAAATGAGTTTGTCGGATAAAATTGTCGTTCCCGCGCAGGCGGGAACCCAGGGCCGTGGAGACTATCTTTACGTCCCCTGGGCACCCGCCTGCGCGGGTGCGACAGAGGTTTTGATGACGATCAACGTGCCCAATCAGGCCGACACCGCGACCGGCTGCGCAACCACCGGCCGGCCGTGGTCCAACGCGGCCAGGTAGTCCACCTCGTCCTTCATGGAGCGGTTCAAGGCCCGGTGCAGGTCCTTGAGGCCGTCGAGGTCCCAGTCCATGGCGGCGATCGCGTCGGTCACCTCGAACAGGTCCATGGACAGCGCGTCGCGGGTTTCCGCGTAGTTGGCGAAGGCCCGTTGCGTGCCGCGCGCCGCGGCGTCGGCCAGCAGCTCGGCGTCGCGCAGGGCGTCGGTGATGCCGTGGGCGGTGAGCGGGTCCTTGAAGTATCCGGCGTCGCCGACCAATGCCCAGCCCGGCCCGAACGGCTTGCGCAGGAAGCTCTTGCGCCCGGCGAAGCGCCACAGGCGGCCTTGCAGGGTCGCCCCGGCCAAGGCCCGCGCCAGATCCGGCTCGACCGAGGTGATGACGTCCAGATAGTCGGCGCGCGGTTCGTGCTGGCGGGACGTGGCGGAGAACACGCAGGTCAGCCCGCCGTTGGTCGGGATGGCCCCTGCCCCGCGCGCGCCCCTGTAGTACCAGTGGTAGCCGCGCGTCTCGATGCCCGACCAGTAGCCGTACTGCGCCACCACCGCATGGCGGCCCTCGTGCTGGACGGGCGCGCCGACCATGCGGGCGACGGCGGAGTTGGCGCCGTCCGCCCCGACCACCAATTCGGCCTCGACGGTGAAGGCGACGCCCGCGTCGTCGATGATCCGCGCTCCGGTGACCCGGCCGGCGGGGTCCCGCACCAGTGCGGCCAGGGAGTGGCCGTGGCGCACGTCGGCCCCGGCCTCGCGCGCCATGTCGACCAGAACGGCGTCGAGCACCGTACGGCGGGGGGCATAGAGGGCGTCCACGCCGTTCTGCGACTTGATCGCCACCTCGACCACCTCGTCGCCATAGTGGAACGTGGTACTGCGGACCGGCGGCGTGCCCATCTCGATCAGGCGCGGCAGCACGCCCCAACGGTGCAGTTGCAGCACCCCGCCGCGCATCAGGGCATGGGTGGACAGGGTGTCGGCCCCATGGGCCGAGCGGTCGATGACCAACACCCGCAGGCCCCGGCGGGCCATCAGCATGGCGGTGGCGGCACCGGCGCACCGCGCGCCGACGATCAGGACATCATAGCGGTTTCCAGTGACCATGACTGTTCTCCCAAAAGGGTTGCGTGCAGGTGCGTGGCGAGGTCCTGGGCATCCGCCCCCACGCCGTCGATGAAAGTGGAGTTGCGGCGGCGCAGCACGGGCAGGCCGATGACGTACAGGCCGCGTGCCGGCGTGACCCCGCCGTGGTGGATGATCTCGCCGGCCGCATCGAGCACCGGCACATGCAGCCAGTCGTAGGAGCGCCTGTAGCCGACCGCCCACACCACGCTGCGGATGCCCTCGGCCCGCAGGTCCAGGCGCCGTGGCCCCGGTTCGGCGATGATTGGCGGCGGCGGCGCACCCTCGGGCGTGCCGGGCGGAGCCACCGCGTCAAGCCGGGCCAGCACGCGGTCCAGCTTGTGCTGGGCGGCGGCCGTCGTCTCAAACAGGTCGGGCCGCAGGTGGACGGTGGTGCCGTCGGCCCCCACCGCGCGGCCGACCAGCCGCACGCCCATGGCCCGCAGCACGCCGAGGTCCGGCGTCTCGCCATCGGTCCGGCCGATAAGCTGGAAGGAGGGTTGCGCCCGCGCCCGGCGGAGGTCGGCCATGGCCTCGGCCGGTTCGCCGAGGATGCCGGCGTGGTCCAGCCACCACATGATGTCCCGCCCCCGGTAGCGCCGGGGCAGGCGCATGTGGCGGCCGACCGACACGGTGACCGGACGGCCCGAACGGTGCAGTTCCTCGGCCAGTTGAACGCCGGTGGCGGCGGCGCCGACGACCACCACGCCGCCCGGCGGCAGATCGTCCGGCCGGCGGTAGGTGGACGGCGTGACCTGGGCGATGTCGGGGCTGAGGTCGTTGCCGAAGGACGGCACCAGCGGCACGTCGCAATGGCCGGTGGCGATCACGACGCTGCGCGTCCACCATGCTCCGCGCTCGGTTTCGACCGTGTAGCCGGCCTCGTCGGCCGCCACCCGGACGACCCGCGTCCCGCCGAGCACCGGGGCGGCCGACGCCATGGCGTAGGCGGACAGGTACCCGACCACCTGCGGCATGGTCATGAAGCCGTCCGGGTCGGGACCGCGATAGGACCAGCCGGGCAGCCGGCTCATCCAGTTGGGGGTCAGCAGGCGGAGGCTGTCCCACCGCGCGCTGCGCCAGCGCTCGCCGACCCGGCCGCGCTCCAGCACGACATGCTCGATACCTCGGGCCGACAGGCAGTGGCTCATGGCAAGACCGGCCTGGCCGGCGCCAATGATGATGGCGTCGATACGATACATGATGGGGGTCCTGTTTGGCGGAAGGGCCGGTCCCGCCGGTGACGTCTGGTCACCGGCGGCCGGAGGCAGCGTTATCCGTTGACCGAGATGTCGACCGGCACGCCGTTGGTCAGCACGTCGAACACGGCCGAGCGGGCCTGCGACTGCAGGGCGATCTCGCGCAGCTTCTCTTCCGGGGCGTCGCCCTTGATGGTGAAGTTGACCCGGATGCCCGAGAAGCCGTTGCGGACCTCGTCGGACAGCCCGAGGATGCCGCGCAGGTCGGCGTCGCCCTCGACCGTGGCCTCGACCATGTCCAGGGTTACGCCACGGACCGCCGCGATGTTGGCGATGCCGGCGGTCAGGCAGCCGGCCAGGGCGCTGAGCAGGTACTCGACCGGAGTCGGCCCGTTGTCGGCCCCGCACAGCACGGCGGGATGGTCGGCGTCGGCGGTATGGGTCTTGTCCCGCATGTGCTCGCCGCCGGCACCGAAGAAGCCGTTCATGGCGCTTTGGCTATGGGTGCCGTTGATCCAGCGGCTGTGGGCACGGAACTGGAACTTGGCCAGTTCGGGCTGCGCGCCGACGGCATTGACCGTGGTCAGCAGGGTCGGGGTGTCCACGCCGTTGCGCGGCGCAGGAAGCGGACGGGAAGCGGTGGTGGTGGTGGTCATGGGACTGTCTCCTGTTCAGGTCCGGATTTCGGAGGTGTCTCCGTTTGCAGGAACAGGTTTGCCCTCCGTCCCTCACCCAGCCGTCACAGGGCCGATCAACAGGCCATCAAAAATGCGAGTCTTGTCCCAGCGCGCCCCAGATGTCGCTGAGGTCGGCGAACAGGCGGTCGGCGGCGTCCGGGCCGCAGGCGCCCGAGATGACCGACAGCCGCAGGACCGTGCGGCCTTGCCACGCCGCCGGGCGGACGAAGTGGCGGCCGGTGGCGTTGAGGCGGCCGGCGACCTCGGCGGTCAGGGCGTCCCCTTCGGCGCCGGGGCCGCCAAAGCGCAGGGTGATCTGGTTGCAGTCCACGCGGTTGCACACCTCGACCCCCGGCAGGGCGGCAAGGCGGCCGGCCAGATCGCGGGCGATGTCCAGGTGCCGCCGGATGATCTCCCGAACGCCGCTGCGGCCAAGCGCCCGCAGGACCGCCCAGGCGGCAAAGCCCCGGGCGCGGCGGGAAAGCTCGGGGTTGAACTCCGACGGGTTGCGGCCGTCGCCGGGGGCATGGGTGAGGTAGCTCGCCGTCATGTCCATGCTGCGGTTGAGGGCGCGCCCGTGGCGCACGATCGCGAAGCCCGAGTCGTAGGGCAACTGCAGCCACTTGTGCCCGTCCACCGACCAACTGTCGGCCCGCTCGACGCCCGCCGTCAGGGCGCGGCGGTCGTCCAGGACCCGGGTCCACAGGCCGAACGCGCCATCGACATGCAGCCAGGCGCCGTGCCGCTCGGCCAGATCGGCCAGGGCCGTGAAGTCGTCGAAGCCGCCGGAGTTGATGTGCCCGGCCTGGGCCAGGATGATCTGCGGGCTGTCGTCCCGGGCCATGGCGGCGGCCAGCGCCTCGACCCTCATCAGGCCCTGGTCGTCGCTGGCGACGGGAGCGATGTTGGCCTCCCCGAAACCCAGGAACCGCAAGGCCGCGAGGTTTGAAACGTGGGTGTCGTCGCTGACGTGGATGCGCACGCGCGGCGCTCCCCACAGGCCCAATCGCTCGGCGTCATGGCCGGCGCGGGCCAGCACCTCCGAGCGGGCCGCCGCCAGGCAGGTGAAGCCGGCCATGGTCGCCCCGGTGACCAGGCCCACCGCGCTGTTGCGGGGCAGGTCCAGAAGGTCCAGCAACCACGCCCCAACGGCCTCCTCGGCAATGGCGGCGGCCGGTGCGGTCTGGAAGATGCCGGCGTTCTGCCCCCAGATGGAGGTCAGCCAGTCGGCGGCCACTCCCGTGACGTCCGAGGCGCCCATCACCCAGGCGAAGAAGGCGTCCTGGGTATTGCCGACCAGCCCCGGCTCGGCGGCGGCGATCAGGTCGTCGATGACGGCGGCGGGGTCGCGCGGGGCCTCTTCCAGAGGGCGGCAAAAGGCCTCGCGCAGGTCCGCGGTCGTCGCCGTCGGGTGGAGCGGGCGGTGGCGCTGCCTGTACTCAAGAGCATAGGCGGCGGCGCGCGCCAGGGCGGAGTCGCGGGGCTTCATCGCGGGTGCAGCCAGTTGGGCAGGAAGCCGTAGGCGTCCCGCGTCATGGCGGCGTTGAAGGCAACGCCGTGCTCGGTCAGCAGGGCCTTCAGGCTCCCGTCGTTGAAGGCGTCGAAGGTCTCGGTCGCGCCGCCGATGTGCTGCCCGCCGACGAAGATCTGGGGGATGGTCGGCGCCCCGGTCATCTCGCGCAGGGCGGCCCGGATGTCGCCGCCCAGGCCGTCCTTCTGGTAGGGCACCGAGTCCAGGTCCACCGAGCGATAGTCGATGCCGGCTTCGCCGAAAAGCTTGCGCACCGACCAGCAGAACTCGCACCACTCCAGGGCAAACATGACCACCGGCGTATCAGGGTCGGCAACCATGTCCTGGACGAGCGCCAGGGCTTCCGGCTTGGCCGGGGGCGCGGCGGCGGCGGCCGGAGCCGGGGCCGACGGGCCGCCGAAGCGATAGCCGGGGGTGGAGGCGGCGATGGCCTCCTCCTCGGCGGTCATCGTCTCGCTGATGTCGGCGAACAGCGGCGTCGACAGGTAGCGTTCGCCGGTGTCGGGGATCATGGCGAGGATGACCGACCCCGGCGTCGCCGTCTCCGCCACGGCCAGCGCCGCCGCGAAGGTCGCCCCGCCGGTGGTGCCGCAGAATATGCCCTCCCTGGCCGCCAGATCGCGGGCGCAGCGCAGGGCATCGGCCCCGGCAACCGGCTGGAAATGGTCGATGTGCTCGGCCTCCAGCGCGTCGCCGGCCAGCTTGGGGATGAAGTCCGGCGACCAGCCCTGCATCAGGTGCGGGCGAAAGGCCGGATGGCTGCTTTTCGCGCTGCCGTCGGGGTTGCGGTCCTGGGCGATGCCGCTGGCCAGCAGGGGGACGTTGTCCGGCTCGGCCGCGATGATCCGGGTCTTGGGGCTGCGCGCCTTGAGGACGCGGGCGACGCCCTTGAGGGTGCCACCGGTGCCGAATCCCGACACCCAGTAGTCCAGGCCGACGTCGGCGAAATCGGCCAGGATTTCCTCGGCCGTGGTGCGCGAATGGATGTCGGCGTTGGCCTCGTTCTCGAACTGGCGGCACAGGAACCAGCCGTGGGCTTCGGCCAGTTCGCGCGCCTTGGCGATCATGCCCGAGCCCTTTTCGGCCGCCGGCGTGAGGACCACCTTGGCGCCCAGGAAGCGCAACAGCTTGCGCCGCTCGATGCTGAAGTTCTCGGCCATGGTGACGACCAGGGGATAGCCCTTCTGGGCGCACACCATGGCGAGCCCGATGCCGGTGTTGCCCGATGTCGCCTCGATCACGGTCTGGCCGGGCCGCAAGGTGCCGTCGTTCTCGGCCGCCTCGATGACCGCCAGCGCCAGGCGGTCCTTCACCGAGCCGAGCGGATTGAACGCCTCCAGCTTCACGTAGAGCGTGACGTGCTTGGGTACGATATTGTTGATACGGACACTCGGCGTGTCGCCGATGGTGTCGAGGATCGAGGCCTGCAGGCCCCGCCCCGGCTGGCGAACCAGCTCCCGGGCCGGCTGAGCGCCCGACGGACGATCAGCGTTATAGGCGTGTGCGTCGGTCATGGCTCATTTCCTCCTTGCCTTTGGTGGTGACGAACAGGTCTGTCACCACCCTTGGAAAACGCGCAGCGCGGCATGTGGGCTGGCGGTTTTCCGTGGCGAGGCGGAGTGATGCGGCTGGACTTTGAAGGCCCGTTCCGCTCACATTCGGCCGAGTTCCTCTTTCCTGGTGCGCTTGATGACCCGGCACGTAGCGGTATTGTTCCTCCTGATCGGTCTCGCCGGATGCGGCGGCCGCGACGCGCGCCTGTCCACGGCGGCCGAGACGGCGCAGGCCGGAAATCTCCGCACCGCCACGCTGTCGGCCGAGCCGTTCCGACTGGCCGCCTTCGTGCGCCTGAGCGACCCGGCGGCGCCGGTCGTGGTGTACATCGAGGGCGACGGCCTGGCCTGGGCAAGCCGGCACCGGCCATCATCCGACCCCACGCCGAACAACCCGGTCGGGCTCGCGCTGGCGGCGCTGGACCCGTCGCCCAACGTCGCCTACATCGCCCGGCCGTGCCAGTACGTAGGGTCGCCGGCCTGCACGGTGGCCCACTGGACCGATGCCAGGTTTTCAGAGCAGATCGTGCGGGCGATGTCCCAGGCCGTGGACCAGCTTGTGCGCCCGGGGCAAGGGGTCCATCTGGTGGGATACTCCGGCGGCGGCGCCGTGGCGGCCCTGCTTGCGGCGCGGCGCGGAGACGTCTTGTCGTTGCGTACGGTGGCGGGCAACCTCGACCATGATGCGGTCAACCGCCACCACCGGGTGTCACCGCTCCTCAATTCCTTGAATGCAATAAGGGTTGCCGGGGACCTGGCGAAGGTTCCCCAGATCCACTACGCCGGGCAGGACGACGCCGTGGTCCCCCCCTTCGTCGCCGCGTCCTTCGTCCAGGCGCAGCAACCGCAGACCTGCGCAACAACGGTGGTGGTGCCCGGCGCCACCCATCACGCCGGATGGGAAGCCCTGTGGCGGCGGCAGGCCGGGGTGGTCCCGGCCTGCGCCCATTCCCCCTCTACTGGCCCCCTCTACTGAGCCGTGATGCCGTCGATCATGTAGATGTTGTCGGCGCCGCGCGACAGCGTGAAGGCGATCTTGTCGCCCGGCTTCAGGGTGGTGAGGTCGACGTCCTCGGCGACGGCGAAATCCATGGTCATGTTGGGCCAGCCCAGCGCGCTGATCGGCGCGTGGCTGACGTTGACGGTGCGCTTGGCCGGGTCCACGGCGTTGACCGCGCCGGTGCCGGAGATGACATCGACCGTCTTCTCGGCGTGGCCCGCCCCATGGCTGGAGGCATGGTTCATCTGGGCCTGGGCGGCGGGAACGGCCAGCGAGAGGGCGGCAAGGGCGAGGAACAGGGTCTTCATGGTCTTGATCTCCTGAGGTTTCATTCGGCCGGATGGGCCACGGGCGTCGGCGCATTGTCCGGCGAGTCGGGGTCCGGCGACGCGGGGTTGCGGATGCCTTCGAGGCGGTTGACCAACACGAAGACGGCGGGAATGACGAACAGGGTCAGCAGGGTCGCCGTCGCCATGCCGCCCACCATGGGCGCGGCGATGCGGCGCATGACGTCGGATCCGGTGCCAGTGCCGTACATGATCGGCAGCAGCCCGGCGAAGATGGTGGCGACGGTCATCAGCTTGGGCCGCAGGCGCAGCAGCGCGCCTTCGGTGACGGCGTCGTAGACATCGGCCATGCTCACCGGCCTGCCCTCCTCCACCGCCTTCTGCCGGCGCTTGTCGAGGGCGAGGTTGAGGTAGACCTGCATGATGATGGCCGTTTCGACCGCGACGCCGGCCAGGGCGATGAACCCGACCACGACAGCCACCGACAGGTCGAAGTCCAGCAGCCACAGCAGCCAGACGCCGCCCGACAGGGCGACCGGCAGCGTGCCGACGATGACCGCGACGTCGAGCGCCCGGCGGAACGCCATGTAGAGCAGCACGACGATGAGCAGCAGCACGATGGGCACGATCATGCCCAGCCGCTTCTCGGCCCGTTCCAAGAACTCGAACTGGCCCGACCAGGCGATGGAATAGCCCGCCGGCAACTCGACCGCCTCCGACACGGCGCGGCGGGCGTCATCGACATAACCGCCCAGGTCCCGGCCGGTGATGTCCACATAGATCCAGCCGTTGAGGCGGGCGTTCTCGGACCGGATCATGCCCGGCCCGTCGGTGATGCCGATGCGTGCCACGTCGCCGAGCGCGATGTGGGCGCCCGATGGCGTGACCATCGGCAGGGTCCGGATATCGTCGAGGCTGGAGCGGTCGTCGCGCGGATAGCGGATGTTGACCGGGTAGCGCTCCAGGCCCTCGACCGTCTCCGTCACCCGGATGCCGCCGATGGCCGACCGCACGACGTCCTGCACCTCGGCCACGGACAACCCATGGCGGGCCGCCGCCTTGCGGTCGATATCGACGTCGAGATACCGGCCGCCGACGGTGCGCTCGGCATAGGCCGAGGCTGTGCCGGGGACGCCCTTGACCACCTCTTCGATGCGCGCGGTGATGCGCCCGATCTCCGTCAGGTCGGGGCCGGCGACCTTGATGCCGACCGGGGTCTTCACGCCGGTCGCCAGCATGTCGAGGCGGTTCTTGATCGGCATGATCCACACGTTGGTGACGCCCGGCACCTGGACGATGCGGTCCAGTTCGTCCCGGATCCCCTGCATGGTCATGCCGGGCCGCCAGTCCTCGCGCGGCTTCAGGCGGATGGTGGTCTCGACCATGGTCAGCGGGGCGGGGTCGGTCGCCGTCTCCGCGCGCCCGACCTTGCCATAGACGGAAGCCACCTCGGGCAGGGTGCGGATGAGGCGGTCGGTCTGCTGGAGGATTTCCCCGGCCTTGCCGATGGAGATGGCCGGAAACAGGCTCGGCATGTAGAGCAGGTCGCCTTCCTCAAGCTCGGGCATGAACTCGGTGCCCAGCTTGGACAACGGGTAGACCGTGCCGACAGTCAGCCCGACGGCCAGCAGGATCATCAGCACCGGATGGCGCACCACGCCGCCGAGCAGCGGCCGGTAGAGCCAGATGAACAGGCGGCTGACCGGGTTGCGGTGCTCGGGGATGATGTTGCGGCCACGGATGAACCAGCCCATCAGCACCGGCACCAGGGTGATCGACAGGATCGCCGCCGCCGCCATGGCATAGGTCTTGGTGAAGGCCAGCGGCTTGAACATGCGGCCTTCCTGGGCCTCCAGCGCAAACACCGGCACGAAGCTCAGCGTGATGATGAGCAGCGAGAAGAACAACGCCGGCCCGACCTCCGTCGTCGCGTCGGCCACCACCTTCCAGCGGTTCTCGCGGGTCAGCGGCGTCGTCTCGATCTTGCGGTGCAGGTTCTCGATCATCACGATGGCGGCATCGACCATGGCGCCGATGGCAATCGCGATGCCGCCCAGGGACATGATGTTGGCGTTGATGCCCTGCAGGCGCATGACCACGAAGGCGGCCAGGATGCCCAGCGGCAGGAACAGCACCACCACCAGCCCCGATCGCAGGTGCAGAAGGAAGGCGGCGCAGACCAGCACCACCACCAGCATTTCCTCGAACAGCTTGTGGGTCAGGTTGTCGATGGCCCGTTCGATCAGCCCGGAGCGGTCGTAGGTGACCACGATCTCCACGCCGTCGGGCAGCCCCTTGCCCAATTCATCCAGGCGGTCCTTCACCGCCTCGATGGTGGTCAGGGCGTTTTCGCCCCAGCGCATGATGATGACGCCGCCGACCGCCTCCCCCTCGCCGTCCAGTTCGCCGATACCGCGCCGCAACTCGGGGCCGAGGCGGATGTCGGCAACGTCGGACAGCAGGATGGGCGTGCCGGCCGGGCTGGTCTTGAGCGGCACCGCCTCCAGGTCGGCGATGTCGTCGATGTAGCCGCTGGCGCGGACCATGTATTCGGCCTCGGCCATTTCGATGACCGAGCCGCCGGTTTCCTGGTTGGCCCGCTGCACCGCCGTCTTGACCACCGACAGGGGCAGGTCGTAGGCCCGCAGGCGCTGCGGATCGACGACGATCTGGTACTGCTTGACCATGCCGCCGATGGTCGCCACCTCGGCCACGCCGGGGACGGTCTGCAACTCGTACTTCAGGAACCAGTCCTGAAGGGCGCGCAGTTGCGACAGGTCGTGGCGGCCCGTGCGGTCGATCAGCGCGTACTGGTAGATCCAGCCGACGCCGGTGGCATCCGGGCCAAGCGCCGGATTGGTGCCGGGCGGAAGGCGGCTCGCCACCTGGGACAGGTACTCCAGCACGCGCGAGCGCGCCCAGTAGAGGTCGGTGCCGTCCTCGAAGATGATGTAGACGTAGCTGTCCCCGAACATCGAATAGCCGCGCACCGTCCGCGCGCCGGGCACGGCCAGCATGGCGGTGGTGAGCGGATAGGTCACCTGGTCCTCGACCACCTGCGGGGCCTGCCCGGGGTAGGACGTCTTGATGATGACCTGGACGTCCGACAGATCGGGCAGCGCGTCCACCGGCGTGGTGCGCACCGCCCACACACCGGCGGCCAGCAGCAGCAGGGTCAGCACGACGATCAGGAAGCGATTGGCGAGCGACCAGCGGATGATGGCGGCGATCATTGCGTGACCTCCGCCTTCGGGGTCACGCGGGCGGCGATGTAGGTGCCCGCCGCATCACGCCCGATGCCCAGCAGCACCGTCATGCCGCCCGCCAGGGCATCGACATTGACACCCTCGGCCAGGGCAAAGTCCATGGTCATGGCCGGCCAGCCGAGCACCGGGATGGGGCCGTGCGTCACGTTGAGGGTCCGCGTGCCGGCATCGACGGCGTTGATGGTCGCCTCGGTTTCGGCCACCACCTCGGGGCCGCCGTGCCCCTCGTGTTCCTGCCCCTCGTGTTCCTGCTCCGCGGCGGGCGCCTCCATGCGCGCGAAACCGGCGTTCAGGCTGGCTTCCGAGTCGATCAGGAACTGGCCCGACAGGACGATCGGCGCCCCGGCCTCCACGCCCTCGAGGATTTCGGTCAGGCCGTTCCATTCCGCGCCGACGGTCACGGGGACCGGCTTGAACCGGCCGTCGCCTTGCGCCAGGACGATGCGGTCGCTGCGCCCCGTGCGGATGACCGCCTCCGACGGCACCACCAGGACGTTGTCGCGCGGCGGAGTCTTCAGGGTGATCCCGGCGAACATGTTGGGCCGCAGCTTCAGCCCCGGGTTCGGGAAGCGCAGGCGCACGCGCAGCGTCCGCGTCACCGGGTCCAGTTCGGGGTAGACGTAGTCCACCTTGCCGCGCCACACCTCGCCCGGCAGATGGTCGAGGCGCGCCTCGGCCGTCATGCCCGGCGCGACGTGCCCGCTGTCGCTCTCAAAGACATCGGCGATAACCCAGACCGACGACAGGTCGGACAGCGTCATCAGCGTCTGGTCGGGCTTTATGTACATGCCTTCGCCGACGCCAAGCTGCACCAGGACGCCGTTCTGGGGCGCATAGACCCGGATCCGTTCGGCGGGCTCGCGGGTCGTCTTGATCTCCTCGATCTGGCGGGTCGCCAGCCCGAGCGCCTTCAGCTTGGCACGGGCGCCGCCGGTCATGCCGGCGCTGCCGCGCTCGATCTCGCGCACGTATTCCCAGGAGGCGACGGCCAGTTCGGGCGAGAAGAACTCGAACAGCAGGTCGCCGCGCGCCACTTCGGCCCCCAGCGAGCGCACCCTCAGGCCCTCGATCCATCCCTCCTTGCGGACGTGGACGTGCGAAGTGAGGTCCTCATCGAGGGCGACGTAGCCGACCGTGCGGATATCGTCGCCAAAGGCGGCGCGCTCCACGGTGCCGGTGCGCACGCCGATATTGTTGACGACGGACGGAGACAGACGCACCACGTCGGCGTCGTCCGCCTGCGCCCCGCCGGGCTCCTCACCCTCGTAAACGGGAACGAGGTCCATGCCCATGGGCGACTTGCCGGGCGCGTCGCGCCGGTAGTTGGGGTCCATGGGAGCGACCCAATACAGGATCTTCTGTTCGCTGGCGGCCCCGGCGGTCGGGGCACCCGGGGGGCCCAAACGCTCGTAGGCAATGCCGCCGGCCACCCCGGCGACGAGCGCCATGGCGGCAAGCAAGATGGATTTCGTGGACATGTGCGCCCATCCCTCTTCTGAAACCGGACCAGCGGCGCCCGAAGGCACCGCGAGGAAGGATCAGAGGGTGGCGCGTGGGGGGCGCAGGTCCGGCGCCACGGTGACCGGCACCAGGTCTTCGGCCGGGCCGCTCCAGGGAGTCCAGCGGACGCCTGCGCCGCTGCGGGCGACATGAACCAGATCGCCGCGAACCGCGGGCGGGAAGCAGCCGGACATCATGGCAACGCAGCCCATGGCCGAGGGCGGCATATGGTTTCCGGCAGAATTTTCGTCTTCGCAGGGCGCCGCCATCGGGTGATGGGCCATCTCCATGCCCGCCGCATGCCCCTTTGGAGCGGAATCGCCGACGACAGCCATGCCCGGACGCACGCTCGCCACAAGGGCTGCGCACACCAGAAGGGCGATGATCAGGCGTTTCAGCATGCCGTTGTCCAGGGACAGGGGAACACCCTCAAGAGGATCGGGGCGGCGGAACCATACCTTCGATACGCCCGGACGGCCGCGCCTGTCAAGCATGACGCCTGAAGCCGGTCCTCTACGGGGTGTCGCAGATGTAGAACCCCCTGTACCCGAGGGTCAGGCCGCGCTCGAATTCGAACACCAGATCGGCCTTCCAGCGGCGCCGGCCGTCGACCGTCTCGGCGTCCTCGCCCGAAATGTGGTTCACGCGCACCGTCGCCCCCTGGGTGGTCAGGGTGGGGCCGGCGACCAGGGCGTCGAAGCCGCCGCCGCCGTCTGCCAGGGACACGGGCACCAGGGCACCCTGCAGCTTTACGACGCCCTGGACCGCGTCACCGCCGTCTCCGGGGGGGCCGGCGACCAGGATTGGCCGGCTGTCGGCCGTCCAGGCGAAAGCGCAGCGGGGCCCCGGCGGCACCACGCGCCCGGCCTCCGCCACGGTCATCGGCTGGAGATCGACCCTTTCCACTTCCGTCCGGTTCAGCGCCGCTTCCACGGTCATGACCTGGGGATCGTGCTCCGTCTTATAGATGTCGGGCCGCGGCTCCCCCTCGCCGCGTTCGAGGGCGGCGATCAGGTACAGCATTTCCGAGATTTCGCGCTCCTGGGCCTCGACGATCTCGTCGGCGAGCTTGCGGACGCGGGGGTCGCTGATCTGGGATCGCTTGCTCGTCATGATGGCGATGGAGTGGTGAGGGATCATCGCCTTCATATAGCTGGACTGCCCGACGGTGGCCTGGCTGCGCACGAGCCACAGGCTGCCCGCGAACACCACGGCGCTGAGCACGAAGATGCCGATGTTCACCTTGCGATTGGGATACATGGCGAACATGTAGCCCATCATGATGATGGCCATGGTCGCGCCCATCAGGATGGCCATGTAGGTACGCGTCTCGCTGAAGACCACATGGGGCCAGGCGTAGGTGTTCAGGTACATCAGGACGAACATCACCACCGTGGAGGTGGCGATCATGGCGGCGAAGCGGGGGTAGGTCACCGGGCGGCTCTCCTTTCCTGTTTGGACGGTCGGGTGGGAGGGAGGTGGTCACTCGGCGTGGCCCTGGTCGCCGCCGCCGCCATGCCCCGCCTCCCCTCCAGTGGCCGCCGCGTAGTCCTCCGGCGTCATGCCGGGCAGGCGCTGGACAAAGGCGGCCACGCCCCACAGGGCAGGGTCGTCATGCACGCCGCCAAAGGCGGGCATGCCGGTCATCTTGAGGCCGTTCTTGGCGACCCAGAAGATCTCGCGCAGGTCCCACTCGGCCGCCGCCTCGACAAGATGGGGCGGCTTGGGGCGCATGTGGTCGGCCCAGGGCGGACGCTCCGCACCCGGTCCGCCGTGGCAGTGGAAGCACGTCGAGGCATAGATCTTGGCGCCGGCGGCGATCCGCTCGACGAGCACGGCCTCGGGTTCGGCGATGTCGGCGGCACGGCCTTCGACGGATCGGTGCTTGGTGGTCTCGAAGGCCCACCGGACCACATCGGCATGGCGATCCGTTGCGGCCACGTTGTAGCTGCCGGTGTAGACCACCACCAGTCCGATGGCGGCCAGCAGAGCGAACAGAGATACCGCACCGATGGCGATCCCGGATAGAAGTGCGGATCTGCCCGACATGAATCCTCCTCCCGTAAGAAGCGCAGCGTGAGAGTCCGCAACGCTTGGGGAGGGCGATCGGGTGCCGCAGGTACCTAGAACGTGGGCGGGGTGTTGACCCACAGGACGCGGGATTCGCCGGAGGAGAGGTTGCGGTAGCGGTGGGGCAGTTCGGAGTTGAAGTGGAACGAGTCCCCGGCCGCCAGTTCGTACACCTGGCCCGCCACGTTCAGTTCGACCAGCCCGGCCAGGACGTAGCCGATCTCCTCGCCGGCGTGGCTGATGTCGCCGCCGCTGTCGGCGCCGGGCTCGAGCACGTGGATGTTGCCGTCGATCTTCTGGTCGGGCAGCGCCGGGGCCAGCCGTTCCAGGTGAATGGCCGGCGCATCCTTGCTGCGCCGCACCAGCACCGAGGGCCGCCCGCCGGCCCGGTACAGGGTGACCGCCGTGCGCTCGGTTTCGGAGAACAACTGGGCGATGGAGGTGTCCAGCGCCGTGGCGATCCGGTGCAGGATGCGCAGCGACGGCGTGGCGCGCTCGGTTTCGATCTTGGACAGCATCGACGGCGAACACCCGGCCTTCTCGGCCAGGTCGGTCAGGCGCAGCCCGTTCTGGCGCCGCGCGGCGCGCACGCGGGCCCCCAGGTCGCTGTAGTGCGGTAGCGGCGAGGGCCCGCCGTCATCCTGCATCTTCGACACCCTTGCTTACTCCTGCTCCCCGCCCACGGCGGGGTTCGCATATCACGTCTTGGCGCTAAATCGCAGTGCGACTCCATGCTGCTGCCTATTTTCGTGTCATTCAACTTATTTGAATAGTCGAGATTGTGCGGGGTCTGGCCGCGTGTTGCGGCGCATCAAGCGGGTAGACGGCCTGCAATGCGACTCCATAGCATTGAAAATGCTTGATTTTCCGTAAGTTGCTGTGTTGCGCAATAATTTAGCACATGCGATAGGCAGCCTGTTCCATATGCAGAATTCCAGATGTAAACGTTCAACGGGCTTGAATTGCGTGAAACCATTGTTCAGGATGAGTGGTGTCGGGTCGGGCACTAATGAAACCGCCGCGCGCACCATCAGCCCCCTGGGCCCGAACGAGTCCTCGCTGCTCACTGGAACAGGAACCCGGAAACATGAAGAAGAGCTTTTGCTGGAGCGCGGGAACCGCGCTGGTCGCGGCAGCCATGCTGGCGACCGCCGTCCCCGCCGTCGCCAAGGACACCGTCAAGATCGCCTTCATCGGCCCGCTGACCGGCGGCGTGTCGGCCAACGGCCTGGGTGGCCGCAACTCCGCGGAACTGGCCGTGAAGCTGCGCAACCAGGATGAAAAGGCCAAGTACACTTACGAGTTGATGGCCCTCGACGACGAATGCAAGCCCAACGTCGGCGTGCAGGTCGCCACCAAGGCGGCGGCCGACCGCAAGGTCATCGGCGGGGTCACCCACTACTGCTCGGCGGTGGCCATCGGCGCGGTCGACATCTACCACAAGTTCGGCATGCCGGCGATCGTGTGGGGCGCCGTGCTGCCCGACATCACCTACGGCAACACCCATGCCGAGGTCCATCGCGTCAACGGCACGATGATCAACCAGAACGAGACCGCGGCGAAGTTCATGGCCGACCAGGGCTACAAGACCTGGGCCGTCATCCATGACACCACCGACTACGGCAAGGGCCACAACGAGTACTTCTCGAAGTTCATCACCGAGAAGGGCGGCACGATCCTGGGCACCTTCGGCGTCACCGCCGACCAGCAGGACTTCACCGCCGAGCTGACCAAGATCAAGGAGCTGAAGCCCGAGGTCATCTTCTTCGGCGGCCTGACCCCGATCGGCGTGCGCATCCGCCAGCAGATGGACAAGCTGGGCATCGAGGCGGTGTTCCAGGGCACGTCGGGCATCGTGTCGGACGCCTACCTCGACGGCCTGGGCGAACTGGCCGAAGGCACGCTGGCGTTCCGCGAAGGCGCCCCGGCCGACAAGCTGCCGGGCGGCAAGTTCTTCCTGTCCGAGTATGAGAAGGCCGGCTACGACCAGGCTCCCGAGGCCTATGGCCCGTTCGCCTTCGCCGCCGCCAACCTCCTGATGGACGCCATCGAGGACGTCGGCGCCGACCGCAAGAAGGTCACCGCCTACCTCAACAAGGTCGAGAACCACGACTCCATCACCGGCCCGATCACCTTCGACGACCATGGTCAGAACACCGTCGCGGTGATCACCAAGTACGTCGCCGAGGACGGCAAGTGGGCGGTCTGGGAAGACAGCAAGTACGCCACCGGCGAGCGCAAGCTGGCCGGCCGCTAAAAGAGGTCTCCCTGGCGGCGCGGAGGTGTTCTCCCTGACTCCGCGCCGCCGCTTTTTTTTTCAGTCCTGCCACGGAGTCTTCATCCATGGATATCGGCCTGCTGGGCCAGTACCTGGCCAACGGCATCATGCTCGGCACCATGTATGCCCTGGTCGCGGTCGGCTTCACGCTGTTCTTCGGCGTGCTTGACGTCATCAAGTTCTCCCACGGCGACGTGCTGATGCTCGGCGCCTTCACGGGGTTCACCGTGTACCTGGGCATGGCCGGCATCGGCATCGAGAACCCGTGGGTGCTGGTCGTTTTCGTGACCCTGTCGGCGGTCATCGGCACCGCCTTCATCGGCGCCGTCATCGCCCGCTATCTGGTGCTGCCGCTGAAGTCGGCGCCGCCGCTGAACATCCTGCTCATCACCCTGATGCTGGGCACGGCCATCCGCGAGGCGGTGCGCCTGTTCTTCCCCGACGGGTCGAACCCCAAGCCGTTCCCGTCGCTGCTGCCGTCGTCGTCGGTCGAACTGGGCAATTTCTCGTTGCGGGCCGACAGCGCCATCCTGGTCGGGGTCGGCCTGGCCGTCATCGTCGGGCTGCACCTGCTGATCAACCGCACCCGCCTGGGGCTGGCCATCCGCGCCGTCGCCCAGGACGAGGAGACGGCCAAGACCATGGGCATCAACTACACCATGATCGTGCTGGTCACCTTCGCCATCGGGTCGGGCGCGGCCGCCTTCGCCGGCACCATGAACGGCCTGTACTACAACGAGATCAACTTCGGCATGGGCCTGCTGCTCGGCCTGATCGGGTTCTCGGCCGCCATCATCGGCGGGCTGGGCAACCTGTACGGGGCCATTCTGGGCGGGTTCCTGTTCGCCGGGCTGCAGACCGTCGGGGCCGTCGCCCTGCCGTTCGCCAGTGCCTACAAGGACGTCTTCGCCTTTGCGGTGGTGATCGCCCTGATGGCCTGGAAGCCCACCGGCCTGATCGCCGAACGTACCAGCGACCGAGTGTGAGGCCATGACCACAGAAACCCTCGATCTTCCCAAGAAGTCCTGGTTGGGCCTGCCGGCGCTGGCCATCGGGCTGATCTTCGTCGCCCTGGTCACCGTCTACGGCTGGCTGTTCCTGCACGCCGAGTCCGAAATGGAGGTGCTGGCCCTGCTGGTGGTCGCCGCCATCGCCGTGGTGGCCGGCACCCGCAGCGGGGCGACCCGCAACGTCTCGGTCGCCATGAACCAGCATTCGGGCATCATGAACGCGGCCATCATCGCCGGCATCCTGGTCGTCATCGGCCTGTTGTCGCAGGAGCATTTCTCGCTGCTGATGCTGACCTCGGTCCTGCTCTACCTGACCGCCGCGCTCGGCCTGAACGTGCAGTTCGGGTACACCGGCATGGTCAACTTCGCCGGCGCGGCGTTCTTTGGCATCGGCGCCTATACCGCCGCCGTGATGACCATGCACACCGGCGTGCCGCCCCTGCTCATCCTGCTGTGCGGCGGGGTGGCCGCGGCGTTGATCGGCTTTGTCCTGGTGCTGCCGGTTGTCCGCACGCGGGGCCATTACTCGGCCGTGGTGACCATTGCCTTCGCCGTGCTGTTCAAGACCTTCCTGGAGGTCAACGACGTGCTCGGCGGGCCGCAGGGCCTGACCGTCGGGTCGATGAGCATCCTCGGCTGGGACTTCAATTCCAGCCCGACGCTGTTTGGCGTCGAGATGTCCTTTTACGTCAACTACGCCCTGCTCGGCACCGTGCTGGCCGCCGTGGCGTTCATGTTCACCCGCCGCCTGGAGCGGTCGTGGCTGGGCCTGACCCTGGACTCGGTGCGCCTGGACGAGACGGCGTCGGCCTGCTTCGGCATCGGCGTGACGCGGGCCAAGATCCTGGCGTTCACCTTCGGCAACGTGCTGGCCGGCATCGCCGGCGCCCTGTACGGCATGATGATCAGCTTCATCGCGCCGACCAGCTTCACGTTCTCCGACAGCCTGCTGCTGGTCGCCATCGTGCTGCTGGGCGGCATGGGCAATCCGTGGGGCACGGCGGTGGCCGCGGCCATCGTGGTGGTGCTGCCCGAAAAGCTCCAGATCATCCAGGAATACCGCTTCCTGCTGTTCTCGGTGCTGGTCATCGTCATGCTGCTGTTCCGGCCCGACGGCCTGCTGCCGCGCCAGATCCGCACCTACATCCCCGGTTGGAGGAAGCAGCCATGAGCGGCCGCCTTCTGGAAATCACCCAGCTGAGCAAGCGCTTCGGCGGGGTCACCGCGCTCGACCAGTTCGAGATGACCGTCAACCGGGGCGAGATCCTCGGCCTGATCGGCCCCAACGGGTCGGGCAAGACGACCAGCTTCAACGTCGTCACCGGCATCTATGCGCCGAGCCAGGGCAGGATCCTGTTCGACGGCAAGGACATCACCGGGTTCACCCCGCAGCAGGTGTACCAGGCCGGGGTGGCGCGCACCTTCCAGCGGTCGCGCCTGTGCCTGCCGCTGTCCATCCTCGACAACATCATGATCGGCAACTACGGCCGCCTGTCCAAGGGGCTGTGGTTCAACCTCATCAACCGGCGCGCCTTCCGGGCCGAGTTCGAGGAGGGTTACGACCAGGCCCGCGCCCTCATCCGCACCTTCTCGGCCAGCCTCGCCGACCGCATGTTCGAGCCGGTCGGCAGCCTGCCGATGATCGAACGGCGGCGCATCGAGATCTGCCGGGCGCTGATAAGCCGACCCAAGCTGCTGCTGCTCGACGAGCCGTCGGCCGGCATGACCCATGACGAGACCAAGCAGCTCATGGACGACATCCTCGACGTCCGCAGCCGCATCGCCGACCTGTCGGTGGTCATCATCGAGCACGAGATGGGGGTCATCGAGCGCATCACCGACCGCTGCATCGTCCTCAACTACGGCCGCAAGATCTGTGAGGGCACCTACGGCCAGATCAGCACGGACCCCGAGGTCCAGCAGGCCTACCTGGGCGCGGAGTGAGCGGCATGAGCACCAACAGCACCAACAGCACCATCAGCATCGAGAACATCTACACCGCCTACGACAAGGCCGACGTCCTGCTCGGCGTGTCGCTGACCGTGGAGCCGGGGACCATCACCTGCCTTCTGGGCTCCAACGGCGCGGGCAAGTCGACCATCATCCGCTCCATCCTCGGCCTGACCCCGCCGCGCTCCGGGTCGATCAAGGTCAACGGGCGGGAGATCGCCGGCCTGCCGACCCACCGCGTCATCGCCGAGGGGGTGGCCTGCATCCCCGAAGGCCGGCGCATGTTCCCCAAGCTGACGGTCGAGGAGAACCTCCGGCTGGGCGCCTTTCAGGTGAAGGATGACGGCCTCATCCGCCGCCGCCTGGCCGACGTCTACGAGACCTTCCCCCGCCTGGCCGAGCGCCGCGACCAGTTGGCCGGCACCATGTCGGGCGGCGAGCAGGCCATGGTGTCCATCGGGCGCGGCCTGATGGGCGGGCCGACCGTCCTGCTCATCGACGAGCCGTCGCTGGGCCTGTCGCCCCTGTTCGTGAAGGAAAACTTCAAGATCATCGAGCGCATCCGCGACCAGGGCATCACCGTGTTCCTGGTCGAGCAGAACGTCCACCAGACCCTGGCCATCGCCGACTACGGCTATGTCATGTCGGGCGGCCGGCTGGTCGCCCAGGGCACCGCCGAGGACCTGAAGAAGAACCCCGAGGTGCACGCCGCCTATTTCGGCAACGCCCAGGCTTCCTGATTTACAGATACCGCGCTTTTGGAGATCGCCATGAACGAGACGCACGACGTCGTGGCCCTGACCCGGCGATTGATCGCCTTCGACACCATCAACCCGCCGGGCAACGAACAAGCCTGCGCCGAATACCTGCGCGACATCCTGGCCGCCGCCGGGTTCGAGACCGACCTGCATGTCCTGGGGGCCGGGCGGGCCAGCCTGGTCGCCACGCTGGGGGGCGACAGCACCGGGGCCGCCCCGCTGTGCTTCACCGGCCACATCGACACCGTGCCGTTGGGCGCCCAGCCATGGACGCAGGACCCGTTCGCCGGGGAGATCGTCGACGGCAAGCTCTATGGGCGCGGGTCGACCGACATGAAGGGCGGCGTCGCGGCCTTCGTCGTCGCGTGCATCGCCGAGGCCGAGCGCCTGCGCGACGGGCCGGGCGTGGTGCTGGTCATCACGGCCGGCGAGGAAACCGGCTGTGACGGCGCCGCCGCGCTCGCCCGCGACGGCCGCATCGGCCGGGCCGGCGCCATGGTGGTGGCCGAGCCGACCTCCAACTACCCCTATGTCGGCCACAAGGGCGCGTTGTGGCTCAAGGCCCTGACCCAGGGGGTGACCGCCCACGGGTCGATGCCCGAGCGCGGCGACAACGCCGTCTACAAGGCCGCCCGCGTGATCGACCGGCTGGCCGACTTCGACTTCAACGTGGCCCGCCATCCGGTGCTCGGCAAGCCGACCCTCAACGTCGGCACCGTGCATGGCGGCATGAACATCAACTCGGTGCCCGACCGGGCCGAGATCGGCATCGACATCCGCACCATTCCCGGCGTCGCCCACGATCCCCTGCGCGAGGGCCTGCGGTCCTACATCGGCGAGGGCGCCGACCTCGACGTGATGGTCGACCTCGACAGCGTGTGGACCGACCCGGCGGTGCCGTGGATGGTCCGTGCCTCGGCCATCGCCGGACACCTCATCGGCGAGGCGGTGGAGCCGCGCACGGCGACCTACTTCACCGACGCCTCGGTGCTGACCCCGGCCTATGGCGGTATCCCGACCCTCATCCTGGGTCCCGGAGAGCCCGCCATGGCGCACCAGACCGATGAATACTGCGTCGTCGACCGCCTGCCCCAGGCGGTGACCATCTACCGCGCCCTGATCGCCGACTGGGTCGGCGCACCGGAGACTGCCGCATGACCCTGCTTGCCGAGCCCTGTGACCTCACCGCCGCCGAGGCTTGCGCGGCGTTGTCCGACGGCAGCCTGACCGCCGAAGCCCTGGCCCGCTCGTGCCTCGACCGCACCGCGGCGCGCGAACCGGCGGTGCAAGCCTGGGAAGCCCTCGACCCCGACCTGGTGGTGGCCGAGGCCCGCGCGGCCGATGCCGCCGGTCGGCCGGGGCCGCTGCGCGGCCTGCCCATCGGCGTGAAGGACATCATCGCCACGGCCAGCCTGCCCACCACCTGCGGCTCGCCGATCTACGCCGGGACCGTGATGCCGTTCGACGCGGCGGTGGTGGCGTTGGGCCGGCTGGCCGGCGGCATCGTCATGGGCAAGACGGTGACCACCGAGTTCGCCACCTACCACCCCGGCAAGACGCGCAACCCGCACGATGCCGACCGCACGCCCGGCGGGTCGTCCAGCGGGTCGGCGGCGGCCGTGGCGGCGGGCATGGTGCCGCTGGCGCTGGGCACCCAGACGGCCGGGTCGATCATCCGCCCGGCGGCGTTCTGCGGCGTGGTCGGCTACAAGCCGAGCTGGGGCACCATCGAACCGGCCGGGGTCAAGACCCTGGCCCGATCCTTGGATACCGTCGGCGTGTTCGCCCGCACGGTCGAGGATGCCGCCCTGTATGTCGAGGCGGTCAGCGGCCTGCCCCTGCGCGCCGCCGCCACCGACCGCTCGGCCCCGCCCGTGATCGGCCTTTGCCGCTCCCCGGCGTGGCCGCTGGCCGAGGCCGAGATGCAGGCGGCGTTCGAGGACCTCGGCGCCCGGCTGGGGCGCCTGATCCGCGTCCGCATGGTCGACCTGCCGCCGGACTACGCCGACGTCGCGGCCGCCCAGGAGCGCATCATGGCGCGCGAGGCCTTCCTCGCCCTGGCCCACGAGGGGCGCTGCCACCGCGACCAGCTCAGCCCGCGCCTGCTGGCCCTGCTCGACCAGGGCAGCGCCGTGTCGGCCACCACCCACGCCGGGGACCTCGCCCTGCTGACCCGGTTGCGGGCATCGTTCGCCGAAACCATCGCCAATACGCCGGTCCTCGTCACGCCGAGCGCCCCGGGCGTTGCGCCGGCCGCCGTCAACGGGACCGGCGACCCGGCCTTCAACCGGCTGTGGACGTTCCTGGGCGCACCGTGCGTCAACGTGCCGGGCCTGACCGGTGCGTCGGGCCTGCCGCTGGGGGTGCAGGTGGTGGCCGCTCCCGGCGAAGACCGTCGCGCACTCTCGGCGGCGGCGTGGCTGGAGGGCGTTGTGCAGGCACCACTCTGAAAACGCACTGCAACGGGTCAATAAGCCCAGTCGTTCCCTGAACAGAAGGTTTTGGAACGGCAGGGAACGGAGGCTCCGGTGAACCACGGCGATTCAAGCTCCGGTCATAACCACTCGGGTCATGACCACTCGGGTCATGAGCAGATGTTCCGCCGGCGGTTCTGGATCTGCCTCGCGCTGTCGATTCCCGTGCTGCTGACCAGCGATACCCTGCAAGGGTGGCTGGGCTTTTCCCTGCCGGACTTTGCCGGCGACGACCTGGTCGGGCCGGTGTTCTCCACCATCGTTTTCGCCGTCGGCGGCGTGCCGTTCCTGCGCATGGCCGGCCATGAACTGGCCGAGCGTCGGCCGGGCATGATGGCGCTGATCTCGCTGGCCATCACCGTGGCCTTCGTGTTCAGCATGGCCGCCGTGTTCATCCTCGGAGGCGAGGCGTTCTTTTGGGAACTGGTGACGCTGATCGACGTCATGCTGCTCGGGCACTGGGTGGAAATGCGCAGCGTCCGCCAGGCGTCCGGGGCGCTCGATGAGCTGGCCCAGCTCCTGCCCGACACCGCCGAGCGCCTGACCGACGACGGCAAGACCGAAGAGGTGCCGGTGACCGACCTTGCCGAGGGCGAGGTGGTGCTGGTGCGTCCGGGCGCCAGCGTCCCGGTGGACGGCACCGTCAAGGACGGCGAGTCCGAGGTCAACGAGGCGATGATCACCGGCGAGTCCAAGCCGGTGGCCAAGGCGCCGGGCGACAAGGTGGTCGGCGGCACCATCAACGGCGACGGCAGTCTGCGCGTGGAAGTCTCCGCGGTCGGCGAGGAAACCACCCTGGCCGGCATCATGAAGCTGGTCGAGGACGCCCAGAAGGGCAAGTCGCGCGGTCAGATGCTGGCCGACCGCGCGGCCGGGGCGCTGTTCTACATCGCGCTGGGGGTCGCCGTGCTGACCGCCGTGGCATGGTGGTTCGTCCTGGGGTGGGATATCTCCATCGTGCGCCGGGTGGCCACGGTTCTGGTCATCGCCTGCCCCCATGCCCTGGGCCTTGCGGTTCCCTTGGTACTGGCCAACACCACGGCCATGGGGGCGCGCGGCGGCATCCTGGTGCGCGACCGCATGGCCCTGGAGAACGCGCGGGACATCGACACCGTGGTGTTCGACAAGACGGGCACCCTGACCGAGGGCGTTCAGTCGCTGGTGGAGTCCGTGGTCGCGGAAGGCACCGACCAGGATCGGGCGCTGGCCGTGGCGGCCGCCGTCGAAGGGGATTCCGAGCACATGATCGCCCGCGCCCTGCGCCGGGCGGCGGAGGAACGGGGCCTGGACGTGCCCACGGCCTCGGACTTCCAGGCCAGCAAGGGGCGCGGCGTGCGGGCCGTTGTCGAGGACGAGGAATGGCATGTCGGCGGCCCCAACATGCTCGATGGAATGGACGTGCGGCCGGGGCCTGACGTGAGCGCATTCGCCGAGGACCAGGGCGGCCAGGGGCACACGGTGGTCAGCCTGGTGCGCGGCGGCAGCGTGGTCGCGGCCTTCGCCCTGGCCGACCGCCCGCGCGAGGACAGCCGCGAGGCGGTCCGCCTGTTGCGCGAGAGGGACCTGCATGTGGTGATGATGACGGGCGACAGCGAAGGCGTGGCGCGCGCCGTCGCCAAGGATCTGGGCATCGAGGAATGGTTCGCCGGCGTCCTGCCCGAGCACAAGGACGACCGGATCCGCGATCTTCAGGACCAGGGCCGCCGTGTCGCCATGGTCGGCGACGGCATCAACGACGCCCCCGCCCTGAGCCGGGCGGATGTCGGCATCGCCATCGGCAGCGGGACGGATGTCGCGGTACAGTCGGCCGGCATCATCCTGGTCAACAGCCGCCCGCTCGACGTGGTGCGCGTCTTCCGCCTGAGCCGCCTGAACCGCCGCAAGATGGTGCAGAACCTGTGGCTGGCCGCCGGCTACAACGTGTTCGCTCTGCCAGCGGCGGCCGGTGTGCTGGCGCCGTGGGGCATCATCCTGTCACCGGCCGTCGGCGCCCTGTTCATGACCGCCAGCACCATGGTGGTGGCCATCAACGCCCAGATGATGCGCCGGGCGAAGATCTGACCGGCGAAGCCTGCTCTCGCGCAGTTTGGGCTGCCGCCCAAAACCGCTTGGGGCAAGCAGAAAACCCCATTTTTCTCTTCAAGAAAACAAGGAGGTCTGGAGTTCACTCCAGGCTGGCGGCAGCCATCCGCGACAGCGGACCAATGCGGGGTTCCATGGGTTCCTCCATGCGTGGCACGCAAGGGCCTCCTGCTGCGTTGCTGTCAGGCAATCGGCCGAACAGGGAGCTCAGGCGATGGCGGAAGACGAAATCATCCTGGTCCAGGTGGCCACGGCACGGCCCGAAGACGTAGGAAAAGGCGCGGCGCGCATCGGCCGCCCGTTGCTCGATCGGATGGGGGCGCACTATGGCGATGCGCTCGAGATCGTCGGCCACCGGACCACGGCGGCCATCGCCGTGCCGCCTTATCCCGAGGACGAGGGCCTGGACATCATCCGCCTCGACGGCCTGCAGCGCGCCAACGCCGGGGTCGGCAGCGGCGACGTGGCCGAGGTGCGCAAGGCCTCGCCCAAGCCGGCCCGCCGGGTGACCATCGCGCCGGCCATGAAGAACCTGCAGCTCCAGGGCTCGGGCGACGCGCTGAAGGGCACGTTCCGGGGCCGCCCGATGGTGGCCGGGGACATCGTCTCGACGTCGGTCTACCAGCGGTCGCCCGACATGGACCACGGACATTACCCCGAGGAGCACTTCCGCCGCCTGTTCGAGGCCCGCGCCTATGGCTTGGCCGAGATCCGCCTGCTGGTGGTGTCCACCCAGCCCAAGGGCGTGGTCGAAATCACCGCCGACACGGAAATCAACCTGCTGCCGCAGTACGTCGAGCCGCGCGAATCCCGCATGACGGAGGTGACCTACGACGATATCGGCGGTATCGGCGGCGTGCTCGACCAGGTGCGCGAGATGGTCGAGCTGCCGTTGCGCCATCCCGAACTGTTCCAGCGCCTGGGCATCGAGCCGCCCAAGGGCATCATCATGCACGGCCCGCCCGGCACCGGCAAAACGCTGATCGCCAAGGCCGTCGCCAACGAGGCCGAGGCCCGCTTCCTGCACATCGCCGGCCCGGAGATCATGGGCAAGATGCACGGCGAGTCCGAGCAGCGTCTGCGCGACCTGTTCCAGGAAGCCCAGCAAAGTTCCCCGGCGATCATCTTCATCGACGAACTGGACTCCATTGCCGCCAAGCGCGAGCAGGCGACCAGCGAGGTCGACCGGCGGGTGGTGGCCCAGCTTCTGACCCTGATGGACGGCCTGGAACCGCGCCAGAACGTCGTCGTCATCGGCGCCACCAACCGCATCGATGCCATCGACGAGGCCCTGCGCCGGCCCGGCCGGTTCGACCGCGAGGTGGTGGTCGGCGTGCCCGACGTGAAGGGCCGCCGCGAAATCCTGTCCATCCACACCCGTGGGATGCCCTTGGCCGACGACGTCAACATCGAGGACATCGTCGCCCGCACCTACGGCTTCGTCGGCGCCGACCTCCATGCCCTGTGCCGCGAGGCCGCGATGGAGACGTTGCGGCGCCTGCTGCCCGACATCAACCTCAAGGGCGGCATTCCGCCCGAACAGCTTGATCGTCTGGTGGTGCGCGGCGACGACTTCCAGGGGGCGCTCAAACGGGTGCAGCCCAGCGCCCTGCGCGAGATCATGATCCAGGTGCCCAACGTGAGCTGGGACGACATCGGCGGCCTGACCGAGGTGCGCCGCCAACTCACCGAAGGCATCGAACTGCCGCTCAAGTCGCCCGAGGCGTTCAGCCGCCTGGGCATCCGGCCGGCCAAGGGGTTCCTGCTCTATGGCCCGCCCGGCACCGGCAAGACGTTGCTCGCCAAGGCGGTGGCGCGCGAAGCCAACGCCAACTTCATCTCCACCAAGTCGTCGGACCTGTTGTCGAAGTGGTACGGCGAGAGCGAACAGCAGGTGTCGCGCCTGTTCAAGCGTGCCCGGCTGGTCGCCCCCACCGTCATCTTCATCGACGAGATCGACAGCCTCGCCCCGGCGCGCGGCGGCGGCATGGGCGAACCGGCGGTCACCGAGCGGGTGGTGAACACCATCCTGTCCGAGATGGACGGCCTGGAGGATCTTCAGGGCGTGGTGGTGATCGGGGCGACCAACCGCCCGGCCCTGCTCGACCCCGCGCTTCTGAGGCCGGGGCGGTTCGATGAACTGGTCTATGTCCCGGTGCCCGACAGCGACGGCCGCCGCCACATCCTGGGCATCCACACCGGCACCATGCCGCTGGACGCCGACGTGGCGCTGGACAGCATCGCCGAGCGGACCGAAGGCTATACCGGGGCCGACCTGGAGGACCTCGTGCGGCGCGCCGGCCTGATGGCCCTGCGCCAGGCACCCGACACTCCCACGGTCACGGCGGCGCACTTCGAGGACGCCCTCAAGGCCTCGCGCGCGTCCGTCACGCCCGAGGTGCAGCGCGAATATGACGCCCTGCGGGCCTCCCTCAAGCAGGACGTCGCCAGCGGCCACGGCCTGGGTTTCGGCATCGTGGGCCGGTAGCCCTACAAGCCGAACGGATAAGTGTCGGGCATCCCGCCAAGATCCGCCGCCCGCAGGGCTGTCACGGCGGTTGAGGTGTCGAACCAGATGTATTCGTCGAACTGTCGGCTGAGCACGGTTTCGAAGTAGTGGCTGGCAAGCTCGGTCTGCGGCCGGTAGATCACCCCGATGGCACGCTGCAGCAGGGGCTCGGTCAGCCTCCGGCGCAGGGGGGCCGGGGCGTCGCGGACCGGCAGCAGGAAGTTGGGGCCGATCTTGCCGGAGGCGTCGTGGCAGACGCGCTCGATGCTGCGTTCGTGGGACGGCCGCACCGTCTTGATCTCCATGGGACCGTCCCAGTCGGTGGCGGCGGCCACGGTGCCGGAGTGGGTGCCGAACCCGATGTGGTATGAGCCCTGCCCGAAGCGGTCGCGGCACAGGCGCCCGATGTTGTGCTCGCCGCGCAGGGCCATTTCGGTCGCCGCCGCGTCGCCGATATGGGAATTGTGGGCCCACACGACGGCCTTGGCGCCCTCGCCCCGGAAGTCGAGCAGCTGGTTCAGGATCTCGAACATGTGGCTGTCGCGCAGGTTCCAGCTTTCGGCCCCGCCACGGTACATGACGCGGTAGTATTCCTCGGCACTGGCCACCAGGCGGGCGTTCATCTCGGCATCGAACAGCCGTTCGCCGTCACTCGGCTGGGCCGCGCCGTCGCGCATCCGCTTGTCGAGCATGTCGCGCAGCATCAGGGCCACGCCCTCGCGGCAGCGCGCAAAGCCGCTGGTGATGGCCGCGCGGCCATAGACCTGCGGCTCGTGCTGCCACGGGGTCAGGCAGCCGTAGCGCTCGCGGGCGACGGCGGCGGCCTCGGGGTCGGTGTCGTCCAGATAGTCGAGGACCGCGCCGATCGAGGTGTACATGCTGTACATGTCCAGGCCGTGAAAGCCGACGCGCTCCTTGGCCGGCCGGTCCTTGTTCCAGCCGTGCAGCCAGTCGACGAAGGTCCGGGTTTCGGCATTGCGCCACATCCAGGTCGGAAAACGGGCGAAGGCCTGCCAAGCGCGGGGATCGGCGCCCGGCCGGTCGCGGACCCAGGCGTCGATGCGCGCGGCGTCGGGCCAGTCGGCCTCGGCGGCGACGAAGGAGAACCCCTTGCGCTCGATCAGGTCGCGGGTGATGCGGGCGCGCAGGGCGTAGAACTCCGACGTCCCGTGGCTGGCCTCGCCGATCAGGACCACCTTGGCGTCGCCGATGCGGTCAAGCAGGGCGGCGAGATCGACCGTTTCCAGATCATCGAAAGGCTCGGCGGCGGCGGCCACGGCGTCAGGCAGGGGACGGGACTTCTCCTGCTGTTCCGCCAGATCCCGCCAGCCGGCGTCACCGATCAGCGGCACGAAGCGCACGGCGTCGAGGTCCTCCTCCTCGAAGGTGTCCTCGCCGGTGCGGGTGATGCGCATCAGGGTTTGCAGGTGCAGCGTCTCGCCGACCGGGATGACCAGACGGCCGCCGATGGACAGTTGCCGGCGCAGGCTTTCGGGCACCCGGGGGCCGCCCGCCGCGACGACGATGCCGTCGAACGGCGCCCGCTCCGCACAGCCGAGCGTGCCGTCGCCGTGAATGACCGTGACATTGGTGTAGCCGGCCTCGGCAAGGTTCCTGCGCGCCAGATCCGCCAGGGCCTGATGGCGCTCGATGGTCACCACCTCGCCGGCGATCTCGGCCAGGACGGCGGCGGCGTAGCCCGCCCCGGTGCCGACCTCGAGCACCCGTTCGCCGCCCTTGAGGTTCAGGTGTTCGACCATCAGGGCGACGATGTAGGGCTGCGATATGGTCTGCCCGTGGCCGATCGGCAGCGGCGAGTCCTCGTAGGCGAACTCCTGCATGGCCTCGGGCACGAAGCGTTCGCGGGGCACGCGCCCCACGGCATCGAGCACTTCGCCGGCGGCAATTCCCCGTCCGGCGATCTGCCGCCGGACCATGGCGGCTCTGGCGTCCCGGGTGGCTTGCTGCATGGCGAAGGCTCCCTTTTTCAGCCGTCGTGGCGCAGCAGCCGCCCCGGAAAGTGGGCCGCGCAGGCCATGACGTGGGTGATGGCATCCATCTCGTACTCGTCGCCGGAGCGATAGCTGTCGAAGAAACGGTGTACCGCCGCGACCCATTCGGGCATCGCGCCCTGGGCCTGAAGGCCGGTCGACACGCCGTAATTGGTGAAGGGGATCGGGTTTTTGGCCATGGCGTCAGCCCCATTTTCCCTCGAACAGGGGTTCGACCGGATGACGGGACTTGACCATGCGCAGGCGGCGGATGGTGTCGGAGTGTTCGTAGTCCTCGTCCTTGGCGTCCAGGTCCACGCCGTACTCCGCCTCGGGGTTGGTGCGGGCGCCGACCAGCAGCACCTCGGCGCCCTCGTAATCGAGCAGGCGCACATCCTCGCGGGCGAAGCGGCGGCCGCGGAACACCTCCTGCAGCGTGTCGGGGTAGTCGGCCTTGTCCTGGGCCTCAAGGCCGGCGTTCCGGGGCTGCCCGGCCTCGGGGTTCTTGACCGACAGGGCGAAACTGCCCTTGGGCGCGATGCGCAGGGCGTCCTGCACCTCGCCCGGCTTGTCGGGCAGTTCCAGTTCGTAGGACAGGTGCATCTGGCCGTCCTCCAGGGTGATGACATAGACCCCTTCCCCGGCCGGGCGGGCGGCGGGTTGGCGCTGGGTGCCGCGCGTCTTGGTCCGGTAGCGATCCTCGCGCAGTTCCTCCTCCAGCCGGGCGGCACTGTCGGCCACCATGTCCACGAAGCCCCAGTTGCGTTCGTGGGCGCCGATGTCGGGCAACCGCTTGCGGCCGATCACCAGCAGCCGCACCTTGCCGCCGCCCTGCGGTCGCAACACCACGAAGAAGCGCTGCACGTCGGGCAGCCCGGACGGGTCATCCTCGTCGACCGTCGGACGGTACAGAAAGAAGATGTCGCCGTGCTCCAGGACCTCGGTGTTCCTGTCGTCCGTCATGGTCCACCTCCCGCCGGACAGGTGCTCGGACGCCACTTGCCGGCGCCCTGCTCTGTCTACGCTTCCGGGAGACGTCCGTTCCTCGGGAAGGGTCAGCCCGAGGGTGATGTCGGCGGCGGGGTCGACCTCGACCCCGGCCTCGAAGCCGCCACCGTCCTGGACGACGGCGAGGGTTCGCTGGCCCTGCCCTGCTCGATACGGCTGCTGACCATCACCGGATGCCAGCGGTCGTGGCTGTTGAAGTCGCGCAGCAGGCGCCAGACTTCGGGCAGCGGGGCGTCGATGATGGCGCTTTCGCGGACCCGGATCATGTCACCATGGTGCGCGACAATCTGCTGGCCATCAGCGGGCCCTGACCACCCGAGACGGGCCTGGTCAGCGCTGTCGGGGCGACTTTGCCTCTTTCATCACGCGGCGAACCATTTTTCCGAAGGCACGGTCTTTCGTGCGACGTTGGGCGAGGCCGGCAGAATTGAAAGCCTCCTCGGTCAGAAGCTTTCGCCAGCGGAGAAGGCGCGCCGGGTCGCTCTGCCCATCCCTGATCGCCTTGCGGACCGCACAGCCGGGCTCTGTCTCGTGCCGGCAATCCCTGAAGCGGCACTGGGACGCCAACGCCTGCAGGTCCTCGAAGACGTTGGCGATGCCCGAGGCAGTGTCGGCCATTTGCAGTTCGCGCATGCCGGGGGTGTCCAGGACGACGCAGCCTCCCGGCATCAAGTGAAGCTCGCGGCGGGTCGTCGTATGCCGCCCTCTGGCGTCGCCTTCCCGGATGGCCTGCGTCGCGATGGCCTGGTTTCCGGCGAGGGCGTTGGTCAGCGTGGACTTCCCCACGCCCGAGGACCCGAGGAACGCGACGGTCCGGCCCGGCTTGCACCACTCCGCCAACGCCTGGACCGGTTGATCGCCGCGCGCGTCGAGGGCAATCACCTGGACCCGGTCCGAGACCCCACGGGCCGCATCGATGTAGGTTTGGGGGTCTGCCACCATGTCGGCTTTCGTCAGGACGATGACCGGTGTGATCTCCGCCTCGAACGCGAGCGCGACGTAGCGCTCCAACCGGGCGACGTTGAAGTCCTGGTTGCAGGACGTGACGATGAAGGTGGTGTCGATGTTCGCGGCCATCAATTGCACCTGCCGCTCGGTGCCTGCTGCGCGGCGCTTGACGACGCTTTTCCGGGACAGGAGACGACTGGACGCCGGCAGGGCGCGATCCAGCAGCAGCCAGTCGCCGACGGTCACATCAGCGCGCGGTGGGAGAAGGTCGTCGATGCCATCGCCGACGACATGCAGGCCGCCGCGATGCACCGCGACGACCCGCACCGGCGGCGTTTCGGTCAGCGCCTCGACGTCGATCTGCTGCGCGAAGAAGGGGCCCCACCCGAGTGTCTCAAGCGGCGTCGGAGCCTCTCCGGCTTTTGCGCTACCGGGACGGAATGCAGAGTCGTCAACGGCCATGGCAGCGGTTCCTTACCAGAACGCAGGATTGTCCAGCGCCGCGAGGCAGCCGGAGGAGAGTTTCGGCGGCGTCAGCTCCGCGTCGGTCAGCGACTTTTCCAACCAGCCCTCCGCGTGGTTCAGCGTGAAGGGCGCCAGCGCCAAGGTTTCGGTGACCGGGTTGAAACCGGCGCTGGAATAGTAGCCCGGATCGCCTTCGGTCGCGGCACTATAAACGACGCTCAACGGCATTTCGCGGTCCTGGGAGCCGGGAGAGGTCAGACGCGCTCAGCAGGCACCAGCAGCGTGTAAAACCAGCGCAGACGGGCGGTTCAGTTCACTATCGCACCCCCAGCGCTTTTAGGCGTGAGGCGAGAGTGGTCGGTTTCATGTGCAAAAGCGCGGCAGCGCCCTCGGGGCCGGACACTTTGCCCCCCGCCAGCTCCAGGGCCGCAATGATGTTGCTTCGCTCCAGGCGGCGAATGTCGTCAACGGTCAGCAGCTTGGTCGCTGACAAGGCCGAACCGGATGCCTGGTCTTGGACGTCAACGAGGTCCATCAGGTCCTCCGCGTCGTGGTCGGGTAGTTCGATGTGCAGTTTGCCGTGGCGGGCCAGAATGACGGCGCGCTCGATGACGTTTTCAAGCTCGCGCACATTTCCCGGCCAGTCGTAGGCGGCGAGTTGCCGCGCGTGGCCCTGGGTCAGGGTCGGCTCGGGAATGTTGAGGTTACGGCAGGCCCGCGTCACGAAGCGCGCGGCAAGAAGGGGTATGTCCTCCCGCCGCTGACGCAGGGGCACCGATTCAATCGGGAACACGTTGAGACGGAAGTAGAGGTCTTCGCGGAAGCGCCCTGCCTCGGCCGCCTCGCGCAGCCGACGGTTGGTCGCCGCGATAATGCGCACATTGACCTGACGCGTCGTTTCCTGCCCGACGCGCTCAAACATCCGTTCCTGAATGACCCGCAGCAGCTTGCCTTGAAGTTCGAGCGGGATTTCCCCGACCTCGTCCAGGAACAGAGTGCCGCCGTCGGCGAGTTCAAACCGCCCGACGCGATCGCGCACCGCACCTGTGAAGGCGCCGCGCACATGGCCGAAGAACTCGCTTTCAAACAGTTCGCGCGGAATGGCCGCGCAGTTGACACGGATGAGGGGGCGCCCTCGGCGGGGGCTGGCATCGTGGATGGCCCGTGCGATCAACTCCTTGCCGGTGCCGGACTCCCCGGTGATCAGAACACTGGCGTCCGTCGGTGCGACCACCGCGATCTGATCGAGCAGCGACAGGATGGCGGCACTGCGGCCGATGATTTCGTGGTGATTGTTCTCGCTGCGGATTTCTTCCTGAAGATAGGCGTTTTCCAGTTCCAGCCGTTCGCGCAGACGGCCCACTTCGGCCAGGGCGGCGCGCAGCTTTTCCTCTGCCTCGCGCCGATGGGTGACATCCCGGAAGACCACCACGGCCCCAATCAGCGTGCCGTGGTCGCGAATGGGGGTGCTGGTGTAGTCGACGCGGATGGGACGGCCGTCCTGGCGCCAGAACACCTCATCTTCGACCTGGTGAACCTCCCCATCATGAAACGCTGCGAAAATCGGGCAATCCTCGGCCCGGTAGCGGGTGCCGTCGAGGTGGTGGTGATGGAACATTTCGTGAGCGTCCCGGCCTACCAGGTCCTTCGCCGGCCAGCCGAGCATCCGCTCAGCGGCCGGATTGACGAAGGTTGTGCGCCCGTCGGTATCGACCCCGTAAATACCTTCGCCGGCGGCATGCAGAATGAGTTGGTTCTCCTGCTCCATTTCTCGGAAGAACCGCTGCACGCGGCGCCATTCCGCCATGCCGCCGCGCACGTAGGCATCAGCATCAGCGTCCACTTCGCGGCGCTCGCGGGCCTCCAGATCGATAAGCGTGACCAGCAGCAACGGCGGTCCGTCGGCGCGCATGATGCGGCTCCCAACGTACTCCAGTTGCAGATCCCGGCCGGTGCCGTGGACCGGGATCAGGGCACGGGTGCTGGCCTGTCCGGTGGTCAGTGCGGCATCAGTGAAAACAATCAGGGCGGCCATCTGATCGGGATGCAGCCGCGTCATGGCATGGCCGGACAACGCCTCCTGCCGATATCCCAGAAGGGCCGAGGCAGCGACATTGGCGGCCAGGATGCGGTCGTCGTGCGGGGCAACGATCAGCGCGGCATCGGGAGCGGACAAAAATGCGGCTGCCAGCAAAGGCAGGTCGGCCTGCAGATGGTCCATCGCTCCCTCCCCTGGCCAATGACGAGAAATCGTAATTTAAAACACGAAATATCGTCAATAACGAAATGTCGTAAATTCTGCCCTGCATGCAGCGCAGGCTGATGGCGCATTTGCCACCCGCAGGGACTTGGCATGGCGCTTGCCAAGCACAGCCTGCGGCCCCGTCACCGGGGCATACGGAACATCGAAAGAGGTGCGGCATGACCTTCAAGAGCCTGGGCGACCCGTTCGCTTCCGACACCGACCTGCGACACTCCAAAGGCTGTGGGTGTTCCTCCTGCGCCACGGGGCATCACCACGACCACGCCGACACGGCGCCGGCCCTGGCATCCAGCGAAGACGTCATGGACCGCGCCATAGAAAGCGCCGTCGTGCGCTCCATCTTTGGGCAGGACGAGTTTTCGCGGCGCGGCTTCGCCAAGCTGGCCGGGGCCGGCGGATTGGCTGCCGCCGTGGCCTCGGTCTTTCCGCTGGATGCCGCCAAGGCTGCCATCAAGGACAACCTCGGCGCCCCGGAAAAGAGCAAGCTCAACGTCGGCTTCGTGCCGATCACCTGTGCGACCCCGATCATCATGGCCCATCCGATGGGCTTTTATGAGCGCTATGGCCTGGACGTCAGCCTGATCAAGACGGCCGGTTGGGCGGTTGCGCGCGACAAGTCGCTGAACAAAGAGTACGACGCCGCCCACATGCTGACCCCGATGCCGCTGGCCATCACCCTGGGCACCGGATCGACCGCCGAGCCTTTCATCATGCCGGCGGTTGAAAACATCAACGGCCAGGCCATCGTCCTGCACGTCGATCACATGGACAAGCGCGATCCCAAGCAGTGGAAGGGCTTCAAGTTCGGCGTGCCGTTCGACTTCTCGATGCACAATTTCCTGCTGCGCTACTACGTCGCCGAGCACGGCCTGGATCCCGACAAGGACATTCAGATCCGTGTCGTACCGCCGCCGGAAATGGTCGCCAACCTCAAGGCCGGCAACCTCGACGGATACCTGTCGCCCGACCCGTTCAACCAGCGCGCCGTGTGGGAAAAGGTCGGCTTCATCCACACGCTGACCAAGGACATCTGGGAAGGTCATCCGTGCTGCGCCTTTGCCTGTTCGGCCAAGTTCGCCAACGAGATGCCCAACACCTACGGCGCCCTGCTGAAATCCATCATCGACGCCACCCACTACGCGGCGGACCCGGCCAACCGCAAGGAGATCTCGAGCGCCATCGCACCCGCCAACTACCTGAACCAGCCGGTCCCGGTCATTGAACAGGTTCTGACCGGCCGCTTTGCCGATGGCCTTGGCAGCATCCAGGATGTCCCCGACCGCATCGACTTCGACCCGTTCCCCTGGCATTCCATGGGCGTGTGGATCCTCACCCAGATGAAGCGCTGGGGCTACATCGAGGGCGACGTCGATTACAAGAAGGTCGCCGAAGAGGTCTACCTTGCCTCGGACGCCCGCAAGGTCATGAAGGACCTGGGCTACGAAGCCCCGGCCGAGACCTACAAAAGCTACACCATCATGGGCAAGACCTTCGATCCGCACCAGCCCGAGGCCTACGTCGACAGCTTCGCCATCCGTCGAGGAGCCTGACGCCATGACGCTCCCCCTCCGCGTCCGCGCCTTGATCCTTTCGGGGGTCTTCCTGGCGCTGACCCTCGGCCTGTGGGAGGCGTCGCACAACGCGCCTGCCGCAGCCGGGGAAATGACCGAGTACGAAATGCTCATGGGGGCGGCCTCCGAGGAGGCCGCCGTCCCGCCGCCCTCAAAGATCATCGCGCACGCCTGGGCCGAACTGAGCAACCCGTTCTACGACGCCGGCCCCAACGACAAGGGCATCGGCATCCAGATCGGTTATTCCCTGCAACGCGTGCTGATCGGATACCTCGCCGCCGCCGCGGTCGCCATTCCGGTCGGCTTTGTCATCGGCATGTCGCCGCTGATGTACAGGGCGCTCGACCCGTTCATCCAGGTGCTCAAGCCGATCTCGCCGCTGGCCTGGATGCCGCTTGCCCTGTTCGTCATCCAGGACAGCGAGGCATCCGCCATCTTCGTGATCTTCATCTGCTCCATATGGCCGATGCTCATCAACACGGCGTTCGGCGTGGCCGGAGTGCGCAAGGACTGGGTCAACGTCGCCCGGACTCACGAGTTGGGCCACCTGCGCACGGCCGTGATGGTCATCCTGCCCGCCGCCGCGCCGACCATTCTGACCGGTATGCGCATCTCCATCGGCATCGCCTGGCTGGTCATCGTCGCCGCGGAGATGCTCGTGGGCGGGACCGGCATTGGCTACTACGTCTGGAACGAGTGGAACAATCTGGATCTGACCAGCGTGATCTTCTCGATCCTCTTGATCGGCGTGGTCGGAATGTTGCTCGACCTGGCCCTGGCGCGCGTGCAGCGCATGGTCAGCTACGCGGACTGAGGAGACCTAGATCATGACCAGACCGTTCCTAGAGGTCCAAGGCCTCAGCAAGACATACCCGTCGCCCCAGGGCGAACCGCTGACCGTGTTCCGCGACGTCAACCTGCACATCCAGAAGGGCGAGTTCGTCTGCATCATCGGGCATTCGGGCTGTGGCAAGTCAACCATCCTGAACGTCCTGGCGGGCCTCGATACCGCGACCGGCGGCGCCGTCATCATGGACGGCCATGAGGTTGCCGGTCCAAGCCTGGACCGCGGCGTCGTGTTTCAAAATTACAGCCTGTTGCCGTGGCTGTCGGCCCTCAAGAACGTCACCTTCGCGGTGAAGGCGCGCTGGCCGAACTGGTCGCGCAACAAGATCACGGAACACAGTTACAAGTACCTGGAAATGGTTGGCCTGACCGGTGGGGCGGAGCACCGCAAGCCGCACCAGTTGTCGGGCGGGATGCGCCAGCGCGTGAGCATCGCCCGCGCCTTTGCCATCCAGCCGAAGCTTCTGTTGCTCGACGAGCCGTTCGGCGCACTCGATGCCCTGACACGTGGGGTCATCCAGGAAGAACTTCTGCGGATCTGGAGCGGCACCGACCAAACCGTTTTCATGATCACGCACGATGTCGACGAGGCCATTCTCCTGGCCGACCGCATCCTGTTGATGACCAACGGACCGCTCGCCCGCGTGGCCGAAGCGGTCAGCATCGACATCCCCCGGCCGCGCCAGCGCACGACCATCATTCACGACCCCAACTACTACCCCATCCGCAATCACTTGGTGGAGTTCCTGGCCAAGCGGTCGAAGGATCTGGCGGGCACGGTCAATCCGGATGGCGATGATGCAAAGCCAACAGTCGTCCAGTTCCCGACCCAGGGAACGCCCCGCCCCGTCTCTCCCGTCTCTCCCGTCTCTCCCGCCACCGCCACCTCTGCCAGCAAGGCCCCGACCTCTTCCGCGAAAGGATGACCAGATGAACGCCAGCACCCCGATCACCCTGAACCGCGATGCCGTCACCGATATGGTCCGCGCTGCCAAACGCCAGAGCGGCCTGTCGTGGAAGGACATTTGCGCCAAGATCAGCGGCGACACCTCGCCGATCTACATCACAGCGGCGCTTCTCGGCCAAATGAGCCTGACCGCCGAAGAAGCGGCCAAGGCCGCCGATGTTCTTGGGCTGCCCAAGGAGGCCGCCCTGGTCCTGGCAGAAGTTCCCTATCGAGGGTCGCTGCCGACCGCCGTGCCGACCGATCCCTTGATCTACCGCTTCTACGAACTGATTTCCGTTTACGGCACGACCTGGAAGGAACTGATCCAGGAGGAGTTCGGCGACGGCATCATGTCGGCCATCGACTTTGAAATGGACATGGACCGCCAGCCCGACCCCAAGGGCGACCGCGTCAAGATCACCATGTCCGGCAAGTTCCTTCCCTACAAGCGCTATTGATTTCTGGGCGACGTGCCGCAACCCGGCCGAGCACGCCGAGATGCGGCGCGAGCACGCGTGAGGAAAAGGGCCCTGGCAGTCGCCAGGGCCCTTTCTCCGCGCAATCTTCTTTTTCAGCAGTCACGGTTGCAATGCACATTCCGCTACCAGCGAGGCAGCCGCCGATGGCCGGCATCACCTGACGGTCCGGGGAAGGCATAGCAGAACCCCGTGCCCGCGCCGCTGAGGCTCGCGCAACCTATTATCCCGTCATGGGATTTCCAGGGGACCGCAATAGCGAAAGGCCCGGTCACTGGACCGGGCCTTTGCTAAAGCGTTGGTGCGCTTTAAGAATTTGGTGGGCGCAGCCTTTAGACGCAGCTTTCCCTGAGGAGGGCGGCGTCAAGCTGGTGTCTCGGACGCCGACGGCGATTATCACCGCCACCGAAACTATACGCGCGGCCTCGCACGCCTTCACGTAGGTGGCGTCGACCCACAGGTGGGCCAGTCGCCCTCGATGGGACGGTCGACGAAGGCGTTGACCTTGTCGTCTATCTCTCGCGTAGGCGCGAGATCTGACTCTTGGAGATGCCGGTCATGCCCATGGCCTTAACCAGGTGATCGACGACGCGGATCGAGACGCAATGAACGTAGGCCTCCTGCATGATGGCGGTCAGTGCCGTCTCCCCGTGCGCCGGGGGTCCAGGAAGGCGGGGAAGTAGCTGCCCTGGCGCAGCTTGGGGATCTTTAACTCAACCCCGCCGGCGCGGGTCTGCCACAGGCGGTCGCGGTATCCGTTGCGGGAGTTGGCGCGCTCAGCGCTGCGTTCGTGGGGCTTGGCGTTGCAGACGGCCTCAACGTCGTATTCCATCAGCCGTTGAGCGACGAAGGAGATCACTTCCCCCAGCGGGTCGCTGTCTGGCCCCCTCTCAAGGAACTCGACAACGGGCCGGGCGCCCCAAAAAGAAGAAACGGCCCCGGCGCGTGCGCTCCGGGGCTGTTGTTCTTCGCGGTTCGCCCACGCGCCCTACGCCGCCTCGCGCTGGACGCAGCGGCGGAAGGCGTTGAGGTGGTTTTGCTGAGAGGCGGCGCGCAGGGCGCGGAAGACTGCCTTGACGTCCTCCTGCCCGACCGCGGCGATCAGGCGCTCGTACATCTCGGCGTTCTCCACCTCGGCCTGGACGGCGGCCTTGCAGGCCAAAGCGACGTCGGCTGGCCTCGGCACGCTGCCGCGCCAGCGATTGGGCTGGGGCTCCAGGCCGTAGGTCTCGTAGAGGTCCAGCAGCGCGCTGGCGTGCCGCCGCTCCGCCTCCACGATGTTAATGAACGGCCGGATGGGCCCGAAGGCCGCAATGGCGGCCTCGTAGGTAGCCATCGCCTTGTATTCGTCATCAAGCGCCTCGTCGAGTGCTCTCTTCAGTGTATCCTGCATGGCACCTTGTCCGCTTTCATTTCCGATGAAAGCGTAGGTTCGCTGGCGGGGGCTGTCCTTGCGATTTCGCAGCCGCCCTGTGAAATACAACGAGCCCGAGATGCAAGTGGCGCCAGCGATACATGGCGAATTCGCAGAGGATTTCGGTGGCGCGATAATGCGTGCTGCGCAGACGCCGTCAGCGGCGTCACTGGCGCTGGAAATAGATCTGCAGCAACTGGTCATGGAACTTCGGGCTTTTCTGGATGGCGGCCTGAAACGCGGCTTCGTCGAGAACGTAGAGCAGGCAGTCCTCCTCGGCGGTCACGGTGGCCGCCCGGTGGTCCCCGGTGATGAGCGCGCGTTCCCCGAAGAAGTCGCCCTGACCCAGGGCCACGGGCGGCAGTCCCTTGTCGGACAGGTCCACCGAAACGCGGCCGGAACGGATCAGAAAGAACTCCTTGCCCTCCTCGCCGACGCGGACAATCGGCTGCCCGGCCGCACAGCGGCGCTGGCGCATGCGTTCGGCGACGAAAGTCACCTCGGCGCCGGTGAGATGGCGGAACATCTCTATGGAGTGCAGGAATTCGCAGATAACCAACGACTCCCGCAGGTCCACGTCCGAGGAAATGCGCCCATCGACCATGCTGACGATACGGTCGGCGGCATCCAGGATGCGGTTGTCGTGGGTGACCATCAGGATGGTGCTGCCCTCGTCGGCCAGTTCGCGCAGCAAACCCATGACGATGTGGCTGCTGTCCTTGTCCAGAGCTGCCGTCGGCTCGTCGGCCAGGATCAGCTTGGGACGGTTGACCAGGGCGCGTGCCACCGCCACGCGCTGGCGCTGACCGCCGGACAGGGCCTTGGGCTTGTAATCCATGCGCTGCCCCAGCCCCAGGCGCTCCAGGATTTCCGTCCCGCGTTTGCGCATTTCGCCGGGCGGGGTGCCGACCAGTTCCATGGCCATGCGCACGTTCTCGTAGGCGGACAGGGCATCAAACAGGTTGTGCATTTGGAAGATGAAGCCAATCCCGCGCCGCACCATCATCAGGTCTTTCGGCCCCAGCCCGTGCAGCGAGCGCCCCAGCAGGGTCAGTTCCCCTTCCTGGACGGTGCGCAATGCCCCGATCAGGGTCAGCAGCGTGCTCTTTCCCGATCCGGACGGCCCCGTCATGATGACCAGTTTGCCGGCCTCGACATGCAGGGTGTTGTCGAACAAGACCTGCGTGCGGGTTTCGCCGTCACCGAAATGATGATTGACGTTGTCAACACGGACCGCCCATGGGGCGGATGCGGCTGAGGATGACATCAAAATACCTCCGCAGGGTCGGTGCGCAAGATGCGGCGCACGGCAATCAGACCGGAAACTCCGCACATGAGCAGCGTCAGGGCCAGGGTAAGCAGAGTCAGGTGAAGGCTGATCCCCAGGGGCAGGAGAGTGACCCACGCCACCACCCAGAACAGCGCATTGGCCAGAATCCAGGCCGGCACGTATCCCACCACCCCATAGGCCAGCGATTGCTCGACCACGGTGCGAACGAGGAAGCCATTGGAGTAGCCCATCGCCTTGAGCGTGGCGTACTGACCAAGTTGATCGGACAAATCGGCATAGAGAATCTGGTAGGCGATCAACATGCCGACCAGGAACCCGATCACCACGCCGATATTGAAGACCGGTCCGACAGGGGCCATGCGGGACTGATAGGCTTGTTCGATGGCTTCGAGTTCACCCTTGGTCAGGATGTTCACGGTGTTTGGCAGGGCCGCGCGCAGGCGGGCCCTGACCGTTTCCAAGTCCGCATCGGCGGCCAGCTTGATCAGGCCGAATTCCACCTTTGACGGACGCGATCCAGCCGCCGTCACGCCGCCGCTGGGCAGAAAGGTGTTCAGAAACGTCCGGTCACTCATGATGACGGTGCCGTCGATCAGAAAGTCCGGACCAAGGGGAAAGGTCCCGATGACGCGGACCCGTCGCAACGACAACTCGCTTCCGCCCCCGGCGCCGGGAAAGCCGAGGAAGCGGCGGCCACGGCTATCGACCAGGACCGTATCGGGGGTCCTCAGGGCATGGCGGGCGGCCTCAACCTCGGGAATGCGCAGGACCGGCTTGTCCGGGTCGAAGGCCAGAACCTGCACCTTGAACCACAGGCCGGTGTCGGGGTTCTTCCACATTGACCGAGACCACTCGGCATAAAGCGGATGGGCCGATTGCACGCCGTCCACTGCCGCCGCCTGCACCAGTTGTTCGCGGGGAAATGGCGCCTTCGTCCCGAACCGGTTCTTTTGGGGATTCATCAGAACAAGATCGGCATCCAGGGCGCGCACCACCTCCAGTGAACTGTCGATGAAGGCCTTCTGGGCACCGAACTGGAACAGCATCAGCAACACCGCAAACGCAATCCCCGACACGGAGCGCAAAAGACGAGCCCGGTCCGCCGTCAGGCTCCTGAGAGCCAAAGGCACCCGGCCCGGCAGCGGCACGATACCGGCCACCCGCCGGAGGGCCTGCATTGGGCGATTGTTCATGCCTCCCCGCTCCCGCCTAGAAATTGTCGGCCGGATCAGCCTGGAGCAGGCGCCGTGTTGCCAGAAGAGCCGACCCGGCGGCCATCCCCGTGACCGCCGTGAAGACCAGGGCCAGGCGCTCCATCGTCATTTCGACCGGCAGGCGGGTGACGGCGCGCACGCCGTCGTAAACGAAAAAGGACGCCCCGGCTGCCAGGGGATAGGCAATCGCAGCCATCAACAGGGATACCCCCACCACCATGGAAACCAGCGCCCCGTCGCCGTAGCCAATTGCCTTCAGGGTCGCGAAGCGCGGCAAGTCGCGGGTGATTTGGGTGGCCAGCATTTGATAGGTGATGACCACGCCGACCAACATGGCGACGGCGGCCCCGAACCCGAAAATCAGACCGGCGGAGGTGGCGCGGGTCCAGCGGGCCTGTTCGTGGGCGAAGAATTCCTTACGGGTGAATACGCGCGTGTCGGCCGGCAAAAGGGCGCGCAGGTGTTCTGCCACGGCCCGGACGTCGCCCTCGGGCGCAACTCTCACCAGCCCCATGTTGATGCTGTGCAAGGGGCGCGCCGGAAGAATGCGATGAAAGTTGATGTCACTGACGACCGCCACGGCAAGGCCCACGAAGCCCGTGCCGAGCGCATAGGTTCCCCCGAGCATCACCTGTCGGTCGGCCAGTTCGATCAGGCGGCCCGCTGTTTGCGGCCCGTACATGGCACGGGTTTCAGTGTCTACCAGAATGGTGTCGGCCTTGGCCAGTTCAGGAAGGCCGGCAAGAATTCCGGGATGCCTGAACGCCGGTCGGTCGAGAGCGATCCCCAGGATGGTCGCGCCGCGCATGAGGCCGCTTTCGGGGCTGAGCCACTGGGCGGTGCCGATGTACAGGGGCGCCGTTTCGACCACTTCGGGATGGGCCGCCGCCTGAGTCAATCGATGCCGGGGCAGTGCGTGCGGACTTCCCTGGTACACGTAGGCAGGCGACGTCAGCATGATGTCAAAGGGCATGTCCTCGAATATCAGCGTGCTCGCCTTGGGGACGGCCGCATAGAACCCCAACTGCAGGAACATCAAAAGCGTGGCAATGAAGATGCCCACGATGACCATGAGGGAGCGCACCCGGTCATGCATCGTCAGGCGCCACGCGATGAGAAGCTTCATCGCTCCGGCCCGGCCTGTCGCGCTAGGACGGCACTGCTGGTATCAATCAGCACGTCAACGGTCAGGTTGGTCAGGCGCGCGACCGGTGCGGGGTCGTCGAGGGCAATCCACACCTCGACCACGCGGGCATCCATGCGCGCGGCCGGATCGACGCTGAGAACGTCGTTCTTGAAGATCATGTGCCCCATGTCCATCACGCGGCCGGTCAGCGTATCCGGCAGTGCCGGGCTGCGGATGGTCGCGGTCTGTCCCAGCCGCACCGCCTGGATGTCCGTCTCGTAGACTTCGGCCACCACCCGCATGGTCGAGGTGTCGCCCAGGGTCAGGATCACTTGGCCGGTGACGTCATCACCGGGCCGCGCATGAACGTTGAGGACCATGGCGTCCATCGGGGCGACCAAGGTCGCCATTTCGGCCTTGATTCGTGCGGCGGCCACCTGCTGTTCCAGCGACGCCACGGGAACGGTCGCGGTTGCGCGCGCCACCTCCGCGGTGACGCGGGCCAGATCGGCCCTGGCTTTGGCGATGTCGAGATCGAGCCCCCTGACCATCCCGTCAAGCTTCGCCCGCGCTGCCTGCAGGCGGGCGGCCCCCTGAGTCACTCGGGCCTGTTGGTCGGCGCGCGAGCGGCGCGAACTGACCGCGTTGTCCTGGAGCACCTCCAGGGCCTGGAGAATATCCCGATTGTTGGCAAGTTCGCTTTCGATGGCCGCCACCTCGGCCCGCTGCGCGGCGATCTCCAGGGGGCCGACGGCCTCCAGAACCTGAATGGCCAGATCCGCGCCCTCGACGCGGGCCGCCCCCAGAGTCTCCTCCGCCACGAGTTGCGCCCGCGCCTCGGCCAGCCGGGCGGCAAGATGATCGTGATCGGCAACATGCAGGCGCCAGGTCGCCAAGTGTCCCAGGACCTGGCCTTCGGTGACACGGTCCCCGCGCGCCACCGTCAGGTCCAGAAGGCGATCAGGGGCCAGCGCGGCGAGACTCACCACGTCGCTCGCCGGCTCCACCCGCCCCAGGGCCGCCACGGCCGCCCGAGCCATGGGTTGCGCCACGGCTTGCTGCGCCGCCGCCGTTGCCACAAGGCCCCCGCCCACAAGACCGGCCCACAGCGGGCCAGATGCAGCCCATATGACGGTCGCCACCGCCCAGCCCCGGCGCACCCCTGCCATCACCCCATCCCCCCACATGTACTTCTTTAGTTATTTCTTTAGTTGACCAACGAATAGTGCGGGGGCGTGAAAGCCAAGTCAACCGCACCTCCCCCTCCTTCTACATCCGCGCACGAACGAAAGGGACAACGATGTTGCGTTGCAGTCAGTGCGGCCCGAGAGGCTCAAGCAGGCGGGCACCCCGGTAGAGCAGGTACAGTGCGGCCATCTGGATGACGTGGTAGAGATCGTTGTGGTTGAAGTGCGCGTGCATGGTATAGCCGCTGGCCTGGATGCCCGCGGCGAGCGCCGAAACCAGCACGCCGCCAATCAACCAGCGCCCGGCGCTACCGTCGCGTTTGGCGGCCGCCGATGCATGCAGAGCGACAATGGCCGCCATTCCTGCCACGCTCAGGAGAATCACGTAGATGTAGGCGGTATGGATGCTCATCCAGACGGCATAGGCCGCCACCGTCACCACCGCCACCGCCGTCACCGCTGTGCGTGCCCGGCCGGTCAAGACGGCGCGGACAGAGCCAACCGTGGCGCACAGCATGAAGCCGCCGATGCCATAGAGCGTCACCCGCCACAATGCGGCCAGGGTGTCGACGTCCAGAATAAGGCGGAATCCGTGGAAGGTGCCCCCGGTCACCGCCCCGGCCGCCAGGAACGCCAAGGCCACACCCCAGAGGCGGCGCGGCGTAGCGCCGGGGTGGCGTTCCATGCGAAACAGGGCGACGGCAAACCACAGACCCAGCCCGGCCAGAACGTAGTCCGTGAGCATGGTTGTGACTTCGGTAAACTCCACGGCTCCCCCCAATCGCCGGCTCAGGCCGGCACGCAGCTTCGGACAAGGCTTTCGGCGTCGGTCAGGCCAAAGGCCTGGGGGGCGGCGGTTTCGGGAACGTCGCGGCCGGTCAGGCGCCCGTTGACCACGTATTCCTTGCCCATGATGTCCTGGCACCATCCCATGACTTCGTCGATGCGCGGCGTGCCGACGCCGACGATGTCGGCCACGCCTTTGACGATGGCCAGCCCATCGGGGACGTCCTCGCCAAAGAAGCGGCTGCCGAAGTTGGGGGCATGTCCGCCATCCACTGTCAGCATGGGGGTACGGATGCCCTTGTAGGCGCCGTTCGTCCGGATGGCGCTGTACAGCGTCCATGGGTTGGCGATCTGCCCGGCATAGCCCATGCGGATGCCGACATGCAGCGACGCGCGGCGGAACAGCCAGTATTCCGGGCGCTGGCGGCTGAGGGTCAGGGCGGCGGCCATCAGTTCGCGGCTCATGTCCTTGAGCAGGGCCGCCCCGGTCCGGCTCAGTCCTTCGTAGAACAGCGGCGGCTCGGACAAGGGGCTGCCGTCCCAGTCGCGGAACAGATCGTACATGATGCCGGTGTGCAGGAGCTGGTTGCCGGGCGCCAGATTGATGTTCAGGTAGTTGTGGACGTCCAGTACGGGCATGCCGAACAGCAGGCTGAGCACGTCGGAGGCAAACACGCTGTCGGCGCGGTCCAGCGCCTGCTGGACGTTGACCGCCTTGGGCACGCCGACAACGCGCGCCCGCTGGCCCGGCACGTCCATCTTGGACATGGTGGGGATGCCGCCCAGGCCGAAGACGCGCAGGCGCTTGCCGGTTTCCCCCAGCACCTTGCGGGCCTTCCAGTTGAAACCGCCCCAGGCCGGGCCCGAGCTTAGCGCCGCGCCGTCACGCATCAGCGGCATCAGGGTGCGCATCTGCTGCAGGTGCAGGTGGCAGGGCGTCGCCAGGAACACCAGATCGGCCTCGCCAACGGCCTCGGCGGCATTGTCGGTGATGATGTCGGGGCGGCCATGCACGGTGGTGCCGTCGCCCCAGGTCACGGTGATGCCGTCGGTCTCGGCCATCCGGGCACGCAGGGTGGCGGCGCGCTCGGGCGAGGATACCAGACAGGTCACATGCACGTCGGGCCGTGCCCCCAGCAGGCCCGCCTGGACATGACCCAGGTTGCCCATGCCGACCAGGGTTATCCGTGCCTGCGTCCTGCCTTCGGGGAACCACTCGGGCACGATGTCGCGGAGGCTGCCCGCCGGATCGAAGGTGACGGCGCGGGTCGGCGTGATGCCCATGCGCAGGGCCAGGCGCTCCAGCACCGGGGCCGGGGGGATCAGGCGATCATTGCTTTTCAGCTCTGCGGCCTGGTCGCGTGACAGACCTGTAATCAGCCCGACGACGGGCGCCGGAACATGGCGCAGAAGGACCGGAAGGCGGGAGCGCAGGGCAGAACTGATGTGGCGTTCCATGTAATCCCGTTCCTTTGTGCAGGCAGGTTGTTTGTGTTCATTAGTCTGGCACGGGCGCGGGATCAATGGTGGTATCGGGCAAACCCTGCATGATTCTGCCGTGCGCGCGCCACGACCCAAGCCAGCGCTGGCTTCCAGGCGGGCCTCGGGTTACTTTCCGGTCTGTCTGGATAGACAAGAGTGGCTAAATCGCCGTGACGTTCCGCCACGTCTTCGTTGGTACACGACTATCTCTTTGCTTGGAGGCGGTAGTTCAGTAGATTCACTGCGTGGAGGGGTGCGGGACCCTCCCGGTTGGAGCACGACACGGATGGATGTGACTACGGACGGTCCGGCCTCGGCGGTGGCGCGACTCCGCGACCTGATGCACCTCAGCAGCCTTTTCGACGGCCTGAATGACGAACAGCTCGACCGCCTCTCGGCGGCGGTCTGCCATGAGCGCGCGGTTGCCCCGGGCGCGGACCTGATCACCGAGGGCGATCCCGCCGGCGAGTTCTTCATTATTGAAAGCGGCAGCTTCGAGGTTCTCAAGAAGGACGAGAGCGGGCGCGAGGATCACCGCATCGCGACCATTCACCCCGGCTCCACGGTGGGGGAAATGGGGCTTCTCGACCGTGCGCCGCGTTCGGCCACGGTGCGGGCCCTGGATCATGCCGTGGTCTTGGTCTTCCCGCTCGAACGCCTTGATGCCATGAGCCGGGACGGTTTGGCCGGCGTCGGCGGCTGCATCAAGATGAACCTGGCCGGGGAACTGGCGCGGCGCCTGCGCACCATGAACCAGTCCAACGTCAAGACCCAGCAGGAACGCCTGGAGGAGGCCGAGTTGCGGGCCGAGATGGGCCGCTTCATGAGCCGCGTGCTGATCGGCACCTGCCTGTACATGTTCGCCCTGTCGTTCATGGGGCCACTGCGGCAGTTGGTGCCGGACTCGACGGTTATCAGCGGCATCATCCTGCTGTGCTTTGCCATCGCCCTTTACATCAACATTCGGACCAGCCGGTTTCCGAGCAGTGCCTATGGCTTCACCCTGTACAACTGGAAGCCGGCGTTGTGGGAAGCCACCCTATTCTCGCTGCCCATCCTGGCCCTGATCGTCCTGGTCAAGTGGGTGATGATCCAGACCGTGCCAAGCTTTGCCAATGAGCCGATCCTGGATTTCTACCGCTACCGTAGCGACAGCGTTTTCCACACCCTGGCGGCGGTTGCCGGATATTCGGCCTTCGTGCCGTTTCAGGAGATGGTCGCTCGCAGTGGCATGCAAAGCTCGTTCATGATGTTCCTGACGTCGCGGCATCGCCTGCCGCTGGCCATCTTCATGTCAACGCTTCTGTTCAGTGCCACACACCTGCATATCTCGGCGGCCTTTGCGCTGCTGGTATTTCCCTTGGGGGTGTTCTGGGGCTGGCTGTATGCGCGCCATCCGACGCTGGTGGGGGTGATCTTCTCGCACATCCTGATCGGGGTGTGGGGGGTGTTCGTCGTCTCCTTCCCGCTGTTCTAGCCACCCCTACGCCAGGGTGGCGAGGTTCGAGGCTGCGCCCTCCCCTCCTACACCCCCAACCAGTCGGCCAGCCGCCGCAGCCACGGATCATCGCCCTTTCGCGCCGTGCCGTCCAACAGGGCGGCCAGCGGGCTGTCGGCAGGGGCGTGATCGGCGATGGCCTGAAGAAGTGCGGCCTGATGGAGCGTCAGCCCCTGGTCGCGTCGGCGCCGCTCGATGGCGGCGGCCACGGTCGGCCGGGCCGGATTGGGCTGTTCGTCGGCGATGTCCGGACCGATACCGTTCAAGGCCGCCAGGACATGGGACTTGCGCTGCGCCAGGGGCATCCCCGCCAGGTCGTCGGGCCACAGCACCGGACCGAGACTCACGTCCTGGCGGGCATGGCCCATGGGGAAGTCCAGCCGCCCCTCGGGCAAGGGAGTCCGCGGCAGGGCGCCGTGGAAGCGCAGCGGCACGATGGGAAGGCCCTGGGCCACCGCGAAGTCGAGGAAGACCGCCGAAACCGTGTCCACCAGCTGCCCGCAAGCCAGGGAGCGGGTGCCCGCCGCATGGACCAGCAGGGACAGACCCCCGGCGTCCATGTCTTGGCGCAGACGGTCGAGAAGGCCGAACATGGAGGCCGGATCAGTGCGATCAAAGAACGCGAGGGGGGGTGGCAGGGCGATGTCGGGACAGTCCATGCACAGGGTCAGAAGCCGGCCCATCCAGGTGTCGCGGTGCTCCTGCTTGGCCACCGCCACCACCGGCCTGCCCACCAGCGGCCCCGACAGCACGGCGAACAACAAGGATTCCAACGCCACCTGATGGTTTGCCAGGATCAGGGCGGGACCACTGTTCAGGCGCCCCAGCCCTTGTGGGTCGGCCACCTTGATCTCGCCTACGTACTGCGCGGCCACGGCCAGGAACAGATCCTCCACCGCTCCACCCGGCCGACCCAGGCGACGGCGCCAAAAGGCGCGCGTCGGCTGTGCGTCCCATGCCGGGGGGGCGAGTTGCGACCGGGTGGTGCCGCCGACCAGCCTCACGCTCAGGCCGCTGACCTCGTAGATGCGCAGGCCGTCCACCCACAGCCCGCCGTCGGCGCGCAGGGTAACGCCGCCGTCGTCCCGCTCCACCGCGGTAATCTCAAGTTCCGTCGTCACGATCTGCGCCGTCGGCACCACTTGGCCGCGGTACTTCCACGCAAAGCCGGGACCGGGGGCGGGAGCCTCGAACCGCATGCCGTCGAGCCCCAACAGCAGGGCGGCCCGTTCGAGCAACTGGATCAGCGCCTCCAGGCCCAGCGAGCCAGGCTGTACCGGATCCTGAAAGAAATGCGCCTTGAAGTACCAGGCACCGGGATCCACCGCCTGGTGTCCGCGAATGGCGCCCAGACCGCCGCTGCCACCCGTCGGCCACCATCCGGTCACCACGTCGATCATGCGCAAGCGGCCCTGCGGCAGGCGCGGGTCATTGCCCGTGACCGCCGGAGAGTGCGCCGGAACCTCGCTCGGGGCGGACAGGCGCTCGCGGCCGGGGCCATCTCCGGGCATGCCGACCTGACGGCTCAGGGCATCGGCGGCGAAGAACCCGAAGGATGTGGAAAACCGCATCAGCGCCCGGCCGTCCACCGTCGCCTCGACATCGAAGAAGATCAGCGTCACCCCGTTGGCCCGTGACCACCGGGTCATGGTGGCGCGGGTGGTGATCTCACGGTCCTCGGGCGTCACCTCGGACAGGGCCACGCAGTCGGCGCCGTGCAGGTTGCGGAACGCCAGTTCGTCGTCGCTGGCCAGGGCAAAGCCCATGTACGACGCCAGCCACCCACAGGGTTGCAGCATGACCTCTGTCAGAACGCAAAAAGGCATCACCGGCGCGCCGTTGTCGGTGAAATACCAGCCCTCCCCCCGGTCGCCGCCCTCCACACCATAGGTTGCCGTAACGCTGCCGCCATTGGTCGGCCGGCCCGACGGGCAGGTCGTCGCGTCCACCCGCGACATGAAGTGATAGGGCGGCCCCGGCAGGCGGGCCACCCGCTGGCCGTCGTCGAATCGGCGGTACATGCTGCCGAAGGCGTGCGACGGCCGCCCCCAGGCGCAGGCCAGAAGGGCGGCGAGGTCGCCACGCACGTCGCCGTCCACGACGTGGGGCGTGACGTCCGCCGGAACCACGGCGTGGGCACCGTGTCCCAGCGGCCAGTCGGGAACCAGACGCACGGCAAAGCGGCGGCAGTGGAACACCTTGAGGCCATCGGAGGAACACAACAGCGCGGCGATGACCATCGGCACCGGCCCGTCGTGGATCTCCTCGACGAAGACTTCGTAGACCAACCGGTGCGGCGCGTCGGGCACCATTTGGCCTCGGCACACAAAGCGCGCGGGCTGCGCCGGGGCGGGCTCGAAGCGCCAGCCGTCGCGGCCGATGGTGAACCCGGCGGCCGCCATGAACACCGAAATCGCCTGCATGGCGCCGTCGGCCATCAGCGTGCCGGGCATGCAAGGGTCGTTCTTGAAGTGCCCGGCATAGAACCACGCATCCACCGGCACATCCAGTTCCGCCCGCAGATACCCCCGCCCCCACGGACCACCGTGCGGCTCGAACACCGGCACGTGGTCGATCAGCCGCATGCGTCCGCCGGGGATCGTCGGCGTGCGCTGGTGGGCGGCGGCCAACTCGAAGCCGGGACCGAAACAGGCCGAAGCGTCCCCCGCCGCCCAGGCACCCAGGGCCTCGGCATCGAAGGCGCGCCGCGTCGATGGATTGGGCAGAGCGGCCAGCGGCGCCTCGGCGGCCGGCGCATCGTCCTCGGCCGCCCACAGCACGCCGCCGCTGTCAGCCAGTTCGGCGTCGGAGAAGAATCCGGCCTGGCCGTTGCGGACGCTCAGGAACAGGCGGTCGCCGATGTGGCAGTCATAGCGGAAGAAGAACAGCCGCACGTCGCCGGTGCGGGCATGGCCC
>JAWLDH010000013.1:0-90149 GCA_041686745.1 Rhodospirillaceae bacterium | reverse complement strand
TTGTCCGAGTGATTACTATCACTTCTATGGAGTCCGTGACTCCTGGGTTCCCGCCTGCGCGGGAACGACGACCTTCTGTTTGTGTTTTTCCGCAGCCTGTTAAAGAGCGTTTCGAATACCGGGGCATCGTGGCCCAGCCCGAAGCGGTCTACCGCCACGACGACATCCTGGGGTCCGGCATCCGGGTGCGGCTGGGCCTCGCCTCGACCTTCGGCACCGGGGAGTTGATGGACATGTTCTATGGTGTCGCCCCGCAGTACGCGACCGCCACCCGCCCGGCCTATGACGCCGACGCCGGATACCTCGGCTCGCGCCTGCGCCTGACGGCGGGCCGGGCGGTGACGCCCTGGGCCTCGGTCTACGGGTTGGTCGAAGGCCGTTCCCACCACGGCGCCACCAACAGCGAAAGCCCCCTCTTCCGCCGCGACACCGGCTTTGCCGCAGGCGTCGGCGTGACGATCAGACTGGCCCGCTCCGGTCGGACGGTGCCGAGGGACTAGGTCCGCTGTCGCGGACGGGCTATCGCCCGAACCCATCTGGAGCGATGCTCCAGACCTCCTTGTTTTCCTTGAAAAAATAAAAGGTGTTCGGGGTCCCCCCGCGCGGGTGTGGGCGGCAGCCCACCGAGCTTTAGCCGGAACGCGGCAGGGTGAAGGATCGGTACGTGATGGCATCGGAACCGGCTTCGGCTTCGGCCTCGGCCAGGGCGCGGATGCCGGCGTGGTGCGGGGAGTCGACGCAGGTCGGATCGATGGCCGCCGCGTCGCCGGCCAGGGCGAGGGCCTGGCAGCGGCAGCCGCCCCAGTCGATTTCCTTGCGGTCGCAGGCTTTGCAGGCCGACGGCATCCAATGGTCGCCGCGATAGGCGGAAAACGCCATTCCGTGCTCCCAGATGTCGCGCAGGGTGCGCTCGCGCAGGCTGTCGAAGCTGAGGTGGGGAATGGTTTCCGCCGCATGGCACGGCAGGACCTTGCCCGACGGCGTGATGTTGACGAACTGCTGCCCCCATCCGCCCATGCAGGACTTGGGGCGCTTGGCGTAGTAGTCGGGGATCACATAGTCGATGACCAGCACGCCCTTGAGGCGTTCGCGGGCCTCCTGCACGATGGGCGTCATGGCCTTGAGCTGGTCCGGACCGGGCATCAGCGCGGCGCGGTTCTTGAGGCCCCAGCCGTAGTACTGGACGTTGGCGACCTCCAGCCGCCGCGCCCCCAGCTCAACCGCCATCTCGATCATGCGCGGCAGGCGGGCGGCGTTGTGGCGGGTGATGACGGCGTTGACGGTCAGGGCCAGCCCGGCGTCGCGTACGGCCTGGGCGGTGGCCATCTTGCGGGCGAAGCCGCCCTTGAAGCCGGTGATGAAGGCGGAACCTTCTTCCTCGCAATCGGGCAGGCCGAGTTGGACGTGCTCCAGCCCCGCCTCGGCCAGCGCCATGATCTGCGCGGCGCCGAGCAGCACGCCCGAGGTGATGAGGTTGGTGTACAGCCCCCGCCCCGCCGCGTGGGCCACCAGGTCCGCCAGGTCCTGGCGCACGGTCGGCTCGCCGCCGGAGAAATGGACCTGCAGCACGCCCAGGTCCGCCGCCTGGTCGAGCAGGTTCATCCACTCCCCGGTGCTCAATTCATCGGACGCCCCCTCCAGCGCCAGCGGGTTGGAGCAGTACGCGCAGCGCAGCGGACACCGGTGGGTCAACTCGCACAGCAGGGCAACCGGGGGAGGATGAGCGGTCATGCGGTCACGAACCCCTTGTCGGACAGGTCCTGAAGCAGGTCGATCACGTCGCCGCGAACCTCGGCGCGCTCGGCCTGGAACTCCTGGGCCAGAAGGTCGATGATGGCCGCCAGGGTGCGCTGCCCGTCCAGGCGTTGCAGCACCTCCACGGCGATGTCGTCGGGCAGCAGCATGCGTTCCGGGGCCAGGACGGCCCACCGGCTGCGCGCCTCGTCATAGCGCAGGCGCACATGGGGCGCGAGGCGCGGCACGCTGTCGTCGGCGATCAGAACGCGGCCCGTCAAGACCGCATCCCCTGCCCCGGCCGCCACGCGCCGGGCGGCACCATGCCGGGGCTGACATAGGCGAAATACAGGGCGTCGAGTTGCGCCCACAGCACGTTGCACTTGAAGTACAGGGCGTTGATGACGGCGTTCTGCTGTTCGACCGTGCGGGCGTGGTCCCGCACATAGGCGAGCGCGAAATCGCAGTCGCGCGGCGCCTGGGTGAGGCGCTTGCGGAAGTAGCCCATCACGCTGTCGTCGATGAAATCGTAGTTCTCGAGCATCCCCGAGATGCGCTCGGCGTGGATCTTGGGCGCGAACAGCTCGGTCAGGCACGAGGATATGGCGGTCAGGCCGGGGTTGTCCCACACGAACCGCACATAGCTTTCGACGGCGAACCGGGTGGCCGGCATGGCGCCCTGCATGCTTTGGACATAGGCGCGGTCGAAGCCCAGGCCGTCGGTCAGCACCAGCCAGCGTTCGATGCCGCCCCGGTCATCTCCGTGGCCGTCATGGTCGAGGATGCGTTGCAGCCAGATGCGGCGGATGTCGCGGTCCTCGATCTTGGCGATCAGCGCGGCGTCCTTGCGCGGGATGCAGTCCTGGTAGCAGAAACGGTTGAGCGCCCAGGCCCGCACCTGCTCGATGGTGCACTCCCCGCCATGCAGCATCTGATGGAAGGGATGGAGGTTGTGATACCGCTCGGCACCGATGGCGCGCAGGGTGGCTTCCAGGGCGTCGGGGCTGAGCGGCGTCCCGGCATCGGTGCGCGGCTCGCTCATGCGGGGCATCATCATCGTCATAAGGTGATCTCCAGTCCATCATGGGCGACCTGCCAGCCGGCGGCCTCGACCGTCGCCCGCTGGGGGCTGCCGGGCACCAGGGCGGGATTGGAATTGTTGATGTGGATGTAGAACCGGCGGCCGATGCCAAGCGGCGCCAGGGCCTCCATCGACCCGTCCGGCCCGGACATGGCCATGTGGCCCATGCGCGCCGCCGTCTTGCTGCCCATGCCGGTGGCAATCATTTCGTCGTCGGTGAACGTGGTCCCGTCGAAGAACACGGCCTCGGCCCCGCGCAGGCGCTCGGCCAGGTCCGGGGTCATGGACGCGCAGCCGGGGACGTAGAAGACGGAACGCCCCTCGTCGTCCGAGATGCGCAGGCCGATGGTGTCCTCGGCCACGGACCCGAAGTTGGCGAGGCTCGGATCCTCAAGCCACAGGGCGATCTTGCCGGGCACGGAAAAGGCTTCCACCGACAGGCCACTCGGCGTCCCGTCGCGCAGGCGCAGCTCCTGCGGCGCGTCGAGGACCATGGTCCGGCGCTCCACGAACGCCGGGTTGAGGACGTTGAAGATGGAGTTGGCGGCCAGCACGCCCAGCACCCGCGCCGTGCCATACACCGCCAGGGGCTGGCTTTCGCGCAGGGTCAGCAGACCGGCGACATGGTCCACGTCGGCGTTGGTCAGAACCGCGCCGACGATCGGGCTGTGACGCAGCCCGCCCTGGGCCGGGCGGGGATGCAGGGCCGGCGTCTGGATGATCTGCTGGCGCAGGTCGGGCGAGGCGTTGAGCAGGAACCACCGCTCGCCGTCGCCGCTGACCGCCAGCGAACTCTGGGTCTGCGCCGCCACGTCGTGGGCCATGGCCGCCCGGCAGTTGTCGCAGGCGCAGTTCCATTGGGGGAAACCACCCCCGGCAGCGGCCCCCAGCACGATCACGCGAAGCATCGCCATCCCCTTCGGCAAAAACCTGGCGCCGCCGGATGGACCTCCACCCGGCGGCCTCCAGCGGTTTATTCTTCGGCGCAGGAGTAGCTGTTGATTTCCATGCCAACGGCGATCTCGACGACGCGGGGCTTTTTCCAGGTACGCATGTGATCCTCCAGCCTTTGTTGGTTTGGCGCAGTCCTGTGACAAACGCCCGACACCTGAAACTGTAACGATGCACGGACCCAGGGGTCTATTCGACTTTCGTGCCTCCCCGACACCCGAAAGACAAAAAAGGCGGGCAGCCGAAGCTGCCCGCCGAGGTTCCGGACTATCCTGGGGAGGAACAGGTCCGGGGAGGAACAGGATCCCTCAGGGATTACTTGCCGTGGAGCTTGAACACCCAGACGCTGCCGCCCTGGTTGATGTCCTTCACGGCCTTGGCCACTTCGCCGCCCCACAGCGGCACCGCGCCGCCCCAGCCGGAGGACACGGCGATGTACTGCGCGCCGTCCTGCTCCCACGAGATCGGGCTGCCGATGACGCCGGAGCCGGTGTTGAACTGCCACACTTCCTCGCCGGTCTTGGCGTCGAACGCCTTGAGATAGCCTTCGGGCGTGCCGGTGAACACCAGGTTGCCGCCGGTGGTCAGCACGCCGCCCCACAGCGGAGCCGCGTTCTTGTATTCCCATACGATCTTGCCGGTCTTCGGATCCATCGCGCGCAGGGCGCCGATGTAGTCGTCGTACAGCGGCTTGATGGTGAAGCCGGCACCCAGGTAGGCGGCGCCCTTCTTGTAGGTGATCGCCTCGTTCCAGATGTCCATGCCCCATTCGTTGGCCGGCACGTAGAACAGTTCGGTCGCCGGGCTGTAGGCCATCGGCATCCAGTTCTTGCCACCCAGGAACGCCGGGGCGACGAACACCGAACTGCCCTTGCCGTCGGCGCCGGTGTTGGCCGGGTTGCCGGGACGGTTGGCCGGGATCACGTTGGGACGGCCGGTCTTGAGGTCGAAGCCGTCGGCCCAGGTGGTCTGGGTGACGAAGGGCGACGCCGACAGCAGCTTGCCGTTGGTGCGGTCGAGAACGAAGAAGTAGCCGTTGCGGTCGGCCTTGGCGCCGGCCTTGATGATCTTGCCGTCCTTCTTGAGGTCAAAGAGCACGAACTCGTTGACGCCGTCGAAGTCCCAGCCGTCGTTGGGGGTGGACTGGAAGTGCCACTTGATCTCGCCGGTGTCGGGGTCGATCGCCAGGGTCGAGGTGGTGTAGAGGTTGTCGCCCGGCCGCAGGTGCGAGTTCCACGGCGCCGGGTTGCCGGTGCCGATGAAGATCAGGTTGGTTTCCGGGTCGTAGGTGCCGCCGTTCCAGGTGGCGCCGCCGCCGTACTGCCACATGTCGCCCGGCCAGGTGGCGTTCTTGACGCCGGTCATGGTGGTTTCCTTGCCGTTCAAGGTGCCCATGTGGCCCTCGATGACAGGGCGCGACCAGACCAGTTCGCCGGTCTTGGCGTCGCGCGCCTCGACCTTGCCGATGACGCCGAACTCGCCGCCGGACACGCCGGTGATGATCTTGCCGTTGACGATCATGGGGGCGGCGGTGGCCGAGTAGCCAGCCTTGTAGTCGCCCAGTTCCTTGCGCCACACGACCTTGCCGGTCTTGGCGTCCAGGGCGACCAGCTTGGCGTCAAGCGTGGCGAAATACACCATGTCGCCCCACAGGGCGGCGCCCCGGTTGATGACGTCGCAGCACGGCATGATGCCGTCGGGCAGGCGGGCGTCGTACTGCCACAGCTCGTTCCCGGTCTTGATGTCGATGGCGAACATGCGCGAGTAGGACGCGGTGACGTACATCACGCCGTCCTTGACCAGCGGCTGGCTCTGCTGGCCGCGCTGCTTTTCGCCGCCGAACGAGAACGACCACACCGGCACCAGGTCCTTGATGGTGTCCGGCGAAATCTGGCTGAGCGGGCTGTGCCGCTGGCCCTGATGCCCAAGACCATAGGTCACCACCTGGCTGGTGCTGGCGGCATCGTCCATGATCTCGGCATCGGTGACGGCGGCATGAGCCATCGTTGCCCCGAGAACCAGTGCACTGGCAATAGTCACTGATCGTAGAATGCTTTTCATCACGCCCTCCCTAAGGCCTCTGAGTATTCAGGACACAGTCCTCCGTGGCGTGGGAACACAGTCCCGCACCAGGTCATCGGCAGAATTGTTGTCTAGCTGTCTTTGCGGCAGCCTGGTCACGGTAGGACAGACCGCCCCTGTCCGGTATTCTACTTTCGTCCAACGGTGTGCCGCAGGGCGCCCGCTTCCAACCCCGGATAGAGGTGAACGACCGAGCGCTGGTATTCCTCGCGGGCCAGCGCCAGGGTGGAAAATCCAGCGGGAATGGGCAGTTGCATGGCCTCCGTGCGGCTCAGTCCCTGTGCCGCCGCAGTGCTCAGGGTGCCGTCGAGCCAGCCGAGCCAGGCGCGCGTTTGGGCAATCGGCGCGGCATCGGCCGCCTCGCTCCCGTGGCCGGAAACCAGCAGGCGGAACGGCAGCGCCTCCAGGACGTCCAGCGACGCCAGCCACGCCACAATGTCGGCGTCGGGCGTCGTCGGGGTGCGGTCCTTGAACACCAGATCGGCGGCGAACAGAACGCCGGTGGTCTCATCGAACAGGGCCACGTCGGAGGCGGTGTGCCCGGCCAAAAGCAGCCAGCGCAGGCGGTGGCCGCCGATGTCCTCGGCCCCGTCTTCCAGCCGCCCGGTTGGAACCTGCGGTTCGGTGCCACGCATCCAGTCACCGCTGAGGCGGTAGAGGTTTTCCGTCAGGCTCTGGCCGTCGCGGGCGATGATGTCGGCCGTCTCGGCCGTGGCCGAAACGCCGATGTCCTCGAACGCCTGGTTGCCCAGGAAGTGGTCGGGATGATGGTGGGTGTTGACCACCTTGACCACCGGCAGCGGCGTCACCCGGCCGATCGCGGCGCGCAGCTCGCGGCCGTAAAGGGCGGATGGGCCGGTGTCGATGACCACCACGCCCGTCTCCGTCACGATGAAGGCGGTGTTGACGATGTTGCCGCCGTTGTCGCGGGAAAAGTGCTCGCGGCGGCCCTCGACGATGTAGGTGCCCGGCGCGATCAGGCGCGGCATCAGGTCATAGCTGAGGTCGGCGGCCCGGGCGGCAGTGGCGGTCCAGGCGAGCACGAGGGCGAACAGGAGGGTCCTCATCGGCTGGCCTCCATGAGCCCGAACAGGGTCGGCGCCACGCCGATGCGCGCGGCGATCTGGTTGGCGTCGGTGTCGGCGCCGGCAATCACCACGGCGCCGGCGTGGCCGCGCAGATCGATGGTGAAGACCGGGTTTTCCGACACCGGCTCGAACAGTTCCAGGCGCGCCAGTTCACGGCCTTCGGGGGTGGCGATGCTGAGGCGTTCGATGAAGAACGGCGGGATGCCATCGACCAGGCCGGTATCCATCGGATGCACGACCTGAAAGCGCAGGCGCTGCCCGCCATCGGGCCGGCGCCACGCCGTGCCGCTGACCTCGTTGAGGCGGTCCCAGTCGCCGCCCGATGCCGCCACCGAGGCGACAGTGCAGCCGCCGCCCGCCGCGTCCACCCGCAGGCCGCCGACATGCCACACGCCGTCGGAGGTGCGGGCGGCGGCCCGGATGGGGGTCGCCTCCTGCACTTTGATGACGGTTTCGAAGGCCGGCGCCGCCTGCACCGGGAAGAACGCCAGGGCCTTGAAGATGGGGTTGTGGTCGACCAGCAGGACGATTTCCTCGACGTCCGGCAGGCCATCGACCCGGACGGACACGGGCACGTTCATGGTGTCTTCGACCACCGGCGGGCTGAACACCTGGACGTGGTCATCAAAGACCATCGTCGCGCCGGGAAAGACAACCTCGCGCACCGTCTCCCACATGACCGAGGCCAAGGGATCGGCCGGATCGACGGTTTGCGCCCGGGCGGGCAAGGCCAGCAGCAGCGCCACCAACAGCATGAGCGGACGGGTCATGGATAAGGCTCCGTGTAGGTCAGGCCATGAGCGCCGAACAGGCGGGCCATGCGGCCGTCGTCCATCATCTCGCGGATGATGCCATCGACCGCGTAGCCGAGATCGCGCGAGTCCTCGCGGACGGCGATGCCGAGCGGCCAGTCCATGTGCCCCATCATCGGCACCACCGGCGCCGAAATGGTCCAGTCATCGCGCATGTCGCGGAGGATCCATTCGACTTCGGAGCGCGGCCCCATCAGGCCGTCAAGCTCGCCGCTGCGCAGGTCCTCGACCGCCAACGGCAGGGCAATGAAGCGGCGGGTCTGCTCCCGGTAGCGCCCGCCCAACGCGCCCGACAGCACGAAGTCGGCCATCGAATCCACCTCGACGCCCAACCGGTCCTCGTCATGGAGGACGTCCAGGCGCGGCGTCGCGGCGCGGCGGGCGATGACCAGTTGCTCGCGGTAATAGGGCGAGAACAGCACGATCATTTCGTTGCGCGTGTCGATCACGGAGTTCGACTGCTTGATGCGGTTGTCGTGGGGCACATGCAGCATGATGTCGCCGACCTCCCGACCGACCCGCGGGCCGAGCCAGATGGCATTGCGCAGGTCGTCGTCGAGGGTTTCGTCGGCGGTCAGCGGCATCAGGTGCAGCGCGACGCCCAGGCCCTTGGCGATCTCGCGCGCAAGGTCCACGTCCACGCCCTCCATCGCCGCGTCCGGGCCGCTGGAGAACGGCGCGAAGTCACGGTAGACGACGATGCGCACGGCGCCGGCCTCGACCACCTCGTCGAACGGCCGGGCCTGCGCAGGGGCGGCAACCGCCACCAACGCAAGGACCACCGCAAGACCCCAGTGCCATAGCCCGGCCATGGCCCCTATTCCTCAAACTTGGTTTCGAGCCATGCGCGGATGGCCCACAGGGCTTCCTGGCCGAGCACTTCGGCAAAGGCCGGCATGTACACCTTGTCGTCGCGCACCACGCCGTTGATGACCCGCTCCTTGTACCACTCGTCGCCGTCCAGCCCGATCTCCAGGTAGCGCAGGTCGGGGGCGATGCCGCCGGAAATGGCTTCCAGGCCGTGGCAGCGCGCGCAGTTCTGGTTGTAGGCCGAGGCCCCGATGGTGATGGCGCGCTCGTTGCCGGTGTAGGGGTTGGTGTCCCGCCATTCCTCGCCCAACGGCTCCAGGCCCTCGGTGTTCACGGCCTGGGGAACGACGTCACCATGAGACAGCGCCGGGCTGACCCCCAGGGCCATGCCGGCAGCCAGAAGCAGCGCAAGGACGCTCGGCTTGAAGTGCATTGTCAGGGTCCAATCTCGTCTGTGGGACTACGGGCGGTCACGCCAACGGGGGGCCATGACCTGATGGGACCAAGTCTGCTAATCGCCGCCGCCTGACACCATAGGACCTTCGTCGAATTGGGCGGCGAGGGCGCGAACGGTACGGTTCTCCCATAGCGTTCCTGGGAGAAAGCCATGCCCGCGGCCTTGAAACACTGCATTGTGGCGCTGTTACTTGTGCTGATGCCCGCGACGACATGGGCGGCAAGTGACATCCGCCTCGCCTACCTGTCGATGACGGTGGACCGGCCGCCGGTCCTGTCGAACCTGGATGTCTGGCCCGAGGATGAGGGCCTTCAGGGCGCCCGCCTGGGCATGGCCGACAACGCCGCGACCGGGCGCTTCCTCAAGCAGACCTTCACCCTGGACGAGGTCGTGCTGCCCGAGGACGGCGATGCCGCCGACGCCATGGCCGAACTGGCCGCCGCCGGCCACCGCTTCGTGATTGCCGACCTTCCGGCCGCCGCGCTGGAGGCCGCCGTCGCGGCCGCCCCGCCGGACATGCTGGTGTTCAACGCCGGGGCGCCCGACGACCATCTGCGCGGCGCGGCGTGCCGGGCCAACCTGCTGCACACCCTGCCCAACCGCGCCATGCTAGCCGACGCGCTGGGCCAGTACCTGGTCAAGAAGCGGTGGACCAAGTGGTTCCTGGTCATCGGCCCGCGCCCCGAAGACGCCGCCTATGCCGACGCCATCCGCCGCACCGCCCAGCGGTTCGGGGCCAAGATCGTGGCCGAAAAAACCTGGGACGGCGACTTCGACCTGCGGCGCAGCGCGGCGACAGAGGTTCCGCTGTTCACCCAAGGCCCCTCCTACGACGTGCTGGTCGTCGCCGACGAGATCGGGGACTTCGGGGAGTACCTGCCCTATCAGACCTGGGACGCCCGGCCCGTCGTCGGCACCCAGGGCCTGACCCCCACGGGCTGGCACCGCACGGTCGAGCAATGGGGCGCCGCCCAGTTGCAGAACCGCTTTCAGGAACTGGCCGGGCGCACCATGACGGCCCGCGACTACGCCGCCTGGGCCGCAGCCCGCGCGGTCGGCGAGGCGGCGACGCGGACACAGGCAGGCGACATGGCGGCCTACATCCAGAGCCCGGCCTTTGAACTGGCCGGCTTCAAGGGCCGCGCCCTGAGCTTCCGGTCCTGGGACGGCCAGTTGCGCCAGCCCATAGGCCTCGCCGCCGCCCGCAATCTGGTCACCCAGGCGCCGGTGGACGGCTTTCTGCATCCGGTCAACGAAATGGACACGCTGGGCTTCGACAAGCCCGAAACGGCGTGCAAACGGGAGGGATCATGACCTATCGCACTCTTCTCGCGGCCAGCGCGGTGCTGGCCACCAGCGCCCTGTCGTGGCCGGCGGCGGCCTATACCGTCTTCGTGTCCAATGAAAAGGACAACACCCTGTCGATCATCGACGGCACCAGGAACGAGGTGATCGAGACCATCGCCGTCGGCAAGCGGCCGCGCGGCATCACCCTGAGCAAGGACTTCAAGACGCTCTACATCTGCGCCAGCGACAGCGACACGGTGCAGGTGATGGATGTCGCCACGCGCAAGATCCTCCACAACCTGCCCTCCGGCGAAGACCCCGAGCAGTTCGCGCTGTCGCCCGACGACCGCCACCTCTACGTCTCCAACGAGGACGACAACATCGTCACCGTGGTCGATACCGTGACCCGCGAAGTGGTGGCCCAGTACGACACCGGCATCGAGCCCGAGGGCATGGCGGTCAGCCACGACGGGCGGTGGGCGGTGAACACCTCTGAAACCACCAACATGGTCCACTGGATCGACACCACCCAGGGCGTGATGATCGACAACACCCTGGTCGGCCAGCGCCCCCGCCACGCCGAATTCACCAAGGACGACGCCTTCCTGTGGGTCAGCGCGGAAATCGGCGGCACCGTGTCGGTCATCGACGTCCCCACCCGGAAGACCGTTCACGAGATCAAGTTCTCCGTCAAAGGCGTGCAGCCCGACCAGGTGCAGCCGGTCGGCATCAAGTTCGACAAGGAGAACGCCTACGCCTTCGTCGCCCTCGGCCCGGCCAACCACGTGGCGGTGGTGGACATGAAGACTTATGAGGTGCAGGAAACTCTTCTGGTGGGGCGGCGCGTCTGGCACATGGACATTACGCCCGATGGCGCGTGGGCCTACGCCTCCAACGGAGTCAGCGGCGACATCTCGGTCATTGACGTGGCGGACCGCAAGGTGGTGAAGTCGATCAAGGTCGGCCGCTATCCCTGGGGCGTTGCCATCGCACCATGATCCCTGCTCTGGACATCAGCCGGGTTTCCTATTCCTACGGGAGCCGCATGGCCCTGGACGACGTCTCGTTCACGGTCGAGGCGGGGCGGTTCACCGCCCTGCTCGGCCCCAACGGCGCGGGCAAGAGCACGCTGTTCGCCCTCGCCACCCGGCTGCTGAGCATCCCCGAGGGCAGCATCGGCGTGTTCGGCGATGATCTGGCCCGCAGCCCCGGGGCGGCGTTGCGGCGCATGGGCATCGTGTTCCAGCAACCGACCCTGGATCTGGACCTCAGCGTGGCGCAGAACCTGCGCTACTTCGCCAGCCTGCACGGCATCGGCCGGCGCGAGGCCGACCGCCGCATGGAGGCCGAACTGTCCCGCCTCGACATGGCCGAACGGGCCGGCGAGAAGGTTCGGGCGCTCAACGGCGGCCACCGCCGGCGGGCCGAGATCGCCCGCGCCCTGCTGCACCGGCCGTCCCTTTTGCTGCTCGACGAGCCGACCGTGGGCCTGGACCTGCCGACCCGCCGCCGCCTGATCGACCACGTCCACGCCCTGTGCCGCGACGAAGGCATCGCTGCCCTGTGGGCCACCCACCTGATCGACGAGATCGACACCGCCCGCGATGCCGTCGTCGTCCTGCACCAGGGCCGCGTGCGGGCGGCCGGCGCGGCGGCGGCGGTGATGGGACCGCGCAGCCTCGGCGAGGCCTTTAACTCCTTGACCGGCAACACCCTGCCCGGAGCCGCACAATGAGCGGCTGGCTGATCTGCCTGCAAGGCATCGTCGGGCGGGAGGTCTTGCGCTTCCTGCATCAGCGCTCCCGCTTCCTGGGCGCCCTGGTCCGTCCGTTGATCTGGCTGGTGGTGTTCGCCGCCGGCTTCCGGGCGGCGCTGGGCGTGGCGATCATCCCGCCCTACGAGACCTACATCACCTACGAGGTGTACATCCTGCCGGGTCTGGTCGGGATGATTCAGTTGTTCAACGGGATGCAAAGCTCCCTGTCGATGGTCTATGACCGCGAGATGGGGTCCATGCGCATGTTGCTGACCAGCCCCCTGCCCCGCTGGTATCTGCTGCTGTGCAAGCTGGTGGCCGGCGTCGCGGTGTCCATCCTCCAGGTCTATGCGTTCCTCGCCATCGCCACGGCGTTCGGGATCGACGTGCCGTTGATGGGCGCGTTGACGGTCCTGCCGGCCCTGGTCCTGAACGGGCTGATGCTCGGCGCGCTGGGGATGGTGCTGGGGTCGCACATCCGGCAACTGGAGAACTTCGCGGGGGTGATGAACTTCGTCGTGTTCCCGCTGTTCTTCCTGTCGTCGGCCCTGTACCCGCTCTACAAGATGCGGGAGTCGAGCGAGGTCCTGTACGTCCTGTGCCAGCTCAACCCGTTCACCCACGGGGTGGAGATGGTCCGCTTCGCCCTGTACGGGCAGGTCAATCCGCTGGCCGGCGGTGTGGTGGTGGCGGTGACCGCCGCCCTCATGGCGCTGGCCCTGTGGGGCTACCGGCCGGAGCGGGCGATCATGCGAAAGAGGGCTGCCGCCGAATAACCTCCTCGCGCTCCACGCGGGTCGGTGACGGCGCCAGGTACAGGATGCGATCGGCCAGTTCCCGCGCCTCGGCTAAGTCATGGGTCACGAAGACCACGGTGGTCGGCCGCTTGGCCAACAGGCCGCGCAGCAGGTCGCGCAGGGATGCGGCAAGGGCGGCATCCAGCGACACGAACGGCTCGTCCATCAACAATACCGCCGGGTTTACGACAAAGGCGCGGGCCACGGCCACCCGCCGCTGCATCCCCAGCGACAAATGGTTGGGCCAGCGGGAGCCCTGCCCGTCCAGCCCGACGGCGGCCAGAACATCCTCCACCGCCGCCGCGCCGCCAGGGGGATCGACCAGCAAAAGGTTGTCCGCCACGCTCCGCCACGCAAGCAGGCGCGGCGCCTGAAACACCATGCCGAGCCGCCCCGGAGGCGCCTGCACCGTCCCGTCGAACGCGGTGTCCAGCCCGGCCAGGATGTTGAGCAGCGTGCTCTTGCCGCAGCCCGACGGGCCGACCAGGGCGACGAACTCGCCCGGCGCCACGCGGAACGTCAGGTCGCCGATCACCTGGCGCGCGCCGTACCGCTTGTCGCGCACCGTGACCGCAAGACCGCTCTCAGCGCCACTGGACAAGACGCGCCTCCACGGGGCCGAGGATGAAAAGCTCGATGGCCTGCACCACCAGGATGAAGGCCAGCGCATAGGCCAGCAGGCCGGTGACGTCGAACATCTGGAAATGCATGTGGATCTGGAACCCCACGCCGTTGCTGCGGCCCAGCAACTCGACCACCAGCACGATCTTCCAGATCAGGGCGAGCCCGGTGCGCACCGCCGCCAGCGCGAACGGCACAAGCTGCGGCGCCACCACATGGCGCAGGGTTCGCCAGCGGCTCATGCCATAGACACGGGCCACCGCCGCGAGGTCGCCGTCCAGGGTCCGCGCCCCTTCGCGCAGGGTGGCGGCAACGTTGGGGATCTTGTTGATCGCCACCGCCGCGATGGCCGCCACCTCGCCCAGGCCGAGCCAGACGTAGGCCAGGATGATGGTGACCAGGGCCGGCAGGTTGAGGAAGAAGATCAGCCAGCCGTCGAAGACCCGGTCGATCGCCCGATACCGGCCCATCGCCACGCCGATCGCCGCGCCCACGGCGAAGGCCAGCACGAAGCTGGCCGCCACGCGGGCAAGCGTCGCGCCCAGGTGATAGGGCAGCTCCCCCGTCGCGCTGTCCGCCGCCATGCGGGCCACCACCGCCACCGGATCGGGCAACAGCGGGCTGTCCGTCATAACGGCGACGGCCTGCCACAGCATCAACAGCAGCATGAGGGATCCGGCGCGGCGCAGGTCCACGCTCATGGGTCGGCCCCATGGTCGAAGCCGGCCACGAACGTACCGTCGGCGATGTGCCGCGACGGCCCGACCAGCCGCGTCCCGCCGATCTCGGCCAGCAGCGCGAACAGGGCGGCCGCCCGCCGACGCTCCGCCTCGGTCCAGGTTTGGGGAATGCCGGCGACATACCCGGCCCGCAGGGCGGCGGCCTCGGCATCGGTGCGGGCGGCCATGCGCGGGCGGAGGGCCAGCCACTCCGCGTCGCTCCCGGCCAGAAGGCGTTTGGCGGCGCGGGTGGCCGCGAAGAAGGCCCGGAGACCGGACGGATGGCGCTCGGCCCATTCGTCCCGCACGACGTAGCCGATCCACGGCATGGTGTCGTCCACCCCCAGGCCGCGCGCCACGTCGGCCATGGAGACCAGACGCCGCGCCCCGGCCGCCTCCAGCCGCGCCGCGAAGTGCCAGTAGGTCAGCACCGCATCCAGGTCCCCGGCCTCCAGGCGCTGGCTGAGCAAGGGGGGTGCCGCGAACTCCAGGTCGGCGTCGCGCTCGAGGTCCAGGCCGTGGACACGCTCGGCATAGGCCTTCAGCAGCAGCCAGCTCTTGTCGAGCGGCCCGCCGGCCACGCCGATGCGCCGGCCGCGCAGGTCGGCGACCGAGGCCAGGGGCGAGCCCGCCGGGACCACGACACCGCCGACGGAAGACGAGAACGGCAGGAAGGAAATCCGGTGGCCGGCGTCGCGCTGACGGGACACCCACAGCCAGTCGGCCACGATCATGTCGGCCGCGCCGCCCAGCAGGGCGATCTTTCCGGCCTCGGGATTGGCGAGGTCGATGACCTGCACGGCGACCGCGTCACCGGTCAGGGCGTGGCGCGCGATGACGTCGCCTTCCCACGCCGCCGTGCCGAACTTCACCAGGCCCAGGCGCAAGGCGGGAGCCTCGGCCGCCATGGCAGGAAGCGGCAGAAGAAGGATCAGGAGGACGAGAACGCGGACGATCATGGGTGCTGGCATCTTGGCTGGCCTTTCCGGGGTCCAGACCAAGGGTAAGGCTCCCGCATCCCCGCCGCGATGCGACTTTCGGACTGTTTACCGGGGTGGACGGTCGTGGTCCACTGCGGTCATGCGCGCAACACTGGTCCTTCTTCCGCTTGCCCTGCTCGCCGCCGTGCCCCCTGCCGGCGCGGTGGATCCGCCGGCCGGCTATCGCCTGGAGCACTACCGCGCCGCAGTGCCCGACCACCTGCCGGGCGCCGCCACCATCGACGCCGCCGAAGCCCGCCGCCTGCGCGACGAGGCCGGCGCGGCATTGATCGACGTCACGCCGCTGACCCTCGGCCGGGCCGGGCCGCTCAAGGACCGCTGGGTGATCAAGGTGCCGCACGAAACCATCGCCGGCGCGGACTGGCTGCCCAACGTCGGCCTGGGTGTCCTTGATGCGCGCCTGGAGGCGTGGTTCCGCGCCCACCTCGGCCGCCTGACCGACGGCCGGCCCGACCGCCCCCTGGTGTTCTTCTGCCGGGCCGACTGCTGGATGTCCTGGAACGCGGCAAAGCGGGCGGTCGCCTGGGGCCACCCCGCCGTGTTCTGGTTCCCCGGAGGCACCGACGACTGGTTCGGCGACCTTCCGACCCTGATCGAGGCAACGCCCCATCCCTTGGAATGAAAGACGGCTTGTTGCACAGACGGAGTTGCACCTAAACTGTCACAAAACAATAAGCGGCACGCAACGACGGCCGCAGGGGAGGAAACAGATGGATGACGAGACGGCATTCGTGCTGATCGCGGACGATCACCCGCTATTCCGCGACGCGCTCCGCCATGTGGTCGAGGAGTCGATGCCCGGCCACGCAATCCACGAGGCCAGCACCTTCGAGCAGGCCCATGCGATGATCCAGGCGGCCGCGCCGGACCTCGTGCTGCTGGACCTCAACATGCCGGGCATGAACGGCTTCAACGGCCTGATGACGCTGCGCAACGAGGTGCCGGCCATTCCCATCATCATCGTGTCGGCCGAGGACACGCCGGAGGTCGTCCAGCAGGTCCTGACCTACGGCGCGTCGGGCTTCATCTCCAAGTCCATGCCCAAGGATCAGATGACGCGCGGCGTGCGCATGGTCTGCCAGGGCGAGGTATTCGTGCCCTTCGACCTCAACGAAGCCCTGCACCGCCGCCCCGACCCCATGTGCGAGGAATTCCGCAACGGCTATGCCAGCCTGACCGCGCAGCAGCGCAAGGTTCTGGAAATGCTGGTCATGGGGCGGTCCAACAAGGTCATCGCCTTTGAACTCGACATCGCCGAGAGCACGGTGAAGGCCCACGTCTCGGCCATCCTGCGCAAACTCAAGGTCAACAGCCGCACCCAGGCGGTCCTGAACGCCTCCAAGATGCTGGGGTCCGTGCGGGCGGCGTGACCATCTGCGGACAAAACCGCAAAAACGCATCGTTCCCGCGCAGCAGCTGGAGCGTAGCTCCCGGCTGGCGGCAGCCATTCGAGTCAGCGGACCATTTCGTCAAGTTAACCGCAAACATAAGGCCGGGCTCTGCCCGGACCCGCAAGGAGGCTAGCCTCCTTGACCTCGTGACTTGACGGAGCCAAGCGGCGCGCAGCGAAGCAGACGGCAACACTATCTGCCTGCGGCGCAATATAAGGGAATGCCTTGCGCAGTCACCATTAATAAACACGTCGTTCCCGCGAAGGCGGGAACCCAGTCTCGTGGAGAAAACCACGACCAACTTTTTTCACGACCCTAGGCACCCGCCTTCGCGGGTGCGACGATCTTGAATTATTATGGACTCTTTCATTCCCGAGGTCCAGGAGGCCGCCGCCTCCTGGCGGGTGCGGGCAGAGCCCGCATTCTTTCGCTTAACTCAGCGCCTATGCGCCTGCGCGGGAACGACGGTAGAAATTCTCCGGCGGCACATGCAGCCCCTACCGCAGCAGATGCACCATCAGGCTGCGCAGGTGGGCCGGCTTGAGGGGTTTGTTCTGCAAGTGGTAGCCGAGGGTGGCGACCTCGGCCTGCAGGTCCGTGGAATGGTTGGCTGTCACCACGATGACCGGCACCGGATGCTCCACGGCGCCCAGGACCCCGGCGACGGCGTCCAGGCCGATCTCGCCGTCGTCGAGGTGGTAGTCGGCGATGATGATGTCCGGCCGGCCGTGGGCCTGGAGGATGTCCAGGGCCTCGGCGCCGCTGCGGGCCGGCCAGGTGGTGCAGGACCACCCGTTCAGCAGGGCCTGGACGCCGGCCAGGATGCTGGGATCGTTGTCGATCATCAGGACTTTCGTTCCGGCCAGGGAGCCGACGCGCCCCGGCGCCTGAGCCGCCGGCACCCCCGCCTCGTGCACCGGCCGCGCACCGAGCGGCACCTCGACCAGGAAGCAGCTTCCCCGGCCCAGCACCGAATGCACCTCGATGCGCATGTCCAGCATCCGGGTGATGCGGCGGACGATGGCCAGGCCCAACCCCATGCCCTTTTCGCCACGCATCTGGTGGCCTTCGTTCAGGCGGTGGAACTCATCGAAGATCTCTTCGAGCTTGTCCGACGGAATGCCGATGCCGGTATCCCACACCCCGATCAGGACATGGTCGCCGCGCCGCTTGCAGCCGACCAGGACGCGGCCGGTGTCGGTATAGCGGATGGCGTTCGACAGCAGGTTGCGCAGGACACGGCTGAGCAGGCGCGGGTCGGTCCGCACCGGCAGCGAACAGGGCACGCGGCGCAGCACCAGGCCCTTGGCGCGGGCCAGCATGGCGTACTCGTCAACCAGCGAGCAGACCAGATCGGAGCCATAGAAATCCTTGATCTCGGTCTGCAGAACGCCGGCATCCAGCTTGGAGATGTCGAGCAGCGCGGTCAGCAGTTCATCCACGGAATCCAGGGCCGAGACCGCGCTTTGCACCAGGGCCCGGTTGGCCGGCGCCAGACGCCGTTCGGACAGCGCCGAGATGAACACCCGCGCCGCCGCCAGGGGCTGCAGGAGGTCATGGCTGGCCGCGGCCAGGAACTTGGTCTTGGACAGGTTGGCCGTCTCGGCCTCGGCCTTGGCGGCGGTCATTTCGTCGTTGGCGCGGCGCAGTTCGGTGGTGCGTTCCTCGACCCGGCGCTCCAGGGAATGCTTGGCGTCCTGAAGCTGCTCGGCGGCCAGGCGGCTTTCCGTGATGTCCTGGATGAGGGCGAAGAACCCCAGCACCTGGCCGTCCGAGGCAACGTGCGGAACATAGGTCGCCAGCACGTACTGCACCTTTTGCCCGCCATGGGGGTCGGCCCTGGGCAAGGTCATTTCGAAGGTGCACTGGCGCCCGGCCAGGGCATCGCGCACGGCATCGCGACGCAGATGATAAAGGTCTGAACCCAGCACCTCCCACATCGGGCGGCCGTTGATCTCACTGCGCGGCAGGCCGAACCAGTCCTCATAGCCCTTGTTGGTGAAGCGGAAACACTCGTTGCCGTCGACGTAGGCGATCAGGGCCGGAACGGCGTCGGTGATGAGGCGGATGCGGCGTTCCGAATCCCGCAACGCCTCCTCGGCCCGCTTGCGCTCCGTGATGTCGGTGTAGGTGGTCACGAAACCGCCGTCGGGCATCCGGTTGCGGTGGATTTCCATGACCTGCCCGTTCGGGCACTCGTGCTCCACCCACAGCGGACGGTCGCCGTGCAAGGGATGGGGATCGCCGTTCCGGTCAAGGCTGAACTGGATCTGCAGCGGCGGCAGGGCCATGAACCGCGACAGCGGCGTGCCCGGCCACACGCTGTGGCGCGGCACGCCCAGAAGCTCGATGAAGCGGTCGTTCCAGGCGACCAGCCGGTTGTCGGCGTCGAACACCGACACGCCCTGCGACAGGTTGTCCAGGGTGGCCTGCAGGAGGATGGACTTCTGGGCCAGTTCCCGCTCGCGCCGGCGCTTCTCGCGCACCTTGATCTCGGTGATGTCGGTGTACAGGCCGACGATGCCGCCGTCCCGCAAGCGGCGCTCGGACACCTGCAGCCATTGGCCGTCGCGGAACTGCAGGACGAACGGTTCGTGCGGGTCGCGGTGGCTTTCCATGCGCCGCCTCAGCCAGACCTCGGGGTCGCCGCCGGCATCGATGACCATGCCCGAGATAACCGCCCGCCGCAGGATTTCGGCGAACGGCAGGCCCGGCGTCAGGTCGCCCGGCAGGCCCGGCCACATCTCGCGGTACTTGCTGTTGGTCAGGACCAGGCGGTCGTCGGCGTCGCACAGCACAAAGCCCTCGCTGATCGACTCGATGGCCTCGGACAGGAACAGCTTGGCCCGCTCCTCCTCCTCCTTGACGACATGCAGCGCGGCGTTGGTGGATTCCAGTTCGCGCAGAACGCTTTCCAGGGCGGTCGTGCGCTCCCGGACCTTGCTTTCAAGGACCGTCGCGGTGTGAAACAGCGAGAACGCGTTGCCCTGGAAGTCCATCGACCGTTCGACGCGGTCCATCAGCACCTGGTTGATCTTGCGCAGCTTGGCGTTCTCGCGCTCCAGGACCTGGATGCGGTCGTCGAGACTGTCCCCGGTGCCAAGATGACTCGTCATTGCCCGGTGTCCCCGCCCCCACGCCGGCCGATGGCGACGCCGGTGAACGTCTGGTTCACGTGCATGGCCTGATACTGCTCGCCATAGGTGGCGAACCCGACCACGCGGTTCTTCGACAACGTCGCCGACACCCGCTCCCGCAGGCCCTTCTGGTCGATCTCGAGGTTGCGCAGGATGCAGTCGAAGCCGATGACCAGTTCGGGCGCGCCGATATGCGCGTGGATGTCGACGAACAGGGCGTCCAGGTTGTCGGCCAGGTTGATCCCCTTGGCGACGGTCAGGACGATGCCCTCGTCGATGGCGCAGAAGAAGGTCAGGCTCTCATCCTCGTTGACCTTCTGGATGGAGCGCACGAAGTTCGTGCCGCCGACCCGCACCACCACGGGATGGGTCGCAAAGATCATCGGCGTCAGGTGCGCCACGTCGAGGCCGACCACCCGCGCGTATTCCCGCGCCGCCGGTTCGGCATTGACCTCGCTGACGATGCGGCGGGCCGGGTCGGCGGCGGTCACCACGGCCTTTTCGCTGGTCGCCTCGAAGTGTTCCGTCTTGAACACCCGGAACGGCAGCATGGTGCTGATGAGGATGAGGAGCGCGCAGTCGCGCAGCGCGCGCCCGCGGTGGAACACGAAGGTTTCCTGGAAGCGCAGGCCGTCGCCGGCCGACCCGCCGCACAACGGGATTTCCCCCACGGCGGCGTGCAGCGCGCTGATGACCGCCTCCTCGCTGCCCGACATGCCGTCGATGAGGGTCAGCGCGAACATGCGCTCCCTCGAAGTGTGGGGCGCCTGGCGGACGACCTGGTGCAACGCCCGCCGCACGATGGCGTGCCCCTCGGCGACGTTGAAGGACTGCAGGTTTTCGATCAGTTCGACACCGGCCGCGAAGTCCGGGCCGCCCAGGCTGAATCCGGTGACGGCGGCGGTGTGAAAGCCCTCGGGCGTGATTTCGCCGGCCGTGGTGCACCCGACGACGGGAACCTGCGCGCCAAAGCGTTCCTGCAGGCGCGCCGCCAGCCGCTCCACATCATACGTCGCCGCGGCGAACACCACGACCAGATGCAGGTCCGGCTGTCCCAGCGCCCCCACAAGATCGGCCGCCGCCTGGTCTGCATCATGCGCGGCGGTGAAGCCGCGGCGGATGCCATGGACGTCTTCCCTCACGGAACCTCCCTCGCCCCCGGTTCTCGAGATTTTCCGGGCGCCCTGTTTTTTGCAAGCTTACTGCAAACGAGCGCGCTGAACAGCAAGAAGGCGCTACGGCAAGTCGAGGACAATCCTCCGAACGACGCCCCTGTCGGTGCCCAGCGCCACCGCTCCGCCGCCGAGCGGCACGACGAATGGCCTGAGGGTGTCGGCGAAGGGACGGCGGGCGATCTCCCGGCCGCTCCGGCGGTCCAGGCAGTGCAGCACGTTGGCCATGTCGAGGGCGTAAAGCACATCCCCCCGGGTGACCAGTTCGGCCATCACCGGCGCCCAGTTGCCAGGGGTGGCGCGGTAGTCGGTGGTGCGGTGGCGCCAAAGCACGGTGCCGGTGGCAACCTCCACGGCAAACAGCCAGCCGGTCGGCGACCAGAAATAGGCGCTTTCATCCGTCAGGTGCTGCGAGTTGATGAAGTTCCCGGCGTTGACCGACCACCGCTCCCGGCCGTCGATGAGCGAAAGGCCGACCAGCCTTTCCCGATACGTCCCGGCCACCAGGACATCGCCGGCGACCTCCATCTGGCGGAGGTATTGCCACGGCTTGCGGCCATCCACCGACCACAGCAGGGCGCCGTCATCGGCCGACAGGGCGTACAGGCGGCCGTCGCCCGGCCCCACGAACACGGTCCCGCCCGCCGCCGCCGGACCGTAGGCGACGTCGGTGCCGGCGACCGCGGCGAACGTCCAGGCCACGCGGCCGCTGCGCAGGTCCCGCGCCACCACAAGGTTTCCGTCGCCGCAGATCAGCCGGCCGCCGTGCAGCAACGGCACGCCGAACGCCTTGCCGGGCCGGGCCTGCCACAGCAGGCGGCCGCTCATGGCCTCGCGCGCCGACAGAACGGTCCCGCCGCCACACACCACGATGCCGTCGGCACCGCGCGGCCGGAAGCGGCACGGTGCATCCGCCGCCACCGGCTGACGCCAGACCTCGGCCCAGGATGCGGCGTCAAGTGCGCCCTGAAACGCCTCGCCGGCGTAGTGCAGCAGACCGTCGTCCAGCAGCGCCGGGACCAGGGCCTCGTTGCCGGTGGAAACAGTGTCCGTCACAGCCGCCCGAACCGGCCACGGCACGGCCTGAAGACCGGCCAGGGCGGCGGCGCCAGCCAACAGCCGGCGCCGCCCGATGCTCACTGGCATTTGGCGCCCTGAGCAACCCAACGCAGCAGGATCAGCGTGTTGGGATGATCGCGATCCTCGGTCGGGTCGATGCCCGGCGGCATGCGGTTCTCCACCAGATGCTGGAGCAGGCCGCTGGCATCCGGGTTGCCGGGGATGACGACCTTCGTCGCGTTCTGGACGCCCTTGGCGATGGAGTCCGCGCCAAGCATGACGCCTTCGTAGGTCGTCAGGTCGAGTTCATGGAAGCTCGGAGGCTCCTGGTTCGACATGTGGCAGTCGGTGCAGGCCGGCGTGTCTGGCCCGAAGGCGCCGGGCGTCCTGAGCAGGGGCTGGACGGTGTTCCTGAACGCGTCGTCGTTCTTCGCCCCGGCCGTGATCCAGGCGCGCACCGTCTGGATCGCGTCGCTGTCGGTCGGCACGTTGAAGCTGACCCCCAGCGGCATGCGGTTGTTGCGCAGCATGCGGCCGATCAGTTCCTTGCCCGGCGGCTTTCCGGGGGTGAACAGCTTGCGGGCCGGTTCCTCCGTGGACCCCGCATGAATGCCCTCGCACGAGGTCAGGTCCAGGCCGCGATAGCTGGTCGCCGGGTCGTTGGACGAGTGGCAGACCACGCAGGCCGGCCCGTCACCGAACGCATTCGGGGTGCGCATGAGGGTTGCGATGTAGTCGTAGGTGATCGGGATGTCGCGGTTGATGACCAGTTCGATCACCGCCGAGTGGTCCCCCTCGATCTCGATCCTGCCAGCGCGAATGTCTTCGGAAAGGCGGTAGGTAAGGCTGTTCCTGCGCTTGTCGTCGTGGTCGTGGTCGTCGTCCTTGTCCTTGTCGGCCCACGCCGTCACCGGTGCCAGCCCCAGAACCACCGCGCACACCAACACGCGGAGCGTCTTCCCTCCAAGCTTCATCGTACCCTCCCCTTTTTTATTTTCCGCCATGGTGACGGATTTGTTTCCCTCCCGATGCTACCAGACGTGCCGTCCCTCCGTCCTGGCCCTTTTTATCCCAACGGTTGTGCAAAGGTCGCCCACGAGGCGCGCCCGCGCGTTGGCCGAGGGTTCAGGCCGACAGGCGGGCGGCGTGGTGGGCGATGTGCTGGCCGACGAAGGTGGCGATGAAGAAATAGCTGTGGTCGTAGCCGGCGTGCAGGCGCAGATTTACCGGCACCCCCGCCCGCTCGGCCGCGCTGACGAAGTGCTCGGGCTGAAGCTGTTCGTCGAGGAAGCTGTCGGCTTCGCCCTGGTCGATCAGGATGGTGTCGCGCCACCCGCTGGCGGCGACCAGTTCCGATGCGTCATAGCGCCGCCACGCCGCCCGGTCCTCGCCCAGGTATCCGCCCAGCGCCTTGATGCCCCACGGCACCCGCGACGGCGCGACGATCGGCGCGAAGGCCGAAACCGAGCGGTAGCGTTGCGGATTGCGCAGGGCGCAGACCAACGCCCCGTGGCCGCCCATGGAGTGCCCGAAGATGCCCTGCCGCGCCATGTCGAGGGGAAAGGCCGCCCCGACCACCGCCGGCAGGTCCTCGGTGACGTAGGTGTACATGCGGTAGTTCCGCGCCCACGGCTCCTGCGTCGCATCGACGTAGAACCCGGCGCCGCTGCCGAAGTCGTAGCTGTCATCCTCGCCCGGCAGGCCCAGGCCGCGCGGGCTGGTGTCCGGGGCGAGCAAGGCGATCCCGTTCTCGGCGGCGTAGCGCTGGGCTCCGGCCTTGACCGTGAAGTTCTCCTCCGTGCAGGTCAGGCCGGACAGCCACGTCAGCACCGGCACCGGACCGCTGCGCGCCTGCGGCGGCAGGTACAGGGAAAATCGCATAGTCGTGCCGGTGGCCGCCGAGGCGTGCTCGTAGATCCCCTGGACACCCTCAAAGCAGCGGGCTTCGGAAACCGTCTTCACGGTCATGGGCGGCCTCCGTCGAAGGTGATGACGGTGCGGATGGACTCGCCCTGGTGCATCAGGTCGAAGGCGTCGTTGATGCGCTCCAGCGGCAGGACGTGGGTGATGAGCGGGTCGATCTCGATCTTGCCGTTCATGTACCAGTCGACCAGCTTCGGCACGTCGGTCCGGCCGCGCGCCCCGCCAAAGGCCGAGCCCTTCCACACCCGCCCGGTGACAAGCTGGAACGGCCGGGTGGCGATTTCCTGGCCGGCGCCTGCCACGCCGATGATGGTGCTGACGCCCCACCCCTTGTGGCAGCACTCCAGGGCCTGTCGCATGACGTTCACGTTGCCGATGCACTCGAAGCTGTAGTCGGCGCCGCCGCCGGTCAGGGCGACCAGATGGCCGACCACGTCGCCGTCCGCCACCTCCGTCGGGTTGACGAAGTGGGTCATGCCGAAGCGCTCGGCCATTTCACGGCGGCCGGGATTGATGTCCACGCCGACGATCATGCCGGCGCCGGCCAGCCGCGCGCCCTGGATGACGTTCAGGCCGATGCCGCCCAGCCCGAACACCACGACCTTGGCGCCCGGCTCCACATGGTTGGTGTAGATGACCGCCCCGATCCCGGTGGTGACGCCGCAACCGACGTAGCACACCTTGTCGAACGGCGCGTCGTCGCGGATTTTGGCGACCGCGATCTCGGGCAGCACGGTGTAGTTGGAGAACGTCGAACAGCCCATGTAATGGTGCAGCATCCGCCCCTTGTAGGAAAACCGGCTGGTGCCGTCGGGCATCAGGCCCTTGCCCTGGGTGTTGCGGATGGCCTGGCACAGGTTGGTCTTGCCGCTGAGGCAGTACTCGCACTGGCGGCATTCCGGCGTGTACAGGGGAATGACATGGTCCCCCACCGCGACCGAGGTCACGCCCGGCCCGACCTCGACCACCACGCCGGCGCCCTCGTGGCCCAGGATGGCCGGAAACAGGCCTTCGGGATCGGCGCCGGAGCGGGTGAACTCGTCGGTGTGGCAGACGCCGGTGGCCTTGATCTCGACCAGCACCTCGCCGGCCTTGGGCCCCTCAAGATCGACCTCGCAGATCTCCAGCGGCTTTCCGGCTTCAAAGGCAACAGCGGCACGGGTCTTCATCGGCAGTCTCCAGTTTCTTGGATTCTCAACGCCCCATCATGGTCGATGGCAGCCATAATGCAATCTCGGGCAGTGCCAGCAGCACGGCAAGGCCGAACACAAGGATGACGAAGTACGGCACCACGCCCGAAATGATGCGGCCGATGGGCGCCCGCGTGATGGCCTTGATGGTGAACAGGTTCATGCCCACCGGCGGCGTGATGAGGGCGAGTTCCAGGTTGACCATCAGCAGCACCCCGTACCACACCAGATTGATGTCCAGAACGGCCAGCACCGGCAGGATGATCGGGGTGGTGATCAGGATGATGGAGATGGTCTCCAGGAACATGCCCAGCACGAAGATCAGCGCCATGACGGCCAGCAGGAACTCGATCTGGTTGAGGTCGTAGGTGGTCACCAGGGCCACCACCTCCTGCGGGATGCGCAGCATGGTCAGGGCGTGGCTGAACACCGCCGCCGCCGCCAGGATCATGAACAGCATGGCCGAGGTCCGCGACGCATCGACGGCCGAGCGCCAGATGTCGGACAGACTGAGCGACCGGTAGATGATCGCCCCCACCACCAGGGCGGCCAGGGCGCCGGCGCCGGCCGCTTCGGTCGCCGTGAACACCCCCATGTACATGCCGCCCAGCACGAACAGCGGCAGCATCAGGGCCCAGAAGGACCGCCGCAGGGCGACCAGCATCTGCCCGGCCGAGGCGCGCGGCGGGCGCTGCGCCTTCACCGGACCGGCAAGGCCCTGGGACACCATGCAGTAGGCGGAGAACAGCCCGGCCAGCAGCAATCCCGGAAAGACCCCGGCCATGAACAGTTGCCCGATGGAGGCATCGGCGATCACCGCGTACAGCACCATCGGCCCGGACGGCGGGATGAGGATGCCCAGCGTGCCGCCCCCGCCGACCACGCCATAGGCCGCGCGGTCGGAATAGCCGTAGCGGATCATCTGCGGCACGGCCACCGCACCGATGGTCAGCGCCGTCGCGACGCTCGACCCCGAGATCGCGGCAAAGATGGTGCAGGCCGCCACCGTGGCCACCCCGAGCCCGCCCGGCAGGTGGCGCAGCAGGGTGTTAGCGGTGCCGTAGAGGTCGTCCACCACCCTGCCCCGGATCATGAAGTGGGCCATCAGCGTGAACAGCGGGATGGCGACCAGCAGGTAGATGTTCAGCTTGCCGAAGACGATCTCGCCCAGCCCGGCGATGTTGCCGTTCTCAATGAGGATCAGCCCGCCGCCGAACAGGCCGAGGACGGCAAACACCGGCAGCCCGGTCATCAGGACCAGGACGAGGCCAAACAGTATGAGGAGGAACGTCACCGGCCGTGCCCCTCCGCCGCCGCCTCGACGGACGGGTCATCGCCCAGCGCCATGCGCACGAGGCCGCCCAGCGCGGTCAGCCCGAGCAGCGCCCCGCCCACCGGGATGAGCAACTGCGGCAGGTACATGGGCACCGACAGGTAGCCGGTGGAAATGATCCCCAGCATCTTGGTGAACGCCACCGTCTGCCAGCCCCCGACGACCAGCCCGAGGCCGACCAGCAGGGCGGAAACCTGCCCTGCCGCCTGGGTGATGCGTCGGCCGCGCGGCCCCAGCCGCACGGTCAGCAGGTCCACCGCGATGTGTTCGCCGCGCCGCAGGGCATCGGCGGCCGCCATCATGACCAGCCCGACCAGCAGATAGCCGACCAGTTCGTCCACCCACGGAATGGGCTGGTTGAGGAAATACCGCATGATCACCGACCATGCGACCAGGGCGAACGAGATCAGCATGAGGACGGCCGCCAGCACGATGCTCGCCGCGCACAGCCACCCGACCACCCGGTCGGCCAGCCGCAGGGCGCGGTTCACGGACGGAAGCATTGCCCGGGTCTACAGTTTTTCCGCCGCATCGATCACCTTCTGGGCGTCGGGGCTGGACTTCAGGAAGGCGTCCATCACCGGCGGCTGCATGGCCTTCTCCCAGACGTCCGCCTCCTCGGGCGTCTGGATGTGGATTTCCATGCCGTTTTCGCGAAGCTTGGTGATGGCGTCCTCGGCCGTCTTTTCAGTCAGCGGGATGGAGTCCTGTTCGGCCTTGGACGCGGCGGCCTGGATGGCGGCGCGGTTTTCCTCCGACAGGCCGTCCCACCACTCCGGATTGACGTAGAGATGGAAGTAGACGCTGAAGAACGGCGCGACCGTGCCGTACTTCTGAACCTCGAAGTACTTGCGGCTGAAGGCGGCCGACACGTCGGTCAGGCCGGCGTCGATCACGCCGGTCTGCAAGGCCTGGTAGACCTCGGACCCGGACATGGCGGCGGGCGCGGCGCCGACCGCCACCAGCGCCTGATCGACCAGCTTGTTCAAGCCGCGGATCTTGGTGCCCTTGAAGTCCTCCGTCTCGATCAGCGGCTTGTGGCTTGACGTGAAGATCGACTGGTTGGTCGTGAAGAACCAGCCGATGTTGCGGACGCCGCGCTCCTGCAGCTTGCTTTCAAGAATGCCGGACAGGTCCGAGCCGGGGAACTTGCGGATGCGGTCGATGTCGGTGAAGTAATAGGGGATGGTCACGACGTTCAGTTCGGGGATGGTGTTGCCCCACTGGAAGTTGACCGACAGCGCCCCTTCGACCTCGCCACGCGCCACCGCCGGATGGTTCTGGTCAGGGCTGAATGCCTGGTTGGCGCCAAGCACCTGGACGTCGACCGCGCCGTTGGTGCGGCCTTCCACATCGGCGGCAAACTGGTCGACCAGCTTGGCGATGTGGTGGCCGGGCGGCAGTTGGTGGCTGATCCGGAACGTGGATGTCTCCGTTTGGGTCTGGGCCTGGACCGCCCCGGCGGCAGTCATGCCCAGGCAGAGCGCGGTTGCGGCGGCAATTGCCTTCAGCGTCGTCATGAAGCGTGTTCCTCCCATGGTGCCGGTCGTCTTGATGCCGACCTTGGTCGCATTGGCTGAGGAAAACACTTTACTACCAACTGCGTATCGGGCAACGGCCTATCCGGGGTAGCCCATAACGGCGCTTACACCGTCACCACCACTTCGACGTCGCCCCGGCGCTCCAGGACGTTGACCGCGACGTCGTTGCCGGCGCGGGTGAGCAGCACGTCCACCGCCGCGTCGCCCAGGCTGAGGTTTCTGATGCGCATCTCGGTCAGGCTGGCGGGAAGCCGGGGGCGCTCAAAGCGCACCGTCCGGCGGGCATGGTCGAAGCCGATGCCCAGCGCCGCCTGAACCAGGGCGAAGGGCGTCGCGCTGGCCCACGCCTGCGGGGAGCAGGCCACCGGATAGAGGGTCGGGGCCGCCCCCTGCGCCCGCCGGAACCCGCAGAACAGCTCGGGCAGGCGCCGCAGGTCCATGAAGGCGGCGGCGTTGAACAGCCCCTCCATGATCTGCAACACCGCGTCCTTGTGGCCATAGCGGGCGAGCCCGACCGCGATCAGGGCGTTGTCATGCGGCCAGATGGATCCGTTGTGGTAGGACATGGGGTTGTAACGGGCATCGCCGGTGGCCACCGTGCGGATGCCAAAGCCCGAAAAGAACGGTGGCGCCAGCATCGCCTCGGCCACCCGCGCCGCGCGGTCCGGGGCCGGCAGGCCGCTGAACAGAAGCTGCCCGGCGTTGGAGGTCCGCACCGCGCAGGCGCGTTTGTCGCCGTCCAGGGCCAACGCATAAAGGCCGATGTCCTCGCACCAGAACCGTTCCTCCACGGCGGCCCGCAGGGTCTCGGCCTGGGCCCGCCGGACCACCGCCTCGTCAGGCCGGCCAAGCGCCACGGCAATCTCCGCCGCTGCCTTGTAGGCCGCATGGGCGTAGCCCTGCACCTCGATCAGGGCGATGGGGCCGCGCGCGATCTCGCCCGTGGCGTGGAAGATCGAGTCATGGGAGTCCTTCCAGCCCTGGTTGATCAGCCCGTCTTCGCGCCGACGGCCGTATTCGAGCAGCCCGTCGCCGTCGCGGTCGCCGTATAGTTCCATCCAGCGCAACGCCGCCTGGATGTTTGGATCCAGGGCGCGGATGGTGTCCAGGTCGCCGGTTCGCGCGTAATAGGCCCCGGCCAGGACGACGAACAGCGGCGTGGCGTCCACCGTCCCGTAGTACCGCCGGAAGGGCACAAGCCCGAGGCGGGCCATCTCGCCGTCGCGCATTTCGTGGATGATCTTGCCCGGCTCCGCATCGGCGGCCGGGTCCTCGGTGGTGGCCTGGGTGGCGGCCAGCGACCCGAGCACCCCGCGCGCCAGGGCCGGATCCACCCACAGCATGAGCAACGCGGTAATCAGCCCGTCGCGGCCGAACGCGGTACTGTACCAGGGTACCCCCGCGTAGGGATAAGGGCCGCCCTCCGTCTCCGTCATCAGCATGGTCAGGTCGGCGGCGCTGCGGCACAGCACCTCGTTGACCACCTCGTTCGAGCCGTGCAGGGCGGCGGCACGGGCGGCAACATCCCGGATGGGCCGCCGGGCATGGCGAATGCCGTGGAAAAAAGCCCTCGCGGGCGTCAGCATGTCGGGCGTATCGGCGCAATCCACCGACAGGAACACGACGCTCTGCTGGCCGGACGCCAGGTTCAGGCGGTAGCGCGCCTGGAATATGCTGAGCCGCGTCGGGGGCGGTTCAAACCGCATGGTGGTGGTCCGCAGGCAATCGTCCTGGCCGTCGTACTCGAAGCGCACTGTGTGGCCGGCCTCCACATCGCCCCGGACAGTGCCGCGCGACTGCCTGGACATGCCGCGGGCCTCGAACAGGTCGGCGAAGTCGGCGGCGAAGGCCAGGTCCACGTCGACCTCCACGGCCTGGGGCGCGAAGTTCCGTACCGCCAGACGCTCATGCAGGCGGCCCTGCCACAGGAACCGGGTCCGCGCCATGTGGATGACGTCGCGCGGCAGCACCAGCCGCCCGTCGTCGTCCAGGATGTCGGGGTTGGTCAGGTCCGCCTTCAGGGCCGCGTTGTTCAGCAGCACGGTCGAGCTGAGCAACATCGGATGGCGCCCCGCCACGAAAAGCTGAAACCCCGCCAGATGCCGGGTGTCATGGTGATAGAGGCCGTTGCCCTCGGCGTCGGGCAGAATGTCGCCGTGGTGGTCGAACACCCCGAACGTGTCGCCGTGCTTGAGGATGCGCGGCCGCGCCTCGGCCATGGAGGAGGACGCCCGGATGAAGAAATCAGTCGGCCCGGAAGCTTCCAGAACGATCGGCTGCTGTGTTTTTGGCACCGGTCACATCCTCTGCGCGGGCGGGGCGGGAATGAAAACAGGCGCAGCCGCCCGTGCCGCCACCGCGTCGTTGAGCACCATGTCGCCGGCCGCCGCGTATCCGGGAAGCGCAACCCCGACCCGCGCAATCAGACTCTCGTAGAGGCGCAGGTAACCGCGCGCCATCGCCTCCGCCGAAAAGCGCCGTTCAAACGTCTCCCGCACGCGGGCCCGGTCGAGGTCGGAGACGCGCGAGACGGCTTGAATGGCAGCTTCGACAGAGTCCACGATCAGGCCGGTGACGCCGTCGTCGATCACCTCGGGCACCGCGCCGCAGGGCCAGGCGATCACCGGAGTGCCGCACGCCATCGCCTCGATCATGACCAGCCCGAAAGGCTCCGGCCAATCGATGGGGAACAGCAGGGCACGCGCGTTGCCCAGGAACTCCGATTTCTGGTCATCGCCGATCTCGCCAATGAACTCGATCAGCGGATGATCGAGCAGCGGTTCGACGACCTCATGGAAATAACTGACGTCGGCCCGATCCACCTTGGCCGCAATGCGCAACGGGATGCCGGTTGCCAGGGCGATCTCGATGGCCCGGTCAAGACGCTTTTCCGGAGAAATCCGGCCGAGGAACGCGAGATAGCCGTCCTTCGGAACCGGCGTGAAGCGGAACATGGTCTCGGGGAACCCATGATAGACGGTCCCGACGAAATTCGCCGTAGCCATCGGCCGCCTTTGATGGTTGGAGATGGACGTCAGGGGGAACCGCCGCCACCGCATCAGGAACGGCCCAAGGTCCTTGAGGTCCAGGCGTCCATGCATGGTGGTCAATGTCTTGTGGGCAATGTCGCTGAACAGCGGCATTTGAAAGCAGTCGATATGGAAATGGATCAGGTCGAACTCGTCGGCCCGCTCTCGCACCTCGTGCAGCATGTTCAGGTGCGCCGCAACATCGCACGACAGCGCGGGATCCATGCGCAGGGGCTGGTCGCGCATGGCGGCCAGCGTGGCCCTGGTCTGGCTGCCCGCGCTGGCAAACAGGGTAACGTCGTGACCGAGATCGACCAGCGCATCGCTCAAGGTCGCGACCACGCGCTCGGTGCCCCCGTACAGCTTGGGCGGAACCGCCTCATAAAGGGGGGAAACCTGGGCAATTCGCATCTATCATGTCCTCTTTTCACAGCCGGGCCACCGCCCGATGCACGGTCCCGCCAGACACAACGGTTTCCCGGGCACTGCAGGTGCGAAGAGAGCATAAGAGAAAATGCGACCCGGTTTTGTCAGGCTGCCAGCGCGCCCTCCTCCCTCATCACCCGCTCGGCGGCACGGCGTGCCGTGGACACCAGACGATCGATTTCCTCGGGCGCAATAACGAACGGCGGGGCGAAGGCGAGGATGTCGCCGTGCGGCAGGGCGCGGGCGATCACGCCGTCCTCGGCCATCGCCGCCGCGACCCGAGGCCCGACCTTGCGGGAGGGCTCAAACGGCGTGCCCTTGGTGTCCTGGCCGAATTCCACGGCGGCCAACAGGCCCTCGCCACGCACCTCGAACACGCCGGGCAGGCCATCGAAAGCCGCCCGCAGCCCCGACAGCAACTGGCGCCCCGCCGCGCCGGCCCGCGCCATCAGGTTCTCGTCGCGCAGGATGGCAAGGTTGGCGAGGCCCGCCGCCGCGCAGGTCGGATGGGCGGAATAGGTCCAACCGTGGCCGATCGGCCCCAGGGCGTCGGAGCCGCGCTCCAGCGTCGCCCACACGCGCTCGGACACCACCGCGCCGGACAGCGGCAGATAGGCCGACGTCATGCCCTTGGCGACCGTGATCAGGTCGGGCTCGAAGCCGTAGTACAGCGCCCCGCACGGCGCGCCCAGCCGGCCGAAGGCGGTGACCACCTCGTCGGCGACAAACAGCACGTCGTGGCGCCGCAGGACCGGCACGATCTCGTCGAAATAGCCTTCGGGCGGGGGCAGGATGCCGCCGGTGCCCATGACCGGCTCGGCGAAGAACGCGGCCACGGTGTCCGGCCCCTCGGCCTGGATGAAGGCGTCCAGTTCGGCCGCGAGGCGCTTTGAATAGTCGCGCTCGGTTTCGCCGGGCCGGCCATGGCGCGCGAAGTGCGGCGTTGCGACGTGCAGGATCGGCACCTCGGGCAGGTCGAACGGCTTGTGGAAGACCTCCAGCCCGGTCAAGGACCCGGTCATGATGCCCGACCCGTGATAGGCCCGGCGGCGCGCGATGATCTTCTTCTTCTCCGGCCGCCCCTCAATGTTCCAGAAGTAGCGGATCAGCTTGAGCTGCGTCTCGTTGGCGTCGGATCCCGACAGGCCATAGTAAATGCGCCGCATGTTCGTTGGCATCCACTCCATGACACGGGCCGAAAGCTCGGCGGCCGGCGCGCTGCCGTGGCCCACGTAGGCATGGTAATAGGCAAGCTCGTTCATCTGCCGGGCCACCGCCTGGGCGATTTCCGGGCGGCCGTAGCCGACGTTCACGCAATACAGCCCGGCGAAGCCGTCGAGCAGGCGGTTGCCCTCCGCGTCAACGATGGTCGCCCCCTCGCCCCCCACCACGATGCGGTTGGGGCTCTCGCCCGCCGCGTGGGTGCGCATGTGCGTGGACGGGTGGAACAGGTGCGCCCTGTCGGCGGCCCGGAGGTCCGCGAGCGTTTTGGGGTCCATGGTGTCCTCCTTTTTTCAATGAGAACTGGGCTCTGCCCAGACCCGCAAAGGGCCACTGGCCCTTTGATCCCATGAGGGGGTCCTGCGCTGCGCGCGGCTTTCCCGTAACCATTCATGAGGTCCAGGAGGCCGCGCCTCCTGGCGGGTGCGGGCAGAGCCCGCCCTTCCCTAATTCCGGGAACAGACGTATTTGAGTTCGGTGTATTCCTCCAGACCGACCGTTCCGCCTTCCCGGCCCAGGCCGGACCGCTTGGTGCCGCCGAAGGGGATGGGCGCGCCGGTGATCGAGGCGCAGTTGATGCCGACCATGCCGCAGTCCAGGGCATCGGCCACGCGGTCGGCGCGGTCGCGGTCGTTGGTGACGACGTAGGCGGCGAGGCCGTAGTCGCTGTCGTTGGCCTCGGCGATGGCGGCGGCCTCGTCCTTGAACGGCATGACGGCGGCGGCCGGGCCGAAGGTTTCCTCGTACCAGATCAGCATGTCGCGGTGGGCGTCGGCCAGCACGGTCGGCTGGTAGAACAGGCCGCCCAACGGATGCGGCCCGCCGCCGGTCAACACCCTGGCGCCCCGTTGCACGGCATCGCGCACATGGCCGTCCACCTTGGTCAGGGCGCGGGCGTTCATAAGCGGCCCCTGGTCGACGCCCGGCGTCAGGCCCGGCCCGACCACCAGGGCCGCCGCCTTCTCGGCAAAGCGTTCAAGGAACGGTTCGTAGACCGCGTGGTGGACCAGGAAGCGGTTCACCGCCAGGCAGTCCTGCCCGGTGGTCTGGAACTTTGCGGCCACCGCCAGATCCGCCGCCGTGTCGAGATCGGCATCCTCGAAGACCAGGAACGGCGCGTGGCCGCCCAGCTCCATGCACGCCTTCTTGACCGTCGGGGCGCTCCACGACAGCAGCTTGGCGCCGATTTCCGTCGATCCCGTAAAGCTGATGGCCCGGACGGCCGGATTGGAGGTCAGTTCGCCGATCATGCCGTGCGGCATCCCCGTCACCACGTTGAAGACGCCCGGCGGCAGGCCCGCCCGCTCGCCCAGTTCGGCCAGAGCGGTGGCGGAGAACGGCGTCAACTCGGCCGGGCGGACGACCACCGTGCACCCTGCGGCCAGCGCCGCAGCGGCCTTGCGGGTAATCATCGCCGACGGGAAGTTCCACGGCGTGATGGCGGCCACCACACCCAAAGGCTCCCGCCGCACGCGGGTTTCGCGCCCCGGCATCGGAGGGCGTTCGATGGTGCGGCCGACCTCGTGCGTGCGCTCGGCGAACCATTCGAGGAAGCTTGCGGCATAGGCGATTTCGCCGTGGGCCTCCTTCAGCGGCTTGCCCTGTTCGAGCACCATGAGCACGGCCAGATCCTCGGCATTGGCCCGCATCCCGGCCGCCCAGGCGCGCAGGATGGTGGTGCGTTCCTCGGGCGCTGTGCGGCGCCAGCTTTGGAAGGCCTCGGCCGCCGCCTCGATGGCGGCGCGGGTTTCGCGCGGTCCCATGTCGGGAACGGTGCCGATCAGGTCGCCATCGGCCGGGTCGCGCACCTCGACCACCGACAGATCGTCGGCCGCCGTCCAGCGGCCGTTCACATACGCCTGCTCGCGCAGCAACCGGGCGTCGGACAGCCGGTAGAGGGAATGGGCGCGCTGCTCCTTCATCGTCATGCCTCCTTGTACCCGCCCTCAGGCGCCGGGCGCGGCCTCCGGCCACTTGGCTTACGCGGCAGGGGCCGCGCGGCGCAGTCGCGCCGTCCAAGTCCTGATTGAGCAGGGCTCATCAGGCCTTGGTTTAGGCCTTGGTCAAGAATGACATTTTTGACGGAGAGCGTTCGTCCAAAGGTGCCCCGAACAGCGGACGATTCTTTGGCTAGAGGCGGTCTTTCAGAAGGTTTTCCAGGTCCGGCGGCGTGGACTTGACGCGCTTGGTCACCACGTAGGTGAAGTACCGCCGGATGCCGATCTCGGCGATCAGGAGGCGGTCCATGAGGCGCTGATAGGCGTCGATGTCGCGGGCCAGAACCATCATGATGTAGTCGATGCCGCCGCCGGTGGCCCAGCACTCGATGACCTCCGGGACGGCGGCCAGGGCGTCCTCGAAGGTCTGGAAGTCCTCCGCCCGGTGGCCGCCCAGTTCGACCTCGACCAGGACGCGGACGGTGGACACGATGCGGTCGAGGTCCACCTCGGCCCGGTAGGAGGCGATAAGCCCCGCCGCCTCCAGCCGGTGCAGCCGTTCCCAGCACGGGCTGGGTGACAGGTTGACCGTTTCGGCCAGCCGCGCCTTGGTCATCCTGCCGTCCCGCGACAGCGCGCCCAGGATGGCGACATCGCGCTCGTCGAGGCGCAGCGGCCCGCCGGCGCCGCGCGCCTGCACCGCGCTCCTCATTTCTCCTCCACCGGAACGGCCAGGACCGCAATGCAGTCGCCCCGCCGCACCCGGCCGAAGAAGTGGCGCCCGGCGACGATGCCCGAGCGCGAGGCGACGACCGGCACGGCGGCATCCGGGGTGAAGATGTCGCGGATGAGGGCGACCGGCTCCCCCTCCTCCACGGCGTCGCCCAGGCCCGCCAGAGGCTCCAGAAGCCCCGACGCCGGGGCGATGACGAAGCAGTCGTCGCCCGGCATGGTCAGGAGCGGCCCCGGCCGGCGGCTCGGCAATTCGCCATCGAGGATGCCCAGGGCGCGCAGGACGTTGCCCACGCCGCGCCGGGCGATCTGCAGGGTGTCCGGGGTTGTCGTGCCGCCGCCGGCAAGCTCGGTGGTGACGAAGGGCTTGCCCATGCCCTCGACCACGCCATCAAGCAGCCCGGCCGGGTCGGGATCGCGCAATAGGACCGAATACGGTGCCGCGAAGGCATCGCGCAGGCGGGCGCTCTCGGCCGCCGCGGTGCCGTCGCCGTGAGACGCCGCGAACGGCAGGAACTCCAGCGTGCGACCGCCCGAATGCAGGTCGAGCACGGCATCGGCGCGCGGCAACAACTCCTCGACCACAACCGCCGCGATGCGCGCCGTCGGGCCGCCATCCCTGCGGCCCGGAAACACGCGGTTCATGTTCGCCCCGTCGAGCGGCGACGTGCGCCGCCCGGCGTCCAGGGCCGGCGGATTGAGCGCCGGAACCACGATCACGCGCCCCGAGACGGCGCTCGCCTCCAGCGTGGACAGCAGGTCATGCAGGACGATCGGCCCCTCGAACTCGTCGCCGTGGTTGCCCGCGATCAGCAGCGCCGTCGGCCCCGGCCGCTCCCCAACCACGACGGAAACCGGCACCACCACGTTGCCCCAGGCGGACTCATCCGACGAATGCGGGACCGTGAAGGCTCCATGGCGAACCCCCGGCTCGGTTCCGTCGAGGGCGGACAGGATGTTCATGGCGGCCTCCTTGACTGCTGACATTTGGGAAGGACGGGCTCCGCCCGTGCCCGCAAGGGGCCGACCGGCCCCTTGACCCCGTTACGATGACCATAAATACACCCGTCGTTCCCGCGCAGGCGGGAACCCAGGGCCGTGGATAAAGTCCATTTTCTTCATGCCCCCTGGGCACCCGCCTGCGCGGGTGCGACGGAGCTTTTGGTGGCAAGGGTGGAAACCCGGCAGATTTGCCAACTTCTTCACAAGCTCCTTCGCACGATCTTGCACCGCCATGAATTCCCGAGGTCCAGGAGGCCGCGCCTCCTGGCGGGTGCGGGCAGAGCCCGCTCTTAATTCCTACTCCCTGACCAGAACCTCGCGCGGCACGTTGGCGAGGGGTTCGCCGCCGCCCGGCGCGACGCGCAGGCTTTCGGTGATCTCGATGCCCCAGTCCGCGAACCACAGGCCGGGCATGAAGTGAAAGCACATGTTTTCCTCCAGCACCGTGCGGTCGCCGGGCCGCAGGCTCATGGTTCGCTCGCCCCAGTCCGGCGGGTAGCTGAGGCCGATCGAATAGCCGCACCGGCTGGTTTTTTCCATGCCGAACCGGGCCAGTTGGTCGCGGAAGGCGGCTTCCACATCTTCGCACAGGTTGCCCGGCTTGGCAGCCGCGATCCCGGCCTCGATCCCCGCCAAAAGAGCCTCCTCGGCGCGCAGGAAGTGGTCGCTTGGGCGGCCGAGGTGGATGGTGCGGGCAAGAGGGCAGTGATAGCGCCGGTAGCATCCGGCGATCTCGAAATAGGTCGCCTCGCCATGGCAGAACGCGGTTTCGTCCCACGTCAGGTGGGGCGCGCTGGCCGCCGCTCCGGACGGCAACAGGGGGACGATGGCCGGATAGGTGCCCGGCGCGCCGTCAACGCCGCGAATGCCGGCGCGGTAGATCTCGGCGACCACCTCGCTCTTGGTCACGCCGGGGGCGACCACTTCGCGGATGCGGGCGTGCATGGCCTCGACGATGCGCCCGGCCTTGCGCATGCGGTCGATCTCGGCCGGAGACTTGACCGCGCGCCGCCAGTTGACCAGCCCCTCGGCGTCGCGGAAGCTCGCCACCGGCAGGCCGCGCACCAGGGATTCCAGGCAGGCGGCGGTGAAGTAATGGTTGTCCTTCTCCACGCCGATGGTCCGCCGCGCCCAGCCCTTTTGCCGGATGAGCGCGGCCAGCACGTCCATCGGATGGCGGTCGGCGGCGTGGACGTAGGAGTCCGGATAGGCCTCGACCCGCGAGGCATCCATCCATGTCGTGCGCCGGGCTCCGGCCACGTCCATCTCGCGCCCGAACCAGATGGGATCGTCGTCCACCGGCAGGACGACCGCCTGGTGCACGTAGAACGACCAGGCGTCATAGCCGGTGAGCCAACTCATGTTCGACGGGTCGGAGATCACCAGCAGGTCGAAGCCGGCCCGCTCCATCGCCCGTTTCGCCTCGTCAACCCGGCGCAGGTATTCGGCAAGTTCGAAGTCCTGGCCGGGGACGTCCACGCCGACGTTGGGCCGCCCGATGATCGGTTGTTCCATGGCCGCCTCCCTTCCCCGTCCTCCCGAAAAACGTGGGCCTGCCGGGCGGGGTTCACGGGTGCATATGAACCGGGATGTGGCTCGCGCCGTTCAAGGAGATGACCGGGTCGCCGTTTCAGTTCTACCACCGTGCCCAAGACGCCTGGGACGCCGTCGCCGAAGCCTGCGACCGGGCGACCATCAGCGTCGACTTCGAGCAGTACATTCTCGGCGACGATACTCCGGGCCAGGGCATCCTCGACGTCCTGACCCGCAGGGCGCGGGCGGGAGTGCGCGTGCGCGTGCTGCTGGACGCCATCGGCAGCCGGCGCGCCAGGCAAAAGCATCAGGCGGCGCCCCTACAGGAGGCCGGAGGGCAGGTTCGCTTCTACAATCCGATAACCCTGGGGTCCCTGCTGCGCATTCCGCCGCGCATCCACCGCAACCACCGCAAGACGGTGATCATCGACAACCGCACCCTGTTCGTCGGCGGAGTCTGCTTTCAGGAAAGGATGCGCGAGTGGCGGGACTCCATGGTCAGGCTGGACGACCCCGTCGCAGAGGCCGCCGTCGAGCCCTTTGAAAGCGCCTGGAAACGCGCCGGTGGCGAGGCCGAACCGGCCTCCGGCACCTACCGGCAGCAGAGCGGTCCCTACCGCTATATCGTCAACAGCGCCGAACCTCCGGTGTCCCGCGACCTGCAGGAGGAAGTCCTGGCCCGACTGGCCTTGGCGCGGCACACGGTCCGGCTGACCACGCCCTATCTGGTGCCCGACCACGATCTTCTGGAGTGCCTGCTCGCGGTGCGCCGGCGCGGCGTCCGGCTGCTCATCCTGCTGCCCGAGGTGTCCGATGCCCGGACCATCGACCCGCTCAACCGCCTTTATGCGGCGCGTCTCATGCGGGCGGGGGCGGACGTGCTGTTCTATCAGGGCCGGTTGCTGCACGCCAAGCTTGCCACGGTCGACGACACCTGGGGCCATGTGTCGAGCCTCAACCTCGACCGCCTCAGCAGCCGCCTGAACCTCGAGAACGCGGTCACATCCGCCGACCCCGCCTTCGTCGGCGCGCTCAATGAACAGTTCGAGCGGGACCTGCGCACAAGCCGCAGGGAGGTCCCGGGAACCCTCCCCCAACTCGTCGGCTGGGTGTTCCGAGGCGCCTTCACCCGGTGAACGTTGCGGCGGCTGCGGCGTTGTCTGATGACCGTGCGCCCGGCAGAAACCGAAGGGATCCCCCATGACCACCTCGCGCCCGCCGATAACCCGCCCGCCCGGCGATCCCAAGACCCTGTGGCGGAGCACCCTGGAGACCGGAGCGGACATCCTGCAGGACACGGCACCGCTGAAGGGTTTCGACATCTACGTCGTCGGCCTGCACTGCGCCAAGCATGAACCGGGCCGGCAGATGGAGGCCCACCACTATTGCAGCCAGGTGAACTCCGACTTCATCCAGTGCGCGCTGTTTGACGGCAACACCGCCGACGCCAACCTGATCGGGGTGGAATACATCGTGTCGGAGCGCCTGTTCGAAACCCTGCCGGAGGATGAAAAGCCGTCCTGGCACCCGCACAACTACGAGATCCTGTCCGGCCAATTGACGGCGCCCGGCCTGCCCGACGTGGCGGAGAAGGCCCTGATGAAGCTGCTGGTCAACAGCTACGGCAAGACCTGGCACACCTGGCACACCGGCCGCCGGGACAGGCCCGGCGCGGCCGGCGATGTACTACCGCTCGGGGATGCCGCGCTGATGTGGTCCTTCAACCGTGATGGCGAAGCGGACCCCGCCCTGAAGCAGGACCTCACCGACGCCATGGGCATCGACGAGGCAGCCAAGCGCAAGCACCGCCGCGATCTGGCGGCGCTGACCCATCCCCAGCGCGGCGTGAACGCGCTAAAGGACGCCTTTCCCAACTCCGGCCCGCGCCCCGACGGCGTCCGCGACCGCGACGACCCGGAGTAACGAAATCAGCCGCTGCCCTTCAACAGGTTCGGCGGGATCTGGCCGATGACGCGCTGCGCCAGACGCGAGAACGGCAGGCTCTGGAGGTAGACCGTGCCGGTGCCATTCAGGGTCGTGAGGAACAGGCCCTCGCCGCCGAACACCATGGACTTGAGGTTTCCGGCCCGCTGGATGTCGTAGTCGATGCCGGTGGTGAAGCCGACGACGCAGCCGGTATCGACCCGCAGCGTCTGCCCGGTCAGCTTCTTTTCGATGATCGTGCCGCCGGCATGGACGAAGGCCATTCCGTCGCCGCGCAGACGCTGGAGAATGAACCCTTCGCCGCCGAACAGTCCGGCGCCGATCTTTTTGGAGAAGGCGATGGAAAGCTCGGTCCCCTGGGCGGCGCACAGGAACGCGTCCTTCTGGCAGATCAACTCGCCGCCCAGCTTGGACAGGTCGAGCGGGACGATCTTGCCCGGATAGGGAGCGGCGAAGGCCACCCGCGCCTTGCCCTGGCCGCGATGGGTGAAGTGGGTCATGAACAGGGATTCGCCGGTGACGACCCGCTTTCCCGCGTCCAGAAGCTTGCCGAACAAGCCGCCTTCGGGCTTGGAGCCGTCGCCCATTTTGGCCTCGAACTCGATGCCTTCTTCCATGTAGTTCATGGCGCCGGCCTCGGCGATCACCGTCTCACCGGGATCAAGCTCGATCTCGACCATCTGGATATCATCACCCACGATGGTGTAGTCCACCACATGCGACTTCAACATGCCTTAGTCCCCTGTTGCGCCTCATCAACGATAGCCGGAGCATACAGGGGCCCTTCAGGCAAAGCGATAGGCGTCCATCGCCAGCACCCCGGCGTCCATCGCGTGATGGATCCGCGACCCGGCAACGCCCGGTGACCCGGCGCCCAGCGCCACGAAAAGCGGCAGGAGGTGTTCGTCGGTCGGGTGGGCGCGCTCCGCATGGGGCGCGCGGCGGCGGTAGTCGAGCAGCGCCTCGACGTCGCCCCGTTCCACGGCGGCGGCGATCCATTCCGCGAACTCGGCGGCGTAGGTCTCGCCGGGGCCGACCGGGGCGCGGCCAAAGAACTCCCGCAGGTTATGGGTCAGGCTGCCCGACCCGACGATCAGGACGTTCCGCTCCCTCAACGGCCGCAGGGCCTGCCCCAGCGCCAGATGATGCGCCGGACCCAGGCGGCTTTGCAGGGATACGGCGACCGTTGGCACGTCGGCATTGGGGTAGAGCCGGGACAGCGGAACCCACACGCCATGATCGAACCCCCGCTCGGCATCGACTGCGGCCGTCAGCAGTTCGGCGATCTCGGCGGCCAGGGCGGGCGCCCCGGGGGCCGGATAGCCCATCGCATGAAGCTCCGGCCCGAAGCCCCCGAAGTCGTGGATGGTTGGCGGCCGGCCCGCCCCCGTCACCGCCGGCCGCGCAGTGTCCCAGTGGGCGGAGACGATAACAATGGCGGTGGGCCGGGCCAGAGCCCCGCCGAGTTCCCCCAGGAAATCGGCCGTGACCGAGGGCTCCGTGGCCAGGGTCGGGGCACCGTGCGACAGGAACAGGGCGGGAAGCTGCGGCATGTCATCTCTCCGGATTGCGGTGGTCTCAGGAGCGCGCTGTGGTGAGGCGGCCGGCCTTCAGGGCGTCCAGGCTCACGGCATAGGCGCCGCTGCCCAGCAACGCCTGGACGATGAGCGTCACCAGCCAGAACAGCGGAAACTCCCAGCCGCCGCCCTCGGAACTGAACACCCAGCCGTTGCCGGCGTGCTGCAGGGTCGCCCCGATCATGACGGGGATGAGGGCGAGCGCCATCCAGCGCGTCCACAGGCCGCCGATCAGGGCGAGGCCGCCGCCGACCTCGGCCAGGATGACCAGATAGGCGAAGAAACCGGGATACCCGATGCTCTCGAAGTAACCCACGGTGCCGGGCACGGTAAAGACGAAAACCTTCATCAGGCCGTGGGCCAGGAACAGGGTGCCCAGGCTGACACGCAGCAGAAGGGCGGCATAGGGGGTGGTACGCATGGCGTCCATCGAACTGTCCTCTCAGGTGATTTCCGTTGAGGGCCACCCTACTCCGCTATTGAAGACGGATAATCACGCCTGTATGAGAAAGATTGTTCACTGACATTGACGGGATCCCCATGGACAAGCTGACCGCCATGAGCGTCTTCACCCGCGTCGTGGAGCGCGGCAGCTTCACCGCGGCGGCCGAGGATCTGCGCCTGTCGCGGGCCATGACCAGCAAGCACGTCCAGGACCTGGAGGCCCTCCTGGGCGTCGGGCTGCTCAACCGCACCACGCGCCGGATATCCTTGACCGAGGAAGGGCGGCACTATCATGCCCTGTGCGTCCAGATCCTGGCCGACATCGCCGAGGCCGAGCAGTCCGTCGCCGAGCGTCAGGCCGAACCGCAGGGAACGTTGCGCCTGAACACCGCCGTGTCGTTCGGCACCCACCACATCGCACCGGCCATCGTCGACTTCACCGCCCGGCACCCCAAGGTGCGGGTGGACATGACGCTGGTCGACCGCGTCGTGGACTTGGTCGATGAAGGCTATGACCTCGCCATCCGCATTGGCACCCTGGCGAGCAGCAGCCTGATCGCCCGGCGGTTGGCACCGTGCCGGCTAGTGGTGTGCGCCGCGCCGGATTACCTGGCACGCCACGGCCGCCCGGTCCACCCGGCCGATCTGGCCGGCCACAACTGCCTGGGCTACACCTACGGCGCGCTGACCGACGCATGGCGCTTCATCGGCCCGGCGGGCGAGACGACGGTGCCCATTCGCGGCAACCTGCAGATCAACAACGGCGACGCCTTGCGCAGTGCGGCCCTGCGCGGCCACGGCGTGGTCCTGCTGCCCACCTTCATCATCGGCGCCGACCTGAGCGTCGGCACCCTGGAGCGGGTGCTGCCTGACTACTCACCGCCGGACATGGGGATCCACGCGGTCTATCCGCCCGGGCGCCATCTTCCGGCGAAGGTGCGCAGCTTCATCGATTTCCTGGCCCAGCGCTTCGGCGAGGACCCGGAGTGGGACGCCTGGAGGAAACTCTAACCGCTTGTCACGGTCATCCTCGCGCGTTGAAGACCTGAGATGCGCATGACGGAGAGCACCATGGCGGAAGACCCGAACCTGACACCGGAGGATCCTCAGGAAGCGGAAAGCTGGCAGGTCCTGTCTCAGCTCGAGGAATGGCTGGAATGGCCGATGGTCTTCCTGTCCTTTGTCTGGCTGACCCTGGTCATCATCGAACTGGTGTGGACGACGTCGGGCGTCTTCGAGCTTCTCGGCACCATCATCTGGATGATTTTCGTGGCCGAGTTTCTTCTGCGGTTCGCGCTGGCGCCCCGCAAGTGGCCCTTCCTGCGCCGCAACCCGATCACGATCGTCGCCCTGGCCGCCCCCGCCTTCCGCTTCCTCAACAGCCTGCGGTTCCTGCGGCTGGCGCGGGGGCTGCGCCTCGTGCGCATCGTCGGCACGGCCAATCGCGGGCTGAACGCCCTGCGCCGCAGCTTCTCCCGCCGGGGCCTTGGCTACGTGCTGGGCGCAACGGTGATCATTGTCCTGTTGGGCGCCGGCGGAATGCTGGCGTTCGAGCCCGTTCGGGAGGTCAGGGACGGGTTCACCAGCTATGGCGACGCCCTGTGGTGGACCACGATGCTGGTCGCCACCATGGGAACCGACTTCTGGCCCCAGACGGCCGAAGGACGCCTGCTGGCGCTTCTGCTGTCATTGTACGGACTTGCCGTGTTCGGCTACATCACCGCAAGCTTCGCGACCTTCTTCATCGGCCAGGAGGCGCAGGCGGACGATGGCGAGGTCGCCGGCGCAGGGGAACTGGCGGCGCTGAGAAAGGAGATAGCCTTGCTCCGCGCCGAACTTCGCGATGCGGCGCGGTGACCCCACGCCCTGACGGGCTGTGCCTCATCCCTGCAGGTCGCAGTATTCGCCGACGAAAGCAGCGACCATTTCGGGCTGGAACGGCTTTCTGAATACCTTCAGGGGCCGCAGATCATCGCCCGCGACGGTGACGTCCCGTCCCGTGATGATAATGACCGGAACATGCGAAATGTTCGGGTCCTGGAGTTGCAGGCGCCGGAATTCGATGCCGTCCATCACCGGCATCATGAGGTCGAGCAGGATGACGCAGGGCAACCTGGGGCTCCCCTTGAGCAGGTCCAGCGCCTCCCGTCCGTTGGCGGCCCCCTGAACGTGGTGGCCGTCCATTTCCAGAAGCATCTGCAATCCCGTGCGGATGAAGTAGTCGTCCTCGACCACGAACACACTGGTCATCATTGCGTACTTTCGGCGGCTGGAAGTGTCAGGGTGAAGCGGCTTCCTTGTCCGGGCACCGATGCCAGGGAAACGCCACCCCCCAGCGCCGCGGCGATCTCGCGCACGGAGGAGAGCCCCAGCCCCACCCCTGGTGCGTGTTTATGACGAACGTCTTCGACGTGCTGGAACGGCTCAAAAACCTTGTGCTGCAAATCCGGAGGGATGCCAATGCCGGTATCGACGACATCGACGCGAACGCCTCCGTCCTGTGGCGAGACCTCGACCGAGACGCTTCCGGTGGGCGTGAACTTGATGGCGTTTTCGACCAGGTTGAAAATGGCCACCCGCACCAGGACAGGATCGCTGACCAGCGGCGGCACATCGCCCTCCGTGCGGCAGGTCAGGTGCAGGCCCTGCCGCTCCGCCCGGTCCCGAACATCGGCGCAGATATCGGCCACCAGGGCGGATACGTCGCAAGGTTCGGACTGCACGCTCAGGCGCCCGCTCTCGATCCGGCTGTAGTCCAGCACCGATGTGACCAGGCCCGACAGGCGCCGCGTGGCGACGGTCAGGGCGGAAACCGCCTCCGTCTGCGCGTCGCCCAGAACGCCCGCCAGCCGGCGCTTGAGGACGGCCAACTGGATTTCGAGCTGGGTGAGCGGGGTGCGCAGTTCGTGCGACACCATGTTCAGGAACATGGTCTTGGCCCGCGATGCATCCTCGGCCCTGTCGCGGGCCATGCGCATCTCGTCGGCCGCCGCCCGCAGGCGTCTGGTGAGCGCCGCCACATCGGCGGCCAGCGCGCCGACATCGGCCTCGCGGCTCGACAGTTCGGCCTGCAGGACGTCGCGCGCCCGCTTGACCTGGAGCAGGTTGGCGACCCGGGCGCGCAGTTCGTCCACGGCAAACGGCTTGACCAGATAGTCCTGCGCCTGGCCCTGCAACAGTCGTATGCGCAGCGGGTCGTCGGCGCGGGCCGACAGGACCATTACCGGAATGTCGCGCAGGGCGTCCGTCGCGCGCATGTCCCGGATCATCTCGTCGCCGCGCTTCTTCGGCATCATGATGTCCGCCACGACAAGGTCTGGCCGCAGGCGCAGCGCCTCGGCAAGGCCCTCCTCGCCGTCGGTGGCGACGCTGACGCGTGCCGTCCCGCGCAAGGCGTCGGCAATGAACGACCGCAGGTCCGGATTGTCCTCCACGACAAGGACGCACGGCAGGTCTTCCCGGGGCCTGCCCCCGGAAAGCTCGGGCCTGGGATCGGTCGGAAGGACGTCAACATCGGCCAACACGACTGCCGCGGTGCTCCCGACCTGCTCCCCTGCCGGGAGCACGGCGGTTCCCTGCGGTGCCACCAGGGGAAGGTTCACGCGGAACAGGGCGCCCCCCTCCGGCGCGTCGGTCACGGCGATGGTCCCGCCGTGCAGGACCGCGAACTCCTGCGCGATCGCCAGACCCAGGCCGGTTCCGGCATCGCGCTGCGCATCGCTGCCCTGGACGAAGCGGTCGAAGATGGTTTGCCGCGTCTCGGGCGCCACGCCGGGGCCGTTGTCGCTGACCTCGATCACGGCATTCCCGCCGTGGTCGGAGATCCCCACGCCGACCCTGCCGGCCCCGGGCGGCACGTGCTTGAGCGCGTTGGAGATCAGGTTGATGAGCACCCGACTGATCTTGGCGGGATCGATTTCCGCCTCCAGCGTGCCGCACCCGGTCACCTGGAGGTCGATGCCCCGTTGCGACAGCGCCGAGGCGAAGTGATCGGCGACGGAGCGCACGACGGCACACAGGTCGACCCTGCGATAGTTCAGCCGCATGCGACCGGCATCGAGCCTCGACAGGTCGAGAAGGTCGGTGACGTAGGCCAGCAGGGTCTGGGCGTTGCGCTGCACCACCCCGAGGTGATGGCGCCATTGCGGCGGCACGCGGTCGTCGGCAAGAAGCATTTCGACCGGACCGAGGATGAGCGAAAGCGGCGTGCGCAGCTCGTGGCTGACATTGGCGAAGAACTGCGTCTTGAACGCATCAAGCTCCAGGGATTTTTCGTACAGCCGGGCCAGTTCGGTGTTGGCGAGCTTGAGCCTGGTGCTGGCTTCGGCGACCTGGCGGGAGCGTGAATAAAGCTCGGCCTCCATGCGCCGCGCACGCTCGCGCAGGGCGTCCGTGGCCTTCTCGCGGGCGCTGTCCTCCTTCTGCAGCAGCACGTAATCCGTCACGTTCTCGACCCGATGGATGACGTAGGCGACCGAGCCGTCGGCGTTCAGGAGGGGATAGTTCACCGGGCTCCAGTACCGCGTCACGAAGCCGCCGCCTTCGCTTTCCGGACTGCGGACATCGTGCCTTTGCACCACCATGGCGTCGGGCGCACCGGTTTCCAGCACCCGGTTGAATGAGATGCCCGAGTTGCGTTCCGCGTCGCGGGCGGAGTCGTCCGGGTTGTCGGGCAGCGCGTCGAAGATGTGTTTGCCGACCGCAGTCTCGCGGTCGAGCATCGTGGCCGCCGCGTAGGCATCCGACATCGCCACGATCCGCAGGCCGGGATCGAGGATCAGGTACAGGTCGGGCAGCTTTTCGAACAGCGTTTTGAAGTCGGGAGGCTGGGCGGTCGGGTCGGTTCCCATTCAGCAAGGTTCTCCGGCCGTGAAACGTCTCTGGGCGGTCCTCACACTAAGGTAGGAGGTACCGCTCATCCACACAATGGACGTTCACCCTAAAGAGCCGGAAACCCGAGCCTCGCATGGTGGTCAGGCCACGTCGACATCAGCGTCAAACGCTTCTAATTACGCCTAACTCCAAAGTGTATACTATGTACCAAGAAGATGAGTGTCGGCAGATATTATAATCTTGTGGTACCAACAACGCCACCTGTGAAGATGTCCCCTCAACCTCCTATCATTTCTGCACGTTACTTAGAACAACGGCGGAGGAGGTTTCATGGCGCACATCCTGGTCACCGGTGGCAGCGGATATATCGGCACGTGCCTGGTCCCTCGGTTGCTCGACCTCGGGCATCGTGTGCGCGTTATCGACCGTCTGTTTTTCGGCGACGGACTGCTGCCCGTCCATCCCCGCCTGGACATCATCCAGGAAGACGCCCGCTACATCGGCCCTCAGCACTTGCAGGGCATTGATGTCGTCATCGACCTGGTGGCGATTTCCAACGATCCTTCCGGCGAGTTTTTCCAGCAGGCGACCCGCGACATCAACCATCTGGCGCGTGTCCGCACCGCCCGGATGGCCCGGCAGGCCGGGTGCCGGCGCTACATTCTGCCGTCGTCGTGCAGCATCTACGGGTTCCTGCCGGACGGCGTGATCGCGACCGAGCAGACCCCGCCCAATCCCCTGACCACCTACGCCCACTCCAACGCCGCCGCCGAGCATGACGTCCTGGACCTGGCCGACTCAAGGTTCTGCGTCGTGGTGCTGCGCCAGGCCACGGTGTTCGGGGTGGCGCCGCGAATGCGGTTCGATCTGGCCATCAACGGCATGACCTATGGCGCCTGGAAGACGGGCCGCCTGCCGCTGATGCGTGACGGCACCCAGTCCCGGCCGATGCTGCACGTCCGCGATGCGGCGACCGCCATGATCTTCATGCTGGACGCCCCGGTGGAGGACGTGAACGGCGAGATCTTCAACGTCGGCGCGGCGGACAACAACTACCGCATCGGCGACCTTGGCCGCATCGTCGCCGAAGCCGCGCCGCGTCCGGTGGAGATCGAATGGTACGGCGATCCCGACCACCGGTCCTACAGCGTCTGCTTCGACAAGATCGAGGCCCTGGGCTACCGCGCCGGCCGCCGCGCCCTCGAGGGCGTCCGGGAAATCTGGGCCGCCCTGGACGCCGGCACGCTGGACCGCACGCCCGAGACCATCACGCTTGACTGGTACAAACAGCTCGATCACTGGGAGCGCCGCGTGCGCGCCCTGGTCCGCCACGGCGGCATGATCGACCTTCCGACCGATCCCCGCGCCGTAACGGCCGCCGAGTAGCTGGAGACACGCCATGGGATATCCCGATGCCGCCGTGCCTGGCCCGCAGGACCTGTCGCTCCAGGCCATTCCGTTCTCCCGCCCCACCCTGGTCGGCCGGGAAAAGGAGTACATGACCGCCGTCCTGGAGGGGACGTCGTTTGCCAGCGTGGGGCCTTTCCATAACCGCTGCCGGGCGTGGTTCGCCGACACCTACCCCGGCGTGCGGACCTTCCTGACCCCGTCCTGCACCCATGCCCTGGAGGCCGCCGCCCTGGCCTGCGGGCTGGGGCCGGGGGACGAGGTCATCCTGCCGTCCTACACCTTCAGCACCACGGCCACGGCGTTTGCCCGAACCGGCGCCAAGCTGGTGTTCGTGGACATCGAGCCGGGCACCATGAACATCGACCCGGCCTGCGTCGAAGCTGCCGTGACCGGACGGACGCGCGCCATCGTCCCCATGCACTACGCCGGCGTGGCCTGCGACATGGAACGCCTGAACCTCATCGCCGAGCGCCACCGCCTGTGGGTGATCGAGGACGCCGCCCAGGCGCTGCTGTGCTCCTGGCGGGGGCGCCCGCTGGGGACGGTGGGCCACTTCGGGGCCTTCAGCTTCCACGAAACCAAGAACATCCACTCCGGCGAGGGCGGCGCCCTGATGGCCTCCCCGCTGCACGCCGGCCTGTGTGAAACGGTACTGGAAAAGGGCACCAACCGCTCGCGGTTCCTGCGCGGCGAGGTGGACAAATACACCTGGGAGAGCCTGGGCTCGTCCTATGCGCTGGCCGAGATGCCCTCGGCCCTGCTGCTGGGCCAACTCGAAGCCGCCCATGCCGTGATCGCCCACCGCCGACACCTGTGGGCGACCTATGCCGAGGCTCTGGCGCCCCTTGCCAAGATGGGGCGGATAGACCTTCCGGTCGTGCCGGCGGACTGCGAGCACAACGGCCACATCTTCTTCATCAAAACCGCCGACGAGACCGAACGCCAGAACCTCATCGACCACCTCAAGGCGGCCGGGGTGCACGCCACCTTCCACTATGTTCCGCTGCATTCCAGCCCGGCCGGGCGGCGACTGGCGACGTTCGCGGGCGAAGACCGCTTCACCACGCGCGAAAGCAGCCGCCTGCTGCGCCTCCCGCTGTTCCACGACCTGCGGGAAGATCAGGTGCGGCGTATCGCGGGAAGCGTCAACAGCTTCTATGGGCTGAACCGTTGATGAAAGGGAGGTCCATGCACGTTTGGCACATCGGTGCGGAAGCCAGTCGCGGCAGCATCGGCGGCGTGAACTTCGTCGCCTGGCTGCTGGCCGAACGGCAGGTCGCCCAGGGGGCGCGGGTGACGATGATCGTCGCCGAGGCCCCGGACCCGGACACCCTGGCCGCCGCCGCCGCCAAGGGGGTCGAGGTGCTGCACATTCCGCAGCGCCGCCTGTTGTTCGATGGCCGGCGGCTGCGCGATGCCCTGGATGGGCACCGGCCGGACGTGGCCGTGCTGCACTCGGTCTTCCTGCCCCGATTGATCGGCGCGAGCCGCACCCTGCAGGCTGCCGGCGTGCCCCAGATGTTCATGGCCCACGGCGCCCTGGCGCAGAAAGCCATGCACCGCAGCCCGCTCCGCAAGACCCTGTTCCTGCGGATGTTCGAGCGGCCGCGGATCCTGCGCTCGGCCGGTGTCCTTCTGTGCAGCCCGAGCGAGGAGGAGGACATCCGCCGCGTGGCGCCCGGCTACGGCGGCCTGCTCGCGACCGTGTACAACCCCATCGACCTGACGGAATTCACCGCCAGTGCGTGGGATCCGCCGCCGGGGCGGCCGACCGCCCTGTTCATCGGCCGGCTGGACATCGAACACAAGGGCATCGACCGCCTGTTCGCCATGGCCGCCGCCATGCCGGAGGTCGATTTCCGCCTGCACGGCAATACCGATCCGCGTTACGCGGCGGCCATCGCGACCCTTCTCGAAACCGCGCCGGCCAACCTGCGCCTGCTGCCCCCGGTGTTCGGGGCCGACAAGGTCCGTGCCTATTCCGAGGCCGCCGTGCTGGTACAGCCGTCGCGCTGGGAAGGCTTCCCGATCATCGACGCCGAAGCCATGGCCGTCGGCACCCCTGTCGCCATCTCGACCGACGTGCCCCTCAGCAGGGATTTGGCGGCGCAGGACTGCGGCCTGATGCTGCCGACGGAAACGGAGGCCGCCGTTCAGGCCCTCCGCGCCGCCCTGGCCGATGGGGAGCGGATGCGGCGGATCAGCGCCCGCGCCCGCCGGTTCGCGCTGGCCAACTTCGACCCGGACCGGCAGGCGGCCGCCCACCTGGAAGCCTATCGACAGGCCACCACGACCAAAAGGTGTCAAGCGCCGCCTGAGCGGCCCAAGCGTCAGGGTCAGTCGGGGACCACGGCCCCCTTGCGTTCGGTGATCAGGGAGTAGGCCTCCGGGCGACGGTGGAGAGCGAAGTTGAAGATGTTCTCCTTGATCTCGCGGGTGCGGTCGAGGTCGCAGTCGTGGATGACCAGTTCATCCTGCTGCGTCCCGGCCATGGCGACGATTTCGCCGGTTGGGGCGATGATGCAGCTCTGGCCGAGCAGGTCGCAGTCCTCCTCGCGCCCGGCCTTGGCGACGCCCACCACCCACATGCCGTTCTGATAGGCGCCGGCCTGCATGCACAGGTGATTGTGGAAACCTTGCAGGTGATCGTGCTCGGGCACCGGCGGATAGTGGATGGGCGTGTTGTAGCCCAGCATCATCAGCTCCACCCCCTGCAGGGCCAGCACGCGGTAGGTCTCGGGCCAGCGGCGGTCGTTGCAGAGCGCCATGCCGACCACGCCGCCGAACGCCTTCCACGCTCCGAACCCCATGTCGCCGGGCTCGAAGTAGCGCTTTTCCAGGTGCTGGAAGGCGCGCCAGGGCTCGTTCTCCACATGGCCCGGCAGATGGACCTTGCGGTACTTGCCGACGATGCGCCCGCCCTGATCAACGATGATCGAGGTGTTGAAATGCCGCGTCCGGCCATCCTGCACGGCCAGTTCGGCATAGCCCAGGTAGAACCCGATACCGAGATTGGCCGCCGCCTCGAACAGGGGCCGCGTTTCGGGACCGGGCATCTCGGTTTCAAAGAAGGCGTCGATCCGGTCCTGGTCCTCGAAGTACCAGCGCGGAAAGAACGTGGTCAGGGCCAGTTCGGGGAAGACCACGGCGGTGCAGCCCCGATCCTTGGCCCGGTGCAACAGGTCGACCATGCGGGAAACCGCCTGCGACCGGGTGTCGGTGCGGGCAATCGGGCCGAGCTGGGCGGCACCGAGAGTGACGATTCGGCTCATCGACTGTATCCTTTCAGGGACCTACTCGGCCAGATCCACCAGGACCCGCAGCAGGACGTTGGCCCCGGCCTCCAGGTCGGCGGGGGCGGTATGTTCGTGGATGTTGTGGCTGATGCCATCGACGCTCGGCACGAAGACCATGGCGGTCGGACACACCCGCGCCAGCATCTGGGCGTCGTGCCCTGCCCCGCTGGGCATCCGCATGACCGAATGCCCGAGGCCCTTTGCGGTGGCTTCGACCTTGGCCACCATGGCGGCATCGAAGGCCACCGGCTCGAACCGGGCGAGGCTGCGGTGGGCGACCTCCACCCCTTCGGCGGCGGCAAGGCTGGTGATGAACTCCATCACCTCCGCCTCGGCCTGTTGCAGCAGCGCCTCGTCGGTGTTGCGCAGGTCGACCGTGAAGCGGGCGTGGTTGGCGACCACGTTGACGAGGTTGGGCTTCAGCTCGAAGGACCCGACCGTCGATACCTGATGGCCGCCCATGCGTTTGGCCAGGTCGCGGACGAAATTGGCCGTGGCCATGGCGACATACCCGGCGTCGTGGCGCAGGCGCATCGGCGTCGTGCCGGCGTGGTTGGAGGTGCCGGTGACCGTGAACTCGGTCCACGAGATGCCCTGCACCATGTCCACCGCGCCGATGGTGACACCCTGCTCCTCCAGCACCGGGCCCTGCTCGATATGCAGTTCCACGAAGGCATGAACCTCCGGCGTCCCGACCGCCGCCGGTCCGACTGCGCCGATGGCGTTCAGGCAGTGGCCGACCGTGGAGCCGTCGATGCCCTGGACCGCCAGCGCCTCGTCGAGCGGCATTCCGCCGACGTAGACCAGGCTGCCCATCATGTCGGGGGCGAAGCGCGCGCCCTCCTCGTTGGTGAAGAAGGCGACGCACAGCGGGCGCTTGGTGGTGATGCCCGCATCGTTGAGCGTCTCGACCACCTCCAGCCCGGCCAGCACGCCGAGGTTTCCGTCGTACAGGCCGCCGGTGCGCACGGTGTCGATGTGCGAGCCGGTCATCACCGGCGGGCCGTCCTCGGTCCCGGCCCGCAGTCCGAAGACATTGCCGATGGCGTCGGTGGTGACGCTGAGGCCCAGGTCCCGCATCCAGCCGGTGACCAGGTCACGGCCGGCGCGGTCGTCCCCAGTCAGAGCCAGGCGGCACACCCCGCCGCCGGGCAGGGCACCGATGGCGCCCAAGGCCTTGAGGCGGTCGACCAGACGCTTGCCGTCGATGCGCAGGTTCTCGCGGGTCATCCGGCAGCCTCCCGCGCCACCGCCTCGGCCGGGCGGCCGACCATGCGGGTGTAGAGGTCGGGGTCGGTGGCGCCTTCGCTGCCGATCAACAGCACGCGGCTGTCCGGTCCCAGTTTCAGCGCCTTGGACAACAGGACGTCGTTGCGGGCCAGCAGGAAACCGGCAAGACCGGCCACCGCGCTTTCCCCGGCGACGAAGGGCGGGTCACCACAGGGGCCGTCGGCCAACAACTTCATGCACTCGACGGCGGACTCATCGGTCACGGTCAGGAAGTCGTCGGCGCCCTCTTCCAGAACTTCCCAGGCCAGCAGCGAAACCTCGCCACAGGCCAACCCGGCCATGAGGGTATCGAGGTCGCCATGCACGGGGACCGGCATGCCGGCCTTGGCGCTCTCGAACAGGCAGGCGGCGCGGTCGGGCTCGACCACGATGATGCGCGGCCGGTCGGCTCCGTAGACCTCCCACAACTGGGCGGCGGTCGCGGCGGCCAGTCCGCCGACGCCGCCCTGCACGAAGCAGTGGGTGGGCGGCTGCGGCATCTGGGCGACGGCCTCGTCGATCATCACCGTGTAGCCCTGCATGACGTCGCGCGGCACGTCCATGTAGCCGGGATACGATGTGTCGGACACCACGAACCAGCCGTTGTCGGCGGCATCCTCGGCCGCCTGGCGTACGGCGTCGTCATAGTTGCCGGACACCCGGCGCACCTCGGCGCCATAGCGGGCGATGGCGTCCACCCGGCCCTGCGACACGGTGGCATGGACATAGATCACGCAGCGCGCCCCGAACTGCTGGGCACCCCAGGCCACCGAGCGGCCATGGTTGCCATCGGTGGCGCAGCACACGGTGATCTTGGCGACCTCCTCGCGGTGCGCGCCGGCAACCAGATCGGCCGCCGTAACGCCCTCGGGCAGGTGCTTCTTCAGCAGGCGGAGCACGGCATAGGCCCCGCCCAGCGCCTTGAAACTGTCCAGCCCGAAGCGGCTGGCTTCGTCCTTGTACCACACGGCGGCCACGTCGGACGCCTCGGCCAGACCGCGGAGGTCGCGCAACGGGGTCGGTGCGTAACCGGGCCAGGTGCGGATCTCGGCACGCGCCTCGCGCATGGCCTCGTCCGTCAGCACGGCGCGTTGACGCGCCCCGATCGGCTTGCCGCGCACGGCGTGCGGATTGGCGGTATGGGCAACGCGGCCGGGGGAGATGGGCAGGGAGATGGTCATGGGAGTCCTCGTGGGGGAGAGGGAACGGGAGGGGGTGGACTGCGCCCCCTCCCCGGCAGTGTTACTTCGCGGCTTCGTCGATGGCGGCCATGAAGCTGTTGAGCAGTTCTTCGCCCTCGGCACCGTGCGTTTCGACGATCACCTTCTTGACCGCCGGCTGCGCGGCTTCGCGGAAGGCGGCGCGCTCCTCGGCCGTCGGGGCATAGACCTCCATCTCCTTGGCCAGCTTGGGCAGGCCACGGTCGGACGCCTCGATGATGCGGCTGATGCCGCGCCCGGCGACGATGGCCGACTTGGCGGCGGCCTGGACCACGCCCTGCTCCTCGGGCGTCAGGCCGTCCCAGAAGCTCTTGTTGACGGCCCAGACGTAGGGCGCGAACAGGTGGTTGGTCAGCGACAGGTACTTCTGCACCTCGTCGAAGCGGGCGAAGGAAATGATCGGCACCGGGTTCATCTGGCCGTCGGCCACGCCGGTCTGAAGCGCCGTGTAGACCTCCGTCCAGGCGATGGCGGCCGGCTCGCCGCCCAGGGAGTTGATCAGCGCCTTGTGGGTGTCCAGGCCCATGGTGCGGATCTTCAGGCCCTTCATGTCCTCGGGCGTCTTGACCTGGTGCTTTGAGTTGGTGATGGCAAAGAACCCGCCGGAATCCCCGAAGCCGAGGATCTTGAGGTCGGTCTTGGCCTCGATGTCGGCCGCCAGCTTGTCGCCGAACGGCCCGTCGAACACCTCGTAGGTCGTCGCGATGTTGGGGAAGGCGAAGGGCACGTCGAGCACCCCGATCATCGGGTAGGCCGACGCGAAGCCGCCGACCGAATGGATGCCCGACTGCACCACCCCGGCCCGCACCTGGCTGAGTACCTCGCCGTCCTTGCCGAGCTGCGCGTTGGGGAAGGTCTGCACGGTGACCGACCCGTTGGTGCCGGACTCGACCAGGTTCTTGAACACGATCGCCATGGCCCCGGTCGGGTTGTCGAACGGGTCGTCGTTGTTGAGGTGATGCAGCTTCATCACCTTCTCGGCCTGGGCGGGGGCAACGCCGGCAACCATCAGACCGGCCACGGCAACGGCGGCGAACAGGGACTTGCGCAACGTCATGGTGTCGCTCCTTTCGGGAAAAGTCAGAAACCAAGCAGGCGGGGGATGAACAGGGTCAGGTCGGCCCAGAAGGCGACCACCATCAGGATGGCGACCTCGACCAGCAGGAAGGGCCACAGGGCGGCGCTGATCTTCTCGATCTTCTCGCCGGTGACCGACGCCAGCACGAACAGGCAGGCCCCGACCGGCGGCGTCATCAGCGAGATGTTGAGGGTCAGGATGATCATGATGCCGGCGTGAACCGGATCCATGCCGATGGCCTTGGTCAGCGGCACCAGCACCGGGGCCAGGATGATGAGCGCGGCGTTGATGTCCATGAACAGCCCGACGATCAGCAGCAGGGCGAGGATCATGGCGATGATCGCGGTGGGGTCGGACGACAGGGACAGGAAGCCGGCGGCCACCATCTGGGGGATCTGCTCGAAGGTCATCCACCAGCCGAGGATGGAGGCCGAGGCGATGATCAGGAACACCACGCCGGTGATCTGCGCCGTCCGCTGGAGCATGTCGATCATGTCCGACATCCTCAGCGACCGATAGATCACCGCGCCGACGAACAAGGCATAGAGCACTGCCAGCGCCGCGGCCTCGGTCGGCGTGACGACGCCGCCCAGGATGCCGCCCAGGATGATGACCGGCATCAGAATGGCGAAGATGCTGGACTTGAAGCTGGACAGGATGAGGCGGAGGCTCGGCCCGCCCTCGCCCTTGGGCAGGCCCCAGCGGCGGCCCATGGCGGCGATCAGGGCCATGCACAGCAGGGCGATCAGCAGGCCCGGCAGGATGCCCGCCGCGAACAGCCCGGCAATCGACACCCCCATCAGCGAGCCGTAGATCACCATGAGGTTGGACGGCGGTATGGTCGGCCCGATGATCGACCCGGCGGCGGTGACCGCACAGGCGAACGGCCGCTTGTAGCCCTGCTTGACCATGGCCGGGACGATCGTGTTGCCGAACGCCGCGGCATCGGACACCGCCGCGCCGGTCATCCCGGCGAACATGACCGAGGCGACCATGTTGGAGTGGGCCAAACCGCCGCGCAGGTACCCGACCAGGGCGTTGGCGAAGTCGATCAGGCGGGCCGTGATGCCCGACCGGTTCATGATCTCGCCGGCCAGGATGAAGAACGGCATGGCCATGAAGGTGAACATGTCCAGGCCCTCGAAAAAGCGCTTGGGCGCCATGGCGAGGAACTGTGTTCCGCCGAGCTGAAACAGCCCGATCACCCCGGCGATGCCGAGCACGAACCCGATGGGCAGCCCCAGCAGCATGAGGCCGAAAAAGGCGCCGGCAACGAGGGTCATTCCGCTTCCTCCATCTGGACGCCGGGCATCTCGTCGGGGGCCAGGGTCACGTCGCGCACCAGCAGAACCCCGGCCTGGAACGCCGCGAGGCCCGCCGAAACAGGCACCGCAGCGAACGGCACCATCATGCTCATGCCGAAAATGGTGGCGAACTGGTTGCTGCCCTGGATGGTCATGCCGACGCCGTACCAGGCGAGGAACGCGAAGAACGCGATGGCGATGATGTCCAAAAGGGCGCGCAGGGGCTTGCGGCCGCTCTCGGGCAGCAGGCTGAACATCAGCTCGAACCCGATGTGTTCGCGCCGGAACACGCCGACCGGAATGGCCAGCAGCGCGGCCCAGATCATGATGTAGCGCGACAGTTCCTCGGTCCAGGTGATGCCCAGGCTCAGCCCGTAGCGGGACAGGATGCCAAGCCACACGATAAGGACCATGGCCGCCACCAGGGCGGCGCAGATCTTGATGATGACGGCGTCGAGGGTGGCGCCAATGAGGGCCAGCCCGCGGCCGGCTCCCGATGGAATGGCCATGATGCCTCCGGAAATGGGTGCCTTCCCTGAGGGTCGATCTTGTATGCCGACCTTCGAGTTTCATGCTGGAACAGAATTTTCATCATGTCAACATACTGAAAATGATGTTTCGCTCTCCCGTCCCTTCGGGCATCATGCTAAGCATGCGTGAGATGAAAGAACCCAAATCCCTCGAAGCGCGGATTCAGGCGCATTACGAACAGCTTCCCCCGGCGGAGAAGCGGTTGGGAGACCTGCTGCTCGGCTTCCCCGGCGACATCGCCACCTACAGCGCCGGCGAACTGGCCGACATGGCCGGCACGTCCAAGGCGGCGGCGTCGCGCTTCTTCCAGCGCATCGGCTACAAGGACTTCAACGAGGTCCGGCGCGAGGTGCGCGGTGCCCGGCGCTGGGGCTCGCCGATCTACCTGTCGGCCACTGACAAGAAGAACGAAAAACGCAGCCAGACGGTGGCAGCCCACCTGGCTCAGGAAAGCGAAAACCTGTCGCGCACCCTCGAGGCGCTGCGCCCGGACGTGGTGCGCGACGCTTCCAGTGCTCTCAGTGAAGGTCGGCGGGTGTTCATCGTCGGGTTCCGCAACAGCCGGATGCTGGCCCTGTACCTGCATCGCCAGTTGATGCTGATGCGCCCCGACGTGGTGCTTCTGCCGCAACCGGGGCAGACCCTGGGCGAAGACCTGGTGGACCTGGGGGAGCAGGATGTCCTGGTGGTGATCGGCATGCGCCGACGGGTCGCCGCGGTGTCCAAGATCATGGAAGTCGCCCGGAAGCAGGGCGCCAGGATCCTGCTGCTGACCGATCCGTCAGCCACCCGCACCGCCAAGCTGGCCACCTGGACCATCACCTGCGAGGTGCGCTCGACCTCCATCTTCGACAGCTATTCGGCCGCCATGAGCGTGCTCAACCTGCTGTGTGCGGGCATGTTCCGGGGTGCCATGAAGGACGGCTACGACCGCCTGCGCCGCATCGAGGCCCTGCACGACGACCTGGAGGAACTCGACACCTTCGCGTGGTTCGCCAACATGAACGACGACGACGCCTGATTAGGGGCCTTTCAGGACTGGCGCAGGCGCCGGTAGCTCACCGCGCCGTCCCCCCAGCAGGCCTCGAAGGCCGCCGAAAGATCGGGGTGGTCGGTCGGGCCGAACAGCAGGAACCCGCCGACGCGCAGACTGTCGGCGAGGCTGCCTTGCATGATGCGGCGGGCCGGCGCGTCCATGTAGATCAGGACGTTGCGGCACGCCACCAGGTCGAAATCCCGGTCAGGGGGCGGATCGGCCAGGTTGTGCGGCGCGAAGGACACCACGCGCCGCAGCTCGGGAAGAACCCGCCACAGGGTCGTCTCGGGATCGCCCCCCGACCCGCCCCCCGTCCCGCCTCCCGTCCGGTCCGCTGGCACCTCTTCGAACCAGCGTCGGTACTGGGCCGGCAGATCCCGGAACGACGACAGGCCCGGTGATTCGGTATAAAGCCCCCGCTCGGCCCGCGTGAGGACCGGGCGCGCGATGTCGGTGCCCAGGACAGACAGCGTCCATCCCGCCGCCGGAAGCAGTCCGCCAGAGGGCGTCGCACTGGCCGCGCCGATCTCGCGCATGGCCTCCAGCGCCATGATGGCAAGGCTGTAGGGTTCTTCACCGGTCGCGCACCCGGCCGACCACAGGCGCAGCGCGCGCCGTCCGGAGCGTTCGGCGTCCTCCACCAGGCGCGGCAGGACGATCTCGCGCAGCAGGGTCATCTGGGCGCGGTCGCGAAAGAAGAAGGTCTCGTGGACGGTGAGGTTTTCGATGATCGACAGCCACTCGGGATGATTTCCCTTGAGGGCGCGCAGGCGTTCCACCCACTTGCCGACAGCGGCGGCGGGAAGCGGCGACAGAATGCCGCGCAGTTTCTCCCGCACATTGTCCGAAACCATCAGGCCGGTGCGCAGCATCACGCCATGGGCCACCTCATCCACCGGGTCGGCACCATCGACAACGGCGGGAGCCACGGCAGGGGGCGGCAGCGCGGGCAGTCCGGCGGCCAGGGCCTCGCGCGCCGTCTGCCCCTCGACGATGGAGCGATGGCGCAGCAGCGCATCCTTGAGGTCGCGCAACGTCGATTCGAGAGTCGGGGACTCGAGAGTCGGAGCGTCGGCGCCCACTGTATCATCCGGTGTCATCGTCGCGCTTACTGATGGGTCCACACGCCGTCCCACTCCTGGGGCGGCTCGCGGAGCAGTCGGCGGCAGCGGGTCAGCATGCGGCTGGACGGCGTGTCGCCGGGATCGACCTCCAGCACCTTCTGGAACTGCCCCAGGGCGCGCTCCCAGTCGCCACCGGTGTAGGCGGTCAGCCCAAGATCGTAGTGCCCGACAATGTCGGCCCAGGCGTCGGTCGCTCCGATGGGCCGATGGTCGGCCACCTCGTACACCGTGCTCGGCCGCCCCTGGCCGCGGACCCGGATGACGTCGAGGCGGCGCACCTTGTGGTCGGCGGTGAGGCGCGCCTGGGTGGCGCCGCAGATCAGCACGTCCACGCCGTAGGCCTTGGTCAGCGCCTCCAGGCGGGCCGACAGGTTCACGGCGTCGCCGATGGCGGTGAACGACATGCGTTTGCTGGACCCGATGTTGCCGGTGATGACCTGCCCGGTGGCGATGCCGACGCCGATGCGCAGTTCCTGCTTGCCGGCGCCCTTGCGGCGGGCGTTGAGCATGGTCAGGACGCGCAGCATGTCGACCGATGCGGTCACCGCGTTCTCGGCATCGGCCCCGGTGGACACCGGGGCGCCGAACAGCACCATCATGGCGTCGCCGATGTACTTGTCCACCATGCCCTTGCGGTTGCTCACGACGTCTTCCATGAACGAGAAGTATTCGTTCAGCATGGCCACCGTCTCGGTCGGGCCGATGGCCTCGGTCAGCGTCGTGAAGCTGCGGATGTCGGACATCAGGACGCTGACGTCCTGGGCCTGGCCGGCCACCCCGGCCCCCTCGGTGTCGATCAGGCTGTCGACCAGCTCGTCGCTGACCAGGCGCGACATGGTGCGGCGGAACTTCTTCTCGCGCGTCACGTCCTCCATGACCAGGACCAGACCCAGCCACGCCCCGTCCTTGGACATCAGCGGCTCGATGGACAGGTTCACCGCCACCCATTCGTCGCCGTCGAGCATCAGTTCATGCCCTTCGACCAGCTTTCCGGTGCGCGACGCGCTGACCTCCTCGATCTCCTCGAGCAGCCAGGTGTTCAGGCCGCTGAACAGGCGGGTGATCGGCTGCCCCCGCAGATCCTCGTCGCCGCGCCGCAGGATGCGGCACACCGCCGGGTTGGCGAAGCTGACCGAGCCATGGGGATCGGTGGTCAGCACGCCACTGGGCAACGAGCGCAGGATATCTTCGTTGTAGCTTTTCACGGTCGCCATCTCGTCGAACAGGCGCCAGCTTTCAAAAGCCAGGCCAACCTGTTCGGCAAGGCCGGCCAACCGCCGTTCGTCGGCCATGTTGAACTCGCCGCGCCGCCGGTTGACCACCTGGAACACCCCGAGAGTGCGGCCGTCCGACCCGCGCACCGGCACCGCCATCAGGGTGCTGACCTTGTAACCCAGCGCCCGGTCGATGGACCGGTCGTAGCGCGGATCCTGGGTGACGTCGGCCGCCCGGACGCCGACACCGGTGCGGAACACCGCGCCAACCAGCCCGCACGACGCCGACAGCCGGATCTGCCGGCAGCCCAGGCCGCTGCCCGAGCGCGAATACAGTTCATCGGTCAGGCTGTCGTAAAAGAACACGGTGCCCCGGTCGGCCTGCAGGACATCCTCGGCCACCGCGACCAGGCGGCCGAGGACGCCGTCGAGGTCCATGTGGCGCCGCTCGCCGATGGCCAGCGGCATCTCGATGCGCGACCCGGCCTCGGTACATACGCCGACGGCCTTGCCGCTCTGCGACAGGACGATCACGATCCAGCCGGCCACCAGGGCGGCCAGGGCGGCGTCGGCCTTGGTCGGCGGGGCCGCCAGATTGATGACCTGGAGAACGCCGATGCAATGCTCGCCGCGCACCAGCGGCACGCACACCATGGAGCGCACCGCATCGACCCCAATGCCGTCGAGGCGGCGGTCGAAGCGCGGGTCCGCCTGGGCATCGGGCACCACGGCGGGCAGGGTGTCCACCAGAACGCTCCCGACGATGCCGCTGATGGCGAAGCGCTCGGGGCTCAGGATTGCGCCGTCGGACCCGGTGACGGCCACGCCGCCCTCGGTCAGATCCACCAAGTACAGGCGGCAGTCGGCCGCCCCCACGGCCCGCGCCAGCGCGTCGTGCAGCAGGTGCAGGCGCTCGTTGGGCAGCAGGTCGGGGCCGGCGTGGCGCAGGGCCAGGGCGCCGGCAACGGCGGTCAGGCGGGCCGCCAGGTCCTTGGGCGCGGCCTCGCCGATGTCGGCCACGCAGCGGGCGACCAGACGCTCGGCCAGGGCGGGGTAATTGGGCGTATTCCGGCAGACGGTCATGGCAGGGAGGCTCCGCTCCAACGAGGCAGGGGAAGTCCGCCGACAAGGCGGGTTGTCACGGCATCGAACAGGGCCGCGGCGGCACCGCCGCCGGCAGCCGGGAAAGGCCGGAAATCGGTTTGCTCAAGACGTTCCATGCCGACCACGTCATCGACCGCCAGCAGGGTGTCCACATCGTCCGTTCCGGCCACCAGGACCTGGACGGGATGGGGACCGCCCTCGGCCGGGGCAGCGTCGAACAACGCCCGGCAGTCGACCGCCCGCGCCTCGGCCGCGGCCGCGGGCGTCCCGGCATTCCGCCACACCTCGCGGACGCGGTCCGCGGCGATCAGGAACCGATAGTCCCCGGCCCGCACATGCAGGAACAGGCTCATGTCCCGGCCACCCCTGCGCCAGCGTGCGAGGCGCGGGCCAAGCGGACCAGGCCCTCGGCGTCCAGCACCAGCATGACCGTCCCGTCGCCCTGGATCGATGCGCCGCCGACGCCTGGAATGGCGCCCAGGGCCGGGTGAAGATCCTTGAGGTACAGTTCCCGCCGCCCGTGCAGGCGCTCGACCTGCAGGGCGATGCGGTCGCCGCCGCTGTCGACCACCACCAAGGGCAGCCGCGCGCTCGCCGAAGGGTCGCCCCACAGGCCGGGCCGCCCCAGCAGGCCGCCCAGGGGGAACACCGCGACCGGGGTGCCGCGCAGGGTGATGCAGTGCCGGCCGCCGATCTCGCGCACGTCGGCCGCGGTGGCCTGCAGGACCTCCTGCACCGAACGGTCGGGAATGGCCATGGACTGGCCGCCGGCCTCGACGATCACCGCCGTCTGCAAGGCCGCCGACACGGGCAGGCGCAGGATGAAGGTGGTGCCCTGCCCGGCCCGGGTGCGGATGTCGATGTCGCCGCCCAGGCGCTGCACGGCGGTCAGAACGACGTCCATGCCGACGCCGCGCCCCGACGTTTCGGTGACCTGCTCGACGGTCGAGAAGCCCGGCCGGAAGATCAGGCGGGCGGCGTCGGCATCGGACAGCGCGGCGGCGTCGGCCTCGCTGACGATGCCGCGCTTGATGGCGGTGGCCCTGATGCGTTCGGCGTTCAGGCCACGCCCGTCGTCGGCGACCTCGATGCGCACTTCCGACCCGCGGTGGATGGCGCTGATGCGCACCAGGGCGCGCTCGGGCTTGCCGGCGGCGACACGGTCCTCGGGCGGTTCGATGCCGTGATCGACGCTGTTGCGGGCCATGTGCAGCATGGGGTCGGACAGGCTTTCGACGATGGTCTTGTCGATGCGCACCTCGCGCCCCTCCAGGACCATGCGCACCTGCTTGCCCTGCTGCCCAGCCAAGTCGCGAATGCCCCGCGACAGGCGGTTGAACAACTGATCGAGCGGCACCACGCGCAGTTCCAGCGCGGTATCCTGCAGGCGCCGCAACCCGCCCTGCAGGTCGATGCCGACGCCGGAAACCGCGCGGCGGCCGTCGGACAGGGCGTGGACCAGACGGCGGATGTCGGTCCCGGTCTCGGCATCGCAGCGTTTGGCGTTGGCCAGCAGTCCGGCCAGGGCCTCGTCGATCTGCGGCGAGGTCACGAGCCCATGCAGCGCGGCCATGGCGGTGATCATCTCGCCGACTTCGTTGATCAGGGACTGCACGGTCGAGGCACGGACGCGCAGCACCGCCTCGTTACCGCCGCCGGCACCAGACCCTGCCCCCGCGCCGTCGCCCTGGCCCACCTGGGCGGCCGCCTGGCGGCTTTCGTCGGGCAGCAGGCGCTGTTCGCTGTCGACCCCGATGTAGGACGCTTCGACTACACACCGCCCGGCGGGATCCAGGGCGTCCAGAGCCTCCTTGATCGGGCGCGGCTCGCGGTCGGAGGTGAACAGGAACTCGAAGCCGCTTTCGTCGTCCTCGAACACCGTGCGGTTGGACACCGCCCGCACGTCCTTCTGCAGCCACAGAACGAAGCGCCCGCCAATCTCGCCATCGCGGTTGGGGAACACGGTCACGGCATAAAGATAGGCGCCCTCCGACAGGGCGGTGGCGATCTGCTCCAGTTGCTGGGGCAGCAGGATTTCCTTGAGTTCCGGGCGGATGGGCAGGGCGTCGATGATCTTCCACGCCTGACGGACGTGATCCTCTTCCTTGCCGGCCAGAATCTCGCGCAGGTGCTGGCGGCGGCTTTCGCACCACGCGGCATCCAGATCCGTGCCGAGCGCCCTTTCCCGCGCCGCCCGCAGCATGTCGCGGGCCGAGCGCAGCAGGGCCGGAGAAACCTCCACCTCTTCGCGGGCGGCGCGCCGCAGGACGTCGGACACCAGCAGCAGCAGGGACGCCGCCAGCGGCGCCGCCACGTTGTCGAGATCGCGGCCCAGGCGTTCGGTCTCGGCCCACAATCCGTCGAGATTGCGGTGTACCGGCGTCCCTGCATCGACGTCGGCCAGCAGGTCGTCGAGGGTGCCCAGGCAGGCGTCGAGGGACTGCGGAAGATCGTCTTCCAGGGGCGCCGTCAGGGCGGCGGCCAGAGGCGCCACCCCGGCATCCACCCCGGTGATCTCGGCCAGGATCTCGGCCTGGTCGCGGATCTGGCCCAGCAGGTCGGTGGCGGTGGCCCGGCCGGCGGCATCCAGCGCTCCGGCGTCCGGCAGCACGGCGGCCAGCCCGGCGAAGGCTTCGGCCAGGGGGCCCAGTTCCAGCATGTCGGCGCCATGGGCGAGCACTTCGATGGCATCGGCCACCTCCGCCCGCCGGTCGCCGAGGTCGGCGGACAGCAGCGCCGCCAGCACCGGAAGATTGTCCGCCATCCCCTCGACATAGAAGCCGAGCAGTTCGGGATCCGGGCCGAAATCATCGTCCGCTGGCGGCTTGGCGGCAGGCGCCCCCGCCCCCGCACCCGCCCCCTCTGGCCCGCCCAGCTTTTCGAACACCTTGGCAAGCACGGAGAGCAGCGCATCGGGAGCCGGCCCGTCGGCCCGGTTGGCGATGGCGAAATCGCGCCCGGCGCTCAGGGCATCGACTGCCTGCAGCAGAAGACCCGCGATGTCGGAGTCGAGCGGCGCCCGGCCGTCCCGCACAAGGCCCAGGATGTTTTCCGCCTGGTGCGCGATGTTTTCGGTGCCACGCAGATCCATTGCCCGGGCCAGCCCCTTGAGGGAATGGAACGACCGGAACAACTGGTCCACATCGGTCGCGCTCACGGCGTCGTGACCCACCCCCGCCAGGATGGGTTCGATGAGATGGAGGTGTTCCTCCGTCTCGACCGCGAATTCGCGCCACAGGGTTTCGACGAACTCCGACATTGTTCCGCTGTCGCCCTCAGCCCATGACCAGGGACTTGCGGATCGCCGTGACGATCTCGTGCCCGCGCTTTTCGGCGAGGTCGAGGCTCATCGCCCCCGACGGCTTGGCGATGACGTCCAGGGCGCCGAGACGCCGCGCCTCGACCGCCTGGTCGGAGCCCGCCTGCCCCACCGACGAGATCACGATGACCTTCGACTTGCCCATCAGCATCAGGCGCTTGAGCATCTCCAGGCCGTTCATTTCCGGCATTTCGATGTCGAGCAGGATGATGTCCGGCTTGTGTTCCCGCACCATCTGGAGGCCCTGCTTGCCGTTCTCGGCTTCGGCGACCACCTTGAGTTCGGCATCGCTTTCCACGATCTCCTTGATGAGAGCGCGCATGATGAAGGAATCGTCAATCACGACGACATTCTTGCTCATCGGATTACCTCGTTATGACTGTCTGTTGGGGCGTTGATGCTTCTGGGGTCGCGGGTCCAGCGGGCGAGCCGCAGGCCGATTTCCTCGACCGCAAGGATGTGAGTGGCATGACCGGCGGCGATGACCGCCTCGGGCATTCCGGGAACGATGGCGGTTGCCGGATCCTGCACCATGACTGGCAGCCCCCGGTCGTGGAAAGTGGCAGCCCCGCCGGATCCGTCCGCCCCCATGCCGGTCAGGACCACCGCCACCGGCACCTTGGCGCACACGGTGGCGGATTCGAAAAGACTGTCGATGCACGGATGGACGGACGATGCGCTGGATGCCGTGCGCACCGTGAAGGCGCCGGCCACATGCAGCGACCGGCGCAACGCCGTGTCCCGCCCGCCGGGCAGGACGGTGATGACGTTGGGCAGCGCGTCCTGGCCGATGGCCCCCTCGACCACCGTCTGATCGAGTTCGTAAGCCAGGTTCTCGGCCAGGCTGCGGGTGAAATCGGGTGGCATGTGCTGGGCCACCACCACCGGCACCGAAACCTCGCCCATGGCCCGCAGCAGGCGCGGCAGGGTCGCCGGCCCCCCGGTCGAAACGCCGATCACCACCAGGTCCACGACACCCGACGGCTGGGCCATGCGGCGCACCGGAGCCGACGGCTCGTCCGTACCGCTGCCGCTGCCGCTGCCGCTGCCATTGCGCAGGAACGGCCCCTTCTCGGCTGCCGAGAAGGCCCAGTAGCGCAGCTTGGGCAGCAACTGGGTGCCAAGGTGGCCGAGGTCCAGGTTGACCAGCGTTGAGGCCTTGGACACGAAGTCGTTGGCGCCGCAGCGCAAGGCCTCCACGGTGCGATCGGAGCCCGACGCACTCTGGCCGCTGACGATGACCACCGGCAGGCGGCCCTGGAACTCGCTGACGATGGCCTTGGCCGCGGCGATGCCGCCCATGCCCGGCATCTCGATGTCCATGGTCACCACGTGCGGACGCAGGGTGCGCACCATGGTCAGGGCGTCCTCGCCCGAGGCCGCCTCGCCGACCACCTTCATCAGCGGGTCGCACTCGATGATCTTGCGCAAGGCCGTGCGCATGAACGACGAGTCGTCGACCACCAGCACGCGCAGCGAACGTTCGCCCAGGAAATCCCCGTCAGCCGGCGCCATGGGCAGACTCTCCAAGCGCGCCATTAGGGACGCCAATGGCGGCGGATCGAAGGCCCAACACCCACACCGGAACGTCGTCGCGTCGAATGAAGGCCGCCACCCGGCCGCGCACCCCGACGGCCTCGACGGCGCTGGCCGGGACGCTGATCACCCGGCCCAGACGGTTGACCGCCAGGGCCCACGGCGCCCCTTCCACGTCGGCCACCACATAGGCGTTGCGGCGTCCTTCCCCCGTCTCGCCCAGCCAGCGCGGCAGGTCGAGCACGGGCAGCACCTCGCCCCCGCCGTTGACCACCCCGTCGATGTTCTGCGGTTCCACCGCGCCCTGCCCGTCTAGGGCGGAGGAGTGCTGACGCGGCACCGGGTCGGGGTTCCGCCAGGGCATCACCGCGCGCACCCGGCCGAGGTCCAGGGCGCAGCGCGTGGCGCCCACGTCGAAAGTGATGAAACGGCGGGTTTCCTCGACGTCCAGCCGCGCATCCTCGGCCTGGACCACGTCGAGGTAGGGCGCCAGCAGGGCGCTCAGGCGGTCGTCCTCCAGGCGGTCCGTCCCCAGGTGGCGGACCATCGCGCCGGTGTCGTCGAGAAACACGTCGGGCATGTCGGCGGCCGCCTGGAAGGTGCGGATGCCCAGCACGGCGTCCACCGCCAGCGCGAACCGGCGCCCCGGCCGTCCGACCAGGATGGCCTTGCCCGGCGCTTCCGCGCTTGCCGCCTGCGGCCCGGTCAGGCGCAGCAGGCGGGCCAGCGACAGCACCAGCACCAGGCGACGCCGCAACGGCTTGAGGCCGAGCACCTGCTCCACCGCCCCCGGCAACGGCCGCAGATCCTTGAGGTCGAAAACCTCGCGCACGGTTTCGAGGGCGATGGCGAGGTCCGTCCCGGCCACCCGCACGACCAGGGCGCGGCGTTTGCCGGCCTCGCGCGCGGCATCGGCGGCCTGCTGCTCCTCGGACCGAGGGTCGGCCGGCAGGGCGGAGGCATCGGCCGACAGCCCGAGCGGAGCGGCAGGGGCCAGATCCTCCGCTTCAGGACGGCCGAGGACATCCATGTCCTCGGGCTGCAGGACCGGCACCTCCCGGCCCTTGAACGTCAGGCTGCCGACCACCGAACCGGCGGGCAGCGCCAGCCCCTCCAGCACCCCGTCCGAGGGCGCGGCGAGATCGTCGGCCGTCGTCAGGCCGGCCACCCTGTCCACCCGCAACGCCACCGCATGCACGCCGGAAGCGGCATCCCCGACGATGATGAAACGGCCACCGTCCCCAGCGGCCTCCCGGCCGGTCAGGCGGCGCAGGTTGACGACCAGCAGGACATCGCCGCGTACCGCCGCCAGGCCTTCGACGTGCGCAGGCACCAACGGGACGGGAGCCACCGGAACGGCCTCGTGGACAGCCCGCACCCGGTCGAGCCCAAGCGCGAACAGGCGGTCGCCAACATGTACAACGATGAACTGCCCCATATCCCCGCATCGCCCCTGTTGCATTCAGATGAAACACTTGCGGCAAAGCCCGGTCAGGAACTTCGCCGAACCCCTTCCATCTGACGCGTGGTGTCGCCCGCCATGTCGGCCAGTTGGTGCATGGTCACGGCGATTTCCTCGGACGCCGAAGCGTTGGCCTGCCCGATATTGTTCAGTTCCTTGACGCTCAGGCGGATGTCGGCCACCACCGACTGCTGCTGCTCGACCGATGTGGCGATCGCGCTGACCAGGGCCTCGTTGCGGCGCACGATGTCGCCGATCGAGCGGATGCTCCCGGCGATGCTTTCGGCGGTGCGCAGACCGCTGTGCACCCGCTGGGCGGCGGCCGCCGTGATCTCCCCGATCTTCTGGGCGAGGACATGGGTGTTTTCCGAAAGCTTGCGCACTTCGTCGGCGATGACGGTGAAGCCGCCGCTGTTCTGGCCGCCGTGCGCCGCCTCGATGGCCGCGTTGAGGGCCAGCATGTTGGTCTGGTCGGCGATCTGGGCGATGTCGGCGACGAGCCGGGCGATTTGCGTGCTGTCGTCGGCGATGCCGCGCACCAGATCGACCATGCCCGTCACATGCTCGGTCCCCTGGGCGACAAGGCCGGTGATCTCGCGCGACTGCTGGCTGGCCGACTGGGTGCTGCGCGCGACGTCGGAAATCGCATCGGCGCTCTGCTCCAGGGCCGAGGCGACCTGCTTGACCGCGTCGAGCTGGCTGCGCGCGCCGCCGGACACCTGCGTCACCGCCGCGCTGGCCTGGCTGGCCGACATGGACACGTGGCGGGCGTTGTCGAGGGCGCCACTGACCACGCGATCCAAGGTCTCCGCATTGGCCTTGAACACCTGGAGAGCGCGCGCCATTTCGCCCACCTCGTCGCGACGATCGATGTCCCTCAGGGGCTGCGAATAGTCTCCGGCCGCCATGGCCCGCATGGTACCGGTCAGCCGGCGCAACGGATTGACCACCAGGCCGCTCAAAAATATCGACATGCCGGCCACGACCAACAGGCCCACGATATTGATGAAAAGCAGCCTCTTGAGCACCTGCGGCCCAAGGTTGGCCAATTGCGAGGCATCAAGCACCATCCAGACGGTGCCACCCCCGCTGTTCTTCGTCGGCAGCATCAGGTGGAGCGTCCAGGTGGAGCGGTCCAGCCAGGCGCCATCCACAAGATCCGCTGCCGCCGGACGCTCGGTCCCGGCAACCACGGCGCCGGCACGGTTTCGGTCAAGCCGCGACCGCTCGAGTTCGTCGCGCCACAAGGCCAGCCGATCGCGGATCTGGCTGGCCCGTGCGCTTTCACCAGGCATGGTGGCCAGTGCCTGTTCAGCCCGCGCGACCTTGTCGGCCAAGTCGGCAAGGCTGGCTTCCGACCACACCGTCCGGTGAACAGTTTTGGTCGCGCCGTCAAACACGAAGCCGAAGTCCTCGCCGCGCACGTCGGTGCGGCCCTCGACGACCATGAAGCGCAGGCGCGGATCGGCGCCGAACAGGTTGCGGGCCGGTTCGGCCTGGACGTTGGCATAGTTGCCGCCGCCCATGGACGTGCTGACCAGATCATGGACAGGCTGTGCCGCCACCTTGCCCACCTGGATTGCTGAATCCAGAGTCAGCTTGTACCCCGACCGATACCGGTCGACGCCCAGCACGACGCTCAGCAACACCAACATCCCGACGGGACCAAGGACGATCAGGTGGCTGAGCGACGGCGAAAGCCGCCAGCCCCTCATTTGGAGCAGATCCCCGCCACGCAGTAGTCGTTGTAGCCGGTATGGCAGGTCGTGCAGGTGTCCAGGCCCAGCGACGGGTGGGCCGCCGAGATGTCCGTGCCGTCAAAGGTGTAGACGCCGTACAGCGGCTCGCCCAGAAGCGAGTCGGTGACCAGCAGGGCCTTGATGTCGACCAGTTCCAGGACGCCCGTCGGGCCATCGGCGAACTTGCCGGACCGCGCCTTGTAGGCCTCCATCTGCGCCGGGTTGATGCGCACGTTGTAGGCGCTGCCCTTGCCGTCGTTGATCCAGTTATAGGTCTGGACCGTTTCACGCAGAATCACCGGAACGGAGTCGGGAACCGGCGTCGACTGGCCCAGGATGGTCCCGGACGACACGACCGGCCAATCCTGCCATCCCTCGGGGAACAGGGCTTCGGACGCCGCGCGGGCGTGGCCCGACAGCCCCAGGACGCCCGATGCGCCAAGGATGACCGCCGCGACGGCCAGGGTCTTCTGGATGAAGGTTGCGATGCGCATTGTGTTTCCCCCGTTGGTTCAGTCCGCCGCCCCTTGCGACGACCGCTTCCCGGCCGTTAGGACCTAGTCCATCGCCCGTTAGTCATAGTCATTACGGCGCAAGACCGGCATTTCACAAACGCTTTAGGGTTTTTGTTGCCGGGCAGAGAAATTTCCGCGCGGCACGCTTTGCTGGAAAGAGTGCCGCGCGGCGGGTCTAGTAGCGGGTTGACAGCCTCAGGAAGACGCGGCGCTCGGCCTCCGGCGCGGCGGAGACGGCATGCTCGGCTTCGTCGATGCCGACGCCGATGAGCGCAATGCTGGTACGGTCGGTGATGTTGTAGCCGACGCGGCCGCTCACCATCGCACTCGCCGAAATATCCTTGTGCGACCGCACCGGCATCCCGCCCACCAGATTGGTTTCCAGCACGCCGTAGCCCGACGTAAGCTGGGTGTACAGGTCCATTTCCCACGGCCCCGTGGTGTAGCCGACGCTGGCGTTGATGGTGTGCTCGGGAGTGGATTCCTCGAACCGCACCGGGTAGCGGTTCGCGTCCACGCTCAGGCTGTCCGTCGCCTGGAGATGGACATAGTTGGCGGCCCACCGGATACCGTCGGCACGGTCGGACGACACGCCCAGGCCAAAGCCCCACAGGTTGGAGTCGCCGACGTTCTCGAACTCGCGCGTGAGCACCGGCGGCACCCCGGCCGGGTCGGGCGGCAGGGACTTGAGATCGCGGTTGGTCTGGTAGAACACCGCCGCCCGCGCCTTGCCCTCGATCTCGGGCAGGCCGCGGTCGTAGCCGATCTCGTAGTTCGTCACCACGGTCGGCTTCATGTTGGGATTGCCCGACGTGAACAACGTGCTGCCGGCCGGCATCGGCGGGGACGGCAGCGGAGCATCCATGTGGAAGCCAAGCTCGATCAGCGACGGGGCCTGCAAGCCGCGTCCGGTGGACACCCGGAAGGTGTCCTGCTCGGTCGGCTTGTAGACGGCACCGCTGTTGTAGCTGACGCCCCAGATCCGCCGGTTGTCGTAGTCGGCGTTGGTGTACATCGCATTGGCATGGCTGGGGCCGGTCCGGTACAGGTCCATGACGTCCAGGCGCACGGCGTTGTTCCACGCGATGTCGCTGGTCGCCTGCCAGTCCCACATGGCCGACCCGGAATAGACCTTGTAGCCGGTGCGGCCTTCGCTGACCGAGGGCGTGTTGCTGATGCTGTTGTCACGGAACTCGGCGGCCAGCCGGGCGGTGTGGTCGGTGCCGACCTTGAACAGGTCCTGCACCTTGAGCACGGTGACGGAGTTGTCCAGCGGCACCCACCCGGCCATGCGGCAGTTCACGAAGCCTTCGAAGGCGTTGTGATAAACCGTCGCGTCGATCAGGCCGAGCGACGTGTCGACGGAGTAGCCGCCCTTGACCGACCACGTCTTGAAGCGCGACGTCGAATAGCCGGGGAACGGCAGGTAGCCGCTCTCGTCGGTCCGCGAGAAGGTGCCTTCCAGGGAAAGCTGCTCGGTGTCGCTGAGCTGGCTGACCGACTGGGCGCGGACGCTCTTGGTTTCCGGATTGCGGCGGAACGCCGCGAACGCCGGATTGACGTCGGTGCTGAACTCGCTCGACTTGAAGGCGCCGGCAGAGACGCGCACGCCGGTGTTCTCGCCCATCCGCACGGTCTTGGCGACGGAGCCCTGGATGTGGTCCTGCGTGCCGACGGTCGCCTCGGCGAAGTTCACGTCGTCGTGCAGGGGGTTGTAGGTGACGATGTTGATGACGCCGCCGACCGCGTTGAAACCGAACAACGCCGCGTTGGGACCCTTGATGATCTCGATCTGGCGGATTTCGGAAAGCTGCACCGGCAGGTTCTGCCATGCCGTCATCGCGAAGTGGTCGAGGTAGACCTGCCTGCCATCCAGCAGCACCAGGAGGCGCGGCGCGTAAGGCTGGTTGTAGCCGCGCACGCTGACGTCGGCCTGCCCCATGCTGTTGCGCATGACGCTGAGGCCGCCGACGCGGCGCAGCACCTCGGGAATGTCGTTGGCCGCAGAGCGGCGGATGTCCTCGGCGGTGATGATGACCATGTTGACCGGCGCATCGGTGACGCGCTGCGGCTTGCCCGTCGCGCTGGTCGTCACCGGCTCGCCGAACAGTTCCTCCAGCGCGCCGTAGTCCATCGTCTGAGCCACGGCCGGAGCGCCGGCGACGCCCGCCGCCAGCCCGACGGCCAGCGCCAGGGCGGAAGAAAAAGTCGTCTTGAGCATCCTCAGATCTCCGAAATCATCATGCGGAACGTCGGCTCGAAGTCGATGCCCGACGCCTTGGCGGCCATGGCGTTGACGACGATTCTGACCTTGGGCTCGGCCTGCACGGCCATGACGCAGTGCCCCGCCTCGGCGCAGGCGCTCTGCGTGGAGATACTGAGGATGCCCAGCGCCTTGGCGGCGCCGAAGATGGCGTTCTGCTGGGCGTCGAGGCCAGCCGTCACGAAGGCCACCGCCGCGCCGGACAGGCTGTCCAGGCTGGAGACATCGACAAGGCGGGCGACCACCGGAGTGCCGCTGACCTTGCCGCTGCTCATGGCCTCCATCAAAACCGCGGCGTCGCGGCGCGACTCTGCGTTGTCCGGAGCATGGACCACGGCCACCTGCACCGGCGGGGTGGGCTTGGCGGTCAGGAAACGCAGGGACCGCAAGGCCACCTGGACATCCTTGGCACTACTTTCTGCATATGCTGGAGCCACGGCGCCGCACAGCGCCGAGGCCAGCAGGATTGCGCGCAGCATGACGCTGAGTCCCCTGAAAGTTCATCCCCATCTACGGCCGAAGGCGTAGTCCCCTCTTCGGCCGTACGAGGCACCGAATATAGCGTTATCGGAATATTGTAAATTGCTAATTTTCTGCTAAACTCCTGCAATCGCTGGATATTTGTCCATACAGACACACTTTCCGGCATCGACGCGGCGGCAACAGTCTTATATCCTGCGGCTGGCCACCCTCCGAGGGTGGGGGGACTATTAGGGGAATTCGGGGATGCGCCTCACCATCTCGATCAAGCTGCTACTTCTGGTGGCGGCAGTCATCCTGGCCACCTTGGTCAGCACCAGCCTGGGCGTGTATTCGACGCGCAGCATGGGCGAAGGCGGACGCGCGATTTACACCGGGCTGGAGCGGGTCGAGAAGGTGTCCGACCTGATGATCACGTACCAGAAGCAAGGCGTTCTGGTGCGCACCGCCCCCTATTCCCATGTCGGCGAAGTCGGCTCGGCGCGCGAGACCTTCGACCTGCTTGGTCGACAGGCCGCAGAAGGCCTGGCGGCCCTGAAGAAGGGTGCGCCCGAGGAAGAAGGCCAGCGCATCGACGCCTTGACGATGATGTTCACCGAACTCGGCGACGGCGGCCAACAGGTGTTCGCCGCCGCCGCCAACGGCGACGCGACGCTGGCCCAGACACTGGTGTCGGGCGACGTGGCCATGAGCATGCTCGACATCGAGGCCCTGCTCAGCTCCTATCAGGCGGCGGTGAAAAGCGACTCCGAAGCCCGCCTGGTGCAGCTCGACGAGACCGCGGAGTCCACCGTCACCATCCTGATCGGCCTGATGATCGTGCTGCTGCTCGTCACCGGCGGCGGCAGCGTGGTGCTGGTCAACAGCATTCGGGGGCCCTTGCGCCGGATGACGGCCGCGGTGCGCCGCTTGGCGGCCGGGGACCATGCCGTCGACGTGCCGGCCCTGGACCGCAATGACGAGATCGGCGACATCGCGCGCGCCGTGCAGGTCTTCAAGGAAGACGCCCAGGAAACCGAGAAGCTGGTTCGCCAGGTCATCAGTTCGGCCCGCCAGGTGGCGGTCGCGGCCGGACAGGCCAGCGGCGCGGTCGGCCAGGTGTCCGATGGCGCCCATGCCCAGTTGACCGCGCTGCGCCGCGTGGCCGGCGCCCTCAAGCAGACGTCCGAGGCCATCGCCGAGGTCAGCCGCAGCACCCAGTCGGCCAGCGACGTCAGCCGCGACGTGGCCGCGCTGGTCGGCGACGGCCGCCGCAAGATGGACGACATGGTCGCCGTGGTCCGGGGCAACGCCGAAACGGCGGAAAAGATCGACAAGATCGCCGAGTCGATCTCGCGCATCGCCGACCAGACCAACATGCTGGCCCTCAACGCCGCCATCGAGGCGGCGCGCGCCGGCGAGAACGGCCGCGGCTTCGCCGTGGTGGCCGACGAAGTGCGCAAGCTGGCCGAAAGCTCGGGCGAACTGGCACAGGAAATCGGTGAACTGGTGCGGGCCGCCACCGACGAAAGCCAGCGCGGCGTGCAGATGGTCGAGGACGTCAGCGGCGCCATGGACCGCATCAGTGACGGCGTGCGGCGCAGCGACTCCCTGACGGCGGCCATCGCCACGTCCATGGAGCAGCAGCAGACGACCGTCATCGACATCAACGAAAGCGTCGACGGCCTGACCCAGATCGGCCAGTCGAACGCCGCCGCGGCCGAGGAGATCACCTCGACCATGGTCGACCTGTCGCGCCTTGCCGAACAGTCCCGCAACCAGGTCGAACGCTTCGCCCGCAACGAACACAAGGCCGGATCCAAGGACGGCCCCGCCCCCGGCCAGGCCTCTGCCGCGACGCCCGAGGCGGCCTTCGACGCCGACCGGACGTCTGCGGCACGACGGGCGGCGGCCTAGGCCAGGACAAGGTCCAGCAGCACAAGCCAGCCAGCCAGAAGGACGGCCCCGAGAACCGTGTAGGGGCCGTTCCACTGCCGCCCGATGGTGCTCGCCCTGACCCCGGCCATGTTCGACAAGGTGAGGATCCCCGCGGCGACGGGTGCCGACCCCACGGCCAGGCCCCACCCGCCCATGAAGGCGCAGCCGAGCAACAGGGGATGCACGCCATAGACGGCGGGATCCGGGATGGCCGCCCCCAGGACCGTCACGACAATGAGCGGCCCCAGCCCGAACTGTCCGGCCACGATGATGGTCCAGGCCAGCAGCACCACCAGGACTCCCGGCGGCAGGGAGAGCGGGACCAGCGCGTCCTGGACGGCACCGACCGGAACGAACGCCGCAATCACCGTCCCGATGAAGCTTGCCCCGCCGAGGATGACGATCTCGTTGCGGTACGACGGCAGCATGACCGGGGACCGCGCCCTCAACCGGCGAAAGGCCGCGCCCACCGCGCCCATGGCTCCGCCGTCCCATGACTGGACCACGAGCCATGCAATGCCGAGCACCGGGCTGCACACGATGACGGCATCGAGAAGCGACGTGGCAAGGCCGTACGATGCCACGATCACCGTCAGCATCACGCCGCTGACCAGAAACAGCAGGTCGCGCAGGGGGCTCAGGCGCCCCGCCACGACAGTCGGCGGAGACGCGCCTTCATCCCGCCCGGTGGCGCGGTCCAGCACCCAGCCGAACACCATGAAAAGCGCGGCCATCATCATGCCGAGCGGAACCAGATGCTCCCACTCGACGGACCGGATGGACGCGATGGTCACGGCGAACGACAGCGACAGCGGCGACCACATGGTCATTGCGGCGAAACCGCGCAGCAGGGCCAGGTTCATGCGCCGCCGCACGCGGGGACAGCCGCCGCCCGCCGCGCTCCCGTCGCGCTGAAAGGCGCTGCCCAGCAGGGGCATGACGCCGAAGTTGAGGACGATGGAGGCGAGATGCGACCCGACCGAAACGACCGCGTACCGCAAGCCGGGCGCCTGGCTGACCAGGCTCGTCCCGACGCGCGACAGCAGCGGAGAGGTCAGGCCGGCTTCACGCAGGAAGGCCAGTCCGGTCAGGAGGGCCGCAAAGAACGCCACGCGGTCCAGCGCGGCGAGCAGCACGGGCCCCGCCCCGGCCGCGAACGCGGTCAAGGCGCCCGACGCAAGCGCCGCGCCGGCCATGATCCTGGCCCCCCGGTGAAGGCGCGGCGCTTCGAGCAGCGCGTACACCAGGATCGCCACCTCGGCGACCGTCAGGGCCGTGGCGGAGCCCCCGATGCGGCCGATGGCCACCCCGGCGGTGGCCACCACAAGCGCCACCGAAGAGGCGATTGCCCGTGGCGGAGCAACGCCCTCTTCAGCAGTCATCTTTGACCGTGGCCGCAAGTGCGCCGGATAGGCCCTCAGTGGGTGCCATCAAGCACCGCGCCTTGCGTCTTCAACTGCGACCGCAGGCCCGCGACGTCGATCTCGCGCATGTCCTTGAGGCCCTTGCCGCCGTAGGTCGCGGCCGCCGTGCCGGCCGCCTGCCCCATCGCCAGGCAACTCCCCATCAGCCGGGCCGACCCATGCGCCGCCCGGTCGGCCGAGAAGCATCGCCCGGCGACAAGGACGTTGCGGAGGTTCCGCGGCACCAGCGACGAGAACGGAATGTCGTAGGACCCGCCGTTGGCGACGGCGATGCGGACCTGCTTGATGCCGTCCTGGTGGATGTCGATGTGATGGCAGCCCTTGGCGACGCCGTCGTCGAACTTGCGGCCCTCCATGACGTCGTCCTTGGTCAGGATGTAGTCGCCCATGATGCGCCGCGTCTCGCGAATACCGATGCGCGGCGCGATGGCCGAGATGTGGGCGTTCTCGAAACCCGGGACGCTGTTCTGGAGGAACTTGGTGCACGTGTTGATCTGGTCGAACAGGTCGCCCATGGTCCCGCTCAGCGCCTTGGTGTCCAGGCCGCTGACGTGGGACACCCGGGTGCTGTTGACGCACACCTCCTTGCGCTGGGTCGAGGTCGGCTGGATCATGATCAAGGCGGTCGGGAACATCTCGCCGCGGTCGATGGCATCGGAGAGAAGCGGCGCGTCGCCCTTGAAAAAGACCGTGGGCTGACCCTGCTTGTAGATCTCGTCCACGAGGTCCTGGTCGGTCCGGCCGCCCCGGATGGCCTCGCTTTCCCCGACCGCGACATGTTCGGGATGCTGCTTGACGAAGGACAGCAGCGGCTCGGTCTCGACGCCCATCATGCGGAACATGATCGACACCGGCTGGAGTTCGCCGTCCGGCGCGCCGACCTCGTAGTCGGCCCCGGCCAGGGCGCTGATGTCGCCGTCACCCGAACAGTCGACGAACGCCTTGGCGGTCAGCAGGGTGCGGCCGCTTTTGTTGCGCACGATGATCCCGGTGACACACTGGTCGTCCGTGACCACCTCCTCGGCGAAGGTGTAGAGCAGGACCTCGACGCCGTGCTTGCGCAGGACGTTCATCACGGCGATCTGCATGATCACCGGATCGAAGCAGATGTAGTTGATCAGGCGCCAGTCGCAGAACGCGCCGACGTACCCGTTCATCCGCTTGAGTTCCTCGACGAGTTCATCGAGGACGCCGCCGATGATCCATTCGCCGCGGGCGTTGATCGCCCCGTCGATGGTCATGCCGGTCAAAAGCTCGCCCCCCAGCGTGGGACCGGCGTCGATGAGGAGGGTCTTGGCGCCGTTGCGGGCGGCACCCACGGCCGCGGCAATGCCGGCGCTTCCGCCCCCCACGACCACGGTGTCGTACTGATGATGGTGCAATGTATCACTCATGGCTTCTGTCCTACTCCTTTGGAACTTTTGGCGTCCGGGGACGCTGAGGCACAGCTACGGGGAATACCCGTAGAGCCGCGGGATAAAGAGGACGACGTCCGGCAGGTAGGCGACCAGCAACAGGGCGACGACCAGCGCCAGGACGTAGGGGATGACCGTCCGCACGACCCTGCCGAACGGTACGCCGGCAATCTCGGAGACGATGAAGAGGGATATTCCGACCGGCGGGGTGATGATGCCGATCATCAGGGCCAGGACGATCACCACCCCGAAATGAACCAGGTCCAGGCCCAGCGCGGGGGCCAGGGGAACCAGGATTGGAGTGACGATCACGAGGTTCGCCGAAGCGCTTTCAAAGGTGCCGAGAATCAGCAGCGCCACCAGAATGAGGAGCAGCAGCACGGACGGATTCTCGGTCAGGGAAAACAGCGCCACCGCCAGGAGATCCGGAACCTGCTCGATGGTGATGCCCCAGGCGAAGACCTTGGCGGTGGCCAGGATGAACATCACCATGGCGGTCGACCGGACGCTCCGCAGCAAGGCCTCGGCCAGGGTGCTCCACGTCAGGTCGCCGTAAAGGATGCCCAGGATGAGCGCGTAGAGGACCGCGGTGGCACCCGCCTCGGTCGGCGTGAAGATGCCGCTCAGGATGCCGCCGACGATGATGATCGGGGCCGAGGCCGGGAGAATGGCCCGCCCGAAGGTCTTCAGCATCACGCTGAACGCGGCCCGCGGCTCGGTCGGACAGGGTTCCCGCTTGGTGAGAACCAGAAGGTAGATCGCCACCATCATGGACGCCGCCATGATCAGCCCCGGCACGACGCCGGCCAGGAACAGGTGGTCGATCCCGATCTCGGCCAGCGCGCCGAACAGCACCAGATGGATGCTCGGCGGAATGATCGGCCCGATGGTCGAGGACACCGCGGTGATCGAGGCGGCGAACTCGGGACGGTAGCCCTTTTCCAGCATCGACTTGATCTCGATCCGGCCGAGGCCCGCCGCATCGGCCGACGACGAGCCCGAGGCACCGGCAAAAATCACGCTGGCAATGACGTTGACGTGACCGAGCCCGCCACGGATATGGCCGACGAGGGCGTTGGCGAACTCGAAGATGCGCTTGGTGATGCCGCCCGAGTTCATCAGTTCGCCGGCGACGACATACAGCGGAATGGCCAGCAGGGTGTAGCCCCGCACGCCGCTCGACAGTTGCTGCGCCGTCATCGCAAGCGGCATGTCGACCAGCCACATGTACAGGATGGACGACGCGAGGAAGCAGAAGGCCACGGGGACGCCGACGATCATGAAGACGGCGAAGGAGCCCAGGAGGGTCAGCAAGGCCATCAGCGCGCCCCCTTCTCAAGCCGCGCCTGTTGCGGCAGGCGCACCAGCTTGGCGGCGACGGCGATGCCCATGGACACGGCCATCCAGACGATCGGGATCGAATAGAAGCTTCGGGCAATCCCCAGGGCCGTGATCGTCTGACCGCTCTGCACGATTGCCGCGGTCACGGCGAACCAGCCGACGACGGCGATGGAACCGGCAACCACCAGATCGGAAAACACCCGAACCACCAGCGAAGCCGGATAGGGCAGCGCGCTTGGCAGGGCCGACGCCGCGATGTGCTCGTTGCGCCGAAACAGCAGGCTCGCGCCGACGAACGTCAGCCAGACCAGCGACAGAATTCCGACGTCGACGCCCCAGATGAGCGGCTCGTTCAGCACGTAGCGGGCAAACACGCCACCGCCGGTCACCGCGATGATGATGATCAGCAGAACGATGCACGCGACGGCCTCGCCCAGGCCAATCCACCGATCGAGACGCAACAGGAAAGATGTCATCACGCATCCAGTCTGCCGGAGATGAAGGGGGCCTGGGCGGAGGGCGCCTTGCAACGCCCTCCCGCCCGATCAGAAGGCCGGGGATCAGAATTGCCGGGGGATCAGAATTGCCGGAGATCAGAATTCCTGCGCCTTGTCGAACAGGCCGGGGCTCCACTTGCCCTCTTCCTCCAGGCGCTCCGCGACCTGGCGCGCCCGTTCCACGAAGGGCTCGAGTTCGACGTCGGAGAAGGTGACGCCGGCCTTGGTCATCTCGGCCTTCTGGGTCTCGTACTCGCTGGAAATCATCTCGGAGTAGAAGTCGCCGGCTTCCTGGGCCGCCGCGGTCAGCGCCTGGCGGTGCTCCTCGGACAAGGCCTGGAAACTCTTCTCGCTGACAAGGATGTTGAACGGCGCCACCGAGTGGTTGGTCATGGTGATATGCTTGGCGGCTTGATAGAACTTCTGCGGGTAGACTGAGCTGAGCGGGGAATCCAGGCCGTCCACGACCCCCGTCCGCAGCGCCAGATAGGCCTCGGCCCAGGGGATGACCGTCGGCCGCGCCCCGAGGGCTTTCCACGTGTCGAGGTACACGTCGATGTTGGCCAGGCGCATCTTCAGGCCTTCGACGTCATCCAGCCCGTCCACCGGTTCCTTGGTGACCAGGATGCGTGGCAGCCGGTAGAAGTTGTCGGCCAGGACGCGGATGCCCTTTTCCTCGATCATGCGCGCCTTCATGTCCTTTGCGACGTCACTCGCCAGGAACCGCTTCACGTGGTCGATGCCCGAGAAGGCGAACGGCATGCCCATGATCGCGTAGTCGCCGATGATGTGTTCGTTCCAGTCGGCGACGTTGGCGAACATGTCCTGGGACCCGATCATCACGTTTTCGATCATGCTGACCGCATCGCCAAGCTGCCCGGCCGGAAAGACCTGCACCGTGACCTCGCCGCCGGTCTTTTCGCTGACCAGTTCGGCAAAGCGGTCCAGGGATTTCGTCTCGAAGCTGGACGGCGAGTGGACGCCTCCCAGCCGCAGCGTCTCCGCAGCGTTGGCCAGCAGAGCCTGGTTTACCGCCAGAACCGCCAACCCGACTGCGGCGACCTTGAGTAGATTAGAGATATGCATGATGTACTCCTCCCTACTTGTTGCACGGCTGCAGGCTGCGATAGACAAACATCATTGCGAAACGTCTATCATTCCGTGCGATTTCACCCATTCGATTGTCTTCCTGTTGTGCTTTTCAGAACCGGACAGGAAACCTTCGAGGTCTTTTTTCTCGATCCAGTCGATGATCTGCTGATGCTCGGAATGGGAAACCTCCATCATCCCGGGCGCGCTCGTGCACATCCAGTGATAGCGCTCGCTCAAATCGAACAGGTTCATTATTGAGCGTAGCGTGTACTTGTTCTCTATTATCGAATACAAAGAAAAGTGGAACTTGCGGTTCATGACCAGGAAGGCCGGATGATCGCCGGAAGCGATGCACTTCTCCGTGTCCCCGAGAATCTTCTTGAGGTCTTCCACATGGGCGTCGCTGTAGCTCTGAAAGCGTTGGCCCAACCCCCAGCGCTCCATCTGGCATCTCAGGTCATACAGGTCGCGCATGTCCGCCCCGGACACCGGCATGACGATCGCGCTCTTGTGGTCGCGCAACTGGATGAAGTTCTGCCCCGCCAGATGCGTCAGGGCCTGGCGCACGGGAAGCCGGCTCAGGTGCAACCGCTCGGCAAGGCTCGCCTGGTCGATCTTTTCGCCGGGCGGCAGTTTCCGCTCCACGATCAGGCGCTTGATCTCATGGACCGCAAAGTTCGTGGCTGTCATCGGCCGATCCATGATCGCCTCCCTGATGCGTCTGTCATCAAGGATGCTGGATATTGGATCCAATTTCAACCCCCTCCCTTTCTGCGCCCATCCGCGCGAGAGAGGTAGACGGCCTACGCCATTTGAAAAAAGGCGGGCCGTACCGGTTTTGGGCTATGCGGGCGGTGGTCGCCTAATTGCGGAATTCCCGCCGCGCGCCCGGTCATGCCCTATTTGCTCTTTGCCTCATTGAAGAAGGAGCGGTTGAATGAGCGAGGATGATGTCGATGTTTCCTTGGACCAGTCGGTCACCTCCAGCCACTCCCTCGAGGTCGAGGGGACCGACGGCATCACGATCGACACCAAGTACAAGGAAAAGACAAAAATAAAGTCCACGGAGGACGTCTCCGTGAAAGCCGAAGACGGCGACATCTACGGCGCCCTCATTGACGTGTACCAATCCATTGACGTGGACCAGACCACCAAAATAAAGATCAAGGTAAAAGAGAAGCACGGCGAAGTTTTCGTAAAGATCAAAGTGTCCGAGAAAACGAAGATCGACCAGGACACCGACATCGACGTCCTGCTGACCAACGAAGCCGTGTTTGATGCCGACATCACGCAGATCGTCAACATCACCCAGGACAGCACGACGAAGATCAAGGCCAAGGATGGCGTGGAGATTGACCTCGACGTCCTGCTGGCCCAGATCGCCGACGTCGATCAGGACGCGGATGTTGTCGTGGAAGGGTCTGTCGACGATTTCACGGTATCCGTCTACGCCGACCAGGACGCCGACCTGAGCCAGCACGTCAGCGTGGATATTTCAGCGGAAGACCTCATGATCGCCTGACGGGACGGTTTCGCCGAACAGTGCCTCAAGGGCCGTCTGCCCGCCGTACATCTCCTGGCTGTTGTGTCCCACGCCGGGGGCCTCGACCAGCCGCCAGCCAAAGGGCCACCCTTTGCTGGCGGCGGTCTCCCGCGCCATTCGGAAGATCTCGCGGCCACGCTCGTACCGGCTCTTGCCCTGGCGCTCCGCGCCCGACGACTTGTCCAGCCCCTTCCGGCGGCGGTCCTCGGTGCCGACGTAGATGGTGATCGGCAGGGCCAGATAGCGCCGCAGGGCGGCATCCGTCTTCAGCTCATCGGGCAGACCGCCAAAGCCATAGGGAAAGGCCCGCCGCCGGCTCGGGGCCAGGTAGCTGCCGGGGTTGGCCAGCACGATCCGCCGCGCCTCATGGGTCGTGAACGCCGACAGCCGGCCGACGAACTGGGCGCCGGCGGAATGGCCGATCAGATAGAACGGCATGTCCGGCCGCCCCTCGCGCGTGCGGATTTGGTCGATCAGGGCGAGGACGATGCGCGCCGTCCACTGCTGTTCGGTGCGCAGACGATGGCGTGTCTTGCGGCCGACCTTGATGACCTCGCCATCCTTGAGCAGCGGTTCGAGCAGCCCCGCCCACTGGTACCGCCAGCGCGGGAACCGCTCCTCGTCCAGCAGGGGTGCGACGACGATGGCGCGCTTCCGGTCGGCCAGCGGAATCAAGAAGTCGCGTACCAGTTCCGTCTGACGGTCGGATCCATGAAAGGCGACGATCAACGGCCCCCCTGCCCCCGGCCGTGCCCGCGTTGCCGGCTTGTAGCTGTGAAACGTCAGGCGCACGCCGTCCACGACGGCCTCGTTGCGCGCCTTCCCCACCGCCAGGTCCGCCCGCCCCACGGAGGGCCAGGCGATCCCCAGCAGTATCACCAGCAGGGCGCTGCATCCCAGCCGCGCGCCGCGGCGCAGGGTCCGTCCAGTGTGCCGCCGCACGACCGGCCTCCGTCAGGACAGGAACAGGTCGAGCGCGCTCATCACGGAAACGGCCTGCATTCCATGCCCGCCGTCGGCGTCCACATCAAGGGACTCGACCACGCTCACATCATCGAAACCGGGCGCGTCCGCATCCTCCAGCCCCGCACTCTCGTCCTCAACAAGGGCGTCGTCGGCCTCAAAGTCGGGCGCGGGGCCCTCACCGTCATCAACCTCGTCAAAGACGACGTCCTCGTCCTCCCCGTCGATGAGGATCACCGGCCGCCCGTCGTCCTCGGTTTCGACCGACACGCGGGAGCCGGGGCCCTTGAACGATGCCGTGCCGGCGCCGGTGGTCACCGACACCGAAACGTCGGCATCGCTGCCGCCCCCGAGGTCGCTCTTGACGCTGGTTGAGGAACTGTGGCTGACGCTGCCGTCCGACACACTGGTGCTTTGGTTCACGCTGGAGTGCTGATTGATCTTGATGGACTTGGACATGCCATGTCCTCCCTGCTGAATGAAAGGTTCAGTTTTCCCGGAAAGCCCGGTTGAAGCTGTCGAGGATCGGGGCGAGCGCATAGAGCGCCACCGTGGTCTCCCCGGTCTGGATCATGATTTCCGCCGGCATTCCGGGCACGAGTTCGGGACCGCCGACCAACCCGCTGACCTTTCCGGACAGCGCGTTGCCGTCGTATTTCAGGGTGGCGTCCTCGACCTCGATCGTTGCGGCGTAATAGGCTTGGCCTGAACGCTCGTCGATCCTGTGGTCGGCCGACACATACGACACCTGCCCTTCCAGCGGCGGCAGCAGGCGCTGCTTGAACGGCGTCAAGCGCACCTGGGCCGGCAGGCCGACGCGGACCCGGTCGATGTCTTCGGGCCGGATCTGCGCCTTGATGACCAGCCGGTCGTCGGCCGGCACCAGGTCGAGCAGCGGTTCGCCCGGCGCGATGACGCCGCCCGGCGTGCGCACCCGCAACGCCGTGACGACACCGGCCTCGGGGGCGCGGATCTCGGTCCGCGCCATGATGTCGGTGGCGGCTTCGAGTTGTTCGCGCAACTGGCTGATCTGCACCTGGGTGTCGCGCAGGGCGGTGGCGACCTCGTCCTGGGCGTCGTTCCACAGGGTCATCATGTTGAGTTCGGACTCGGCGATCACCTGCTGCGCCTGGGCAATCTGGGCGGCCGCCTCGCCGCTGCGCCCTTCGAGCTGGGCCAGTTCCCGCTCCAGGGCCAGCAGCCGGGGCTTGCGGGCCAGGCCCTTCTTGTACAGCACGCGCACGTCGGCGATTTCCTGGTTGATCAGGCCGCTCTGCTTGCGGGCCGACAGGGCCTGGGATTCCAGCCCGACGATTTCCTCCTTCACGCGGGCAATGCGCTGGCGGACGAGGCCGCTGCGGGACTCGAACAACGACCGCCGGGTTTCAAAGATGCGGTCCTGCCCGGCGATGACCTGCTCCACCACCGGGTCGTTGCGGCTGTCGAGCAACGCGGCCGGATAGGTCACCCGGTCGTGGCCGTCGCGCTCGGCCATCAGGCGGGCCTCGCGGGCGACGGCATTCAGGTACTGGCCGCGCAGGCTGGCGAGCGACGTCCGGGGCCGCGTGTCGGCAAGCTGGATGAGGGGCTCCCCGGCCTCGACGTATTGGCCGTCGCGCACCAGGATGCGGCCGATGATGCCGCCCTCCAGATGCTGGATGGTCTTGCGGCTGGAGTCGGCCTCGATGATGCCGGAGGCGATGGCCGCGCTTTGCAGCGGCGCCACGGCGGCCCAGGTGCCGAAACCGACGATGAACACGCCGACCACGGCCATGCCGGCCCAGGCAAGGCCGCGCAGCCGCCGGAACGGCGAGTTCGGAATGACCTCGTACTGGCCTTCCAGGGTGATCGGCGGAATGGTCAGGGTGGAGCTTCTCATGCCGCACCTCCTTCCTCGGCCAGGGCTGCGACGGTGCCGGACGAGCCGGGCAGCGCCTTGTCCACGTCCTCGGCCCGTGCGCGGGTGCGCGACTTGCCGCCGTTCAGGCGCATGAGGATATCGGCCCGTTCGCCGATGACGCTCATGGTGCCGTCGCGCAGGACCAGCAGCTTGTCGGCGATGTTGACGATGCGCAGGCGGTGGGCGATCACGATGATCGTGGTGCCGGCCGCCTTCATGTATTCGATGGCGCCGCACAGCGCCTCCTCGCCCTCGCGGTCGAGGCTGGCGTTGGGCTCGTCCAGCACGACCAGGGCGGGCTCGCCAAAGAACGCGCGGGCCAGCCCCACCCTCTGGCGCTGGCCGCCCGACAGCTTGACGCCGCCTTCGCCGATGTTGGTCTCGTACCCCTGGGGCAGGTGCATGATCATCTCGTGGATGCCGACCAGCTTGGCCGCCGCGATGACGTCCTCGGGGTCGGCGTCCTGAAGGCGGGATATGTTCTCGCGCACCGTGCCGTCGAACAGTTCGACGTCCTGCGGCAGGTAGCCGAAGTGACGCCCGCCCTCTGCCGCCAGCCACACGCCCATGTCGGCGCCGTCCAGTCGCACGCTGCCGCCGCTGGGCATGGACGTCCCGGCGAGCAACCGCCCGAGGGTCGACTTGCCCGCCCCCGACGGCCCCAGGATGCCCAGCACCTCGCCGGGCAACAGGGTCAGGGAGACGCCGCGCAGGATGGCCCGCTCGGCCCCCGGCGGAATGAAGAACGCCCGGTCCACCGTCACGGCGCCTTCCGGACGCGGCAGGACCATGGCCGGCGCCCCTTCGGGCAGACCGTTGAGCAGCTTGATCATGCGGCGGTAGGCCAGCCGCGCCTGGGTCAGGGACTTCCAGGTGCCGATGGCGCCTTCGACCGGCGCCAGGGCGCGGCTGAGCAGGATGGCGGCGGCGAAGATGGCGCCGGGGCTGGCCTCCAGCCCGATCACAAGCCACGCCATGACGCCCATCATGGCGACCTGGATGCCGCCGCGCAAAAAGCGCGACAGGGTCATGATGATGGCCGACCGGCGCGCTGCCGAGGTTTGCGCATCGCGGGCCGCCAGGCGGTCCGAGGTCAGCAGCCGGGCGGCGCCGTTCAGCATCCCCATGGCGTTGATCGCCTCGGCGTTGCGCATCATGGAGTCCAGGCGATGCTGGCTTTTGACCTGCGCGGCGCTGGCCTGGGCCATGGGCGAGCGCGTCACCATCTCGTTGAGCAGCGCCAGCGACAGCAGCAGGAGGGCACCGACCGTGCCGATCCAGCCGACCGCCGGGTGCACCAGGAACAGCGCCCCGATGAAGATCGGCGACCACGGCGCATCGAGCAGCGGAATGATCCCCGACCCGCCCAGGAAGCCGCGCACGGTCGCCAGATCGCGCCACGCCTGCGACCCGCCGGCGGAATCGTTTCTCAGTCCCGACTGGAAGGCGGCGGCCAGCACCGGGATCTGAAGCCGGTCGTCCAGCCACACCCCGATGCGCCCCAGCATCCCCCGGCGTATGCCGTCCAGGGCGGCCGAAACCGCCAGGGCCGCCAGCACGATGAGGGTCAACATGATGAGGGTGTCGGTGCTGCGGCTGGGCAGGACCGTGTCGTAAACCTGCATCAGGTACAGCGGCATCGCCAGCGCGAGCAGGTTCACGCAGAAACTGAAAACCAGGACCAGAACAAAGGACGTGCGGCAGAGCTTAATGGCTCTTTGTATTTCAGTATTTTGCGCCATCACGAGGGTGTCTCCGGCAGCGGAAATACGGAAAATGCGGAACACCAGGCCTTGAAACCCGTCGGGGGAAGGTGACGCCGGAGCGCCACCCACCCCTTCCGGTCAAGTCTGGTCAACCAGCTGAGAGATCAGCCGAAGTTAAACGAGATGCCGGCCGTCTGGTCGGTCTCGGCCTCCTGTTCGCCTTCGACCGTCACGTCGACGTTCTCGGCGTCTTCGCTGACCAGGATGTCGGTTTCGTTTTCCTGGTCGATCTCGCTGCCCTGTTCGATTTCGGCGTCGGCCTCGACGTTGGACGTGTCCTCGACGGCGATGTCGATTTCGGCGTCCTGGGTGGCTTCGGCCTCCTGCTCGATGTCGGCTTCGACGTAGACGTCGCCGCTGCCGTCATCGATTTCGATACCGACGTCGTTCTCCTGGTCGATCTCGGCGTCCTGCTCGATCTCGGCTTCGGCCTCGACGTTGGTGCTGTCCTCGACCGCGACCTCGATCTCGGCCTCTTGCTCGGCCTCGGCCTCCTGCTCGGCATCGACCTCGACCTCGGCAGAGTCGGCGGCGACGTCGACGGCGACCTCGCTGTCCTGCTCGACCTCGGCGTCCTGCTCGATCTCGGCTTCGGCCTCGACGTTCACGCTGTCCTCGACCTCGACTTCGGCCTCGGCCTCCTGCTCGACTTCAGCGTCCTGTTCGACATCGGTTTCGACCGAGGTTTCCCCACCGGCGACGGTGATGTCGGTGTCGCTGTCCTGCTCGACCTCGGCTTCCTGTTCGACCTCGGCTTCAGCCTCGACGTTCTGGCTGTCCTCGACCTCGACCTCGGCTTCGGCCTCCTGCTCGATCTCGCTGTCCTGCTCGGTTTCGGCATCGACTTCGATGTCGGCACTGCCGGCTGCGCTGATCGCAATGTCGTTGTCGGCGTCCTGCTCGACTTCGGCTTCCTGTTCGATTTCGGCTTCAGCCTCGACGTCCTGGCTGCCTTCGACCTCGACTTCGGTCTCGGCGTCCTGCTCGACCTCGCTGTCCTGCTCGATCTCGCTTTCGGCGTCGATGGTGACCTCGTTCACGACCGTGCCGGATCCGGCCACTGTCGAGTCGGTCTCGGCCTCCTGGTCGCCGCTCTGCGACACCGTGGTGTTGTCGGTGTCGTCGATGTCGACCTCCTGGTCGGTCTCCTGCTCGATGTCGCTGTCCTGGGTGCCCGTCGCCTGGGCGGTGTTATCCAGGGTGACGTCGATGGTGATGTCGCTGTCGGCGTTCTGCTCGACCTCGGCATCCTGTTCGATCTCGGACTCGGCCTCGACGTTGGCGCTGTCCTCGATCTCGACTTCGGTCTCGGCCTGCTGCTCGAGATCGCTGTCCTGCTCGGTTTCGGTTTCGGCGTCGATTTCGACCGTGTTCTGGATGCCGACTTCAACGGCGGCGTCCTGGTCGGACTCGGCGTCCTGTTCGGCCTCGGCGTTCCCGGCGACGAGGAGGCTGTCCTCGACCTCGGTTTCGGCCTCGCCGTCCTGTTCGATGTCGCTGTCCTGGGCCAACGCGACCCCGGCATCGGCGCTGATGCCGACGTTGATTTCAACATCGCTGTCCGACGTCTGTTCGACCTCGGCGTCCTGCTCGGTTTCGGCCTCGGCATCGACCAGGGCGCTGTCCTCGACCTCGACTTCGGTCTCGGAGTCCTGTTCGACGTCGCTGTCCTGCTCCGTCTCGGTGCTGGCGTCCACGTCGACCGTGTTTTCGACCCACGCCACACCTTCGGCGTCCTGATCGGACTCGGCTTCGGTCTCAACTTCGGAGCCGGCCAGGACCAGGCCCGAGTCCTCGACCTCGGTTTCAGCTTCGCCGTCCTGTTCGATGTCGCTGTCCTGCTCGATGTCGACATGCGCGTCGGCGTCGATGCCGATGTTCACGGCCACATCAGAGTCGGAGTCCTGTTCGACCTCGGCGTCCTGCTCGGTTTCGGCCTCGGCGTTGACCAGGATGCTGTCCTCGACCTCCACTTCCGTCTCGGAGTCCTGCTCGACGTCGCTGTCCTGCTCCGTCTCGGTGCTGGCATCCACGTCCACCGTGTTTTCGACGGTCGCGACACCGACCGCGTCCTGGTCGGACTCGGCCTCAAGGTCCACTTCCGATCCGGCCAGGACCAGGCCCGAGTCCTCGACCTCGGTCTCGGCTTCGCCGTCCTGTTCGATGTCGCTGTCCTGATCGATATCGACGCTGGCGTCGGCGTCGATGCCGACATTCACGGCCACATCAGAGTCGGAGTCCTGTTCGACCTCGGCGTCCTGTTCGGTTTCGGACTCGGCGTTGACCAGGATGCTGTCCTCGACCTCCACTTCGGTCTCGGAGTCCTGTTCGACGTCGCTGTCCTGCTCGGTTTCAGTGCTGGCGTCCACGTCGACATCATTCTCGACGGTGGCTTCGCCATAGGCTTCCTGGTCGGATTCGGCTTCGAGTTCGACTTCAGAGCCGGCCAGGACCAGACCTGAACCCTCGACCTCGGTTTCAGCTTCGCCGTCCTGTTCGATGTCGCTGTCCTGATCGATGTCCACGTCGGCATTGGCATTGATGTCGATACCGACCTCCACTTCAGAGTCGGAGTCCTGTTCGACCTCGGCCTCCTGGTCAGTCTCGGATTCGGCATTCACCAGGATGCTGTCCTCGACCTCGACTTCGGTCTCGGAATCCTGCTCGACGTCGCTGTCCTGCTCAGTATCGGTTGACCCTTCGACGTCAATGTCGTTCTCGACCGTGGCGACGGCCTCGGCCTCCTGCTCGGACTCGGCCTCCATCTCGACCTCGGAGTCAGCGGCCACCAGAAGGCTGTCCTCGACTTCCGTCTCGGCTTCGCCGTCCTGCTCGATGTCGCTGTCCTGGTCGATGTCGGTTTCGGCTTCCGCGTCCACCGCGATGTCCAGCGAGACCTCGCCTTCAGTCTCCTGCTCGACCTCGGCCTCCTGGTCGGTCTCGGACTCGGCGTTGACCAGGATGCTGTCCTCGACCTCGATCTCGGTCTCGGAGTCCTGCTCGACGTCGCTGTCCTGCTCGGACTCGTTCTCGGCCTCGGCCTCGATGGTGGTCTCGACCTCGGCTTCGCTCTCGGCGTCCTGCTCGCTTTCGGCCTCCTGCTCGACCTCTGAGTCAGCCAGCACGGCAATGCTGTCCTCGACCTCGGTCTCGGCTTCGCCGTCCTGCTCGATGTCGCTGTCCTGATCGGTCTCGGTTTCCGCCTCGGCCTCGACCTCGACGTCAACGTCGGCCTCAAGCTCGGCTTCCTGCTCGACCTCGGCTTCCTGGTCGGTTTCGGACTCGGCGTTGACCAGGATGCTGTCCTCGACCTCGATTTCGGTCTCGGAGTCCTGCTCGACGTCGCTGTCCTGCTCGGACTCGTTCTCGGCCTCGGCCTCGATGTCGGTCTCGACCTCGGCTTCGCTCTCGGCGTCCTGCTCGCTTTCGGCCTCCTGCTCGACCTCTGAGTCAGCCAGCACGGCAATGCTGTCCTCGACCTCGGTCTCGGCTTCGCCGTCCTGCTCGATGTCGCTGTCCTGATCGGTCTCGGTTTCCGCCTCGGCCTCGACCTCGACGTCAACGTCGGCCTCAAGCTCGGCCTCCTGCTCGACCTCGGCTTCCTGGTCGGTTTCGGACTCGGCGTTGACCAGGATGCTGTCCTCGACCTCGATCTCGGTCTCGGAGTCCTGCTCGACGTCGCTGTCCTGCTCGGACTCGTTCTCGGCCTCGGCCTCGATGTCGGTCTCGACCTCGGCTTCGGACTCGGCGTCCTGCTCGCTTTCGGCCTCC
>JAWLDH010000012.1:0-104321 GCA_041686745.1 Rhodospirillaceae bacterium | reverse complement strand
AAGAAAAAGGGGTTTGGGGCCTGCCCCAAGCGGGTTTGGGCGGCAGCCCAAGATGCATGAGCACAGGCGGTGGTTCACATCAAAGGCAAACCGCTTTAGGTGTGAAAGCGTTTGCCTGCGGCGCAAGATAAGGGAATGCCCATCTCACGGGGTCAAGGGGCCGCTCGGCCCCTTGCGGGTGCGGGCAGAGCCCGCGAACTCAAGAAAAAGGCCGCCGGAGCGATCCGGCGGCCTTTTCCGTGGTCAGGGGAGACGTGTCGCTTAGTGCTTCACGCGGCTCCAGATCTGACGCTTGTAGGCGTAGAACAGGGCGGTCAGGACGATGAGGAACAACATCACCTTCACGCCGAGGCTCTTGCGGTCTTCCAGGTTGGGCTCGGCGGCCCACATCAGGAAGGCTGCGGTATCGGCCGAAACGGACGCCAGATCGGTCGGCGCGCCGCTTTCGAAGGACACGGCATCGTCGAACAGCATCTGAGGCATGGCAATCTGGTGACCCGGGAAAGCCGGGTTGTAGTACATGCCATCCATCAGTTCGAAGTTCTCGGGCTGCTCGTCCGCGTAGGAGGTGAGCATGGTGTAGATGTAGTCATGGCCGCTCATGCGGGCCTTGGCCATCAGCGACAGGTCCGGCGGCAACGCGCCGTTGTTGGCCGCACGGGCCGCCTTCTCGTTCGGGAACGGCGAAGGCAGACGGTCAGCGAGGCCACGCGGGCGGGGGACGGGGTTGCCGTCGTCGTCCACGGTGTCCACGATCTCGTACTGCGCGGCATAGTCCTTGGCGTCGTCTTCGGTCAGACCGATGTCGAGCAGGTTGCGGAAGCGGACCTGTTCCAGCCCGTGACAGGTGGAACAGACTTCGCGGTACACCTGGAGGCCGCGCTGGAGCTGGGCGTTGTCGAAACGACCGAACACACCGTCGAAGCTCCAGTCGCGGTGCACCAACTTGGTGTCACCACCGGCCGCGAGGGCCGGCATGGCAGCGGCAATACCCGCAGCCGCCAGCGCGGCGATTACGAACTTACGCAGCATTTCGAGCAGCCTCCGTCGCAGCGCCACTCTTGACCACCGGCGAGCTGATGCTCTCGGGCAGCGGCTTGGGCTTTTCGAGCCAGCCAACGAGCGGGGTGATGATCAGCAGGTGGATGAAGTACCAGGCCGTAGCCACCTGACCGATGACGACATAGGGCTCTTCAGCCGGCATGGCGCCGATGTAGCCGAGAACGAAGGTGTCGGCGACAAAAATCCAGAAGAACCACTTGTAGATCGGACGGAAGGTGCAGGAACGGACCTTGGAGGTGTCCAGCCACGGCAGAGCCGCCAGCACGCCGATCGAGGCAAACATCAGCAGCACGCCGCCGAGCTTGTCGGGAACCGCACGCAGGATGGCGTAGAACGGCAGGAAGTACCATTCCGGAACGATGTGCGCCGGGGTCACCATCGGGTCGGCCGGGATGTAGTTGTCCGGGTGACCCAGGGCGTTCGGGTACCAGAACAGGAACACCGCGAAGAACATCATGAACACGCCCATGCCGTACAGATCCTTGATCGTGTAGTACGGGTGGAACGGGATGGTGTCCTGCGGGCTCTTGACGTCGATGCCCAGCGGGTTGTTCGACCGCACGGTGTGCAGCGCCCAGACGTGGACGACGACAGCGCCGAGGATGACGAACGGCAGCAGGAAGTGCAGCGCGAAGAACCGGTTCAGGGTCGGGTTGTCGACCGAGAAACCGCCCCACAGCCAGACCACGATGTGCTCGCCGACCACCGGAATGGCCGAGAACAGGTTGGTGATCACGGTGGCGCCCCAGAAGGACATCTGGCCCCACGGCAGCACGTAGCCCATGAAGGCGGTCGCCATCATCAGCAGCATGATGACCAGGCCGACCCACCACAGGATTTCGCGCGGCGGCTTGTAGGATCCGTAGTACAGGCCACGGAAGATGTGAATGAACACCACGATGAAGAACATCGAGGCGCCGTTGGCGTGCATGTAGCGCAGCAGCCAGCCGTAGTTGACGTCGCGCATGATGCGTTCAACGGACTGGAACGCGTAGTCGGTGTGCGCGGTATAGGACATGGCCAGGAACAGGCCAGTCAGGATCATGATGACCAGGGCGAACCCGGCCAGCGACCCGAAATTCCACCAGTAGTTCAGGTTCCTCGGCGTGGGATATTCCACGGCCGAGTGCTGAACCATCGTGAAGATGGGGAGACGTTCGTCGACCCACTTGACGATCTTGTTATTGGAAGCGGCACTCATCCGTCAGCCCTCCCTAGCCGATCAAAATGGTCTCATCATCCAGGAAGGCATATTCCGGGATGGGCAGGTTGAGCGGGGCCGGGCCCTTGCGGATGCGGCCAGAGGTATCGTAGTGCGATCCATGGCACGGGCAGAACCAGCCACCGAAATCCCCCTTCGGGTCGGACGGCTTCTGACCGAGCGGAATGCAGCCCAGGTGGGTGCACACGCCGACCATCACCAGCCAACGGGGCTGCTGCACGCGGTCTTCGTCAGACTGCGGATCTGCCAACTGATCGATATTGACGCTCCGCGCCGCTTCGATCTCTGCTTCCGTCCGGTGCCGGACGAACACCGGCTTGCCACGCCACATCACCGTGATCGCCTGACCTTCGGCAATGGCCGAAAGATTGACTTCGGTGGAGGCGAGCGCCAAGACGTCGGCCGCCGGATTCATGCTGTGGATGAACGGCCAAAGGGCGAGGCCGGCGCCGACCACGCCAACGGCGCTGGACGCATACAGCAGGAAATCGCGGCGGGTTTCACCATCGGAAGGACCGTGAGCGGGATTCGCCGTTTCAGCCATCCTCAAAACCCTCTCCCATAGCACGCTGGGGGTACGCGCGTTATCGTGAAAACCTCCCGCGCAACCAGACCTTTACGACGGCCTTTATGCGCGGTAACTGCCGGACCCACCCAGACTCCCATCAGGACAAATTTGGGCTCCGGCGAACCCGCGCGGTATAAAGCATCTTGTCTGATTTGCAAAGTGCCAAAGATTAGAACTTGCTTATCTTATAACTCTAATGAACGGCTTTCAAATGCGTCTCGCCCTTTACCAGCCTGACATTCCGCACAATACCGGGGCCATCCTCAGGCTGGCCGCCTGCCTCGGTTTGGGGGTGGACATCATAGAACCCTGCGGCTTCCTGTGGGAGGACAAGCGCCTCCGCCGGGCCGGCATGGACTACCGGGAACTGGCCGTGGTCACACGACATTCGTCGTGGGAAAGATACTTGGCCGAACGGTCGTCCACGGGCCGCGTGGTCCTGTTGTCCACCCGCGCGGCGACCGTCCACACGGCGTTCCGATTCGAGTCGGACGACACCCTGCTGCTTGGCCGCGAGAGCGCCGGCGTTCCACCCGATGTATACGACGCAGCCGACGCCCGGATCACCATTCCCATGGCGCCGGGTGCGCGGTCGCTCAACGTCGCGATGGCCGCCGCCATCGTCACCGCAGAAGCGCTCAGTCAGGGGGAGGCGTGGCCGGTTCAGCCGGCCATGCTGTAGCGGGAGGCCGCCACGGCGCCGTCCTCCATCCAGTCCCGCCACGCCGCCCAACCCTGGACCGCCGCGGCGATGGCGGCGTGGCCCGGGGCGACCGGGTGGATGCCGTTGCCGAGTTTCGACGCCGCCTGCCAGGCGACCGAGGTTTCCAGAACGCCGGACAGGTCGAGATAGGGCACGCCCAACCGCCGGGCGATGTCGCCATAGGCGGCGTTCAGGGCGTCGAGCCGGGCGCGCGAGAAGGTCATCCGCGTGCCGTCCTCGACCACCGGGGCGGCGTTCCGGCGGATCGGCGCCGGGCCGATCCACAGCACCGGCCACGCCTCGGCCGCCGCGCGCACGATGTTTTCGGCCTGGGCCATGGAGTCCATCAGGGGCACGCGCAGGGCGCCACCGTCGAGCGGCCCCGTCTCGTCGGCCATGTCATAGAGCCCGAAGCAGAACACCAGCCCGGCCGATTCCGGCGCCCGGCGCAGGCGCACACGGCAGTCGCCCTGCCAGCGGTCGGCCACGTCGATGGAGGTGTCCTGCGCCACCGACAGGTTATAGAGAGTAAGGTCCCGGCCGCCGCCGACTTCCAGAGCCGCAAGGCGTGCAGGCCACCCGATGCCGCGCTCGTCGCTGCGTCCCAGGGCCACGGAATCTCCGAACAGGCAGACGGTTTTCATCGCGGCACCCTTTCCACAACATCGGCCCACACCCCTCGGCCCTGACCACCAATGGTAGACGCGGCGCAGAGATCGGGCGGTGACGGTTGTCACAGAAAAGTCAGGATGCCAGCCGGCGCGCCGCCTCGGCCAGCAGGGCATCGCGGTCGGGCGCATAACCGGCCGCCTCCCACCACGTTTCCAGCCCATGCAGCAGGGTGCCGACCTGCGGCCCCGGCGCCATGCCCAGCGCCAGCAGGTCGCGGCCGCGCAACGGGAACTCCGGCAGCGGCAGCCCGGCGGCGTCCTCCAGCAGGGCGACCCACCCGGCGGTCTGGCGGGAGTCGGTGCGGCCCTCCACGGCGCGCTGGGCCGACCACAGCATCAGCGCCCGGTCGCGCACCGTCTCGCGGCCGACCCGGCGCAGCAGGGCCTGGCGTTCGATGCGGTTCAGGGTCGGCCACGGCCGCACCGCGTCATCGGTCAGCACGGCCAGTCGCTCGGCCTCGCGGCCGGACAGCTTGAAGCGCGCCGCCAGGACGGCGGCATCGGCGTCCTCGCCGACCAGGATGGCCAGCCGGCGCAACGCATCGATCTCCAGCCCCGGCAGCCGCAGCCCCCGCGTCTCCAGGAACACCAGTTGGCGCAGCCGGCCGAAGTGCGCCGCTTCGGGCAGGACATGCTGCAGCACCCGCTCGCCCCGCATGGTCAGGAGCACGTCGGCGCACAGGTCGGTTTCCAGGATCTTGAACAGCTCGTCGCGAACCCGCTCCCCGGACAGCGAGTCCAGCCCGTCGGCCAAGGCCTGGCACGCCTTCAGCCCCTCGTGGTTGATCGGCGGCCGGCCGTAGCGGGCATAAAACCGGAAGAAGCGCAGGATGCGGAGGTAGTCCTCGCGCACCCGCGCCATGGCCCGGCCCACGAACACCACGCGGCCGTGGTGCAGATGCTTCAGGCCGTCGAAGTAATCGTAGACGGCGCCATCGGGCGTTGCCGACATGGCGTTGATGGTGAAGTCCCGCCGCGCCGCGTCGGCCACCCAGTCGGTGGACCATTCGACCACGGCGTGGCGCCCGTCGGTGTCCACGTCGCGGCGCAGGGTGGTGATCTCGAACGTGCGCTGATCCGCCCCCTCGCCGACCACGGCGGTGACGGTGCCGTGGTCCATCCCGGTCGGCACGGCCTTGAGCCCGGCCGCCTCCAGCAGGGCGACGACGCGCTCGGGGACGTCGGGCGTGGCGATGTCCACGTCCTTGACCGGGCGCTGGAGCAGGCCGTCGCGCACGCAGCCGCCGACGAAGCGGACCTCTGCCCCCCCGGCCGTCAGGGCGGCCAGCACGGCGCGGGTCTGCGACCAGGCCATCCACGGCTGCGGCGACAACTGTCCCATGGGCGCCCGTGGCGCGCCGGCCAGCAGACCGGCCTTGAAGGGCTCGAAACTGTTTTCGGGATCGTCGTCAGGCGCGCGGGCCACGGTCCACGCTCCGCCTAGGGCTCGTGGTGGCCGGGCACCACCTTTCCGTCGATGACCCTGGGCGGCACGTACTTGTCGCCGGGCTTTCCGCCTTCGGTCAGCAGCGCGGTGCCGGCCAGCGTCGCCAGCAGCAGCAGCCCTCCGGCCAGGGTCAGCCAGAACCACGGGCCGTCCTCGATGGCCGGCGGCTGGCCGCCGTGGCTGCGGATGTAGGTCGCACGCGCCCAGGTCCACAGCACGAACACCAGCGCCGGGGCCACAAGCGGCAGGACATAGGTAAGGAGGATACGGACCATTAAAACGAAACACCCCTCGGAAACGTCTACTCCCGCAGGACACGGGACAGGTTGATGAGCATTCCCGCCGTGGCGCCCCAGATATAGTGACGCCCGTACGGCATGGCGTAGTACGGCCGCTTTCCCTCGCCGGCACGATCGACCCGCTGGTGGTTGGCCGGGTCGAGCAGGAACGCCAGCGGCACCTCGAACACCTCGGCGACCTCGAACGGGTCGGGCCGCAGGGTGAACGGCGGCGACACCAGCCCGACCACCGGAACAACCCGGAAGCTGGTCACCGTAACATAGTCATCCAGGAACCCGAGAACATCCACGCACGACGACGGCAGCCCGGTTTCCTCCTCCGCCTCGCGCAGGGCGCAGGCGACCGGCCCGTCGTCATGTTCCTCCATCCGCCCGCCGGGGAAGGACACCTGCCCGGCGTGGTGGGCCAGATGGTCGGTGCGCTGGGTCAGCAGGACCTGCAATCCCTCCGGCCGGTCGACCAGCGGCACCAGGACGGCGGCCGGGCGCATCGGACGAGTCGGGTCGGGCACCTTTGGCTCGATGCCCAGCGACCGGGCGATAGCCACGTCCGACCCCAGCCCGCGGCCACGACCGCGGGTCAGCGCGCGAACAAGCCCGTCACGCGTCACATCCCGTCCGAGAACGACCCCAGAGGAAAGAACTGGCCCATGCTCCATACGCCGATCGTACCTTTTTCGGGCGGAGTCTCAGCCCCGCTCTTTCCCTCGACCGCCAGCGCCACCAAGTCATAATAGACCGAACGGGCGATGCGTGCATTCAGCCCGTCCCTGACATGAACATAGGGAGTTGGGCCGCCGGCCGCATCATGACCCACGCCGTTCCGCTCCTCCAGCCAAATGGGATGATCGCCGTCCACCACGACCCACTGGTCGATGTTGGTGCGCAGGCGGATCTGCTGGTCCTGTCCGGTGCCGGACACCTCCATCTCGACGGCCACGAAGGGCGCGTCCTCGACCTCGATGGTGCCGCGTTCGGCCGGCGTGGTCAGCCAGTAGGTGCCGTCGGCGTCGCGGCTCAGCACCGTGGAGAACAGCTTGACCAGCGGCAGCCGGCCAATCGGCGAGTTCTCGTAGTACCACCGGCCGTCGCGGTCGATGCGGATGTTGAATGCGCCGCACTCGTTACGGACCAGCTTGGGCGCGTCGGGCGTTTCGGATGTGTCTCGATCTGTCATGGCAGCAATCTTAGCACAAGTGGGGTGACCCCGTGAGCAGCGAACCCATCAAACCAACGCCCGGTGAGGTCCCCCCGACCTCCGGTGACATCCCTTTTGTGCCTCAGGGCTCCGTGTATGACACACCCGACGCCATCCTGGCCGAGGTGGACCGCCTGGGCGCCCTGGTCCGGCAGGCCCACGATGCCGTCGGCCGCATCATCTACGGCCAGCAACAGGTCATCGACGAGAGCCTGGTCACCCTGCTGGCCGGCGGCCATGTGCTGCTGATCGGCGTGCCGGGCCTCGCCAAGACCCGTCTGGTGCAGACCCTGGGCACCGTGCTGGGCCTGGAGGATCGCCGGGTGCAGTTCACGCCGGACCTCATGCCGGCCGACATCATCGGGTCCGAGGTTTTGGAGGAGGACGCCCACGGCCGCCGCTCCTTCCGCTTCATCAAGGGGCCGGTGTTCTGCCAGCTCCTGATGGCCGACGAGATCAACCGCGCGAGCCCGCGTACCCAGTCGGCCCTGCTCCAGGCCATGCAGGAGCGCCATGTGTCGGTCGCCGGCCACGGCCACGACCTGCCGCGCCCGTTCCACGTCCTGGCGACCCAGAACCCGCTGGAGCAGGAGGGCACCTATCCCCTGCCCGAGGCGCAGCTCGACCGGTTCCTGATGCAGGTCGACGTCCACTACCCCGACCGCGACGCCGAGCGCCGCATGTTGCTCGCCACCACCGGGTCCGACGACTTCGAGCCCGAGGCCATCATGACGGCCGACGACCTGATCGCCGCCCAGCGCCTGGTCCGCCGCCTGCCGGTCGGGGAGAGCGTGGTGGAGGCCATCCTCACCCTGGTCCGCGCCGGCCGGCCCGAGGAAACGCCGCTCGACAGCGTGCGCCGCCATGTCGCCTGGGGCCCCGGCCCGCGCGCCAGCCAGGCCTTGATGCTGGCGGTGCGCGCCCGCGCCCTGATGCAGGGCCGTTATGCGCCATCGGTGGATGACGTTCTGGCGCTGGCCCGCCCGGTCCTGCAACACCGCATGGCCCTGACCTTCGCGGCGCGGGCCGACGGGGTGACCCTGCCCGGCGTGATCGAGTCCCTCATGCAGGTCGTGGACTAAGGCATGGCGGCTCCCCCTGCTCCCTCGGCCATTCTGGGCGCCGAACAGGCGGCCGCGGCCTTTCCGCCGCTGCTGGTGGCGGCCGAGCGGGTGGCCGCCACGGTCGCCCAGGGCATCCACGGCCGGCGGCGGGCCGGGCCGGGCGATGCATTCTGGCAGTTCCGGCGCTACCAGCAGGGCGATTCCGCCCACTCCGTGGACTGGCGCCAGACCGCCAAGGCCGACCGCCCTTTCGTGCGCGAACATGAGTGGGAATCGGCTCAGACCATAAACCTGTGGTGCGCCGGCGGGGCGGGCATGGACTGGCGCTCGGCCGACACCCTGCCGACCAAGCGCGAGCGGTCGGCCCTGCTACTGCTGGCCCTGGCCTCGCTGCTGCTGCGCGGCGGGGAGCGGGTCGGCCTGCTGCTGCCTGGCGACCGCCCGACCAGCGGCCGCCTCGCCCTGCACCGTCTGGCCGAGACCCTCCACAGGGCCGGCGCCTGGGATATTCCCACAAGTGGCCTGCCGCGCCATTCCTCGGTGGTGCTGATCGGCGACTTCCTGGCCCCGGTCGAGGACATCGCCACCACCCTGCGCACCCTGGCCGGACGCGGGGCGCGCGGCCATGTGGTCCAGGTCCTCGACCCGGCCGAGGAGAGCCTGCCCTACAGCGGGCGCATCGAATTCACCGCCCCGACCGGGGGCAGCTCGGGAGCCTGGCTGGTCAACCGGGCCGAGGACATTCGCGAGGCCTACGTCGACCGCCTGCTGGCCCACCGCGAGGCCCTGCGCGCCCTGACCCGCTCGTTGGGCTGGACGTTCGCCCTGCACCATACCGACACGCCGCCGCACGCGGCGCTTCTGTCCCTGCACCAGACCCTGTCGGGCGCGCTCTTGAAGGGAACCGGCTGATGCTTGGACCGCTCGGCATGTTCGGGTTCGGGGCGCCGTGGGTGCTGGCCGCGATCATCGCCCTGCCGGCCGTGTGGTACCTGCTGCGCGTCGTGCCGCCGGCGCCGCGCCGCCTGGCGTTCCCGCCGTTGCGCCTGCTGATGGGCCTGTCGGCGCGCGAGGACAGCGCCGCCCGCACGCCGCTGTGGCTGCTGCTGCTGCGCCTTCTGGCGGTGCTGCTGGCCATCCTCGGACTGGCCCAGCCGGTACTCAATCCGCAGCCCGGCGTGGCCGGGGGCGATCGCGCGTTGCTGCTGGTGGTCGACGACGATTGGGCCGCCGCACCGACCTGGGAGGACCGGCAGGAGGTGCTGAACTCCCTGCTCGACCGCGCCGCCCTGCAGGACCAGCCGGTCATGCTGCTGACCACCGCGCCGCCGGCCGACGGCGGGCCGGTGACCCTCGGCCGCCTCGGCACGCCCGAGGATGCCCGCGAGCAAATTCGCAGCCTTGAGCCCAAGCCGTGGGCTCCCGACCATGCCGCCGCCGCCACCCTGCTGAACGACCTGGGCGCCTTCGATGCCGTGATGATATCCGGCGGCGTCCGCCACGAGGGAACCGACGCCCTCCTCGACGCCCTGCGCCGCCACGGCCCGGTCACCCTGGTCGAGCCCGGCCCCGGCGGATCACCGCTGGTCCTCGGCCCGCCCGAGCGCACCCCCGACGGCCTAACCCTGACGGTCCACCGGCCGGCCGCACCCGGCGTCGCCCTGCCGCCGCGCGCCGCCACCGTCCAGGCCCTCGACGACAAGGGCCGCCCGGTTGGCGCCGGTCCGGTGACCTTCGCGGCCGACGCCGCAACGGCCGAGGCCCACATCCTGCTGCCGGCCGACCTGCGCAGCACCCTGGCCCGCATCGAGGCCCGACCGGCCGGCAGCCTCGGAGCGCCCGGCGCGGCGGCCGTCCTGCTGCTCGACGACAGCTGGCAGCGCCGCCCGGTGGCGGTGGTGCCCGGCGAGCGGGAGCGGGCCGGCGTGCCCCTGCTGTCGGACACCTATTATATGCACCGCGCGCTGGAGCCCTTCGCCGAGGTGTCCGAAACCACCATGGCCGAGGCCCTGGAACAGCGCGTGTCGGTCATCATGGTGGCCGGCGGCGGGCGGCTGTCCGACACCTCCACCGACCAACTGGTTCCCTGGGTCGAGCAGGGCGGCGTGCTGGTCCGCTTCGCCGGACCGCAGATGGCCGCCGGGCCGCAGATGGCCGAAGGATCACGCGCCGATCCGCTGCTGCCGGTCGCCCTACGCGGCGGCGGGCGGACCCTGGGCGGGGTGCTGTCATGGTCGCAGCCGGCTTCGCTGGCGCCCTTCCCCGACGACAGCCCGTTCGCCGGCCTCACGGTCCCGCCCGAGGTCACCGTCACGTCCCAGGTCCTGGCCGAACCGTCGGTGGATCTGCCGCAGCGCACCTGGGCGCACCTCAGCGACGGCACGCCGCTGGTCACCGGCGTGCGGCGCGGCCAGGGCTGGGTGGTGCTGGTCCACACCACGGCCAACGCCGAATGGTCCAACCTCGCCCTGTCCGGGCTGTTCCCCGACATGCTGCGCCGCCTGACCGCTTTGGGCCAAGGCGCCGGGGACGGGTCCGAGGACGCCGCCGGCACCGCGCCGCAGCCGCCGCTGGAACTGCTCGACGGCTTCGGCCGCTTGGGCGACCCGCCGCCGACCGCCCGCGCCCTGACGGCGACCACGACCATCAGCCCGGACAACCCGCCGGGCTACTACGGCCGGGCCGACCAACGCACCGCCCTCAACCTGAGTGGTGCCGAGGATCCGCCCCTGGGCCTGGGTGCCCTGCCGGCCGGGGTGGAGCGCATCGGCTTCGGACCGATGGCGCAGGCGGTGGACCTGCGGCCATGGTTCCTGGGTGCCGCCCTGACCCTGCTGCTCATCGACCTGCTCATCAGCTATGGCCTGCGCGGGTTGCTGGGCCGGCGCCCCACGGCAGCGGCGGCGGCCGTCGCGCTGGCCGCCATTCTGGCCGCTCCCCCGGTCGAGGCCCAGCAGGGTGACGATGCCTTCGCCCTGGAGGCCGCCCTGAACACCCGGCTGGCCTTCGTGCGCACCGGGCTCGGCGACGTCGACCAGATGGCGCAGGAGGGCCTGGGCGCCCTGACCGCCGTGCTCGGCCAGCGGTCGTCGGCCGAACTGGCGCCGCCCGTGCCACTCGACATCAACCGCGATGAACTGGCCTTCTTTCCGCTGCTGTACTGGCCGGCGGCCGACGGCCAGGAGATGCCCGACGCCGCGGCGCGCAGCCGGGTCAACGAGTTCCTCAATCGCGGCGGCATGATCCTGTTCGACGGGCGTGGCCCCGAAAACGCCCAGGCACTGCAGGTTCTGTTGCAGACCCTCGACATTCCGCCCCTCGCCCCGCTGCCCAAGGACCACGTTGCGACCCGCAGCTTCTACCTGCTGCCCGGGCTGCCGGGCCGGGTCGATGGCGGGCCGGTGTGGATCAGCCAGTCCGCCGCCAGCGGCGATGCCGTCTCGCCGGTCATCATCGGGTCCAGCGACTGGGCCGGAGCCTGGGCCCGCGACAATGCCGGACGGCCCCGCCTGCCGGTCATCCCCGGCGGCGAGCGCGGCCGCGAACTGGCCTATCGGTCCGGCGTCAACATGGTCATGTACGCCCTGACCGGCAACTACAAGGCCGATCAGGTCCACCTGCCCGCCATCCTGGAGCGTCTCACCCAATGAATTTGTTCGGATTCGGCGGCAGCGGCGACGTGGCGGGGCTGGCCTGGGTGCCGCTCGTGCCGTGGCCCCTGCTGATTGCCCTGGGGGTCGTGGCCGCCGTGCTGGTGCTGTTCGGCCTGTTCCGGAGGGCGCGTGGCGCCCTGCTGCGCGCCGTGCCGCTGGCCGCCCTGCTGCTCATCCTGGCCGGGCCGGAGGTGGTGCGCGAGGCCCGCACCGCCCTGCCCGACGTCGCCGTGATGGTGATCGACGACAGCCCCAGCCAGGACCTCGCCGACCGCCGCGCCCGCACCGAGGCCGCCGCCGCCACGGTCCGTCAGCAGCTCGACGCCGACCCCACCGTGGACCTGCGCGTGGTGCGCACCGGCAGCCAGCAGGGCCGCGACGGCACCCGCCTCGTCACCGCCCTCAACGAGGCCGTGGCCGACATTCCCCGCCAACGGCTGGCCGGCGCGGTCATCATCACCGACGGGCAGGTGCATGACGCTCCCGCCGAAGCCACGGCGGAAACGTTTGCCGCCCCCATCCACGTCCTGCTGACCGGCCGTCCGGGCGAGGCCGACCGCCGCGTGGTGGTCGAGGCCGCGCCCTCCTTCGGGCTGGTCGGCCGCTCGGCCACCCTGCGTGTCACCGTCCAGGACGCCGGCGCCGAGCCGGGCGACCGCGTGCCCCTGCGCATCACCGTGGGCGACGGCACCCCGGTCGAGGTCCCGGCCATGGTCGGCCGCCCGGTCGAGGTGCCGGTGCCCATCACCAACGCCGGCCCCAACGTGGTCGAGGTCGCCGCCGCCCCGCGCGAGGCCGAGTTGACCACCCTCAACAACCGCGTCGCCCTGACCATCAACGGCGTGCGCGACCGCCTGCGCGTGCTGCTGATCTCGGGCGAGCCGCATGTCGGCGAACGGGCGTGGCGCAACCTGCTCAAGGCCGACCCGAACGTCGATCTGGTCCACTTCACCATCCTGCGCCCGCCGACCAAGGACGATGGCACGCCGCTGACCGAACTCGCCCTGATCGCCTTCCCCATCCGCGAACTGTTCGAGGAACGCCTCGCCGAGTTCGACCTGATCGTGTTCGACCGCTACTCGCGGCGCGGCCTCGTGCCGTTCGGGTTCCTGCGCAACATCGCCGACTATGTGCGCAACGGCGGGGCGGTGTTGCAGGCCGTCGGGCCGGAATACGCCGGGCCGTTCAGCCTCTACGACAGCCCGCTGGCCGAGGTCCTGCCTGCCGCACCGCTGGGCGAGTCGCAGGCGACGCGCTTCACGCCGGGCCTGTCGGCCATCGGGCACAGCCATCCGGTGACCGCCGACCTCGACGGCGCCGGCACGGTGGATGCGCCGCCGACCTGGGGCGACTGGCTGCGCCACATCCCGGCCTCGGTGACGCGCGGCGACGTCCTGATGACCGGCGCCGACGGCCAGCCGCTGCTGGTCCTCGACCGCATCGACGAGGGCCGCGTCGCCCTGCTGCTGTCCGATACCCTGTGGCTGTGGCAGCGCGGCTGGGACGGCGGCGGGCCGCAGACCGAGCTTATCCGCCGCATGGCCCACTGGCTGATGAAGGAGCCGGAGCTTGAGGAGGAAGCCCTGCGCGCCCGCGTGACCGACGGTATCCTGCAGATCGAGCGGCGCACGCTGGAGGTTGACGACACCACCCCGCCCACCGTCACCGTCACCCCGCCCGAGGGCGCCGAGGAAACCCTGCCGCTGCAGGCCTCCGCCCCCGGCCGCCAGACCGCCGCCAGCACCGCCTCGGTGCCCGGCCTGTACCGGGTCAGCGACGGTGAGCGCGTGGCCGTGGCCGCCGCCGGGTCCGCCACGCCCCTGGAAATGGGCGATGTCGTCGCCACGGCCGACCGCATGGCCCCGCTTGCCGAGGCCACCGGCGGCCGCGTCACCTGGCTGGCCGAGCGCGACGCGCCGCCGTCCGTGCGCCGCACCGATCCCGACGCCCTGCAGTCCGGCCCCGACTGGATGGGCCTGCGCGCCAACCAGGATTATGTGGTCAATGGCGTCCGCCAAAGCGCCCTGCTGCCGCCCGCCCTGGCCCTGCCGCTGGTCCTGGCCGGGCTGATGCTGGCGTGGTGGCGGGAGGGGAAGTAGGGGTTACCGCCGGCGCGGCGACCTGCGGCGGCCGGCCGTCGAGGTGTGGTGCCATGTTCCCCACGCCGTGGCCGGCGCAGGCTTGAGCGCCGCCATCCACCAGCGCAGCCAGCGCCGCCACCTTGGTCCCCGATGCCCTGACATGGTGCAGGAGCCTCCCCGCCGTCGTCCTCACCGCCGCCCTCACCGTCGTATTGTCCGCCCGCAGCCGCGCCATTCCAAGCATTTTAGCCTATATACAACGGGTTATGACGTTCGTCGGAAGGTTTAGCGACTTCCGTGGGAGGACGGCAGCGCGTAGTATGCCCCGGAACGACACAACTTCGGAGGGACGCCCATGGCGGTGTCATCGACCGCCGTCATCGGCGACAGCCTGCGGTTCTTTGCCCGAAACGTGCGCTATCTGATGGCCGTCGGCGCGCCCTATCTGTTGGCGTCGGCATGGCTGGCCGCCATTGGCGCGGGAGATGCCGATGCCGAGGCGAGACCGCTGGCCATCATCCCCTTCGTGCTGACCACATGGCTCGCGCTGCCGCTGGCGGTCAATGCCCACCGCGCCGTGCTCGACGGACTGCGCCCCCTGCCCCTGCCGCTGGGCACCTTGTTCCGGGTCGGCGCGGCGGAGATGAAGTTCCTGCTGTGCACCTTCCTGGCCACCGCCCCGGCCGTCGTCGGGCTTGGCATGATGATTGGCGGTTTTGGGGTGGGCTCGCTGCTGGCAGTCATCATCGCGGTACCGGTGTTCGTCTTCGGCATCCTGCTGTCGGTCCGCCTCAACCCCTCGATGGCGGCCGCCGCCATGAACCTGCGGGCCCCCTGGTCGGTCGGCTGGACCCTGTCGCGCGGCCACTTCTGGACAATCCTGCGCACGCTGGCCCTGGCCCTGATCGTCTCCATGCTGCTGGGGATGCTGGCCACGATGCCCCTCGTCGGCCTACTTGTCGTGTTTGGCACCCCTCTGAATATGGACACCTTCGCAGGCACCGCCCTGATATCCGTCGTCGCGCTGCTGCAGGGCACCGTGAACACCGCTCTGACCCTTTTCCTCTATGTGGTCAGCGCCACCCTGTTCGGCCGCCTGCGCGAAGGCGCCGCCCAACCCTGCCCCCGCGCCGCCGCCCTCGCCCGGCTGGAAGAGTGCACCCGACCGCATCCGGAGCCGTAGGGTGCGCGGGCTCTGCCCGCACCCGCCAGGAGGCGCGGCCTCCTGGACCTCGGGATTAGTTGGGTGGAAGCCGCGCGCAGCGCATAAACCGCCAGTCCGGATGCCTGCGGCGCGGAAAAAAGGGCTACAGCTCACGGGGTCCGGGGCCAATGGCCCCGGCGGGGTATGGGGCTGGCCCCATTACTTTCCATAACCGAAAAAGGGGCGCCCCCTGCGGAGCGCCCCTTTCCCGTTGAACAGGCGGTAAAGCCTTAGTTCTTGGCCTTGTCGACCAGGGCGTTCGCCTTGATCCAGGGCATCATGCCGCGCAGGCGCTCGCCGACTTCCTCGATCTGGTGCTCGGCGTTGCGGCGACGGGTCGCCTTGAAGGACGGCTGGCCGGCCTTGCACTCGAGCATCCAGTCGCGGACGAAGCGGCCGGACTGGATGTCTTCCAGAACGCGCTTCATCTCGGCCTTGGTCTCCGGGGTCACGATGCGCGGGCCGGTGACGTAGTCGCCGTATTCCGCCGTGTTGGAGATCGAATAGCGCATGTTGGCCATGCCGCCTTCGTACATCAGGTCGACGATCAGCTTCACTTCGTGCAGGCACTCGAAGTAGGCCATTTCCGGAGCGTAGCCGGCTTCCACCAGCGTCTCGAAGCCGGCCTTGATCAGTTCGGTCAGGCCGCCGCACAGCACGGCCTGTTCGCCGAACAGGTCGGTCTCGCACTCTTCCTTGAAGCTGGTCTCGATGATGCCGGAACGACCGCCACCGATGGCCGAAGCGTAGGACAGGGCGATTTCCATGGCGTTGCCCGAGGCGTTCTGCGCCACGGCGACGAGGCAGGGCACGCCGCCGCCACGCTTGTATTCACCGCGCACGGTGTGGCCGGGGCCCTTGGGGGCGATCATGAACACGTCGAGGTCGGCGCGCGGCTCGATCAGGCTGAAGTGCACGTTCAGGCCATGGGCGAAGACCAGGGCGGCGCCTTCCTTCATGTTGGCGTGCAGCTCGTCGCGGTAGATGTCGGCCTGGAGCTCGTCCGGGGTCAGCATCATGACGACGTCGGCCCACTTGGCGGCCTCGGTCGGGGTCATGGTCTTGAGGCCTTCGCCTTCGGCCTTCTGGCGGGTCGGCGAGCCTTCGCGCAGGGCGACGGCCACGTCCTTGACGCCGCTGTCGCGCAGGTTCAGCGCATGGGCATGGCCCTGCGAACCGTAACCGACGATGACGACCTTCTTGCCCTTGATCAGGTTCACGTCCGCATCGCGGTCGTAATAAACGCGCATTTCCGTCTTCCTTTCGAAGCAGCTATTTTATCAGCATCCCGATTGTGCCCTGGATAAACATCCACGACGCGCTCTGCACTGGTCCATAAATTAACGAATCACGAAGTTTGTCAAACAACCCTGGCCTTTCATCTCTGAGTGTTTCCAACTCATGCCGAAGGCCATTTTCATCGAACTTGCCAACATCTCCCTTCAGGGCCAACGGAAGCTCCTGAAAACCTGCATCAAAAAGCGCCCTTATCAGCTCCTGAATGTTTGCCTGAGACGAGATCTGAGCATCTAGAGATTTAGACATCAAACCTGTCAAGGCAGAAAACTGCTCAGACGACGATCGTTCAAGAACCTCCAGACGACCCTTGATATTATCGTAAGCCTTGTCCTGTAGCGCCATTATTCGTTGTTGGTTCCGAATCTCCAGCTGGGCCATCTCGAGCATATTCTGAAGAGCCACAACCTTTTCAATTCCAGTGGCAACAGTCTCAGCTCCAGTATCTCCGCGCACAACGAGCATGTACTCGGAAAGGGACTGCTCAATCTTCTCTTTTTCGCCGTTACCAGGATCAACAACAAGCGATACGACATCGCCCTTCTGCTCGATGCTGACAATAATGCCCTCATCCGGGTATTTATCCTGAACAATTTCTGCGAAATAACTCAGAATGGACATACCGGCACGTTTGTGCTCCGGCTTGAACTCGATTGCCCGCACGATTTTTTGTCCAGTCGCACCCTCGCCCCTTAGCTGATCCGAGTGCTTCAGGTAAACAAAGTACGCCGCCTCAAAAAAGCAGGAAAAAAATATCGCATACTTAAAAGGGACCCGAAACAGAGCAACTTTGCGCTGCCAATCATCCTCTAGAGCGGCGCGGGCATTTTCGAAACCCTGGGAAGGATCAATCTTTCCTAAGATTTCCTCAAAATAAGCCCATGACCGGGAATCAGCTGCATATATAGGCGGTATTGCTGCACCAAAATTGGTTTTTATGATTGCATTATACGCTGCCACATTTTTCCCGATTATGTTTGCCAAGGCTCGGGTAACATTTGTCTCATCAGCACCAGCCTCCATTAGGACGGAGGCGCGAGCGAGTAGTTTAATGGCCTTCTCTGCTCGGCCTCGGTAGGCAAGCATCTCGGAGACGGCAACCGCGGTTGCCGTCTCGACCTCGGTCCGCAAGTTTGTAGCCGCTCCCATGGCAGCGGCCAGAAAAACAGCTAGTTCGGGCTTGCGTCCGGCGGTCATAATCGACCCTGAATTCAGATGGGATCGGTGCCGCGCGCGATGGCGGCCACGCCGGTGCGCGCGATGTCGATCAGACCGAGGGGCTCCATCAACTTGATGAAGGCGTCGAGCTTGTCGGTCTTGCCGACGATCTCGAACACGAAACTCTCGTTGGACGAATCGACCACGTTGGCACGGAAGATATCAGCGATGCGCAGGGCTTCAACACGCTTTTCGCCGGTGCCGACCACCTTGACCAGGGCCAGCTCGCGCGACACGTGGGGCCCTTCGACGGTCAGGTCGTGGACCTTGCGCACCGGAACCAGGCGGCCGAGCTGCGCCTTGATCTGCTCGATCACCATGGGCGTTCCCGAGGTCACCAGGGTGATGCGCGACAGCGCCTCGCGCGGGTCAACCTCGGCCACGGTCAGGCTTTCGATGTTGTAGCCACGGCCGGAGAACAGGCCGATGACGCGGGCCAGCACGCCGGATTCGTTGTCCACCAGAACCGAAATGGTGTGGCTGCGGACGTCGGTGTTGATGTGGTTCACTGTGCTTGCTCCCCTCTCACCGGCCTCAGACGAGGACCTTGCCTTCGTCGGCGATGGCTTCCTCGCCCTCGGCCGAGGGGCCGAGCAGCATCTGGTTGTGCGGCTTGCCCGACGGGATCATCGGGTAGCAGTTTTCGTTCTGGTCCACCCGCACGTCCATGAGCACCGGACGGTCGACGGCGATCATTTCGCGGATGGAGTCATCCAGGGCATCGGGCTTGTCGACGCGGATGCCGACGGCGCCGAACGCCTCGGCCAGCTTGACGAAGTCCGGCAGGGCCTCGGAATAGCTTTCCGAGTAGCGGCTGCCGTGCAGCAGTTCCTGCCACTGGCGGACCATGCCCATGTACTGGTTGTTGAGGATGAAGATCTTGATCGGCAGGCGGTACTGCACCGCGGTCGCGATCTCCTGCATGTTCATCATGAAGCTGGCTTCGCCCGAGATGTCCACGACCAGCGCGCCCGGGTGGGCCATCTGAACGCCCACCGCCGACGGCAGGCCATAGCCCATGGTGCCCAGCCCGCCCGAGGTCATCCACTGGTTGGGCTTGTCGAAGCGGTAGTGCTGGGCCGCCCACATCTGGTGCTGCCCGACCTCGGTGGTGATGAACGTCTCGCGGTCCTTGGTCAGCTCGTACAGGCGCTGGATGGCGTACTGCGGCTTGATGATGGTGTCGGAGTTCTCGAACTTCAGGCAGTCGATGGACCGCCACTTGTCGATCTGCTTCCACCACGCGTCCAGGGCCTTGGGGTCTGGCTTGGCCTGGGACGACTTCCACAGCTTCATCATGTCTTCGAGGACATGGGCGACGTCGCCGACCACGGCCACGTCGACCGCGACGTTCTTGTTGATCGACGACGGGTCGATGTCGATGTGGATCTTCTTGGCATTGGGCGCGAACGCCGACACCAGCCCGGTCACCCGGTCATCGAAGCGCGCGCCGACGCACAGCATGACGTCGCAGTCATGCATGGCCCAGTTGGCCTCGTAGGTGCCGTGCATGCCCAGCATGCCCAGGTACTGCTTGTCGGACGCCGGATACGCCCCCAGGCCCATCAGGGTCAGGGTGACCGGGAACCCGGTGGTGCGCGCGAAGCTGGTCAGCAACTGGCACGCCGCCGGGCCGGAGTTGATGACGCCGCCGCCGGCATAGATGATCGGCTTCTTGGCCTTGGCGAGCAGGGCGATGGCCTCCTGCACGCGGCTGGTATCGGCCTTGACCTGGGGCTTGTAGGAGCGGTGCTTGACCTTGGCCGGGGGCAGGTATTCCCCCTTGGTCATCAGCACGTCCTTGGGCAGGTCGATGACCACCGGACCGGGACGGCCGGTGCGGGCGACGTAAAAGCCCTCGTGCATCGTGCGGGCCAGGTCGTTGGGGCTCTTGACCAGGTAGTTGTGCTTGGTGCACTGGCGGGTGATGCCGGTGGTGTCGGCTTCCTGGAAGGCATCGTTGCCGATCAGGTGGGTCGGCACCTGGCCGGTCAGGCAGACCAGCGGGATGCTGTCCATCAGGGCATCGGTCAGGCCGGTCACCGCGTTGGTCGCGCCGGGGCCGGAGGTCACAAGCACCACGCCGACCTTGCCGGTCGACCGGGCGTAGCCTTCCGCCGCATGCACCGCCGCCTGCTCGTGCCGAACCAGCACATGCTTGATGTGGTTCTGCTGGAACAGTTCGTCGTAGATCGGCAGGACGGCACCGCCGGGATACCCGAAGATTACGTCCACGCCCTGGTCAACCAGGGCTTTGAGGACGATCTGCGCTCCCGTCATGTGTTCCTGGGCCATGTGCCAAAACCTTTCAAAATCACGGATGCGGGAGGGCACCACAGGCGGCCGCAAAGGGCCTTGCCGGGCGCAGACCTCCCCTTCGCCCGCACTTCAGGCGGGAGAGAGAGGCAACCTAGTCCGTCATTCCGCCGTGGTCAACAAAAAGTGACGAACTTTCGCAAAGATTTGGTCATTGAAACTTTCTGAATATTGCGCCCCGAGGGTCATGTCCGCACGAAGCTGACCCCGGAACCACGTCCCCTGGCGTTTCGCGAAGTTCCGCGTGGTCTGCTGCGCCTTGGCCACGGCGGCGTCCAGGCTGACCTCGCCGTGCAAGTATGCGCGCAGTTCCGGCACGCCCAGCGCCTTCATCACCGGAGCGCCGGCCGGCAGGCCGAGCGCATCGAGGGCCCGCACCTCGTCGAGCGCCCCGGCCTCCATCATGGCGGCGAACCGGGCGTCGCAGCGGGCGTACAGAATCTCGCGCGGCGGCTCCAGCAGCACCGTGAACACCGCGGGCGCGATCAGCCGCACCGGAGGATCGCCCTGCCAGGCGGCCAGGCTGCGCCCGGTGGCCTGCAGGACCTCCCATGCCCGAATCGTGCGCTGCGTGTCTCCGACATTCAGCCGCGCGCCCATCACCGGGTCGGCGGCGGCCAGACGGGCGTGGAAGGCCGCGTTGCCCAGGGCCGCCATGTCATCGCGGGCCGCCGCGCGCACGGCATCGGGAATGGCCGGAATGGGCGACAGGCCGACCGTCAGCGCATGGATGTAGAGCCCGGTGCCGCCGCACAGGATGGGCACCTTGCCGGCCGCCCAGGCGGCGCGCACCTCGGCCGCCGCCATCTCCGCCCAGCGCCCGGCCGAGCACACCTCGGCGCCGGGCAGCACCCCGTACAGGCGGTGCGGCGCGAGGGCCTCCTCCTCCGCCGTCGGCCGCGCCGTGACCACCCGCAGCTCGCGGTAGACCTGCATGCTGTCGGCGTTGATGACCACGCCGTCGAACGCCCGCGCCAGCCCCAGGGCCAAGGCGCTCTTGCCACTGGCCGTCGGCCCGGCGACGGTGATGAGGGGGGATATGGTCATGCGGGCTGCACCCTTTCGGTCATCACATTCGCTCTCAGTGAACTTTCCACTTGCCTTCATGTTCGCTGTGAGCGAATATCCTGCATCATCAGGGGGACATCATGCAGGTCCGATTCACGACCGGCGCCATCAGGGATCTCAGGAAGATCGGCCCAATGCGGGACACCATCCTTTCCAAGATCGAGCAGTACGCGGTGGACCCGTCCAGCCTTGCCAACAACGTAAAGGCCTTGCGCGGCACAAGCCAGTACCGCCTGCGGGTCGGCGACTACAGGGCCCTGTTCACCGTTGAAGAGGACGGCAGCGTCACCATCATGCTGGTCGAGGCCATCCGCCATCGCAGGGAAGCTTATGACTGAAACCGTGACGATTCCGAGGACCGAATACGACGGCCTCCTCGTCCGCATTGCGGACCTGGAAGACCTCACCCTCATCGCCGAACGCCGCCACGAGCCCAGCCTGCCGCTGGCCGCGGTCAAGCGCCTTCTGGCCGGCGAAAGCGCCGTCCGGCTGTGGCGGGAGGAACGCGGCCTGACGCAACGGGCACTGGCCGAGGCGGCCGGTATCTCCCCGTCCATGCTCAACGAAGTCGAAAAAGGCAAACGCGCCCCCTCCCTGCCGACAGCCAAGGCGCTGACGGAAGCCCTTGGCGTGGGGCTGGACGACCTTTTCTAAGAGACAGCTCCAAGGGCCTGTCGCACAGACTTCCCTTGCCAATGGACGTCCGGCGCTCTTATACCCCGACGGTGTCATGGTGACACTTGTGCCGTCCGCCACTCGTCTGGGGATCCCCCGTCATGGAATGCGTGCTGACCCTGATCGCCTCCGCGCAGGCGCCCCTGGATGATGCCCTGGTCGCGGCGGCGCGCGGGGCCCTGCACGAGCGGTATGCCACGGTGTCCCCGCCGGCCTGGCTGGCGCCCGGTGAGGCCTGTGACGTGGCCTTTGCCGACCTCGAACCCGACATGGCCGATGCCGCCGTGCGCGCCCGCATCGGCGACGCGCCGGTGGACATCGTGTGCCAGCCGGTCGCCGACCGCCGCAAGATGCTGCTGGTCGCCGACATGGACTCGACCATCGTGACGGCCGAGACGCTGGACGAACTGGCCGCCTTCGCCGGCCTGAAGACCGAGATCGCCGCCATCACCGCCCGCGCCATGCGCGGCGAACTGGACTTCGAGTCCGCCCTGCGCGAGCGCGTCTCCATGCTCAAGGGCCTGGACGCCGACGCCCTGGCCAAGACCTTTGCCGAGATCGAGTACACCCCCGGCGCCCGCGCCCTGGTCCAGACCATGGTCGCGAACGGCGCCCACTGCATGTTGGTGTCGGGCGGCTTCACCTACTTCACCGAGCGCGTGGCCGCCCACTGCGGCTTCCACGAGGCCCACGCCAACACGCTTGGAATGAACGGCGGGCACCTCGACGGCACGGTCGGCGAACCCATCCTCGGCCGCGACGCCAAGCTGCGCGCCCTGATGGAGGGCGCCGGCGCCCGCCGCCTGCCGCTGACCCGCACCTGCGCGGTCGGCGACGGTGCCAACGACGTCGCAATGCTCCAGGCCGCCGGCCTGGGCGTCGCCTACCACGCCAAGCCGATGGTCCAGGACATGGTCCGCGTGAAGATCAACCACGGCGACCTGACCGCCCTGCTGTACGCACAGGGGTATCGGAAGACCGACTTCCAGGGCTGACGCCTTCAAACAACCGGCAACTCCCGCATCATCCTGACGTTTCCCTAGAGAGCAGGCTGCGGAAGAAGGCGTTTGTACCGCTTGAGATCGTCGCACCCGCGCAGGCGGGTGCCCAGGAACCTGGATTCCCGCCTGCGCGGGAATGACGATTTTGGCTGTATATTTCCGTGGCCTGCCGGAGGAAGCGGCAGGAGACGTCATTGCTCGACCTGACATGGATGCCTTTCGTCGCGCTGGTGGCGGCGCTCGTCGCCCTGGCGGCGGTCATTGTTGCGGCCGGGACCCAACTGGCCGCCAAGGCCGACATGCTGGCCGACGCCACCGGCTGGGGCGAGGCCACGGTGGGGGCCGTGCTGCTGGGCGGTTCGACGTCACTGTCGGGGATTGTCGCCTCGGTGGTGGCGGCGGGCAGCGGGCATCCGACCATGGCGATCTCCAACGCCATCGGCGGCATTGCCGTGCAGACCGCGTTCCTGGCCGTGGCCGACATGTTCTATCCGCGCACCAACCTGGAGCACGCCGCGGCCAGCACCACAAACCTGTTCCAGGCCGCCCTTCTGATCGCCCTGCTGAGCCTGCCCCTGCTGGGCGCCGCCCTGCCCGACAGCGTCATGATCGGCTGGGTCAGCCCGGTGTCGCTGATCCTGGTGCTGGGCTATGGGCTGGGCGTGCGGGCGGCCGGAGAGGTCCGCCTCAGCCCGATGTGGCGGCCGCGCGCCACCGATGAAACCACCAGCGACGAGGACACCGACGAGCCGCCGCGCACGCCGACCTCGCGGCTGGCCCTGATCTTTGGGGCGTTGGCGGTGGCCACCGCGATTGCGGGCTATTTCCTGACCTCGGTGGCGCTGGAGGTCGGCACCCGCACCGGCCTGGACGAAACGGTGATCGGCGGGCTCATCACCGCCATCATCACCTCGCTGCCGGAACTGGTCACCTCGGTCGCGGCGGTGCGGCGCGGGGCGCTGAATCTGGCGGTCGGCGGCATCATCGGCGGCAACGCCTTCGACACCCTGTTCCTGGCGTTCTCGGACTTCGCCTACAGCGGCGAGCGGAATTTCTACGCGTTCTTTGGGCAGGTCCACCAGCAGATGACGATCATCACAATCCTGATGACCGCCATCCTGCTGATGGGGCTGGTCGCCCGGCCGCGCGGCGGCGGGAAGATCGGCTGGGAAAGCTCCCTGGTGCTTGCCCTCTATGTCATCCTGACCGTGCTGATGGCGACGACCGGCAACGGGACGTTATCCTCAGGTTGATCGCCCTTAACCATGGTCACCGAAACGCGAAAATGGTATAGCCGATGCAGCACTGACGAGCCCACGACGACGACCAGGAGTATGCACTATGACCCGACGCGTTCTGGTGATAGGGGCAGCAGGCTTCCTCGGCCGCCATATCGTTCCTGCCCTCGAGAGGGATGGGCATGCCGTCGCCGTTGCCGGTCGATCGCCGTCCAGGCTGACACTTCTTTTCCCCGGCAAGGCGCAGGTGCTCTGCGACTTGACGCGGGACACCCAGGGCGACTGGCTGGCGCGCCTTCAGGGCATCGACACCATCGTCAACCTGGCGGGCCTCATCCGCGACAGCGCAGCGGCCTCCCTTGAAGCCGTGCACGAGGATGGCCCCAAGGCGCTGTTCGAAGCGGCGGCCCAGGCCGGCGTGCGGCGCGTCCTGCACATCAGCGCCCAGGGTGCTGAAAGCCAGGCATCGACGCGCTATTACCGCACCAAGGGCGCGGCGGCGGAGCACCTTCTGCGCATGGCCGATCAGGGTCGCCTTGACGCCTGCGTCCTCGAACCGTCCATCGTCGTCGGGCGCGGCGGAGCGAGCACCGCGCTGTTCTCAAGCCTCGCCGCCCTGCCGTGGCCGCTGCGCCTGGGCGATGGTCGGCAGCAGGTACAGCCCATCCATGTAGACGACGTGGCGGACGCCGTGTGCCGGCTCGTGCGCGCCGAGCGCGTCCCGGACCGCCTTGCCATGGTCGGTCCCGAAGCCCTGTCGACGGAGCGCCTGACTTCCATCCTGCGGCGGTGGCTGGCCCTGCCGCAGCGCCGGTTCATCGCCATTCCTGCATGGGCGCTGGCTGCGACGGCACGGGCGGGCGATTGGATCGGCCGGGGACCGGTGAGCCGGGAGACCCTGGCCATGCTGCAGGAGGGCAACACCGGCGACCCCGCCGGGTTGACCGCCGTCCTCGACAGGCCGCCGCTCCCGCTGGAAAACGCCCTGGCACTCACCCCGGCGACCACCGCAGACCTTTGGGAGGCGCGGCTTACGCCCCTGCGGCCGGCGCTCAGGCTGGCCCTGGCCGTGATGTGGATTGGCACCGGACTGCTGTCCCTGGGGATCTGGCCGGTGTCCGACAGCCTGGACCTGCTGGCGCGGGTGGGGCTGCAGGGCGCGGCGGCGGATGTTGCCCTCTATGGGGCGGCGCTGCTGGATATCGTGCTGGGCCTCGCCCTCCTGTCACGGCGCTTCGTGCAGGCGGCGCTGGTGACGCAACTTGCCGTGATGATCGGGTTTACCGCGATCATCACCGTGTTCCTGCCCGACTGGTGGCTGCACCCCTTCGGGCCGGTCCTCAAGAACGTTCCGGTTTTCGTGGCGACGTCCGTCGCCCTGGCTCTGGAGGCGCGCCCATCATGGACCCGCTGATCCTCAAATACATCCACATCATCAGCGCCACCGTGCTGTTTGGCACCGGCATGGGCACGGCCTTTCACGGCTTCATGAACGGCCTGGGCCGCGACGTTCCGACGGTGATGACGGCAAACCGCAACGTCGTTCTCGCCGACTGGCTGTTCACCACGCCAGCGGCGATCATTCAGCCGATCACCGGGGTTTGGCTCGCCGTGGAGTACGGCTACCCGCTGACCAGCGGCTGGATCCTGGCGACGTTCGCCCTATACCTGCTGGTCGGCGCCTGTTGGCTGCCGGTGGTCTGGCTACAGGTTCAGATGCACCGCATGGCCCGCGCCGCCCACGCCACCGGCCAGCCCCTCCCGGATCGATACGAGCGCTATGCCCGTATCTGGTTCCTGTTGGGCATCCCCGCGTTCACGGCCATGCTGGTGATCTTCTACCTGATGGTCTTCCGCCCGGATTTTTGAGCGGCGGTTCTCCCTACCGATACCGCTCCCGCCCCGACCGGTTGACGGCGTTCATCACGGCGCGCAAGGAAGCCATGGTGATGTTGGTGTCCTGGCCGACGCCGAACAGCGGGCCCTTGTCGCCCACCGTGGTTTCGACGTAGCACACGGCCTGGGCATCGGCCCCGCCGGCGACGGCGTGTTCCGAGTAGTCCAGGACCTGGACGTTCAGGCCGAACGCCTCGTTCAGGGCGGCCACGAAGGCGGCGATGGGGCCGTTGCCGCGTCCCTGGATGACGTGGGCCTTGCCGTCGCGCTCGATGGTCGCCTCGATCACCCGCGCGTCGGAGCCCTTGGACACTGCCTCGGTATGGTAGTCCACGATGGTCCACGGATTTTCCGCGTCGCCGTTGGCCATGTAGTCGGCCTGGAAGGCGCCCCAGATCTCGCCGGCGCCCAGTTCGCGTTCCTCGGTGTCGGTGATGCGCTGGATGGTTTCAGCGAACTCGATGCGCATGCGGCGCGGCAGGTCCAGGCCGTGGTCGCGCTGCAGGATGTAGGCGACGCCGCCCTTGCCCGACTGGCTGTTGATGCGGATGACCGCCTCGTACCCGCGCCCGACGTCGGCCGGGTCGATGGGCAGGTATGGCACCTCCCACACCGGGCTGTTGGCCTTGCGCAGGGCGGCCAGACCCTTGGAAATGGCGTCCTGATGGCTGCCCGAGAACGCGGTGTAGACCAGTTCGCCCGCATAGGGATGGCGCGGATGCACCGGCAGGCGGGTGCAGTGCTCCGACGTTTCCACGATGCCCTGGATGTCCGAGCAGTCCAGCCCCGGATCGACCCCCTGGGTGAACAGGTTCAGGGCCAGGGTGACGATGTCCACGTTGCCGGTCCGCTCGCCATTGCCGAACAGCGTGCCCTCGACCCGGTCGGCGCCGGCCATCACGGCCAGTTCGGCCGCCGCGACCCCGGTGCCGCGGTCGTTGTGCGGATGGACCGACACGACGGCGGCATCGCGGTTGCGGATATGGCGGCAGAACCACTCGATCTGGTCGGCGTAGATGTTGGGCGAGGCCATTTCGACCGTGGCCGGCAGGTTCAGGATGACCGGGTTTTCGGGCGTCGCCTCGTAGACGTCCATGATCGCCTCGCAGATGCGCACGGCGTAGGGCAACTCCGTCCCGGTGAAGCTTTCCGGGCTGTATTCATAGCTGATGCGGGTGTCGCCCATGCCCTGGGCCAGCGACTTGATCAACTTGGCGCCCTGCACGGCGATGTCGATGACGCCGTCCTCGTCCAGCCCGAACACCACGCGGCGCTGCAGGGTCGAGGTCGAGTTGTACAGGTGGATGATGGCGTGCGGCGCCCCGCGCACCGCCTCGAACGTGCGGGCGATCAGGTGGTCGCGCGACTGGGTCAGGACCTGGATGGCGACATCGTCGGGGATGCGGTTTTCCTCGATCAACATGCGCACGAAGTCGAAGTCGGTCTGCGAGGCCGCCGGGAAGCCGACCTCGATCTCCTTGAAGCCCATGCGGACCAGCTGGTCCCACAGGCGCAGCTTGCGCTCCCACCCCATGGGCTCGACCAGGGCCTGGTTGCCGTCGCGCAGATCGACGCTGCACCAGCGCGGCGCGGTGGTGATGGTGCGGCCGGGCCACTGGCGGTCGGGCAAATCGATGGTCTGGAACGGGCGGTACTTCTGAGCCGGATTGATCTTGGTCATCATCGTGGTCCTTAGGGATCTTGATCGCTGCAGGGGGTGCAGGCCGCACAGATCACGACCGCCGGGGGGCTGCCTCAAAACGCCCGGCGGCCGCCGATAAGTCGCAGGCCAAGACCCGGACGAGATCCCGGCGGGATGCGCACGATGAAAATTCTACAGAAAGAAGACACGGTCCATGACCCTTTTGCGGCGTTCGGTCAACATGAAGCAACGGCCCCCGGCGTCGTCAGGACGCCGGGCCGATAAGCTTCAGGCCAAATAGCCGCAGGGTGGTGGGTGCGTGTATCATGGGCGAAGTCTGCCAGACCCCGCGCGCCCAAGTCAACCGCCCAGAGAGGCAACCTCCAGGGGAAACCTCTGGACGTTTTTCGACAACGCGCGCAGAGTGCGACGCAGGATTCGGTAAATCGGTCTGGAGTGTTCATGGAGAAGTGTTCCACTGGTGTCGACGGTCTGGATATCCTGACCGACGGCGGATATCCATGTGGCCGCAGCACGCTCGTGTTCGGTGGGCCGGGTACCGGGAAGACACTTCTTGCCATGCAGGGGCTGGCCGCCTCGGCCTCGGAGGGCGAAGGCGGCATCTTCGTCTCCTTTGAAGAAGACCCCGACGACATCATCCGCAACTTCGGCAGCTTTCGCTGGAACCTGGCCGAGCATGTGGCGTCCGGCAAGATCACGGCCGTCGATGCCCGCCTGTGCCCCGGAACCGCCATCTCCGGCGGCTTCGAGATCGAGGGACTGCTGGGCATCCTGGCCGCGCGCCTGACCGAATCGGGCGCCACCCGGCTGGTCCTGGACGGCATCGACATCCTGCTCGCCCTGGAACCCGGCAAGCAGGACGGCATCCGCCAGTTGCTCGCCGTCGAGCGCTTCATCCGCGACCACAAGCTGACCGCCCTGATCACCCTGAAGTCCGACGAGGTCGGGGCCGGCATGGCCATCGCCCCCTACATCGGCGACTGCGTCATCAGCCTGGACCGCCGCATGGAGAACGACATTTCGGTCTCCACCCTCGAACTGGTCAAGTACCGCGGCACGCCGACGCCGGGCGTGCGCCTGCCGGTGGCCATCGACGAGCGCGGCATCGCCCTGCTCTACGAAGGCGCGCGGATGGTCGAACACAAGGTGTTCAACGACCGCCTGAGTTCGGGCGTCGCGCGGCTCGACACCATGCTGGGCGGCGGGTACTACCGGGGCACGACGGTGCTGGTTTCCGGCTCTCCGGGAACCGCCAAGACCACGTTGTCCGCCGCCACCGTCGATGCCGCCTGCAAGGCCGGTGAAACGGCGCTGATGGTCAGCTTCGACGAGGCGTCGGCGCAGATCGTGCGCAATGCCCGGTCGGTCAACATCGACCTCGCCCGGCACGTCGAGGCCGGCAAACTCACCATGATAAGCCTGCGGGCCGCCCTGGCCCCGGCCCAGATGCACATCCACCACCTGTGCAAGGTCATCGAGGACACCAAGCCCACGGTGCTGGTCATCGATCCGGTGTCGTCGCTCATCAAGGGCGGCGGCAAGTCGATGGTCGATTCGGTGGTCCAGTTGCTGGTCGACTACATCAAGGTGCGCGGCATCACCGGCATCCTGACCGCCCTGGTCGACAGCGACGACCCCGAGCACGAGGTCACCCTGACCCACGTCTCGACCATCGCCGACACCTGGCTGCACCTGACCTTCGTCGCCCACGGCGGGGAACGCAACCGCGCCCTGACGATCATCAAGTCGCGCGGGTCGGCGCACTCCAACCAGGTGCGCGAACTGGTCCTCAGCTCCGACGGCCTGAGCCTGGCCGACGTCTATACCGAAGGCGGCGTGGTCCTGATGGGCACCGCGCGCCTGGAACGCGAGGCCGAGGCCGCCACCGTGCGCAGCCGCGACGCCTATGACATCTTCACCAAACGCAGCGGCGAAGCAGCCGCGATCGAAGAAGCCAAGGCGCGCATCACCGCCCTGGAAGCCGAAGTGGCCGGGCGCACCAAGGCGCTCGCCCTGCTGGATGAACTGGAGGCCAAGGTGGTGGAAATTGGGGAAGAGCGCGTGGATGCCGTACGCCGCAGCCGCAGCGCCGACGGCGCGCCGAAACTGGTCGTCCCGGAGGCCCGCCGATGATTACCCTGGAACTCTTCATCGCCGGAACCGCGGCCAATTCGTCAAAGGCACTGAACAACCTCAAACGCGCGCTGGCCGACCTGGAGATCCAGGTTGATCTGGCGGTGGTCGACGTCCTCCACGAACCGAAGCGGGCGTGGGAAAGCGGGGTCCTGGTGACGCCGATGCTGGTCCGGCGCGCTCCGGCTCCGACCCAGATGCTTCTCGGCTCGATGGATGACGTCACGCAAGTGGCGGCCTTCATCGGCGCCACGACCTGAGGAGCCCGAAATGCGCTCGCTGATTTCGGACGCCCTCCTGGACGAGAACATGTCGGCCACCAGCCGGTCGTGGTTCACCATTTTCGATGCCGTGTTCCGGGCCCTGCCGGCCGGCGTGGCGCTGCTCGACGCCGGCGGCCGCGTTGTCGCGCGCAACGAGGAATGGAACAGCATCGTCGGCAGCGGCTTTGACGACCACATCCTGACCAACCCCGCCATCTGCTATGCCCAATTGGCCGGCGACCTCAAGCTGTGGGGCCAGGAGCAGGCGCAGAGCGTCAGCACCGCCATTCGCGACATCGTGTCCGGCACCACCTCGAACTTCTGCCAGGAAGTGCCGGTGCAGATCGGCGACAAGGCCGGCTGGCACCGCGTCAGCCTGGTGCCGCTGGACCGCACGTCGTTCGACGGCGTGGTGGCCATGCATGTGGACGTCACCCAGGAACGCCAGTTGCGCGAGGAAATGCAGCGTTTCATCCACATCGCCTCGCACGACCTGCAGGAACCGCTGCGCACCATCGCCAGCTACCTCCAGCTTCTGGAACGCCGCTACAAGGGCCAGCTGGACGACGACGCCGACACCTTCATCACCTATGCGGTGGACGGCGCCAAGCGGCTCAGCAGCCTCATCCGCGACCTGCTGACCTACTCGCGCCTGACCGGGCATGCCCAGGTCGAGCCGTCGGATCTTGGCGTCTGCCTCAACGAGGTCCTGCACGCGCTGGAGGCATCGGCCATCGAGGCGGGGGCCGAGATCCACGTCGGCCCGATGCCCGAAGTGATGTTCGACCCGGTCCAGATGACCAGCCTGTTCCAGAACCTGATCGGCAACGCCATCAAGTACCGCCACCCCGACCGGCCGCTGCGCATCTCGGTCACCGCCGAGCGCCGCGCCACCTACTGGGAGTTCGTGGTGGCCGACAACGGAATCGGCATCCCGCCGGAATTCCAGAACAAGATCTTCGAGATGTTCCAGCGCCTGAACCCGCGCGACGGCCTGGGCGGAACCGGCATCGGGCTGGCCATCGCCAAGCGCATCATCGAGCAGGCCGGCGGCCGCATCCACGTCCTGTCCGAGGAAAACGGCGGGTCGTCCTTCCACTTCACGCTGCCCGCCCCTCCGCTCGACAAGCCCCTCGACAAGCCGGCTCAGGACCCGCAGTAGACTTCGGCCGGGGGGCCGCTATGATGCCGGTTCCCCCAACCGACCGGCCGGTGAACAATGCCCCCCAAGACTGCCGCCCTCGGGCGTGACGCCGCCGAAGCCCTGGCCTTGCATGCCGTTGCGGTGATCGTCGCCGACGAGGACCTGTGCCCCCGTTTCATGGCCGTGACCGGCTGTGGCGAGGACGACCTGCGCGATCGCATCGGCGATCCCGACTTCCTGGGCGCCGTGCTCGACTTCGTGCTGGAGGCCGACGCCACCGTCGAAACCATCGCCGAGGCGGCCGGGGTTTCCCCGGAAACCCTGGTGCTCGCCCGCTCGCGCCTGCCCGGCGGGCAGGTGGAGTGGACGCCGTGAGCGTCGAACTCGACAAGCTCAAGACCCGCCTCAAGGCCCTGCGCGCCAAGACCATCGCCAACGGATGCACCGAAGCCGAGGCCCTGTCGGCCGCCGCCAAGGTGGCCGAACTGCTCGACCGCCACGACCTCAGCCTCAGCGACCTGGACATGCGGGAAACCCCCTGCGTGCAGATCGCCGTCGAGACCAACAAGAAGCAGCGCCAGCCCATGTCGGCCTGCGTCGGCGCCATCGCCGACTACTGCGACTGCAAGGCCTGGCGCGAAAAGGATGCGCGCGGCCGCATCCGCTACGTCTTCTTTGGCCTCCCCCCCAATGTCGAAATGGCGCGCACCATCCACGAGATGATCGACGCCGCCATGCAGGCGGCCTGGCAGGACTACGTCCGCAAGCAGCGCTTCATCCGCCACGGCCAGGACGAAAAGAGCGCCTTCCTGTTCGGCATGGCGGTGTCCATCGCCGACCAGCTCGCCACCATGAAGGCCGACCGCGACGAGGCCCTGCGCGTCGGCAGCGGCCGCGACCTGGTGGTGGTCCGCCACGCCGTGGTCGAGGCCGCCTTCGACACCCTTGGCATGACGTTGCGCGAGGGCGGCCCGTCGGGCAAGAAACTCGCCGCCGGCGCCTTCGAGGCCGGCCACGCCGCCGGCGAACGGGTGGACGTGTCGGGGGCGGAGTAGTCCCCTACCGCACGACCCAGCGCGCACGCCCCCAAATCGTAGCACCCGCGCAGGCGGGTGCCCAGGGGCCACAAAGAAAATCGTTTTCCGTCAATGCCCTGAGGGACATTCTCCACGGCCCTGGGTTCCCGCCTGCGCGGGAACGACGAGCTTATTTACGGAGGCCAACTACTCCGCAGCACGCGGCCAACGCAGGTCTTCCACCGGATGGGGGCCTTCGGTTTCCAGGCGGTAGTCGGCGTTGTTCTTGGCTTCGCGGTGGCGATCGATGACGGTTTCGCTGGGCACGCCGTTGGTGTTCACCTGCTTCTGATACCAGTGATAGCGGTGATCCTTCGGCAGGTCGGCGGTGGGGACGAAGTTCTCGTGGTCGGCCGTCAGGTGGACCTGTTCGGCCAGCACCTTGCGCACGTACTCCTTGTTCGGCTCGAACGTCATGGCCGGCGGCAGGCTCTCGGGCAGCATGGCGACCGGGTCGCGGCCATCCAGCTTGCGGGCCAGTTCGATGGCCGCCTTGAGGTGCTCGATTTCCATGGCGAGGTGGGTTTCCCACACCTGTTTGATGCGAGCGTCGGTCTCGGTTTCCAGGAACGACCAGTACAGCCAGCACTCGTTGTACTCGTGCATGACCAGTTGTTCGGCCCAGGTGGTGTCAGCCGGCAACAAGCTTTCGTAGTGGGTGACGTGCTGTTCCTCGATCTGGGCGATCTCCAGGTACAGGCCGCGCGCCACCGGATCCTCCGGGCGGTTGCCGACGTTGCAGTAGAAGTTCAGCGTCTGCTGCTCGGCCGCCGTGATGGTCATGGCGTGGAGAATGGAGCGCGGGTCGGACTTGCGGGTCAGCGGCTTGCGGATGTCGTCGTGCGGGTGGCGATGCTCGGCCCAGGTCGGGCGGCCGGGCATGATCTCCGTCAGGTCCTGGACCAGTTCCGCCGCCTTGCGCGGGTTTTTCATGTCCAGGAGGTTGGCGTAGCGGAACAGGTGGTCGAAGTCCTCCAGCAGCCCGAAATCAAGGCAGCTTTTGGCATAAGGATCGGGCTCCTGGCGGGCCAGCCACGCGGTCAGGTCGACCGCCACCTGCTCGTAGCCGATGGTGACTTCCAGGCTGTCCTCGCTGCCGGGGATGAGCCAGTTGCAGACCTTCTGCTGCTGCGTCTCGATGCGCCGCACCGCCGCCAACTGGCGCTTGACGTCGGGGTCCGTGGTGTGGCGGGCGAACTGGTGGCCGAACCACATGGCCTCCATCTCGGCCCCGTTCATGACGATGGCCCGGCAGCGGGTGTAGGCATCGACGCTGCGGGTGTCATAGGGCTCGACGTTCAGTTCCGACCATGTGCGAAGCTGACGGTCGAGAGGGATGCCTTTTTCCGTGAGGGGATTGAAACTCATTGGAATGTCTCCAGCCTATGCGGGGTGTCCCAGAGAACGCCACCGCACGGGCCGGGGATTTCCACCCCCCGCCGATTTATCCGCTCCTGTGACTAAAGCATCGTCAGCACTCCGCCGTGCACGCGCCGGCGCCGTCGAAGGACAGCGTCCGGCCGCTCAACGGCAGGAGGACGGGCACCTTGACGTGCTCGATGAAGGTCGCGGTTTTGGAGCCGGGCACCACCTCGCCGCCCTTGGTCGCCTCCTCGTTGGCGTGCGAGGGGATGACCGCCTGGGGCTTGATGAGGGTGTTGATGACGTGGGCGGCCTCGGTCGGGCCGGTGGTGAAGGTATCGCCGATGTTCATGACCACCAGGTCCGCCCCGTACTGGTCGGCCACCACGGTCTTTTGCTCGGCCGTGACGCCGGTGTCGCCGGACAGGTAGACGACCAGCCCGTTGCTGAACGTCAGCACGAAGCCGGTGGGCGGCCCGGCATAGGCGGTCAGGCCGGCGGCGTCGAGCATGGGGCCGAGGTCGCCGTGGATCATCGCCCCGCTGATGCCATTGGAATGCACCGCCGGAACGGTCGTGATGGCCACGCCGCCGATCTTGCGCGACCCGCCGAAGCGGACGAGTTGCGACTTTGCCGCATCGCCGCCCAGCGCCTTCAGCTTGCCGCCGAAGAACTGCGGCATCTCGCTGCCCGAAACGATGGTGGCCGACTTGGCGAGCGCGATGTCGACCGTGTTGGTGTTGGGCACGGTTTCCACCGACACGTCGGGCTTGCCGCAGGCCCCGGCGTTGACCGCGCCGATGCGGCGGTCGCCGACATGGTCGCCATGCATGTGGCTGACCAATATGACGTCGATGTCGCCAAGCCGGGGGTCCTCGGCACCGGCCACCGTGCGGCCCGGATCATAGAGGATCCGCGTGCCGTCGGGATCGACCAGCAGCATGGCGCGGTCGAACAGGCAGAACTCGCCGTCGTGGCTGCCCAACGGCGTGATGTCGACAGTGCCGGCCGGGGTCTGGGCCTGGGCCGCATGGCTCAGGACGGGGGCCGCCACAAGGCATCCGGCCAGAACGGCGCCTGCGACATGGTGCATCATCATCGGATCCTCCCGCGTTGCTTGAATCTCCTCAGCAACGCTTCAGGCCCCCGAAAGGCGCCATATCCGTCAGGCGGCAGGGATCGTGAAATGGGCCGGGATCGTGAAATGGAATGTGCTGCCCTGCCCCGCCGCGGACTCCACCCAGATGCGGCCGCCGTGGGTCTTGACGATCTTCTGGCAGATGGACAGGCCGATGCCGGTGCCGTCGTATTCCTTGCGGGTGTGCAGGCGGCGGAAGATCCCGAAGATGTCCTGCTGGTACTCCGGCGCGATGCCGATGCCGTTGTCGGCCACCGACACCACCCACTCCCCGCCGTCGCGCCGCCAGGACACCGTCACCCGGGGCGGGCGGTCGGCGGCACGGTACTTGAGCGCGTTGCCGATCAGGTTCTGGAACAGCCGGGCAAGTTCGCTGGCGTTGCCGATGACCGGCGCCTCCGCCGCATCGAGGATCACCGTCGCGCCCACCTCCTCGGCGGCCAGCCGGAGGTGGCGGTTGCCCTCGGTCGCGGCGACGGCCAGATCCATTGGTTCGGGCGGGTCGCCGTGGCGCCCGACCCGCGAGTACTCCAGCAGGTCGAGGATCAGGCGATCCATGTGGTGCGCGCCGTCCTTGGCGAACGCGAAGTACTCACGGCCCTCGTCGTCCAGGAGCGACCCGATGCGGCGCTCGATCAGGGTCAGGTAGCTGCTGACCATGCGCAACGGTTGCCGCAGATCGTGCGAGGCGACGTAGGCGAACTGCTCCAGTTCGCTGTTGGAGGCCGCCAGTTCGCGGGCGCGTTCCTCGGCCGCCTCCTTGGCCGCCAGCACCTCGGCCTCGGCCCGCTGGCGCTCCAGGAAGCTGCCGACCCAGCGGGCCAGCAGGCGCATGAACTCCAGGTCGCCTTCGTCGAAATCGCGGGGGTAGGGCGTGGACGAACTGAAGTTCACCGTCCCGTACACCGTGCCGCCGACCCGGATGGGAGCGGCGATGTAGGCTTCAAGCCCGGTCTTCAGATAGCACGGATGGCCGGCATGATCGGACTCCCCGACATGGGAAAAGGCCACCACGTCTTCGGCGCCCAGTGTCAGGACGCAATAGGTGTCGCCCAGCGCGAACTCCTGCCCGTCGGCGAAACCGGCCTCGGGCGGGGCGCATTGGTTGACCACGGTGTAGCGGTCGCCCTCGGTCCGCGCGAGGATGCCGAACGGCAGGCCCAGGTGCCCGGCGCCCAGCGCCAGCGCCGCCTTGATCTGGTCGCCCGCGCTGCCCGGCGGCAATGCGGCGATGTCGTTGAGGGCGCGGAGGCTGTCATAGCGCCGCTGGACCAGCGTGTTCTGCTCGGCAAGGGCCTCCTCGGCCCGCTTGCGGTCGGCCAGATCCCACGCCATGTCGGCCAGCGCCTCGACCGCAGCCAGATCGGCGCCGTCGAAGGCGTCGGGCTTGTTGCCGACCCCGAGGACGGCGGTAATCAGCCCGTCGCGGAAGATCGGGATCGACATCAGCCGGCGCACGGCGGCATGCTTCTCGGGCAGACCGGCGCGGTTGGGCAGCGCGGGATAGTCGTTGTAGACCACCGAGCGCCGCTGCCGCACGGAGTCCGCCCACACCCCCGCCGCGCCGATATCATAATGGCCCTTGCCCTGGGCCGCGCCGCAGAACTCGTTGGTGGTTCTGGTCGACCACGCCTGGAGCGACAGCGTGACCTGGTCGGGCAGCAGGAAGTGGAAGAACCCGGTTTCCGCCCCGGTCAGCGCACAGGCCTCGTCCAGTGTCGCCACCAGCAGGTCGTGCAGCGAGCAGGTGGTCGCGAGGTCGGCCAGCCGCAGCCGCGCCTTCAGGAGCAACATGGTCCGCCGGCGCTCGCTGATGTCGGTGATGAAGCCGTGCCACAGGGTGGAGCCGTCGGGCTCGCGCTGGGGCACCGCGTCGCCGCCGACCCAGCGCAGGATGCCGTCGGCATGCCGGACCCGGAACTCGTGCCGCCACGGGCCGAGCGTTTCGGCCGAGGTCTTTATGGAGGCGACGAAATCGTCGAGGTCATCGGGATGGGTGGCCGCGAACACCGCCGAGGCGTCGTCCCGCACCTCGTCCGGCCGGGCGCCGAACATGGCGGCGAACGCGTCGCTGGCGTAGGGAATGCAGGTGCTGCCGTCGGCGCGCTGGCGGAACTGAAAGACCACGCCGGGCACCTGATCGGCGATCTTGTGCAGCCGCTCGTGGCTTTCGGCCAGTTCCTGGGTGCGGTCGGCCACCTCGTGCTCGACCAAAGCGTAGGCCGCCCGCACGCGATGCTCGGCCAGGCTCTGGCGGGCGATCTGTTCGGCCAGGCCGCCCATCAGGCGCAGGATGGCCGGCAGCTTGTCCTCGGCCACGATGGGCACTTCGGCCAGGGCTTCGGCGTAGGCGTCCTTGTCGAAGCCGAATTCTTCCTGCTGCTTGCGGAACGCCTCGGCGTCCGGGGCGGAGAGCAGGAACTGGCCGACGAACAGGTTGGCGACGTGGACGCCCTCGACGGTGATCGGCGTGGCGCAGTCGGTCAGCCCGTTGCGGCAGCGATACAGGGCATAGGTCTTGCCCTCGGCCAGGTCGCGCGACAGGCTGGTGTCGCTTTCAAGGCAGCGTGCCAGGGTGCCGGGGGCGACCCGGTGAAAATCCATGCACACCCGCTGCCAGCGCGACGAGGCCAGCACCCGGCCTTGCGGGTCAATGATGCAGATGGGCAGCCCGACCACGTCGAGGAAATTGTCGAAGATCGCCTTCATCGGGGCGAAGTCGATCAGCCCCGCCGGATCGGCCTCCAGCCCCGGCGCCTTGTTCCACTCTGCCGTCATCGGGTCGCGCATCTGCCCGACCTGCGGCGGATGGACGAACAAAGTCTTTCCGCGCGGCGGAAAGTCTGGCTTTTCCTCGGTCATCTACAGCGGGTGCCCAGCCTATACCTCATGTGAGCACACAATATCGGCCACAAGGCACCCAAGCGGCCAGTAGATTATTCGGTCCGCCTCTCCAATTCGTCGAAGTGCGTGAGGATGCGCCGGATGTTGCGCCGGTTGGCCTTGAATCCGATGTCGAAGATGTCGCCGACCAGTGGCACCAGGCCGACCAGCCAGTCGATTCCGACGTTGCCCGCCATGGCCGCCAGATGACGGCGCGGCACGCCCATCTGCCACGCCTCGAACACGATCCAGGCGGCAACGGCGCCCGTCGCCGTGTCGCCGATGCCCGGGATCAACCCGCCCAATCCATCAAGGCCGAAACGGATGTTGGTGCCCGGCACCTGGAACCGGTCGTCCAGCCAACTGGCGACGGTGCGAAGACGCTCCAGCCGGCGCCGTCTGTCCGCCTCTGCAACCGGGTCGATCTTCATGCGGGCCTCCTTGGCGACATGCTGCTACACAAACACCCCGACGGGCAACGGCGTTTCCGCCTTCAGCGGGTGCCTGCATGGACCGTTTTGCGCCGGTGGGGCGTTGAAATCGACATGACACAGCCGTCGATGGACACACAGACCGCGCACGACACCGCCCCGCCCCTGCTTGAGCCGGGCGAGACCTGCTGGCGGCTGGCCGACACCGACCGCTTCGGCATGATCGTCGACTGCGAGAACTACTTCGCCGCCTTCCGCCAGGCCTGCCTTCAGGCGCAGCACCGCATCTTCCTGGTCGGCTGGGACTTCGACGCCCGCATCCGGCTGGTCATGACGGACCCGAACGACGGCTGGCCGGTCAAGGTCGGCGCCTTTCTCAGCGCCCTGGTCCGCCGCCGGCCGGAGCTTCAGATCTACATCCTGAAGTGGGACGTCGCCTTCTTCTCCATGATCCGCCAGAACCCCTGGCCGGTGCGCGCCATCCAGTGGAAGCTGTCCAAAAAGGTCCACCTCAAGCTCGACGGCGAACACCCGACCGGGTCCTGCCATCATCAAAAGATCGTGTGCATCGATGACCGGTTCGCGCTGGTCGGCTCCATCGACATCACCCGCGAGCGCTGGGACACCCGCGCCCATACCGACAACGACCGCCGCCGCAAGACGCCGGGCCACATCCCCTACCAGCCGCACCACGACGTCGCCCTGGCCCTCGACGGTCCGGCGGCAGCCGCCCTGGGCGAGCTTTGCCGCGACCGCTGGCGGCGCGGCACGAAGGAGGACCTCGACCCGCCGCCCAAGGTGACAGGCACTTTCGGCTGGCCGGAAAATGCGCCCCAGGACGGCCAAGGCCTGACCGTCGGCATCGCCCGCACCCTGCCGCCGTTCGAGGACATCCCCGGCATTTTCGAGATCGAAAGCCTCACCCTGCGGGCAATCCGCCGGGCCGAGCGGCTGATCTACCTGGAGAACCAATACTTCGCCAGCCGGGCCATCGCGCGCGCCCTGATCGAGCGCCTGCGCGAACCCCATCCCCCCGAGGTGGTGGTCATCAACCCGCGCGAGGCGGCGGGCTGGCTGGAGCAGGCGACCATGGACACCGCCCGCGTCAGGGTGGTCGCCGCCTGCCGCAAGGCAGACCATGCCGGCCGCTTCCGCATCTTTCAGCCGGTCACGGAGAAGGGCCACGCGATCTATGTCCACGCCAAGGTGATGATTATCGACGATTGCGTCCTCAAGGTCGGCTCGGCCAACATCAACAACCGCTCCATGGGCTTCGACAGCGAGTGCGATGTGGCCACGCGGGCCGACGACGATGCCTCCCGCACGATGATCCACGGCCGCCTCGTCGATCTTTTGGCCGAACACCTCGACGTCGCCCAGGACACCTTGCGCGACCGCATCGAGGCCGACGGCGGCCGCATCATCCCGGCCATCGAAAGCCTGCGCATCGAGCACGGCCGCAGCCTGCGCCCGCTGGACGTCGAGGTGCCCGAGGACCTGGACGAGATTGACGCATTCATCCTCGACACCCAGATGGGCGACCCCGAACGCCCGGAAAAGCCGTGGCGCCTGTTCAAGACGAAGGTGATGCAAGCCATCGGCATGGCCGACTGAGCAGAGCAAGCCGCCTTCATCGGTCCGCGCGGCGGGGATAGCTATGATCGGGATGGCACGTCATACGGTTCTATTCGTGGAATTAATTGGCTCGCTATGCGACTCATAAGGCCCGAGACTTACCGGTGGCCCGATCATGAAAACCGCATTCCTGGCAGCGGCAGCCCTTGCCGCAGTCGCCCTGCCGCAGGCGGCGGAGGCTCGATGCATCGACAACAGAACCACGGAGTACATAGAGGCCGTGCTGGTATCAGGCCCCCCGGATCGGCTTCGGCATGTCGCCGGCCAGACCGTTCTACCGGGCAAAGAAGTATGCTTCACGCACTTTGGCCCAACGACGCTTCGGCTGATGCATCTTGGATCAGTCCAGGAATACACCGCAGCGCCCTTCATGCTCAAAGTCGTCGTGGAGCCGGATGACGAATACCCCTACATAAAGTACACCGCGAAATAGCGACAGGCCCGCGAGAGGGCGGGCCTGTCGGCAGGGACTGGTCCAGTGCGGTCGCCGCCCTACTCCCCCGGCACCGCCACGGCGTCCGTGACCAGTGGTTCCGGGTGACGGGTGCGGGCCAGCAGGGTGTAGAAGGTCGGCACGACGAACAGGGTCAGCACGGTGCCGAGCAGCAGGCCGCCGACGATGACCCAGCCTATCGCCTGACGCCCTTCGGCACCGGCGCCGCTGGCCAGGGCCAGGGGCACGGCGCCCAGCACCATGGCGCCCGTCGTCATCAGGATCGGCCGCAGGCGCATGACGCTGGCGTCGATGACGGCGGCCACCTTGCCGTGGCCCTTGTCCTGAAGCTGGTTGGCGAACTCGACGATCAGGATGCCGTGCTTGGTGATGAGGCCAACCAGGGTGACCAGCCCGATCTGGCTGTACACGTTCAGCGTTCCGCCGGTCAGGTACAGGGCGAGCAACGCCCCCGTCATGGACAGCGGCACCGACACCATGATGACCATGGGATCGATGAAGCTCTCGAACTGCGCCGCCAGCACCAGGTAGATGAAGCCCAGCGCAAGGATGAACGTGACGTACATCCCCGTGCTCGACTGCATGAATTCCCGCGACGGGCCGTTGTAGTCGGTGGTCACGTCGGCCGGCAGGGTGCGTTCGGCGGCGTCCTCCAGGAACGCCAGGGCGTCCGACAGGGCGTAGCCTTCGGCCAGGTTGGCGGTGATCGTCGCGGCACGAAGCTGGTTGAAGTGGTTCAGTTCGCTCGGCGCCACGGTTTCGGTCACCTCGACCAGGTTGGAAAGCTGGACCATGGTGCCGTCGCGGCCGCGCACATAGATGTTGGTCAGGTCGTCAGGATTGGCGCGGTCGATGTCGAGGACCTGCACCACCACGTCATACTGCCGCCCCTCGCGCTTGAAGCGGGTGACCTGACGGCCGCCGAGCATGGTTTCGAGCGTCCGCCCCACGGTGGCGACCTCCACCCCCATGTCGGCCGCCTTGTCGCGGCGCACCGACACGTCAAGCTGCGGCTTGTTGAGCTTCAGGTCGCTGTCGAGGTTCTCGAAGCCGGGGAACTTGCCGACCTCGGCCATGAAGGCGTCCTGCCACTCCTGGAGCTTTTCATAGGGCGCCGAGGTCATCAGCACGAACTGCACCGGCTTGTCGGTCGGCCGCTGGCCCAGCGACGGCGGGTTGACGGCAAAGCTCATGATGCCGGGAATGCCGCCGAACAGCTTGGGGCTGATCTCGGCCGCGATCTCCTGCTGGGACCGCTCGCGTTCCTCCCAGGGCTTCAGGTTGTTGAAGGCGATGATCTGCGACACCGTGGGGAAGCCGGTGACGACGAAATACCGCTCGATCTCGGGCACGCTGGCAAACACCTGCTGCATCTGCTGGGCATAGCGGTCGGTATAGCCCACCGTCGCCCCCTGCGGAGCGATGCCGACGCCGATGATGGTGCCGCGATCCTCGGTCGGGGCCAGCTCGGACTTCAGGGTGACGAAAAGCAGCCCGGCCGCGGCGGCCACCAGCACACCGAGCAGAACCACCGCCCAACGGCCACGCAGGGACACCGACAGCAGGCGCTTGTAGCCGCTCTCCATGCCTTCCATGCCGCGCTCGATGACGTTGTAGAAGCCGGAGTGCTTCTTTTCGTGGCGCAGCAGCTTGGCGCACATCATCGGCGACAGGGTCAGGGCGACGAAGCCCGACACCAGCACCGCACCGGCCAGGGTCCAGGCGAATTCCGTGAACAGGCGCCCGGTGCGCCCCTCCATGAAGCCGATCGGCACGAACACCGCGACCAGCGTCATGGTCATGGCGAGCACGGCGAAGCCGATCTCCTTGGCGCCCTTGAAGGCGGCCTGGACCGGGGCCATCCCTTCCTCGACGTGGCGGAAGATGTTTTCCAGCATGACGATGGCGTCGTCCACCACCAGACCGATGGCCAGGACCATGGCCAGCAGGGTCAAGGTGTTGATGGAAAAGCCGAAGGCGTACATGAAGACGAAGGCGCCAACCAGCGACACCGGAATGGTGACCAGCGGAATGAGGATGGCGCGCAGGTTGCGCAGGAACAGGAAGATCACCAGCACGACCAGGGCGACGGCCTCGGCGATGGTGGTGAACACGTTCTTGATCGACCGGTCGATGAACACCGAACTGTCGTAGGCGACCTCGACCTTCATGCCCTCGGGCAGGCTTTCGGCAATGCGCGGCAGGATGTCGCGCACCGCCTCGGAAACCTCCAGCGGGTTGGCCACCGCCTGCTTGATGACGCCCAGCGCCACGGCGGATTCGCCCTTGAAGCGGACCACGCGGCGTTCCTCGCGGGCGCCCAGTTCGGCCCGGCCGACGTCGGACAAACGGACCAGATAGCCGTCGGCCTGGGCCAGGATGAGGTTCTCGAACTCGGCCGGGGTCGCAAGGCCGGTGTCGGACAACACGGTGAACTCGCGGTCGCGGCTTTCGATGCGGCCCGAGGGGATCTCGACGTTCTGGCGGCGCAGGGCGTCCTCGACATCCTGCGGCGTCAGGCCATAGGCGGACAGGCGCGCGGCGTCCAGCCAGACGCGCATGGCGTAGCGGCGCTCGCCGAAGATGCGGACCTGGGCCACGCCGGGCAGGTTCTGCAGGCGGTCCTTCACAAAGCGGTCGGCGTAGTCGGTGATTTCCAGCGGAGTCTGCGTCTCGCCGGTGAAGGCCAGGAAGATGATCGGCTGGGCGTCGGCCTCGGTCTTCTGGACCACCGGCTCCTCGATCTCCGCCGGCAGGGCGCCGCGTACGCGGGCGACGCGGTCGCGCACGTCGTTGGCCGCCGAGTCCGGGTCGCGGGTCAGCCGGAAGCGCACCGTGATCTGGCTCTGTTCGGGCCGCGACACCGACGAAATCAGGTCGATGCCCTCGATCCCGGCGAGGCTTTCCTCAAGCGGCTGGGTGATCTGGCTTTCGATGATCTCGGCCGTGGCGCCGCGATAGGTGGTTTCCACGGTGACCACCGGCTCGTCGATCTTGGGATATTCGCGCACCGTCAGGCGCTGGTAGGACACCAGGCCGAGAAGCACGATCAGCAGGCTCATCACCGTGGCGAGAACCGGCCGCTTGATGGAGACGTCAGACAGGACCATGGTTTTTCCCTCAGCCCTGCGGCTTTTCGGCCGGCGCCTGCGACGGCAGCACGGTGACCGGCTGATCGGGGCGCAGCTTCATCTGGCCGGCGGTGACGATCACGTCACCCTCGGCCACGCCCTCGGTGATCTCCACCATGCCCTTGGCGCGATGGCCGATCTGGACCGGCACGTAGGTCGCCTTGCCGTCCACCACCTTGACCACCATCTGGGTCTGGCCGCGCGGCACCAGGGCCTGTTCGGGCACCATCAGGGCCGTCGGGTTGACCTCCAGCACCAGGGTCACACGGGCGAACATGCCCGGCCGCAGGGTGCCGTCGGTGTTGGGCACGCGGGCGCGCAGCATGACCGAGCGACCGGCCACATCGACCTGCGGGTCAACGGCGATGACCTCGCCCTCGAACTCCGTGCCGGGCATGGCGTCGACGTTCAGGCGAATCGGCTGGCCGCGCCGCAGGTCGGAGGAAAACATCTCGGGCACGCGGAAGTCGGCCTTGAGCGGGTGCAGGCTTTCCAGGTTGACGATGTCCTGGCCGGCCTGGACATAAGCCCCCGGCGACACCTTGCGCAGGCCGACCACGCCGGAGAACGGCGCGCGGACCTGGGCTTTTTCCACGGCGGTGCGGGCCACCGCCACGGCGGCCTCGTCGATGCGCATGCGGGCGAAGGCTTCCTCCAGCGCCGCCTGACTGACGTTGTCGCGCTTGGCCAGGGTCTGGGACCGTCGGTAGTTGGCCTGGGACAGGGCAAGCTGCGCCTCGGCCGAGGCCATGCGGGCGCGCTGCTCGCTGTCATCCATGCGCACGACGATGGCGCCGGCCTCGACCGGCATGCCTTCCTCGAACGTCAGACGCTCGATTCGGCCGGGAACCTCGGGGCGGATCATGACCGACTCGCCCGCCGTCAGGGTACCGACCGCCTGAAGGGTGCGCTGCAGCGGCTGCGCCTCCACGGTCACGGCTTCGACCGGCAGCCCTTGCGGCGCGCCCTGCTGCGCCACAACCGGCGCAGCGGCCACCGCCATCAGCAGTGCCGCTGCCACAACCACCAGACCGTGTCTCATCACCGTCGACCTTCACCATTACAGAATGGTGTTCAGGTATATCGGCAGACGCAACGGATAGCTAGTTCTCAGAGGTTTCCCTGTGGTCACAAGTCTGTTTACGGCCATGGGGACGGACGGAGGCGCCGCGGCACCCCCGCCCTTCCAACCTGCTTACTTGGGCCCGCAGGCGTAGGTGCCCGGGCCATGGGCCAGGGTCACGCCGTTCGGCTTGACCTCGGTGGTCAGGTAGGCGACGCGCAGAGCCTGAATGCAGTAGCAGAAGTCGGTCGACTCCCCCTTGTCGTATTCGACAGTGTACTTGTAGGGGCCGGGATCGATGCCGCCGCACCGCTTGCCCTCGAATCCGCCGGCGAACTTGAGCGCGAACGGGGTCGGCCCGGTACAGGCCTTGCGCATGAACTCGACCTTGCCGACGTTCGGCGCGCCATCCTTGGACGGGAACGGCCCGAGATCGATTTCCCGGGCGGACGGCAGCAGATTGCTGCCGCCATTGTTGGTGATGTAGTAGTCGCAATCGGTCTGGTTCTTCCAGTGCGACAGGTAGGTGTCGGCCTTCGCGGCGCCCCCGGACAGGCTCACCCCGATGACGACGGCAAGGGCCATCAGGCCCCGCAGCATCATTGCCTTCATAATAAAAACTCCCCTTATGTTGAACGCCTTGCCGCAAGGGAAAGGCGCTCAAACTTTAGGGGCTTTTTACATCCTTTGATAGCAAATCTGGAATCACGCCCGTTTTCGTGGCTGGTCAGCCACGACTCCGCACGGCGCGATAAATGACCAGCAGGAGCACGGCGCCGACCACGGCCAGGGCGAAGCTGCCGAAGTTGAAGCCCGAGACATCCCCCACCCCCAGCGCCCGGCCGATGAAGCCGCCGACCAGCGCACCGATGATGCCCAGGCCGATGGTGACGATAAAGCCGCCGGGGTCCTTGCCCGGCATGATCAGCTTGGCGATGGCGCCGGCGATGAGGCCGAACAGAATCCATGCGAGAATGCCCATGTGTCCTCCTGATTAAGCGTTGGTCAGCGGCGCGCCTGGCTCCGCTCGGCTTCGACCCCGGCTTCGACCCCGGCTTCGACCCCGGCTTCGACCACGACGTTGGGCGGCTCTTTCCCGGCCCCCACCTCGTCTACATCGTCGGGGGCCGCGACCTGCACCGGATGGCGCTCGACGTGGCCCGTTTCAGCCTTGGTTTCGGCCCGCACGTCGGCCACGGCCTGCGCCCCGATGAGGCCCAGGCCGACGGCGTGCTCGACCATCGCCAGGGTGTCGGCGGCGAGCACCAGGGCGCTGCCCGCCTCGACCACCGGTTCGGCCATGGCCTCGATCTCGGCGGCGCGGCTGCCGTTGCCCGACACGTTCCGTATGTAAACCGCCAACACCCGGTCGCCGTGATGGGCGACGATCTCGCGGTAGATCTCGGGGTCGTGCTGGCCGCTGTCGCCGATCAGGATGAACGGCAGGTCCTTGTACAGGGCCAGCATGTTGTCGATCAGAATGCGCTTGTGGTCTTCGGCCTTGCGCGGCAGCGGGCTGGTCCACGACACCCCCCATTCGCGCAGGAACACGATGGGGCCTTCGGGAATGCGGTGCAAACGAAAGAACTCGTCCAGGATGTCGTAGATGCCCCATGGCCCGCGCGACACATAGAGCATGGGGTTGTGGTCCTCGCCGGACACGCCGCCATACAGGGCGCGGTAGAACGCAGCGACGCCGGGGAAGGCGACCCGGCTGCCGGCCCCTTGCACGAACAGGCGCCACAGCATGGCCACCCGGTTGGCGACACCGGTGAACACCACTGTATCATCAATGTCGCTGATGACCACGAAGCGGGCGTGGCGCGGCGGGATGAACACCTGGCCGCGGCCGGTGACCTCCTGCGGGTCCTGCACCGTGAGGTCCACCCAATGCCACAGGCGGCCTTCCTCGGGCGGTGTCTCCAGGTGCAGATGAATTCGGAAGTAGCCGTCGGCGTCGGTTTCGACCCACTGCTCCGCCGCGCCGAACTGCGCCCGCACCACGGCGCCGCCATAGCCGCGCCGGGCCACCCGGCGGCTCAGGTCCTTGATGTGGCGCCATCCGCTGCGCGGGGCGGCCGGGCCGGCGTCCGTCGATTGACGGAACACCCGGCCGATCAAAAAGATCTCGGACTGCGAGCCGTACCCGCGGTAGGGCTGCAGCACCACGCCATGGTGGCCGCGCGCCGTGCGGACCGGCCGCGCCATCAGCTTGACGACCCGGAAAGCCGCCCGCCTCCATGCCTTCAGACGCCCCAAAACCGACATGCCTGCCTTTCCCTGCATTTCCTGCTCCGGGATCAACGCGGGAAGGCCATAGTGCGATCCCAATTGAAAGTCCAAGCGGGACGGTACGATAATGAACGCCGCACCAGTTGGAGGACCCATGGGCAACGACACCAAACGCGGACGCGCCGGCCGGACCTACCCCAAGGGACGGACGGTCGATCCCCAGGCGCGGCGCGAGGTCGAGGCCCTGCTGGCGGCCATCCCCCTGCGCCGCGACCTGCTGATCGAGCACCTGCACTGCCTGCAGGATCGCTTCGGGGTGCTGCTGCCGCGCCATGTGGTGGCCCTGGCCGACCTGCTGCGGCTGGCCCCGGTCGAGGTGTTCGAGGTCGCCACCTTCTATGCCCATTTCCACATTCCCGACGACGACCACGCCCTGCCCCACGGGCCGGTGGTGCGGGTGTGCGACAGCCTGACCTGCGCCCTGCACGGAGCCGAGGACCTGCTGGCCGAAACCACGTCCCGGGTCGGCGGCAAGGCCCGCGTCGAGCGGGCGCCGTGCATGGGCCTGTGCGACCATGCTCCGGCCGTACATGTCGGCAGGCGCGCCGTGCTCCAGGCCTCCGCCGATGCCGTCGAGGCCCGCGTGGAAAGCGGCCGCTTCGGCCCTGCGCTGCCCGACGCCGAGGATCTGGCCGCCTACCGCGCCGGGGGCGGCTATGCCCTGCTGGAGGCCTGCCGCGCCGGCGAGAAAGCCCCCGACGACGTCATCGCCCACCTGGAGGCCGCCGGCCTGCGCGGCCTGGGCGGGGCCGGCTTCCCGACCGGGCGCAAGTGGCGCATCGTGCGCGGGCACCCCGGGCCGCGCCTCATCGCCATCAACGCCGACGAGGGCGAGCCCGGCACCTTCAAGGACCGCCATTATCTGGAAACCGCGCCCCACCGGATGCTCGAAGGCGCGCTGATCGCGGCGTGGGCGGTCGGGGCTGCCGCCATCTATATCTACCTGCGCGACGAGTACCCCGCCCTCCACGCCCTGCTGCGGCACGAGATCGCGGCGCTGGACGCCGCCGGGCTGCTCGGCGGCGTCGAGGTCCACCTGCGGCGCGGCGCCGGGGCCTACATCTGCGGCGAAGAGTCGGCCATGCTCGAAAGCATCGAGGGCAAGCGCGGCCTGCCCCGCCAGCGCCCGCCCTATGTGGCCGAGGTCGGGCTGTTCGGGCGCCCCACGGTGGTCAACAACGTCGAAACCCTGCACTGGGTCCGCGCCGTGCTGGAGAACCCGCCCGAGTGGTACGCCGGCCCCCGGCCGCGTGCCTTTTCGGTGTCGGGCCGGGTGCGGGAGCCGGGCGTCAAGATCGCCCCGGCCGGCATCACCGTGCGCGCCCTGATCGAGGACCACTGCGGCGGCATGGCCGACGGCCACAGCTTCGCGGCTTATCTCCCCGGCGGCGCGTCGGGCGGCATCCTGCCGGCCAGCCTGGGCGACGTGCCCCTGGACTTCGCGGCACTGGAGCCGCATGGCGGGCTGATCGGGTCGGCCGCCGTGATCGTCCTGTCGGACCACGACGACGTGAGCGCCGCCGCCCTCAACCTGATGCGCTTCTTCGCCGAGGAAAGCTGCGGCCAGTGCACGCCGTGCCGCGTTGGAACCGAAAAGGCCGTCACCCTGCTGGCCCGCACCACCTGGGACCGCCCCCTGCTCGACGATCTGGCCGAGGTCATGCGCGACGGGTCGATCTGCGGCCTGGGACAGGCGGCGCCCAATGTGTGGACCACCGTAATGCGCCACTTCCCGGAGGGCGACGCATGACCAAGCCCGTCACCTTCTCACTCGACGGCCGCACCGTCACCGCCGCCCCCGGCGAAACCCTGTGGCAGGTGGCCGAGCGCACCGGCCTGACCCTGCCCCACCTGTGCCACCGGCCCGAACCCGGCTACCGCCCGGACGGCAACTGCCGCGCCTGCCTGGTCGAGATCGAGGGCGAGCGCACCCTGGCCGCCTCGTGCCGCCGCCCGGTGGCCGAAGGGCTGGTCGTGCGCACCGCCACCGAGCGCGCCGCCAAGGCCCGGCGGCTGGTCCTCGAACTGCTGGCCGCCGACCAGCCCGTACTGGGGGTGACCGACAGCCGGTTCCCGGCCCGCGCCACCCCAGCCCCCAAGGAAGACCGCTCCCACCCCGCCATGACCGTGCGCCTGAACGCCTGCATCCACTGCGGCCTGTGCGAGCGGGCGTGCCGCGAGGTGCAGTCCAACGACGTCATCGGCCTCGCCTTTCGCGGCGCCGCGACGCAGGTGGTGTTCGACCTCGCCGATCCCATGGGCGCCAGTTCGTGCGTCGGCTGCGGGGAGTGCGTGCAGGCCTGCCCGACCGGCGCCCTGCTGCCGCGCTCCGTCGATGCCGGGCAGACGGCCGACCGCACGGTGGACAGCCTGTGCCCGTATTGCGGTGTCGGCTGCCAGTTGACCTATCATGTGAAGGGCGACAACGTGAAGCGTGGGCGGCTGCTGAAGGTCGAGGGCCGCGACGGCGAGGCCAACCAGAACCGCCTGTGCGTCAAGGGCCGCTTCGGCTTCGACTACATCCACCACGCCCACCGCCTGACCCGGCCGCTCATCCGGCGGGACGGCGCGCCCAAGGAACTGGTCGACCCGGCCAACCCCCTCACCCATTTCCGCGAGGCGACGTGGGACGAGGCGCTCGACCGCGCCGCCGCCGGTCTCGTCCGCATCCGCGAGGCCGAGGGCGGCATGGCCCTGGCCGGGTTCGGGTCGGCCAAGGGATCGAACGAGGAAGCCTATCTGTTCCAGAAGCTGGTCCGCATGGGGTTCGGGTCCAACAACGTGGACCACTGCACCCGGCTGTGCCATGCCTCGTCGGTGGCGGCCCTCATGGAGACCATCGGGTCCGGCGCCACCACCGCCCCGGTGCGCGAGGTCGAGAACGCCGACTGCATCGTGGTGATCGGCGCCAACCCCACGGTCAACCACCCGGTCGCCGCGACCTACATCAAGGCCGCCGCCAAGCGCGGCGCGCACCTGATCGTGTTCGACCCGCGCGGCGGCCACGGGCTGGCCCGCCATGCCTCGGACATGCTGCGGTTCCGGCCGGGGTCGGACGTGGCGATGCTCAACGCCCTGATGCAGGTGATCGTTACGGAGGACCTGCACGACCGCGCCTACCTCGACGCCTTCACCGAGGGGTTCGCGGCGTTCAAGGACCACCTCGCCCCCTACACCCCCGAAGCGGTATCCGAGGCCTGCGGCATCCCGCCGGAGGTTTTGCGCCGTGTCGCCCGCACCATTGCGGGGGCCAAGGCGGCGATGATCTTTTGGGGCATGGGGATTTCGCAGCACACCCACGGCACCGACAACGCCCGCTGCCTGATCGCCCTGGCGCTGCTGTGCGGCCACATGGGCAAGCGGGGCGCCGGCCTGCATCCCCTGCGCGGCCAGAACAACGTGCAGGGCGCCTCGGACGCCGGGCTCATTCCCATGGTGTTCCCCGACTACCGCAAGGTCGGCGACGCCCCGGCCCGCCGCGCGCTGGAAGCCCTGTGGGGCGCGGCCCTGCAAGGCGTACCCGGCATGACGGTGGTCGAGATCATGAGCGCCGCCGAGGCCGGGCGCATCAAGGGCATGGTCATCATGGGCGAGAACCCGGCGATGTCCGACCCCGACCTCGCCCACGCCCGCAAAGCCCTGGCAACGCTCGATCATCTGGTGGTCCAGGACCTGTTCCTGACCGAGACGGCGGCCTTTGCCGACGTGGTGCTGCCGGCCTCGGCCTTTCCCGAAAAGACCGGGACGTTCACCAACACCGACCGCAAGGTGCAGTTGGGCCGCGCCGCCCTGGCCCCGCCCGGCGAGGCCCGCCAGGACCTGTGGATCCTGCAGGAACTGGCCCGCCGCCTGGGCGTGGACTGGGACTACGCCGGCCCGGCCGAGGTGTTCGCCGAGATGCGCCGCGCCATGCCGTCCCACGCCGGGATCACCTGGGACCGGCTGGAGCGCGACGGCGCCGTCACCTACCCCTGCCCGGCCGAGGGCGACCCCGGCCAACCCATCCTGTTCGCCGACGGCTTCCCGACCGAAACCCGGCGCGGTCGGTTGGTCCCCGCCAACGCCCTGCCGCCCGACGAACGCCCCGACGCCGACTACCCCATGATCCTGACCACCGGCCGGGTGCTGGAGCACTGGCACACCGGCTCCATGACCCGCAGGGCCGAGGCCCTGGACGCCCTGGAACCGGAGGCGGTGTGCCACCTCGCCCCGGAGGCGTTGGAGAGGCTGGGGGTGACGCCGGGCGGCATGGTGCGGCTGACCACGCGGCGGGGGAGCATCACCCTGGCCGCACGCGCCGAACCGGGTTTGCCCGAGGATCTGGTGTTCCTGCCGTTCTGCTACGCCGAAGCGGCGGCCAACCTGCTAACCAATGCCGCCCTGGACCCGTATGGGAAGATCCCGGAGTTGAAGTTTTGTGCGGTTAGGGTGGAGGGGGTAATTAACGCCGCTGCACCTTAATCTCCATCTACATCATATATTCCCAGGGCAAATTTACCGAAGGAACCTTTGTTGGCTACCGCCTCACGGCGCGCAGCAAAAAACGAGTTGAAAAAACGAAGACGCTCGCCTACAGGTTATGAAAATGGAGAGGGCGTCCCTCTCCTGGAACGTTTCAGCCACCACATAGAGAACTCGAATGAAGCGCCTATCGCTCCTATCTTCTGGACTCTTTCCTGAAACGTTACCGCCTTGCTTTACAGCAAAAGACGCTACACGAGCGTTCGCTGGCCTTATAAGAAATCTTGATGGCAGAAAGCATCGGAAACGTAGCACAGAGTTTACCCGATACAGCGGCACAAAGCACGACGGATCTAGACGTTTCTTCGGAACACCAAACATAATATCTTACTTTCACGTCTCCTATTTTATATCGAAAAATTGGCGCACATTTGAAAAACAATACTCAAAGTCACCTTACTCTATAGGCAAACCAGAATTACTAAATGACCAATCTGACCGCGCAGTAAAGGTTCCATCCTTATCTGAGCTTTCCGCGCACGCGAGCAAAAACATTGGTCACGCACCATTTGTCTTGAAAACGGATATCGCACAGTTTTTCCCGAGCATATACACGCACTCCATTCCATGGGCTGCACATGGAAAAGAAATAGCAAAAGCAGATACAAATGCAAATTCATCGTCTGTAACATTCAACCTTTTAGATTTTCATATTAGAAACTGCCAAGCTGCGCAGACACGCGGAGTATTGGTAGGGCCAGATGCGTTCCGCTTAGTAGCAGAATTTGTTTCTTCTGAGATAGACAGTCAATTACATGATCGCGTCAGCGAACGCATTGTCGGCGCTGTTCGTCACGTAGATGACTTTTACATTGGCTTGTACTCAGAGTCAGATGCACTAGTTGTTTTGTCTGAACTCAGAGACATACTAGCTTCTTTCGAGCTTCAAATAAACGACACAAAAACTAAAATTTACTCAAGCCTTGAACCAATTAATGATCTTTGGGCCCAGCGCGTTCGTAAAATATTCAGGCAACTTCACCACTTCAGCAGGCGAGAAGAGTTCGAACTTTCGCTCGACGAGGCTATATACGCGTCTAAGGAAACGCGTTCTGATAGCCCCATTAAAATGGCACTGCGACGCCTTGACGAAATAAGCATATACCGATCAATACACTGGGATTTTGTCGAGAAATACCTTCAAAGGATTACCTACGCACATCCCCACGCAATCGACTACGTGTGTCTTCTTGTGGCGAAGCGTTCCGCAATTGAAGAGAAAATTGATATTGTTGGTTGGGAGTCAGTATTAAAAAAAGGCTTAGAGCGACATATTGCATTCAACAACCACCATGAAGTAGTTTGGATGCTTTGGTTATTACTAGTGACTAAAATTAATGTCAGCGACGAATGTGTAAAAAATCTTCTAAAGATGAACAACGCTCACGTTGGCGCGATGCTTGCACAAGCATATACAGACAGCTTTATAAACAGAAAACCAAAACTTGGCCTCAGCAGCAGATTAGCATCTGATAAAGCTGACTGGCTTCTCAACCTAGTCTGCCGCGCAAGCGGGTTCAGCGGGGCATCGTTTGGCGGCGAAATGAGTTCTGAATTTGAGCATCTTGCAGCAAAAAAAATCCGGCTGCTCGACTTCAAAGCACATGAAAAGGCATTATCGTCATTAATGGTGAAGGCTATTAGCCGAACTAGATACGGTTACGATGCTGACGACAGCGACGATGAAGATAGTGATTTAGACGATTTAATTGACTCCACCGCAGACGATGCAGATCATTACTTCTAAGTACGTAGGTTGAAATGAAACCGTTGTACGACGAAATCCCGATCCGGCGCGCACTGGAGTAGATGTCGAACGCAGTCTGGTACTCCTCTCCACCCAAAAAACAGGGGGCGATGCCCAAGCATCGCCCCCTTTCCACCAATCCTCACAACACCCCCCTCACCCCCCGGCAGCATCACCCGCTGCGGTGTGCAGGTAGTTCGGCAGGCCCATCGAGTCGATGAGGTTGAGTTGGGTTTCCACCCAGTCGATGTACTCCTCGACGCCTTCGAGGACTTCGCGGAGTTCGTGGCGGGTTACGAAGTCGGAGACGTTTTCGCACAGGGCGATGGCCGACACCACGGTGGCGTGGGCGGTGCGGGCCATCTTGAGGTCGTTGGCGAGGATTTCCGGGACGTTCTCGCCGATCAGCAGCTTGCCGAGGTCCTGGAGGTTGGGCAGGCCTTCGAGGAACAGGGTGCGCTCGATGACGTCGTCGGCGGCCTTCATCTCGGCGATGGACTGCTTGTAGATGGCCTTGCCCAGCGCCTCGAAGCCCCAGTTCTTCAGCATCCGGGCGTGCAGGAAGTACTGGTTGATCGCGGTGAGCTGGATCTTGAGGATGCCGTTCAGGGCGGCGATGACTTGCTTGTCACCTTGCATTGCGGGCTCTCCTGGACTTTTTTTTGCGCAAATACGTCGTCGCAAACCGTTCCGGTTTGCTCGAGATTTGCTCTAGGACGCGGACTGGCTGCCGGCGGCGGACTGCAGGTAGTTCTGCAGGCCCATGGCGTCGATCAGCCGCAGCTGCTGTTCCAGCCAGTGGGTGTGGTCTTCCTCGGTGTCGGCCAGAAGCTGGCGCAGCATGTTGCGGGTCTCGTAGTCCTGCTCGTCCTCGCACACCTTGATCGCGGCGCGAAGGTCGCCGACCACCATGATTTCATAGGCGAGGTCGTTGCGCAGCATCTCGGGCACGTCGTTGCCGACGGTCAGGGTGCCGCGCGCGCCGACGTCGGGGCGGCCTTCCAGGAACAGGATGCGCCGCATGATCTTGTCGGCGTGCTCGAGTTCCTCCTCGCGCTCATGGGCGATGCGTTCGTACAGGCGGTGGTAGCCCCAGTCCTCGAACATGCGCGAGTGTGCGAAATACTGGTCGGCCGCCGTCAGCTCGGCGGTCAGCAATTTACCCAGGGTCTCGAGGACCTTCTGGCTTCCCTTCATGGCGCGTCTCCTGATTCTGTCGACGGGCAGTGTGCCAGAGGGCACGGTGCGGCGAAAGAAATTTATTCAAAAACAGGCACTTAGCCCGCTTTCTAAGAAGCATTCTCGTCTACGGCCTGGCCCGCCGCAGGCGGACGATGATATCGACGCCCTCGATTTCGGTGCCGGCGGGGGCGTCCGGCACGTTAACTACGCTTGGCTGCCGGCCAGGGATATCCGAGAGGACGCCCGTCGCCGGATCAAGGAAGTGGTGGTGGTCGGCCTGGTTCGAGCAATAGGTCGCCCGCTCGCCAGACCCGATGCGCCGGATGATGCCGCGCTTGGACAGGTCGTTGAGCACGTTGTACAGGGTGGCCAGCGGCAGCCCCAAACCCATCTCGGCCGACAGGGCATGGGCCTGATCCACGGTCAGGTGCGTAGTCGGCGCGGCGCGCAACAGCCTCACCACGGCGAGGCGCTGGCGGGTCAGGCGGATGCCGGCCCGCCGCAGCAGTTCCTCGTCCGGACCGTGCCCACCCATGATGTCCGCCCCCCGCAGTACCCACACAGACCGTGAGAATACTCGGACAGGGGCCGCCTTTCCAGTGCGAATGCGAGGCGCTCTTAGAATGGTGCCCGCTACCAAGGTCGCATTTCCCGCCCCCGGCTTCCCCGCCATCATGGTTTTTCAGAGCCATGATGAAGGACCCGGATCGATGTCGAAACGCCTTGGGCTGGCCGTTGTGGCCGCCACGCTACTCACCGCAGGGTCGGCCGTCGCCACCGAGGACCGCGATCAGGCGGCCATGGCCGCGGCGGGCGAGGTGGTGTTCCATCGCTGCTTGAGCTGCCACTCGCTCGACCCGGCCGAGAACACCTTCGGGCCGTCGCTGTACGGCGTGGTCGGGCGCGAGGTCGGCACGCAGCCGCGCTTTGCCTACTCCGCCGGGATGCAGGCCGCCGACTTCGTGTGGACCGAGGAGAAGCTGCGGGCGTGGGTGGCCGACAACACCGCCGTGCTGCCGACCACGCGCATGCGGCATGTCAGCATCACCGACCCGGCCGAACAGGACTACCTGATCGCGTTCCTCAAGACCCTGAAGTAGGGAAGTGAAGGAAGCGGGGAACCACCGAGGACACAGAGAAGTCACAGAGGACACCGAGAGGGCGGAGCAGCGACGCAGGCATCAGTTTCCCTCAGGGAGTTGATGCGCTGCGCGCGGCTGTTTCTCCGAAACCTCTGTGCCTCTGTGCCTCTGTGGTGAAACTCTTCCCCGCCAATCCTACCGGAACATCAGCAACGGCACCTGACACGTCCGGATGAGCGTCGTCGTGGTGCTGCCGATGATGAGGTGGCGGATGCGGGAATGGCCGTAGGCGCCGACCACCAGCAGGTCGATGCCTTCGGTCTTCACGTAGTCGCAGACGCGGGACTCGGGCTCTCCCTCGACCAGGGTGGCGCGGGATTCGAGGCCCCCGGCGGCCAGTTCCTCGCGCGCCTGGGCCAGCTTTTCCTGGTTGGCGGCGGTCGAGGCCCCAACCATCAGCAGATGGCACTCGATGCCCTTGAGCAGCGGCCGGGTCGCCACGTGGCTGACCGCCTTGCGCGCGCTGGTGCCGCCGTCGTAGGCGATCAGCAGGCGGTTGATCGGCTTGAAGGCGCGGTTGGCGACCAGCACGGGCTTGGTGCTGCCGCGGATGACGCGCTCCAGGTTGGCGCCAAGGTGGCCGGTCGCGAAGTCGGCCGCCTCGCCGCGCTTGCCGATGACCACCAGATCGGCCGAACCCTCGACCTCGGCCAGCGTCTCGACGAGGTGGCCGTGACGCTGGGACAGGGTCAGGTCGGTGACCCCGGCCTCGGTCAGGTGGGCACGGGCGTGGTCGAGCACCATGCGGGCCTGGGTCATGGCCACCTTGCTCTTGGCGGCGTCGAGCTCGGCCAGTTGGGTCAGCAGTTCGTCGCGGGCGTCCACCCCGATGTTGCCGCTGAAGTCGGTCACCGCCGCCTTCTCGCGGTGATGGTCGAGGACATGCAGGACCTCCACCGAGGCCCCCATGCGCTTGGCCGCCCACGCGGCATGGTCATAGACGCTGGGCGCGTAGATCGACCCGTCGGTCAGGGTGAGAATCTTCGGCATGGTGGCGTCCTCCCTCAGTGGCCCATCAGGCGGTCGAGCGCGCCGGGCTTGTCGTGGATGGCCAGCTTGTCGACCAGGGTCGCGCTGGCTTCGTTGAGGCCGATGATATCAACCTCGGTGCCGTCGCGGCGGAATTTGAGCACCACCTTGTCGAGCGCCCCGATGCCCGACAGGTCCCACATGTGGGCGTGGGTCAGGTCGATGGTGACGCGCTCCAGCACCTCCTTGAAGTCGAACGCGGCGGCGAAGTCCTCGGCCGAGGCGAAGAACACCTGGCCCTCGACGGTGTAGGTGCGGTGGCGGCCGTCGGCGTCCCCCCCGGCATCCAGGGTGGAGGTGATGCGGAAGATCTGCGCCACCTTGCGGGCGAAGAAGATGCCCGACAGCAGCACGCCGACCAGCACGCCCTGCGCCAGATCGTGGGTGGCGACGGTCACCGCCACGGTGGCGACCATGACGATGTTCGAACTCATCGGATGGGTGCGCAGGTCCCTCAGCGAGTTCCACGAGAACGTGCCGATCGACACCATGATCATCACCGCGACCAGGGCCGGCATGGGGATCTGGCGCACCCAGTCGCCCACGGACACCAGCAGCAGCAGCAGGAACGCCCCGGCGACCAGCGTCGACAGCCGGCCTCGGCCGCCCGACTTCACGTTGATGACCGACTGGCCGATCATCGCGCAGCCGGCCATGCCGCCGAAGAACCCGGCGACGATGTTGGCCGTGCCCTGGCCGACGCACTCGCGGTTCTTGTTGGACCCGGTGTCGGTCAGATCATCGACGATCTGCGCCGTCATCAGGCTTTCCAGCAGACCCACGGCGGCCAGCGCCACCGAAACCGGCAGGATGATCCACAGGGTTTCCAGGGTCAGCGGGATGTCGGGAATGAGGAACATCGGCAGGGTGTCGGGCAGCTCGCCCATGTCGCCGACCACCCGCACGTCGATGCCGAAGTAAATGGCGACGCCGGTCAGCAGCACGATGGCAACCAGCGGCGACGGCACGGCCTTGGTCAGGTAGGGGAACAGGTAGATGATGCCCAGCCCCACGGCGACCATCACATAGGTCGGCCACGTCACGCCGATCAGCTCGGGGAGCTGGGCCATGAAGATCAGGATGGCCAGCGCGTTGACGAAGCCGGTCATCACCGACCGCGACACGAAACGCATGAAGCGCCCCAGCTTCAACACCCCGAACACGATCTGGATGATGCCGGTCAGCACCGTGGCGGCGAGCAGGTATTGCAGCCCGTGCTCGGCCACCAGGGTGACCATGAGCAGCGCCATGGCGCCGGTGGCGGCGGAAATCATGCCCGGCCGCCCGCCGGTGAAGGCGATCACCACGGCGATACAGAACGAGGCGTAGAGCCCGACCTTGGGATCGACTCCGGCGATGATGGAAAAGGCGATGGCCTCGGGAATGAGGGCCAGGGCGACAACGATGCCGGCGAGCACGTCGCCACGGATGTTCGACACCCAGTCGGTGCGAATCTGATGCAAATTCATGATGGATAAAGTTCCGTCAGGTCGTGCCTGTGGCGGCGCCAATACGCGCCGCGATTAGGAAAGGCTCCGGAAACACCGGTGCCTGTTCAGCGATGACGGGACCCGATCACATTGGCCTGCACCTGTAGGAGGGAAATTTGGCCGGACCATAGGGGACGGTTCCCCCTTTCGCAACCGCAAAGGCCTTTATTCCTCGCGCCGCGCATCCTCGATCAGGGTCAGCAGGGTGTCGAGCGTCGCCTCGTCGAGCAGGATTTCGACGCTGCCGCCGCTTTCCGAAAAGAGGACACGCACGCCGTCCTGTTCGCGCTGCACGCGGATCCCCGCATGACTGTCGAACAGCAGCGAGTGGACCGCGCGCGGCAGGTCCATGGTGATCAGTGCCTTGCCGGGGCTGGAGCGGCGGGTGGTCATGGGCGGGCGGTCCTCCTTTCACGCGGCGGGGCGGTGGAGGCCTCCGACGATCCGGAGGCCTCCCCTGGCATCAGGCCCGCCGCAGGTCGATTTCGACGCCCGGCTCGCCGGAGAATTCCACCAGGACGTCCTCATCGCGCACGATGAACTGACAGGCCAGGCGGTACGGCGACGGCACGTCATAGGTCTCCATCTTGTGGAGGGTCTGCTTGTCGAGCTTGCCGTTGACCGACAGGGTGACCTTCTCCTTCTCGGCCATGGAAACGGCGTTGGGCGGCTTGTTGCCCAGGACGGTGACCTTCACGAGGCAGGACCCGCACTCGCCGTCCTGGCACTGGAAGGGGATCGGAATGTCGTTCTTCTTGGCGACCGCCAGAAGCGTGCCGTTGTCGCCGGCAACGGCATAAACGGTAATGTCCTTGGGCAAGGTGGGCCCGGAAAAGGTGACGTTGGCCATGGTGTCCATTCCCTAATGTGGTGACGCTGGTGATGCGCCGGGGGGGAGCGGACTGGCCGGGGGAGCTGAGCCAGCAGCGCAGGCCCAGAATACGCCGTTGCCGCACCTGCGGCAACGCACGTGTTTATTGAACAGGGAGGTTTAGCCCGTGGCGCGCGGCAGGCGCGCCAGCGTGTTTTTTAGACAGTGGCGCGCGGCAGGCGCGCCAGCACGGTTGTCCCCTGCCCCACGACGCTGGTCAGGCTGATGGTGCCGCCGTGGGCCTCCACCAGGTGGCGGACGATGGGCAGGCCGAGGCCCAGGCCGTCGTGGCAGCGCGTCATCGGCCCGGCCACCTGGCGGAACGAGTGCCAGACGAGGTCCTGGTGTTCGGCGGGGATGCCGATGCCGGTGTCGGACACCGTGATGCACAGGATTTCGCCCGCATCCGAAGGCTCGACATGCAGGGCCAGGGTCACGGTACCGCCGGCCGGCGTGAACTTGATGCTGTTGGAGCCCAGGTTCAGCAGCACCTGGAGAATCCGCCGGCGGTCGCACGGCCAGATCTTCAGACCGGGAACGATCTCGGTGCGCAGGCGGACCCCGGCTTCGCTCGCCCGGGTGCCCAGCAGGGCCGCGACCTCGCCGACCAGGGGGGTCAGCGCAACGTCGCTCACGGTCAGTTCCAGTTCGCCCAGCTCGATGCGCGAGATTTCCAGAATGTCGCCGATGATGTCGAGCAGGTGCCCGCCCGAGGCATGGATGATGCCCAGGTATTCGCGATAACGCTCGTTGTTGAGCGGGCCGAACATCTCCGACAGGATCGCTTCGGCGTAGCCCATCACGGCGTTCAGCGGCGTGCGCAACTCGTGGCTCATGTTGGCCAGGAAGTGGGTCTTGGTGGCGTTGGCGGTTTCCGCCTCCAGGCGCGCCTGCACCAGTTGCTGCTCGCTGATCTTGCGCTCGGAGATGTCGCGGCCTTCGGGGATGAGCATGATGACGTTGCCGGCGGCGTCGGCCATCGGGCTGAGCGAAAAGTCGATGGTGACGCGGTCGCTGTTGGGGTCGAGGTGGTCGACCTCCATGCGCACGAAGACCCCCGTCGCCGCCCGCGCCACGGCGTCGCGCAGACGCTCCTGCGCGGTGACATCGTGGCGCCACCACGGAGTGTCCCAGAACGGTTTGCCGCGCACGTCCTCGATATGCGCCCCGACGAAGTCCAGCGCGGTGCGGTTGATGTCGAGGACCGTGCCTTCCACGTCGAGCAGGCCGATGAACTCGAACGTATGGTCGAGGACGGCGCGCAGGCGCTGCTTGTTGTCCTCAAGCTGATCCTGGGCCAGGACCAGGTCGGTCACGTCGGTGAAGCTGAGCAGGCCGCAGGCCCCGTCAAGGCCGGGCAACAGGATCGGCTGGGCGTTGACGCGCAGCCACACGGTATCCTTGGCCAGCCGGATGCCGAGAATTTCGCCGCCAACCGCCTTGCCGTGGCGCAAGGCGACGTCCATCGGCAGGCTGCGGCGGTCGCGTGGCTTGCCGGAGCGGTCGATCACCGGCCGGTTGAGGAGCTTGGCAATCGGCTGCCCCACCGCGGCCTCGGTTATGTCGAGGATGCGTTCGGCCGCCTGGTTGACCTGCAGGATGGTGCCGGTCCGGTCGACCAGGATGATGCCTTCCTCAAGCGTCGAGATGATGCCGCGATGGCGGTCTTCGCTGTCGCGCAGACGGGCCAGGGCGTCGGCCGCCAGTCCGATGCCGCTGGCCTGCCTGGGGGCCGCCGCCGGCATGGGGCCGTCGCGGCCGACCAGTTGCACGGCCAGAAGGTCGCCGCCCGGCTCGAAGATGGCGCGGCGGCGCCACCACGTGGGCCGGCCGTCACGGCCCGGCAGATCGAAGTCGAGCAGCCCGTCGCTGAGGAAATCCTCGGGCGTCAGCGCCGCCACCCACTCCTTCAGCCCGACCATCGCCGACGCGCCCAGAAGGTCGTCCAGGTGCAGGCCGACGATCTCGCGGGGCAGCAGTCCGAAGCAGGCCGCAAAGGCCTCGTTGGCGAAGGTGACCGTGAAGTCCGGCAGCAGGCGGCACAGAAGCTCCGCCTGGTCGTCTACGACGCGGCGGTACTTCTCGCGGCTGATGTGGATCTTGCAGTTGAGGCATTTTTCGGCCGTGACGTCGGCCACCGTAAGGGCCCGCAGGGACTGCCCGCCGGCCATGAACGACCCGACCGTGAAAGAGACGTCGAGCACCCGGCCGTCGCTGCGCCTCAGGCACGCCTCGCCGCGCTGCGGCGCGCCGGTCCGGGACAACACCTTGATCAGGGGCTCGACCAGGCCGGAAGGATGGGTCACGAACAGCGCGCTGGTGGACAGGCTGGGAAGCTGCCGGGGGGTCAGCCGCGCGATGTCCAGAAAGGCGGCGTTGGCGTCGATCGCCCGTCCGGCCTCGTCCAAAACAACAAGCGGCAGAGCCATGGCTGCTGCCGCTGATTCAACCAGGTTCTCCACCTTCGATGCCTGCTCCGTCATTCCCCTGACCCCTTTAGGGGACGAATTAGGCAGTTTTCCCCCATAACATCAGCATGACATGGGGAATTACATAATTCCAACCGAAAGTACAAGTATGAACCGGCCATTTTTCGCAATTCGCGCCTGCCCCTGATCCAGCACGCCAAGGCCGCCGTACCGTGCCGACGTGTATCCCATGATGAGGGCAGTCAAGATGTTCCGGCTCGCCAATGCCAACCGTCCGCGTTGCCAACACGTCCTGGCATCGGTCGCCATCCTGCTTGTCGCGGCCGGGCTTTCTCCGGCCCATGCGGTCGATCCGGTGGCGTTGTACGGTTCGGGGATGGAATTTGAAATCCGCCGCAACGGGCAGCCGGTGGGCAGCCACAGCATGACCTTTGCCCCAGGCGCCGACGAAACAGTGAGCGTCGTTGCCCGTTCCAACATCGCCGTGCGGTTCCTGGTCTTCACGGCGTACCGCTTCACGTACGAAAGTCGCAGTGCGTGGCGGGACGGCCGACTTCTGGACCTCGCCGCCAGGACCGACGACGACGGCACGATCAGCCGGGTTTCCGGAACCCTGAACGGCGACCGCCTGAGCATCACGGGGCCGCGCGGCACGGTGGATGCTCCGGCCGCGATCTTCCCGACCGACCATTGGCACCCCGGAGTCCGCGGGACCTCCGTGGTCCTCAACACCATCACGGGCGGCCTCAACCGGGTCGCCATGACGCGCGAGGGCGTCGAGTCCGTGCCCACCGGCGACGGTTCCCGCCTGGCCGAGCGCTGGCGCTATTCGGGCGAACTCGACACCACCGTCTGGTACGACGAGGCCGGCCGCTGGGTCGGCCTGCGCTTTGCCGCCAGCGACGGGTCGGTCATCGACTACGTGTGCCGGCGCTGCGGCACGGACCAAACCGCCGGGGGAACCCCATGAGCCTCGCCTGGGTCACCGGCGCGTCCAGCGGCATCGGCCGGGCGCTGGCCCTGCGGCTGGTCGCAGAAGGCTGGACCGTGGTCGCCTCGGCCCGCTCGGCGCACGGACTGGATGCGCTGGCGGCGGAGGCTCCGGGCATCGTGCCCTGGCCGCTCGACGTCACCGACCGCGCCGCCGTGGCCGCTGCGGTGGCCGGCATGGAGGCCGCCCACGGCCCCCTCGACCTCGCGGTTCTCAATGCCGGCACCCACGTCCCCATGGGCGCGGCAGACTTTTCGGCCGACACCGTGCGGCGGCTGCTGGAGGTCAACACCATGGGCGCCGTGAACGGCCTCGAAGCCCTGCTGCCCCGGATGCGGGAACGCCGATGGGGGCGGGTCGCCGTGGTCGCCTCGGTCGCCGGCTACAGGGGATTGCCCTATGCGGCGGCCTATTCGGCCAGCAAGGCGGCGGTCATCGCCCTGTGCGAAAGCCTGCGCCCGGAACTCGCACGCGACGGGGTGGTGATCCAGGTCATCAACCCCGGCTTCGTCGACACGCCCCTGACCGAGCGCAACGACTTCCCCATGCCCGACATCATCACCGCCAAAGACGCCGCCGACGCCATCATGCGGGGGCTGTCGGGCACGCGGTTCGAGATCGCCTTCCCGCGCCGCTTCGCCTTCGGCATGAAGGTTTTGCGCGGCTTGCCGTACGGCGTATTCTTCGCCATCACGAAAAGGATGCTGCGGTCATGACTGATACCCCGCGCCGCTCCGGGCTGGACGCCTACCTGGCTTTCTGGGAAGGCCTTGGACCCGACCGCATCGACGGTCTTGAGGCGGTGACGACCGAGGACGTCCACTTCTCCGACCCGTTCAACGACGTAAAGGGCCGCGAGGCCCTGCGCGGCGTGCTGGAGCACATGTTCGCCAACACCCGCGACCCGCACTTTGCGGTGACCGAGCGCACCTGGGCCGGAGACACCGCCTTCGTGCGCTGGCGCTTCACGGCCACGGTCAAGAGCCTGGGCGCCTGGGACGTGGTCGGCATGAGCGCCCTGGAACTGGACGCCTGCGGCCGGGTCAGCCGCCACACCGACTATTGGGACAGCGGCCCGGCGGTGTGGCTGCGCCTGCCCCTCATTGGGCCAGTGCTGCGGCGGATTGCCCGGCGCCTTGGGGCCGGAAGGCAATGGTGATCGACCCGATTTCGATGCCCCAGCGGCTGACGTAGGCGCGGTTGATGAGCGTGCCGTCGGGCTGCAGGAACATCCAGTCGTCGAAGCGCACCCGCCACGTCCCGTCGCCCACTTTCAGATCCATGGTGTAGCGCCAGTTCAGGGCGTTGCCGGCCACCTCGCCGACCGCCTCGCCGACCACGTCGCCGGCCGTGCCGCGATAGGTGTCGGGGCCGGTCTTCTCGATGCGCCACACGCGGCGTTCGGTTTCGCCGTCGCTGTAGAGGAAGTCCTCCTCCAGGACCAGTTCCCGGCCGTCCCAGGTGCCGGTGATGTCCACCGTGAACTCGCGCCGGACGGTGCCGAAGCGGTCCTCGAACAGGCCCCAGGCGCGGGTCTGGCCCGCGAAGTAGTCTTCCAGGCGCAGTTCGGGCGTGCGGCCTGCGAAATCCTTGACGTTCATGGTCCCACACCCCGCAAGCATCACCACGGCAGCCGCCAAGACCAGCAGTTTGCGCATTCTCATGGTTGTCTCTGCTCCAGTCGGCGCCGGATGACGGCGTGCCGTCCGGCGGTCAGGGGATGCCCCCACACCAGGGCCACCGCTCCCAGTTTCAGTACGACCGGAAGCCCGGCGTAGATCATCGCCAGCCCGACCAAAGCCCCCGGCGCCTGTGTGTCGAGGGCCGGATCAAACCCCACCGCACCGACCGCCGGCAGGGCCACCACCACGGCCAGCGCCAGGGCCAGCTTGGTCGCCATGCTCCACAGCGCGAAGTACAGGCCGGGGCGGGCGGCCCCCTCCCGGAGCGTGCCGTAGTCCACCACGTCGGCCTGCATGGCCGGCGGCAGGGCGAGGTCGGCGCCCAGGGCAAGGCCGGTCACCAGGCACACCAGCCCGAAGGCCAGCCCGTCGCCCGGCCCCAGCAGCGGCACCACGGCGAACGCCGCGCAGGCGGCCAGCATGGCGGCGCACCACGCACGGTGCTTCTCCAGGCGCCGCGCGACGCGCAGCCACAGCGGCACTCCGGCGACGGCGGCCAGGAAATAGAGGACCAGGAACAGGCCCTCCGCCGCCTTGCCGAGGTCGAGGACCCAGGTGACGAAGAACGGAAACAGGCTGGCCGGAATGCCGGTGGCGAGGCCGTTGAGCACCCAGGCCGCGACCAGCCGCAGGAACGGCGCGTTGCGCCCCAAGGCCCGCCACGATCCGGCCGTCACCGCCTGACCACGCGGCGCGGCGACTCCCAGCAGCAACGGCAGCAGGGTCAGGGCACCCAGGCCGACCGCCAGCCACGCCAGCAGGGCGAAGCCTTCCGCCTCGCCCAGGCCAAGCGCGGCGGCACCCGCCACCACGCCTCCGGCCCCCAGAATCCCCAGCACTCCGGCCGATTCCCGCGCTCCGGCGATGCGGGCGCGGACGTGATAGTCGCCCGACGCCTCCGCCCCCCAGGCCAGATAGGGGATCTGCACCATGGTCCAGCCCAGGGTCAGCAGCAGGCTCCAGCCGAACAGCCACAGCGGCCCCGGCGCCTCGACCGGCGGGGCCAGCAACATGACCAGCCCCAGCCCGGCCAGCGGCGCCCCGGCCGCCATCCATTCCTTGCGCCGGCGGGTGCGGTCGCTGAGCGCGCCAATCAGCGGGTCGGTGAACACGTCGAGCAGCCGGGCCGCCCCCAGGGCCAGCGCCACGGCCCCCAGCCCCAGGCCAAGCGGCCCGGCGTACCACGCCGGCACCAGCACGGTGAACGGCAGGGTCGGCAGGGCCAGCGGCAACGCCGGCAGGGCATACAGGGCCAGCCCCCATCCCCGCGCGGCGTTGAGCCGGCTCATGGCTTTTCGAACACCCACAGCGAGACATCGACGGTCCCGGCCCGGAACCCGGCCTCGCAATAGGCCAGGTAATAGTCCCACAGGCGCTTGAACCGGGCATCGAAGCCCAGCGCCGCGATCTCGGGCCAGGCGTCGAGGAAGCGGCGGCGCCACTCCGCGCAGGTCAGGGCATAGGACAGCCCGAAGGGTTCCATGTGGGCGACCCGCAGCCCGGCCCGCTCGGCCTGGGCCCGCAGGGCGGCCGGCGATGGCAACATGCCGCCGGGGAAAATGTGCTTCTGGATGAAGTCGGCGCTGCGGCGATAGGCCTCGAAACGGTCGTCGGCAATGGTGATCGACTGCACCACCGCGCTGCCGCCGGACTTCAGGCGGTCGCGCAGGGTGGCGAAGTAGCGCGGCCAGTTGGCCTCGCCCACCGCCTCGACCATCTCGATGGACACGATGCGGTCATAGGTGCCGGTGACGTCGCGGTAATCCTGAAGCCGCATGTCGGCATCGGTATCACTCAGGCGCCGCTTGGCCCATGCAAGCTGTTCGGTCGACAGGGTCAGGCCGGTGACGTGGGCGCCGTGGCGGCGCGTCAGGTGCTCGGCCATGCCGCCCCACCCGCAGCCGATTTCCAGCACGCGGTGGCCGGGCGCGACCTCCAGCAGGTCGGCGACGCGGCCCAGCTTGACGTCCTGGGCGTCCTCCAGGCTCATGCCCGGCGCGGTGTACAGGGCCGACGAATAGGTCATGCCGGGGTCCAGCCACAGGCTGTAGAAGGCGTTGCCCATGTCATAGTGGTAGCTGATGTTGCGCCGGCTGCCGGCCTTGGTGTTGGCGCGCAGCAGGTGCTGAACGCGGGCCACGGCGCGGCTCATCCAGCCGCCGTTCCAGGTGCCTGCCAGGGCGTCCTCGTTGAGCGCGGCGAGGTGCAGCAGGGTCGGCAGGTCGGGGCTCGACCACTGGCCGTCGACGTAGGCTTCGGCAAAGCCCAGGGCGCCGCCGCTCAGGAAGGCCCGCGCCGCGCCCCGGTCGTGCAGGTGAAGCTCGGCCGCCGGGCCACGGGTGGCGCCGGTCACGCGGTGCAGGGCGCCTCCCGGCAGGACGATGGTCAGTTCGCCCACCGACAGCCGCCCGATCAGGCTCAACAGGGTCCGCGTCCAGGCGTCCAGGCCACGGCGGGGGGTGGCGGAGGATACCGCCAGGGTTCCAGGTTCACTCACGGCATGGTCTCCGGGTCGGGGCTGCTCGGGCGGGGCTGCAGGGTCATGCCCTTGCGCCACAGACGCAGGGCTTCAAGATGGATGCCGGCGATGACCTTGAGGGTCATCAGCGGATGGCGGAAAAAGGCGCCGAGCAACGCCCGGTCGGTCAACGGCACCCGCCGTCCGGCCAGCGAGGCGTGGAACACCGGCCCCTCGGCGTCGGTCTGGCGGATGATGATCGACACCCGCTCGCCCGGCGGCAGGATGCGGAAGTGATAGTCCGTCGCCATGGGCATGAAGGGCGACACGTAGAACGCCTTGGCGCAGTCCTGGCGGACCAGGCCGTCGGCCTCGACCACCGCCGGAATGATGTAGAAGTGCTTCTCGCCGAAGGTGTTGCTGACCTCGTGCACGGTGGCCGCGAGGGTGCCGTCGGCGGCATGGCAGAACCACACGCTCAGGGGATTGAACACGAAGCCGAGAACACGCGGGAAACACAGGATGCGCACCGGGCCATCGGCCACGATCCCCGCCTCGGCCAGACGGGCGGCGATCCACGGCTTGAGCGGCGACCCATCGCCCGGCCCGTGGTCGCGGTCATGGAAGGACAGCAGGCCGAAACGGTTGTGCGTCAGGGTGCGCAGGCCCAGCCCGGCCACCCCATTCCCTGCCAATTCGTCCAGATCGATCAGGACCGAGAACACCTTGTAGGAAAACTGGTGGCGCACCGGCTTTACCCGGCTATGCATCACCGTACCGAGGTAAAGGGCGGAGGCGGTCATCCCACGCGTCCCGCCAGCAGGGCGGCCCGCACCGGGCCGGGGAAGATGCGCCCGGACTCGTTGGGAACCGTCCACGGACGGCGCGCCCCGCCCAGCGCCTCGGCCACCGCCAGACCGGCCTGGAGGCCGTCCTCGTGGAAGCCGGCCCCGAAGTAGGCGCCGCAGAACCAGGTGCCCCGGTGCCCCTGGAGGCGCCACAGATCCTTTTGCGCCCGCGTGGCCGCCATGTCGAACACCGGATGGTCGTACAGGAACGACCGCAGGATGGTTCCGGCGCGCGGGGTGTGGATGGGGTTGAGGGTCACGAACAGGTCGCGCTCGGGCGGCAGGAAGCCCTGAAGGCGATTCATCCAGTAGGACACGCACATTGAATCAGTATCCGCGTCCTGCCGCGACAGGTAGTTCCAGCTTGCCCACACCTTGCGGCGCGCCGGCATCAGGCTGGCGTCGGTATGCAGGATGGCCACGTTGCGCTGGTAGGGGAAGGCGCCGAGCAGGCGGCGTTCCTCGTCATCGGGATCGGCCAGCAGCGCCAGGGCCTGATCGGCGTGGCAGGCCATCACCACATGGTCGAACCCTGTCTGCGCGCCGTCGCGGTGCTCCACCACGATGCCGCCGGCCTCGCGCCGCACCCGGGCGATGGAGGCGTTGAGGCGCAGCGCGCCCGGCATGGCGTCGAGCAGCCGCCGGACGTAGGCGCGGCTGCCGCCCTCGACCGTGCGCCACACCGGCCGGTCGCGCACCTGCAGCAGCCCGTGGTTGGCGCAGAACCGCACGAAGGCCGCCGCCGGATGATCGCGCATGGCCTCGGCCGGAGTGGACCAGATGGCGGCCGCCATGGGCAGCAGATGATCGCGCACGAAGGCCTCGGAATAGCCGCCCTCGTCGAGGAACTCTCCCAACGTCAGGACGTCGGCATCGGGGCGGTCGAGCAGGGCGGGCGCCTCGCGGTAGAACCGCAGGACGTCGGCCACCATGCCCAGGAAGCGCGGCCTGAACAGGTTGGACCGTTGGGCGAAAAGACCGGACAGCCCGGTCCCCGCGTACTCCAGCCGGCCGCCGTCCACCGACACGGCGAACGACATGTCGGTGGCCCGCGTCGGCACGCCCAGGGTGTCGAACAGGGCCACCAGATTGGGATAACTGGCCTCGTTGTAGACGATGAAGCCGGTATCCACGGGGCCGGCGCCGTCCACCTCCACGGTGTTGGTGTGCCCGCCCGGCCGGTCCTCCTTTTCGTACAAGGTCACGGCGTGCCCGCCGCGCGACAGCAGCCACGCCGCCGACAGGCCGGAGATGCCGGAGCCGATGACGGCAATGCGCAAGGGAGGAGTCGGCGGCGGAACTTGAATGGTCATGGCGGCGTCTACCCCAGGAGGCAAAGGAGATCTGTCGGCGGTACGGGCCGACGCGGTCGCTGGATCACCACGTGCGGTGGAGTGATCCAAACGGACACGGCGGCCGTACCCTCCGCAACACCCCTCCATGCTGTCCGGAGCCCCCGCCCGACCATGATAAACCACGGCGCGAATTTTTCCCCGCCCAACCACCATGCGAGCGATGCCCTTCTGCTGTCCTATGCGGCGGGAGCGCTGCCGTCAGGCCTTGCCCTGGCGGTGGCGACGCATACCGACATGTGCGCGGACTGTGCACACCGCGCGGCGGTGGCCGAAGAGATCGGCGGCAGCCTGCTCGACCGCACCGAACCCGCCGCGCTGTGCCCCGACGCCCTGGCCCGCACGCTGGACCGCATCGAGGCGCCGGCCACAACGCTGGCGCCCAGACTGCACGACGTGCCGCCTCATCTGGCGGGACTGCCCGGCCCGTTGCGCGCCGCGGTTGACGCCCTGCCCGATGCGCGGTGGCGGCGTCTGGCGCCGGGCATCCGTCAGATCGATTTGATGCCGGGCGCGCGCGGCGGCGGATCGAGCCGCCTTTTCCGCATTTCGCCGGGGACGACCCTGCCCCACCACGGCCATGCGGGCATCGAACTGACCCTCATCCTGCAGGGCTCCTTTACCGACGAGATCGGGCGGTTCCAGGTCGGTGACCTGGCCGAACTGGAGGACGACGTCGTCCACCAGCCGATCGTCGACAGTCCCGAGGACTGCATCTGCCTGATCGCCACCGAGGCGCCGCTGCGCTTCTCCAGCCTGATGGGACGCCTGATGCAGCCGCTGTTCGGGCTGTAACCCCCCTGTAATGATTGACACCTAAAATAACTCAGCCTAAAAAAGTCCGAGGACGTGACAAAGGTCATTCCCGCTTCTCACCGACAGGCGTACAAGCAGCGGTGGAATTCACGGGGAGCACTCGGACATGGCACAGATGAAGGGCATCACCGTTGCGGCGGCACAGGCGGCCGGCAGTGACCGCGAAACCCGGGCCTGTGCCGACGACCACCAGGCCCTGCGCCTGTGGCTGCGCCTGCTGACCTGCACCAACCTGATCGAAAGCGACGTGCGGCGGCGGCTGAGCCAGCGGTTTTCGTTCACCCTGCCGCGTTTCGACCTGATGGCGCAGCTCGACCGCTGCCCCGACGGCCTGACCATGAGCGAACTGTCCAAGCGCATGATGGTCACCGGCGGCAACGTCACCGGCATCACCGATCAGGTCGAGCGCGAGGGCTTCGTGGTGCGCGAGGTCGCCCCCAACGACCGCCGCGTCTTCCGCGTCCGCCTGACCGAGGCCGGCCGCAAGGCATTCGCCGAAATGGCCGCCGAGCATGAACTGTGGATCAAGGACCTGATGGGCGGCCTCGACGATGCCGAGATCACCCAACTCCTGGACCTTCTGGGCCGCCTGAAAAGCCACGTCGTCGCCACCAAACCCTGAGAACCCTTCGGGAGACGCCGCATGCAGGGCCACCGCCGACCGTTCGCCGACTTCACCGCCACGCACTTCAAGTGGCAGGCCGAGGACAAGGTCGGCCACATCACCCTCAATCGGCCCGACCGCAAGAACCCGCTGACCTTCGACAGCTACGCCGAACTGCGCGACCTGTTCCGTGGACTGGTCTACGCCAGCGACATCAAGGTGGTGGTGGTGTCGGGCGCCGGCGGCAACTATTCGTCGGGCGGCGACGTCCACGACATCATCGGCCCGCTGACCGGCATGGACATGAGCGGCCTGCTCGACTTCACCCGCATGACCGGCGACCTCGTCAAGGCCATGCGCGCCTGCCCGCAGCCCATCCTCTCGGCGGTCGAAGGGGTGTGCGTCGGGGCCGGGGCGATGATGGCGCTGGCCTCGGACTTCCGCTATGGCACGGCCGACTGCAAGACCGCGTTCCTGTTCACGCGCGTCGGTCTGGCCGGCTGCGACATGGGCGCCTGCACCCTGCTGCCGCGCGTCATCGGCCAGGGCCGGGCGTCCGAACTGCTGTATACCGGGCGCGCCATGGGCGGCGAAGAAGGCCTCGCCTGGGGCTTCTTCAATGGTCTCGTGGAGCCCGAGCGGGTCCTCACCCACACCCTGGAACAGGCCCGCCGTTTGGCCGACGGCCCGACCTTTGCACATGGCATCACCAAGACCATGCTGCACCAGGAATGGAACATGAGCATCGATCAGGCGATCGAGGCCGAAGCCCAGGCCCAGGCCATCTGCATGCAGACCGAAGACTTCCGCCGCGCCTATCGGGCTTTCGTCGCGAAGGAAAAGCCGGTATTCGAGGGGGACTGATCTCTGCGCCCTCACTGACCGGGAACCCGTCCATGACCGCCTTCGTGCGCCGGAAGCTCGTGCGCTTCCATCACTGCGACCCTGCGGGGATCGTTTTCTATCCGCAGTATTTCATCATGTTCAATGAGTTGGTCGAAGACTGGTTCACCGAAGGCATGGACCTGCCGTTCGCCGACCTGCACGTCGAACAGCGCCTGGGCACCCCGACCGCTCATATCGAGTGCAAGTTCATGGAGCCCAGCCGGGTCGGCGAGATCCTGGACTTCGTTCTGGCGGTGACCAGCATCGGCAAGTCGTCGATCAACGTGGCGGTATCGGTGTCGGTGGACTTCACGGAGCGCCTGATCGCGCGCCAGACCCTGGTCCTGGTGTCGCTGGACACCATGAAGTCGGTCCCCATTCCCGACGACCTGCGCGCCAAGCTGGAAAAGTTCAAACCCTGAGCGACTGGTTACCGCCATGAGCCTCAACATGTGGCTGCTGTTCGTCACCACCGTGTTCCTGCTGTCGGCCACGCCGGGGCCGAACATGCTGCTGGCGCTCAGCCACGGCATGCGGTTCGGCGCCCGCAAGGCGGTGGCGACCGGCATCGGCACGGTGCTGGCGCTGACCGTGCTTCAGGTGGTGTCGGTGACCGGACTGGGCGCGCTTCTGGCCGCCTCGGAAACCGCGTTCCAGGTGGTGAAGTGGTGCGGCGTCGCCTACCTCATGGTGCTCGGCATCAAGACGTGGCGGGCCGAGCCGCACATTGACCTGCCTGCGGACACCGGTACGACGGGCACCAAAGTGGGGGGCAACGCCTGGAAGCTCGGCAGCCAGGCCTTCCTGGTGTGCCTGTCCAACCCCAAGGCCATCGTCTTCCTGGTCGCCCTGTTCCCGCAGTTCCTGGATACCAGCGCGCCGCTGGTCCCCCAGGTCGTCATCCTGGCGATCACCTTCGGGGTGTGCGAGTTCATCTGGATCATGGCCTACGCCATCGGCGGCGGGCGGCTGATGCCGCTGCTGCGCCGGGCCGGCTTCGGCCGTCTGGTCAACCGCCTGTCCGGCGGAATGCTGATCGGCGCCGGCGCCCTGTTGGCCGCCGTGCGCCGATTTTAGCGGGGTTCAGCGGGCGGAAATCAGCCCTTTCCGCCCTTGAGCCAGTTCAGCATGGTGTCGGCGTCGGACACCTCGAACGGGTCGGTCGGGCAGTTGTCCTCGAAGCCGGGCTCGACGAACATCTTCTTGACCTCGCCCTTTTCGATATAGGCCGAGTAGCGCCAGCTGCGCATGCCGAAGCCGAGGTTCGACTTGTCGACCAGCATGCCCATCTTGCGGGTGAACTCGCCGTTGCCGTCGGGCAGCAGGTAGACGTTCTTGGCGTTCTGGGCCTTGCCCCACTGGAACATCACGAAGGCGTCGTTGACCGACACGCAGACGACCTTGTCCACGCCGAGCTTCTTGAACTCGTCATAGAGTTCCTCGTAGCGCGGCAGGTGGCTGGTCGAGCAGGTCGGGGTGAAGGCGCCGGGCAGCGAGAACAGCACGACGTTGCTGTCGCCGAACAGCTCGTCGGCGGACACGTCCTTCCATTCATAGGGGTTCGGGCCGCCGAGGGCCTCGTTGCGGACACGGGTCTTGAAGGTGACGGAGGGAACGCGCATCGACTGCTTCCTTTCTGCTGTGGAGGTTCGCTGGAGCGGACGGTCAGACAGTGCCACACAAGGCGATCATCGCTCCAACGGTTATTTCCGGTTCCATTGATCGATTTAGCCAAAGATCATGCGTGAACCAGAAGGTAGAGAACGGCCCCAACCATTGCGCCCACCACGGTACCATTTATCCGGATGAATTGAAGGTCCTTTCCGACCTCCAGTTCGATGCGGGCGGCGGTCGAGGTGGCGTCCCAGCGCTTGACCACATCCTCGATGAAGGCGCCGATCTCGGCCCGCCACGGGATGAGCACGGCGGCCACGGCGCGTTCCAGGCGATCATCCACGGCCTGCCGCAGGTCGGCGTCCTCCTGCAAACGCCGCCCCAGCGCCTGGAGGCTGTCGGCCAAGGCCTGGCGGAACCGCGAATCGGGCTGCTCGGCCCCGGTGGTCAGCCAGCGCCGCGCCTCGTCCCACAGGCGGCCCAGCAGGGCCTGCACCTTCGGATCGCGCAGGGCGCGGTTCTTCACGGCGTTGAGGTGCAGGGCCTGTTCCGGGTCGTCGCGCAGCCGGTCCCGCGCCGCGGTCAGCGACTCCTGGAAGGCGTGGCGGGTCGGGTGGTCGCGGTCGGCCAGTTCGTTGAGCAGGTCGTGAACGCCCTCGATCAGGCGGGCCGCCACCCGCTTGTCCACCGCCGACGGAACCCACCACGCGTTCCGCTCGGCCACCCGCGCGTGGATGCGCCCCTCGTTGCGGATGAGGGCATCGCGCGCGAACTCCACCAGCCGTTCGACCATGCGGTTGACCTCGGACTCGGGCACGGCGCCGATCAGGCGGCTGGCCAGCGGCGTCAGGTCGGCGGCACGCAGGCGGGCCGTCACCATCCGCCGCACCTGCTCGCGCAGGCCGGCGTCGTCGGTGGCCCGCAACATGGCCGGGATGAGCGCGGCGATTCGGCCGGCGGCCCGCCGGGCATTGTCGGGATCGGCCAGCCATCCGCCCGCCCGCTGCGCGATGCCCAGGCTGCGCATCCGCTCGTGGATGAGGTCGGGGGCCAGGAAGTTGGTGGTCACGAACTGGCCCAGGCGCCGCCCGATGCGGTCCTTGTTGCGCGGGATGATGCCGGTGTGCGGGATCGGCAGGCCGAGCGGCCGGCGGAACAGCGCGGTGACGGCGAACCAGTCGGCCAGCCCGCCGATCAGCGCCGCCTCGGCCGCCGCGCGGACAAGCCCGGTCCAGGTGCCGAACAGGGTTTCGTCGCGCACCGTGACGATGAACACGGCGATCATGACGACCAGCAGGCCGGTCGCCATCATGCGATGTCGGCGCAGGGCCCGCTTCTGAGCCTCGGCATCGCGGCCGGTTTCGGGGAACGGGATATTCGACAAAGGTCACCTCCGGCTGAGGAACGCCCGAAGGCGCCCCCTGGGGCTATGACCCTACTTTACTTCGCCGGACTTTACTTCCACCGTCAGTTTCATCTTCGGATGCACGCCGCAAAACACGGTGTAGGTGCCGGGCGTCGAGAACGGGATTTCCACCGTCTCGCCCGGCTCCTGGATGCCGGAGTTGAACTCCAGCGCCTCGTCATGCAGGCGGATGTTGTGGCTGCGCGTGTCGTCGTTGTTGAACTTCACCCGCTGCCCGGCCTTGATGACCACGGCGGCCGGATTGAACGCCTTGCCCATCTGCGAGATGTCGAGGGTTGCCGCCGGCGGCGGCGTGCCGGCGATCTCGGGCACGAAGCCCGGCGGCGGCAGGTCGGCGTCCAGGCTGCGCAGGAAGGCCACCAGATCGGCCTTGTCCCGGGGGCTCAGGCTGATGTCCTCCAGGTCCGGGGACAGCGTGGGGCGGCGCACGAAGGCTCCGCCGTAATGGTCCACCACCGCCTCCAGGGTCGCCAGCGAGCCGTCGTGCATGAACGGCGCCCGCGCGGTCAGGTCGCGCAGGGTCGGCGTCTTGAAGGCATGATCCAGTTCGGCCATGTCCAGATGGGCGCCGCGCCCCCGGTCGGCGTTCGGCAGGCCGATGTCGTGGAAGGCGAAGTCGCTGAACGCCCAGCCGGAATGGCACGAGGCGCACTTGCCCGCCCCGGTGAACACCGCAAAGCCGCGCTTGGCGTCCTCGCCGATGGCATCCTCCTGGCCCTCCACCCAGCGGTCGAACGGCGAGACGCCGGACACCACGGTGCGCTGGTAGGTCGCCAGGGCCTGGGCGATGGTCTCGGCGGCGATGGTCGGGCTGGCCGGAAAGGCCTCGGCGAAGCGCGCCGGGTAGGCCTCGTGGGCGCGCAGTTCGGCCACCAGATCATCGAGGTTCTGAGCCATTTCCAGGTCGGCCTGGATTGGCCCCAAAGCCTGCTCCTCCAGCGAGGTCGCGCGGCCGTCCCAGAAGAAGTGCTCCCCCCAGGCGGAGTTCAGGACCGTCGGCACGGCACGCGGAAGATCGCCGCCGCCGATTGCCAGGCCCAGCGCCCGGCCGTCCTCGAACCCCATGTCGGGGGCGTGGCAACTGGCACAGGAGCGGTCATTGTCGCGCGACAGCAGGGGATCGAAGAACAACGTCTCGCCCAGCCGCGCCTTGGCCGGGCTGTAGGGATTGCCCGCCGGAAAGGGGACCGTGTCGGGGCGGGCAAACGCGCCCCGCCCGTCATTTGCGGCAACCGGCGACGCCATCAGCATGGCGACGGCAGCGACGGCGGCTCCTGTCCGGCGGGCGTCCATTACTTCACCTCGGCGAGGCGCTTGGACAGCGCGGCGACCTTGGCGTTGACCTCGGCCACGGACACGGCCGGGGCCTTGGGCGGCACGGCGGCCGGCCACGCCGTCTTGAGGTCGGCGATACCATCGGCCAGCGAGGCCAGGGCGGGGTTGGCCTTCACCTCGGACTCGGCGGTCCACACGAAGCCGCGGGCGTCCTGGTATTCCGCCGCGTTCGACAGGCTGCCGCCTTCATAGGCGATGGCGTATTCCTCGGCGGCGGTTTCCAGCACGGTGGCGAGGACCTGGGCCAGGGCCGGAGTCGCCAGCTTGGGCTGCGCCTCGGCCACGGCGGCCAGGACCTTGGCCTGAAGGGCGGCCACCTCGGCCTGCGGCTTCTTGGACTTCACGGCGTCGGACAGGGCGTTGAGGTCGGTCGCCATGCCGGTCACGCCACGCGCCGACAGACCTGCCGCGATCTCGTTGTAGATCTCCTCGGCCGGGTGGAGGTAGTGGATCACCGCGTCGTCGGCCCGCCCGGCGGTGTAAAGCTCCGACCCCACCGACAGATGGCCGCGCAGCAGCATCAGGTTGCCGGCCAGGGCCTGGTCCTCGCTCAGCGCCTCGAAGCCGCCGTGCTCATGACCGGCCTCGCCGCCCTCGCCGCCCTGGGCGACCTGCATCATGGCGGAGTGGGCGTGCGGCGGTTCAGCCGCGACGGCCATGCCGCCAGCCCCGACCATCACGCTGGCACCCAGGCTCACCCACAGCTTCATCTTCGTCTGGCTCATGAAATCTCGACCTCGCAAAAAGGAGTTGAACGACCTCGAAATTGATATTGCAACCCATTCGCATTTGCAATAGCTTTCCCACACTGAATTTCCGGCTTTAAGGGGGGCCGCCATGATCCTGTGCATCGCCGACCTGTTGACCGCTGCCGAAGTCGAGCACCTGCGCGGCCTGTTCGACGCCGGCCCGTTCCAGGATGGCGGGCGCACCGCCGGCTGGCACGCCAAGCTGGTCAAGAACAACCAGCAAATGAGCGGTCCGGCCGCCGCCGAGGCGCAGGCGCTGGTCATTGCCGCCCTCAAGCGCAATCCGTTGTTCCGCTCCGCCGTCATGCCGCGCCGCATCCGGCCGCCCCTGCTGGCCCGCTACGGGTCCGGGCAGACCTATGGCGACCATGTGGACGACGCCATCATGGGCGAGGACGATCCGGTGCGGTCAGACATCTCGTGCACCGTGTTCCTGCGCGATCCCGACGACTACGACGGCGGCGAACTGGTCATGGACACCACCGGCGGCGAACAGATGTTCAAGCTGCCGGCCGGCGCGGCCATAACCTATTCGTCCTATACCCTGCACCGCGTCGCGCCCGTTACAAGGGGCGTGCGCGAGGTCGCCGTGACGTGGATCCAAAGCATGGTGCGCGAGGCCGACCGCCGGGAAATCCTGTTCGACCTGGACCGCAGCCGGCGCGCCGTGTTCGACGCCGAAGGCAAGACGCCACTGTTCGACACCCTGACCAAAAGCCACGCCAACCTTCTCCGCTTGTGGGCCGAGATCTAAAGCAACAGTTGCATGCCGGCGCCACGACTGCTCTCATCATTAACCAGACACAGTTTGGGGGTTATCACCATGAACACTTCGCGCGTGGCCGTCATGGCCGCCCTTGGGGTCATTGCCGTACCCGTCTCCGCCACGGCGAACGACGACATCACCGTCAACGTCACGGTTCCGGTCGAGGTGCAGTACCAGAACGTCTACAAGACCACCGACAACACGGGCGGCTCCGACCTGTTCACCACCATCGAGCCGGAGATCTTCGTCGGCCTGCCGCACGGGTTTTCGCTCCAGGCCGGCCTGACGCTGGAGCCCCTGCGCGACCGCGACCCGCGCGAGCACCGCGCCTTCAAGAGCCACGGCGCCTACATCGGGACCCTGCAGCTTGTCTGGGAACACGATGCCGTCATGCTCCACGCCGGCAAGTTCACCCCCGTCTTCGCCTTCACCGAGGGGCGCGGCCTGTATGGCGACACCTTCATGGGCGACTATGAACTGACCGAGCGCCTGGGCTTCGGCGGCGCCGTGGCCGTGCCGGTCGGGAACATCGCCGACGTCACCGTGGCCGCCAGCCTGTTCACCCGCGACCGCTCCGTGCTCGGTGAGTCGGTCATCACCAGCCGCGACCGCCTGAAGTACTCCGACGGCACGCCCGGCAACACCAAGGGCCTGGAAAACGGCACCATTGCCGTGGACGTCGTTCCGGCCGCCGTGCCCGACCTGCTGGTCCGCGCCTCCTACATGCACCAGGGCAAGGGCCAGGGCGACGCCGCCGATCAGTCCGCCTGGGGCCTGGGCGCCACCTATGGCGTCGAAGTGGCCGAGGACGTGGTGGTTTCCCCCATGATCGACTGGGTGCGCAATTCCGACGCCGTCGGCTTCACCGACGCGACCAGCACGCCCGGCGCGCGCGGCGACAACATCACCGCCGGCGTGGCGGTGGCCGTGGGTCCGTGGTTCGGCACCCTCGCCCACGGCTGGCGCACCATCAAGGACCCCGCCGCGGCCACCGTCCGCGACCGCTTCACGCAGGTGTCGGCCGGCTACGAGTTCGACTTCGGGCTGGGTCTGGAAGCAGGCTGGATGCGCCTGCACGAAGCCGGCGAGAAGTACTCCACGGTCGGCCTTCTGGCCGCCTACACGCTGGAGTTCTAGGCGCACCGGGTGACGCTCTGGACTGCGGGTCGAAATGGACTATCTTGAGGATGCGTTCCTGGATGGCCATTTCGGCGTCCGCAGCCTTGCCCGGAGTTCCGCATGCCCCTGTTGCGCCAGGGCCTTATCGTCCTCGTGCTGATCGCTGCGGCAGCCGGCGGCTGGTGGTGGTGGACGTCGTCCAGCGATCAGGCACCGGAGGCCGCACCCGCCGCCACCGGGCCGCAGGCTGTACCCGTGACGGTGGCCGAGGCGCGCCTGGGCACCGTCGAGGAGACCTTCGAGGGTGTCGGCACCACCCGCGCCCGCCAGTCCGTGGAGATCGTGTCCACGGTGTCCGGTCGGGTCAGCGCCATCCTGTTCGAGTCCGGGCAGCAGGTCAGTCGGGGCGACCCGCTCATCCGCCTCAACGCCAGCCTCGAGGAAGCCAATCTGGCCGAGGCCCGGGCCCTCATGGAGGACGCCCGCAGCCAGCTTGAACGGGCTCGCCAACTGGTCGCCAGCCGCACCGTCGCCCAGGCCCGCGTGGAGGAGCTTCAAGCCTCCTTCGCCGCCGCCCAGGCCCGTGTCGCCGCCGCCGAGCGCCGGCTTGCCGACCGGGTGATCGTCGCCCCCTTCGACGGCGTGGTCGGCCTGCGCGAGGTCGACGTCGGCAGCAGCATTTCCGACAGCACCGTCCTGACCCGCCTCGATGACATGTCCGCCCTGGAACTCCAGTTCCAGGTGCCCGAGGTGTTCTTTGGCCGCGTGTCGGTCGGCCAGACCCTGGTCGCCGAGAGCACCGCCCTGCCCGACCAGAAGTTCACCGGCACCATCGTCGCCCGCGACACCCGCATCGATCCGGTGGCGCGGGCGTTCCGCGTGCGGGCCGAGCTTCCCAATCCCGACCACGTCCTGCCGCCCGGCCTGTTCATGGTCGCCCGCCTGGCCCTGGCGACGCGCGAGAACGCCGTGGTCATCCCCGAACAGGCGGTGCAGGCCGAGGGCCGGACCACCTTCGTCTACCGGATCAACGACGGCAAGGCCGAGCGGGTCGAGGTCCGCCTGGGCCTGCGCCGCATCGGCGAGGTCGAAGTCCTCGAAGGCCTGGAAGCCGGGGACGCCGTGGTGACAGAAGGCCTGCAGCGCCTGCGTCCGGGCGCCCCCGTGCGCATCGGCGGCGCGCCACCCCCGGGAGGGCCTGCCGCGTGACCCTGTCCGACATCACGATCAAGCGGCCGGTCTTTGCCACCGTGCTCAGTGCCCTGATCGTCGTCGTCGGGCTGTTCGGCCTGCTCAACCTGCCGGTCCGCGAACTGCCGAGCATCGACAACCCGGTCGTCACCATCACCACGCCCTACCCCGGCGCGGCCCCGGAAATCGTCGATACCGAGGTGGTCGAGATCATCGAGGGCGCCATCAGCGGCGTTGACGGCATCCGCTCCATCACATCCAGCAGCCGCCTGGGGCGCGGCCGCACGGTGGTCGAGTTCGAGACCACCCGCGACATCGACGAGGCCGCCAACGACCTGCGCGACGCCGTCGGCCGGGTGCTCGGCAGCCTGCCCGACGACGCCGAGATGCCGCGCGTGGTCAAGGCCGACAGCGACGCCCAGCCGACCATGCGCATCGCCATCACCAGCGACACCATGTCGGCGGCCGAAATCACCGACTATGCCACCCGCTTCGTGATCGACCGCCTGTCCGTCGTCGAGGGCGTGGCCCAGGTGGAAACCTTCGGCGAGCGGCGTTTCGCCGTGCGCATCTGGCTCGACCGCCAGGCCCTGGCGGCCCGCCAGTTGACCGTGGCCGACGTCGAGGACGCCCTGCGCCGCAACAACATCGAGCTGCCGGCCGGCGAGATCGAGTCGGCGACGCGCCAGTTCACCGTGCGCACCGACACCCGCCTCGGGTCGGTGGAGGAGTTCGCCGAGATCGTCGTCGCCCGCCGCGCCGGCTATACCGTCCGCCTGGCCGACGTCGCCGAGGTCGAACTGGGCGTCGAGGACGACCGCACCACCGTGCGCGCCAACGGCAAGCCGGCCATCGGCCTGGGCGTCATGCGCCAGGCCCAGGCCAACACCATCGCCGTGAGCGACCGCGTGCGGGAACAGCTCGCCCTGGTCCGGCCGACCCTGCCGCCGGGCATGACCATCACGGTCAGTTCCGACGACGCCACCTTCATCAAGCAGTCGATCGAGGAAGTGCTCATCGCGCTCGGCCTGTCGGTGGTCCTGGTGGTGGCCGTCATCCTGCTGTTCCTGCATTCGGTGCGCGCGACCATCGTGCCGGCCATCACCATCCCGGTCGCGGTCATCGGCACCTTCGCCTTCATGTACGCCTTCGGCTTTTCCATCAACACCCTGACCCTGCTGGCCCTGCTGTTGGCCATCGGGCTGGTGGTGGACGACGCCATCGTGGTGCTGGAAAACATCCAGCGCCGGGTCGAGCATGGCGAAAAGCCCCTGGCCGCCGCCTTCCTGGGCACCCGGCAGGTGACGTTTGCGGTGATTGCCACGTCGATCACCCTGATCGCCGTGTTCGTGCCCATCGCCGGGCTGCAGGGCAACGTGGGGCGGCTGTTCACCGAATTCGGGCTGGTCATGGCCTCGGCCGTGGCGATCTCCACCTTCGTCGCGCTGACCCTGTGCGCCATGCTGTGCTCGGTCCTGCTGCGCGAGAAGGACGCGCCCGGCCCCATCGGACGGTTCCTGGAAGGCGCCTTCAACGGCCTCGCCAACGGTTATCGCCGCACCCTGCTGGTCGCGCTGCGGATGCCGGTGGTGGTGCTGGCCGGCTGCTTCCTGCTGACCTTCGCCGGCTTCACGCTGTACCAGACCCTGCCCAGCGAACTGACGCCGCCCGAGGATCGCGGGGTGTTCTTCATCCCCATCACCGCGCCGCAGGGCGCCACGGCGTCCTACACTCACGAACAGGCGCTGCGCATCGAGGCCGCCGTCGACCATCTGCGCGAGGACACCGGCGAGGCGCACCGCATCTTCACCGTGTCGGGTTTTCGCGGGCAGCCCGAACGCGGCTTCGTGGTGATCGGCCTGATCGACTGGAGCGAGCGCGAACGCAGCCAGCGCGAGATCGTGCAAAGCATCGTTCCGGGCGTCAGCGCGGTCACCGGCGTGCGCGCCTTCCCGGTCAACCCGGCCGGACTCGGCCAGCGCGGGTCCAGCCAGCCCCTGCGCGTCGTGGTCGGCGGCCCCGACTACGAGAGCGTCAAGGACTGGGCCGACCAGATCGTCGCCCGGGCCGAGGACAACCCCGGCCTGCTCAACGTCGACACCGATTTCGAGGCCACCCGGCCGCAGTTCAACGTGGTGATCGACCGCCGCAAGGCCGACGACCTGGGCATCGGCATCGCCCAGATCGGCAGCACCCTGCAAACCCTGCTGGCGTCGCGCGAGGTCACAGACTACGTGGACCGCGGCCGGGTCTATCCGGTCATCGTGCAGGCCCAATTGGCCGACCGGCGCACCCCGTCGGACCTGACCAGCGCCTTCGTGCGGTCGGAGAACGGCGACCTCGTGCCGCTGTCGGCCCTGGTGACCCTGGAGGAACTGGCCTCGGCGCCCGAACTGCGGCGCTACGACCGCCTGCCGTCGGTGACCATCACCGCCGCCCTGGCCGAGGGCTATGACCTTGGCTCGGCCATCACCTTCATGCAGGACGCCGCCGCCGAGGTGCTGCCCCCCGAGGCGCGCCTCGACTTCGCCGGACAGAGCCGGGCGTATCTGGAAACCTCGGGCGGGGTGGCGTTCATTTTCGGGCTGGCCCTGCTGATCGTGTTCCTGGTCCTGGCCGCGCAGTTCGAGAGCTTCATCCACCCGCTCATCATCATGCTGTCGGTGCCGCTGGCCATCGCCGGCGCCCTGGCCGCCCTGGCCGTCACCGGCATGTCGCTGAACATCTATTCGCAGATCGCCATGGTGCTGCTGATCGGCCTGATGGCCAAGAACGGCATCCTGATCGTGGAGTTCGCCAACCAGCTCCGCGACCAGGGCATGGACGTCCGCACCGCCATCACCGAAGGCGCCGCCCTGCGCTTCCGGCCCATCCTGATGACCGTGCTGTCGACCATCCTGGGCGCCGTGCCGCTGGTCCTGGCCACCGGCGCCGGGGCGGAAAGCCGGCTGGCCATCGGCATCGTGGTGATCGGCGGCCTCAGCATCGCCTCGGTCCTGACCCTGTACCTGACCCCGGTGCTCTATGACCTTCTCGCCCGGTACGCGCGTCCGGTGAATGCGGTCGCAACCAAGCTGGAAGGCCAGCTTGCCGCGCGGGAGAAGCACCCGGCAGAGTGACACCAACCCTGGATCATGTTCCAAAGTAGTATTGCCCCGCGCGGCCTTCCGGCTCATGCTGTCCCGGAATACGAGACGCAAAGCGTCCGCGAGACAGGATTCCGGAGGATACTCATGCAGAAGTCCCTGCTCATCGACCCTGGCAAATGCACCGGGTGTCGGCAGTGCGAAATGGCGTGTTCCAATGAAAAGGAAGGCGTCTTCAATCCCGCCAAGTCCCGCATCCGCGTGTTCGACTTCCACACCGAAGCCAAGTTCGTGCCCTACACCTGCACCCAGTGCGCGCAGGCGTGGTGCATGAGCGCGTGCCCGGTGGAAGCCATCACGGTCGATGCGAGCACCGGCGCCAAGGTGGTCAACGACAACACCTGCGTCGGCTGCAAGGTGTGCACCATCGCCTGCCCGTTCGGGACGATCAACTACGTGACCGACTCCGGCAAGGTGGCCAAGTGCGACCTGTGCGGCGGCGACCCGGCGTGCGCCAAGGCGTGCCCGACCGGTGCCATCGTCTATGTCGATGCCGATCAGACCGGCTTCGAAAAGATGAAGGTGTGGGCGTCCAAGACGGCCACCGGCACCACCGCTGCGACCGCTTGAGGGAGACACGAACCATGAGCTGGACCGGAAACGTCCTCCGCGTCAACCTGACCGCCGGAACCTGCACGAGCGAGCCGCTCAACAAGGCCTGGACCCGTCAGTACCTTGGTCAGCGCGGGCTGGCCACCAAGTACCTCAGCGAAGAAGTCGATCCGACCTGCGACGCGCTGGGGCCGGACAACAAGATGATCATGACCACGGGGCCGCTGACCGGCACCATGGCCTCGACCGCCGGCCGCTATTCGGTGGTGACCAAGAGCCCGCTGACCGGCTGCGTGGCGTGTTCCAACTCGGGCGGCCATTTCGGCAACGAAATGAAGAACGCCGGCTGGGACATGATCATCTTCGAAGGCCAGTCGCCGACTCCGGTGTACCTGTACGTCGAGAACGAAAAGGCCGAGCTGCGCGACGCCTCGGGCTATTGGGGCAAGTCGGTGTGGGACACCGATGCCGGCCTCAAGACCGCCCACCAGGACCCGCTGCTGCGCATCGCCGCGATCGGCGTGGCCGGTGAAAAGGGCGTCCTGTACGCCTGCATCGTCAACGACCTGCACCGCGCCGCCGGGCGTTCGGGCGTCGGCACCGTGATGGGGTCCAAGAACCTCAAGGCCGTCGCCATCCGCGGCACCAAGGGCGTCAAGGTCGCCGACCCGCTGACCTTCATGAAGGCCGCGACCGACGCCAAGAAGGTGCTGGCCGACAACGCCGTCACCGGCCAGGGCCTGCCGGCCTATGGCACCCAGGTGCTGATGAACGTCATCAACGAGACCGGCGCCCTGCCGACCCACAACTTCCGGGACGTGCAGTTCGAGGGCGCGGCGGACATCTCGGCCGAGGCCATGGTTGCCCCGCGCAAGACCGACGGCAAGCCCAACCTCGTGACCAACCAGGCGTGCTTTGCCTGCACCATCGCCTGCGGGCGCGTCTCCCAGCTCGATCGCGGCCACTACACCGTCGCCAACCGGCCGGAGTACTGGGGCGCCTCGGGCGGCCTGGAGTACGAAGCGGCCTGGGCGCTGGGTGCGGCGACCGGGGTGAAGGACCTCGAGGCCCTGACCTTCGCCAACTTCCTGTGCAACGAGCAGGCCATCGACCCGATTTCCCTGGGCGCCACCATCGCGGCGGCCATGGAACTCTATGAGATGGGCGTCATCACCACCGAGCACACCGGCGGCATCGAACTGCCGTTCGGCTCGGCGCAGGCGCTGACCACCCTGACCGAACTGACCTGCAAGGGCGAGGGCTTCGGCGCCGAGATCGGCCTGGGGTCGCGTCGCCTGACCGAGAAGTACGGCCACCCCGACCTGTCCATGACGGTGAAAAGCCAGGAATTCCCGGCCTATGACCCGCGCGGCATCCAGGGCATGGGGCTGACCTACGCGACGTCCAACCGTGGCGCCTGCCATCTGCGCAGCTACACGGTGTCGTCGGAAATCCTCGGCATTCCGGAAAAGACCGACCCGCTGAGCCACGAAGGCAAGGCCGGCCTCGTCAAGGCGTTCCAGGACGCCACGGCGGCGGTCGACAGCGCCGGCATCTGCGTGTTCACCACCTTCGCCTGGACCCTGGAGCACATCGCCCCGCAGATCGCCGCGGCGACCGGCGAGGCCTATACCCCGGAGTCCCTGCTCGAAATCGGCGAGCGCGTCTGGAACCTGGAGCGCCGCTTCAACCTGGCCGCCGGCATGACGGCCAAGGACGACACCCTGCCCAAGCGCCTGCTCAAGGACGCCGCCAAGACCGGCCCGGCCAAGGGCATGGTGGCCCCGCTGGAAAAGATGCTGCCGGAATACTACCAGCTTCGCGGCTGGACCGCCGACGGCATCCCGACCAACGAAACCGTCGAGCGCCTGGCCCTGTAGGCCGCATAACCCACCGCTCCCACCCTGCAACGCAGAGGCGGGAGCGGTGGTTTCCTTTTGGAGGCCCTCCCCCATGCACCACGTCGTCGTTGGCGCCGGTCCGGCCGGCGTGACCGCCGCCGAGACGCTGCGCCGTCTCGATCCCGCCGCCACCATCACCCTGATCGGCGAAGAGAACGAAACGCCCTATTCGCGCATGGCCATCCCCTACTTCCTGATCGGCAAGGTCGGGGAGGACGGCACCCACCTGCGCCGCAGCCCGACCCATTTCGCCGACCTGCGCATCGAGCATGTGCGCAAGAAGGTGTCCACCCTCGACACCGCCGCCAAGACCCTGACCCTGGCCGACGGCTCGACCGTGGCCTACGACAAGCTGTGCATCGCCACCGGGGCGCGCCCCATTCGGCCGCCCATCGAAGGCCTCGACCTGCCCGGCGCGCACACCTGCTGGACCCTCGACGACGCCCGTGCCATCGCCGATCTGGTCCATGACGGCGCCCATGTGGTGCTGATGGGCGCCGGCTTCATCGGGTCCATCGTGCTGGAGGCCCTGGCCCTGCGCGGCGTCAACCTGACCGTCGTCGAAATGGGCGACCGCATGGTGCCGCGCATGATGGACGACATCGCCGGGGGCATGCTCAAAAGCTGGTGCATCGCCAAGGGCGTCAACGTCCTGACCGAGACGCGCATCGAAAAGATCACCCGCTGCACCACCGGCGACTGCGAGGACACCCTGGAGGTGACCCTGTCGACCGGCAACGTCCTGCCGGCCCATCTGGTGGTCATCTCGGCCGGCGTGCGGTCGAACATCGAGTTCCTGGCCGGGTCGGGCATCACCACCGACCAGGGCATCCTGATCGACGACCATCTGCGCACCTCGGCGCCCGACGTGTGGGCGGCCGGCGACGTCGCCCAGGGCCGCGACCTGACCACCGGCGAGCGCCACGTCCACGCCATCCAGCCGACCGCCACGGAACATGGCCGGGTGGCGGCGCAAAACATGGTCGGCATGGACACGCCCTATCAGGGCAGCATCAACATGAACGTGCTCGACACCTTGGGCCTGATCTCCACGTCCTTTGGGCTGTGGCAGGGCAAGGGCGGCGAGCAGGCGCGCATGGTCGATGCCGACGGCAACCGCTACCTGCGCCTGGAGTTCGAGGACGATGTCCTGGTCGGCGCCCAATGCGTCGGCATGACCAACCACGTCGGCGTGCTGCGCGGCCTCATCCAGTCGCGGACCCGCCTGGGGCCGTGGAAGGACATCCTGCTGCGCAACCCCGAACGGGTGGTCGAGGCCTATGTGGGGGCGACGCAACTCCCCTGATGCCGCGCGCCCCATGCTGATAGAGAAAGACATGGCGCTGACCCCGGCGGAGTTCCGCGACAGCCTGCCGGCCGCCCTGCGCGGCCACCCATGGCGGGCCGAGCGGGACGCCGCCGGGGTTGACGTGGTCAGCGTGGACACCGCCGACGGCCCGGTGGTCCTGCGCTGCGCCCCGCAGCCGCCGCGCCGCCTGACCGGGCTGTTGTCCATGCCGCGCTGCCTGGTGACCCTCGACCTCGGCGGGCTGGCCGAAGCGGCCCGCCGCCCGTTCCTCGCCCGCTTCGACCGCGCCTTCCAGCGCGGCGGCGGATAGGCCAGGAGATACCCCCATGCCGACCGCCACCATCAAGCTGTACTCCGTCCTCGCCCAGCACCTGCCTCCGGGGGCCGAGAAGAACACGGCCCCCATCCAGATCGACGAAACCACCACCGTCGGCGGGCTGATCGGCAGCCTGAACCTGCCGCTTCAGCACTGCCATCTGGTCCTGCTGAACGGCGTGTTCGTCCCCCCCGAAGCCCGCGTCACCACCCCGGTGCGCGAAGGCGACGCCCTGGCCATCTGGCCGCCGGTGGCGGGCGGCTGAACCCGCGACTACCCGACCAGGTTAGTCGTCTAATCAAATGCGAATAACCCGCAATCCGAACTGCAGACGGTGCGGACTGATCTTGTTGACACCCCGCCCGAAAGGGCGGGGTTCTTTATACCTTAGAATATCACTCAGTTGATATTTCGCCCTGAATACAGCACTCTTGGCCAAGCCGAATACAGGCCAATGGGTGTACCAATGCCCCTACCCAATACCAACGTACTGCCAGAAACCTTGACCCGCCGCGGCCTCTTTCGGGCGCTGGGCGGGGCGCGGCAGACCGAGGCCATCCGGCCGCCGTGGAGCCTGCGCGAGGCGGCCTTCGTCGCCGCCTGCACCGGCTGCGGCGACTGCGTGCGGGCCTGCCCGCAGGGCATCCTGGCACTGACCTCGGGCTTTCCCGAAACCAGCTTCACCACCGCCGGCTGCGACAGTTGCGGGCTGTGCGCCGAGGCCTGCGCGCCGCGCGCCCTGGATCGCGCCGTCCAGCCCGAATGGCGCCACACCGTGACCATTGGTACCGGCTGCCTGGCCAACCAAGGCGTCGTCTGCCGCATCTGCGCCGAGCAGTGCGACGTCACCGCCATCCGCTTCCGCCTGGTCGTCGGCGGCAAGGGTCGTCCGGTCCTGAACACCACCGCCTGCACCGGCTGCGGGGCGTGCATCGGCACCTGCCCCGCCGACGCCATCACCATCACCACCGCCTGAGGAGGGCCGGACCATGCGCGTCACCCGCTTCGACACCCGCGCGGCCCCGGCTGCGCCCATTCCCGAAACGCCCAACGACCAAGTCAACATCTGCGGCGTGCTGGTCTATTCCACGCCCGAAAAATGCCCCGCCGTGATGGAGCGCCTGAACGCCACCACCGGCTGTGAAGTGCATACCAGCAGCCCGGACGGCCGCATCGTGGTCGTCATCGAGGACACCGCCGAGGCGTCCGCCATCGACCGGCTGCGGGAATTCAACGATTGGGACGGGGTGGCGGCGTCCGCTCTCGTCTTCCACCAGTTCGAGGACGCCACAGCCCTGGAAGGGGAGATCGAGGCATGCTGACCACCCGCCGCACTTTCATCAAAGCCAACGCTGCCGCCGCCACCGCGGCCGTGGCCGGTCTTACCCTGCCTGCCAAGCTGGCGAACGCCGCCGTGCCCGGCACCGACGGCATCGCCTGGGACAAGGGCGTATGCCGGTTCTGCGGCACCGGCTGCGGCGTGCTGATCGGCACCCGCGAAGGCCGTGTTGTTGCCACCCAGGGCGACCCGGACGCCCCGGTCAACAAGGGCCTGAACTGCATCAAGGGCTATTTCCTGTCCAAGATCATGTACGGCAAGGACCGCCTGACCCAGCCCATGCTGCGCATGACCAACGGCAAGTTCGACAAGGAAGGCGACTTCCAGCCGATCAGCTGGGACGAGGCCTTCGACATCATGGCCGAGAAGTGGAAGAAGACCCTGAAGGAAAAGGGTCCGACCGCCATCGGCATGTTCGGGTCCGGCCAGTGGACCATCTGGGAAGGCTACGCCGCCGCCAAGCTGATGAAGGCCGGGTTCCGGTCCAACAACCTCGACCCCAACGCGCGCCACTGCATGGCGTCCGCCGTTGCCGGCTTCATGCGCACCTTCGGCATCGACGAGCCGATGGGCTGCTATGACGACATCGAGCAGGCCGACGCCTTCGTGCTGTGGGGCTCCAACATGTCGGAGATGCACCCCATCCTGTGGTCGCGCGTCACCGACCGCCGCCTGACCCACGCCGGCTGCAAGGTCGCCGTGCTGTCCACCTTCGAGCACCGCAGCTTCGAACTGGCCGACCAGCCGATCATCTTTGCGCCGCAGTCCGATCTGGCGATCCTCAATTTCATCGCCAACTACATCATCCAGAACGGCGCGGTGGACGAGAAGTTCGTGACCGCCCACACCAAGTTCAAGAAGGGCGTCACCAACATCGGCTACGGCCTGCGTCCCGAACATGCCCTGGAGCAGGGCGTGGCCGCCAATGCCGGCGCCGCCGAGGACATCGACTTCGCCGCCTACAAGGCCTTCGTGGCCGAGTACACCGCCGAGAAGGCCCACGAGATTTCCGGCGTGCCGGTCGAACAGCTCGTCGAGCTGGCCAAGCTCTATGCCGACCCCAAGGTCAAGGTGGTGTCCTTCTGGACCATGGGCTTCAACCAGCATACGCGCGGCACCTGGGCCAACAACCTCGTCTACAACATCCACCTGCTGACCGGGAAGATCAGCCTGCCCGGCTGCGGTCCGTTCTCGCTGACCGGCCAGCCGTCGGCCTGTGGCACCGCGCGCGAGGTCGGCACCTTCGCCCACCGCCTGCCGGCCGACATGGTGGTCATGAACCCCGACCACCGCGCCAAGTCCGAAAAGCTGTGGAAGCTGCCCGAGGGCACCATCCCCGAAAAGCCCGGCTTCCATGCCGTGCTGCAGAACCGGATGCTCAAGGACGGCAAGCTGAACTGCTATTGGGTGCAGTGCACCAACAACATGCAGGCCGGCCCCAACATGAACGACGAGGCCTATCCGGGCTATCGCAACCCGGACAACTTCATCGTCGTGTCCGACCCCTACCCCACCGTGACCGCGCTGTCGGGCGACCTGATCCTTCCGACCGCCATGTGGGCGGAAAAGGAAGGCGCCTACGGCAACGCCGAACGCCGCACCCAGTTCTGGCGCCAGCAGGTTGCCCCGCCGGGCGAGGCGCGCTCGGACCTGTGGCAGCTCATGGAGTTCTCCAAGCGCTTCAAGATCGAGGAAGTGTGGCCCGAAGAGCTGCTCGCCAAGGCCCCCGAGCTGCGCGGCAAGACCATGTTCGACGTGCTGTACGGCAACGGTCAGGTCGACAAGTACCCGCTGTCCGACCTGTCCGAGGGCCAGCTCAACGACGAAAGCCACGCCTTCGGCTTCTACGTCCACAAGGGCCTGTTCGAGGAATATGCCGCCTTCGGCCGCGGCAAGGCGCACGATCTGGCGCCGTTCGACTACTACCACAAGGCCCGTGGCCTGCGCTGGCCGGTGGTCGACGACAAGGAAACCCTGTGGCGCTTCCGCGAAGGCTATGACCCCTACGTCAAGGCCGGCGAAGGCGTCAGCTTCTACGGCCACAAGGACAACAAGGCGGTCATCTTCGCCCTGCCCTACGAGCCGCCGGCCGAAAGCCCGGACAAGGAGCACGACCTGTGGCTGGTCACTGGCCGCGTGCTGGAACACTGGCACACCGGGTCGATGACCCGCCGCGTGCCGGAGTTGCACAAGTCGTTCCCCAACGCCGTTCTGTTCATGCACCCGCTCGATGCCCGTGACCGCGATCTGCGGCGCGGCCAGACGGTCAAGGTGTCCAACAGCCGGGGCGAGGTCCTGACCACCGTCGAGACACGGGGCCGCAACAAGCCGCCGCGCGGCATGGTGTTCATGCCCTTCTTCGACGAGAGCCAGTTGGTCAACAAGCTCATCCTGGACGCCACCTGCCCGATTTCCAAGGAAACGGACTTCAAGAAATCGGTCTGCAAGGTGGTCAAGGCCTGAGCCTAACCTGACGGGCGGCGGACCTTCCCGCCGCCCGCCCCTCTCCAGAGGGGAACGGAGCCATGAACGAACCAAACGCAAAAACTTCCAGCCGGCGCGCCGTGCTGGCCGGCGCGGCCAAGGCCTGCGGTGCGGCCTGCGTGTTCGCGCTCGGCCTGGGTGCCCTGGCGGGTGCGCAGAAGGAAAGCCGCGCCGCCACGGCGCTGCGGCCGCCCGGCGCGTTGCCCGACGAGGCCGACTTCCTGGCCGCCTGCACGCGGTGCGGGCTGTGCGTCCGCGACTGCCCCTATGACACCCTGAAGCTGTCGGGCATGGGCGGCCCGGCCCAGGTCGGCACGCCGTACTTCACCGCCCGCGATATTCCCTGCGAGATGTGCGAGGACATCCCTTGCGTCGTCGCCTGCCCGACCGGCGCGCTGGACCATGCGCTGACCGACATCAACAAGGCTGACATGGGCGTCGCCGTGCTGGTCGGCCGCGAGACCTGCCTCAACCTGCTCGGCCTGCGCTGCGACGTGTGCTACCGGGTCTGCCCGCTGATCGACGAGGCGATCACGCTGGTCAGCACGCCCAACACCCGCACCGGCGCCCACGCCATCTTCGAACCCTTCGTCATCGCCGACCGCTGCACCGGCTGCGGCAAGTGCGAGAAGTCCTGCGTCCTGCCCGGCGCCGCGGCCATCAAGGTGCTGCCGCGCGACCTGGCCAGCGCCCCGTCGGCCGACCATTACCGCCTGGGCTGGGAGGAGAAGCGCCGCGCCGGCGAGTCCCTCATCCCCGACACCATGACCCTGCCGACCCGTGATCCCACGACCGGCGGACTGAAGGGGTTCAAGCCATGAGCGCGCCCAACCCGGTCTCCCGCAAGCACCCGGCCGCCCTGGCGGTGTCCGCCAAGGGCCGGCTGGCGGCCCACAAGTGGCTGCTGCTGCGCCGCGCCACCCAACTGGGCGTGCTGGGCCTGTTCCTGAGCGGTCCCCTGCTCGGCCTGTGGGTGCTCAAGGGCACCCTGGCGTCGAGCACGCTGTTCGACACCGTGCCGTTCACCGACCCGCTGGTGTTCCTGCAGTCCCTGGTCACCGGACATGCCCTGGCGACCAGCGCCTGGATCGGCGTCGTGCTGCTGGTGGTCGCCTACATGGTGGTCGGCGGACGGTCGTTCTGTTCGTGGATCTGCCCGGTCAACCTGCTGACCGACGGCGCCCATGCCGCCCGCGTCAGCCTGGACATCAAGGGCAGCCTGCCGATCCCGCGCGCCGCCCGGTGGTGGCTGCTGGGCACCATCCTGGGTGTCTCGGCGCTGACCGGCGTGATCGCGTGGGAAACCCTGAACCCCGTCACCCTGCTGCACCGCGAACTGGTGTTCGGCATCTTCCTGGCCGGGTCGCTGGCCTGGATGCTGATCGTCGGCGTGGTGCTGTTCGACACCTTCATCACCAACCGCGGCTGGTGCGGCCACCTGTGCCCGATGGGCGCGACCTACGGCCTCATCGGGGCGGCCAGCCTGACCCGCGTTTCCGGCCGCAACCGCGCGGCCTGCGACCAGTGCCAGGCCTGCTACCACGTCTGCCCGGAGCCGCACGTCCTGACCCCGGTGCTCAAGGGCGCCGCCGGGTCCACGCCGGTCATCCTGTCGGGCGACTGCACCAACTGCGGACGCTGCATCGACGTCTGTCACCGCGACGTGTTCGCGTTCACCCATCGTTTCGACCGCTCTTCCGTCCCTCACCCTCATGGGAGTCCCTGAGATGCGCAAGCTCACCAAGTTCATGGCCGCCGCCGCCGGGGCCGTCCTTCTGACGGTCATGGTCGGCCTGGGCGCGCCCGTTGTCGCCAACGAAGTGCAATCCCTGCGCGGCGCCGCCGTTGACGAAAGCGACGTCCGGCCGGAAATCCACGGCATCGAGGAAGGCCGCCCGTTCGCCCGCAACTACCGCCAGCAGCCGCCGCTCATTCCGCACCGCATCGACAAGTACGAGATCGACCTCAAGACCAACCAGTGCATGAGCTGCCACGACTGGCCGTTCAACACCAAGTTCAACGCCCCCAAGGTGTCGGAAACCCACTACATCGACCGCGAGGGCAACCGCCTGGACGACGTGGCGCGGACCCGCTGGTTCTGCACCCAGTGCCATGTGCCGCAGACCGACGCCCCTGACCTGGTCGACAACACCTTTTCCCCGGCCCGCTGAGCCTGCCAGTCCCTGAGGAGGGGAGTTTCATGAAGATCATCAAACGACTGTGGCGCTGGTTCTGGCGGCCGGCCGGAATGCTGTCCTTCGGCCTGCTGCTGCTGGCCGGGTTCGTCGGCGGCGTCGTGTTCTGGGGCGGCTTCAACACGGTGATGGAAGCCACCAACAACGAGACGTTCTGCATCTCCTGCCACGAGATGGGCGACAACGTGTACGTCGAATACGTCGGCACCGTGCACGACACCAACGCCAGCGGCGTGCGCGCCACCTGCCCGGACTGCCACGTCCCCAAGGAATGGACCCACAAGATGCTGCGCAAGGTCGAGGCCTCGCGCGAGCTGTGGCACAAGGCCCTGGGGTCCGTGGACACGCCCGAGAAGTTCGAGGCCCAGCGCCTGCGCATGGCCGAAAAGGTGTGGGCCACCATGAAGGCGACCGACAGCCGCGAATGCCGCAACTGCCACCAGTTCATGTCCATGGACGTGTCGCTGCAGAACAAGCGCGCCCGCGAGAACCATGTGCGGGCCCAGGACGAGAACCTGACCTGCATCGACTGCCACAAGGGCGTCGCCCACTCGCTGCCTGAGGGCGCTTATGGCATCCACCCCGAGTTGCCGGCCCAGCCGCTGCCGGTGGACACCAAACCCGGAAGCTGATTGCGCATCCATCGAGGGACGGAACACGGGCGGGCCTGCCAAAAGCGGGCCCGCCCGATGTACATTCGGCCTAAGCCCCTGCACTCCTGTCGGAATTAGGGGTTGAACAACGGTGGCTACTGTCCGTTTAATGGAAGGATGACCGCCCCGCAAAAGAGCGGCGGCATTATGAACTAGAAAAATCAACGGAGAGGAGCGTTCCTTGATGCGCAAGTCCATGATCGGCCTGGCTGTTGCCGCGGCCCTCGCACTTCCCGCCGCCGCTTCGGCACAGGGCCAGCAGTTCATCAACATCCTGACCGGCGGCACCAGCGGCGTGTACTATCCGCTCGGCGTTGCGCTGTCGCAGATCTACAACGAGAAGATCGACGGCGTGCGCGCCTCGGTGCAGTCCACCCGCGCCTCGGTCGAGAACCTCAACCTGATCCAGAACGGCCGTGGCGAACTGGCCCTGGCCCTGGGCGATTCGGTCGCCGGCGCCTGGGAAGGCGACGAGGAGATCGGCTTCGACAAGAAGCTCGACAAGATCCGCGGCGTGTCCGCGCTGTATCCCAACTTCATCCAGATCGTGGCGTCCAAGGACTCCGGCATCAAGACGCTGGCCGACCTCAAGGGCAAGCGCGTGTCGGTTGGTGCGCCGCGCTCGGGCACCGAGGTCAACGCCCGCCGCCTGCTGAACGCGGCCGGCCTGTCCTATGACGACTTCGGTCGCACCGAATACCTGCCGTTCGGCGAGTCGGTGGAACTCATCAAGAACCGCCAGATCGACGCCACCCTGCAGTCGGTCGGCCTGGGCGCCGCGTCCATCCGCGACCTTGCCTCGGCCGTGGACATCACCGTGGTGGAAATCCCCGCCGACGTGGTCGCAAAGGTCGGCAGCCCGGCGTTCATCTCGGCCACCATCCCGGCCAACACCTATGACGGCCAGACCGAGGACGTGCAGACCGCGGCCATCGTCAACATCCTGGTCACCTCGGCCGACCTGCCCGAGGACCTGGTCTATGAGATGACCAAGAACCTGCACGAAAGCCGCGAGACGCTGGTCAACGCCCACGCCGCCGCCAAGGGCATCACCCTGGACGGCGCGCTGAAGGCCATGCCGGTGCCGCTGCACCCCGGCGCCGAGCGCTACTACAAGGAAAAGGGCATGGCGACGCAGTAACCGGTCCGTCACGCGCCGCCTCCATCCGGGGGCGGCGCACCGGTTCTGCCCAAAGAGCGGCTCCCACCGCCGCGCGCGCCACAGCCAGGATCCGACCATGACCACAACTCCGCCGAAGGTGGCCCCGACGGACCCGTCGTCCGTGGAGGTGGCCGCAGTGCCGCCCGATCCGACCCGTGACGGCAGTCTCAACGCCCGCATCATCTATGTGTGCGCCATCGCCTTTTCGGTCTATCAGATCTGGTTCGCGTCGTTCACGCCGCTGCCCAGCCTGATCGCGCGGTCCATCCACGTCGGCTTCCTGCTGCTGGTCGCCTTCCTGACCCTGCGCGCCACAACCGCCCAGCAGGACCGCCACACCCCGTGGTACGACTGGATCTTCGCGGTCACCGGCTTCGTGCTGGCCTTCTACCACCTGGTCCTGGCCGACGAGATCATCCTGCGCTACGAGCCGACCACCCTGGACATGATCGTCGGCACCATCACCATCGCCCTGGTGTTCGAGGGCGCCCGCCGGGCCATGGGCCTGGGGCTGGCCGTGGTGTGCGGGGTGTTCCTGCTGTGGGGCTTCTTCGGCCACATGCTGCCCGCCCCGTTCAACCACCGGGGATTCGATTCCGGGCAGCTCCTGATGCAGTTGTTCCTGGGCACCGAGGGCATCTACGGCACCCCCATCTTCGTGTCGGCCACCTATCTGTTCCTGTTCGTTCTGTTCGGCACGTTCCTGCAGCAGGCCGGCATGGTCGGCCTGTTCAACGACATCGCCATGGGCACCGTCGGCCACACCAAGGGCGGCCCGGCCAAGGTCGCGGTGGTGTCGTCGGGCATCATGGGGACGATTTCCGGGTCGGGCATCGCCAACGTGGTGACCACCGGCATGTTCACCATTCCGCTGATGAAGCGCTTTGGCTACAAGCCGGCCTTTGCCGGCGCGGTCGAGGCGACGGCGTCAATGGGCGGGCAGATCATGCCGCCGGTGATGGGCGCCGTGGCCTTCATCATGGCCGAGACGGTCGGCGTGCCGTACCTGGAGGTGGTCAAGGCGGCGACCATTCCGGCCGTCCTGTACTTCGCCGCGGTCCTGTGGATGGTCCACCTGGAGGCCGGGCGGGCGCACCTGCGCGGACTGCCCAAGGAGGACTGCCCCAGCCCGTGGGGCGCCATCCGCCGCAAGTGGTTCCTGATGCTGCCCCTGGTCATCCTGGTCTATCTGCTGTTCACCGGCTACACGCCGCTGTTCGCCGGGACCATCGGCCTGCTGATGACCATCGTGCTGATCCTGGGATCCTCGGCCGCCGCGCAGGCCGGGCCGGTGGCGCTGAAGATGCTGTTCTGGGTGTTCATCGGCATCGCCGCCTCGGCCTTCTTCACCTATGGGCCGATGGCGGTGTTCGTGTTGATTGCCGCCCTGGTCGGGGCGCTGGCCTTCCGGTCGGGCGGGCGGGCGACCATCCGGCTGTGCCTGGACAGCATGGCCGAGGGTGCGCGCAACGCGGTCGGCGTCGGGCTCGCCTGCGCGGTGGTCGGCGTCATCATCGCCGTTCTGTCGCTGACCGGGCTGGCCGTCACCGTGGGCGGCGCCATCGTCGATGTCGGGCGGACCAGCCTGTTCCTGTCGCTGGTCCTGACCATGCTGACCTGCATTGTCCTCGGCATGGGCATCCCGTCCATCCCCAACTACATCATCACCAGTTCCATCGCCGGGCCGATCCTGGTCGAGCTTGGGGTGCCCATCGTGGTGGCCCACATGTTCGTGTTCTACTTCGGCATCATGGCCAACCTGACCCCGCCGGTGGCCCTGGCCGCCTTCGCCGCCGCGCCCATCGCCCGGGCCGGGGCGATGGAAATCAGCGTGTGGTGCCTGCGCATCGCCATCGCCGGGTTTGTGCTGCCGTTCATGGCGGTCTATGCCCCGGCCCTGATGATGCAGTCCGATAGTTGGGTGGCGATCTTCTACATCACCGTCAAGGCGGTCATCGCCATCGGCCTGTGGGGCGCCGCCTCCATCGGCTTCCTGAGCATCCGCATGACCTGGGTCGAGCGCCTGTGGGCCACCGCCGCCGCCTTCAGTCTGGTGGTCGCCCAGCCGGTCACCGACGAGGTCGGCCTCGCCCTGGCCGTCACCCTGATCGCCTGGCACCTGTGGCGGGCCCGCAAGCAGGCTCAGGCCGCATGAGCCTGCTGTGCATCCTGGGCGCCGGAATTGCCGTGAGCCTGCCCCTGCCCGATGAGGGGTTCGAGCTGCGCTGGGTGCATTCGGTCGAACACACCGAGTGGCGCGAACGCTGGCAGCCTGCCCCGGACGGCCTGCGGCTGGTCGAAAGCCGCGTCCAGGGCAGCGGCGCCGGCATGGAACCGCCCGAGGGCGCGGTGCTGTCCGACGGCTGGTGGATCGACCGGTCCGCCGGCCTGACGGTGCCCCACCTCAGCCTGCCCCTGTCGCCACACGCGGCACCCTATCAGGTGTGCATCGCCGATCTCTGCCGGACCCTGGACAGCCTGTTGCCCGACGGCGCCAGGACGGCCATCTTAGACACCAACGAGCCTTGCTCCTGACCCCATAAAGGACCGCCAGCATGTTTCAGTGGGACGACCCCTTCCTCCTCGACCGGCAGCTTACCGACGACGAGCGCATGGTGCGCGACAGCGCCCGCGCCTACTGCCAGGAAAAGCTTCAGCCGCGCGTGCTGACCGCCTTCCGCGAGGAACGCTTCGACCGCGAGATCATGACCGAGATGGGCGACCTTGGCCTGCTCGGCCCGACCATTCCCGAGGAATACGGCGGGTCGGCGGTCAACCACGTCGCCTATGGCCTGATCGCCCGCGAGGTCGAGCGGGTGGACAGCGGCTACCGCTCGGCCATGAGCGTGCAGTCGTCGCTGGTCATGCACCCCATCCACGCCTATGGGAGCGACGAGCAGAAGAAGAAGTACCTGCCCAAGCTGGTGACCGGCGAATGGGTCGGCTGCTTCGGCCTGACCGAGCCCGACCACGGCTCCGACGCCGGAGCCATGAAAAGCCGCGCCAAGAAGGTCGACGGCGGCTTCGTGCTGAACGGCCAGAAGATGTGGATCACCAACAGCCCGATCGCCGACCTTGCCGTGGTGTGGGCCAAGTCCGATGCCCATGACGGCAAGATCAAGGGATTCGTCGTCGAGCGCGGCACCAAGGGGTTCTCCACCCCCAAGATCGAGGGCAAGGTGTCCTTGCGCGCCTCGGTCACCGGCGAGATCGTGCTGGAGGACGCCTTCGTGCCCGACGACGCCCTGTTGCCCGGTGCCACCGGCCTCGGCGGTCCGTTCGGGTGTCTGAACAAGGCGCGCTACGGCATCGCCTGGGGGGCGTTGGGCGCGGCGGAGTTCTGCTGGCACGCCGCCCGGCAGTACACCCTGGACCGCACCCAGTTCGGCCGCCCGCTGGCCGCCAACCAGCTCATCCAAAAGAAGCTGGCCGACATGCAGACTGAGATCGCGCTCGGCCTTCAGGGCTGCCTTCAGGTCGGCCGCATGATCGACAACGGGTCGTGGGCGCCCGAGGCGGTGTCCCTCATCAAGCGCAATTCCTGCGGCAAGGCGCTGGACGTCGCGCGCATGGCCCGCGACATGCACGGCGGCAATGGCATTTCCGACGAATTCCACGTCATCCGCCACATGGTCAACCTGGAAACCGTGAACACCTACGAGGGCACGCACGACATCCACGCCCTCATCCTCGGCCGCGCCCAGACGGGCATTCAGGCCTTCACAGGCTGATGGCAGGTCCGCTCGCCCACATCCGGGTCCTCGACCTGTCGCGCGTCCTGGCCGGACCGTGGGCGGGCCAGTTGCTGGCCGACCTGGGGGCCGAGGTCATCAAGGTCGAGCGCCCGGGCGCCGGAGACGACACCCGCGCCTGGGGGCCGCCCTACCTGGACGGTACGGGAGAATCCGCCTACTTCCTGTCGGCCAACCGGGGCAAGAAGTCGGTCACCATCGACATGGCCGCGCCCGAGGGGCAGGCGCTGATCCGCGATCTGGCGGCCCGTTCGGACGTGGTGCTGGAGAACTTCAAGGTCGGCGGGCTGGCCAAGTACGGCCTGGACTACGCCAGCCTGCGGGAGGTCAACCCCCGGCTGGTGTACTGCTCGATCACCGGGTTCGGCCAGGACGGTCCCTATGCCCACCGCGCCGGCTACGACTTCATGATCCAGGGCATGGGCGGCCTGATGAGCCTGACCGGCCAGCCCGACGGCGCGCCGGTCAAGGTCGGCGTCGCCATCGCCGACCTGTTCACCGGCATGTACGCCTCGAACGCCGTACTGGCCGCCCTGGCCCACCGGGACCGGACAGGCGAAGGCCAGCACATCGACCTCGCCCTGCTCGACTGCCAGGTCGCCATGCTGGCGAATCAGGCCATGAACTACCTGACCACCGGTGCGGCGCCGTCGCGGCTCGGCAACGCGCATCCCAACATCGTGCCCTATCAGGCGTTCGCCACCGCCGACGGGCACATCATCCTGGCGGTCGGCAACGACGCCCAGTATGCCCGCTTCTGCAAGGTCGCCGGCGTGGCGGAAGACGAGCGTTTCCGCACCAACGCCCAGCGCGTCGGCGGGCGCGCCGAGTTGGTGCCCATGCTGGAGGACGTTCTGGCCACCCGCACCAGCGCCGACTGGCTGGCCGCGCTGGAGGCCGTTGGCGTGCCCTGCGGCCCGATCAACACCCTCGATCAGGTATTCGCCGATCCCCAGGTGCAACACCGGGGCCTGCGCCAAACCCTGCCCCACCCGACCGGCGGCACGGTCGAGCAGGTGGCCTGCCCGATCCGGTATTCGGGTACGCCCCTCGATAAGGCCACCGCCCCGCCGACGCTGGGCCAGCATACGGGCGCGGTGCTGGGGGAGGTGCTGGGGGTGGATGCAGACAGGCTGGAGGTGTTGCGCAAGGCGGGGGTGGTGTGAAGTGAAGCGGGGAACCACAGAGGCACAGAGACACAGAGATTGAGGGGCCACAGCGCCGCAGGCGGTAATCCCACGTCAGGTATTAATGCGCTGCGCGCGGACATTTGCTCCGAGACCTCTGTGACTTTCTCTGTGTCTCTGTGCCTCTGTGGTAAATCCCTTCGCTTTACAGAACCCGCAGGAACGTCACCTTGGCCTTGCCATAGCGGCGTTCATCGACGTGTTCCAGGCCTTCGGGGGCGGTCAGGTCGAAGGTGATGGGGCCTTCGCACACCACGATGGCACCCGGCGCCAGCCAGCCGCCGGACAGCAGCCCGGCGAGGGCCGGTTCCAGCAGTTCGCCCTCGTAGGGCGGATCGAGGAAGGCCAGTTGGCACGGCTGGGTCGGCCGGGGCGGGCGCGTCGCGTCGGTCTGTTCGATGCGGGTTTCGCCCTCGGCGTTGACGGCCTGGACGTTGGCCTTCAGCGCGGCCAGGGCGCTGCGGTTGTTTTCCAGGAAGGTGACGTGGGCGGCGCCGCGCGACAGGGCCTCAAGCCCCATCGCTCCGGTGCCGGCGAAGGCATCGACCACCCGCGCCCCGATCAGGCTGAAGCCGCGCCCCTGGAAGCGGTGCATCAGCACGTTGAAGATGGCTTCGCGCGCGCGGTCGGAGGTCGGGCGCACCGCCTCCTTGCCCTCGGGCGAGTTCAGGCGGCGGCCCCGGAAGCGCCCGGCAACAATACGCATCAACGGTCGTCCTTCGGTCTGCGGGTCGGTGACTTGCGAGGCCCGGCGCTGGGGCCATGCGCGCGGCGGTCGATGGATTTACCGCCGGGGGACTTGCCGCCAGCCGGTTTACCACCGGAAGGCCGGGGACCGGACGGCCGGCCCTCGGCCGGTTTGCGGTCGGCTGGCTTGCGGTCGGCCGGTTTGCGGTCGCGGGGCTTGTCATCCCGGGGACGGTCCTCGGCACGGTCACGGCTGCGCGGATGCCCCTCACCCGGCTTGCGGTCGCGGGGCTTGTCGTCCCGGGGACGGTCCTCGCCCTCGGCCGGCTTGCGGTTCGACGGCTTACTGCCTTCATACGGACGGCGCGGACGGTCCTCGCCCTCGGCCACAGGCTTGCGATTCGACGGCTTGCTGCCTTCATACGGACGGCGCGGACGGTCCTCGCCCTCGGCCGCAGGCTTGCGGTTCGATGGCTTGCTGCCTTCATACGGACGGCGCGGGCGGTCCTCGCCCTCGGCCGCAGGCTTGCGATTCGACGGCTTGCTGCCTTCATACGGACGGCGCGGACGGTCCTCGCCCTCGGCCGCAGGCTTGCGGTTCGATGGCTTGCTGCCCTCGTACGGACGGCGCGGGCGGTCTTCGCCCTCGGCCGGCTTGCGGTTCGACGGCTTGCTGCCCTCGTACGGGCGGCGCGGGCGGTCTTCACCCTCGGCCGGCTTGCGGTTGGACGGCTTGCTGCCCTCGTACGGGCGGCCCTGGGGACGGCTGGGACGGTCCTCGCCCTCGCCCGGCGCGCGTTGCCAGAACGGGCGTTCCTCGACCCGGGCACGGGGAGTCGAGCGGTCGTCGCCGACCCGCCCATCGGACAGCTTCGCCTGGGGAATGGTGGCTTCGGGCTCGGCCGGCACGGCATACTTGCTGGTCGACTGGCCCTTCTTGAAGCCCTCGCCGCGCGCGATGGCGCGTTCGCGCGCCCGTTCGCCCGGCTTGACGGTCTTCGGCTTGGCCTTGGCCCACTTTTCGGTCTGCACCTTGCCGCGGCGCAGTTCCGGCGGCACGGCGTCGCCCAGGCCGCCCAGGTAGTCGCGCAGCACCTTGCCAGAGATCTCGTCAACCTCGCCACGCGGCAGGCGGCCGAGCGCGAACGGCCCGTAGGACACGCGGATCAGCCGGTTGACGGTGTAGCCCAGGTGCTCCATGACGCGGCGCACTTCGCGGTTCTTGCCCTCGGCGATGGACACCACGATCCAGGCGTTGCTGCCCTGCTGGTGGTCCAGTTCGCACTGGATGGGGCCGTAGCGCACGCCTTCGATGGTCACGCCGTTGGCCACCGACTGCAGGCGCTTCTCATCGACCCGGCCATAGACGCGGACCCGATAGCGGCGCATCCAGCCGCGCGACGGGTGTTCCAGCGCGCGCGCCAGTTCGCCGTCGTTGGTCAGCAGCAGCAGGCCCTCGGAGTTCAAATCCAGGCGGCCGACGCTGATGACGCGGGGCATTTCGCGCGGCAGGCGGTCGAACACCGTCGGCCGGCCCTGCGGGTCCTTGTGCGTGGTCATGATGCCCGGCGCCTTGTGGTAGCGCCACAGGCGGGCCGGCTCGGCCGACTTCAGCGGGGCGCCGTCCACGGTCACCACGTCGTCGGCGGTCACGTTGACGGCCGGGCCGGTCAGCACCTTGCCGTTCACCGCCACGCGCCGGCTGTCGATCATCTTTTCGGCGTCGCGGCGCGAACAGATGCCGGCACGGGCCAGCACCTTGGCGATGCGCTCGCCGGCTTCGCCGCTATCGGGAGTGTCTTCAGAAGTATCGGGAATATCGTCGTTCATCGTCCGCAGGCCGCCAGGAAAGTGTCAAAGATCAGGCCGTCGGCCGGGCTGACGTGATATTCGGGGTGCCACTGCACACCCAGGCAGTAACGGGCCGACGCCAGCTCGATGGCTTCGACCACGCCGTCTTCGGCCACACCGGACACGATCACGCCGGGGCCGACGTCCTTGACCGCCTGGTGATGGGCCGAGTTGACCGCAATTTCATCAACCCCGGCGATGCGGTGCAGCAGGCTGCCGGCTTTGACACGCACGCTGTGGCCCGGCTCGTCGCGGGGGTTGGGCTGTTCGTGGGCCAGGCACGCGGCCACCTCGTCGGGGATGTGCTGGATGAGCGTGCCGCCCAGCACGACGTTCAGCAACTGCTGCCCGCCGCAGATGCCCAGCACGGGCATGTCGCGGTCGATGGCGGCGCGGGTGATGCCGAACTCGAAGTCGGTGCGCCCGGACTTGAGGGTCACCGTGGCGTGGCGGTCGGTCGCGCCGAACAGCGCGGGATCGATGTCGAACGCCCCGCCGGCCACCAGCAGGCCGTCCAGCCGCGAGATGTACTCCTCGACCAGGGACGGCGCGTGGGGCAGCAGCAGGGGAATGCCGCCCGCCGCGACCACCGAGTCGCAGTAGTTCTTGCGCAATGCGTACCACGGCAGCTTGGAATAGCCGCCGCCATCCTCGCTATCGAGGGGGATGCCGATGACAGGTTTTTTCATGGGTCCTTAGTTTCACTCGCGGCGTCCAGGCGCCAGGGGCAGCCCTATAGGGAGAGCACGCCGCATCCTGCCGCGAGAACGAGTTCACCGCAGCAGGACATTAGATAGCCTTCAAGCCGTCCCGGGGCAATTAAATACGGGACTTCCCGTCGGGCGAAATGCGGGGCTTGACGCCGCGCCCTCCGCCCCCGACCCTGCGGTTCATGATGGAGCCGCCCTCGTTCATGCCCGAAGCCCTGGCCGAAGCCCGCGCCGCCGCCGCCCGTGGCGAGGTGCCGGTGGGCGCCGTGGTGGTGCGCGACGGGCGTATCCTGGCACGGGCCGGCAACCGGACCGAGGAACTCAACGACCCCACCGCCCACGCCGAGCTTCTGGCCCTGCGCGCCGCCGCCGCCCTGGTCGGCGAGCCGCGCCTGCCGGGCTGCGACCTGTGGGTGACGCTGGAGCCCTGCGCCCTGTGCGCGGCGGCCATCTCGCTGTTTCGGGTGCGCCGACTCTACTTTGGCGCCTATGATCCCAAAGGCGGCGGGGTCGAGCACGGACCGCGCCTGTTCACCCAGCCCACCTGCCACCACGCGCCGGACGTCTACGGCGGCCTGCGCGAGGACGAGTGCGGCACCCTCCTGCGGAACTTCTTCCGCGACAGACGCTAACACGGAGCCCCCTCGACCATGCACAAGGACTGGACCCGCATCGCCGACGAACTGACCGCCAACATCAAGGACCTGCGCGGCGGCATTCCTGACGTGATGAAGGCATTCTCCGGCTTGGCCCAGACCGCCACGGCGGCCGGGGCGCTCGACCCCAAGACCAAGGAACTGATCGCGCTGGGCATCTCCATCGCCGCGCGCTGCGACGGCTGCATCGCCTTCCACGTCAAGGCCTGCGTGCACCACGGCGCCACCCGCGCCGAAGTCGCCGAGACCATCGGCATGGCCATCTACATGGGCGGCGGGCCGTCCATGGTCTATGGCGCCCAGGCCCTGGAGGCGTTTGACCAGGCAACCGGGCAGGCCGCCGCCGTGGCGGCAGGGACCTGATGGCCATGCGCATGACCGTGCTGGCGGCGTTGGCCCTCGCCACGGCGGCCCTGGCGGCCCCTGCGGCCGAAGCGGCGTCCGGCGGACAGAAGGCCAGCAAGCAGCGCATCGACGCGGACAGCGTGGCCGGCAACTACATCCAGCCGGAGCCGGTGTGGGTGCCGGTGCAGCGCGAAGGACGCGGCGGCCGCCCGATCTTCCTCGGCATGACCATACGGATGCACCCCGGCAGCGAGCACCGGTTCGAGGCCTGCGTCCTGGCCCCGCACGTCACCGACTGGATCGTCGTCGACTTCAACCGCGCGCCGCCGACCCGCAAGGAATACGACGACATCGCCAAGATCCGCGACCGCATCGCCGAGCTGGTGTCCGCCAAGGCCGGGCGCGGCGTCTTCCGCCAGATCGAGGTGCTGCACGACCACCAGGCGGTCGAAGAGTCCTCGGCCGCGCTGACCGAGATGTGCAAGTAGCATTCGGGGCAGCGGAACCATTACGCCTTTCGGGTGTTCCAGATGTGCTGAGCGCCCGGCGCGGCACCTCGTGCTGCAGTGCGAAAGAGGATGATCCGACAAAACAGCCCTCAAGCTGTCATGCACGACACCACTCGCCCCCTGCGGTTAATTGCGTGGAAGAATGTTTCAGTTTTTGGATGTTTTCAGGCGCCTAAATTACGCTACACTGCACACGCGGCAGGACGAGTCGGCCGCCGCTCGACGCACCAAGAAGATTTAAAGTGGGAGACGAAGTATGGCACAAGGTCGTGTTGCCGTTGTGACGGGCGGGACCCGTGGCATCGGGCGAGCCATTTCCGTGGCGCTCAAGAACGCGGGCTACACCGTGGCCGCCAACTACGCGGGCAACGACGAAGCCGCCAAGGCGTTCGAACAGGAAACCGGCATCCGGGCCTTCAAGTTCGACGTCTCCGACTTCAAGGCGTGCGAAACCGGCATGAAGCAGATCGCCGAAGACCTCGGCCCGGTCGACGTGCTGGTCAACAACGCCGGCATCACCCGCGACACCACCCTGCACCGCATGACCTACGAGCAGTGGGAGCAGGTCATCCACACCAACCTGACGTCCTGCTTCAACATGTGCCGCCTGGCCATCGACGGCATGCGTGAGCGCAACTTCGGCCGCATCGTCAACATCGGCTCGATCAACGGTCAGGCCGGCCAGTACGGCCAGGTGAACTACGCCGCCGCCAAGTCCGGCATCCACGGCTTCACCAAGGCCCTGGCCCAGGAAGGCGCGGCGAAGAACATC
>JAWLDH010000011.1:0-129620 GCA_041686745.1 Rhodospirillaceae bacterium | reverse complement strand
GCTTGGGGCAGGCCCCAAACCCCTTTTTCTTCTTCAAGAAATAAGGGAGGTCTGGAGCGGTGCTCCAGGCCGGCGGCAGCCATCCGCGACAGCGGACCAATGCGTCAAGTTAAACGCAAACCGCTTTAATTGCGCTGCGCGCGGCAGTGGTCCGCAGCCAATTCCCGAGGTCCAGGAGACCGCGTCTCCTGGCGGGTCCGGGCAGAGCCCGGCCTTTTGATAGCGCCTGATGGCCATCGGACCTTGACCCCGTGAAAAGCCGCGCGCAGCGCATCAAGCGTCTGTCATGATGTATTGCCTGCGGCGCCACTCCGCACTCTCTGTGTTCTCTGTGTTTCCCCGCTTCACTTCTCCGCCTCAAGCCCCGGTCGCAACCACCTCCACCACCCGGTCGACGACCTCGGCCGGGGTGTCGAAGGCGGCGACGAAGCGCAGGGTGTCGGGCGACAGGTCGGGCCAGGGCGCGGCGATGATGCCGGCGTCGGCCAGCCGGCACCGCACCGGCGGCGGCAGGGCGACGAAGACGGCGTTGGCCTCGACCGGCAGTGTCGGCGGATAGCCGGCGGCGCGCAGTCCGTCGGCCAGGCGGCCGGCCATGGCGTTGGCATGGCGGGCGTTGTCCAGCCACAGGCCGTCCTTCAGGTAGGCCTCCATCTGGACGCCCAGGAACCGGCCCTTGGACAGCAGGTGTCCCGCCCGCATGCGGCGCTGCGCGAGGCCTTCCACCCTCTCGGGGTCGAACACCAGCAACGCCTCGCACGCCCAGGCGCCGTTCTTGGTGGCGCCCAGGGACAGCACGTCGACACCGGCTTTCCACGTCGCCTCGGCCGGGCTGCAGCCCAGGCTGGCGACGGCGTTGGCGAAGCGGGCGCCGTCCATGTGCAGGGCCATGCGGCGTTCGCGGCAGAAGGCGGCCAGGGCGTCGATCTCGTCCAACCGGTACAGGGTGCCGACCTCGGTCGCCTGGGTGATGCTGAGCACGGTCGGCGGAGCCCGGTGGACGCCGCGCGATCCGGCCTTGTCGGCGATGACGGCGGCGGCCTCGGGCGTCACCTTGCCGGCCGCCCCGGCGACCGGCAGCAGCTTGGCGCCGCCGGTGTAGAACTCCGGGGCGCCGCCTTCGTCGGTGTTGATATGGCTGTCGGCGTGGCACAGCACGGCGCCCCACGGCGGGGTCAGCAGCGCCATGGCCAGGGAGTTGGCGGCGGTCCCGGTGGTGACCAGGAAGGCGCGCAGGTTCGGCGCCTCGAAGGTTTCGCGCAGGGCGGCCTCGGCCTGTGCCGTCCACGGATCGGCGGCATAGGGCATGGCGGTGCCGTCGGCCACGGCGTCCAGCGCCTTGCGGATGGCCGGGCAGCATCCGGCCACGTTGTCGGAGGCCAGGTTGATGGGGGGCATGGGAGGCATGGGGCGGTCCCTTCGTGCGGTTCGCCAACAGGCTACCTCAGGAAACGGCATGCCAAAAGACCACCGGCGCCAGGGCTGGGGGCCTGGCGCCGGTTGGCAGAGGTCTTTCTGGGATTACGGAGCGTCGGGCGACGACGCTCCGGCAGTGCTAGGGCGTTTCGGCCACGACCGGCTTGAAACGCTTGGTGTCCATGATGACGGAACAGGAGTAGGTCCGCTCATCGACCTTGGTCAGCAAATTGCGGAGGCGGGCGTGCGGAACGCCATGCCCGTCATTGTAGAGGAACTCGACCTCCCACAGGGAACGGGGCTTGTCCGCTTCCCGGAAGCGCTGGCCGAGTTCAACCAGTTTCCGCGCCATGATGAGATGTCCTCGCATGATTCTTGTTTTATGGTGCCGCGGCTGGCGGTGACGACCGTCACGGCGGAACTCCGCGTCTTCGAGAATGATATTACAACGGTGAGTCCTTCGGTGGGGAGAGGGAACTAAGACTCATGTGGCATGATTGTCGCGTGGTGTGGCAGTGCGGCAACGCTCTTGTGCACCGCACGCATTGAATTGCATGAAAAGACTCAAAAGTGTGCCTCAGGGGACACACAGGGGATGCACAGGGGGCGCGGCCCTCAGATGCGGCCCTCAGATATGGTCCGCTTCGGCGATCAGGCGCACCCAGGCCAGCGGCGTGAAGGGCGTGTTGGCGAAAAGTCCGAGCAGGATGGTCAGCGCCGCGGTGACCAGGGCGGGGACCAGCAGGGTCAGTTTGGCGTCGGCCCGCCCGGCGGTGGCGTCGTCGGGCGGCAGGAACCAGGCACGATAGACCAACGGCAGGAAATAGGCCGCGTTGAGCAGGCTGGACACCATCAGCACGACCAGCACCCACCACGCCCCGACCTCGACCGCGCCGACTCCCAGGAACCACTTGCTGATGAAGCCGGCGGTCGGCGGCAGCCCGATCATGCCCAGCGCGGCGATGGTGAAGGCCGCCATGGTCCAAGGCATGCGGCGGCCCATGCCGTTCATCTCGGCGATCTTGTGGACGTGGTGCGTCTCGGCGATGTTGCCGGCGCAGAAGAACAGGGTGATCTTCATGATGCCCTGGTGGACCAGATGGACCAGCCCGCCCAGCGTCGCGGTCGGCCCGGCCAGCGCCACGCCCAGGATGATGTAGGACACCTGGCTGACCGTGGACCACGCCAGCCGCCGTTTCAGGTCGTCCTGGGCCAGCGCGCGCACCGAGCCATAGAGGATGGTGGCGGCGGCCAGGACGGCCAGCCCCTGGCTAAGACCGAGGTCGTAGGATAGCTCCAGGCCATAGACGTCATAGACCACGCGCATGATCCCGAACGCCCCGGCCTTGACCACGGCGACGGCGTGCAGCAGGGCGCTTACCGGGGCCGGGGCGACCATCGCCTGGGGCAGCCAGCCGTGCAGGGGCAGCAGCGCGGCCTTGGCGGCCAGCCCGCCGATCAGCAGCACGAAGATCAGGCGCAGTTCAAACCCATGGTCCTCCACGGGCACTCCGGCCAGGCCGGACCCTCGGGGAGAGAACTCGGTATGCCCGGTCAGCACGGCCAGCCCGACGATGCCGGCCAGCAGCGCGGTGCTGGCCGGCAGGGCATACATCAGGTAGATGCGCCCGGCGCGCAGGGACTCGGCGGTGCCGCGATGGACCACCAGCGGATAGGTCGACAGGGTCAGAAGCTCGTAGAAAAAGAAGAAGGTCAGCAGGTTGCCGGCCAGGGCGATGCCCACCGTGGCGGTCACGCACAGGCTGAAGAACCCGAAGAATCGGGAGCGGTCCGGCGAGCCCTCCAGGTAGCCGATGGCGTAGACCGTGGTGACGAACCACAGGAACGCCGACAGGGTGATGAACAGCATCGACAGGGGGTCGATGCGCAGGATGAGGTCCAAGCCGCCGACCAGCGGCCACGCCACCTCGAACGTCTGCCCGGCGGCGACTCCGGCCAGCACCACGCCGACCAGAACAAGCTTGGCCGCCGCCGCGCCCAGGTTGAGGGTGGCGCGCAGGACGTGGCGCTGCTCGTCCAGGGTGAAGATGATGATGCCGGCCAGAAACGAGCTGAACAGCATGAGCAGCGGCGCGGCCTGCGACCAGGGGAGCAGCGTCATGGGATGCGCTCCGCGCTGACGAGGCCGAGCGCCATCGCCACCAACGCCAGGGCGAGGGCGGCGAACTCCAGGCGGCGGGGCAGGGGCGGCGGCTGGGAATCGGACGGCTCGCCCGGCGGTCGCGACATCGACCACGACACGGCGAGGAACACATAGACCCCGGCCAGCAGACTGCCGCCCAGGATGACGGCGGCCCACCACCATTGCCCGCTGCGCAGGCTGGCGTCGAGCAGCAGCCACTTGGCGATGAACCCGCCGCTGGGCGGCAGGCCCATCAAGGTCATGCCGGCCAGTCCCAGGGTGAAGGCGGTCATCGGATGGTCGTGCGCCGCCCCCTTGAGGTCGGCCAGGCAGTCATGGCCGCGCGTCGCGATCAACGACCCGGCGGCCAGGAACATGGCGGCCTTGGCGCAGGCGTGCGACGCCATCAGGTGCAGCGCCCCGGCCAGCCCGCTGGCATGGCCGGCCGCCGTGGCGATCAGCGGCAGGCTGACCATCAGGTATCCCAGTTGGGCCACGGTCGAGTAGGCCAGCAGCACCTTCAGCCGGGTCTGGCGAATGGCCTGCAGGGAGCCCCACAGCACGGCCAGGGCGCCCAGCGTGCCCAGGATCTGGGCCGCCGCCGGTGCCGCCCCGGTGGCCGGAAAGACGTCCAGCCACAGGCGCAGCAGGACATAGAACCCGCCCTTGGCGACCACCCCCGACAGCAGGGCGCTGGCCGGCGCGACGGCCGACCCGTGGGCCGGCGGCAGCCAGCCGTGCAGGGGAAACAGCGCACCCTTGGCCATCACCCCGACGATCATCAGGGCGAGCGCCGCGCCGGCCGTCCCGCCGGGCTGAACGCGCCCGGCCAGCAGGTCCAGGTCGAGCGTGCCAAAGGCCGCGTACAGCAGGCCGCAGCCCAGCATGTAGGCCAGCGCGCCGATCACCCCGACCAGCAGGTAGCGCAAGGCGGCGGCGGAGTCGCCGGCCAGGGCCACCATGCCGACGGCGGCCAGGGTGACCAGCTCCAGGGTGACATACAGGTTGAACACGTCGTTGGCCATGTACAGGGCGTTCAGGCCGCCCAGCAGGACCAGGGCGAGCGGCCGAAAGGCCTCGGACAGGCCCTCGCCGCGCAGCAGGTCGAGCGATTTCTCGGCATGGACGAGGACGGCGGCGAAGATGAACCCGGTCAGGGCCACCGCCAGGGCGGCCACGCCGTCAATGCGCCAGGCGATGCCGAGCGGCGGCGCCCATCCGCCCAGGGCCAGGCGCTGAACGCCCCCATCCGCAACGCCGGCGGCCAGCACGAGGCCGGCGGCGGAACTCAGCACGGCGACGCCCAGGGCCAGGGCCGCCGCCGTGCGCCCGCCGACCACGAAGCACGCCGCGCCGGCCAGCAGCGGCAGGGCCAGGGCCAGCGCCGCCGCCCACGGGAGGACCTGGGGGGCGAGGCTCATGAGGAGTCTTCTTTGTCGTCCAGGGTGGCCCGGCCCTCGTCGGTGGCCAGGCGGCGGGCCAGGGCCAGACCGAAGGCCGTGACGGCGACCGAAATGACGATCCCGGTCAGCACCAGAGCTTGCGGCAGGGGGTCGGTGCCGCCGTCGGGCAGAGTGGGGGCGGCGCTGACGACGACCAGGAACACGCCGCTGGACGCGATGTTGACGGCCACCAGCTTGAGCACCACGTTGCGCCGCGCAAAGGCGCCATACAGGCCGAGCGCGAACAGCACCGCGCCAAGGATGATGAACATCACGGTAACTCCCGTTGCGGGCGGGAAAGGCGGGGCGGGCGCGGCGCCCCGGCCACCAGGGCGATCAGGCAGGCCGCCAGCGACGCCGCCAGCACGGCCTCAAGGCTGACGATCAGGCCATAGGCCCAGGCTTCGGGCAGGTCCAGGAAGGCGCGCCCTGCCGCCATCATGGCTAGGCCCTGGCAGACGAAGGCAACGCTGCCGGCCACCATCAGCAGGCGCAGCGGCCGGGCGTTCGGCGGCGGCGCGGCCTCCAGCCCGCTCACCCGCAGCAGGGCATAAACGGCGGCGAACACGGCGGCGGCCTGGAAGGCACCGCCCGGCGCGCTGCTGCCGACCCACCACAGGTAGGCGCCGACCAGCAGGGCGAGCGGCGCCAGACGGCGGACGAACCAGATCAGGACCGGCTGGCGGGGCGGTCGCAGGGTCGCCGGCGGCCGTACCGTCGGACCATAAAGCCCGGGGCCATGCGGGACGAGGCTGTAGGTGGCGATGACGGCCAGCAGGACCACCACCACCTCCAGCAGCGTGTCGGCGCTGCGGAAGTCGAGCAGCACGGCGGTGACCGGATTGCCCACGCCGGTCTCCCCCTGGTGCCGTTCGACCAGTCCGGCGATGCCCGGCGTCCGGGGCTCCAGGCGCAGGGCCACCATCGCCAGAAGCCCCCCGGCCACCGCTGCCGGCAGGCCCACGGCCCAGCGGCGCAGGCGGCCCCGCCCGGCGGTTTCCGGCGGCTCCACGGTCTTGTTGCGGCGCAGGTGGCCGAGCGATTCGAGCAACAGGACGCCGGTCAGCCCGGCGCCCACGGCGGCCTCGGCCAGGGCCACGTCGGGCGCGCCCAGGCGCAGCCAGGCCAGCGCCAGAAGCAGGCCGAACACCACGAACAGCACGACGGCGCGGAACACCTCGCTGCTGGTCACGCTCTGCCAGGCGGTCCAGGCGATGAGAACGGCCAGCGTGCCGTCGAACGCCGTGGTGGCCAGCGGACTCATGGCCAGGGTGCTCATGGTGTATCGTCCGGCTTGCGCCATTCGCGGATGCCCTGGCGGTGGGCCAGGTTGGCGAACAGATTGGCGATGGTGGCCGACGCGGTGACCGCCAGCGCCCACACCAGGACCAGCTTCAGGCCCTGCATGACGCTGTCGGCCTGGATCAGGAAGGCCAGAACGGTCAGTCCGAGCCCGACGTTGTCGGCCTTGGTCAGGGCGTGCAGGCGGGAATAGACGTCGGGAAAACGCAGCAGGCCGATGGTTCCGGCGGCGAAGAAGAACGCTCCGCCGAGCAGCAGGAGGATGGTCAGGCCGTCGCGGAGGAGGTCAATCATCGCCGTCCTCCTCCCCTGCATCATCATCGGGCCGGCCATGGAAGCGCCGGGCGAAGGTCACGGCGACCAGCGCGGCGAGGACCGCCAGGACCAGGGCGACATCGAGCAGCCCGTCGGCCCCGGTCGCCATGCCAAAGACCAGCGTGGCGGCAATGCCCATGGTGGTCAGCAACTGCGCGGCCAGCATCCGGTCCACCGGTGCCGGGCCACGCACCACGCGGACCAGCCCGGCCAGGATGTTGAGCAGCAGGAACACCGCGAGGATCCCGGCACTGTCGGACAGTGCTCCGCTCATGGCCGCCCTCCGTTGCGGGGCGGCGCATCCAGGCCCCGGCGCAAGCCGTCTTCCAGGGGGCGCAACTGGGCCTCCACGTCCTGCGTGCGGTCGAGGACATGGATGAGAATGCTGTCTTCGGCGACCTCGGCGGCCAGGGTGCCGGGCATCAGGGTCAACATCACCGACAGCCCGATGGCCACGCCCGGATGCGGCGGGTCGAGCGGATAGACCACCATGGCCGGGTCCAGGTCGGGCGGCCGGCGCAGCGCCCGCAAGGCGACGTCGAGTCCGCCGGCCAGGGACAGTCGGATCAGGCGCGGCGTCAGCCCAAGCAGTGGCAGGAGGCGCAGGGACGTGTGGCTGGCCCGGGGCGGGCTCAGGCGCAGGCTGTAGAGGGCCAGCGCCACGGCGACCGGCAGGCCGACAAGGCTGTCGCCCGGGCGTCCCTCGACCAGGATCACCCAGACGCCGGCCAGCACCGCCGCCCGTCGCGCCACGGTCAGCCCATATGTCGCGGTCTCTCCCACGCCACCTCCCACGGCAACTCCCATGGTGACAAACGTCGCACCACCCTAAACGGTTCAACGGCGCACGAAAACGAACGAGCGTGGAAAAATGACCGAACTGACAAGACTGCGACTCAAACGTTGCGCGGCCCCTGCCCCTCCGTGCGATACTGAGTCGGCCCAACCCGGGTTTCGGGCGCGGGGGAAAGGGGTATGGATGCCATGCAGCAGGACGAGACCTTCGCCATGAAGGATCCGGCGATGAAGGGCGGGACGATGAGCCCTGCCGCGTCGGGCGAACCGTCATGGCTTGTGCTTCTGGTCGGTGGCAGCGCCGCAGCGCATGACGCGGCCAAGGTGGCGCTGGGCCAATTGCACCACGGGGGCCGTCCGGTCCGGTTCGCCGCCGCGCAGTCGGCCGATCAGGCGCGGCGCCTTCTGGCCGCCATGCCCGGTGTCGCGGTGTGCCTGATGGATTTGCGCCTCGACGGGGGCGCCACGGCGCTCGACGTGGTGCGGCACATCCGCACCGACCTGGGCAATGCCAGTGCCCGCATCCTGCTGTGCGGCGGGGGCGAGGTCGTTCCCGACCCGGCGACCCTGGAGGCCCTGGACATCGACGGCGTGCATGGCGCCCTGTCGTCGTCGCCCGACCTGATGGCCGCCGCGGTCGCTGCCTCCCTGCGGGCCCATGCGCGGATGCTGGAACTCGAAGGCGCGCGGGTCAACCTCATGCGCCTGAACCACGAGCTTGAAACGCGGGTCCGCGAGCGGATCCGCGACCACACGGCCAACCGCGAGCGCGTCGAGTCGATCCTCGACGCGGTGCTGTTCCCCATTCTCATCAGCCGTCAGGGCGACCTTTTGGTCCGCTATGCCAACCGCCGGGTCGGCGAACTGTTCGGCCAGCAGGTCGAGGACGTCCAGGAGGCCCGCATGGCGGACTTTTTCGACGACCCGCGCGAGCGCGAGCGCGTGCTGCGCATGCTCGACCACCTGGGCCGCTTCGACGACGAGGAAATCCGCCTGCGCCGAGGCGATGGCACGACGTTCTGGGCCCTTATGTCGGGCGTCGTCATGCAGTACGCCGGGCAGTCGTGCATTCTGGCGACCTTCAACGACATCTCCGAGCGCAAGGCCATGGAGATCGAGTTGCAGCGTCTGGCCACCACCGACGAGCTGACCAGCGCCGCCACCCGGCGTTATTTCCTGGATCTGGCCGGGCAGGAACTGCGCCGCGCCCGGCGGTTCAGCCATCCGCTGTCGGTGCTGGTGTTCGACATCGACCACTTCAAGCCGGTCAACGACCGGTTCGGCCATGCCGCCGGTGATGCGGTGCTGCGCGCGGTGTCGGCGTCGGTGCGGCGGGTGCTGCGCGAGGTGGATACCTTCGGCCGCATCGGTGGCGAGGAATTCGCCGTCGTCCTGCCCGAAACCGAAGCCGGCAACGCCATCCAGGCCGCCGAGCGCCTGCGCCGCGCCGTCGGCGCCACGGCGCACGGGGTGGAGGGCCTGGGGGCGGTGACGGTCAGCGTCGGCGTGGCCGAACTGATGGACGGCGACCAGGGCCTGGAAGACCTCATGGACCGGGCCGACAACGCCCTCTACCGCGCCAAGCGCCAGGGCCGCAACCGGGTCGAATCGTGCGACGGGGCGCCTGACGAGGACTGAGGCCGCCCGCCACGACGACCTACCGTTTTCGGAACAGAGATCCGAGGACGCCGCGAACGATCTCCCGGCCGACCTGCTGCCCCACCGTGCGCAGGACCGTGCGGGCGAAGGTTTCGACCACGCTCCCGGACCTCTTGGCGGACGTTTGCGCCGGCGCCGGAGGCGGCGCCTTGACCGCTTCCGCGGCCCGTGCGGCGAGGATCTCATAGGCCGATTCGCGATCAACCGGCATGTCGTAGAGGCGCGCCACCGGGCTGTCCCGCAGCACGACCTGGCGTTCGGCATCGGTGATCGGGCCGAGGCGGCACGCGGGCGGCCGGATGAGCGTCCGCGTCACGATGGCCGGGGCGCCCTTGGCGTCCAGCAGGCTGACCAGCGCCTCGCCCGTCTTGAGGTCGAGTACCGCATCCTCGGTCTTGAACGCCGGATTGGGCCGGAAGCTGTCGGCCACGGCGCGGATGTTGCGCCGTTCCTTGGGCGTATAGGCGCGCAGGGCATGCTGAACGCGGTTGCCGAGCTGGCCCAAAACGTCATCGGGAATATCGCCCGGCGACTGGGTCACGAAGTACACGCCCACGCCCTTTGACCGGATAAGGCGCGCCACCTGCGTCACCTTGTCGACCAGCGCCGCCGGGGCGTCCTTGAACAACAGGTGCGCCTCGTCGAAGAAAAAGACCAGCTTGGGACGGTCGGCGTCCCCGACCTCGGGCAGGTCCTCGAACAGTTCGGACAGCAGCCACAGCAGGAAGGTGGCGTACAGACGCGGCGCCTGGATCAACCGCTCGGCCGCCAGCACGTTGACGAAGCCCTTGCCGTTCACCGCCGTCCGCATCAGGTCGCGGATATCGAGCGCCGGTTCGCCAAAGAACTGGTCCGCCCCCTCACCCTCAAGGGTCAGCAGGCGCCGCTGGATGGCCCCCACCGACGCCGCCGCGACGTTGCCATAACGGCGGCCGATGTCGGCGGCGTTCTTGGCGCAATGATCGAGCAACGCCCGCAGGTCCTTGAGGTCGAGAACCAGCATCCCCTCGTCATCGGCCACCCGGAACGCGATGCCCAGAACGCCCTCCTGCGCCTCCGACAGATCCAGCAGGCGGGACAGCAGCAAGGGTCCCATTTCCGAGATCGTGGTGCGGATGGGGTGGCCCTTCTGGCCGTGGAGGTCCCAGAAGATCACCGGGCTGCCCGCGTACTCCGGCTCCGGCTGCCCGATGTCCATTGCCCGCTGGGCCAGGAACGGCTTGGACTCGCCGGCGGCGGCGATGCCCGACAGGTCACCCTTCACGTCGGCGGCAAACACCGGGACGCCGGCGGCGGAAAATTCCTGTGCCAGGGTCATCAGGGTAACGGTCTTGCCCGTCCCGGTGGCCCCGGCGATCAGCCCGTGGCGGTTGGCCTTGTCCAGAAGGAGATGCTGCGGCCCGTCAGGCGCCGCCCCAATGAAAATCCGCCCGCTCATGCCGTCCTCGCGCGTTCCCGAAAGCCCGAGAGTGCAAAGACTGCGGGCCAAACGCAATGTCTATTGCCGCTTGCTGGCGGCAGTACGCCGCGCGTCATTGCTGTCCGGTCTGGATTGCGCCTGGCTTCGTGTTCAAGATATCCAAGGCAGCCTGCGCTTTTGCGATAATGTCTTTAAGAACCTGTTCCGGGGGATCTGCTTTGGAACCTACCGCAGGGGGCTCGGCGGTGAGCGGGAGCTTTTTGGCAAGGTCCTGAATGGTCCGGTACACGGTCAGGGCGTCGGAAGCTGCCTTATCCGCTCCTGCCTCTTTCGTTTGAGCCGCTTGGCCGCTGGCATTCGAAGGGGTTGTCGAGTCGGGTTTTATGACAGGAAGAGCCGGCTTTTTCCCGCTGGCCGTTTCGCCGCCACCAGTCGAGGTGGCTTCAGAGGCGGGCGGCGGGCCAGCAGGAACCCCCTCCTTCACCGGAGTGCGCTTCCAGTCGTTCGATGCCACTTCGCGGACCAAGTAAGGTGAGATGACACCGGAAAGTACCGCCACGATCAGCGCCCCGCACAGTGTTGCGACATGGTACCGCTTGCTCAGGTATACGTGGTTTCGGATCTTTGCTTCGGAATTTTTGAATTCTCGCCGCAACCCGTCCCTTAGGTTTGACAACTCCAAATCCAGCAGCATTGGACAGGAGGTCAACGGTTCGGGCAATTCTCGTTCAACGGGGTACTGCGACGGATAGGGTTCGCTCTGCCGTTCCGGGGGCATCTCATATTGTTCAGGTTCAGGGATAGCTTGCCTCGCGGGCTCAAGTACCGGGGTAGGGACCCAAAAAGGTTCGCTAGGCTGTTCAAGGGCCGGAAACAAGACGTCCGGGCCGATATAGACGAGGCCACCCTCTTTCGCCCGCCGTGCTAATGGCTTCGAGCAGGAGATGAAAATGCTGGAGTATTCTGAAAACCACGAGTGCGTCTGGCAGGCGGTAACCACGTCTTCTAGCTTGTCGGCATAGCGGGCGTCGGAGAGGTCAATAAAGCACTGCCTTCCAAACCGATCGCACGACAGCCCACCGTTGTCGTTCAACGGCTTCTCATTATGCTCAATAAGGGCGGCAAGATCGTCTTCTATGCCCATATTTTCAGTATTCAGTGACCGCAACCTGAAGTTAATAGGGTCGCCTTCTGGAATATGCCTGTGAAATACACGAAGCAAGTTACGGAGGACATGGACGGCCTGCTTCCCAGAAAGGTAGCTGTCGCAGAGCCAGACCCCGATGCCATGGTAGGCGCCGTCGCGCCGCAAGTAGCTGCGCTTCAAAAAGCGATAGTAGCCGATCCACGTCAGCCGCCTTCCGCCGTCCGCCTGGCGCCGGGAGATCTTGACCATGTCCCAGGGCTCTCGCGGTGTCTGGATCTTGGCGTCCTCGATCATGACGGGGCCGTTTTCGTTTAGTACGGGGACGTCTTCCCACCCGGCCTGGATGTGAACGTGATGGGTGGCAAAACCTGGCACCATTCCAACCAGGGTGAGAGTCAACATGAACTACTTTCCGCAAAGCCTACAGGGAGGGCAGGAACCAGTTGGCCAGACGTTGAAACACGCCCAACTGAACGGGACTGGCGGGCGCGGCATCGGGCAACAGGACGGGTCGTTTGCCGTCGGCCTCCGGCACCGCATTGGCATAGAGCCAGTTCCACAGCACGCGGTTGAAGCGGTCAAACGTCGGCTGGTGCGGCCCCGCGTCCACGATCATGTTGTTTTCGATCCTCCCCGCGGAATAGGGCATGACGAAGCGGTTCGGGGTGTCGGAGATGCCGGTAAAGGCGCCCCAGGCGCCGCTCCACTCTCGCTCGATAGTGCGTCCCAAGATGCTGGCCGGCGCCGTGGCGAAGACGTTCTCGCCCTGCCCTGGAGGCGAATGCTCATCCCACTTCGAGTAAAGGAAGAGGAGGTTGTCCTTGGACTTGTCTTTCCTGGAATTGTCGTATGTCTGCATCGCCTTTATGAGGGACTGTTGCGTCTCACCCCTTGCTGCCCGGGCGCTCTGCGGCATGCGAGGCGCGATGAAAACGACGCTAATGGGTTTGTAGTAGGTCCGCAGGAGTAACTCGACCTCGGGCGGATAAGGATCGAAGAGGCCGGTAGTTGAATCCCGTCCCTCGAACCACTCACCCATCGACTCAAGAAACGCATAGTGAATGTGTTCCGCTGGTCTGTCGGCATTTGCAATAGTCGCAGTGATAGGGATGAAAAATGCCTCTCCAACCTGAGTAGCGGCCTGAGGTCGCCCGTTTCCTGTGTCCAGCGCCCCTTTCATGTAATGAACTCTACCGTTTTTATTTCTCTCCGATGCTGCTGGATATTCGTCTGGAAAGATGTCATCACCCCTTTTAACTGCCAGAGCCGGGGCGCAGCCTCCGGATCCGTGCTCGCGTAGGGAGTTCCACATCATTGTTTTGCCGGATTCTTTTGTTCCAAAAACAAGAACGGGATGAATGCTCATGTCATGCATTTTATTTATTAGGGCTCGCGCCTGTTCATTATTAGGCTGTTCGAACTGGTAGCTCGGCTTATTTTCCCTTGATCGCGCGGTTTGGGAATTTTTGTTGGTGTCTGACGTGCGGCCAGGCCCCTGGGCGATTGCGGCGATGTCGTTCATGAGGGCTTCCCTTCGTGCACAGGGGACAGTGTTCGACCACTGCAGCCGAAAATAGCTATTGGGTCGTTGGCAGGTGGCGCGCTCCAGAGGTACTGGGCGTCGGACCCGATGAAGCGAACAGCGTGGTCCACTCCTTCCATAAATCGCATAAGGGCTCGTTTCTGGTGGATGGCCGCTGCGGTACAGTAGATGACTATGAAGTCCATTAGGAAGGCGGATGCGGCGAAAATAAGGAGCTTGTACCAGGACTGTTGGGAAACCAAACCGACGAACGAGCGCAGGCCGGATGTCATGTTCTGCGCCGGACCAAGGTCTATTACTTCTGGCAAGCTGGCATTCTCATGCGGTGCGAACCCGATGACCTGCTGGCGAAGGAAGCGGTACTGGTTGGAAATATCCTGCAACGCTCGCAGTGACTTCAGGTAAAGTTCTGGTTCTAAGAGGAAGTTGAGCCCGCCGGTCAGATCGCTGATGATGGCATTGATTTCCTGCCCCCCCCGCAGCAACAGGGCGTCGATCTCGCGGATAAGCGCCTGCCGTTGTGCAACATCGTGCCGGATCACCAAGGGGTGGTTTCTGAGGCCGGCGTTGATCGCCGACACATAAGCGTCCTCGATCCGCTTCAATTCGGCGATGTCGTTGCAATTGCGCTCGCCAATGGTCCCATTGATCTCCGGAAACGACGGCATGTCGGCCGCAATCCGCGCGATGGCGGCGCGACCGTCTCGTCCAATGCCGCACATCCCGGACGGACTGAATATTTCGTTATGAAGCTGGGCTTGATTGGAGCGTACACGAGCTACCAGTTCTTCGTACTCCCCCACCTTGAGGCCCGCAGTGGCGCGCAACTTCAAGTGCGCGAGCGTGTCGTTCGTCTGGAACGCTGCCAAACGCATGATGTCTGGTCCGTCAAAAAACAGGAATAAGCTGGAAAAGACGCCGCTGCCGCTCAGGCCAGCCAGAATGATTGTCAGCCCCAACTTTGTGCCCCATCGCCAAACGGTGCTCTTTTGGCGTTTCAGGCCTTTGTTAGCTGCTGCCAAGTCCACTCTTGCCGCGACATGGCCAGCGAACCGGATGAACCACACGATGAGGAACAGTCCGCCGAGAATGCTGCCGACAATGATCCATTGGGCAACAACCGGTAGGACGACGCGGGCGGAGAGGAAATAGCAGACCCCAACAAGGGTTAAAACGCTTGAAAGACCCGCGAAATAGCCGCCGAAGCGTCCGCTTGGCTCAGCGCTTGAATGATTCATCCCCGCCCCCAATTTTCAATCATGCAATGTGCAGACGCCGCTGCGCTACCCTAACCACGTTGGGAGTATGGGTATAGTTATCAGAAAAATAAACCTAAAAATTGCGGCCGTGAGCGGCTCTCAGGACGGGGTTTGCGGCCATCTCCTCAATCTACTCCACCCCCCCCCGCGTCGACCGGGCGGGCCGCATGCGGCGCTCGATGACCAGCAGTGGGATTCCGGCCAGCAGCACGGCCACTCCGACCAGGGCGCCCGTGCCGGTGTAGGCGAGGCTGGAGTACAAAAGCCCCAGGCAGGTCAGGCTGAAAACTGCCGGCAGGACCGGGTAGAACGGCACGCTGAAGCCGCGCGGCCGGTCGGGGTCGCGGCGGCGCAGGGCGAACAGCGACAGGCTGGTCAGCAGCATGAAGAACCAGAACACCGGCGCGGTGTACTCGACCATCGACTGGAACCCCTCGCGCGTCATCGCCCCGAAGCCGATCAGGGCCAGGGTGACGGCGCCTTGGGTCAGCAGGCCGTTGGTCGGGGTGTCGCCGCGCGCGTCCCAGGTGCCCAGGCCGCGCAGCACCGGCACGTCCTGGCCGAGCGCGTAGTAGGCCCGCCCGCCGGTCAGGATGGTGCCGTTGATCGAACTGAGCGCTGCGACACACACCACCAGGCTCAGCATCACGGCGCCGCCGTCTCCTACCGCCAGGGCCATGAGATCGGCCCCCACCGCGTCCGAGGCGCGCAGCCCGGCCAGCCCCAGGGTGTTCAGATAGGCCACGTTGACCACCAGATAGGCCGCCATGATGACCACCACGCCGAACACCAGGGTGCGGGCCATGGTGCGCCGGGCGTCGCGCATCTCGCCGGACAGGTACGCCGCCTCGTTCCAGCCGCCGTAGGTCAGCAGCACGAAAACCATGGCCATGCCCAGGGCCGCCCCGGCCGGTACGGCCGTCCGTGACACTTCGGCGGCGGCCGCCGGGCTGGTGAATCCGGCCAGCGCGACCACCGCCACGGCCAGCAGGGCGAGCCCGGAAAACACCTTCTGCAGGGTCTTTGACGGCGTCTTGCCGCCGACGTTCAGGGCCGTGAACACCACCACGGCAAGGGCGGCGTGCAGCGCCGGGCCGTGCGGTCCCAGGGGGGCCAGATGCTGGGCATAGTCGCCATAGACGAAGGCCAGGGTGGCGATGGCCCCGGTCTGGATGACCGACACCCGCGCCCAGGCGAAGAACAGGCCGGTGGTTGTCCCGAAGGCGCGGGTCACGAAACGGTACTCCCCGCCGGCGCTGGGATAGGTCGAGCCGAGTTCGGCGTAGCACAGGGCGCCGATCAGGGTGATCAGGCCGCCGACCACCCACACCGCCATGAACGCCGCCTCGCTGCCCACGTTGGCGGCGACCAGCGAGGGCGTGCGGAAAATGCCGATGCCGATGACCACCGCGACGATGACGGCGATGCCTTCGACGACGGACAGGCTGGCCTGGGGCCGGGCGGGCTGTTCCATGGCGCGGCGGGCTTACCGGGCTGCGTCCTGGTCTTCGGGAGCGGCCTCGGCGGTGGCCGTGCGGCGGGCCTGCCACCCGTCGTCCTCCAGGGACTCGATGGTGTCGCCCTCGACGCGGCCGGCGTATTCCTGCGGCGTGCCGTCGGGGGAGGCGAGGGTGAAGCGGATTTCGGCGCCGCGCAGGGTGGCGTTCCGGAGCGGCAGGGTGGTGCCGTCCTCGGTCATCGCCTCGCCTTCGATCTGCTGGTACTTCTGCGCCAGGGCCAGGGTGACGGGGCCGTGCGGCCCGCCGTCGATCTGCCACTGCCCGCCGACCTTGGCCGGCACGATCCACAGGTAGGCGCGCTGGCCGTTGACCCTGTCGCGCGCGTCGGGCTCCCAGTCGTCCATGTCGAAGGCGTGCGACACCACGCGGGTGCCAGGCGCGAGTTCGTCCAGGATGCGTGGCCGCAGTTGCAGGTTGACGCGCGGCAGCAGGTACATGGTCAGGACCGTGGCCTTGCTGATGTCGGTATCGAACAGATCCTCGACCCGGAAGTCAACGAAGCCTTCGACCCCGGCGTCGCGGGCGTTGGCCTCGGCTTCCTCGACCCGCTTGGGGTTCAGGTCCACGCCCAGGCCGCGCGTGCCGTGCTCGCGGGCGGCGGTGATGGGGATGCGCCCGTCGCCCGAGCCCAGGTCGATGAGGTAGTCGTTCGGCCCCACCTCGGCCATCTCCAGCATGCGGTCGACCAACGGCTGCGGGGTCGGCACGAAGGGAACGTCAAGCGGCTTGGCGGAGGCGGTCGAGGCGCCCCCCAGCAGGAGGAGAACGGCAAGAAGGCGGGGGGCTGCGGCCATGGGAGCACCTCTGCGGCTGGCGAGTGTGTCTGCTTCAAACGCCCCGCTCCCGTGCCGGTTGCCTCACGCAGTTCGAGGATATCCGGGTACGGCGCTGAGCACGCCCTCCGGCCCATCGACGGCTGTGGGGTCGTCCACACGCAGCATCTGATAGAGCTTTTCGTCTTCCAGGGCGCTGCCCAGGGGCTCCGAGCCGTTGCCGACCGCGCGCCCCGTATCGTCGGGATGCACGCCCAGTTCATAGCGCCCGGCCAGCAGGCGCGCCCGGCCGGCGGTATCGGCGCGCACCACCACTTCGGCATAGACCGGCCGGTCCTGCCAGCGCGGGTCGGTTTCGTGGGTCGAGGGAACCAGCTTCCACAGGGCCATGGGGTCCTCAGCCAGGGTGGGCTCAGCCAGGGTGGGCTTAGTCGGAGCGGGGGCCGTAGTCGTCGCAGGACTTCCCGAAGGCGGCCAGGCCTTCCTCCAGGTAGTCGCCCAGCAGGGGCATGTCGAGCAGGCGGTCGGCCACCGCGTCGTCGCGCTGCACCTCGCGGGCGTCGCGCAGGGCGTCGGCCCAGTTTTCCTTGTCGTGGGTGCCGCGGCCGACCAGAACAAGCGCCATGAGGTTGAGTTCCTCGGCCTCGTTGAGGGTGGCCAGGATGGCGCGGATCTCGTCCTCGGGATGGTAGGCGCCGGACAGTTCCACGCCCACGCCGTCGTCGGTCGGGTTGGAGGCTTCGGTCGGCGCGCCGAGGCCGGTCTGGGCCGACCACTCGCGCGCCTTGACGACGATGAAGCAGGCTTTTTCGGGATTGAGTCCCAGTTCCACGGGCGGTCCCCCCCAAAGGCGGTTGAACACGGCGGTTGTTGCGCCGGATCAACGCGGGGGGCCGTGGCGGGGTTCGGGAGGGCCTGTCCGTCCTGGCCGGAGAACCTTCCATCGAGGCATCCGTTGACAGACGTAACGCACACCGAAGGGCCTGAGGAGAATTGGGCATGGGTTGTGACGACGCACCAATACGGCATGTGCTGGACGACCTGCAGGGTGGTGGTCATGACGATGTCGTCTCGGTGGGCGACATCACCGGGATGTTCCAGCACCGGTCCCTCGGGGTCCTCCTGACGGTGTTCAGCCTTCTGGCCGCCCTGCCCGTCATCGGCGGCATTCCCGGCATGTCGATCCTGACCGGAAGCCTCATCCTCATCGCCATCGTTCAATCGCTGATCGGGCGCGGCGAGTTGTGGCTGCCTCAATCGGTGCGGCGGCGGGAGATCAATCGCAAGAAGTTTGAGCGCGGCATCGCCAAGGCGCGGCCCTGGCTTCAGTGGCTGGACCACTTGGTCTCGCCGCGCCTGAGCATGCTGGCATCGGGGCGGGTCAATCGCTGGATCATCTCGGCCGTGGCGGCGCTTCTCGCCATCACCTTCTACCCCATGGCCGTGGTGCCGTGGGGTGTCACCGTCCCTGCGCTTGGCATTTTATTTTTCGGCCTTGGTCTGATGGGCGGCGACGGGCTGTTCGTGTTGCTGGGCTACGCCTTCGCCGTCGGCACCGGATACATGTTGTACGCGTTCGTTTAAGGAGGCTGCTACAGAGCGGGCGCAGGTGCCGCCGCGCCCGCTTGGCGCTCCAGGTCCGGGGCGACGCGCGGGAAGCGGATGCGGATGGTCGTGCCGGTATCCCCGGAGTCGACCGCCACCGTGCCGCCCATGACGGCGGTCACCAGATTATACACGATGTGCAGGCCCAGGCCGCTGCCGCCCTGGCCCCGGCGGGTGGTGAAGAACGGGTCGAAGATGCGGTCGCGATGCTCGGCCGGGATGCCGCGACCGTCGTCGGCGAAGGTCAGCTCGACCGTGTCGGGGTCGCCCCGGGTCACCTCGATGCGCAGCGTTCCGGCGTCGTCGGGGCCGTAGGCGTGGGTCAGGGCGTTGACCACCAGGTTGGTGAGCACCTGCGACAGGGCGCCGGGGTAGCCCTCCACGGCCAGCCCGTCCGGGCACTCGGCGACCACCCGGTGGCGGGTCTTGCGCAGCATGGGGCCGCAACTGACCAGCACCTCGTCGATGTAGGTCGCGAGGTCGAAGGCGCGGCGTTCGCCGCTGGTCTGGTCCACGGCGACCTGCTTGAAGCCCTGGATGAGGTCGGCGGCGCGCTGGATGTTGGCCAGCATCAGGGCTGTCGTCTCGGCCGCCTGACCGACGTAGCGGTCGAGGTCGGAGCGGCGGATCCCGGCCCCGGCCATGGCGGCCGAAAGTTCGGTCGTGCGCTCGGCCAGGAACGACGCGGCGGTCAGAGTGATGCCGACAGGGGTGTTGATCTCGTGCGCCACACCGGCCACCAACTGGCCCAGGGAGGCCATCTTCTCGGCCTGGATCAGGCTTTCCTGGGTGTCGGTCAGGTCGCGCAGGGCCTTTTCGGCGTTCTGGCGGGCCTTGATGAGTTCGGCCTCGCGCTGGCGTTCCTTGGTGACGTCCAGGAACACCTGCACCTGCCCGCCGTCCGGCATGAAGGTGCGGCGCACCTGGATGGAGCGGCCGTCATCCAGGGCGATCGCCGTGCCTTCGAAACTGCCGGCCACCAGGTCGGGGAACGCCGTGCCCGCCGCGCCGGACTCCAGCAGCCGCCGGGCGCGGTCGTTCCACACCAGAAGGCGGTCGTCCTCGTCATAGGCGACCAGGCCGTCGCTCATGTTTTCCAGGGTGGCTTCGAGCAGGCGGGACTTTTCGGTGGCCTCGCGCGTGCGGTCGGCGACCTGACGTTCCAGGGTGCGGTTGAGGGCCGACAGGTCTTCGTACAGGCGGGCGTTGTCCAGCGAGATGACCACCTGCGCGGCCAGCATGTTGAGAAGCTGCACCCTTGTGGCGGTGAAGGTTCCGGCCGCTAGGTTGTTTTCCAGGTACAGCACGCCGCGCAACTCGGCCTGGTGGATCAGCGGCAGGCACAGGATGGACCGCGGCCGGCGGCGGACCACGTCGGGATCGCTGGTGAACGGACCTTCCTCGGCGGCGTCGCGCAGCACCACGGTCTCGCGGGTGCGGCTGACCAGGTTGAAGACGGAGCGGGCGAAGGGCGGCCGGATGTCGGCCATGTCCTCGCCAACCGCCAGCGGCGTGCGCAGCAGCGTGAAGCGGTCGCCGGTCGTGCCGTCGCCGGTCTCGCCCTCGGCCTCCAGCGCCCAGCCGTCCGGGCCCTTGAGGAACACCATGCCGCGTTGCGCCCCGGCGGTGGCCAGGGTGATGCTCAGCAGGCGTTCCATCAGCGCCGGGCGCTGGATCTCGCCGGAGATCGCCTGGGTCGCCTTCATCACCGCCAGCAGGTCGATGCGGTGCCGCATGCCCCCGGCGCCCGAGGCGTCGCCGCCCCGGCCGGTGGAGCCATCCGGGGCGTCGCTCGCCAGGTCGGGCCACTCCTCCTCCATCTGCTGCGCCTTGGCGAGGGCGCCCCACAGGCGGTAGACGTGGTGGGCCTGGCGGCGGTAGGCCTGGGCCATCATGGGCCGCCCGAGTGCGGCGTGGAACTGCGCGGCCAGTTCGTGGAACAGCGCTTGTTCATGCTGGAAGCCGGCCGCCTGCGCGCCGGCAATGGCCTGGTCATACAGTTCGCTGGCCAGCAGCACCTGTCCGCTCAGCCGGGCCTCCAGCGCCTGCAGCAGCCGCAGGCGGTGGCGGGCGTTGGCCGGCCCCAGGTCGGCCAGCCGGCGGAACCGCCTGAGGGCGTCGCGGACGGCGCGCAGGCGGACGCGCTGCGGCCCGTATCCCGGAGCATGGGCGGCGGCCACCGCGCCATAGAAGGTGAACACCGCGCCGGTCGCGGTGGCGCGCACCAGGGCGGCATGGCGGCGCCCGACCTCGGCCGAGGTCAGCGCCTCTCCCCAGCGTCCGAAGATCACCGCCAGCATGAGGACCAGGGCGTGGGACTGGCACTGCTTGAGCACGCCGCGCCCGCTTTGCGGCGGGGTGCGCAACAGGGCGTCGTCCTGGTTCGGTCCGCTGAGGTCGAGCGGGTCGGGGGGCGCCTCGTCGGGGTCCTGCCCAACGTCCCGTCCGGCGTTCATGCGCTCAAGGTTGCGGACCGCCGTCAGGACCATGCGGGCGACCGGCAGGAAGGTCGGGTCGTCGGGCCGGCCGATGCCCTGGGCCTCCTGGCGCAGGTCGGGCAGGTCGATGCCGGCGTAGAAGCCGTATTGCAGCGCCGTGGTGGCGGCCAGGGCGGCGGTCTCCATGTCGCCCTGGCGCTCGCCGCGCTGGCGGCAGTCGATCAGCCGCTGGTGCAGGGCGCGCAACGGCTCGTGCCAGTGGCCGCCCAGCGCCGTGGCAAGATACAGGGCGCGGGCGTCGAGCGGCGGGGCGGTCGCCGCCCCCGGCGGGGGCAGGGCGGCCAGGGCGATGCGGGCGGCCCGGCTGGCCTGCCGTGCCCAGCCCCGGGTCGACAGCAGTGACGCATACAGGGCCAGGGCGAAAGGCCGCAGCCCGGGGTCGCCCAGCGCCACCACCTGCCGCAGGATCTCGGTCACCACCAGGTTCAGAAGGTCGTGGTGCCCGGCGTACAGGGCGGTTCCCGCCGCGTTGAGGATGTGCAGCAGGGCGCGCCGGCGGGCCGCATCGGGCGGCGGCGGCGTCGGGCGGCCGCGCTCGACCTGACCGGCCAGACGGCGCATGGCCACCATGGCCTGGAGGCGGGCGAGGGGGCCGGGGTGGCGCGGCAGGCGCAGCCCCAGCGCGCGCGCGCCGGACAGCGCGGCATCCACCGCCGCCGGATTGTCGCCCGCCATGACGTGGCGCAGGATGCGCAGTTCCCACATGCGCGCCGCTTCCAGGCCATCGACGGCATGGGTGATGACCGCCGTGGCCATGGTTTCCATGGTCGCCATGTCGCCGACCATGTAGGCCGCTTCGGCCGCCTCGTTGTGCAGGTCCAGGGCCAGGGCGCGGTTGCTCTGCCATGGGGTCTGGCCGCCTTCGGGAGGCTCGGTGCCGTAGAGGGCGGTGATGCCCTCGCGGGCCAGGGCCAGGGCCGAGGCATAGGCCGCCGTCGCCTTGGCCTTGCGGGCGGCGGTCAGGTTGAGCGCGGCGATGTGGCGCCGCACCTCGGGATCGCGGGCATGCTGCTGGCCGCGGTTGAGTTGATCGACGACCTCGAACAGCCGCTCGGCCAACTGGTCGTCGGACAGCGAGGCCAGCAGGGCGCGCCCGATGTTGAGGTGCCGCAACGCCCGCTCGGTCGGCGACAGCAGGGTGTAGGCGGCTTCGTGGACGCGCTCGTGCTGGAACCGGAAGCGGGCTTCGCGCGCCGGCATGGCGGTCCCGGGGACGCGGGCGGCGCTGCCCTCGGGCTGGCGGAAGTGGCGGTAGGCGTCGCCGAGCGGCACCACCAGCCCTTCCTGGAGGGCCTCCCACAACTGGGCCAGGGTGGCCGTCGGGCCGATGTCGTTGATGGTCGACAGGGTGTCGAGGTCGAAGGTGCCGCCGATGCAGGCGGCGCGCTGCAGCACCCGCTGCACCGTCGGCCCCAGATTGCGGATGCGGTCCACCATCAGGTCGACCACGTTGTCGGTGATGTCCAGGTCCTGCACCGCCTGGATGTCCCAGCCCCAGGCGTTGGCGGCGTCGTCGTAGGCGATCAGCCCCTGGTCGTGCAGCGACGCCAGGAACCTGTTGAGGAACAGCGGGCTGCCGCCGGTCTTGTCGAGGCAGGCGGCGGCCAGGGGGGCGACTGCGTCGGGCGTCGTGCCCAGGGCGTCGGCCAGCAGTCCCTGCACCGCCGCGATGTCGAGCGGCGGCACGGTGACCTCGGCAACCGGCAAGCCGCGGGCGCGCAGGCGCTCCAGCGTGAACGGCAGGGGATGGCCGTCGGCGACCTCGCCGTCATGGATGGTGCCGACGATCAGCAGGCCGCGCGGCCGGGCGCCCAGCAGGTACTCGACCAGGTGCAGGCTCGACCGGTCCGCCCAGTGCAGGTCGTCGAGCAGCAGGACCAGCGGGTGCCCGCCGTTCTGCCCGCCGGCTTGCCCGCCGTCCTGCCTGGCCGCCTGTCCCGCGCCGTCGCACGGCACGGCTGCCTGGACGAACGCCAGCACGGCGCGATTGAAGCGGTACTCCGTCTCGACCGGCGGCAGGACGGGAACGCCGGGCTGCGGGCCGAGCAGCACCTCCAGCTCCGGCACCAGATCGACGAGCACCGCGCCGTTGCCGTCGAGGGCGTGCTCCAGGGTGGCCCGCATGGCCGCCAGATCCTGTTCCCGCCCGCCCAGCAGGCCGCGCACAAGCTGCGAGAACGCGGCGGCCAGCGCGGCATAGGGCACGTTGCGGCGGAAGGCGTCGAAGGCGCCCGAGATGAGAACGCCGCCGCTTGTCGCCACCGGCCGGAAGGCGTGGCGGACCAGCGCGGTCTTGCCGGACCCGGTCGGCCCCCGCACCAGGACCAGCGACGCCTGTTCGCGGGCCGGACCCAGATGGTCCTGCAGGCGGGCCACCAGGGCCTCGCGTCCGTACAGGCGCGGCGGCAGCCTGAAGCGCTCGCGCCGGTCCTGCGCCCCCACGGCCAGGGTGGCGGGCACCCGGCCGCCGTCCCGCAATCCGCTGCGGCAGGCCTCCAGGTCGGCGCGCAGGCCGTGCAGGCTCTGGTAACGGTCCTCGGCCGCCTTGGCCAGCAGCTTGAGCACGATGGCCGACAGCACCGGCGGAACCCGCTGGTTGCGGGCGTGCGGCGGTTCGGCCTGACGGCTGAGGTGGGCGTGGACCAGTTCCAGGGCATCCGCGCCGGTGAACGGCGGCACCCCGGCCAGCATCTCGTAGAACACGGCGCCGAGGGCGTAGTGGTCGGTCCGCTGATCGACCGGGCGGTCCAGGCGCCCGGTCTGTTCGGGCGCCACGTAGGCGGGGTTGAACGCGTGGGTGTCGAAGGCCGTGTCCTCGGCCGCCTGGGCGATTTCCGTCGCCCGCCCCAGGTCGATCAATCGGGCGGTGCCATCGGTGTCGATGAGGATGTTGTCCGGGCTGATCTGCCCATGGATGAGGCCGGCGCCATGGACGGCGGCGAGGGCGTCGCACAGGGCAACGGCGATGTCCAGGAACGTCGCGCACTCCAGCGGCCCGTGGTCGAGCAGGAGGTGAAGGGGCCGGGCGCCGGTGTCCTCGAGGATGAGCGCGACGCCCTGGTCGCTGTTCTCCAGGCCGACGGCGCGCGGCACGCCCCGGCCGTCCAGGCGCCGCAGAAGGTCGTACTCGCGGCTCAGGCGGACCAGCGACTCGGGCGTGGGAAAGGGTGCCGTCGGGCACTTGAGGACGACCGGCAGGTCGTCCCACGCCCGGCGCCCCCGATAGATCACATGGTCGGGCCCGCGATGGAGGCGATGGTCCAGGACATATCCCGGGATGTGCGTCATGGAGCGCCCTGTCTGGCGGGCCGGGGCGTCGACCGGACCTCGTGCGGGCCTGCGGGGTCGGTCATCGATGGTGCCTGTTCAAAGGTGGGGGAACCTGATCGCTGCGCGGGTCATGATACCCTGCAGCGTGGTCCCGCACCAGTTCAAGCAACGCCGCTCCTATCCCGCCACGAAGTCCAGGCCGATGTCCAGGCTGCGGGCGCCGTGGGTGAGGAAGCCGAGGCTGACCACGTCCACCCCTGTGGCCGCCATGTCGGCCAGGTTGTCCAGGGTGATGCCGCCCGAGGCCTCGGTGGTCATGCGGCCGGCGACCAGGGCGACCGCCTCGCGCAGAAGGTCCGGCCCCATGTTGTCGAGCAGCACGGCGTCGGCGCCCACCTCGAGCAGTTCGCGCAGTTGGTCGAGGGTGTCCACCTCGACCTCGATCTTGACCATGTGGCCGACGGCGGCCTTCGCGCGGCGCACCGCCTCGGTGATCGAGCCGGCGACGGTGACGTGGTTGTCCTTGATGAGGATGCCGTCATCCAGGCCGAAGCGGTGGTTGGCGCCGCCGCCGACGCGCACGGCGTACTTTTCCAGCACGCGCAGGCCCGGTGTCGTCTTGCGGGTGCAGGCGACGCGGGTGCCATGCGGCGCGGCCTGTTCCACGCAGGCGCGGGTCAGGGTGGCGATGCCCGACAGCCGGCCGAGCAGGTTGAGCGCCACGCGTTCGCCGGTCAGCACGGCACGGGCCGAACCTTCAATCACGGCGACCGTGGTGTTGGGGCCGACGTCGGCGCCGTCCTGGGTCTTGGCGGTGAAGGACACCGTGGGGTCGATCATGGCGAACACCTGACGGGCCACCTCGACGCCGGCCACGCGGCCGGGCGAGCGCAGGACCATCTCGGCCCGGCAGGTCAGGCCGGGCGGGGCGATGGCGTCGGTGGTGATGTCGCCGGCCCGTCCCATGTCCTCGCGCAGGGCCTCGCGCAGGAAGGGCTCGATCAGGAGCGGGTGGGGCATGGAAAGGGCGGTCATTCTACTGCTGGCTCCCATAGGCAAACGTGCTTTCCGGGGTGGTCAGCCCCAGGACGGCGTCGAGGTCGGACAGGGTGTGGAACTGGCGCAGCCCTTCGGCGCCCAGCGTGTGCGGATGGTCCAGGCGGCAGTGGGCGCCCCGGCTTTCGCGGCGGGCCTCGGCGAATGCCGTGACCAGCCGGGCGACGAGCAACAGGTTGCGGGCCTCCGCCCAGGCGCGGACGTCGGGCGATGCGGCGCCGCCGTCCAGGGCGCTCGCCAGCACGGCAAGGTCCGATGCGGCGGCGCGCAGGCCGGACCCGTCGCGCACCAAGCCGACGTTGCGGGCCATCACGGCGCGGATCCGCGCGGTCACGCCCTCGGCCACCGTTGGTTCGGGCGTCGCCACGGGGCGGGCGGCGGTGCGCAGCGGGTGCCCGGCATCGACCCCGCGCATGGCCTGGCTGACGGCCGAGGCGGTGCGCCGGCCGACCACCACGGCTTCGAGCAGCGAGTTGCTGGCCAGCCGGTTGGCGCCGTGCAGGCCGGTGCAGGCCACCTCGCCGCAGGCATACAGGCCGGGCAGGGTGGTGCGGCCGTCGGCATCGGTGACGATGCCGCCCATGTGATAGTGCGCGGCCGGCACCACCGGCACCGGGGCGGCCAGCGGGTTGAGGCCGTGGGCGGCGCAGGTCGCCATGACCTGCGGGAAGGCGTCCACGCCCTTGGCCGCCAGGGCAGGGCGCAGGTCGAGGAACACCGGCTGCCCGGCCGCCACGCGCAGGCCCACCGCACGCGCCACCACGTCACGCGGGGCGAGGTCGGCCAGCGGATGTTCGGCCGCCATGAAGGCGGTGCCGTGCTCGTCGCGCAGGATGGCTCCGGCACCGCGCAGGGCCTCGGTCAGCAGGGGGCGCTTGCCGGCCTCGGGGTTGCCGACGGCAAGGGCGGTGGGGTGGAACTGCATGAATTCGAGGTCGCCGAGCAGCGCCCCGGCACGGGCCGCCATGGCAAGGCCGTCGCCGGTCGCCTCGGCCGGGTTGGTGGTGTCGCGCCACGCCATGCCGATGCCGCCGGTGGCCAGCACCACGGCCGCGCCGGTGATGTCTTCCCAGCCTTGCGGGCCGTGCCCCTGCTGCCCATGCACTGAAACACCGCGCACGACGCCATGCTCGACCAGCAGGTCGATGGCGGTCTGGTGCGTGCGCACGGTGATGGAGGGGCAGTCGAGGACCCGGCGGACCAGGGTTTCCGACAGCAGCCGCCCGGTCTGGTCGCCGCCGGCATGGACGATGCGGTGGCGCCCGTGGGCGGCCTCGCGGCCCAGGCTCAACCCGCCGTCGGCGGTGCGGTCGAAGGGCACGCCGTGGGCGGCCAGGGCGTCGATGGCCGACGGGCCTTCATCGGCCAGCAGGGCGGCGACCGCCCGGTCGACCAGCCCGGCCCCGGCATCCACCGTGTCCGTGGCGTGGGCATCGGGACTGTCCTCGGCACCCACGGCGGCGGCGATGCCGCCTTGCGCCCACGGGGTGGAGCCGCTGGCCAGCTGGGCCGTCTTGGTCACCAGGATGACCGGGCGCGGGGCCAGCGCCAGGGCGCAGGACAGGCCGGCGGCACCGGAGCCGACCACCACGACGGGCTCGGCCTGGGACGTGTGCAGGGAAACGACGGACATCGGCTGTCCTCCGCTAAACCGCTACTCGGCGGCGGCCACAGTTGGGGCCGGGATGGGGGCGTTGCGCTTGATGTGCAGCATCCGTTCGACCGACTGACGGGCGGCCGGGATGATCGCCGGGTCGATTTCCACGCGCGGCTCCAGGGTCTGGAGGCTGCGCAGGATGTTGTCCAGGCTGATGCGCTTCATGTGCGGGCACATGTGGCAGGTGCGCACGAACTCGGTCTTGGGCGCCTGGGCGATCAGGTTGTCGCCCATCGAGCACTCGGTCACCAGCAGCACCCGCTTGGGCGCATGGTCGGCCACGAAGTCGGCCATCTGCGCGGTGGACCCGGCGAAGTCGGCCGCCTCGATGACTTCTTCGGGGCACTCCGGGTGGGCGATCACGGTGATGTCGCCGTCGAAGGAGGCGCGGATGTCGGCGATGTCTTCGGCGGTGTACTGCTCATGCACCTCGCAGGCGCCGTCATAGGCGATGATCTTGACCTTGGTCTTGGACTGCACATAGGCGGCGAGGTACTTGTCCGGCGCCATGATGACCTGCGGCACGCCCAGGCTCTCGACGATTTCCACGGCGTTGCCCGACGTGCAGCAGATGTCCGCCTCGGCCTTCACCTCGGCCGAGGTGTTCACATAGACCACGATCGGCACGCCGGGATACTTGGCGCGCAGGGCACGCATGTCGTCGGCGGTGATCGACTCGGACAGCGAGCAGCCGGCCCGCATGTCGGGAATGAGCACGGTCTTTTCCGGGCTGAGCACCTTGGCGGTCTCGGCCATGAAGTGGACGCCGGCCATGACGATGACCTCGGCATCCGTCTCGGCCCCCTTGCGGGCCAGGGCCAGCGAGTCGCCGGTGATGTCGGCGACGCCGTGGAAGATCTCCGGCCGCATGTAGTTGTGGGCCAGGATGACGGCGTTGCGCTCGCGCTTGAGGCGGTTGATCTCGTCGATCACCGGGGCCAACAGCGGCCACTCCACTTCGGTCACGCTGGCGCGCACCTTCTCGAAGATGGCTTTGGTGCGTTCGGCGACTTCAGGCGTGTAGGTCAGCTCGGTCATGCGCGATCCCCCGGCAAGGGCTACGGTTTCCGGAATTATGCTCAGGCGGAGTGTGGTTTTTGTGCTCGCCCTGAGCATAAATATTAATACTCTTATAGAGCACAAGAGGGCCGTCCGCAAGGGTCGAATCGGTTTCCACCGCACATGAGCGATTGCGCGGCGCGATCGTCGCTCGCACCATGAGCAGGGTATTCAGTCGATTCGGAGATCCCCATGGACCAGCCCCCGTTGCCCCCCACCGCCGAAGAGGAGCGCCTGCGCTCCATCGTCCTGGTGAGCTACATTCTGATGGCGGTGGGCGCGTTCGTCGGCCTGACGGCGGTGATCGCGGTCATCATCTGCCACATCAAGCGGGCCGAGGCCGTGGCGACGATCTACGAAAGCCACTACACTTGGCTCATCCGTACGTTCTGGTGGAGCCTGCTGGGCGGCATCATCGGGGCCATCACCACGCCCTTGCTGGGCATCGGTGTCGTGATCTCGTTCGTGGTGTGGGTGTGGTTCATGTACCGCATCGTCAAAGGCTTCCTCAGCTTCAACGAACGGCGCCCGATGGCGGACCCGCAGGCGTGGGTGTGATGGACCGTCGCACCCGCGCAGGAGCCTGTTGAAAAAAGCTCAGGGTTGATTATTCAGCGCCACAATTAACCGCGTCCTTCCCGCCTTCGAGCTTGTGAAGAAATCGGCGAAGCTGTCGAGTTGGCCACCTTCGCCCACAAAAAACTCCGTCGCACCCGCGAAGGCGGGTGCCTAGGGGGGGATAGAAATATCTTTTAGTATTAATGGGTTGTTAAATTATGCGGGACGTTTTCCACGGTCCTGGGCACCCGCCTTCGCGGGTGCGACCATTTAACTTCTGTAACTATGTCTCCCCGCTTCACTTCCTTAACTGCGCCTTCAGTCTCCCGCCCGCGCGATCGGCACGCCGATCCCCAGCGTTCGGCGTTCCAGAAGGGCTTCGCGGCGGAAGCGGTAGAGTTCGGCCGGGCGGCCGCGGCCGGCGGCTTCCATGCGGCCGGTCGGTTCGACCAGTTCCAGGTTGATGACCGTGCGGCGGAAGTTCTGCTTGTGCAGCGGGGTGCCGAACAGGGCCTCGACGACGCGTTGCAGGTGCAGCAGCGTGAAGGTTTCCGGCAGCAGGTCGAACACCACCGGCCGATAGGCCAGCTTGCCGCGCAACCGGGTCAGCGCGCTGGCCAGGATGCGGCGGTTGTCGAGCGCCATGGGGGCGCCAAGCTGGGCGGCGACGGCCAGCCTCACGGGATCGGGCGCGGCGGCGGCGTTGCCCTGGGCGCGGGCCAGTTCGGCGGCATCGCGCAGGGCCTCGGGCACCAGGCCGGCGCTATACAGCAATTCATAGCGATCAAGCGCCCGCACCGGGTCGAACCCGGCGCCGCCCTGCAGCGCGAAACACAGGTTGGCGCGCTCGGACCGCTGCTCGCGCGCCGCGCCGTCCTCGGCCGAGTCGATCCAGGCCCTCAGGTGGGGGCGGATGACGTCGTCGATCATTGGCGGCCGGCCGTCGCGCCAGTCCTCCCACGGCAGGAAGGCGTACCAGTCGCGCCAGTCGGCATCGGCCGAACCGGCCAGACCCGCCTCCTGGCTGAGCGCCAGATAGGCCACGGTGACCACGCGCGGGCCGTCGTACAGTTCGCGCGGATCGCGATAGCGGCCGCCGAAGCTGTAGAGCTGCTCCACATAGCGCAGGGTCAGGCCGGTCTGCTCCTCCACCCACTGGCGGCAGCCGGCGTCCAGGGTGCGGTGGCGCTCGGGCTCGAACGGGCCGAACGGGAGGGTGTCGGGGCTGTCGGCGGGAACGGTCGGGGCGCCCTGCTGCGCCGGCGTCGCCAGGCCATGATGCACCCGCCGCGCGACCAGGACGCGCGGAACCTCCTCCGTCACGGCCACCACGACGGCGGCCAGAGTGAGCATGGAAGCAACGGGCGTGGTCACGGGAAGCAGGCTCCGGGCGGGGGGAGGGCGCGATGCAAGCAGGGGACGATTGCCGGCGCATCCTACCCCAAGCCCCGCAAAAGGCGAAGCGCTTGGTTGCGGGGGGGTATTTTGTCTCGGAAGCGGGGGATTCTGAACCACAGAGGCACAGAGGCACAGAGGTTACGGGGCCAAGGGATGACGCGGCAGTCATCCCGCGCGCAGCGCAAAGGTTGCCTGCGGCAGGCGCGGAAACGGGTTCTCAACGAGTACAGAAACCTCTGTGCCTCGGTGTCTCTGTGGTTCCCTTAGGCGTGCGGGTCACTTCCCCCGCAGCACGCGATTTGCCCGCAGTCGGGCGGCCACGGCGCGGATGCGGCCGATCACCTGCTGCATGCGCGACCGGCTGACCTGGGTCGGCTCGACCGCCATGCCGACGCTGGTGATGACGTCATCCTCGACGTCGCGGATGATGAATTCCAGTTCGCCCAGCGCGATGCGGTCGCCGACCGCGAAGTTGGCGTGGTAGCGGCGGGCGAATACGCCGGCCAGGGTCATGTCGCGCTGCTCGATCGGCATTGCGGCGCCGTACATGTCGGCCACCGCGCCCAGGGTGGTGCTGGGCTTGAGCACGAAGTCGCCGAAGAATTCGCGGTCGTCTTCGGCCGGCGGGGCGGGGGCGCTGAACAGCTTGTCGAGCAGGCGCACCTTGCGCGGCGTGGCGATGAAATAGACGTGATCGCCGGCCTTCAGCGGTCCGGCCGCGGCGGCGCTCAGCACGGCGCCGTCGCGGTGGACCAGGGCCGGCCGCGCCCAACGGGGCAGCCGCTGGCCGCAGGTCACGGGAGCGCCTTCAGGGATGAGGTAGCTGACCAGTTCATAGCCCGGCAGCCTGGGCAGTTCGAGTTCCACCCGCTCGACCGGGCCACGCTTGCGCGGCACCCGCAGGCCCAGCCAGCGGGCCGCCACGCCGATGCTCGACCCCTGCACGATCAGCGACGCCAGCACGATCAGGAACACGGCGTTGAAGATCACCGGCCCGGCCGGCAGCAGGTCGATCATCGGCAGCAGGGCGAGCAGGATGCTCACCGCGCCGCGCAGGCCGACCCACCCGACAAAGGCGGTCTCGTTGCCGGTGAAGCCGAACGGTCTCAGGCACAGCCACACCGCCACCGGGCGGGCGAACAGCATCAAAACGACGGCGATGAACAGCGACGGCAGGGCGATGCCGGCGAACTGCGACGGATTGGCGTACAGGCCGAGCGTCACGAACATCACCATCTGGCTCAGCCAGGTCAGGGCGTTCTGGAACCGCACGATGCCGACGCGGATGCGCAGCCGGGCGTTGCCGGCGGTCAGTCCGGCGATGTAGGCGGCCAGGAAGCCGCTGCCGCCGACCAGGTTGGCCACCGCGAAGACGACCAGGGCCAGGGCCAGCACGACGATGGCGTAAAGGCTGGGATCCAGGGTCACCCGGTTGACCACCAGGGCGATGGCCAGCCCGCCGAGGATGCCGAGGAGGAGGCCCAGCCCGAACTGCTGCACGAAGTCGAGCGCGAAGCTCGCCCAGTCCATGGTTTCGACGCGCACCAGGGTCAGCAGCGCCATGGTCAGGAAGATCGCCATGGGGTCGTTCGACCCGGACTCGATCTCCAGGGTGGAGCGCACCCGTTCGCGGATGGTGATGCCGCCGACCCGCAGCAAAAAGAACACGGCGGCGGCGTCGGTCGAGCCCACCACGGCGCCCAGCAGCAACGCCTCGGGCCAGCTCAGGCCGAGCGCCAGGGCGGCGGCCGGGGCGACCAGGGCTGCGGTCAGCCCGACCCCGACGGTGGCCAGCACCAGGGCCGGCCCGGCGGCCACCCTGAAGCTTTGCAGGCGGGTCTGGAACCCGCTGTCGAACAGGATGACGGCCAGGGCGATGCTGCCGACGAAAAAGGTCAGTTCCTCGTTGTCGTGATAGATGCCCAGGCCATCGACGCCGGCCGCCAGGCCGACGCCCAGGAATACCAACAGGATAGGCACGCCGGCGCGGAACGCGATGATGCTCGTGAACACGCTGATGGCGACCAGGGCGGCCGCCACCAGGATCACGGTGCTCATCACATCCATGCGAACCTACTCCCGCCAGGGCATCACGGGGACGGTCGAGATCGCGTTCTTGGGCGATCCCTCCACGAGTCTGTCAGAATATACCAGATAGATCAGAACCTTGCGCTTTTCGTCGAGGAACCGGACGACCTGGAGCCGCTTGAACAGGATGGACCGCCGCTCGCTGAACACCTGCTCGCCGTCCTCCTTCTTCAGGCCGGCGGGCAGGGTGATCGGCCCGATCTGGCGGCAGGCGATGGAGGCGTCGGAGGTATCCTCGGCCAGCCCCAGGGCGCCGCTGACGCCGCCGGTGCGGGTGCGGCTGACGTGGCAGGTCACCCCCGGCACCTTGGGATCGTCGAACGCCTCGATGACGATCTTGTGGTTGGGGCCGAGGAACTTGAACACGGTGTCGACGCTGCCGATTTCCTCCGCCGCGGCGGGGCTGAGGATGGCGGGGCTGGCGGCCAGGACGAGCAGCAGGGCCAGGGGTCGCAGGACCTTCATGGGAGACTCCAGGCGGGGTGGGAAAGCATCATCCTGACACGGGATGCCCTGATTCGAAACAGTGTGGCCCGCTACCTCCAAAGCATAGTCCCTTCCCCCCAACGGATGATGATAGGTGCTATCCCCTTGGACGGCACATTGAACGGGAGCGGCGCCATGACAGCGCGCGGCCGGACTGCATTCGGACTCTACGCCCGTGCGCTGCGCGAGGCGCGCCCCTGGTGGCCCCATCTCAGCGTGGTCGCGGTGCTGGGCATCCTGGCGACGCCGCTTGGCCTGCTCCTGCCAATTCCGTTCCAGATCATCCTTGACCATGTCGTCGGGTCCGAGCCGTTGCCCGGCATCCTGCGCGCCGTGCTGCCGGCCGGAGCCGAGGCGGGCTCCGATGCCGTGTTGTGGCTGGCGCTGGGCCTCGGCCTCGGGGTCGCCGGGCTGGCCCTGCTGCATGGCACCAGCGAGTGGCTGTACCGCGAATGGGTGGGCGAGGGCATGGTGCGGGTCTTCCGCGGCCGCCTGTTCGCCCGCAGCCTGCGCGTCACCCACGGGCGCGGTGCCGAGGAAGGGGCCATGGACGCCGCCCTGCGCATCAGCAACGACGCTCCGGCCCTGCAATGGACGGCGCTGTACGGCATCATCCCGTTGCTCACGTCGCTGGTCGCATTGGGGCTGACCCTGTCGGTCCTGCTGTTCATCCATCCGACGGTGGCCGCCATCGCACTGGCCACCAGCGTTCCGGCCGTGGTCCTCATCCACAGCCAGCAACGCCGCATGAGCGACCGCTGGCACCGCGTGCGCGAGTTGGACGCCAAGGCGATCTCGACCGTGCACGAGGTGCTGCCGGCCCTGCGCGTGGTCATGGCGTTCGGGCAGGAGGACCGCGAGGTGGCGCGGTTCTCCGACCGCCTGGGAGCCTCGCTGCGGGAGCGCTTCCGGGTGCTGCTGTCCCAGGGGCTGCTGGGGGCGGTGCTGACGCTCGCCACGGCAGCCGGCACCACGGCGGTCCTGCTGCTGTGCGTGCGCGGCGTGCAGGCCGGCAGCCTGACGGTGGGCGAGGTGACCATCATCCTGGCCTACGTGGCGCAGCTCACCGGGCCGATCCAGTCCATCGGCCAGCATCTGGCCTCGCAGCAGACCGCCATCGCGGCGGCCGAGCGCGCGTTCACCCTGCTCGACCGCACCGACAGCGTGCCCGAACCGGCCAACCCGGTGAGGATCGGCCGTTCCCAGGGGACGGTGACGTTCCAGGGCGTCGGGTTTTCCTATGATGACCGGGCGCCGCTGTTCGCCGGGCTGAACCTGACCGTGCCGGCCGGCATCAAGGTCGGCATCGTCGGGCCGACCGGCAGCGGCAAGTCCTCGCTGGTCAATCTGGTGATGCGTCTGTACGACCCGACGGCGGGCCGGGTGCTGCTCGACGGCATCGACCTGCGGGATATCAGGTTGACCGATCTGCGCCGCCAGTTCGCCGTGGTCGGCCAGGACACCACGTTGTTCCAGGGCACCGTGGCCGACAACATCGCCTATGGTCGCCCCGATGCCACCATGGCCGAAGTGGTCGAGGCGGCCGAGAAAGCCCACGCCCACGACTTCATCAGCCGCCTGCCCATGGGCTATGCGACATCCCTGGGCGAAGGCGGCCTGACCCTGTCGGGCGGCGAGCGCCAGCGCCTGTCCCTGGCCCGCGCCCTGCTGCTCGACGCCCCGGTGCTGATCATGGACGAACCGACCAGCGCCCTCGACCTCGGCACCGAAGCCGCCATCGTCCGCGACGTCGCCCGCGCCGCCGAAGGCCGCACCACCTTCATCGTCACCCACCGCCCGAGCATCCTCCAGGCCGTGGACGTGGTGCTGCGGGTGGAAGACGGAACGGTCAGCGTGATCGAAGGCGCGGCCATGCAGCCCGGGGTGAACGACGACGTGGCGGCACGGTTCCGGGTGGTGGGGTAGGGTTGATCCCACCCGTAAATTGAGTATTCAACCATGGTGAGGCTTATGGTAAGCGTTGACCACTGATCGAAAGTGGGGGTGACCGTGGACGACTACCTGAAGTTACGTCTAAAGGAAGGGAGCGTCATCCTTTTCATGGGCGCCGGCGCCTCTTACGGCGCGACGAACAAGAAAAAGAAAAGCCCGCCAGGGGGGGAATTGTTGGCTCAGTTATTATGCGATCATGTGGGCGTGAAATTCAATCCAGCGTTAGATACGCTGGCTTCTGTGGCCGCATATTCAAGAAAAAAACTTGGTGATGCCGCATATTACTCATTTCTTGAAGGGCACTATCGGGGCTGCATGCCGTCTCAGGAACAAAATATTCTTGCGAACTATGCGTGGAAAAGAATATATACAACAAACATAGATGACTCTATGGAGACAGCTCTAGGGAGGAAGAGCAGGCAGGCAGTTCGTCTGATTAACAGAAATACTCCGATAGTAGATGTCGTTGGACACAGCGACGAAGTTCAGCTTATAAAGCTAAATGGAAATGTGTGTTTGCTTGAGGCGGGTGTTATTTTTTCGACTGATGAATACGCAAAAGAGGCAAACAGGATTGGAACATGGTACGAGGAGCTTGCTAGGGATTACGGGAAGTATACTTTTGTTTTTATAGGTACTAAGCTTGATGAGCCATTGTTCTATCATCATGTTCAAAGGCTTGCGGAGGCTACAGGGTATAGAAGTGGGCAATCTTACATTGTCTGTCCAGGTTTTAGTGATATTCAAAGAGATAATCTTCAGGATAGAAATATAATATGCTGGGAGGCAAAAATATCTGATTTTGTTGCATTTATTTCTTCTGCCCTCGGCGATAGCTATGGAGTAAAGGATGTTTTAAGTTACAACACGCCAAGCTATTTTTCTTTATTTTCATCCCGAGGTGAGAGAGATCTCGCCGACCTTTTGGCTGAGGCTCAGGCAATAACTCCGGTAGAACGGCTGATGCTGGCCCGGACTACGCCAAAGCATAAGGGTGGGCTAAGGAACTTCTATTATGGGAACGCTCCGGTTTGGAGGGATGTTCTTGATGGGGTCCCAGCGGAGCTTGACGTTTTAGGAAAAGTCATCGACGCCATGGCGGGGGCCTCGCGGTTTATTGTAATCAAAGGGGCCGCGGGATGTGGCAAGTCAACGTTGATGATGCAAGCCGCTCTTCTGGCAAGTAAGGCGGGTAAGCGGAGTTTCTATGTTAATCCACATGAGCGTTTTCCGCGCAAAGCTCTTACAGTTTTAGGTTCAGACTCAGTAGAAACCATTGTATTTGTGGACGATTTTGAATGGTGTCACGAGCCTATCAAGGACATGTTATCCGGCAACGAGACAGGGCATCTTCGTTTTGTTGTGTCGGAAAGGGCGAACAGTTGGGCACGCGTAGATCAATCTTTCAAGGGGCTGGATGTTTATCCGGTGAATATAGATAGAATATCGAAGACTGATGCAAAGAAGATAATCGGGAAATTAAGAGAATTTGGGCCGTGGGCGAGGCTTTCAAAAATGTCTGAGGTGGCACAAATAGCGGAGATCTACGAGAAATCGTCTAAGCAATTGCTCGTTGGTCTGAAGGAGGCCACGCAGGGCGTTGGGTTTGAGGAAATCATTAAGGATGAATACGTCCGTGTTGTTGGAGAACGTGAGAGGCTAGCCTTCCATATTTGCGCCGTCGCAACGATGCATCGGCTTAGGGTGACATACGGAACGTTTGACGCTGTGATGCAGTCTGCTTTTGGTGAACTGAGGCGCGCGCGCAACGAAAACCTCGAGGAAATACTCCTTGATGATGGCGGCGGGCTTATGCTGCGTCATGCTGTAATCGCTGATTACCTCGTCCGTAATGTTATAAATAAAGAGCACTTGAAGGTTGCGGTTGATGTGCTTCTGGATGCTTTAGCACGCTTTGAGTCTCCTTTGAGAAATAATGCGTCTAATGCGGAGTATCAACTATACTCCGCGATAACAAATCATAAGTTCATGAAGTCTGTTTTCAAGTCTTCAATGAGTCTAAGTGTATATAAAAGGCATGAAAAAAGTTTTGAGGCGGATGGTCTTTATTGGCTTCAGTATTCCACTCTTGAGTATGGGCTAGGAAGGGACTACCATGCGGACGCTCTAAATCATATTCGGCTCGCTATGCAGGCTTATCCTGGTTCTTTCCAGATACAGCATGCCTTTGCCAATATGCATTTTGGTCTTGCTGCCAATGCTTCTTCTCGTGAAGAAGCGACATCACTCATGGAAACCGCTACAAGAATTCTTGAGGATCAAATAGCGGATCGAAATAACGATTACTATCCAATAACAGCGATTGCCCGCGGTAGAATAAAAGTTTACCGTAAATGGTTGCCTGAGCAGTTGCGAATGGAGGCCAAGAGGCTGGTTGAAAGGCTTCGCTCAGCCCAAAAGTTGGCGCCGCTGAATGATGTCCTGCATCGTGTTATTTATGAAGTTTCAATTCTGGCATCTGTCCAAGACGAGCTTGCCCTTCTAGAATAGCGTGAAGCGGGGAGGGAACTGCTCCCTCCCTACTTCCTGCTCAGCGCCGCCATCGCCCCGTCGATCCCCTCCAGCGTCAGCGGGTACATGCGGTCTTCCATGATTTCGCGGATCATGCCGATGGAGTGGGTGTAGTCCCAGAAGCGTTTCTCGACCGGGTTGAGCCATACCGCGTGGGGCCACGTCTTCAACGCGCGTTCCAGCCACACCTGGCCGGGTTCCTCGTTGTGGTGCTCCACCGCGCCGCCGGGATAGACGACTTCGTAGGGGCTCATGGAGGCGTCGCCGACGAAGATCAGTTTGTAGTCCGACCCGTAGGTGTGCAGCACGTCCCAGGTCGGGATGCGGTCGGTCAGGCGGCGGTTGTTGTCCTTCCACACGTATTCATACAGGCAGTTGTGGAAGTAGTAGTACTCCAGGTGCTTGAACTCCGACCGCACGGCGGAGAACAGTTCCTCCAGCATGCGGATGTGGTCGTCCATGGACCCGCCGATGTCGAGGAACAGCAGGACCTTTACCGTGTTGTGGCGTTCCGGGACCATCTGGATGTCGAGCATTCCGCCGTGGTGGGCGGTGGATTTGATGGTGCCGTCGAGGTCCAGTTCGGTCGCCGCCCCCTCGCGGGCGAAGCGGCGGAGGCGGCGCAGGGCGACCTTGATGTTGCGGGTGCCCAGTTCGACGTCGTCGGCGAGGTTCTTGAACTCCCGCTTGTCCCACACCTTGACCGCCCGGCGGTGGCGCGAGCCGTCCTGGCCGATGCGGATGCCCTCGGGATTGTAGCCATAGGCCCCGAACGGCGAGGTGCCGGCCGTGCCGATCCACTTGCTGCCGCCCTGGTGGCGGCCCTTCTGCTCCTCCAGGCGCTTCTTCAGCGTCTCCATGAGGGCGTCCCAGCCGCCGAGCGACTGGATCTGGGCCTTTTCCTCCTCGGTCAGGAACTTTTCGGCCAGCTTTTTCAGCCAGTCCTCGGGGATGTCGGCCGAGGCAAGCAGGTCGTCCAGGGCGACGTCCTCAAGGCCCTTGAACACCGTGCCGAACACACGGTCGAACTTGTCGAGGTTGCGCTCGTCCTTGATGAGGGTGGCGCGCGACAGGAAATAGAAGTCCTGCACCGCGTAGTTGGCGCACCCGGCCTCGACCGCGCCGAGCAGCGTGAGGTACTCGTTCAGGCTGACCGGCACCCCGGCGCTGCGCAGTTCGGTGAACAGCTTGATGAACATTGCGGGCCTTCCCGGTTTAAACCCTGGCCCCGATGGGGTATCCAGGGACTGACTGTTCCTGATGCGAGGCGTTCATGAGCGAAGCCCTCACCAAAGCCCTGCGGCTGCTCGACGGGGCCGGCACCTGGCACGAACTGCGCCGGTCGCTCGACGAGCAGGTCCTGACGCCGCGCCTGTCCGCCGCCGACTTCCAGACCCTGCTGGACGCCTGGCACAAGCGGCAGGCTGCCCGCCTCGACGATGCCGCCCTGGCCCGCGAACTGGCGTTCTGGGCCGATGGCGGAACCTTTGACACCCACCTCGACGGCTGGCAGGCCACCCGCCCGTCGGCCCTGGTCGAGGACGCCGCCCGGCGCGGCTGGTTCGTGCGCCGGCTGGCCTCGGGCGCCGTGGTCAACCCGCCGAACGGGGCGCCGCTGATGCTCAAGGCGCTGGACGTGGTGGCCTCCCCCTAACGCCCCTCGCGCCGGGCCATGAAGGCCAGCCTTTCCAGCGCGTGAACGTCCTGTTCGTTCTTGAGCAGGGCGCCGTGCAGGGGCGGGATCATGGTCTTGACGTCCTTGGCGCGCAGGGCCTCGGGGCTGATGTCGTCGGCCATCAACAGCTTGAGCCAGTCCAAAAGCTCGCTGGTCGAGGGCTTCTTCTTGAGGCCGGTCACCCCGCGCAGGTCGTAGAACAGGCCGAGCGCCTCGCGCACCAGGGCGTTCTTGATGCCCGGATAATGGACGTCGATGATCTGGGCCATGGTGTCGGGGTCGGGGAACCGGATGTAGTGGAAGAAGCAGCGGCGCAGGAAGGCGTCGGGCAGCTCCTTTTCGTTGTTGGACGTGATGATGACGATGGGGCGCTCGACCGCCTTGACCGTCTGCCCCGTCTCGTAGACGAAGAACTCCATGCGGTCGAGTTCCTGCAGCAGGTCGTTGGGGAACTCGATGTCGGCCTTGTCGATCTCGTCGATCAGCAGCACGGCGCGGCCGGCGTCGAAGGCCTCCCACAGCTTGCCGGGCTTGATGTAGTTGGCGATGTCGTTGACCTTGGCGTCGCCCAACTGGCTGTCGCGCAGGCGGGACACGGCGTCGTACTCGTACAGGCCGTGCTGCGCCTTGGTGGTCGACTTGACGTGCCAGCGGATGAGCGGCAGGCCGAGCGCGGCGGCGACTTCCTCGGCCAGCACGGTCTTGCCGGTGCCGGGCTCGCCCTTGATGAGAAGCGGGCGCTGGAGCGTGATCGCGGCGTTGACCGCGACCATCAGGTCCTCGGTGGCGACATAGGACTCGGTGCCTGTGAACTTCATCGGAATGAGGGTCCTTCTGTGACGATGCGGCCAAGGTAGAGGCAGCGTGCCATCCGATCAAGACTGCCCGCTTGCCTCGCGTGGGTGGACATGGAACCATTTCGCCGGAGACGGAGTGGGGGAAGACGGAGAGGGGATGGCCCGATGTGGCGGAAATGTCTGGTGCTGGCCGTGCTGGTGGCCTGGGGCGGCGGCGCGGCGCAGGCGGCCGAGGCTGCGCGCGCACCGTGGCGACCCGCGCCTGCCGTGACCTGGGATTACCGGCTGATCGAACCCCCGCAGCGCGTTCCGGCCGGGGTGAGGGTCATGATCATGGACTTGTTCGATACGCCCGCCGCCCGCGTGCGCCAGTTCAAGGCCCGCGGCGTGCGCTCCATATGCTACCTTAACGCCGGAGCGTGGGAAGACTGGAGGCCTGACGCCGCGGCCTTTCCCGCCACCGTGAAGGGGCGCCGCTATGAAGGCTGGCCCGGCGAGCGATGGCTGGATATCCGCCAGATCAAAATCCTGGGGCCGATTCTGCAAAAGCGTCTGGACCTGTGCAAGGCCAAAGGGTTCGATGCCGTGGACCCGGACAACATGGATGGTTGGCAGAACCGCACCGGCTTTCCGCTGACTCGCAACCAGCAGTTGGCGTTCAATCGGTGGCTGGCCCGGCAGGCCCACCTGCGCGGCCTGTCGGTGGGGCTGAAGAACGCGCCGGATCTGGCCCCGGCGCTGGTGTCGGCGTTCGATTTCACCATCGTTGAAAGCTGCGTTGCACAGAAATGGTGCCACCTGACAAAGCCGTTCAGCGACGCTGGAAAGGCCGTCCTGGCGGTCGAATATACCGATAATGGCATGACCCCCGAAAAGGTCTGCCCTGTCGCCCAACGGCGGTCCATGACTGCCATCGTCAAGCGCCGCAACCTCAATGCTTGGCGGCGCGGTTGCTGACCCAAAAGGATTTTATGATGCGTCGAAGTGCTGTCCTTGCCGCCCTTGTCCTGCCGCTGCTGCTGGCCGGTTGCCTGGAACCCAAGAAAGCCGACCTGCTCGAAAAAGCCGAAGGCGCCCAGACCAAGGCACAGTTGCGGGACCGCCTGGGCGATCCCACTGATGTGGCTAAGCTCGGCCCCATCGAAACCTGGACCTACAACGCCTCCGACGGCACGGTCAGCTTCTTGATCGCCGGGGACACCGTGACCATTTCCTCGACGGGCGAAAAGGCGCCTGCGCGCTGAAACAAAAATGCCCGGCATCTTTCGATGCCGGGCAAGTTGGGACCGTTCGGCTCGAAAGCCAACCGGGGAGGAAACCTGGATCAGGCGGCCTTGGCGGTTTTGACGCTGTCAAAGGCACCCTTGTAGAGCTTCTGGATGGGCTCGAAGGCGCTCTTGGACACCACGGTGCTCATCTCGGAAAGGCGGGTGGTCTCGGCCACGGCCTGGTCGATCGCTTCCTTGGCCAGCTTCTGCTGGAGCTGCAGGGCTTCCGCAGCGGTCTTGCAGGCGGCCAGGGTCTTGGCGTTCTCGATGCTGGTCTCGAAGGCCTTGCTCATGTAGCTGAAGGCTTCCTTGGTGACCTGCTCGGTGCCGGTGGTCAGGGTGGTGGTGCTCTGGACCAGGGCGTCGATGTTGGCCTGGTTGAAGCTGATCACGTCTTCGTAGGTCTTGAACATGGCTGGCTCTCCTGAAATCTTTGCCGGGGGAGCGGCAAAGACCCGGTTTTCCGAGTGCCACTCCTGTTTGAACTTGCTTCGTGCCGTTTGCTGCACTGCAACATGACCCTAAGATAACCCATTCCGGGCAGGTGTCAACGCCCATTTTGCTGCACTGCACAAAACTTTCATTTTCACCCCACCCAGGGGGGGAGTTGTGGTGCGGCCCGCAATGGGGTTGACTGCAGCCCTCTGGAACCCGCGTCTGGCCTGCGCCTACTGTGGAAGGACCGCCATGTCGTCCCCCCGAGCCCATTTCTCGCCCAGCGCGAAGCCTGCCGGAGCGCGCGAGGAAGTCCGTGCCCTGCTGGACCGCCGCGAACGGCCGCTGGTTCCGGCCGGCGGGGCCATTCAGACCGAGGCATGGGTTGACCATGCCGCCCTGCACGACCGCTTCCGCAGCCTGCTGGAAACGCTGCGCGTCCGTCATGCGCGCGACCCCTACGCCAACCCGGTCCAGCTTCTGGCGCTGGAGATCGGGCGCTGCCTGCAGCGCGGCGACGTGACGTGGAGCGGTCTGGAGCAGCTTATCCAGCGCATCACGGTCGAGGCCTTCGCGGGCCGGGCCGAGCGCATGGGGACGTGGCTGGGCAACGCCGACACGTGTGCCCCCGAGCCCGGCCTGGAAACCCTGGTGCGGCGCATCGCCGAAGACGGGCGTCTGCCCTTCGCCGACTTCCGCGCCCGTGTCGAGGCCGAGGCCTTCGGCATCGTCATGACCGCCCATCCGACCTTCGGCCTGTCCCAGCCCCTGATGCGCGCCCTGGCCGACCTGGGGTGCAATGCCGACGGCGAGGGGCGCCCGCTGACCGCTCAGGGCCGGGCGCTGCTGTTTGAGCTGGCCGCCGACAGCGAGCATCGGCCCGACCGTGGCATCGACCTCGCCACCGAGCACCGCATCGTCACCGACGTCCTCGCCAACGCCCAGGACGCCCTGCGCCGGGTGTACGAGGTGGTGTTCGCCGTCGCCGCCGAGCTGTATCCCGACGACTGGCGCCGCCTGACGCCGCGCCTGATCACCCTGGCGACCTGGGTCGGCTATGACATGGACGGGCGGTCCGACATCCTGTGGTCGGACACCTTCACCCTGCGGCTGCGCGAACAGGCCCTGCAACTGGCCCGCTACCGCCGCCGCCTGGAGCACATCGTCACCCTGTGCAGCGGCCCCGATGGCGCCTGCACCACACTGCAGCGGGCGCTGGACCATCTGGCCGGACGCCTGGAGGAGGCCGCCGAGGAGGTCGAGGACGAGATCGCCGTCCTGCAGTCGGCCTCGGCCCGGGGCGTGATGGATGTCGAGCGCATCCGCCTGATGGCCAAGCGCATGCACGAGGGCCGGGCCCGCCGCCTGACCGACACGGCGCCGCTGGTGTCCGTCCTCGACTCGGCGCTGGAGGCGGTGGAGTCGCCCGAACTGGCGCGCGACCTGTGCGTCCTGCGGGCGGAAATCGCCAACATGGGCCTGGGCATGGCGCATATCCATGTGCGCCTGAACGCCATGCAGCTTCACAACGCGGTGCGCAAGTCGATCGCCATGGAGGTGCCGCCCAACGCGCCGACCCACCGGCGGTCCTACGTGGCCGCGCTCGACCGCCTGCTCGATACCGTGGAGCCGCAGACCATCAACTTCGGCAGCGTCCTGGCCGAGCGGACGTCGGCCAAGCGCCTGACCATGATCATCGCCCAGATGGTCAAGTACCTGGACGCCACCACGCCGGTGCGTTTCCTGATCGCCGAGTGCGAGACCGGAGCGACCCTGCTGACCGCGCTGTATTTCGCCCGCCTGTTCGGGGTGGACCATATCGTCGACATCTCGCCGCTGTTCGAGACGGCCGACGCCCTGGAGCACGGCATCGTCCTGCTGGACGAGGCGCTGGGCAGCCCGCACTACCGCAAGTACCTGCGCCGCCGTGGCCGGCTGTGCATCCAGACCGGCTTTTCGGACTCGGGCCGATACCTGGGCCAGACGGCGGCCGGGCACGCCATCGAGCAACTGCGCCTGCGCCTGGCCGACCTGCTGAAGCGCCACGGCCTGGACGGCCTCACGGTGGTGGTGTTCAACACCCACGGCGAGAGCATCGGGCGCGGCGCCCATCCGGCCAACCTGGCGAGCCGCCTGCGCTACCTCGCCCCGCCGGAAAGCCGTCGCCGCCTGATGGCGGCCGGTGTGGCGCTCAAGGAGGAGGTCAGCTTCCAGGGCGGCGACGGGTGGATCCCGTTCCTGTCGCGCCCGGCGGCCCTGGCCACCCTGACCGGCGTCCTCGACTATGCCGTCGCCCCGGTGGACGCCGCGGCCGAGGACCCGTTCTATGGCGATGCCGACTGGGTCGATGAGTTCTTCACCGCCGTGCGCATGTTCAACGCCCGCATCATGGACGACCCCAATTATGCCGCGTTGCTCGGCGCCTTCGGGGTGAACATGCTGCATCCGACCGGGTCGCGCGCCGTCAAGCGCGAGGGGGCGAGCAGCGGCCCGGCCCAGTTGTCCCACCCGTCGCGCATGCGGGCCATTCCGCAGAACGCCATCCTCCAGCAACTGGGGTTCCTGGCCAACACGGTGGGCGGCTTCGGGCAGGCGATCTCCAAGGACCCGGAGCATTTCCACGCCCTCTACGCCCGGTCGGACCGGTTCCGCTCGCTGGTCGGCATGGTCCAGTACGCCATGGAGTTCAGCGATGTCGGCGTGCTGCGCGCCTATGTGGACAGCCTGGACCCCGGCCTGTGGCTGCACCGCGCGGCCAAGTCCTCCGACGCCGGCAGGGCCGCGCTGCTGCGCGAGGTGTCCGAGCACCTGGACCGCATCGGCGTCCACGACCGTCTGGTCCGCGTGCTGCGCGACCTGCAAAAGGAGTTCATGGACGTCCAGCGCCATCTGGCCTTCTGCAGCGTCGAGCCCGGCGAGACGGCGCCGCGCGTGGTCATCGACCAGGACACCCGCGACGACCTGCAACTGCTCCACGCCCTGCGCATCGCGCTCATCCAGCACCTGTACGCGCTGGCCGCCCGGGTGCCCCGGTTCTCCGACCAGAACGGCATCAGCCACCGCCGCCTGGTCGCTCAGATCATGCAACTGGATGTCGAGGGCGCGGTGGGCCACCTGGAACGCATCTTCCCGCGCGTCCGCCCCCTGACCCTCACCGAGGACTTCGGCGAGACGGCCACCTACACGTCCGACGCCGCCCTGGGCTATGAGCGCGAACACGAGGAAATCTTCCAGCCCCTGCTGCGCCTGCACCACATGATCCGCCGGACCTCCAGCGCGATCGCCCATCTGGTGGGGGCGGTGGGGTAGGGGCTGGGCGGTGATTGTTCCCCTTATGTCCACATTTAGGGTTGGCCGGGGAGGGAGTCGCCGCCTATAGTGTGGCCCATGATCGACGACCCTTTTGAACTGAACGACGAGCCCGCTTTCGAGCCGGCGCCGGCGGCCCCCCAGGCGCCGCCGGCGTGGCTGAGCGGGCTCAATCCCGAACAGGCCGCCGCGGTGACCACCACCGAGGGGCCGTTGCTGGTCCTGTCGGGCGCCGGCACCGGCAAGACGCGGGTGCTGACCACGCGCCTGGCGCACATCCTGTACCAGCGTCTGGCGCCGCCGTGGAACGTGCTGGCGGTGACGTTCACCAACCGCGCCGCCAAGGAAATGCGCGAGCGCCTGGGCGCCATGATCGGGCCGGTATCCGAACAGGTGTGGCTGGGGACGTTCCACGCCCTCGGCCTCAAGATGCTGCGCCGGCATTGCGATCTGGTGGGGCTGCGGTCGGGGTTCTCCATCCTCGACACCGACGACCAGAACCGCGTCCTCAAGGGCCTGATGGAACTGGTCCACATCGACACCAAGAAGTGGCCGCCCAACGTCGTCATGGGGGCGATCCAGCGGTGGAAGGATCGCGGCTGGACGCCCGACGCGGTGCCCCCGCACGAGGTCGGCGACATCGCCGACGGCAAGGCGCTGGAACTCTACGGCGCCTATCAGAAGCGCCTGATCGAGGTGAACGCCTGCGACTTCGGCGACTTGCTGCTGCACGTCCTGACCATCTTCAAGGCCGAGCCGGGGATCCTTGCCGAGTATCAGGCCCGCTTCCGCTACATCCTGGTGGACGAATACCAGGATACCAACGTCAGCCAGTACCTGTGGCTCCGCCTGCTGGCCCGCCAGCACAAGAATATCTGCTGCGTGGGGGATGACGACCAGTCCATCTATTCGTGGCGCGGCGCCGAGGTCGGCAACATCCTGCGGTTCGAGCATGATTTTCCCGGCGCCAACATCGTGCGGCTGGAACGCAACTACCGCTCCACGCCGGCCATTCTGGGCGCCGCCTCGGGCCTTATCCGCAACAACGCCACCCGCCTGGGCAAGGACCTGCGGGCGGCCGGCAGCCTGTCGCAGGAGGCCGGTGACAAGGTCACCATTCACGGCGTGTGGGACGGCGAGGCCGAGGCGCGCTGGGTGCTCGACACCGCCGAAAGCCTGCAGCGCAACGGCGCCCGGCTGTCCAACATGGCAATCCTGGTGCGCGCCGGGTTCCAGACCCGCGAGTTCGAGGAACGCTTCATCACCACCGGCACGCCCTATCGCATGATCGGCGGCCTGCGGTTCTATGAGCGGGCCGAAATCCGCGACGCCATCGCCTATGTCCGCCTGCTCAGCCAGCCCGACGACGATCTGGCGTTCGAGCGCATCGTCAACCTGCCCAAGCGCGGCCTGGGCGACGCCTCGATCCAGGTGTTGCATATGGCCTCGCGCGCCCAAGGCATGAGCCTGCTCAACGCCGCGCGCACGGTGCTCGACACCGACGAACTGAAGCCGCGCGCCCGCAATTCCCTGCGCACGTTTGTCGAGGACATCGACCGCTGGGCCACCCTGCGCACCACCATGCCGCCGGCCGAACTGGTGGCGACGGTGCTCGACGAGTCCGGATATCTCGCCATGTGGAAGGCCGACAAGGCGCCCGAGGCGCCGGGCCGGGTGGAAAACCTTCAGGAACTGGTCAGCGCCCTGGAGGACTACACGGACCTTCAGGAGTTCCTCGAACACATCGCCCTGGTCATGGAGAACGACACCCGCGCCGGCATCGAGGATGCCATCACCCTGATGACCCTGCACGCCGCCAAGGGCCTGGAGTTTGACCACGTCTTCCTGCCCGGCTGGGAAGAGCAGGTGTTCCCCCACCGCCGGGCGCTGGAAGGCGGCCTGAGCGCCCTGGAGGAGGAACGCCGGCTGGCCTATGTCGGCCTGACGCGGGCGCGGCGCCGGGCGTTCATCAGCTACGCCGGGTCGCGGCGGGTGTTCAACCAGTGGCACAGCAATCCGAAGTCCCGCTTCGTTGATGAAATCCCCGCCGAGTTCAAGGAGGAGGACGGCGAGATGGGCCTCACCGCCGGCTCGCACGGGATGTCCGAATCCTATTCGACCTGGAACGGCGGCTGGGGCAAGGCGTCGGGTAAGGGGACCGGCTGGGAGCGCCGCAAGGCCGAGGAAAAAGCCGGTCAGAACTGGCAGGTGGCCAAGCGCGAGCCCTCGAAAAGCGGCTTTTCCCGGGGCGACCGGGTGTTCCACCAGAAGTTCGGCTACGGCCAGGTGACCGCGGCGGAAGACGACAAATTGCAAATTGCCTTCGACAAGGCCGGCCAAAAGAAGGTAATGGCGGGGTTCGTCAAGCCAGCCGACGAGGTTTAGAGAGCACCATGATCCGCCATATCGTTCTGTTCAGCGCCAAGGACCCCGCCGACGTGGAAAGGGTCAAGACCGGTCTGGACCTGCTCAAGGGCATCCCCGGCGTGCGCCACTTCGAGGTCGCCTACAATTCCAAGCGCGACGGCCTGTCCCAGGAAATCGACGTGGTCGTCTATGGGGAGTTCGACAGCTACGCCGCCCTCGAAACCTACAAGGCCCATCCGCTGTACCAGGAAAGCATCTCGGTGGTGCGCCCGCTGCGGGAACAGCGCATCGCGGTGGATTTCGAAGCGACGCTCTGAGGTTACGCCTCTGAACGCGAAAGGCCGCCGTCCCTGGTCGGGGCGGCGGCCTTTTGCATGGATGCTTCGTGGTCAGCCGTGGGCGGGGGTGCCGCCGATGTGCAGCAGGCGGCCGATGCCGCGGAACAGGCTGCGGATCATGCCGGCCAGGGCTTCGGCGCGCAGACGGTGCGCTTCGCGTTCGATGGCCGTCATGTCGAGGGAGGTCAGCAGACCGGTGGTTTCAGTCGGCGTACGCATAGTGGGGGGAGCCAGTGCTTGTGTGTTGAGGAAGTGCGGCTGATATAGACCCCGCCGGGCCGCGCCGGAACTGCATATATTGCGGTGCAGCACATCGTTTGGCGCAGGGCTGGCTCGAACGCCTGGATGAACACCCGGGTGAACACCGGGAACGGCATGACAGGCGCCCGCGCGACTGCTAAAACGGGCGCCGGATTCACAACAGTGCTCCACGGAAGGACCGGCAGCATGGCTCACAAGAAGGCGCAGGATGTCTGGCGCGTCCGTTTCGTCATCCCGTCAGGCGCGGTCGAGGCCTTCGAGACGGCCCTGGAGCCGCATTGCGAAGCCTTCCTGTGCTTCCTGATCGAGGATGACGGCCCGCACCACGGCCAGTGGCAGGTCGACGCCTATTCGCCGGGCAAGCCCGACATGAGCGGCATGAAGATGGCGCTGGCCCTGGCCGCCGCCGCCACCGGCCTGCCCGAGCCCGAACTGACCATCGAGCACGAGGCGGCCCGCAACTGGCTGGCCGAGAACCTTCAGACGTTCCCGCCGATCCGCGCCGGCCGCTACTTCGTCCACGGCTCCCACTTCGATGGACAGGTGCCGCATGGCGCCGTGCCGCTGATGGTCGATGCCGCCACCGCCTTTGGATCGGGCGAGCACCAGAGCACCTACGGCTGCCTGCTGGCCCTCGACGGGCTGGCCAAGCGCAACGACCCGCTGCGCGTCGGCTTTGGCCGGGCGCTGGACATGGGCTGCGGGTCGGGCATCCTGGCCCTGGCCATGGCGCGCACCTGGAAGACCAAGGTGGTCGCCACCGACATCGACGAGGAAAGCGTCCGCGTGACCCGCTTCAACGCGATCCGCAACGGCCTGGCCGAGTACATGCACTGCTTCCCCGGCGACGGATTCAAGACCGGCAAGGTGTGGCAGGACGCGCCCTATGACGTGATCTGCGCCAACATCCTGGCCCGCCCGCTGTGCTCCATGGCGCGCGACCTGTCCCGCGCCGTGGCGCCGGGCGGCCGCGTCATCCTCGCCGGCCTGCTCAACCGTCAGGAAAACATGGTCCTGTCCGCCTACCACATGCAGGGCCTGCGCCTGGAACGCCGCATCCGTCTGGCCCCGTGGTCCACGCTGGTGCTGAAGAAGGGGCCGCACGCGGAGGCGTAATCTTCCGCTGTCGCGGACGGGTTGCCACCCGTGCCCGCCCGGAGCGATGCTCCGGACCTCCTTGTTTTTATTAAAGAAAAAAAAGGGGGTTCGGGGTTCACCCCGAGCGGGCCAAAGGGCGTGAAGGGGGCGGCAGCCCACCTTTCTTCCGCCCTACGCCCGCAGCACCCGCGTTTCCATGTCGTCGGCCACGGCGAAGCGGGCCAGCAGTTCGGCTGCGCGGCCCAGTGGGGCCTGGACGTCCACGCCGTCGCCGAAGCCGAACAGGATCATCAGCAGGCGGCGGGTTTCGGGGGTGATGGCGGTGCGTTCGGAATCGCTGGTCGGGCTGCCGAAGGCGCCGGCTTCGTCGGCCAGGATGGGCAGGCCGTCGAGGTTCAGCGGCCCGCGCCCGATGCCGGCGTAGCTGTCGTCGGGTCCGCCCCGGCGCAGCACCACGTCCCCCTGGACCAGGGCGGCGTCATAGGTGCCGCCGGGCAGGCCGGTGGTGATGGACATCAGGTTGTTGATGTCGACCACGGTGTTGACCCGGTACATGCCCTTGCCCTGGGCCAGCCGGCGCAACAGCGCCTCCGACGCCGGGCGGTAGCGCGCGGGATCCTTGCCGAGCGCCTTGTAAAGGCTGCGCGTTCCGGCCACGGCCGGCAGCCGGGCGATGTCCTCGACCGGGCGGGTGGCGGCGCGGTCGGCCTCGGTGGCGAGGAGGGCGGCCAGTTCCGCGTCGTCGGCCCTTACCACGACACGGGCCTCGAGGATCCCCAGGGTCACCGCTCCGGCCTGTGCGACGTCCGACGCCACGGTCACGGTATGCATACAAAGGTCCTCCCCGAGGCTGCGCGGTTGCTGCTCTTGCGCAGCAGGATAGGCCTATCGGCTGCCCGGCGGTACCGCCCGGACGGGCGGGCCTCTCCCCCTCCCGTGGTCCGATGGTGCACAGTGGCAATTCGTCGCCGCTCCCCTTACCTTGAGGCTTGGTGCATGGTTTGGCGGGAGGATATTCGATGGATGCGGCGGAGCAGGCGCGGCGGCTGGAGGCCGTGCGGGCCGAACTGCGGCGGCGTGACCTTGAGGCCTTCGTGGTGCCCCGGGCCGACGAGCATCAGGGCGAGTACGTGCCGCCGAGCGCCGACCGGCTGGCCTGGTTGACCGGGTTCACCGGCTCGGCCGGGGCGGCGGTCGTCACGCTCGACCGCGCCGCGCTGTTCGTCGACGGGCGCTATACGCTTCAGGCGGAGCAGGAAACCAGCCCCGACCTCTATGAGCACTGCCACCTGCTAGACACCCCGCCGCACACCTGGCTTGGTCAGGTCCTGCGCCGTGGGGCGCGGGTCGGCTACGATTCCTGGCTGCACACGCCTGATGGCGCGGCGCGCCTGCAGACCGCCTGCACCGATGCGGGGGCGGAGCTGATCGCGGTCGCCACCAACCCGGTCGATGCCGCGTGGACCGACCGTCCGGCCCCGCCGCAGGCCCCCGTGGTGCCCCATCCGCTGGACTACGCCGGCGAGGATGCCGCCGCCAAGCGCCGCCGCCTGGGCGCGGTGCTGGCCGATGCCGGGCAGGATGCCTGCGTGCTGTCGGTGCCCGAAAGCCTTGCGTGGCTGCTCAACGTGCGCGGCGGAGACGTGCCGTTCACGCCGTTGCCCCTGGGGTTTGCCATCCTGGCCGCCGACGGGGCGGTGGACCTATTCATGGACCCGGCCAAGCTGTCGGCCGAAACCCGCGCCCATCTGGGCAAGGCGGTGTGGGCCCGCCCGCCGGCCGATTTCGGCCCGGCGCTCGATGGCCTGAAGGGCAAGGTGGTGCGGCTCGACCATGCCTCGGCGCCCATGTGGGTGCTCGACCGGCTGCGCGCCGCCGGGGCCGTGGTCAAGCGCGGCGACGACCCCTGCGCCCTGCCCAGGGCCTGCAAGAACGGCGTGGAATTGGCCGGAATGCGGGCCGCCCATCGCCGCGACGGGGCGGCCCTGACGCGCTTTCTGGCGTGGCTCGATGCCACGGCGCCGGCCGGCGGCCTGACCGAGATGGCCGCCTCCGACCGTCTGGAGGCGTTTCGGGCCGAGGGGGGGCGGGCCGAGGGGGGGCTGTTCAAGGGTCTCAGCTTCCCGACCATCGCCGGGTCCGGCCCCAACGGCGCCATCGTCCACTATCGGGTCAGCCCGCAAAGCGACCGCATGCTGGGCGACGGAGAGCTTTTCCTGGTCGACAGCGGCGCGCAGTACCTGGACGGCACGACCGACGTCACCCGCACCGTCGCCATCGGCACCCCGACCGAGGAGATGCGCCGGCGCTACACCCAGGTCCTCAAGGGCCACATCGCGCTGGCCCGCGCGGTGTTTCCGGTCGGCACCACGGGCAGCCAGCTTGACGTGCTGGCGCGCCATGCGTTGTGGGCGGACGGCGTCGATTACGACCACGGCACCGGTCACGGCGTGGGCAGCTATCTGTCCGTGCACGAAGGACCGCAACGGGTGTCCAAAATCGGCAATCCGGTGGCGCTGAAGCCGGGCATGGTGGTGTCCAACGAGCCCGGCTACTACAAGACCGGAGCCTATGGCATCCGCCTGGAAAACCTTGTGACGGTGCGCGAAATGCCCCGCCCGGCGGGCGGAGAGCGCGATGTTCTGGGCTTTGAGACCCTGACGCTGGCGCCCTTCGACCGCCGGCTGATCGACGTCTCGCTGCTGGGTGCGGACGAGGTCGCGTGGCTGAACGGCTACCATGCGGCGGTCGAGGACGCCATCGGGCCGCAGGTCGACGCCGACACCGCGACGTGGCTGAAGGCGGCCACGGCGCCCCTGTCGTTGCGGCGATAGGCACAAATTGCCTCTTTTTGTGTAGGGAGAATCGGGTCACACTCCTGCGCATGATTTATGCACAGGCTTTGGGGGGCCCGTCATGTCCACGCGGCGATCGACCGCCACCGCCGACCGTCAGGCCACCGCCCTGATCGACGCCATGCACGACGTCGGCCGGCGCCTGGAGCGCCGCCGGACCGCCTTGTCGGCCGCCCATGGTGCGCACCGGCGCGATACCCTGCGCGATGCCCTGGCCCACGACCTGGACCGCCTGTCGAACCTGGTGTCGCTGGCCGAGACGGTGCCATCGGCCGAACTGGCCCCGGTGACCGTGCGCGAACTCGACGAAAGCGTCCGCGTCCTGCGCGTCCGCATGAAGCACATCGGTCTGGAAATGGCCATCGAGCGGCTGCACGAACTGCACGCCGCGGCCCGCGACTGGACCCGCAGCGGCACCCATCCGCTGGGCAAGTCCCTGCACCTGCGGGCCGAGTTCATTCGCTACGTCAGCTACCTGCGCAGCATGTCCAACGCCCTCAGCACGGCCCATTGCGACATGCTGGCCGATGCGCTGGACGCCATCAACGCCCTCATCCAGAACGACCGCCACTCCTCGTGGCTGCGCTCCTTCGCCGACGACGAACCCATCGCCCTGCTCGACCGCAGCGTGGTGGCCTTCGACGAAGCAGATGACGAGTACGCCGTGGCGGTGTGATGGGGTGCGTTTGATCTGAGGCTGGCGCTTCCCTTGGGGCAAGCCCCAAACCTCTTTTTCTTCTTCAAGACAACAAGGAGGTCTGGAGGTCCCCTCCAGGCCGGCGGCAGCCATCCGCGTCAGCGGACTATGGGGTCAGGCCAGACGCGTCACCCGCCGATCATCTCGAAGAAAGCATCTTCGGTCATCACGGCGACGCCGAGTTCCTCGGCCTTCTTGAGCTTTGATCCGGCGCCGGGGCCGGCGACCACGAGGTCGGTCTTGGCCGAGACGGTGCCGGCCACCTTGGCGCCCATGTCCTGGGCGCGGTTCTTGGCTTCGCCACGGCTCATGCGTTCCAGCGTGCCGGTGAACACGATGGTCTTGCCGGCGATGGGCGACCCGGCGACGTCCTTGCGCTCGAACGGCACGATGGTCAGTTCGGCTTGCAGGGCGTCGAGGACCTCCTTGTTGTGGTCCTCGCGGAAGAAGGCGATCAGTTCGTCGGCCACGGCCGGGCCGATGGTTTCGACGTTGATGAGGTCCTTGTAGGCCTCCGACTCCGGTCCCACATCCTCAACCGACAACGCGGCGCGCAGGGTGGGCAGGTCGCCGTAGTGCTGGGCGACGAGGCGGGCGGTGGCCTGCCCGACCTGGGGGATGCCGAGGGCAAACAGGAAGCGTTCGAACGGCACGGTGCGGCGGGCGTCGATGGCGTCATACAGCTTGTTGGCCGACACCGGCCCCCAGCCTTCCTTGGAGCGCAGCGGCGTCAGCGAGCCGGTGTCCATGTCGCGCAGGCGGAAGATGTCCTGCGGCGCCCGGATGCGGCCTTCCTCGTAGAACGCACGGATGTTCTTGTCGCCCAGCCCTTCGATGTCGAAGGCGTTGCGCGAGGCGAAGTGGATCAGCCGTTCGACCGCCTGATCGGGGCAGATCAGCCCGCCGGTGCAGCGCCATGCCACCGCGCCGTCCTCGCGCACGGCGGTCGAGCCGCAGGTCGGGCAGGTGTGCGGGAAGGCGAAGGGCACGCTGTCGGCCGGGCGCTTGTCCAGCACCACGCCGACCACTTGCGGGATGACATCGCCGGCCCGCTGGACGATGACGGTATCGCCGTCGCGCACGTCGAGGCGGGCGATTTCGTCCTCGTTGTGCAGGGTGGCGCGGCCGACCATGACGCCGCCGACATTGACCGGTTCCAGGTTGGCAACCGGGGTGAGGACGCCGGTTCGCCCGACCTGGATGCCGATGTGGTTGAGCACCGTCATGGCCTGTTCGGCCGGGAACTTGTGGGCGATGGCCCAGCGCGGGGCGCGTGACACGAAGCCCAGGCGCTTCTGCCAGTCCACACGGTTGAGCTTGTAGACGATGCCGTCGATGTCGTAGGGCAGGTGCGCCCGGCGGTCGCCGATGTCGCGGTAGAAGGCCAGCACGGCATCGGCGCCCTTGCACAGCTTGCGTTCCGGGTTGACCGGAAAGCCCCAGTCCCGAAGCTGTTCCAGGAACTCCCAGTGGGTCGCGGCCTCGTATCCCTTGACCTCGCCCCAGGCATAGCAGAACAGGCTGAGCGGCCGCTGGGCGGTGATCTTGGGGTCAAGCTGGCGTAGCGATCCGGCGGCGGCGTTGCGCGGGTTGGCGAAGGTCTTGCCGCCGCGCTCGGCCTGCCGTTCGTTTAGGGCCAGGAAGTCGGCGCGGCTCATGTACACCTCGCCGCGTACCTCCAGCACCTCGGGCGGGAACAGGGCGTGCAGGCGGTCGGGCAGGTCCTTGAGGGTGCGCAGGTTGGCGGTGATGTCCTCGCCCTCGGTGCCGTCGCCGCGCGTGGCGGCCTGCACGAACCGGCCGTTCTCGTAGCGGGCGGAGAAGGACAGGCCGTCGATCTTGGGTTCGGCCACGATTTCCACCGTAGCGTCGTCGCCCAGCTTCAGGAAACGGCGGACGCGGGCCACGAAGTCATGCACATCCTCGTCCGCAAACGCGTTGTCGAGCGACAGCATGGGAATGGCGTGCCGCACCTTGCCGAACCCGGCGGCGGCGGGGGCACCGACCTTGTGGGTCGGGCTGTCGGGCAGGACGAGGTCGGGAAAACGCGCCTCGATGGCATCGTTGCGGCGCTTGAGGGCGTCGTACTCGGCGTCGGTGATTTCCGGCGCGTCCTGCTGGTGATACAGCCGGTCGTGGTGGGCGATCTCGGCGGCCAGCCATTCGAGTTCGGCCGCGGCCTCCTCGCGGGTCAGGGCGGCAACGTCCTTCATGCTACGCCCCGATCAGGCTGTCGGCGGCGGCGCGGGCCTGCTCGGTGACGGTTTCGCCGGCCAGCATGCGGGCGATCTCCTCGCGGCGGGCGTCGCCGGTCAGCGGCGCGACGGTGGTTTGGGTGGCGCCCTTGCCGGTGGTTTTCGAGACGTGCCAGTGGTGGTTGCCCTTGGCGGCGACCTGCGGCGAGTGGGTGACGACCAGCACCTGCATGTCGGCCGCCAGCCGTGCCAGCCGCTCGCCCACGGCCGAGGCGGTGGCCCCGCCGATACCGGCATCGACCTCGTCGAACACCAGGGTCGGCACCGGAGACACCCGCGCCAGCACGACCTTCAGCGCCAGCATGAAGCGCGCCAGTTCGCCGCCCGAGGCGACCTTGCCGATCGGCGCCGGCGGAGTGCCGGGGTTGGTGGCGACGGCGAACGCCACGCGATCCAGCCCCTCCGGCCCCCAGGCGTCTTCGGGTGCCTCGTCCAGGGTGGTGACGAAGGTGGCCTTCTCCAGGCGCAGGGGGGCCAGCTCGGCCTTGACCTCGGCGTCGAGGGCCTTGGCGGCCTTGGCGCGCACCTTGGACAGGGCGCGGGCGGCTTCCAGATAGGCGGTGCGGGCGGCCTGCTCCTGCTTGGCCAGGGCCACCAGATCGGCCCCGCCGTCGTCCAGGGCGTGCAGGCGGCGGCGCAGTTCGGCCAGCACGTCGGCCAGGGCGTCGGGCTCCACCCCGTGCTTGCGGGCCAGGGCGCGCAGGGCGAACAGGCGTTCCTCCGCCGCTTCGAGGTGGCGCGGGTCGAGGTCGATGTCGCCGGCCGCCTTGTCGAGCTGGTTGTGGGCCTCGGCCGCTTCGATGGCGGCGCGCTCCAGCGTTTCGATGATCGGCCCGACGTCGGGGGCCATGGCGGCGATGCGGTCCAGGTGACGCTGGGCGGTGCGCAGCATGGCCTCGACCGAGCCGTGGTCGCCCAGGGCGGCCAGCGCGGCGGCCATGCCCTCGGCCAGCTTCTCGCCGTTCATCAGGGCGGTGCGGCGCTCGGCCAGTTCGGCTTCCTCGCCGAGGCGCGGGTTGAGGGCGGAGAGTTCTTCCTCGGCATGGCGCAGGGTGGCTTCCTCGGCCCGCGCGCGGGTCAGGTCGTCCTCGGCCGCCTTGCGGGCTGCGGTGGCGGCGCGGAAGGTCTCCCAGGCGGTGCGGCAGGCGGTCAGGGCCTTGTCGGCCGCCCCGAAGGCGTCGAGCACGCCGCGGTGGGTGGCGGCGTTCATCAGGCCGTGGCTCTCGAACTGGCCGTGGACCTCGACCACCGTCTCGCCCAGGCGGCGCAGCAGGCCGACGCTGGCCGGCTGGTCGTTGACGAAGGCGCGGGAGCGGCCGTCGCGGGTCACCACGCGGCGCAGGACCAGCATGTCCTCGCCGTCGTCGAGGCCCTGGTCGCGCAGGATGTCGTGGGAGGGATGGGCCGGCGGCAGGTCGAACTGCGCGGTCACGGAAAGCTGGTCGGCGCCGTGGCGGACCAGCCCCGAATCCGCCCGTTCGCCAAGCGCCAGGCCCAGGCTGTCGAGCAGGATGGACTTGCCGGCGCCGGTTTCGCCAGTAAGTACGCCCAGGCCGGCCGCAAAGGCCAGGTCCAGGCGTTCAATCAGGACCACGTCCCGGATGGACAGGCGCACCAGCATGAGGCGTCTTTCGTGCTCCCGTTGCGGTGTCCGCTCAGAACCACCGGGTCATGCGCGAGAACCAGCCATCCTGGCTGCCGTCTTCACCAACGCGGACGGCTTCCGGATTGGTGGCGCCCTGGGCGACCAGGGCGTAGGCGTTTTCGTACCACTCGCTGCCCGGGTAGTTGTGGCCCAGCACGGCGGCGGCCTTCTCGGCCTCGGCGTTGAGGCCAAGGCGCGTGTAGGTCTCGGCCAGACGGTACAACGCTTCGGGGACGTGCGTGGTCTGCTGGTAGGTGTCCACCACCACGCGGAAGCGGTTGATGGCGGCGAGGTGGTGCTTCTGCCGCTGGTACCAGCGCCCGACTTCCATTTCCTTGCCGGCCAGATGGTCGAGCGTCAGGTCGATCTTCAGGCGGGCGTCGCGGGCGTAGGTGGTGTCGGGGAAGCGGGTCACCACGTCCTGCAACGACGACATCGCGAGGTTGGTCATCTTCTGGTCGCGGCCGACGTCGGAGATCTGCTCGTAGTAGCTCAGCGCCTTGAGGTAATAGGCGTAGGGCACATCGACGTTGCCGGGATGCAGCTGAATGAAGCGGTCCAGCGCGATGATGGCGTCGTCGTAGCGCTCGCTTTCATAGTGCGAGTACGCCGCCATGAGCTGCGCCTTGGTCGCCCAGGTCGAGTAGGGGTGCTGGCGCTCCACCTCGTCGAAGGCCTTGGCGGCGGCGGCGTAGTTCTCGTCCTCCAGCTCGTCGACGGCCTTGTTGTAAAGGTCGGCCACCGGGCGCTCGACGTAAACGTCCTCTTTCTCGCCGGCGCAGGCGCCAAGCAGAAGTGCTGCGCCCAGGGCCATGGCCGCGGGCGCAGTGAACAAGGAGCGCGCCACGGGGCGGGCCGGTGCAAGTCGAGAGGCGTGTCGCAACATCATCGGGATCAGGTCATCATCCAGTCCGTACCGAGCGCACACTATCACGCCGATAAGCCCGCGCGGCAAGAGGAACCCGCAACCTGCGGCACGCGGAACCCGAAAGGCGTCCCGCGAAGGCCGGCTGAGGAGTTCAGGCGATGGCGCGAAGGGGCTCGGCGGCCAGGGATTGAGCGGTCAGCGGCAGGCCGGTCATGGCGTCCACCGCGACCCACGCCGACGGCTTGGCGAACAGCGCCTGGAGCAGGGCCGTGTTGAGGGCGTGGCTGGACCGCGTGCCGCGATAGGCGCCGATGATCGGGCGCCCGGCCAGGGCCAGGTCGCCGACGGCATCGAGCACCTTGTGGCGCACGAACTCGTCGGGATAGCGCAGGCCGCCCTCGTTGAGGACGTCGGCGCCGTTGACCACCACGGCGTTTTCCAGCGAGCCGCCACGGGCCAGGCCGGCGGCGCGCATCTTGGGCAGGTCATCGACAAGCCCGAAGGTGCGGGCCCGGCTGACCTGGTTCTTGAACACGGCCGGGGAAACCTGCACCGAGGTCGACTGGCGGCCGATGGCGGCGGCGGCGAACTCGATTTCAAAGGCAACGCTGAGGCCGGTGCCGGCGGTCGGGGCCAGGGTCGCCTCGGCGCCGTTGTGGCTGACCGTGACGGTTTCCAGGATGCGGATCGCGGTGCGCGGGGCGGCGGCCGGGTGGCCGTGCGGCTGGGCGATGACGCCGGCGCATTCGATCAGGAACACGAAGGGCGCGGCGCTGCCGTCCATGGCCGGCACTTCCGGGCCGTTGATGTCGATCAGCAGGTCGTCGATGTTCATGGCCGAAACGGCGGCCATCAGGTGTTCGATGGTGGCCACGGTCACGCCGTCATCGTTGCCGACGACGGTGCACTGGCGGCTGTCCTTGACGTGGGTCCACAGGGCCGGAATGAGGGCGACGCCGTGCGGGCCGCTGCGCCGGAACACGACGCCGGTGCCGGGCGCCGCCGGATGCAGGGTCATGGACACGCGGAAACCGGTGTGCAGGCCGATGCCGGTGCACGAGATGGAATTCTTCAGGGTCTGGCGGGCGCTCTGCAGGGGCATGCTGTTGACGGTCGTCTGCCTGGCGGCGCGGAACGACCAGCTCGGGCGCTGGACGGAGGCGGCTTGCTCGGTCTCGAACGCACAGTCTGTGGTGCTGGCGTGATCCTCGAATACCATTCTCAATCCCCGACGGAGTGTTTCGCTGCGATGCGATGGTCAATGGAATAGCAGGGCCTGCCCACAGCCTCAAATCACTCATTGTTACGGAATGTTACGCAAGGGTCGGGAAAGCCGAACCAGTTCAAGAAGTTGCCCGGGGTTCGCGCAGGCGAAAGGTGGGGGAACGGACGGCAGGACGTCCGTTCCGCTCCCCCAAGTCTCGAAGCGGTATCTCAGGCGATGAGTGCAGCCTTAAACGGGCTCAGGCCTTAGTTGGCCTGCCGGCGCAGGAACGCCGGGATCTCGAGTTCATCACCTTCGTCGTGGCTCTGCGGCGGGCGGTCGGCCGGGGTGGCGCTGAGTTCGGGCGCCGGGGCGGCGGCAGCCCGCGGGTGGGCTTCCAGCTTTTCCTCGATCGGGGTTTCCTCGGCCATCGCCTGGCTCTTCAGGCGCGAGAACATGGCCTTGATGCCGCTCGGCTTGGGCTCGCTGCGGGCGACGCCCGGGGCCGGCTGCTGCGGGGCCGGAGCCGCCGGGCGCTGTGCCGCGGCGACGGCCGGACGGGCTTCGGTCCGCTGGGCCGAGAACGCCGGACGAGCCGACGGCATGTCACCCAGGACCGGACCCTCGCGGCCGACCGGCGGCGCGGGAATGAAGCTGTCCTGGGGCTTGGACGCCGGCAGTTCCATGGCGAACTGCTGGCGGGTCGCCTCGGCCTGCGGACCGCTGCCGTAGCCATAGGCCTGGCCGCCGTAGGCCTGCCCCCCGTGAGCCTGGCCGGTCGTCCCGGTCATGCGCGGCGCTTCGGCCTGGGCGGCGGCGTGAGCCTGCTGGGCCACCTCGGCGTCGCGCACTTCGTCGAACACCGGCTGGCCTGGAGCCTGAACGGGAGCCTGGGCCGGGGCGTGAACGGGTGCCTGGGCCTGAACCGGCGCCTGAACCGGCGCCTGGGCAACGGTTTCGGTGCGGGCGGGGGCCGGGGCGGCAGCCGGCATCACGCGCGGGGCGTGGGCGACGTGCTGGGGCTGCTGGACCGGGCGGGGCATGACGTTGGCTTCGCCGGAAATGCCGGTCGCAACCACCGAGACGCGCATCTTGCCTTCCATGTCCTGGTCGAAGCACGACCCGAAGATGATGTGGGCCTCGCCTTCGACTTCGTCACGGATGCGGTTGGCCGCCTCGTCGACCTCGAACAGGGTGACGTCCGGGCCGCCGGTGATGTTGATGAGAACGCCCTTGGCGCCCTTCATGCAGGTGTCTTCGAGCAGCGGGTTGGCGATGGCCGCCTCGGCGGCGTCCAGCGCGCGACGGTCGCCCGACGCCTGGCCGGTGCCCATCATGGCGCGGCCCATGTCCGACATCACCGTGCGCACGTCGGCGAAGTCCAGGTTGATCAGGCCGGGCATGATCATCAGGTCGGTGATGGACCGAACGCCGGCGTTCAGCACGTCGTCGGCCATCTTGAACGCATCTGCGAACGTGGTTTTTTCGTTCGCCACCCGGAACAGGTTCTGGTTCGGGATGATGATGAGGGTATCGACGTACTGGCTGAGTTCCTCGATGCCGGACTCGGCCAGGCGCATGCGGTGGGCGCCCTCGAACTGGAACGGCTTCGTAACGACGCCGACGGTCAGGATGCCCATCTCGCGCGCCACGCGGGCGATGACCGGGGCGGCTCCGGTGCCGGTGCCGCCGCCCATGCCGGCGGTGATGAACACCATGTTCGAGCCCTTGAGCTGCTCGGCCACGGCCTCATGGGTTTCCTCGGCGGCGGCGCGGCCGACCTCGGGACGGGCGCCGGCGCCCAGGCCCTGGGTGGTGTCGGCGCCAAGCTGGATGCGGCGATCGGTCCGTGCCAGGGACAGGGCCTGCGCATCGGTGTTGGCGACCATGAAATTGACGCCCTGGAGGTTGTCCGCGATCATGTTGTTGACCGCGTTGCCGCCGGCGCCACCGACGCCGATGACGGTGATGCAGGGCTTCATGGAAGGGTCGAGTTCGCTGGGAACGCTAAGGTTGATCATGTTCTCGTGCCTCCGATTTTCCGCTTCGGGGTTGGCCGGATGAGCGGCCTTATTGGGGGTGGGCGTTATTGTCTTTATTGGAGCGTGACCGCTTGATGCGGCTCTTTCGCCCGGTGGTTTTGGGGGGGCGGGGGACGTGTTAAGCAGGTGAGTGATTGCCTGCGAGGGGATCCTGCGCATCAGAAGTTCTCCCGCAGCCAGGAAACCATGCGGCCCATCGGGCCGGCCGGCTTCGTGGTGGTTTCCTCATCATCGCCCTCGTCACTCGGCACCAGCGCCTGACGGGCGCCGGGGGCGGTGTGGGCGACGTGATCTTGAATGGCGTAGCGCAGCAGGCCGGCGCAGGTGGCGAAAGCCGGGCCGCTGGCGCTTTCGGGCAGGCCCTTGAGGCGGCGCGGCCGGCCCAGGCGAACCTGCTTGTCGAGGATGAGTTCGGCCATCTCGCGCAGGCCCTGCAACTGGCTGGCCCCGCCGGTCAGCACGACGCGGCGGCCGGCGGCGTTGAGCATGCCGGCCTGGCCCAGGCGGGCGCGGACCATTTCCAGCGTCTCCTCGATCCGGGGACGGATCATGCGCACGATCTCCGAGCGTGGGACCTCGTGGCTTTCGGTGTCCTCCTCCTCGCCGACCAGCGGAACCTTGAGCAGTTCGCGGGCATCGGACGGCGTCGGCAGCACGGTGCCCCAAACGGTCTTGAGGCGTTCTGCGTGGGCGGCCGGGGTGGACAGGCCCTTGGCGAGGTCGTTGGTGACGTGGTTGCCGCCGACCGGCACGACGTCGGCGAACATCGGATGGCCGTCCACGAACACCGAAATGGAGGTCGTGCCGCCGCCCATGTCGAGCACCGTGACGCCCATTTCCTTCTCGTCATCCACGGTGCAGGCCAGGGCCGAGGAATAGGGGCTGGCCACCCGCGTCTCGACGTCCAGGTGGCAGCGGTCGATGACGGTGGCGAGGTTGCGCAGCGGCCCGGTCGAGGCCGACACCATGTGAATGCGCACGCCCAGCGTCTCGCCGAACATGCCGCGCGGGTCGAGGATGCCGTCGCCGCCGTCGATGGAATAGGTGGTCGGCAGGCAGTGCAGGATCTCGCGCTCGTGCTGGGCGGCGATGGTGCGGCCCTGGTCGAGGATGCGGCGTACGTCCACGTCGCGCACCGGGTGGCCGTGGACGGGAACCTGGGTCTCGACGTTCTGGCTGGCCAGGGCGCCGCCGGTGATGGACAGCAGCACACTGTCCACCCGCTGGCCGGCCATCTGCTCGGCGGCTTCGACCGCGGAGCGCACGGAGGCTTCCAGGTCGGCCATGGAGGCGACCTGTCCGTTGCGCATCCCGCGGGAGCGGTGGTGCCCGACGCCGACGACCCGAAGGGTGCCGTCGGTTTCAGGCACGGCGATGAAGCAGGCCACCTTGGAGGTGCCCACATCCAGCGCCGCGATAACCCCGCTCTTTTGCCTGCTCTTGGCCACGGCCGTTTGTGTCCTTTCCTCTACGTCGTCGTTTACGTTCAGGCGTCCTGGGCCGGGCCTCGCAGGGGCAGCGCCTCGGACGGCGTGCGCCGCTGGCTTGCCCCGACGGCCGGCGTGTCCGCCGTTTCGGTCACCCGCACGATCAGGCGATCGGGCAGGCGCAGGTCGATCATCGCCAGGTCGCGGCGCAGCAGTCCTTCCGTGCGGTCGAGCGCGGTCAGGCGGGCCACCGCCTCGGCCGCCCCCGCTTCGGGGAGGCGAATGTCTATGCCGCCGGGACCGATGGCGTCCAGCCATACGTTCCAGCGCCGTTTGCCGACCCGCACCGCGGCCTTGACCCGGCTGTTCAGGTCGGGTTCGGCCGACAGCATGGTGAACAGGTCGCTGGCCGCCTCGGGCGCGCCGTCGCCGGCGATCACCGGCAGGGTCGGGAACGCCGAAACGTCGACGTCCATGACCACGCCGTCGGCATCGACCAGGGCGAACGCCTCATTGGGGGCCTGCCATACGGCGATCGGAGTACGTTCGATCAGGCGCACGAAGATGGTGGCCGGCAGGCGGCGCTCCACCGTGGCTTCCTTGACCCACGGCAGGCTTTCCAGGCGTTCGCGGGCGGCGGTCGGGTCGAAGGCCAGCAGCGGTTCGCCCTGGGCCATGCCGATGGCGCCCAGGATGTCCTCGCCGCGCGTGTTGACGCGGCCGTCGACGCTGATCTGGATCAGGCGCAAGCCCGCCGTGGCGCCGGCATCGACGACCGCCTGGTCGGCCCGGTGCAGGGCGTCGGCCACCGCCTCGGAGCGCGCCGCCGTCATCGTTCCCACCACCACGCCCAGGCCGAGCACGCCCGTCGCCACCACGCGAACGGCGCGGGCGTAGGGCGTTCCGGCGGGCAGGGGGAACCTCAGGCGTCGCATGATGCCGTCTCCACCATCCAGGTGCACAGGTCGGGGAAGGAAATGCCGGCCAACTGGGCCTGTTCGGGCACCAGGGAGGTGGTCGTCATTCCGGGCTGGGTGTTGACCTCCAGCACCACGAGGCGTTCGCCGTCGTAGCGCAGGTCGGTGCGCGACACGCCCCGGCAGCCGAGCGCGCGGTGCGCCTCGATGGCGACCCGCTGGGCCTCGGCATACAGGGCGGCGTCCACCGGGGCGGGCAGGGTGTGGGCCGAGCCGCCGGGCGCGTACTTGGCGTCGTAGTTGTAGAAGTCGTGATCGGTGGCGATCTCGGTCACCGCCAGGGCATGGTCGCCCATCACCGCGACGGTCATCTCGCGGCCGGGGATGAAGGCCTCGGCCATGACGGTCGGGCCGTAGGGCCAGCTTTGGTTCTCGAACGGATGGGCGTTGTCGCCCTCGCGCACGATCACCACGCCAACCGAGGACCCCTCGTTCAGCGGCTTGAGCACATAGGGGCGGGGCAGCGGGTCGCCGGACAGGATTTCCTCGCGGCTGACCACGCGGTCGGCGGCGATGTGCAGCCCGGCCTGCGCGAACAGGCGCTTGGCGGCCGGCTTGTCCATGGCGATGGCCGACGCCAGCAGCCCCGAATGGGTGTAGCGCAGGCCCAGGATGTTGAGGATGCCCTGGATGCAGCCGTCCTCGCCATAGCGGCCGTGCAGGGCGTTGAACACCACGTCGGGCCGCGTGCGGTCGAGGTCCTGGACCACGGTCGAGATGTCGCGCGTCACGTCGATCGCCTTGACCTGATAGCCGGCGACCTCGAGCGCCTTGCAGGCGGCGGCACCCGATTTCAGGGACACTTCGCGCTCCGACGAAATGCCGCCCAGCAGGACGGTGACCCGGCGCGCCTTGCGGTTGGTCTTGGCGCTAGCGACTTCGGCCAGGGCCGCGTGGTTCAGCGGCTGGTCGGCGGTGACGATGCTGTAGCCGTCTGGGCTGTAGGTCATGCCTGCTCTCCCGTCACGCGCACGCCGATGCGGCGGATTTCCCAGCGCAAATCTACGCCGGAGGTGTCGAGGACGCGGCGGCGCACCTCCTCGCCCAGGTCTTCCAGGTCGGCGGCCGTGGCCGTCCCGGTGTTGATGAGGAAATTGCAGTGTTTTTCAGACACCTGCGCCCCACCGATGGTCAGGCCCCGGCACCCGGCGGCGTCGATCAACTGCCATGCCTTGTGCCCCTCGGGATTGGCGAAGGTGGAGCCGCCGGTGCGGGCGCGGATGGGCTGGCTGTCCTCGCGCTGGGCGCGGATGTCGTCCATGCGGCGGGTGATCTGGTCGGCGTCGTCGGGCGTACCCCAAAGAGTGGCGGACGTGAACACCCAGTCGGAGGGCAGGCCGCAATGGCGATAGGTCAGGCCCATGTCGTCGGGCGACACGGTGTGGCGGTTGCCCTGGCCGTCCAGCGCGGTGGCCGATACCAGGACGTCCTTGATCTCGCGCCCATAGGCCCCGGCGTTCATGCGAAGCGCCCCGCCCAGGGTGCCCGGCACGCCGCACAGGAATTCCAGCCCGCCGAGTCCCGCGTCGCGCGCCGCCTGGGCCACGTTGGCGTCGAGCGCCCCGGCCCCGGCGGTGATCTCGCGCCCGGTCACGGCGATCTCGGCAAAGGCCCGGCCGAGGCGCACCACAACGCCCGGCACCCCGCCGTCGCGGACCAGCAGGTTGGACCCCACGCCGAGTACGGTGACCGGTACGTCGGACGGCTTGCCGGCCAGCAGGGCGGCAAGGTCGGCCTCGTCCTCGGGCTTGAACAGCACCTCGGCCGGGCCGCCGACGCGGAACCACGTGACCTTGGCCAGGTCGTGGTTCTCGGTCAGCCGGCCGCGCAGGGCGGGCAGGCGGTCGATCAGACGGATCGGGGCTTTGAGCGCTGCGGCCATCATGTCCCCCCACCGTCTTCGAGGGCGGCCAGTTCGGCCGGCAGGGCGTTGGCCCATGCGGTGATGTTGCCGGCCCCCAGGCAGACCACCATGTCGCCCGGCTTGGTCAGGTCGCGCACCAGCGCCGCCAGGGCCTGCGGGCCTTCCAGGGCGTGGACGTTACGATGCCCGTGATCGCGCAGGCCCTGCACCAGGCTGTCGCGGCTGATGCCGTCGATGGGCGCTTCGCCGGCCGCGTAGACGTCGGCCACCACGACATGGTCGGCATCGTTGAAGCAGGTGCAGAAGCCCTCGAACAGGTCGCTCAGGCGGGAGTAGCGGTGCGGCTGCACCACGGCGACCACGCTGCCCCGGCTGGCATGGCGGGCGGCGCGCAGGACGGCGGCGATCTCGACCGGGTGGTGGCCGTAGTCGTCGATGACGGTGACGCCGGCCGCCTCGCCGGTCTTGGTGAAGCGCCGCTTGACGCCGCCGAAGCCCGACAGGCCCTTGCGGATGACGTCGTCGGTCAGGCCCATTTCCACGCCCACGGCGATGGTCGCGAGCGCATTGGACACGTTGTGCTCGCCGAACATCGGCAGGCGGATGCCGGTGATGGTGCGGCCGGGGTCGCCGTTGCGGCCCTGGATTTCCACGTCGAAGCGCGCCCCGTCCACGTCGATGTCGAGGTTGACGCCGCGCACCTCGGCCTGCGGGTTGAGCCCATAGGTGACGATGCGGCGGTCGGTGACGCGGGCGATCAGGCTCTGCACCTCGGGATGGTCGATGCACAGGCAGGCAAAGCCATAGAACGGGATGTTGGTCACGAAGGTGTGGAACGCATCGCGCAGCTTGTCGAAGCTGCCGTAGTGGTCCATGTGCTCGGCGTCGATGTTGGTGACGATGGCGATGGTGGCCGGCAGCTTGGTGAAGGTGCCGTCGCTCTCGTCGGCCTCGACGACCATCCACTGGCCGTCGCCCAGCCGTGCGTTGGTGCCATAGGCGTTGATGATGCCGCCGTTGATGACGGTGGGGTCCAGGTCGGCGGCTTCGAGAAGGGCGGCGATCAGCGAGGTGGTGGTGGTCTTGCCATGGGTGCCGCCGACCGCGACGGCCCACTTCAGGCGCATCAGTTCGGCCAGCATCTCGGCCCGGCGGACGACCGGGACCAGCTTGGCGCGCGCCGCGTCGACCTCGGGGTTGCCGGGGCGGATGGCCGAGGAGACGACCACGACCTTGGCCTCGGCCACGTTCTCGGCCACATGGCCGATGTGGACGTCGATGCCCTTGGCGCGCAGGCGCTGGACGTTGGCGCTTTCGGCGACGTCGGACCCCTGCACCTTGTAGCCCAGGTTATGCAGGATCTCGGCGATGCCGGACATGCCGATGCCGCCGATGCCGACAAAGTGGATGGCTCCGATGTCGAGCGGGATCGTTCTCATGGCCGGGACTCCACAGATAGCAAGTCAAGGACGGCGTCGGCCAGGCGGACCGAGGCGTCGGGAATGGAAAAGGCGTGGGCGGCGTCGGCGGCGCGGGTCAGGCGCTCGGCCGATGGCAAAAGGTCTGACAAAAGGGCGCTCATGGACTCGGCGCTGAACGCGGTCTGCGGCATCAGCCAGCCGCCCCCGGCCGCCTCGACGGCGCGGGCGTTGGCGGTCTGGTGGTCGTCGGCGGCGTGCGGATAGGGCACCAGCACCGACGGGCGGCGGGCCACGGTGACCTCGGCCACGGTCGAGGCGCCGGAGCGGCCGATCAGCAGGTGGCAAGCGGCCAGTCGCTCGGGCACGTCATCGAAGAAGGACTGGACGGTGGCCTTCAGGCCGGCATTTTCATAGGCCGCGTGGGTGCGCTCGACGTCTTCGGGGCGGGCCTGCTGGGTGATCTCCAGCCGGTCGCGCAAGGCTTGGGGCAGGGCGGCGAAGGCGTGCGGCAGAACGTCGCTGAACACCCGCGCCCCCTGGCTGCCGCCCAGCACCAGCACCCGCAGCGGCCCGTCGTCGGACGGCGGCACATAGGGCGCGTCGGCCAGGGCGCGGATGGCCGGGCGCACGGGCATCCCGGTACGCACCACGGCGGCGCCGGCCGGCAGGTGGGAGATATCGGCGTAGCTGGTGGCGATGCGGCTGACCTTGCCGGCGAACAGGCGGTTGGCGCGGCCGAGGACGGCGTTCTGCTCGTGCAGCATGGTCGGCACGCCGGATGTCACCGCCGCCGCCACCGCCGGCACCGAGGCATAGCCGCCGAAGCCGACCACGGCGGCCGGACGCAGGCGCTTGAACAGGGCCTTGGCCTGCATGGTGCCGCGCGTCAGGGTGAACACCCCGCGCAGCTTGCCGAACACGCCCCGGCCGAGCATCTGGCTGGCCGCCACCGGATAGGTCTCGATCTGGCCCAGCGTGCCGCCCCAGCGGTTGCCGCGCGCATCGGTGACCAGGGCCAGCCGGTAGCCACGGTGCAGCAGTTCGGCGGCCAGGGCCTCGGCCGGGAAGACATGGCCCCCGGTGCCGCCGGCGGTCAGGATGATAAGGGGAAGATCGGTCATGCCGTCCCCCCATGCGCCCGGCGGCGCGTCAGGGCCAGCACCATGCCCATGCCGAGCGCAAGGCCCAGCATGGACGACCCGCCGTAGCTGATGAACGGCAGGGTCATGCCCTTGGTCGGCATCATGTGCAGGCTGGACGCCATGTTGATGATCGCCTGAAGGCCCAACTGGGCGAGCAGGCCGCCGGTGGCGATGACCACGAACAGGCTGTCCTCGTGCTGGGTGCGGGCCATGCCGCGCAGCACCACGAAGGCGAACATGCCGACCAGCAGCAGGCACAGCAGCACGCCGAACTCCTCGCCGGCCACCGCGAAGATGAAGTCGGTGTGGGCGTCGGGAAGCTGCGCCTTGACGGTGCCCTCGCCCGGACCGCGTCCGAAAATGCCACCGTCGCGGAAGGCCTGCAGGGCGGTGTCGATCTGATAGGTGTCGCCGCTTTCCGGGTTGAGGAAGCGGTCCACGCGGCTCTGCACGTGGCTGAACATGAAGTACGCGCCGACCACGCCGGCCAGCCCCAGGGCGATCACCAGGATGACCCAGAACATGCTCAGCCCGGCCAGGAAGAACTGCGTCGCCCACATGGCGGTGATGACCACGGTCTGGCCCACGTCGGGCTGGGCCAGCAGCAGGGCGACGACCATGACGTACAGCGCGATGGCAATGCGGAAGCCGGGGAAGTTGGCCTTCATCCGCCCTTCGGAGAACATCCAGGCGGCCATCACCGCGAACGTCGGCTTCAGGAACTCGGACGGCTGGAGGGACACGCCGGCCACGTAGATCCAGCGGGTGGCGCCCTTGATCTCGGTGCCGCCGACGAAGGTCGCCAGCATCATCACGATGGCGCCCGCGAAGCCGACCGCGGCCACCCGCCGCACCCACAGGGGCGACAGCAGCGACACGCCGAACAGCAGCACGGCGGCCAGCGGCAGGAACACCATCTGGCGGCGCACGAAGTGGAACGGGTCGGCGCCGATGCGCTCGGCGGCGGCCGGGCCGGCGGCCATGTTCAGGATGATGCCCATGATGACCAGCAGGGCCGTGGCGGCCAGCAGCCAGCGGTCCACGGTCCACCACCAGCGGCCCAGGACGGAGTTGTCGGTGCGCGTGAAGGTCAGCGTGCTCATTCGCTCTCCGCCTCCTCAAGCTCGCGCACGATGTCGATGAAGGCGTTGCCGCGCGCTTCGAAGTTGGCGAACTGGTCGAACGACGCGCAGGCCGGGGACAGCAGCACGACGTCGCCGACCTCGGCTTCCTCGTCGGCCATTTCCACGGCTTCCTGCAGGGAGGCGCACAGGGTGTAGCCGACCTTGCCGTCCAGGGTCTTGGCGAAGCCCGCCGCCGCCTGACCGATCAGGAAGGCATGGCGGATGCGCGGGAAATAGGCCTCGAGGCTTTCGATGCCGCCCTCCTTGGGGACGCCGCCGGCGATCCACAGGATGCGCTCGTAGCAGGCCAGGGCGCGCGCCGTGGCGTCGGCGTTGGTGGCCTTGCTGTCGTTGATGAAGGCGACGTCCTCGATCACCGCGACGCGCTGCTGGCGGTGCGGCAGGCCGGGGAAGGTGGCGAGCGCGGCCATGATCTGGTCGGCCTTGACGCCGCGCGCCCGGGCGGCGGCATAGGCGCAGGCGGCGTTCTGCCAGTTGTGGACGCCGGGCAGGGTCGGCAGCCCGGCCAGCGTTCCGATCACGCGCGGCCGGCCCTCGGTGGCATCGACCAGGGTGCCGTCGGCCCGCACGGTGATGCCGTTGGGAGCCTCGCCGGTGACGCTGACCGGGATGACGTGGTGGGCGCCGGACGCCCGCAGGCTGGCCCACACGGCGCGGCTGGCGTCGTCGTCGATGCCGATGATCGCCGTCTGCACGCGGTTGGGATTGTAGAACACCCGCTTCTTGGCGGCGATGTAGCCGTCCAGGGAGCCGTGGCGGTCGATGTGGTCGGGGCTGATGTTGAGCCACACCGCCACGTCGGCGGCCAGCACCGGGACCAGTTCGAGCTGGTAGGACGACAGCTCCAGCACGTAGGTGCCCGCGAAGCCCAGGGCGGGCAGGTCGAGCGCCGGGGTGCCCAGGTTGCCGCCGGCCGCGCACGGCAGCTTGGCGGCCTGGAGGATGTGGGCGATCAGGCTGGTGGTGGTGGACTTGCCGTTGGTGCCGGTGACGGCGACGTAGCCGGCGTCGAGCTGGGTTTCGCACAGCAGGTTGACGTCGCACACCAGCCGCCGGCCCAACTGGCGGGCCAGCACGGCGGCCGGATGCGGGGCGGGGTGGGTGTGCGGGATGCCGGGGCTCCACACCACCCGGTCGACGCTGCGCCACGACGCCGCCGACGGCTCGGCGACGGTGAAGCCCTCGGTCACGGCGGCGGCGCGGGCCGCTTCGCCGTCGTCCCACACCTGGACCCGTGCGCCGCCCGCGCGCAGGGCACGCGCCGCCGACAAGCCGGACTTGCCCAGCCCGACAACGGCGACTTCCAGACCTGCATAGCGATGGACGGCGATCACGGCGGTTTCCTTAACGGAGTTTCAGGGTGGACAGCCCGATGAGGGCGAGGATGGTGGCGATGATCCAGAACCGGATGACGATGGTCGGCTCGTGCCAGCCCTTCTTTTCAAAGTGGTGGTGCAGCGGCGCCATGCGGAACACCCGCTTGCCGGTCAGCTTGAACGACGCCACCTGGACGATGACCGACACCGTTTCCAGAACGAACAGCCCGCCCACGATGGCCAGCACGATCTCGTGCTTGGTGACGACGGCGACGGCACCCAACGCTCCGCCCAGGGCCAGCGACCCGGTGTCGCCCATGAACACCATGGCCGGCGGCGCGTTGAACCACAGGAAGCCCAGCGCCGCGCCGATCAGGGCGCCGCAGAACACCGCCAGTTCGCCCGACCCGGCCACGAAGTTGATGCCCAGGTAGTTGGAGAACACCGCGTTGCCCACGAAATAGGCGATCAGGCCATAGACGGCGGCGGCGATCATGATCGGCACGGTGGCCAGCCCGTCCAGGCCGTCGGTCAGGTTGACGGCGTTGGACGCCCCGACCATCACGACCATGCCGAAGGGAATGTAGAACCACCCCAGGTCGATCAGCAGGTTCTTGAAGAACGGCAGGGCCAGCCCGGTGTCGATGGAACTGTCGGTGTGCATCACGATCACCCAGGTCGCCACCGCGCCGACCGCGAACTGGACCAGCAGCTTCATCTTGCCGGACACGCCCTTGGTGTTGCGCTTGGTGACCTTGAGCAGGTCGTCGGCCAGTCCCAGCAGCCCGAAGGCGATGGTCACGCCCAGCACCGCCCACACGTACACGTTGGTCAGGTCGGCCCACAGCAGCGTGGACACGGTCAGGGCCAGCAGGATCATCATGCCGCCCATGGTGGGCGTGCCCTTCTTGGTCAGAAGGTGGCTTTCCGGGCCGTCGTCGCGGATGGGCTGGCCCTCGCGCTGCTTGCGCTTGAGCCAGCGGATGATGCCGGGACCAAAGACAAAGGCGACCAGCAAGGCGGTCAGCACCGCCCCGCCCGTCCGGAAGGTCAGATACCGGAACAGGTTGAGGACGGTGACATCCGTCGAAAGCTGGGAGAGAAAATACAGCATCGCGCGCAGGGGCTCCGTCAGCGGCTTTTGTCCCGCCCGCCGGCGGGGTCGGGGGTTTCAGCCAGGGTCAACAGGGCCTCGACGACGCGGCCCATGCGGCTTCCCGCAGAGCCCTTGACCATCACCACGTCTCCGGCGCGCACGGCCGCACAAACCTCGGGCACCAGGGCCTGGCTGTCGGCCGCGTGCCCGCCCCGCAGGTGCGGGGGCAGGGCGTCGCGCAGGTGCTCCATCAGCGGCCCGGCGGTGAACACCAGGTCCACGCCGTGGCGCTGGACGGGCTCGGCCAGACCGGCATGCAGGCCCGGAGCGTCGTCGCCCAGTTCCAGCATGTCGCCCAGCACGGCGATGCGACGGCCCCCCTTGGCAGGGTCCACTGCGGCCAGCGCGGCCACCGTGGCGGCCACGGCGGTCGGACTGGCGTTGTAGCTTTCGTCCACCACGACGAACGTGCCGCCCCCGGCATGCGCCGGCAGAGACACCGTGTGGCGGGCCCCCCGTCCCTTGGGTGGCGCCATGGAAGCGAGCGGTCGGGCGGCCTCCTCGACCGGAAGTCCCAGGGCGTGAGCCGCCCCGAGGACGGCCAGGGAGTTGGTCGCCCAATGGCGCCCGCTTGCGCCAATCGAGTAGGTCACCTTGTGCCCCCCGATGATGGCGAAAATCAGGGTCCGTTTGGCATCGACCGACGCATCGAGCAGACGCGCCTCGGCCGACATGTCCTCGCCGAACGGCAGCACCGTCAGGCCGCGCACATGGGCGGCCCGGGCGAGGCGGTCAAACTGCGGAATGTCGCGCGGCAGCACGGCCGTGGCCCAATCCTCGCAGCCCGAAAAGATCTCGGCCTTGGCGTCGGCGATGCCGTCCAGGCTGTCGAAAAACTCCATGTGGACCGGCGCGATGGTGGTGATGATCGCCACATGGGCGCGCGCCAGCTTGGACAGCGGAGTGATTTCGCCGGCGTGGTTCATACCCATTTCGATCACCGCATAGGCGGCGTCGGCCGGCAGGCGGGCCAGGGTCAGCGGCACGCCCCAATGATTGTTGAAGCTGCCGACGGCGGCGTGGGTCGGCCCGAAGGCCGACAGCACCAGGGCCAGCATCTCCTTGCTCGACGTCTTGCCGACGCTGCCGGTCACGGCGACGACCTTGCCGCCGAAGCGGGCGCGCCCGGCCTTGCCCAGGGCGTTCAGCGCGTCGAACGTGTCGTCGACCAGGATCAGGCGGTCGCGGTCGGCGCCCTCGGGCAGCATGTGGACCAGGGCTCCCGCCGCGCCAGCCTCAAGGGCGGCGGCGACGTGGGCATGGCCGTCGTGGTTGGGGCCGACCAGGGCGATGAACAGGTCGCCGGGGGCCACCGTGCGGCTGTCGATCGACACTCCCTCGACGGCGAAGGAGCCGGTGAGCGAACCGCCGGTGGCGGCGGCGATGGCGTCGGATGTCCAGAGACTTGTCGGACGCAGGCTCATGGGGCGGCCTCCTTCAAGGCGGCGGCGGCTTCGACGCGGTCGTCGAAGGGCAGCACGGTGGTGCCGACGGTCTGGCCGGTCTCATGGCCCTTGCCGGCGATGACCAGGATGTCCCCGGCCTTCAGCGCGGCAACGGCGGCGCGGATGGCGGCCCGGCGGTCGCCGATCTCGGTGGCACCGGGGCAGCCGGCCAGAACCTCGGCGCGGATGGCGGCGGGGTCTTCGCTGCGCGGATTGTCGTCGGTGACGGTCACGGCGTCGGCCAGCCGGGCGGCGATGGCCCCCATCTGCGGGCGCTTGCCGCGATCCCGGTCGCCGCCGCAGCCGAACACCACCGACAGGCGGCCCGCGGCGTGCGGCCGCAGGGCGTTGAGCACCGTGTCGAGGGCATCGGGGGTGTGGGCGTAATCGACGTAGACGGCGGCGCCGTCGGGCGTGGTGCCGACGGCCTCCAGGCGGCCGGGCACGCCGTTCAGGTGGTTGAGCGCGGTCGTGGCGGCGACCGGATCGGCTCCGCAGGCGATCACCAGGCCGAGGGCGGCCAGCGCGTTCATGGCCTGGAACCCGCCGGCCAGCGGCAGGTCGACGCGGACCTGGGTGCCCAGCACGCGCAGGTCCAGGCGCTGACCTGTCGCCGTGGGAGTACGGTGCTCCAGGCGGAACTCGCGGCCGGTCTGGCCGTAGGTCATGCAGCGCCGCCCGGCGGCATCGGCGGCGGTCTTGAGGGTGGGGAACTCCGCCACGTCGGCGTTCAGCACGGCGACGCCGTCAGGCCGCAGGACCTCGCTGAACAGGCGGGTCTTGGCGGCCAGATAGGCCTCCAGGGTGCCGTGGTAGTCCAGGTGGTCGCGCGATAGATTGGTGAACGCGGCGGCGGCCATGTCCACGCCGTCCAGGCGATGCTGGTCGAGGCCGTGGCTGGACGCCTCCATGCACAGGTGCGTGCAGCCGGCCTGCGCGGCTTCGGCCAGCAGGGCGTGCAGGCGCACCGGGTCGGGCGTGGTCAGGCTGCCGGAGCGGTCGAGCCCGGCCCCGACGATGCCCAGGGTGCCGAGCGCGGCGCCGGACAGGCCGAGGGCCGCCCAAAGCTGCTGCGTGAACACGGCGGTCGAGGTCTTGCCGTTGGTGCCGGTGACGGCGCACACGGTTTCGGGTTGGGCGCCGTGGAAGCGCGCCGCCATCAGGGCCAGGGTGCGGCGCGGCTCGGGGCTGGTCAGGACCGTGACGCCGGCGGGCGCGGCACCGACAGGGCCTTCGGGCAGCAGAACGGCCACCGCGCCCTGGGCCACGGCCTGGTCCACGAAGGCGCGGCCGTCGGCCCGGCTGCCGGGCAGGGCGGCGAACAGGAAGCCCGGCTGAACGGCGCGCGAATCGGCGGTCAGTCCGGTGATCGCCACGGCGGCGTCGCCGGCCTGCACGGTGGCGTCTGCGATCAGGTCACTGAGCGGGCGCATGGGTGCCTCCCGTGCTGGCCGTCAGGAAGGGGCGGACGTGGCCCTTGAGAAGGGCCTCGCGGATGGCCTTGTCGTCGGTCTGCTCATGGTTCGGGAACACGCCGAGCAGCGGGGCGACGGCCTCGATCACGCGGCCGGCGGTGGGGGCGGCGTTCCATCCGGCGGTGGCGAAGTTGAAGGTCTCTTTCAGCCCCTGCGGCTCGTCGAGGACGACCAGGACCACGTACTTGGGATCGTTCATCGGGAAGGCCGAGATGAACGAGGTGCGCAGCTTCTTGCGGTCGTACCCGCCGCCAGCCGCCTTTTCGGCCGTGCCAGTCTTGCCGCCGACCCGATAGCCGACGACGTCGGCCTTCTTGGCCGTGCCGTCCTGGACCACCAGGCGCATCAGGCGGCGGATGACGTCCGACGTCTCGGGCCGGATGACGCGCGTGCCTTCGGTCTCGATGTCGCCCGGCAGCAGCGTGGCGCGCCGCAGCACGCCGCCGTTGATGATCGCCGCCGTCGCCGTCGCGAGATGCACCGGCGTCACCGCGATGCCGTGGCCGAAGGAAATGGTCATGGTGCTGATGTCGCGCCAGCGGTCGGGGTACAGCGGCGATCCGCTCTCCGGCAGGCCGGTGGCGATGGGGCCGAGCAGCCCCAGCGAGCCGAGGAAGGCGCGCTGCCCTTCCGGGCCGACTTCCATGGCCATGCGGGCCGACCCGATGTTGGATGAATGGACCAGGATCTCCGACACGGTCAGCCAACGGTCCTCCGGATGGCTGTCGCGGATGGAGAAGCGGGCGATGCGCAGCGGCTTGGTGGTGTCATAGGTGTCCTGGAGGCGGATCTTGCCGGTCTCCAGGGCCATGGCCGTGTTGAACACCTTGAACGTGGAGCCCATTTCGTACACGCCCAGGGTGGCGCGGTTGAAGCGGGCGTCCTCGCTGGCCTCGCCGAAACGCTCGGGATCGTAGTCGGGCAGGGACACCAGCGACAGGATCTCGCTGGTCGCCGCGTCGAGGACGACGGCGGTTCCGGCCTTGGCCTTGAACTGGGCCATGGCGTCGAGCATGGTCTTGCGCACGGCGTGCTGGACCCGGATGTCCAGGGTCAGGCGCAACGGCCCGGAGCGCTGCTTCAGCGCCTCGTCGAAGGCCAGTTCCACGCCGGCGATGCCGTTGTTGTCGAGGTCCGTGGCGCCCAGGACGTGGGATGCCAGGGGGCCATGCAGGGTGGCGCGGTATTCGCTGTCCTCGAAGTACACCCCGGGAATGCCGGCGTCGTTGACCGCCTGCTGCTGGCGCGGCGTCAGGTTGCGCGCCAGGTAGACGAACGGGCGGCCGCTCGACAGGCGCTCAAGGACTTCGGCCTTCTTGAGCTCGGGCAGCACGCCGACCAGGCGGTTGGCGGCGTCGGCCGGATCGAGCACGCGCCGGGCGTCGGCATAGAGGTTCATGGCCGGCAGGTTGGTCGCCAGCACCACGCCGTTGCGATCGACGATGTCGGCCCGTTCGGTATGCGGGGCCGTGGCGGCCGGGCGGTGGACGGTGGCCGCGCGATGGTCGGACCCCAGCACCATCACGTCGATCAGGCGCACGGAAATGGACGCGAAAGCCAGGGCGAACAGGCCGGCGGTGACCAGCATCCGCGTCCGTCCGGTCTCCAGCGCCCGGCGGGCGGCGCCGTCCAGCACCTGGGGCGGCGCGGCGCGGCCGGAGGCACGGACCGGGCGCAGTTCCTCGCCGGGGTAGACGAACTCGGGCTCACGGCGGAAGGAGGGGAAGCGCATCATGGCGTCATCCTCACGCTTGCCAGTTCGGGGGCCGGTTCGGGGGCCAGCCCGGGCTTGCGGTGCGGATAGGTCGCCCACGGCAGGCCCTGGCCGAGGCGGATGTCATTCCCGGCCAGGAACGGCAGGGGCGCGGCATCGGGACGCAGCGGCAGCGACGCCATGGTCACCACCTGCTGCGGACGCATCGGGACCAGCCCGAGCACCCGCTCGGACAACGCGGCCAGGCGGGCCGGGTTGTTGAGGTAGGTCCACTCGGCCTCCAGGACGCGGATGGTCGAACGGTCGGTGCGCACCTGATGCTGCATCTGGCGCAGGTCGGACTCGGTCGCCTGGACCTGATGCTTGACCAGGAACAGGCCGATGCCGCAGGCGATCGCGAGGCCAGCCCACAGGACGGTCATGGTGCGCATCATTGCACGTCCTCCCATTTCCAGGCGCGGGCGGGGGTCTGCGTGCGCAGCGCCGAACGCAGCTTGGCCGAACGGGCGCGGGGATTGGCCTTGGCCTCGGCGGCGGTCGGGGCCACCGCCTTGCGGCTGAGCAGTTCGAAGGTCGGCGGCGGCGGGGCCGGCTCGCCGGGCAGCAGGCGGCCGTGCTCGCTGCCGCTGCGGTCGCGCAGGAACGCCTTGACCACGCGGTCCTCCAGCGAATGGAAGCTGACCACGGCGAGGCGCCCGTCGGGACGCAACAGGGCTTCGGCCCCGGCCAGGCCGCGCTCCAGCTCGCCGATCTCGTCGTTGACGGCGATGCGCAGGGCCTGGAACGTGCGGGTGGCCGGGTCGATGCCGTCCTTGGACTTGCGCACCACCGATCGGATGACCGAGGCCAACTGCCCGGTGGTGGTGAACGGCTGGGTTTCGCGGGCCAGCACGATGGCGCGGGCGACGCGGCGGCTCATGCGTTCCTCGCCAAAGCGATAGATGACGTTGGCGAGGTCTTCCTCGGCCATCGTGTTGACCAGGTCGGCGGCGGTTTCGCCGCTGCGGGTGTCCATGCGCATGTCCAGCGGGCCGTTGCGCATGAACGAGAAACCGCGCTCGGCCTGGTCGATCTGCATGGATGATACGCCGACGTCGAGCGCCACGCCGTCGACCTGCGGGATGCCGGCGTCGGTCAGCAGGCGGACCATGTCGCCGAAGCGGCCGGGCAGGAAGGTCAGGCGACCCTCGAACTCGGCGGCCAGGGCGGCGGCGCGCGGCTCGGCCGCCGGATCGCGGTCGATGCCGACGACCCGGCAGCCCGGCGCGGCTTCGAGAATGGCGCGGCTGTAGCCGCCGGCCCCGAAGGTGCCATCGACGTAGACGCCGTCGGCACGGGGGGCGAGCGCGGCAAGCACCTCGGCCAGGAGGACGGGCAGATGGCTGGTCATGCGGCCCCTCCCTTCACCGGCACCGTGGGGCGTTCGCGGGTGGCGCGGGCACGCACCTCGGCGAGCATCGCCTTGTGCGCCTCGGGCTCCCAGATCTGGAAACGCTTGGCGAGGCCGACGAATGCGGCCTGGGTGGAGATTCCGGCCTGCTCCAGCAGGTCGGCGGGCAGGACGACTCGGCCTTCGGGGTCGAAGGGCAGTTCGCGGGACTGGGCGAAGATGAGGTTGGCGCGATCGTCCTGTTCGGTCGAGAAGACGTCGAACTGGTCCATGTTCTCGGCCATGTTTTCGATGGCGCGCATGTCCATGCCTTCAAGGCAGGGCAGGCCGTGAACCGACGGATAGACGATGATGCCTTGGAAGGTTTCGGCCGGAAGGCGGGCACGCCAAGACGCCGGAACGGACACGCGTCCCTTCCGATCGACCTTGTTTACGTATGTGGACAGGAAGAGCGACATGGCTTTCCCGACCTTCCCTTCGCGCCAGGCGGCGTGATCAGCGCCGCCTTCATCCAGCCATACCCGCGTTCCGGGCAACCTTCGGGCGCAAGGACGGTCCTTTGGCGCACGGGGGGCTCGGAATGGGTAATCATGGTATCGCATGGGAAAACATGGGTGTCAACGACACCACCGGGGTATTACTTGGCCCCGCGCAGGGCCTAAAGAACTCGTGGATTTTTAACTAAAAGTGGTAGCTCCCTGACGTAAGTTCCGAAGAAAACTGCCGAGTCGCGAGTTGTCCACACGAGGCTGTGGATACTATGTTCGCCGGATGTTCTTCAAGGGGAAAATGCCGACGCGCGGCGGCCCGGATCAGGCCCCGATTTGGGAAACCATGGGCTGCGGCCCGGACGGCGGGCCGCGAATTGGGGTGGCATGGGAAATCAGGCGTCAGATGGCCTGTAAGCCGGGTTTTGTCCCCGCCGTGGCCGAAGCCTTGGCGATGGATGGCCATTCATCTGGGACGCCCATTGCTGGACGCCTCGCGCAACCGACCCGGACGGCGGCTCGGAAAACATGCCCGCCACCCCTTCGGGTATGGGCCCGTGGTTGGTGGCAGCCGTCCCTATTTGGTTTTGCTCCCGGTGGGGTTTACCGTGCCGTCCCTGTTGCCAGGTCCGCGGTGGGCTCTTACCCCACCCTTTCACCCTTACCGGAGCGCGCTCCGGCGGTTTGCTTTCTGTGGCACTTTCCCTGGGGTCGCCCCCGCCGGGCGTTACCCGGCACCGTGTTTCCGTGGAGCCCGGACTTTCCTCCCCACCCGCCGTGAAGCGGGCGGAGCGGCCATCCAGCCATCTGACGCGGTGGAAACATAAGGCCTGCGCCGGTTTCGTCAAGGCCCGGCTATTGATGTGGCCTATGCTCGATCTCAGGTTGAATTAAAGACAGCACAGGGAAACATGATGATCACTCCTCCGCCGGTCCGCCTGTTGTCCACCGCGACCGCCGTCCCGCCCCACGTCCTCGGCCAGTCCGAGGCCATGGCGGTGGCGCACGACCTCTATGCCGGGCGGGTCGAGGGCTGGGAGCATCTGGCCCCGGTGTTTGCCAGCACCGGCGTGAATTCCCGACGCTCGACGGTGCCGCTGGACTGGTTCCGCCAGCCGCGCGGCTGGGTCGAGAAGGCGGGTCTGTACAATGCCACGGCCAGCGTTTTACTTGACGAGGTGGCGGCGGCCGCCTTGGCGCGGGCCGGAGTCGCACCCGCCGAGGTTGGTGCCGTGGTCTGCGTGTCATCGACCGGAGTCGCCACCCCGACCCTGGAGGCCGGGCTGATCGACCGCCTGGGCCTGCCGCGCACGGTGCAGCGTCTGCCCATCTTCGGCCTGGGCTGCGTCGGCGGCACGGTGGGCATGGCCCGCGCCGCGATGATGGCGCGCGCCCTGCCGGGCCGGCCGGTGCTGTTCCTGGTGGTCGAGCTGTGCAGCCTGGCCTTCCGCCACGGCGCGCTCGACAAGGCCAGCGTGGTGGCCTCGGCCCTGTTCGGCGACGGCGCGGCGGGCGCCGTGCTGGTGGCGGATGAAAGGGGCGGCGCGACGCTTGCCGGATGGGGCGAATACACCTGGCCCGACAGCCAGGACGTCATGGGCTGGAAGGTCGAGGAGGACGGCCTGGGCGTGGTCTTTGCCAAACGAATCCCGACCCTGGTGCGCGAGTTCCTGCGCCCCGCCGCCGACGCGGTGCTGGGCGAGGCCGGCATTCCGGTGGCGACGCTCGACGGTCTGATCGCCCACCCCGGCGGCCCCAAGGTGCTGGAGGCGGTGGCGGCCAGCTTCCCCGACCTCGCCGGATCGCTGGGTGAGGCCCGCGACGTGCTCGGCGCCTACGGCAACATGTCGGCCGCCACCGTGCTGTTCGTGCTGGAGGCGGCGCGGGCGGCAGGCCGCAGCGGCCGGCAGCTGATGGTGTCGTTCGGGCCGGGCTTCACGGCCGGCTTCGTCGTGCTGGATCTGTAGGGATGGACTGGGGCCTGCCACAGATCGTCGTCCTGTTGGTTGCCGTTCAGCGCCTGGGGGAACTGGTGCTCGCCCGGCGCAACACGCGGCGCCTGATGGCACGCGGCGCCGTTGAGGTCGGGCGCGGCCACTATCCGCTGTTCGTGCTGCTGCACGGCGGCTGGCTGGTCGCCTTGTTCGTCGCCACCCCGGCCGATGCGCCGGTGTCGTGGCCGCTGCTGGCCCTGTTCGTGGTGCTTCAGGGCCTGCGGGTGTGGGTGGTGGCCAGCCTGGGGCCATTCTGGACGACCCGCATCGTGACCCTGCCGGGCGCGCCGCTGGTCCGTCGCGGACCCTATCGCTGGGTCCGCCATCCCAATTACCTGGTGGTGATCGGCGAGATCGCGGTCCTGCCGCTGGCCTTCGGGCAGGTCGGGCTGGCCGTGGTGTTCTCCGTCCTCAACCTGGCCCTGCTGGCGTGGCGCATCCGCCTGGAGAACGGCGTACTGGCCGAGCGGGCGGGGTGATCGGCCAAAAAAAGCGGCCCCTCGGTGAGGAGGGGCCGCAGAGTTGGCTCAGGCACGAGGCCGAGCCGGACGGACAGCCGGATGAAGCCGGCAGGAGGAACCTCTAATCTATGGGCCTCAGGCCACGTACCACAGCGTCATGCCGTCCCAGTTGGCGTTGCCGTAGCCGTTGGGAGGCGTGCCGTGCTGCAGGGTCAGGCCGGCGGCCTGGGCGGCGGCGCGGGCTTCGTCTTCGGACCCGGTCACGAAGGCGCCCCACAGGATGTCGCCCTGGTTGATGGTGGCGATGGCGTCCCACGCCTTCACCACTTCGGCCGGCTCATGTTCGCCGTTGGTGCGGAAATAGTCTTCGATCTCGTCGCGCAGGTCGTCCAGCGCGTTGATGGTGCTTTCGATCTCACCTTTCCAGGTGGCGATCTTCTCGGCGTCGCAGGCATCGAACAGCATGCTCGGTCTCTCCCCCTTACTCTCGGACAGGTTTCCTCGGAGTGGCGGCCTTGCGTGGCCACCTTCCCTGGAAACGTGACACGCTTTCCGCTGGATGTCGATATCATTTGTATCGGATGCAATGACTGGGGGTAAATTTCCGCTGCTTCGCTGGTTTTCTAATGTAACGTCGTGATGCTGCTTTGTGTTTTGGAGTGTATCGCTTTGACAGGGGGTTGGTGTGGGCCGCCGGGAGCGGCATCATACAGGTCTCGCCCGAGCATCGGAGCACGCCATGCCCCCACCCGCCTTGCCCATCACCCTGGCCGACGTCGAGGCGGCGGCCGGCCGCCTGCGCGGCGCCGTGGCCCGCACCTGGACCACCGAGTCCCTGACCCTCAGCCGGTTGCTGGGCGCGCGCGTCATCCTGAAGTTCGAGAACCAGCAGTTCACGGCGTCGTTCAAGGAGCGCGGCGCGCTCAACCGCCTGCTGGCCCTGAGCGACGGGGAGCGGTCGCGCGGCGTGGTCGCCATGTCGGCCGGCAACCATGCCCAGGGCGTCGCCTACCATGCCCAGCGCCTGGGCATTCCGGCGACCATCGTGATGCCGCGCAGCACGCCGTTCGTGAAGGTCGAGCACACCCGTGACTTCGGGGCCACCGTGGTCCTGGAGGGCGAGACGTTGACCGAGGCGTTCGAGCACGCCCGGCGCCTGGAGCAGCAGCACGGCCTGGCCTTCGTCCATCCCTACGACGACCCCCTGATCATGGCCGGGCAGGGCACGGTCGGCCTGGAGATGCTGGAGGACGCGCCCTGTGCGCTGGATGTGGTGGTGGTGCCGATCGGCGGCGGCGGCCTGATTTCGGGCATGGCCACCGCGCTCAAGGGCAGGGCGCCGGGCATCGAGGTCATCGGCGTGCAGACGGCGCTCTACCCGGCCATGAAGGACGTCCTGCGCGGCGCCGAAGTGGCGGCGTCGGCTCCCCTGCCGTGGACCGGGGCGACCATCGCCGAGGGCATCGCCGTCAAGCAGCCCGGCCTGCTGACCCGCGAGGTGGTGCGCGCCCTGGTCGATGACATCGTCCTGGTCGACGAGGAATCCCTCGAGCGCGCCGTGGTGCTGCTGCTCAACATCGAGAAGACGGTGGTCGAAGGGGCCGGCGCCGCCGCCCTGGCCGCCGTGCTGGCCGCGCCCGAGCGCTTCCGGGGCCGCACCGTGGGGCTGGTGCTGTCGGGGGGCAACATCGACCAGCGGCTTCTGGCGTCGGTCCTGCTGCGCGATCTGGTGCGCACCGGCCGGCTGGCCCGCCTGCGCATCGCCCTGCATGACACCGTGGGGTCGTTGGCCAAGGTCACCGCCTTGATTGCCGAGGCCGGCGGCAACGTCATCGACGTCGCCCACCAGCGGGTGTTCTCGACCCTGCCGGCCAAGGACACCAGTCTTGAGGTGGCGGTGGAAACCATGGACGCCCGCCGCCTGGTCGCGGTGGTCGAGGCCCTGCGGGCCCATGGCTACGCGGTGGAGGTCCTGGATGGTCCGGGGCGGCCCCAGCCGTCCTGACGTCACGCCTGGGCGAGATCCTTCTTGCGGCCGGCGGCCATGCGCGGCGGCGCGGACGAGGTGGAGCCCGGAAGGGTGAACACCACCGTGGTGCCTTCGCCGTCCACGGTCTCCAAGGTGATGGTGCCGCCGTGGCGGGAAACGATCTTGTGGCACAGGGCGAGGCCCAGCCCCGTGCCGTTGCCGCCGGAGTGCAGGCGCTGGAACAGGCCGAAGGCGCGCGGCGCCTGATCGGCCGGCATGCCGGACCCGTTATCGGACACCCGGATGGTCCAAAGGCCGTCGGAGGCCGGTGAACTGTCCACCCGGATGCGCGGGGCGCGGTCGGGGTGGCGGTACTTGACGGCGTTCTCGATCAAATTCTGGAACAGCCGCACCATCTGCGCGTCTTCGGCCAGCACGACGGGCAGCGGCGTGTGTTCGACGTCGGCCCCGCTCTCGTCGAGCATCGAGCCCAGGTTGGCTTCGGCCCGTGCCAGGGCGCCGTTCAGGTCGACCGGCCCCTGGGCGTCCTCCAGGCGGCCGACGCGGGAGTACTCCAGCAGTCCCTCGATCATGGCGTTCAGGCGGCGCGCCCCATCGACCGCCTCCTGGATGTAGCTCAGGGAGTCGCCGTCGAGCTTGCCGACGTTGCGCCGCCGCAACAGCTCCAGAAAGCTGATGACCATGCGCAGCGGCTGGCGCATGTCGTGGGAGGCGGCATAGGCGAACTGCTCAAGCTCGGCATTGGACTCCTCCAGGCGGTGGCGCTCGTCCTCCAGTTGGCGGCGCAGGGTCTGAAGCTCCTGCACCTTGTCCTCAAGCTCGCGGGTGGTGATGAGGGCATGTCCGGCCATCGGGCGCAGCAGGACCAGCAGGACCAGGACGCCGATGCCGATCAGCACCGCGACGGCGACCGCCGCCAGGGCAATCACCGAATCCACGTGCCGGAACAGCGCCTCCGTCGGCGTGGCCGAGATCAGGGTCCACGCCGCAGGGTGGATGCGTTCGGCCGCAAGGCTCCATCCGCCGGTCGGATCCGGCGGCGTGGCGCGGACCAGGGCGCCCTGGGGGCCGGCGGTGTACCACGCGGTGCCGCCGTCGGGGCTGGCGGCGCCGAGGAAGGTCGCGACCTCGGCCTCGTCCACCCCCTGGCGGTCGAGCAGCGGGCCCAGGCCGGCGGGGGAGAACAGCACCACGTCGGTGCCCTCGTGGTGGCTGGCATGGCTGAGGATGGGCGCCGCGGCAGCCAGCCGCAGTGCGCCGTCGGCCGTCGCGAACGGGCCGATGATGGCCGGCGCGGCGGAGGTCTTCACGGTGGCCGACACCTGCGCCGCCAGATGTGCCAGGACCGGCCCCTCGGCCACCTCGCCGACCGAAACGAGGGCGGCGCCGTCGCGCCCCAGGCGGGTGATGCCGACGACGCCGGGAGCCAGCGTCATGGCGTCGGAGATCTTGTTCAGCGTGAAGGCGCGGAGTTGCTCGGCCGTTCGTTCGCCCCGGTTGAAGGCGGCCAGTTCCTGACGGATGACCGTGCGGCTGGTCACCTGCATGGCCACCCCGGTCAGGTGCGCGGCGTACTGGCTCGCGCTCATGGCCTTGATCGCGGCCATGTGCTCCAGGCGTTCCGCCGTCGTCTCGCGCAGGATGGAACCCAGCGGGATGATGGTCACCGCGCCGACGACCAGTCCGGCCAGCAGCACTGCGGTCACCGAGAACCACAGAATCCGGCGCTGTACCGCCTCGATCAAAGCGCCCTTCATGGAACCCCCACGCGACCCGCTGCCGGCCAGCCCTTTTTGGCGGGTGCCGCAGCGGTTGTCAGTCGCCCATTGGTAGGCGACCGTGGGGCGTAGTATCAACCCATGGGATGAATACCGCAAGTCACTAATATTGCATGGCGTCGGGCGTATACGCCCGTTACCAGCGGCGCACCGGGCCGATGTCCACATGGATGAAGTCGGACTTCGGGTAATAGCCGACGCCGCCGCCGCCCAAGGCGAGGGCGGCCTTGTGCAGGGACTTCAGGGACCGCCCCGGCAACCGCACGTCGATGGCCATGCCGGCCATGTGGAAGCTCTTGCGGGCCACGCCGTTCGACCGTGCCGCCAGGGCGGCGTTGCTTTTGGGCGAGCGGTAGCCGGAAATGACGTGGAACGGCTGGCCGGCGTCCATGGCGCGGTGCAGCCGGTGCAGCAGGTCGAGCAGCTCCGGTTTCATGGCCGCGACGTCGCCGGTGCGGTGGTCGCGCAGGACGCGGTTGATCTCGGCCAGCGCGTCGGGCTGGTAGCGGCCGCCCTCCCAGTAGGTGGCGCGCAGTTCCTCGCCGGTGTGCAGGTTCCTGAAGGCCAGGGCGCGGACCCCCTCAACCTGCGGGTGGGGCGGCGCGGCGACGGCCGGACGCAGCCCCGCCGCCAGCACCCCGGCGGCGGCAAGGCTCCCGAGTATCAGGCTGCGGCGGGACGGCAGGATGGGGGAGGAGTGGTGGGGCGTGGTGGAGCGGGGGGTGCAGTCAACGCACATCGGGCATCCTCTTCGGCCAAGGTCCGTGTTTCAACGGGTCAGGGGCCGAGAGGTATCACCAATGCCCTAACAAAGGCAGAATGCGCTTCAGGCGGTGATCGGGCGGTCTTGCGCGGCCGTGTTCAGTCCAGCGCCACTACGGGGGCCTCGGCAAGCGGCGGACGGGGGCGCGCCAGGATTTCGGCCAGATCCGCGTCGAGGCCGTAGATGTCATTCCGCACGTGCAGGCCGCCGTCGGCGTCCACCCAGGCGGTGCGGTAGACGAGGTCGATGGGCACCGGCTGGCGGAGGCGCACCGCGCGCGGCTCGCCGTCCTCGATGCGCTCGGCCACCGTCTCCGCCACCGTCTCGGGCGGGGCGGTGCCGGTGGCGGCAATCAGCAGGGTGGCGAGATCGAGCGGCTGTTCCACCCGCACGCAGCCATGGCTGACCGCCCGCTGGCTGGCCTTGAACACATGCGGCGCGTTGGTGTCGTGCAGATAGATGGCGTCGCTGTTGGGGAACGAGAACTTGACCCGGCCCAGGGCGTTCTGCGGGCCGGGCTTCTGGCGCAGGCGGGGCGGGTCACCTTCGGCCATGACCTCGAACCCTTCGCGTTCCAGCACGCCGGGATTGGCCGCCTCGCGCGGGAGAAGCTCGTTCTCGGTGATGGAGCGCGGCACGTACCAATGCGGATTGAAGATCACCGCGCTGATGGCGTGGCGCATTTCGGGCGTGGCGTGCTCGGGCTTGCCGACCGCCACCTTCATGCGCATGACCGTCTCGCCGTCCTGGTACACGGCCAGTTCAAAGGCCGCGACGTTGACTTCGACGCGCAAGCCGGCGCCGTCGGGCAGCGGCGGCGTGCGGCGCAGGCGCTCCAGGTTGAGGGCCACCTGTCGGGCGCGCGCCTCGGCCGGGACGTTCAGGGCGGCGCGGGTGGCCGGGCCGACCACGCCGTCGGCGGTCAGGCCGTGGCGGGCCTGGAACTCCTGCACCGCCGCGTGAGCCGCGCTGTCGAACGTCTCGCCGGGGGGCAGCCCCAGGCGCTGGCGCAGCGTGGCGACGGCCGGGCCGGTGGCGCCGTCCTTCAGGGCCGGTCCCTCGGGCACCTGCGGCCAGCCGCCCGCCGCGACGACCGCATGCAGGGCGGCCAGGGCGTTCTTGAGGTTTTGATATTCGTCGTGGACCGGAGCCAGGGCGTCCAGGAAGTCCTGCGGCGCGGGCGACCATGCGGCGGCGCCCAGCAGGGTGTGCGGCGTGCTCGGAGCATAGCCGCGTCCGCCCACCAGATCACCGGCATAGCGCAGGAAAGCCTTGTCCAGCAGGTCCTGCGCCGCCGCCATGTCGCCCCGATCAAGGGCCGCCCGGATGGACGCGGTGCCATAGTCGAGCGGGTTGAGGCCGTGCTCGGCGGCGGCCGCCAGGGCGTCGAGCAGGGCCGCTCCGCCGGTGGTCAGGGACTGGCCGATCACCCAATTCGGGCGGGCTGCCGGCTGGGGCTCGGTCGGCAGTGCTTCCGGCGCGGGCAAAGCCGGGCGCATCGCCTGTGGGGGCGCCGCCGTTGGTGTGGCGGATGCCGTGAGCGGAACCAGGGCTGAGGCGGTGGCCGCCACGACAAGCAGCGGGGACAGGCACATGCGGCGGCTGAACACGTTCAAACCCTCCTTGGGTCAGACCGCCCTTCCGGCGAGGCGGCTTCTACAGTCTGGCGGGGGAAACACGTCCCGCGCCAGCACCGTTTCGCCGCGCCGCCGAAAGGGTTCGCCTGTCCTCGAAAGAGGGTCCGAAACCCGTCGGAGGGGCTATCGCCCCCTAAAAGTCTACCACCTTGCCCGGATTCATAAGATTCCTGGGGTCGAGGGCGTGCTTGATGGCGCGCATGACCGACAGCGCGTCGTCGCCCATTTCGGCGGCCAGGAACTCCATTTTGCCATAGCCGATGCCGTGCTCGCCGGTGCAGGTGCCGTCCATGGCGATGGCCCGGCGGACCATGCGGTCGTTCAGGGTCTTGGCCTCCTCCATCTGTTCGGGCCTGGTCGGATCGACCACGAACAGGACGTGGAAGTTGCCGTCGCCGACGTGGCCGACCAGCGGCGTGGCAATGGCGCTGGCGTCCAGGTCGCGCTTGGTTTCCAGGATGCAGTCGGCCAGCCGCGAGATCGGCACGCAGACGTCGGACGAGAACGCGACCCCGCCCGGCACCAGCGAGATGCCGGCGTAGTAGGCGTTGTGGCGGGCCTGCCACAGGCGGTCGCGGTCCTCGGGCGTGGTCGCCCACTGGAAGTCCTGCCCGCCATGGTCGGCGGCTAGCGCCTGCACCGTTTCGACCTGCTCGCGCACCCCGGCCTCGGAGCCATGGAACTCGAAGAACAGGGTCGGCTGCTCGGCGTAGGACAGTTTGGAGTAGCCGTTGACGGCGCGCATCTGCACTTCGTCCAGGAACTCGATGCGGGCCACCGGAACGCCGGACTGGATGGTCAGGATGACGGTGTTGACCGCGTCGGCCACGCTGGGGAACGGGCATACCGCCGACATGATGCTTTCGGGGATGCCATAGAGCTTCAGCGTCGCCTCGGTGATGATGCCAAGCGTGCCTTCGGAGCCGACGAACAGGCGCGTCAGGTCGTACCCGGCGGCCGATTTCTTGGCCCGGCTGGCGGTGCGGATGACCCGCCCGTCGGACAGCACCACGGTCAGGTTCAGCACGTTCTCGCGCATCGTGCCGTAGCGCACCGCGTTGGTGCCAGAGGCGCGGGTGGCGCACATGCCGCCCAGCGAGGCGTCGGCCCCCGGATCGATCGGGAAGAACAGCCCGGTGTCGCGCAGGTGTTCGTTGAGCTGCTTGCGGGTCACGCCGGCCTGGACGGTGACGTCCATGTCCTCGGGCCGTACCTCGAGGATGGCGTTCATGCCCGACAGGTCGATGCACACGCCGCCCTGAAGCGCCGCGATGTGGCCCTCCAGCGAGGTGCCGGTGCCGAACGGAATGATCGGCGTGCCATGGCGGGCGCAGATGCCGACAATGGCGCTGACTTCCTCGGTCGAGGTGGCAAAGGCCACGGCGTCCGGCGGGCAGGGGGCGTGGTAGCTCTCGTCGCGGCCGTGCTGGTCGCGCACCGCCGCAACGGTGGACAGGCGATCCCCCAGCAGGGCGCGCAGTTCGTCAAGGCAAGCGGCAGGGGCGGTGCGATGTGGGGCGGGGCGGGGCGGAGCAGCGTTCATGGTGCATTCTCTGTCGGAGGGGGGTAAACATGGTGCAGGCCCAACCCGGCAGGGTCAACTTAAACGGATCTGAGAACCAATGAACATATGGGGCAAGGTCATCGGCGGCACGGCAGGCATGATGCTGGGCGGCCCCCTGGGCGCGGCGTTCGGGGCGGCCATGGGCCACGCCTACGACCGCGCGAGCACGGTGGCGTGGCAGTCGGTGTGGGCGTTCATGCCGGGCGGCGCGGCCTTTGCGCAGCTTCAGGAGGCGCTTCAGGAGAAATTCCAGGAGCAGAGCCGCCAGGCGGTGTTCGCGGTCGCCATGCTGTCGCTGGGCAGCGGCCTCGCACGGGCTGATGGGCCGGTCAACGAAGCCGAGGAAAACGCCTTCCGGCGCCTGTTCGGGGTGGCCGACGACGAGGCCGAGGGCGTCATGGTGATCCTCCGCCGCGGCCTGCCGCTGGGCGACATGGAAGCCCAGGCCCGCCGCGTCGCCGGGCTGTTCCGCGACAGCCCCGGCATGCTCGAGGAACTGCTCGCCGCGCTGGTCCTGCTGGCCGAGGCCGACGGCCCGCTCAACGCCGACGAGGAGGATTTCCTCAATCGCCTGGCGGTCGAACTCGGTCTGCCGCCGCAGGCATGGCGCCGCGCGCGGGCCGGTGGCGCGCGCGGTGGCAGCGGGGGCGGCGATCCCTATGCGGTGATCGGCGTGATAGCCTCGGCCAGCGATGCCGAGGTGCGGGCCGCCTACCGCAAGCTGCTGCGCGAAACCCATCCGGACGTCCTGATGGCCCAGGGCATGCCGGCCGAGTTCATCGAGGTCGCCAACCGCCGCATGGCCGCCATCAACGCGGCCTATGACGACATCTCCCGCCTGCGCGGCCTGAAGAAGTAAAGGACGCAGCCCACAGTGCCCTTGCGCGATTATCTCCTGGTTCTGGTCGTCATCGCCATCTGGGGCCTGAACTTCGTGGTCATCAAGGTCGGGGTGGCCGAGTTCCCGCCGTTCCTGCTCACCTCGCTGCGCTTTGCCATCGTGGCGGCCTGCGTGGTGCCGTTCATGGCCGTGCCGTGGCATGCCATGCGCTGGCTGGCCCTGCTGTCGGTCACCTTCGGGTCGCTGCACTTCGGGCTGCTGTTCGCCGGGTTGCAGGGCATGGACGGGTCCACCGGCGCCATCCTGGCCCAACTCGGGGTGCCGTTTTCGACCCTGCTGGCGGCGGTGTTCCTGCGTGACCGCCTGGGGCCGTGGCGCACCGCCGGGCTGGTGCTGGCCTTCCTGGGCGCCGCCGTGTTGGCCGGAGAACCGCGCCTGCCGGCCGCCGGGCCGTTCATCCTGCTGATCGTGTCGGCCTTCGGGTGGGCGCTGTCGAACATGTTCATCCGCAAGGTGGCCGACGTGCATCCGCTGGCCGTGACCGGCTGGATAAGCCTGCTCGCCCTGCCGCAGACCATGCTGTGGTCGGCCGTGTTCGAGGACGGCCAGATGGCCGCCATGCGCGATGCGTCGTGGACCGCCTGGGCGGCGCTGGTCTACATCGCCGTGCTCGCCTCGATGCTGGCCTATTCGCTGTGGTATCACCTGCTGGGCAAGCACCCCGTCAACCACGTGGTGCCGTTCACCCTGCTGGCCCCGGTCCTGGGCGTGGCGTTCAGTGCGCTCCTGCTGGACGAGCCGCTGACCTGGTACAAGCTGGTCGGGGGCGCCTTGACCATCGCCGGTGTCGGCACAATCTTGATTCGTCAGGGGCGGCGCGCACCGGTCGTACCTCCAGAGGTCGAGCCGGTGTCCGGAACTCCCCAACCCTGAACTCTGTTGCAGAGATCATGAACGCAAACCTGAAACTGATCACCACGCCGCCGTCCCTCAACCACGGCCCGCGCGAGCCCGGCACCGTCATCGACATGCTGGTGCTGCACTACACCGGCATGCGCACCGGCCGCGAGGCGCTGGAACGCCTGTGCGACCCGGCCGCCGAGGTGTCCGCCCACTATCTGGTGGAGGAGGACGGCCGCGTCATGCGCCTGGTCGGCGAGGACCGGCGGGCCTGGCACGCCGGCATCGCGTGGTGGCGCGGGCATTCCGACATCAACAACCGGTCCATCGGCATCGAGATCGTCAATCCCGGCCACGAGTTCGGCTACCGGCCGTTCCCCGAGGTCCAGATGGCGGCGGTGGAAGCCCTGTGCCGTGACATCCTGGGCCGCCATCGGGCCGTTCCGCCGTGCAACGTTGTCGGCCATTCCGACGTCGCGCCGTGGCGCAAGGAGGATCCGGGCGAGTTGTTCGACTGGGCGCGCCTGGCCGCCGCCGGCATCGGCCTGTGGCCCGACGAGGCCACGCTCGCCGCCGCTCCGGCCGAGGGCGATGCCCGCGCGCTGCTGGAGGCGGTCGGCTACCGCGTCGACGGGAACTCGTCCGTGGAGCGGGCCCTGGTCGCCTTCCAGCGGCACTTCCGGCCGTCGGATCTGAGCGGGCGGGCCGATGCCGACACGCTACGCCGCCTGAACGCCGTCCATTTCCTTGCCAAAACCGCCTAAAGGGTTCCCCACCGCACTTCAAGGCCTTAGAGTGGAAGGGAATTTATCGACCAGGCAATCCGGGAGCCACATGGTGAAAAAGGTTCTAATCGGGCTTGCCGTTCTGGTGGTTGTCCTTGTCGCCGGCGTGCTGATCGCCCCGACGTTCATCGACTGGAACAAATACAAGGGCGCCATCGCGCGCGAAGTCGAGCAGGCCACCGGCCGCTCGCTGGAGATCGGTGGCGACCTGTCGCTGTCCATCCTGCCGCGCACCGCCCTGATGGTCGAGGATGTCCGCCTGGCCAGCCTGCCCGGTGCCGCCGAGGCCCACACCCTGCGGGTCGAGACGGTCGAGGTGCGCATTGACGCCGGTGCCCTGCTGGGCGGCGAGGTGCGGGTGGAGAGCGTCCGGCTGGTCCGCCCCGTGGTCGCCCTGGAGCGCCTGGAGGACGGCACCGCCACCTGGGAATTCGCCGCCGCGGCCGAAGACGCCGCCGCCGATGTGGTGGCCGAAGAGACTCCGGCCGAAGATGCCGAGCGGCCGGGTGAAGGCCCTGGCGGAGAGGGCGCCTTCGCCCTGCGCCTGGACCAGGTCATCATCGAGGACGGCCTGGTCATCTTCCGGGACGCTGCGGCCGGCACCGAGGAACGCCTGAGTGCCATCAACGCCGAACTGGCGGCGGAAACCCTGCGCGGGCCGTTCCGGGCCGAAGGCTCGCTGACCGCCCGCGACATGCCGCTGTTCATCAAGGCCGTGGTGGGCGAACTGGCCGCCGATCGCGCCTCGCCCCTGTCGGCCGAAATCGCCCTGCAGAACAATGCCTCGACCGCCCGGTTTTCCGGCCTGCTGACCAGTCCGGCCCCGGGCTCGGCGCGCAGCGTGCGGGGCGACCTGACCCTCAGCGCGGCCGACCTGCGGAGTTCCGCCAAGGCCTTTGGGGCCGATCTGCCGGCCGGTCTGGCCGTGCCGTTCCGCCTGACCGGCGAGCTTGCCGTCAGCCCCGAAACCGCCGGCATCGACGGGCTGCGGGTCAGCCTGGGCGATACCGAGGCGACCGGCGCCCTGTCGGTCGATCATGCCGCCAAGCCCCGCAAGGCCGACCTGCGCCTGGCCTTCGGCACGGTCAACGCCGACCGCTGGGCACCCGTGGTCGAGCCGGCCTCCCAGAACGGGGCGCCGACCCGTCAGGCCGGCCCGCCGCCGACCCCGCAGCAGGGGCCGGTCGTCGTCGGCTTCACCCTGCCGGCCGACGTGCAGGCCACCATCGACGTCACCGCCGAAGCCGTGACGTGGCGCGAAGGCGTGGTGCGGCAGGCGGTGGTTAGCGCCGGGCTGGCCGATGGCGTGCTGATGCTCAACCAGGTCTCGGCCCAGTTGCCGGGAAACTCGACGGTATCGGCCACCGGTGCCGTCCGCACGCCCGAAGGCGTGGCCACCGCCGACCTGTCGGTGGAGAGCCGGTCCGACAACCTGCGGGCCGTGCTGGAGTGGCTGGGCATCGACGTGTCGAGCGTGCCCGGCGGGCGCCTGGGCCGGTTCCAGGCGGCGGCCGAACTGTCAGGCACGACGGCGGAAGTGTCGGTCCGCAACCTTGATGCCACCATCGACACCACCTCGCTGCGCGGCGCCGCCACCGTGCGCCCCGGCGGCCCGGTGCAGCGGCTGGCGGTCGGCGCCACGGTGAAGGTCGGCAGCCTGAACCTGGACGCCTACATGCCGCCCGGCGGGGCGGCGCCCCCGCCTGCCGCCGCGCCAGCCCCCCCACCTGCCGCCGCGCCAGCGCCTGCGGCGGAGCCTGGGGCCGAACCTGCGGCGCCGGCACCCAATCGGGCCACCGTCACGGCCGCGTCCAAGCCCGAGCCTCTGCTGGCCGGCCTGGGCTTCCTCAACGATTTCGACGCCAATGTGCGGGCCGATGTCGAGACCCTGACGGTGCGCGACGTGCCCATGCACGACGTGCGCCTGGACCTCGGCCTGCAGCGTGGCACCCTGACCTTCAAGGACAGCGGCGTGGGCCAGGTCCTGGGGGCTAGCGGCCAGCTTTCCGGCGGCCTGAGCGGCTTCGGGGGCGAGGCCCAGTTCCAGGACCTGAGCTACGCCGTCCGCATCCCCAACGCCGAGCGTCTGGCGCGGGCCTTCGCCGTGACCCTGCCGGTGCCGGCGGCCAAGCTCGGGCAGGTGGCCCTGGACGGCACTCTCAACGGCACGGTCAACGCGCTGCGGATCGATACCGACAGCCGGCTGGCCGGCGCCGCCATCGCCGCGCGGGGGACCCTGAACGACCTGCGCGGGGCCCTGTCGACCGATCTGGCGCTGCAACTGGCCCATCCCGACACCGCCCGCCTGCTGGCCGTGGTGGCCCCGGGCGTCCGGCTGACCGGGCCGCTCGGCGCCCTGTCGCTGGCCGGGCAGGTCAAGGCCAACGCGGGCGCGATCAGCCTGACGGGCATGACCCTGGGCGTCGGGCCGTCGCGGCTGGAGGGCGACGTCTCGGCCAACATCGCCGCATCGCCCCGGCCGCAGGTGACGGCCACCCTGCGCGCCAACACCCTGCCCATCGACCGCTTCCTTCCGGCCGAGCAGCAGGCCTGGCTGGCCCCCATCATCGCGCCGCTACGGGCGATGATCGTTCCTGCAGCCTATGTGCCCGGCCGGCCCGATATCGTGCGTCCGGAGCTTACGCAAGTTCAGGATCGGCGGGCGCCGGCGCGGCGCCGGGCGACACCCGGTCCGTGGTCTACGGAACCGCTCGACCTGTCCGCCCTGGGGCTGGTCGACGTCGACCTGACCCTGGACGCCGACTCCCTGTCGTGGCAGGACGTGACGATGCGTCAGGCCCGCATTGCCGCAGTCCTCAAGGACGCCGCCCTGTCGGTCGGCCAGCTTCAGGGGACGATGTTCGGCGGCTCCCTGAACGGCACGGCGAGCCTGGTGGCGCGCGACCCGGCGCCGACCGTCACGGTGGCCCTGGAAGGCACCGCCATGCAGGTGGGGCAGGCCCTCAACGCCTTTTCCGGCCAGGCTTCGGCCGATGGCGTGGCGGCCTTCACCACCACCTTGAACAGCAGCGGCGGCAGTACGCTGGCCTTGGCCGAAAGCCTCGCCGGGTCCGGATCGCTGACCATGGACCGCCTGAACGTGGCGCCGGGCGAGGGCGGGGCCGGGGGCGCCAGCCAGGCTCTGCTCGGCCCGGTCGCCGCCCTGAACCAACTGGCCGCCCTGGGCGCCGGCCGCGATGGCCTGGCCACGGTGGCCGGCACCTACGTGGTCGACAAGGGCGTGGTGACGTTCCAGAGCCTCAAGCTCGACAGCGCTCTGTACAACGGGCAGTTCCAGGGCATCGTGAACCTGCCCCGCTGGACCGTGGACCTGCAGGGGCAGGCCCGTCTGGCCCCCAACCTGCTGACCAGCCTGCTCGGCAGCCGCGTGAACCTGCCCGAGGTCATCCCGGTCGCGGTCACCGGCTCGCTGGCCGACCCCAAGGTGCGCATCCAGACCGGCCGCGCCGCCCCCGCCGAGGGAGCCGGAGGCCAAGCCCCGGCCCCGACCACCCCGGAAGGCACCGTCCGCCAACTCCTCGACCAGGTCATCAAGCCCCGCGAGCAGGCGGCGCCCCAGCAGCAACGGCAGCAGAAGCCCCAGGCTGAGCCCCAGCCCCAGCAGGAACAGCAGGCCCCCAAGCCCGAAGACATCCTGCGCGGCATCCTCCAGGGCCTGCCGAAGCGGTAGTGGGCTGCGGTAAAACCCCGCGTAGGAAAGAGGCGGGCTCTGCCCGCGCCCGCAAGGAGGCTGGCCTCCTTGACCTCGTGACTTGACGGAGCCAAGCCGCGCGCAGCGCACCAAGTATTAAAGCGGTTTGCATTTGATGTGAACCACCGCCTGTGCTCATGCATCTTGGGCTGCCGCCCAAACCCGCTTGGGGCAGGCCCCAAACCCCTTTTTCTTCTTCAAGAAAACAAGGGAGGTCTGGAGCGTAGCTCCAGGCTGGCGGCAGCCGTCCGCGACAGCGGACCAATGCGTCAAGTTAAACGCAAACCGCTTTAGGATGTCTGCCTGCGGTGCAAGATGCGGAAAAGCCTGTCAATGGGGTCAAGGGGCCCGCCGGCCCCTTGCGGGTTTGGGCGGAGCCCATTCTTCCCTTGGAGTCGGCCCTTGGAGTCGGGGCCTCCGCGCGCAGGCGGGATCCCAGGGGCACTGTGTCGTCGGGTGAAAGCAATGAAAACGGCGCCGCCCCAGAAGGACGGCGCCGTTTCAATGAAGGAGGCGGTGGTCGTGCGGGAGGCGTCAGCCCTCCGCGACGTTGATGGCCACGAAGCGCATTCCGGTCCGGCCCTGGACCAGCAGCAGCACCGAGCGGCGCCCGGCCTCGCGGGCCTTGCCGAGCTGGCTGCGGATTTCCTCGGCGCTGGTCACCGGGGTCTGGTTGACCTCGACGATGATGTCGCCCGGTGCGACGCCCTTTTCAGCCGCCGGACCATTGGACGCCACCTCGGTGATGACCACGCCGTTGGTGCCTTCCTCAAGCGCGAAGCGCTCCCGCAGTTCCGGGGTGAGGGCGGTCACCGACAGGCCGAGGGGCGTGATGGCGGTGGGGGAGACGCCGGACTGCGGCGGCGGCGCGGGGGCGCGGGCCTGTTCCTCTTCCTCTTCCATCTCGGCCACCGTGACCTCGAGGGTCTGGCGGCGTCCGTCGCGCCACACGGTCACGGGGACCTCCTTGCCGATCTCGGTTTCGGCGACGATGGCGGGCAGGCGGCGCATTTCGGTGATGGGGCGGTCGTTGAAGGCGATCACGACGTCGCCGGGACGGATGCCGGCGGCCTGCGCGGGGCTGTCGGGTTGCACGCTGGCAACCAGGGCGCCCTGGGAGTTTTCGAGGCCCAGGCTTTCGGCGATCTCGTCGGTCACCGACTGGATGCGGACACCCAGCCAGCCGCGCCGGGTGCGGCCGAACTCGCGCAGGTCGGCCAGGACCTGGCTGGCGAGGCTCGACGGCACGGCAAAGCCGATGCCGACCGAGCCGCCGGTGGGCGAGAAGATGGCGGTGTTGATGCCGATGACTTCGCCGCGCATGTTGAACAGCGGCCCGCCGGAGTTGCCCCGGTTGATCGACGCGTCGGTCTGGATGAAGCTGTCGTAGGGACCGGCCTGGATGTCGCGGGTCTTGGCCGAGATGATGCCGGCGGTGACGCTGCCGCCCAGGCCGAACGGGTTGCCGATGGCCATCACCCAGTCGCCGACGCGCGCGGCGTCCGAATCGCCGAACTCCACGAAGGGCAGCTTGCGGTCGGTCTTGACCTGCAGCAGGGCGAGGTCGGTCTTGGCGTCGCGGCCCAGGACCTCGGCGCTCAGGACGGTGTCGTCATACAGGATGATGCTGATTTCATCGGCATCCTGGATGACGTGGTTGTTGGTCACCACCAGGCCTGACGGATCGATGATGAAGCCCGAGCCCAGCGAGGTGGCGCGGCGCGGCGGCGCCGGCATGCCGTTGCTGCCACCCCCTTCGCCGTGGCGGTCAAAGAAGTCGCGGAAGAATTCCTCGAACGGCGAGCCGGGCGGGAACTGCGGCATGTCCGGGCCGCGGTCGCTGACCACGTTCTGGGTGGTCGATACGTTGACCACGGCCGGGCTGAGGCGTTCGGCCAGATCGGCGAAGCTGTCCGGCGCGCTGCGGGCATGCGCGGCGCCGGCCGCAAGACCGGCCGCCACCAGGGTGGCCAGCGCCACCAGGGCGACGAACAGCCAGAAACGGACGGCTGTCACGGGGTCGTGCTCGCGCACGGCAACCTTTGCCCTCATGCGCTCCTGGGGCCGCGTCGGGGGACGATGTGCCGATGGGCGGCGTGCACGAAGTGCGGGCTCTGCGATCACGGGGGCCTCCGTCAGGACTGGAAACTCGATGGTATGAATGTGGGGCCGAAGGTGCTGCCGATCAAGCCACGACCTGCAGCCGCACGGCGACTTGCTCATTCTATCGCTGGACTGTCTACGCGCCAGGGGTGACGTGGTTGCCGGAGCGCTTTTACAAGCGGATCAGCCACACGGCGGCGACGCCCAGGCCGCAGGCAATGACGCCGCCGATGCGCAGGGCCGAGTCCGGCATTTCCTGGACGCGGGCGATCATGCGGCGCATGGGGCCGGGGAACAGCGCATAGACGGCGCCCTCGATGGCAAGCGCCAGGGCGAGGGCGGTCAGGAATTCGCTCATGGGGGTGAGGACCTGGCAGGGAAGGGAACGTGAAAAAGAAATCCGCCGCGGACCGGTGTCCGCGGCGGGGCAGGAAGTTTAGCGCTGGGCCGCCGAAGCGGGGCGGCCGGTTCCGCCACCGACGCCGGCGTCGTTTGGCGCCATGTTGAAGTAGCGGAAGAACTCCGACGTCGGGCTCAGGACCATGGTGGTGCCTTCGCCCAAAGCCTCGCGGTAGGCTTCCATGGAGCGGTAGAACCGGAAGAACTCCGGGTCCTGCCCATAGGCCTCGCCGAGGATGGCGTTGCGCTGGGCGTCGCCCTCACCGCGCAGGATCTCGGCGGTGCGTTCTGCTTCGGCCATGATGATCGTGCGATCACGGTTGGCTTCGGCCTCGATGCGGGACTTCAGCTCCTCGCCCTGGGCGCGCAACTGGGCGGCTTCGGCGATACGGCTGGACCGCATGCGGTTGAACACCGACTGCGAGGTTTCCTGCGGCAGGTCGGTGCGGCCGATGCGGACGTCGACCACGTTGATGCCGAACCCGGCCGCCCGTTCGCGCACGGTGTTGGTGATGGTCTGCATCACCTCGGCGCGGCGTTCGGTCAGCAGGTCCTGCAGGTCCGATTCACCGAGGGTGTCGCGGACCACCGAGTTGAGGATGGCGCCAAAGCGGTCGCGCAGGGCCAGTTCGTTGCGGACCGTTTTGAAGAACTCAAGCGGCGCGACGATCTGATACCGCAGGAACGAATCGACGATGATGCGCTTCTGGTCGATCAGCGGGACTTCCTGGCTCGGCGGGTTCAGGGCCAGAATGCGGTTGTCGTAGTATTCCACGTTCTGGATGAACGGCACCTTGAAGTGCAGCCCGGGTTCCTTGACCTCGCGGACGACGTTGCCGAACTGCAGGACCAGGGCCTGCTGGGTCTGGTGCACGGTGTACATGGAGCCGCCGAGCAGCACGACGACCACGAGGAGGATCACGCCGAGGATGGCGAAACGGGTGCTGTTCATCGGGCGACTCCTCCCTGAGTCTGGGCCGGAGCGGGCGCTGCGGCCTCCCTCACGCGGCGCTGCTGGATTTCAGGCAGCGGCAGGTAGGGCACCACGCCGGAGCCGCTGGCCCCTTCGTCGAGCAGGATCTTCTCCGAACCCTTGAGCACGTCCTGGAGGGCTTCCAGGTACAGGCGCTGGGTGGTCACCTCGCGGGCGTTCGTGAAGGTATTGTAGACGGCCAGGAAGCGGGACGATTCACCCTCGGCGCTCTTGATCATCTGTTCGCGGTAACCCGTCGCCTCCTGGACGACGCGGGCCGCCTGACCCTGGGCGCGCGGCAGAATGTCGTTGCGGTAGGCGAAGGCCTCGTTCTGCAGGCGCTCGCGGTCCTGACGGGCGCGCTGGACGTCCTGGAACGCGTCGATCACCTCGGCCGGGGGGTCGGCCTGCTGCAGCTTGACGTCGAGGATGGACACCCCGGCGCCGTAGCTGTCCATGATCTGCTGGAGCAGGTCGCGGGTCCGGCTGGCCACCATGCCACGACCCTGGGTCATGGCGTATTCGAGGTCGACCTGGCCGATGATCTCGCGCATGGACGATTCGGAGGCCAGCTTCACGGTCTCTTCGACGTCGCGGATGTTGAACAGGTAGGCGCCGGCATCGGCAATGCGCCACTGCACGATGAAGTCGGCGTCGATGATGTTCTGGTCGCCGGTCAGCATCATGCTTTCCTGCGGCACGTCGCGGGTGCCGCCCGACCGCGGATCCCCGCGAAAGCCGACGGAGATCTGGTTGGTGCGCGTCACTGTCGGTGTCTCGACCGCCCCGATGGGGGTCGGGAACCAGTAGTTCAGGCCGGGCGCCGTCGTCTTGACGTAGCGGCCGAACAACATTTCCACACCCTGCTGGTCGGGCTGCACGCGGTAGAAGCCGGTCAGGCCCCACGCGGCAATCACGGCGATCACGAGCAGTGCCACGCCCTTGCCGGAGCCGAAGCCACCGGGCATGAAGCGCTTGGAGCGGTCTTGCAGCTTGCGCAGCATCTCCTCGATGTCAGGCGGGGGAGACCCGCGGCCGCCGCCACCCCACGAGGGACCGCCGCCGCCGCCGCCGCCGCCGCCCCAAGGGCCGCCGCCGCCACCGCCGCCGCCGCCCCAGGGGCCGCCGCCGCCCTGCTGATTCCAGGCCATATGTTGCGTTCCTTTCTGTCCGGGAGACATTGCTTTCCGGGCTTGCTTTTGCGTTAGAGCGACCTTAAATCGCCAAATCCTAATATAAGTGTGGTTTTAAAGTTGCGCTCGTCGCTCTAGAGTGGGGGAACCCGAGACGGGCGCGGTGGTTGAAAAAAGCCCCCTTGGCCTTATAGGCCATGATAATTTCCCATGCAACGAATGGGCAGACAACGGATATCGGTCCGGAGGCGGAGATTTCAAGAATGGCAGGCGTGACAAAAGAACAAGTTATCGAGGTTCTGAGCGGCATCATCCATGCCGACAGCGGTTCGGACATCATCTCGGCGGGCTGGGTCAACGAGGTGGTGGTCCGCGAAGGCCACGTCACCTTTGCCATCGAGGTGCCGCCACAACTGGCGCCTGAACTGGAGCCGGTGCGCAAGGCCGCCGAACGCGCGGTCCACGACATGCCCGGCGTGCTGAGCTGCACCGCGGTGCTGACCGCGCCCCGCCAGCCCGGCCAGGCCCCGGCTGGCGCGCCCGAGCACGGCGGCGCCATGGGCCAGCAGGAACTGCATGGCAAGATGGTGCTGCCGCACGTCAAGCACATCATCGCCGTGGCATCCGGCAAGGGCGGCGTGGGCAAGTCTACCACGTCCGCCAACTTGGCGCTCGCCCTGTCGCGGCTGGGCCTGAAGGTCGGCCTGTTCGACGCCGACATCTACGGCCCGTCGGTGCCGCGCCTGATGGGCCTGCAGGGCCTGCGCCCGGCGGCCAGCGACAGCGCCATCCTGCCGATGGAAAACCATGGCCTGAAGATCATGTCGATCGGCTTCATGGTGCCCGAGGACGCCCCGGTGATCTGGCGCGGCCCGATGGTCATCGGCGCGCTGGAGCAGCTCCTGCGCGACGTCGACTGGGGTGAACTGGACGTCATGGTGGTCGACATGCCGCCGGGCACCGGCGACACCCAGCTGACCATGAGCCAGCGCGTGCCGCTGGCCGGCGCGGTCATCGTGTCCACCCCGCAGGACATCGCCCTGCTGGACGCCCGCAAGGGCCTCAACATGTTCCGCAAGGTCGAGGTGCCGGTCCTCGGCGTCATCGAGAACATGAGCTACCACATCTGCTCGAATTGCGGCCATCGCGAGGACGTTTTCTCGCACGGCGGCGCCAAGAAGACGGCCGAGGAACTCAACGCCGACTTCCTGGGCGAAATCCCGCTCGACATCAAGATCCGCGAAAGCTCGGACGGCGGCACGCCGATCGTGGTGGCGGATCCCGAAAGCCCGCACTCCAAGGCCTACATGGAGATCGCGCAGAAGATCTGGGACAAGCTCCAGGTCGACCAGCGCCGCGCCGGGCCGAACATCAAGGTCCACTAAGAGTTACGGAAAACCCCGGAAAGCGAAAGCCTTCCGGGGTTTTTTCAAGTGAAGCTAATTCTTCCGCACTCCCTCAGCCCGTCGCACCCGCGAAGGCGGGTGCCCAGGTGTCCCATTGCTTCGGTGTCCGGGTCCCCTGGATTCCCGCCTTCGCGGGAATGACTATCATGGGTTGTAATGCTCCTGCCGGCTCATCGTGTGGTATTCGGGGTTGGGGATCATGTCCAGGCCGTGGGCCATGCGGTTGGTGTAGTTGAAGAACGCCGCCGTGTCGGTGATGTCGAAGATGTCCTGGTCGGAGAACCCGGCGTCCCGCAGCCCCTGGCGGTCGGCCTCGGCGATGTCGTGCGGGGTCTTGGTCAGCTTCCAGGCGTAGTCCAGCATGGCGCGCTGGCGCGGCTCCAGTTCGGCGATGCGGTAGTTCATCACCATCATCTCGCCAAGCTGCGGGTCGCCCGACAACTGGCGCACCGCCTGCCCGTGGGCGACCAGGCAGTAGTAGCAGCGGTTGGCCGACGACACCGCCACGGCGATCATCTCCCGCTCCAGCTTCGACAGGCCCGACGGCGCCAGCATGAGCTGATTGTAGAACTGGCTGAACGCACGCAGTTTTTCGGGGTTGCCGGTGTAGGCCTGCAGCACGTTGGGCACCATGCCCAGCTTGTCCTGGCAGACGGCAAAGTAGCTGGCCATGTCGTCGGGCAGGTCCGGAGACTCGGGCAGGGCGATGCGCACGACGTGGGTCGGCTGGGGCATAAGATCCTCCTTTTTGGCGTGTTTTTGGTTTCGCTCGAAACCAGTGTGCGGGAGGATGGCCTTTCAGGAAAGGCTCAACGCATGAAATCGATGCTGTTCATTGTGGCCGGACTCATGCTGCTGATGGCGCGGGACGCCTCGGCGACCGACCTGCACGCGCTGTGGCATGAGCGCTGCCAAGCCTGCCATGGCCATTCCGCCCCGTTCGCGCGCGAGCGGCCGAGCCTCGACGAACAGCGCCTGAGCGTGTTCCTGCGTCGCCACCGTGGCGGCCTCCCCGACGATCTGGCAGCCGGGGTGGCGGCCATGCTGGCGGCCACCGCCGCCACGCCCGACCGTTTCATGCAGGAGTGCCGTATCTGCCACGGCCGCGCCGCCGAGTTCGCCCGCGAGCACCTGGCGGTGCGCGACGGCACTCTGGTCGGCCGGTACAGCGGCCGCGACGTGGCGGAGTTCCTGGGCGGCCACGCCCGCCTGGACGCCGAGGGCGCGGAGTTCTTCACCGGGCAACTCCGCCGCATCATCGGCGAAGTGCGCTTCGGGGAGTGAGGCAGGTGCTTCCGCTGGCGCGGACGGGTTGCCACCCGTGCCCGCCCGGAGCGATGCTCCGGACCTCCTTAGTTTTTTCTTGAAACAAAAGAGGGGTTTGGGGCCAGTGGCCCCAAGCGGGCGTGGGCGGCAGCCCACTACGTGCTTCAGCCTAAAGCGTGACGTCCAGGGCAACACGGCCGGTCTGGGTCAGCTTGACCTGTTTCTTGGCGCTGCGGGCCAGGGGGACCTTGTTTTTCATGCACCAGGCGATCAGCGCCGCGCACATGAACACGGCGTCGAAGATCTGGTTGTTCTGGACGCCGCTGCGGCCCTGCACCCGGCACTTGATCGAGGCCGGGTCCTGGGTGGCGATCTCGATCGCGATGACGCGGCCGGGTTCCACGGCGGTGCGTTCAGAGCTGATGAACTGGGTCAGAGCCTCCATCAATTCGGGCTCCGTGAAGATCAGGCGGCGGATTTCGGTGGGCATTTAGGGGTGGCGCTCCTGGCCTCAGCCGTGCGGGGCCCAGCCACACTGCGCGCGGTGGCGCAGCAGGTGGTCGAGCAGGGTGACGGCGACCATCGCCTCGGCCACGGGGACCGCACGGATGCCGACGCAGGGATCGTGGCGGCCCTTGGTCATGACGTCGACGTCCTGGCCCGCCACGTCGACCGAGCGGCGCGGGGTGAGGATGGAGGACGTGGGCTTGACGGCCATGCGGGCGACCACCGGCTGGCCGGTCGAGATGCCGCCCAGGATGCCGCCGGCCTTGTTGGACAGGTAGGTGATGGCGCCGTCCGGGCCCATGCGCATCTCGTCGGCGTTGTCCTCGCCGGACAGCGCGGCGGCGGCAAAGCCTTCGCCGATTTCCACGCCCTTGACGGCGTTGATGGACATGAGGGCCTTGGCGAGGTCGGCGTCGAGCTTGTCGTACACCGGGTCGCCCAGGCCGACCGGAACGCCGGTGGCTTCGACCTCGACCACGGCGCCGGTTGACGACCCGGACTTGCGCACGCTGTCGAGGAAGGTTTCCCACCCCGCCACGCTGCCCGCGTCGGGGCAGAAGAAATCGTTGCGGTTGGTTTCGTCCCAGTCCCAGCGGGTGCGGTCGATGCCGTGCGGCCCGACCTGGACGAGGGCGCCGCGCACGGTCACCCCGCCCGGCACCAGGGTGTTCAGGGCCTGGCGGGCGACCGCGCCGGCGGCGACGCGCAGGGCGGTTTCCCGCGCCGACGACCGGCCGCCGCCGCGATGGTCGCGGATGCCGTACTTCTGCCAATAGGTGACATCGGCGTGGCCGGGGCGGAACTGCTGGGCGATGTCGCCGTAGTCCTTGGACCGCTGATCGGTATTTTCGATCAGCAGGCCGATGGGGGTGCCGGTGGTCATGCCCTCGAACACCCCCGACAGGATTTTCACCTGGTCGGGCTCGCGCCGCTGGGTGGTGTGGCGCGACTGGCCGGGCCGGCGCTTGTCCAGCCATGGCTGGATGTCGGCCTCGGTCAGCGGGACGCGCGGCGGCACCCCGTCGACGATGCAGCCGATGGCCGGGCCGTGGCTTTCGCCGAACGTGGTGAAGCGGAACACTGTCCCGAACGAATTCCCGGCCATGGTGTTACGAGTCCTCAGTCCTTCTTGAACTGCTGCAGAAGCTCGACCAGTTCCGGCGCGGACTCGGGCGCCAGCATGCCGACGGTGTGATAGCCGCTGTCCACATGGTGGACCTCGCCGGTCACGCCCGAGGACAGGTCCGACAGCAGGTACAGGCCGGAGTTGCCCACTTCGTCGATGGTGACGTTGCGGTGCAGGGGCGCGTTCAACTCGTTCCACCGCAGGATCAGGCGGAAGTCGCCGATGCCCGAGGCGGCCAGGGTCTTGATCGGACCGGCCGAGATGGCGTTGACCCGGATGTTTTCCGGGCCCAGGTCGGAAGCCAGGTAGCGCACGCTGGCTTCGAGTGCGGCCTTGGCCACGCCCATGACGTTGTAGTGGGGCATCACCTGCTCGGCGCCGTAGTAGGACAGCGTGACGAGGGAGCCGCCCTCCTTCATCAGGGCGCGGGCGCGGCGGGCCACGTCGGTAAAGGAGAACACCGAGATGTTCATGCAGTTGGCGAAGTTGCCGTACGTCGTGTCGACGTACTTGCCCTTCAATTCATCCTTGTCCGCGTAGGCGATGGCATGGACCACGAAATCCAGCTTGCCCCACGTCTCCTCGATGGCCGCGAACGCCGCGTCCATGCTGGCGCCGTCGGTGACGTCGCAGGGCAGCAGCAGCGTGCTGCCAATCCCTTCGGCGAGCGGCCGGACGCGTTTCTCCAGGGCGGCACCCTGGTAGGTGAAGGCCATTTCGGCACCATGGGCGGCACATTGCTTGGCGATGCCCCAGGCGATGGAACGGTCGTTGGCGACCCCCATGATGAGGCCTTTTTTGCCGGCCATGAGTGGGCTGGGCACGGTCATGAAACCCCTCTGCGACGCATGAAACTGTTCGTTTTCCGTTCGGAACGCGGCATCCTACACCAACCGGCACCGCCGTCAAAGCGCGCGAAGCCTCGTTTGCAATTGTTGTTGTTCTCCAAGACCCAGGCCGAGGACCAGTCATGACCGACGACCACGGCGATTCGTTTCTGCTCCGCGCCCGGCGCACGGCGGGGGATGTCCGGCATTTTGCCACCCACCTCGTGATCCGCATGGGGCGGGACAACCTGTTCGAGGTGGCGGCGGCGCTGACCTACACGTCGTTGCTGGCCCTGGTCCCGCTGATCGCCATCGCCGTGGCGGTGCTGACCGCCTTTCCGGTGTTTGATGACGTGCGCGCCCAGTTGCAGGTCTTCCTGTTCGACAACTTCCTGCCCGACGTCGGTCTGGCGGTGCAGGACCATCTGGCCGCCTTCGTCGGGGCCACGGGGCGGCTGACGGCGCTGGGGGTGGGTGGCCTTGCGGTCACCGCGCTGATGATGCTGCTGACCATCGAGCAGGCGTTCAACACCATCTATCGCGTCACCCGGTCGCGCGGGGTGCTCGCCCGCCTTCTGGTCTACTGGACGGTGCTGACCCTCGGTCCCCTGCTGATCGGGGTGAGCTTCTCGATTTCGAGCTACCTCGCGGCGGCTGGCGAGGACATCTTCACCAACCGGGCGGTCAGCCTGTGGACCCGGCTGTCGTGGATCATGCCCTATGTGCTGACCGTGATCGCCTTCACCCTGCTGTACACCACGGTGCCCAACCGCCGGGTCGCGCTGCGCGATGCCTTTATCGGCGCGCTGATCGGGGCGACCCTGTTCGCCGCCTTGCGCTATGGCTTCCTGCTGTTCGTGGCCAACGCGCGCAGCTACGAGACGATCTACGGCGCCATGGCGGCGCTGCCGCTGTTCCTGCTGTGGATGTACCTGTCGTGGACGGTGGTCCTGGTCGGCGCGGTCATCACGGCGGCCCTGCCGGAGTGGCGGATGCGGCGCGGCCCGCGCCTGTCGGGCGGCGAGGTGGAGGCGCGCCTCGCCCTGGCGCTCGACATCATGGCGGCGCTGGGCCGCACCCAGCGTTTCGGGCGCGGCCTGACCCGGAGTCGTCTGCTGGCCCTGACGGCGGCGGCCGAAGACGCCCTGATCGGCGTGCTGGAGTGCCTGCGCAAGGCCAACATGGTGGCCCGGACGGCCGAGGGGCAGTGGGTCCTGACCCGGCCGCTGAGCGAGATCACCCTGTACGATCTGCTGCGGGTGCTGGGGGCCGGCGTGCCGGGCGATCCGCCGGCGCCGCGCGATGAAAGCTGGGCCGGACCGGTGCGGGCCGCCCTGGAAAAGGCCCGCCGCGCCCACCAGCAGGCCCTGAGCGTGCGCCTGGACGACCTGGTGCTGCCGCACCACCCGGAGGCGCCGCGTAAGCCGGAGGTGGATGTTTCCCCCACCAGAAAGGTCGGAAGCTAACTCTCTAGCGCAGTGAAGCGGCCCTTGTAAGACCCCTGGTGTTCGTGGGTTAATGGCGGAGCAATCCGGAGAGCCGCCATCATGCCGCAGGACAGCGTCACCGACTCCACCCGCCATCCCCTGGCCGGACTTCCCTACGCCGAGCGCATCCGCATCGTCCCGACGACCGCGCCGCTGGCGTGGCTGAGCGCCGGGTGGGACGACATGCGGGCGGCGCCGGTGGTCAGCGTCGCCTATGGCGCCATCTTCGTCGTCATCGGGTTCGCGTTGACCGTGGGGCTGTCGGCGCTCGACATGCTCTATCTGATCACGCCGCTGATCGCGGGGTTCCTGCTCATCGCGCCGCTGCTCGCCGTCGGGCTGTATGACATGAGCCGGCGCCTGGAGCGCGGCCAGCGGCCCGGCTTCTGGACGGCGGTGTTCGCGTGGCGGGCCAACAGCTTCCACATCCTCACCGCCGGGCTGGTGCTGATGCTGTTCCTGATGATCTGGGTGCGCATCGCCGCCCTGATCTTCGCGCTGGTGTTTCCCTACACCAACATGGCGTGGTCGGCCCTGCTGTCGTCGCTGATGAGCGCCGACGGCATCGTGTTCCTGACCCTGGGGACGGCCATCGGCGGCGGGTTCGCGGTGGTGGCGTTCATCGGCGCGGCGGTCAGCCTGCCGCTGATGCTCGACCGTGGAACCGACGTGTTCACCGCCGTCCTGGTCAGCGCCCTGGCGGTGTTCGCCAACCTCAAGGCGATGGCCCTGTGGGCGGCGATCATCGTCGCGGTGACGGCCCTCGGCCTGCTCACCGGCCTGGTCGGCGTCGCCATCACCCTGCCGCTGATCGGCCACGCCACCTGGCACGCCTACCGCGCCTTGGTGGCGTGGGAGGAGTGAAGGGAAGGGAAGGTAAGGGAAGGTTTTAACACAGAGACACAGAGTAGTCACAGAGGACACAGAGATTTCGGAGCAAGCGCCGCAGGCGATATTTTCCCTCTGGGATTTGATGCGCTGCGCGCGGCCATCTGCTCCGAAATCTCTGTGCTCTCTGTGCCCCCTCTGTGTCTCTGTGTTTCCCCGCTTCACTTCCCTAAACCTTCACTCCAGGCCCAGCTTGGTGCGCGGATTAGGGCCGGTGGGCTTCCATTTCTTGACGAAGGTTTCCAGTTTGGCGTCGGTCGGGTCCTCGAGGACCAGGCGCAGGCGGACGAGCTGGTCGCCGGCCGCGCCGTCGGCGCCGGGGATGCCCTTGCCGGGCAGGCGCAGGACGGTGCCGCCGTTCGACCCCGTCGGCACCGTGACGCGGACCTTGCCGGCCACCGTCGGGACCTCGATCTTGGCGCCGAGGACGGCTTCCTGGAGGGTGACGGGGATGTCGGCCACCACCGCCGTGCCTTCGCGGCGCAGCACCGGGTGCGGCTTGACCTTGATCTCGACCAGGGCGTCGCCGTCGGGGCCGCCGCCGGTGCCGGGGCCGCCCTGGCCCTTGAGGCGCAGGACGGCGTTGTCGTCGGTGCCGGGCGGGACCTTGACGGTCAGGCGCTTGCCGTTGGTCAGCGATACGGTGCGCGAGGTGCCGAGCGCGGCTTCCTCGAACGTCACATGCAGGCGGTAGTTGGCGTCCGCGCCCTTGCGCGGGGCGGTGTTCTGGCGGCCGCCCGGCCCCTTGCTGGCGCGGGCGAAGATGTCGGAGAACAGGTCGTCGTCGCCGAATACCGAGTCGAAGTTCCACGCCCGGCCACCGGCCCCGGCCCGCGCTCCACCCCCCGGCCCGCCGCCCGGCCGGCCGTGAGGGCGGGCGCGTTCCTGGCCGTCCGCGTTGATCTCGCCGCGGTCATAGCGCTTGCGCCGCACCGGGTCGGACAGCAGGTCATAGGCCGCGGTGACTTCCTTGAAGCTTTCCTCGGCGCGGGGATTGTTGGGGTTGACGTCGGGGTGCAGGGTCCGCGCCTTCTTGCGGTAGGCGATCTTGACCTCGTCCGCCGTGGCCGCGCGGGTCACGCCCAGGACCTCGTAAGGGTCACGCATCGCCAAATCCTCTCGTCACCGGGACTTCTCCTCAAATGAAAGCGGCACCCCGGAAGTGTCCAGGGTGCCGCCAGTATCTCTGCTCTGCCGGAACGTTCGGCAAGCCTTGATCGCAAGCCTCGATCGACTGGGCCTCAGTTGACGACGCGCCAGGTGCCGTCGGGCTGCTGACAGGCCGTGCCGAGGGCATCCTCGCGGCGGCCGTCAATGGTTACAGTGGTGCGGTACTCACGGCAATAGCTGCCGCTCTGCGCGTAGCCGTCGCGCACCGGGGTGATGGTGCCGCGGTTGCCGCTGTCGGGGTTGTTCCAGGCGATGGTCTGACCGACCGGGGCGGCGTAGGCTTGCTGCTGGGCGCCGGCAATGGCCTCGCGGTCGGCACGGTCCAGCGACTTGCCGATCTCGGAGCCTACGAAGGCGCCCAGCAGGGTGCCGGCGGCGGTGGCGGCAAGCTGGCCGGAGCCACTGCCGAACTGCGACCCGATGACGGCGCCGCCGACGCCGCCCAGGACGGTGCCGGCCGTGGTCTTCGGGTTGCCCTGGATGCTTTCGCAGGCCCCCAGCGTGGTCATCGCCGCAAGGCCCAGGCCGACCGCTGCCATCTTGAAGGAACGCGTGCTGTTCATGGGCATCCTCGATCTTCTCTTGTCTGGTTGTGGGCAGGCCAGTGGCATCCCTATATTCTTCTGGCCTTATATCCCTCTGGAGCCTCAACCATGGCGGTTGAAGGTGGCTAAATCATGGCGTTTAGGGCGCGGGCGTCCTATTTTGGAGCCGCACGCCGCCATCAGGGACTCGCTAAAGCATGAACGCTACTCCGCTTGATCAGGATGCCGACCCGTTCGACCTTTTCGCCCAGTGGATGACGGCGGCGGAAGGGGCCGAGCCCAACGATCCCAATGCCATGACCCTGTCGACCTGCACGGCCGAGGGGCGGCCCAACTCGCGCATGGTGCTGCTCAAGGGCCTGGACGGGCCGGAGGTGCCGTTCGCCGAACGCGGCTTCGTGTTCTACACCAACCTCGAAAGCCGCAAGGGCGAGGAACTGCGGGCCAACCCGTGGGCCGCCCTGTGCTTCCATTGGAAGTCGCTGCGCGTTCAGGTCAGGGTGGAAGGCCATGCCGGGCTCGTCCCGCCGGCCGAGGCCGACGCCTATTACGCGTCGCGGCCGCGCGATTCGCGGATCGGCGCCTGGGCCTCGCAGCAGTCGCGCCCGCTGGAGGGCCGGTTCGAGCTGGAAGCCCGCATTGCCAAGTATGCCGCCAAGTTCGGCCTGGGCGAGGTGCCCCGGCCGGAGCACTGGTCGGGCTTCCGCGTGGTGCCCGAGCGCATCGAGTTCTGGAGGGATCGCCCCTTCCGCCTGCATGACCGGTTGGTCTACCAGCGCGGCGCGGAAGGCTGGCGCACGGAGCGTCTGTACCCATGACAGCGGACCGCAAAATCAACGAGGCCCCCACCTTGCCCGAGCCTCAGATCAGAAGTCTGGAGGAGGCGGCGGCCACCAGCGGCCACGGCCTGATGCGGTGGGCCACCTACATGGCTGTGCTGACGGCGGCGGTCCTGGTCGGCGTGAAGGTGGTCGCCTGGCTGATGACCGACAGTGTCGCCATGCTGTCCAGCCTGGTCGATTCGATGCTCGACGGAGTGGCCTCGGTGGTCAACCTGTTCGCCGTGCGCCAGGCCCTGCAGCCGGCCGACGCCGAGCACCGCTTCGGCCACGGCAAGGCCGAGCCGCTGGCCGGCCTCGCCCAGGCCGCCTTCGTCACCGGGTCGGGCCTGCTGCTGACCTTCGAGGCGGTGTCGCGACTGGTCAGCCCGGTGCCGGTCAAGCAGGGCATGGTCGGCATCGGCGTGATGGTGTTCTCGATCGTGGTGACGATGGCCCTGGTCGGCTACCAGCGCTATGTCATCCGGCGCACCAAGTCGGTGGCGATCACCGCCGATTCGCTGCACTACGCCGGCGACGTGCTGATCAACCTCAGCGTCATCGTGTCGATCCTGCTGAGCATTTACCTGGGGTGGATCTACGCCGACCCGCTGTTCGGCCTGGCCATCGCCGCGTTCCTGCTGTTCAACGCCTGGAAGATCGCGCGGGAAAGCCTGGACCTGCTGATGGACCGCGAGTTCGGCGAGGCCGATCGCCAGAAGATCCTCGACATCGCCCGCGCTCATCCTCGGGTCGAGGACGTGCATGACCTGCGCACGCGGTCGGCCGGGACCATGAGTTTCATTCAGTTGCACCTGGAAATGGACCGGAGCTTCACGCTGCTCAAGGCTCACGCCGTGGCCGACCGGGTCGAGCGCGATATCCGCAAGGCGTTCCCCAACGCCGACGTCATCATCCACCAGGACCCGTCGGGCCTGCGCGAGGCCCATCACGACGACCTGGCTTATGAGGACCGCGAGAACGGCATCCCCGAGGAACCCCTGGCGCCGCCGAAAACGTAAGGGGCGGGGCGGTCAGCCCTTGCCGAGAAGTTCGCGGATGCGCAACGCCGCCTGCGTGCGGCTTTCGGCGCCCAGGGCGCGCAGCACGCCCGAGACGTGGGCCTTCACGGTGCTGAGGTTGAGGCCCAGGCGTTCGCAAATGTCATTGTTGGACAGCCCTTCGCCGAGCAGTTCCATGACCTGGCGCTGGCGGGTGGTCAGGCCGCGCAACTGCGTGGGCAGCGCGGTGTCGCCGCCCGCCGCCGGGGCGGGCGCGCCGACGTCGGCCATGCCCAGTTGCGGCGGCACATAGGTGCCACCGGCCAGCACGATGCGCATGATGCCGCCCAGCACGCCGTGCTGCGTCGACTTGGGGATGAAGGCGCGGATGCCCTCGTTGAGGACGGCGCGCATTTCCGCCGGATCCTCCATCATGGAAAACACCACGACCGGACGCGGGCTGACCGCCTCGACCGTCCTGCGGACCTGCTCGCGGCCCTTGAAACCGGGCATGTTAAGGTCCAGAACCACGAGGTCGGGCGGCGCGCCGTCGAAGGTCGCCAGGACCGTCTCCAGTTCGTCGAACGAACAGGCTTCCGTCACGCTGGCCTGCGCGTCGATGTCATGGATGACATGGAGCAGGGCGGCGCGGATGATGGAGTGATCGTCGGCAAGAACGACGCGCATGATGTGTCAGGTCCTATATTAGAAGGGCAATAAATAACCGGAGAAGGGGGGCATCGGTCAACGATTCTGCGTCGGCGCCCCCGGATTGGCCCAAAAAACCGCACCGCAGCGTGCTCGTGGAGGATAAATGGCAACATTCTGGGTGTTCGGGTACGGCTCCCTGATGTGGAACCCCGGGTTTCGGTTCGCCGACTCCGCGCCGGCTGTCCTCGAGGGCCATCATCGCAGCTTTTGCGTATGGTCGCGCCACTATCGCGGCACGCCGGAGCAGCCGGGGCTGGTGCTCGGCCTCAATCCGGGCAGCGGGCGGTGTCAGGGCATGGCCTTCGAGGTGGCCGCCGCCGAGGCCCCGGAGGTGCGCGACTACCTGCGGGAACGCGAGCTGTGCGGCTATGCCTATGTCGAGGCCACGGTGCCGCTGACCCTGCGCGACGGCCGCACCTGCGAGGCCTACACCTTCGTCGCCGACCGCGCCCACCGCCACTACGCCGGCGACCTGCCAGTGCCCGAGGCGGCCGAGATCATCATGCGCGCCCAGGGCTGTGGCGGGTTGAATCGCGACTATCTCATCAATACGGTGCGTGAACTCGAACGCCACGGCGTGCGTGAAGCGCCGCTGCACGCGCTGCTGCGTGAAGTCGAACGGCGCACCGGCGAAATCGACGCCGGCGGCGGCATCTGAAGAAAAAGGCCCTGTCCCAGGGGGGCAGGGCCGTTCAGGGGGAGCGGTGGTCGCTTCCTACTGCGACATTTCCGCGATGGCGGCGCGGATTTGCGGGTCGCGCTGTTCCATTTCGAAGATTGCGTTGAACTCGGCCACCCGAAGCCCTTCTTCGCGCACCGCGTTGATCATTTCGTCCTGGGCTTGCTGACGCATCTCCGTCGCGGCCTCGGCGTTTTCGCTGCCTTGGATGCGTTCGGCCCACTGCCGGTTGATCTCTTCAAGTTGCTGTTTGGCGCTGGCATAGGTCTGAAGTTTTTCTTCGGTGATGCGGATTTGCTCCCCCCCTGCGGCCGGCGGAGCACTCTGCTGCTGCGCTGCGCCGCCCTGGGGCGGGGGCTGCTGACTGACCGCAGGGCTGGACATCCCCACGGCCAGGGCGAGGGAGGCGGCGGCCAGGGGAAGCGTGAGCATCGGCGTCATGGGGGACTCCTTTGAAAACAAAATGAACCGGGGCCGCCGTATGCGACCCTCCCTACCGACAGGCCGCCACTTCATATGGTTCCATCTGTCGGTTGAGGTTTTTTTGGGAACCTTTGCTCGGGTTCGCCTGTCCGTATGGGAGCTTGCAGAACAAGCGGGCGGAAGAGAGCGAGGGGATTGCGTTTGAAACATGCCAAAATCCGCCAGGGGATCGTCGATGAGCTTCCCCATCTTCGTCGCTTCGCCTTTGCCTTGACGGACAATCCCGAGGCGGCCGACGACCTGCTGCAGTCCAGCCTGGAAAGGGCGTTGCGGCGAACCGGGCAATGGCGGCAGGAGGGCCGGTTGCGGTCCTGGCTGTTCCGCATCGTCTACACGACCCACCTCAACGCCCGCGAAGCTGAAAAACGTCACCGTGCCGTGGCGCTGGACACTGTCGAAGGTGTCGTCGGGGTCGTGCCACGCCAGGAGTCGGTGGTGCATTGCCTCGATGTCGCCCATGCGCTGAGCCAGCTTCCCGTTGAACAAAGGGACGTTGTCGTGCTGGTCGCCCTGGAGGACGTGAGCTACGAGGAAGCGGCGGAGATCCTCGATGTGCCGGTCGGCACGGTACGGTCGCGCTTGTCGCGGGGGCGGGCAGCCCTGCGGGAAACGTATCCATCGAAGGGGCCGGGCCAAGGGGCCGTGTTGTGCCGGGTGAAGTGACGAGGGAGAAGCGCCATGGCTGGCCAATCCACAGACGATGCCGAGATTGAGCGTCAGAATGACGCAATCCGTGCCCGCTACGGCATTGCCGCTGACTGGCCGCCTCCTGCATGGCTGAAGGGCCTTGTTGAGCCAGAGCCTTGGTGGAGGCGGCCTGCGGCAGTGCGTCTGGCGCAGGCGGCGGCCGTTATCTTCGTGGCCTCGGTGTCGGCGGCCGGCGGTTGGTGGGGTGCCCAGACGCAGACACACGCCTCGGCCGCGAATCCCCATGTCGCGGCGTTCCGTAGCGGGGCCTTGCTCGAACGGGGCGCATTTACGCGGCTTGATCCGGTATCGGCCGTGCGCGGCACGGCTGCGGCGGTGTCGGCGCCTTTTCTCTCCAGCCTGCTGGGCACCCTGCAACTCCCCGAACAAGGCATGCTCCCCGGAGGGTTTCGCGTCATCGGTGCCCAGGCGGTGACGCAAGAGGTAACCCCCGGACGCCCTGACGCGCCGCAGGGTGTACGCTTCGTGTTGACGTCGCAGGATGGCGAGCGGGCGTTCCTTTATGTTCAGGGCCGGTGGCTGACGCCTCAGGACGGATTGACGGTCGAGCGGCGCGACGGCGTCAGTCTTGTCGCCTGGGAAGACGGGCCGTTGGCGTTTGGTCTGGTGACGGGCGGGGAAGACGAGAAAGCGCAATCTCTTGCGGCTGCCATTCGACGAGCCCTTTACGGACTGCCGCCAACCCCTATACCTTCAACCGCTGCAATAGCAGGCCCGGACTTCCCTACAGTAAGGTAACCTAATGGACAAGCAAAGCAGGCGGAGCGCAAGCCGGTGGTCGGCCATCCTGATCGGAGTGGCAACCCTTGCGTTGATCCTCCTCATCGTCTTCGCGACCGGGGTTTTCTCGCCCAACGCGCCGCTGCGCACGAGCGCCGAACTGCCCGAATGCGGCAGCGCCGAGGTGCAGGAGGGGGTGGCCGCCTATCTCAAGAACCAGGTCGAGTCCGGCGAGGTCACCATCGTCAGCATCCAGGAGGTCGGTCGCCAGCAGGGTCTGGATGGCGGCCCGATGCTGCGCCGCGACTGTCAGGTCAACCTGAAGACCGCCGCCGGCTACGAGCGCGTGATCGCCGAACTCAGCGCCGATGGCAGCCCCGATGGCGCGGCCTGGACCGTGCGCCTGACCGAACCGGCCGCGCCGCCCGTCGCCACGCAGCTCGAAGGCGCCCCGCCGCCGACGCCGGTTGAGGAACAGGTGCCCACGCCCGAAACCCCGGCGCCCGCCGTGAGCCCGGAGTCGCAACCGGAATCGACCACCCCGCAACCGGAAACACCCGCCGAACCGCCCGCCGGCCAGCAGTAGACCGCGCGCGACTGCCCCCCGCCCGAGACGTGGGCTGCCGCCCACACCCGCTCGGGGTGAACCCCGAACCTCCTTCTTTTTTCAAGAAAAACAAGGAGGTTTGGAGCATCGCTCCAAATGGGTTCGGGCGATAGCCCGTCCGCGTCAGCGGACCAGGACGGCCATCAAACGTGGTTGCGCAGCATCAGTTCCTTGGGGTGGGGGGCGAGGAAGGTCTGTGCCGCCAGATACTCCACCCGGTACTTGCGCACGTAGTGGCGCAGCAGGGTCACCGGGACGATCAGCGGGATCAGTTCGCGGTGGTAGTCGTCGATGAGGGCTGACAGCTCGGCCTTCTCGTCGGCGTCCAGGTGGTCCTTGAAATATCCCATCATGTGCTGCAGCACGTTGGTGGTGCGCTGCGGCGTGGCGTGGTGGGCGAGGCCGGCCAGGAACGTCGTCCGGTATTCGGCCGCCACCTCGCCCCGGTCCCGACCCTTGGCTTCGGCCACCAGGCGGCCCAGGGCCTCGTAGGTCTGCGGGTGGTGGGCCAGCAGCAGCATCTTCTCCGCGGTGTGGAAGGCGACCAGGGTGCCGACCGTCCAGGCGCCCTCGAACAGCGTCTTCAGGCGGCGGTAGGCGAACAGGCGGGTGACGAAGTTCTCCCGCAGGGTGGGGTCGAACAGCCGGCCTTCCTCTTCCATCGGCAGGTCGGGCAGGCGGTCGGCCAGCACGCGGGCGTACAGGCCGCGGCCATCGTGGCTGGGCATGCCGTTTTCGGCATAGACCTTGACCCGGAACAGCCCGCACGACGGGCTGCCCTTCTTGAAGATGTAGCCGCAGATGCCGGCCTCGATCAGCGGGGCGACGGTGGCTTCGGCATAGGCCAGCATGGCGTCGGTGTGGTCGGTGTCCGACCGGGTGCCGCGCAGGCGGATGTCCTCGCGGTTGGCGTCGCTGGGCCGCACCAGGCGGATGGCCTCGCGCGGGATGGACATGCCGATGCCGACCTCGGGGCAGACCGCCATGAACGTGACGTAGCGGCCCAATTCGTCGACCACGAAGCGGTCCCGCTTGTGCCCGGAGTCAAACCGCACCTCCTCGCCCAGCAGGCAGGTTGACACGCCGATCTTGATTTCGTCCTGGGGCATGGTCGGGTGCTCCTCCTAAGCCGGAACGCTTTGCCCCAGCCGTTCGAGTTCGGCCCGCAGGGCGGTCAGGCCGCCGCGGAAGGCGTAGGCGTTGAAGCCCTTCTGCTGCATGTGCTCGGCCATCAGGGCCGACTGCACGCCGTGGGCACAGTACAACACATATGTGCCCCCCTTGGGCAGGTCCGCGTACAGGCGGGCCATGTCGTCGGTCGTGTAGTGGCGCACGTCAGGCACATGCCAGGCGCGGTAGTACGGGTCGGGCTGGCAGTCGATCAGTTCGGCGTCGTCGGGCAGGGCGTCGACCCACAGGTAGGGCGCGCGCAGGTCGGCGGCGGTCAGCTTGTCGAGGTTGATGACCTTGCGCGCGGCCACGGCGGCATGGCGGGCGGCCGGATCGATATGCCCTTCCAGGAAGGCGACCTTGTCGCGGTTGCTGCGCACCGCCGGCGCCCCCTGGCTGATGCCGCAGAACTCGGGGATGCGTTCGGACAGCGGAGCGGTGCCGATGCGCCGGGCCAGGGCGACGATGTCCTTCTTGTCGAAGCCGATCAGCGGGCGCAGGACGGGCAGGGTCGTCGCCGCGTCGATGGTGTTGAGGTTGGACAGGGTCTGCGACGACACCTGTCCCAGGGCCTCGCCGGTCACGATGGCCTCGGCGTGGGTTTCGGCGGCGATGGCCTCGGCCACGCGATACATCTCGCGCTTGAGGATGATCTGCCAGAAGCGGTCGGGCGTCTTTTCGCGCAGTTCGGCGACGATGCCCTGGAAGTCCACGACGTGCAGATGCGGGCGCAGGCCACCGGCCCACAGGTGGCTCAGCACCTTGACCACCTGCACCACCTGCCGCTCATAGGCCGCGCCGCCGAGGTTGCAGAACACGAACTCGACGTTGGCGCCGCGCCGCATGATCTGCCACGCCGCCACCGCGCTGTCGAACCCGCCCGAGATCAGCACCGCCGCCCGGCCCTGGGTCCCGGCCGGCATGCCGCCGGCGCCTTCCTTGCGGTCGAGGTAGAGGTGGGCATCCTTGCCGATCACCTCGACGCGCACGGTGATGTCGGGGTCGGTCAGGTCCACCTTGGCATGAAGGCCGAGGACGGCGCCGACCTCGATCTCGATAGCGCGGGTGGAGATCGTGCGCGGCCCCACGCGCTTGGCCCGCACGGCAAAGGTCTTGCCGGCCAGGCGGCCGGCGAACAGGTCCAGGCAGTTGGCGCTGATCGTCCCGACATCGGCCGCCACGATCCGCTCGACCACCGAGAACGTGCCGATGCCAAAGATCTTGGGCAGCAGGTCCAGGGTGCGGGCCTCCTGCGCCTTGGGGACGTGCAGGGTGACCCGGCCGCGCGTCATGTCGATGGTGTGCGACACGTCCTCGCGCTTGAGGACGAATTTCAGGTTGCGGCGCAGGATGTCCTGGAACTGCCGGCGCACCGGCGCCGACTTGAGCATGAGCTCCGGCGACAGGCGCAGAATGATGATGCTTTCGTCCAGATCCTGGGAATTCATCGGGCCAACCGTTTGTGTAAGGGGAGTTCGGCCAGGGATTACCATGCCAGGGTCCGGCCGTCATGAACTCTTCTCTTTTCATATTTCGACAAATGTGGAAATGTTTCCGCACATGAAAGAGGGGCCATGAAAGAACAGGTCGCCGTCGCAATGCTCTCCGCCCTGGGCCACGAAGCCCGGCTGACCGTCTTCCGCCTGCTCGCCGAGGCCGGGGAGCGCGGCATGGCGGCCGGTGGACTGGCCGGGGTGCTCGGGGTCCCGCCGTCGACCTTGTCCTTCCACCTCAAGGACCTGCGCACGGCCGGGCTGGTCGAGGCGCAGCGCGACGGCCGCAGCATCATCTATCGCGCCAACATGGATGCGATGGGCGTTCTGATCGGATTTCTCAGCGGTGACGGCGGAGCAACTGCCATGGAAAACAGAGTCTACAACGTCCTGTTCCTGTGTACCGGCAATTCGGCGCGCAGCATCATGGCCGAGGCCATTCTCAATCATGAGGGCTCCGGCCGCTTCAAGGCCTACAGTGCCGGCAGCCACCCGCGCGGAATGGCGCATCCCGAGGCATTGCGCCTGCTGGAGCGCCAGAACCTGCCCATCGACGGGCTGCGCTCCAAGGGGTGGGAGGCTTTTTCCGGTGCCGGGGCGCCGGTCATGGACTTCGTGTTCACCGTCTGTGACGACGCGGCGCAGGAGGCCTGTCCGACCTGGCCCGGCCAGCCCATGTCGGCCCACTGGGGCGTGCCCGACCCGGCGGCGTTCACCGGCGATCCCCAGTCGACCGCCCTGGTCTTCGCCGACGCGTTTCGGATGCTCTACAACCGGATCGGCATCTTCACCTGCCTGCCGATCGCGTCGCTCGACCGGCTGAGCCTGCAAAAGACCCTGGACAACATCGGCCGCCGCGAGACGGCGTGAGAGGTTTGGACATGACCGCACGTATTGCCATCAACGGCTATGGCCGCATGGGCCGCCTGGTCCTGCGGGCCGGCTGGGAGAACCCCGGCCTGGATTTCGTGGCCCTCAACGAGATCAACGGCGGCACCGAAGTCGCCGCGCACCTGACCGAGTTCGACACCGTGCACGGCCGCTGGAAGCCGGCCCAGGCCGAGCCCGGCGCGGTGGTGGTCGAGGGCCGCCGCATGGCCTTCACCGAGGCCCGCAGCCCGGCCGACATTCCGTGGACCGGCGACGACGTGGACATCGTTCTGGAGTGCTCCGGCAAGTTCCGCACGGCCGAAAGCCTGCAGCCGTACTTCGACAAGGGCATCCGCACGGTCATCGTCGCCGCCCCGGTCAAGGACGAGGCCGCGCTCAACGTGGTGGTCGGCGTCAACGACCATCTCTACGACCCGGCCCGCCACCGCCTGCTGACGGCGGCGTCGTGCACCACCAACTGCCTCGCCCCGGTGGTCAAGGTCATCCACGAGGGCATCGGCATCGTCCACGGCTCCATCACCACCATCCACGACGTGACCAACACCCAGGTCATGGTGGACGTCGCCCAGGCCGGAAAGGCCGACCTGCGCCGCGCCCGCTCGGCCCTGAACGCGCTGATCCCGACCACCACCGGGTCGGCCACGGCCATCGCGCTGATCTACCCCGAACTCAAGGGCAAGCTGAACGGCCACGCCGTGCGGGTGCCGCTGCTCAACGCCTCGCTGACCGACTGCGTGTTCGAGGTCGCCCGCGACACCACGCCCGAGGAGGTCAACGCCCTGTTCAAGCAGGCGTCCGAGGGCTCCTTGGCGGGGATTTTGGGCTACGAGGAACGGCCCCTGGTGTCGACCGACTTCCTGAACGATCCGCGGTCGTCGATCATCGACGCGCCCTCGACCATGGTGGTCAACAAGCGCCAGGTGAAGGTCTACGCCTGGTACGACAACGAATGGGGCTACGTGAACCGCATGGCCGAGCTGGCGGCCAAGGTGGCCGCGGCGTGATTACCGAGACCATCCTGACCTGCCCCCACTGCGGCAATCGCACGGAGGAAGCCATGCCGGAGACCTTCTGCGTGGTCCGCCATGCCTGCGTCGCATGCGGTGCCGAAGTCACACCCAAGCAGGGCGACTGCTGCATCTTCTGCTCCCACGCAGACATGCCCTGTCCGCCGGTGCAGAAGGGGAGGTCGTGTTGCAGCGATGACTGAAGTTCGTTCCTACGCCGCCGTGACGGCCGCCTATTGGGCCTTCACCCTGACCGACGGCGCCCTGCGGATGCTGGTGCTGCTGCACTTTCATCGGCTGGGGTTCTCGCCCATCGACCTCGCGTTCCTGTTCCTGCTGTACGAGGTCATGGGCATCGTCACCAATCTGGTCGGCGGCTGGGTGGGGGCGCGGTACGGCCTGCGGCTGACCCTGTTCACCGGCCTCGCCGTGCAGATCGTGGCGCTGGGCCTGCTGTCGCTGACCGATCCGGCGTGGACGCTGGGGCTGTCGGTGGCCTACGTCATGGCCTGCCAGGCATTGTCGGGGGTCGCCAAGGACCTCACCAAGATGAGTTCCAAGGCGGCGGTCAAGGGCGTCGCGGCCGAGGGCACGCTGTTCAAGTGGGTCGCCCTGCTGACCGGATCCAAGAACGCGCTGAAGGGCGTGGGGTTCTTCCTGGGCGGGCTGCTGCTGTCGGCCATCGGGTTCGTCGGCGCGCTGTGGAGCATGGCCGGGATGCTGGCCGTGGTGCTGGTCCTGGCGCTGAGTACCTTGCGCGGTGACCTCGGCAAGGCCAAGGCCAAGGTGCGCGGCGCCGACCTGTTCTCCAAAACGCGGGAGATCAACTGGCTGTCGGCCGCCCGCGTGTTCCTGTTCGCCAGCCGCGACGTGTGGTTCGTGGTCGGCGTGCCGATCTTTCTGTCCAGCCAGATGGGATGGGACTTCCATCAGGTCGGCGGGTTCATGGCGGTGTGGGTGATCGGCTATGGCATGGTCCAGGCCGTGGTGCCCAAGCTGCTGCGCGGCACGACGGATGCGGCCAGCGGCGCGCGGGCGGCGCGGCTGTGGGGCGGGCTGCTCATGCTGCTGCCGGCCGGGCTGGCCGTGGGCATGCAGATGATGCCGAGCGCCGCCCTGCTGATCGGCGGCCTGCTGGTGTTCGGCGTGGTGTTCGCGGTGAACTCGGCGGTGCATTCGTACTTGATCGTGGCCTATTCCGACGCCGACAAGGTGGCCCTGAACGTCGGCTTCTACTACATGGCCAACGCCGTGGGCCGCCTGGGGGGCACGCTGCTGTCGGGCGTGGTCTACCAACTGGCCGGGCTGACCGCGACCCTGTGGGTCTCGGCCGCGCTGGTGGCGATGGCGTTCGTGCTGACGCTGCCTTTGGGGGCGCGGGCGCGGACGGCTTGACGCCAGCTTTGGTCCACTGACGCGGACGGGCGCTGCCCGACCGCGCCAGCGGCATTCTTCTAAGGTGCCTGCAAGGCCAGGAACACATACCCGTAGGTGCCCCGCGCGATGTCCCAGACGGCCGCCTCCGTCTCAAGGCCGGCGACGAAGTCCGGGGTCAGTGCATGGGGCCCGGCCAGGGCCGTTCGGGTGCTGTCGATGTAGGCGTCCCAGGCTTCCGGCTTCAGGTGGTCGGTGAACAGCACCGACCAACCGGCGGCCTCGGCCAAGGCGATGGCGTCCGCCTCCGTTCCCATGGTGGGGTATTCCCGCCACATGTCCACGGCCTCCGCCGGGGGGCTGTCGGTCAGCCACACGGCATCGGTCAGCACCAGCAGGCCGCCGGGCTTCATCAACGGCTGCCACAGGCGAAACGCCGTCTCAAGGCCGAGGATGAAGACGGACCCTTCCGCCCACAGCAGGTCGAGGCTGCCCGGCGCGACCGGCAGGGCGGCCATGTCGGCCACCTCCGGCCGCACCAGATCGCCCAGGCCGCGGGCGGCGGCGCGCTCGGCCAGGACGTCCAGGAGGATGGGCGAGATGTCGAAGGCGCGCACCGGCACCTTCAGGTCCTCGGCCAGCACGAAGGCGGCCGCGCCGGTCCCGCAGCCGACATCGGCCACGGCCGGGCTGGCAGGCAGCGACGGCAGGCGCCGCAGCACGGCGCGTGTCTGCTCCTCGGACCCCGGCCCCTGCCGGGGCAGGGTGGAGAAGAAGCGGAAGCCTTCTTCGGGAAAGTCGCTCATGTCCGGAACCTCCTAACGGTTGTCAACTTGCGCCCGCACCGCCGCCAGGCCTTGGCGGGAGATGCGGTACGGCCCGCCGTCGCGCGAGGCGATGAGGCGTTTGGAACGCAGTTTCTTGAAGATGGTGATGGTGCAATCCGACAGCACCCAACCCTCACGGCTGACGCAGTCGATGTCGGTGACGGTACGGGAATGGTCGCGGTGTGCCTCGATACGGCCACCACGGGCCAGCGCGTGCAGGACGCGCTGCTCGATACGGGAAATGTTCATGATACGGAGAAACCGATTGTCCGTTGGCCCGAAGGTCAAATGCGAACCGGCGCGCCCGACGAGGGGCCGCCTTTTTCCGGTTCAGCGTGCCGACGGAGACCCTATGGGGTCACGCCGTCAGCGGAACAATCGCAAGCTCTAACATCCACTCTCCTATGAGTGGAGTCAGGATGCCAAAGTCAGGCAGGAACGTCAAGGAGCGTCCTAACCTTCCACCTCGCCCCACAGGTCATAATCATCCGCGCCGGTGATGCGGGCGGTGACGATGCTGCCGACCTGGATGTGTTCGTAGTCTTCGGCGGCGAGGTACACCGTGCCGTCGATTTCCGGCGCGTCGCCCTTGGAGCGGCCGATGATGACCGGGTCGCCTTCTTCGGTTTCGCCCAGTTCATCGACGATGATGTCCTGGAGGGTGCCGACCTTGCGGGCCATGCGGGCTTCGGAGATCTGGCGCTGGGCTTCCATGAAGCGGTGCCAGCGTTCCTCCTTGACCTCCTCGTCCACCGCGCCGGGCAGGGCGTTGGCCGGGGCGCCGTCGACGGCCTCGTACTTGAAGCAGCCGACGCGGTCCAGTTCGGCTTCCTCCAGCCAGTCGAGCAGGTACTCGAAGTCGTCCTCGGTCTCGCCGGGGAAGCCGACGATGAAGGTCGAGCGCAGGGTCAGGTCGGGCACTTCGGCCCGCCACCGCTTGATGCGCTCGATCACCTGTTCCTGGTGGGCCGGGCGGCGCATGGCCTTGAGCACGCTCGGGCTGGCGTGCTGGAACGGAATGTCGAGGTACGGCAGCACCTTGCCGGCCGCCATCAGGGGCATCACGTCGTCCACGCTGGGGTAGGGGTAGACGTAGTGCAGGCGCACCCAGACGTCCATCTCGCCCAACTCGCGGGCCAGATCGGTCATGCGGGCGGCGACGGGGCGGCCCCGGAACTCGCTCTCGGCATACTTGAGGTCCAGGCCATAGGCGCTGGTGTCCTGGGAGATGACCAGCAGTTCCTTGACCCCGGCCTTGACCAGACGCTCGGCCTCGGCCAGCACGCGGGCGGCCGGACGGCTGGCCAGGTCGCCGCGGATCTGGGGAATGATGCAGAAGCTGCACCGGTGGTTGCAGCCCTCGGAAATCTTCAGATAGGCGTAGTGGCGCGGGGTCAGCTTGATGCCCTCGGGCGGCACCAGGGACGTGAAGGCCCCGCTCGGCGGCGGCGCGGCCTCGTGCACGGCGCGCACCACCGCTTCGTACTGGTGGGGGCCGGACACGTTGAGGACATTGGGATAGGCCGACCGGATGGCCGCCTCGTCGGTGCCCATGCAGCCGGTCACGATGACCTTGCCGTTTTCAGCCAAAGCCTCGCCGATGGCCTCCAGGCTTTCGGCCTTGGCGCTGTCGAGGAAGCCGCAAGTGTTGACGATCACCGTGTCGGCGCCTTCGTAGCTGGGGGTCAGCTCGTACCCTTCGGCCCGCAGGCGGGTCAGGATGCGTTCGCTGTCCACCAGGGCCTTGGGGCAGCCCAGGCTGATGATACCCACTTTGGGGCTGGCTTTGGTCATCGCGGAGTCCTAAAGGGAGACGGTTGGCGCAGGAGGTAACGCCTTCCGTCCTCCGGCGCAAGATCCCCTAGTCCGACAAGGTCGCGTCCAGGGTGACGTGGGTCATCAACCGATCAACCGGCGCATAGTCGTCGGTCAGCACGGGGGCCGCGTCGAACGGCCCGAAGGCGGCCTCGGGCACGCGCCACCATCGGCGTTCGATACCGAATGACGACTCCAGCATATAGGTCGGCAGGGGCGTCGAACCGGCCAGAACCACATAGGTCACGCGGCCGGTGGAGTGGGAATCCTCGTGCTCCAGCCACACCTCGACCGACGTGAAGCTGAGGTGCAGGGTCTTGACCAGGGCGCGCAGGAACTCCGGCTTCTCCCGGCTTTCGACCACGTTCATGACATAGGTGCCGCCGGGGTTCAGGCGGGCGGCAATGGCATCGTGGAACTCCCGCGTCACCAGATGGGCCGGAATGGTGAAGTCGTGGAAGGCGTCGCCGAACACCACATCGAACCGGGGCTCGGCCGGCAGGGACTGAAGCAGCAGCCGGCCATCGGCGGCCTCGACCCTGACCCGCTCATCGGGGGTGAACCACAGGCGGTCCACCGCCGCCTGGGTGACGCCGGGGTCGATCTCGGCCACCAGGGCGTCGAGCTGCGGATAGGCCGCCTGCCACGCGCGCGGCAGGGTGAAGGCGCCGCCGCCGATGAAATAGGCGCTGAGGCCCGGCCCGCGATGGCGCCGCCGGGTGACCTCGTCCACGAACTGCAGGTACTGGCTGTACAGAAGTTCCGGGGCCTCGCGGTCGTTCACGCCGTGGGCCATGTGGTCGATCACCATGACGGCGCTGGGCCGCCCGGTCATCGGCGCGAAGTCGTCGACCCGGATGCAGTAATAGCTGGTCTCCACGCTGCACGGCGTCTCGAACGCCCGCGTCTGGCTGCCCCAGGCGGCAATGCCGACCGCCAGGAGGAGGCCCGTCGCAACCGCCGGAACCGCCCGCCGCGCCGGGCGGACCAGCAGGAACCCGGTGCCCAGCGCGGCATACACGCCGGCCGTGGCAAAGATGGTGCCGCGCGACCCGACCCACCCGATGAACAGGAACCCGGCCAGCAGGGTACCGGCAATGGCCCCCGCCGCGCCGAGCGCGTACATGCGGCCGAGGATGCGCCCGGCGTCGTGCGGCCGTTCATCGATCGCCATCTTGGTCAGCAGCGGCGAGACGACGCCGGACGCCAGCGAGGGCGCGACGAACGCCAGCGTGGTCACGGTGATGATCGCAACCAGCGGGTTCAGGCCCATGGGCATGATGACGACCGCCGCCCAGTGCAGGGCCGGCAGGGCGCCCAGCGTGGTCAGGGCGGCGCCCAGGAAGGCGATGCCGGTGCGGCGGCTCAACCCGGCCCGGTCCACGCCCGGGGCGGCTAGCCGTCCGCCGATCCAGTGGCCGACCGACAGGCCGCCCAGGACCACGGCGATGATCGCCGTCCAGGTGTACAGCGACATGCCGACATAGGGCGCGATCAGCCGCCCGGCGGCGATCTCGACCACCATGGAGGCGGCCGACCCACCCGTCAGGGCTGTGGCGTAGGCGGCCAGTCGCAGGGTTGCCCCTGGGGTGCTCGCGGCCCGGGATTCGTTGGCGTTATCGGTCATGGCACGGATGATGCGCGAGCGTGCCGCCCTCGGCCAGCTAAAAAACCGCTCGCGCGTGCGGCGAGGCTTTCGTGCCGGAATTGAGCTGGACAGGCGGGCATAGATGCCGCATGGTGGCGGTCAGGTACGAACCCCAGCCAGTGGAAGATGCATCATGGTGTCTGGACTATCTGCCATCGCCCAGATCATCAGGCGGCGGATGTGGGAACTGGATATCCGCACGGTTGCCGAGGTCGAGCGCCGCGCGGACACCATCGCCCGGCGCAATGGTGACTCCGTGAAGAAGGATACGGTGCGCCATCTGTTGTCGGGACGCACCCAAAATCCCCGCAGCAACAAGCTGCGCTATATCGCCGAAGCCCTTGAAATGTCCTTGCCCGCCCTGGTTGGAGCGGTCGAGGCCGACGAGTCCGCTTCCGATGAGGGGGCGCGGGATGGCGGCTTCCGCGACCGCGCGCGGCAGGCAGCCGCCGCGCCGGATGTCTCGGGCGACGACTACGTCCTGGTGCCGCGGTACGACGTGCGCATGGCCGCCGGGGCCGGCGCCTTCCCGACCGAGGAGGCGGTGGCGGATTATCTGCCGTTTCCGCGCGACTGGCTGGCCCGCCAGCTTGCCGGCCAACCGGCCAACCATCTGGCCGTGGTCCAGGCCATGGGCGAATCCATGGAACCGGCCATCCGGTCGGGCGACGACGTCCTGCTCAACATGAGCGAGACGGCCGTGGCCGACGGCGGCATCTATGCCTTGATCGTCAACGACACGCTGGTCATCAAGCGGTGTTTCATGGGGCCGGACGGCATCCAGATCCGCTCCGACAACCCGACCAGCCCGTCGTGGACCGTCAAGCGGGCCGATATGGCCGACCTCAGGGTGGTCGGCCGCGCCGTGCTGCGCATCGGCCGCCTTGCGTGATGGGATGACCCGGAGACGCGGGAGGGCATGATGCCCCCGCTCATCCGTGATGAACCGAAAAAGAGCGGGCTCTGCCCGCACCCGCCAGGAGACTCGGTCTCCTGGACCTCGGGAGTTAGGGGCAGCATAGCCGCGCGCAGCGCATCAAGAATGTAAGCATATGCCTGCGGCGCAAGAGAAAGCACAGGCCCCGTCACGGGTTCAAAGGGCCTGCGGCCCTTTGCGGGTCCGGGCAGAGCCCGGCCTTCCGTCAGCCCTCCGCGCCCTCGGCGGTGGCGTCGCGGATTTGTTCCAGGAACGGGCGGATGCAGCAGTCGGCCGGGTTGCAGTGCAACGACAGGCTGATGGCGTCGCGGGCGATCACCGCCTTGGTCCAGGTCAGGGTCTCGGGCACCGGCATGGCGAGGTCGTCAACCGCCATGGCCAGTGGGCAGTCCCCTGTCCCGGAGCAGCGGTGCCGCGCGTCTTGCATCACCTCGACCAGATGAAAAGTCATGCTCCCCTCGCTCCTGTTGACTGCAGGCGCAAGTGTGTCGCCCCGGGTGATGGTGATGCAATGACCTTCGCGTCAATGGTGTCCGCGCGGTGACGTTGAGACCCCCTGGGCGTGTTATCGCCTCACTGCACCACCCAGGTCTTTCCTTTCCGCAGCAAACTGTTGAGGTCGCGGCGGCGCGGCGCGGCGGCTTGCTGGGCCGCCACCGTGGAGTCGTAGCTGGTCGTCGGGGCGCAGTACAGCACGCCCAGGGGAACCGGCGCGTCGTCGCCCTCCAGCATGGCGAGCATGTGGGCGAGGGTGTCGTTGGTCTCGTCATGAACCACGAGGTCGGCCTCGGTCACGCCGTCCTGGCCGATGGTCACGGGCTCCAGGCGGAAGGTGCGGGGGTTGAGGCGCAGGCCCTTGTCGTTGTCCTTGCCGTAGCGCATCGGCTTGCCGTGCTCCAGCCATACCTGGCGGTCGGGCGCCACGTCCTTGTCGGTGAACGAGGCGTAGACCCCGTCGTTGTAGACGATGCAGTTCTGGAAGATCTCGACGAAGGACGCGCCCTTGTGGTCGTGGGCGCGGTGCAGGACGTCGATCAACGTTGCCTGCTGGGTGTCCACGGCGCGCGCGATGAACCGGGCGCCGGCGCCCAGGGCGAATGCGGCCGGCCGGACCGGCGCGTCGATGGAGCCTTCGGGGGTCGACGGCGTGCGGGTGCCCGGTGCCGAGGTCGGCGAGGCCTGGCCCTTGGTCAGGCCATAGATGGCGTTGTTGAACAGCAGGATGTTGAGGTCCACGTTGCGGCGCAGGGCGTGCAGCATGTGGTTGCCGCCGATGGACAGGCCGTCGCCGTCGCCGGTGATGACCCACACCGCAAGGTCGGGGTTGGACAGCTTGACGCCGGTCGCCACCGCCGGCGCGCGGCCGTGGATGGTGTGGAAGCCATAGGTCGCCATGTAGTACGGGAACCGCGACGAGCAGCCGATGCCCGACACGAACACGTGGCGCTCCTTGGGCAGCCCGGTCATCGGCAGCAGGCGCTGCACGGCCTTGAGCACGGCATAGTCGCCGCAGCCGGGGCACCACCGCACTTCCTGGCCGCTCTCAAAATCCTTGTTGGTCAGCTCCAGACGGCTCGGGGCGTTCATGGTCAGGACTCCAGGACGGATTCGATGGCGGCGGAAATCTCGGCGATCTTGAACGGCTGGCCGGTCACCTTGTTCAGGCGCTCGACCTTGCGCAGGGTGTGGGCCTGCAGCAGCAGGGCAAGCTGCCCGGTGTTCATCTCGGGCACCAGGACGGTGTCGAAACCGGCCAGCAGGTCGGTCAGGTTGGGGGCGAACGGCGCGATGTGGCGCAGGTGGATGTGCGATACGGCGCGGCCGGCCCGATTGGCCTCGACCACGGCGCGGTGCACCGGCCCATAGGTCGAACCCCAGGCGACGACGGCCAGCTTGCCGCTGGTCGGGCCTTCGCACACCTCCTGCGGCGGCAGGGCGCGGGCGATGGCGTCCATCTTGCCGCTGCGCAGGTCGGTCATGCGCTGGTGGTTGGCCGAGTCGTAGGACACGGCGCCGGTCGAGTAGTCCTTCTCCAGTCCGCCGATGCGGTATTCGAGGCCGGGCGTGCCGGGCAGCGTCCATTGGCGGCCGAGGCTTTCGGGGTCGCGGTCGAACGCCCCGGTGCCGTCGTCCGGGCGGCGGAAGGTCACCGGCGCGCGCTCGTAGGTGTCCATGTCGGGCAGGTGCCACGGCTCGGACGCGTTGCCGATGTAGCCATCGATGAGCAGGAACACCGGCGTCATGTGGCGCACGGCGATCTTCACCGCCTCAATGGCGGCATCGAAGGAATCGGACGGCGAGCGGGCGGCGATCACGGGGATCGGGGCGTCGCCGTTGCGGCCCATCACCGCCTGGAACAGGTCGGACTGCTCGGTCTTGGTGGGCAGGCCGGTGGACGGCCCGCCGCGCTGGGCGTTGACCACGACCAGCGGCAATTCGGCGCTGATGGCCAGGCCCAGGGCCTCGGTCTTGAGCGCGATGCCGGGGCCGGACGACGTCGTGACGCCCAGCTTTCCGGCGTAGGACGCCCCGATGGCGGCGCACACGGCGGCGATCTCGTCCTCGGCCTGGAAGGTGGTCACGCCCCAGTCGCGCAGTCGCGCCAGGTGGTGCAGCATGGGCGAGGCCGGGGTGATCGGGTAGGTCCCCAGGAACATGTCCAGGCCGGTCAGCTCGGCCCCGGCGACCAGACCGAGCGCGGTGGCCTCGGCCCCGGTGACGGTGCGGTACAGGCCGGGCTCGGGCAGGCTGCGGGTGACCGGCAGGCGGCGCAGGGCGGGAATTTCGGCGGTTTCGCCATAGGCATGGCCGGCGTTCAGAACCGCCACGTTGGCCTCGGCCACCTCGGGCGCCTTGCGGAACTTGGTGCGCAGGGCCTCGATGATCGGCGCGCGGTCGCGGTCGAACATCCACAGCACCAGGCCCAGGGTCCACACGTTCTTGCAGCGCTGCGCCTCGCGCTTGGACAGGCCGAGCGGCTGGGCGGCCTGCTGGGTCAGGCTGGTGATCGGCAACTCGACCACCGTGAAGGGGGCGAGCGAGTCGTCGCCGCGCGGGTCGGTGGCGTAGCCGGCCCGCTCGATGGCCCGCGTGCCAAAGGCGTCGCTGTCGAGGATGATGGTGGCCCCGGCCTTGAGCGCGGCGACGTTGACCATCAGGGCGGCCGGGTTCATCACCACCAGCAGGTCCGGCGCGTCGCCGGCCGTCAGCACGCCCTGCGCGCCGAAATTGATCTGGTAGGCCGACACGCCATAGGTCGTGCCGGTGGGCGCCCGGATCTCGGCCGGATAGTCCGGGAAGGTCGACAGGTCGTGGCTGGCCAGGGCGGTCGATTCGGTGAAGATGCTGCCGGTCAACTGCATGCCGTCGCCGGAATCCCCCGCGAAGCGGACGGTGACGCGGTCCAGGGCCTCGGTCGCTGTGGCTGCGGCTAGTGCTGAACTGGGCATGCTGGCGGTCTTCCTTTGATCGCGAGGGTGCTGCGGGCGGCCTGAGGTCCGGCCCGCCCCTTCATATATGAGTATTTTACTAAGTTAAAATGGTTCTCATTGACGTTCGTCAATCGGAACCTCAGAAATCTCCGAAATCGGCCGGTTTCAGGGCGCCCAGGGCCGCCACCACCTCGGTCATGGTGTCGGCGATTTTGGTGAAGGCCGGCAGACGGGCGAAGGTCGCCTCGTCCATGTACAGGCGCCGGTTGATCTCGATCTGCAGGGCGTGGACCCGCTCGGCCGGGCGCCCGTAGTGGCGGGTGGTGTAGCCACCGGCATAGGGCGTGTTGCGGGCCACCCGAAAGCCGCGGTCGGTCAGCACCTTGCGCGCCGCCTCGATCACCGCCGGCGCGCAGGATACCCCATGGCAGTCGCCCAGGACGAACTCCGCCCCGCCGCCGGGCGGCTCGATGACCCCGTGGCCGCTGCTGCCCGAGGGCATGGAATGGCAGTCGATGAGGATGCAGAACCCGAAGCGGTCGCGGGTGGCGTCGATCAGGCTGCGCAGGGCGTGGTGGAACGGCCGGTAGCAGGTGGCGATGCGATGCTCGGCCTCGGCCACCGGCAGCTTGCCGCGATAGATGTCGGCCCCGTTGGCGACCATGCGGGCGATGGTGCCCAGCCCGGCGATGACGCGCGGCGACCGGACGTTGGCGTGGTGCGGCAGCGGCCCGTCGAACATCGTCGGGTCCAGCTCGTACGCCTCGCGGTTGGGGTCGAGGTAGGCGCGCGGGAACAGGGCGTGGAGCAGCGGCGCCCCCAGGGTCGGCCCACCGGCGAAAAGCTCGTGGACGAAAGCGTCCTCGGACCGCCGCAGGCTGTGGGCGTCGAGGCGCGAGCTGGCCACGAAGTCGGCCGGATAGACCGACCCGGAATGCGGCGACGACAGGACGAGCGGCAGCGTCTGCCGCGAAGGCACAATGACCTCCAGCGGTGGCGCAGAAATCAGCTCCGCTGGCGCTTGCGGCGCGGCGGCGGGCAACGGAGATCGGGCCAAGGCATCCATGGGCTCACGTTACACCATGCAAGGACGGCGACCAAGGGGGCGGGAATAGGGCGAAAGGACTGCCGCGAAGGAACCGTGAAAAATGTCAACGAAGGGGCTTGCCAACCCGTTCCGACCCCTCTATAACCGGCGGCCCACGGGGGGCGCATCCAGCGCACTTCGCGGGACCCACACCTTCCCCGCCGTTTTGCGGGGTCCGCATCCTCCGCGGAAAAAAGGGCGCGTAGCTCAGTGGGAGAGCACTGTGTTGACATCGCAGGGGTCGCAAGTTCAATCCTTGCCGCGCCCACCACCGAAACCCCCAGGGAAACCTGGGGGTTTCGTCATTTCCGCCCCCCGTTTCCGTTGCTGCAGGACGGGCAAAGCTGGCCTGCCATATGAGGATGCGCGCCCCGACCGGCGGAGTGCTATCATTGTCCGGTGCGCTGAGGAATGCTTGCGGGAGGCGACCATGGGCCAGATGCTCCATGACACTCCGACGTTCGTGTCGTCCTATCAGTATGGTCACATCGTTGTGGACGGCCAGGACTTCGGTTCGGACATCATCATCACTCCCGGCCACGTGACCGCGCTGTGGTCGGACGGCCGAAGCCATGTGCTGCGGCCTGTCGATCTGGGTCGCGTGTGGTGCGAGGCGCCGGCCATCCTGGTGATCGGCACCGGCTTCTACGGCTGCATGGCCGTGCCCGAGGAGACCGTGGCGTGCGTGCGCGACCACGGCGTCGTCCTGCACATCGCGACGACCAGCGAAGCGGTCAACGCCTACAACTCCTTTGCCGCCCAGAGCGGCCGCCGGGTGGTGGCGGCCCTGCACGTCACCTGCTGAGGCCGCGACTGGTCGCCACGACTCAACGCGTCGTTCCAGTGCGGGAGCTTGTGAAGAAAGCTCCCGGTTGATTTTTCATCGCCATATTAAAGCGGTTTGCTTTTAATCTGACGCATAACCAGCCGCCTTGAAGAAATTCCAGCATTCATCGGGATCGAAGAGGTCACAGATTTCACCGAGGGCGT
>JAWLDH010000010.1:0-159775 GCA_041686745.1 Rhodospirillaceae bacterium | reverse complement strand
AAGGGCACCAAGGAGCCCAAGGGCTCCGACGAGCCGAAGGGCACCAAGGAGCCCAAGGGCACCGACGAGCCGAAGGGCACCAAGGAACCCAAGAGCTCCGACGAGCCGAAGGGCACCAAGGAACCCAAGAGCTCCGACGAGCCGAAGGGCACCAAGGAACCCAAGGGCACCGACGAGCCGAAGGGCACCAAGGAGCCCAAGGGCACCGACGAGCCGAAGGGCACCAAGGAGCCCAAGGGCTCCGACGAGCCGAAGGGCACCAAGGAGCCCAAGGGCACCGACGAGCCGAAGGGCACCAAGGAACCCAAGAGCTCCGATGAGCCCAAGGGCACCAAGGAACCCAAGGGCACGGACGAGCCGAAGGGCACCAAGGAGCCCAAGGGCACCGACGAGCCGAAGGGCACCGAGGAACCCAAGGGCTCCGACGAGCCGAAGGGCTCCGACGAACCCAAGGGCACCAAGGAACCCAAGGGCTCCGACGAGCCGAAGGGCACCAAGGAACCCAAGGGCACCGACGAGCCGAAGGGCACCAAGGAACCCAAGGGCTCCGACGAGCCGAAGGGCACCAAGGAGCCCAAGGGCACGGACGAACCGAAGGGCACCAAGGAACCCAAGGGCACCGACGAACCTAAGGGCACCAAGGAACCCAAGGGCACCGACGAGCCGAAGGGCACCAAGGAGCCCAAGAGCTCCGATGAGCCCAAGGGCACCAAGGAACCCAAGGGCACCGACGAACCTAAGGGCACCGACGAACCTAAGGGCACCAAGGAGCCCAAGGGCTCCGACGAGCCGAAGGGCACCAAGGAACCCAAGGGCACCGACGAGCCGAAGGGCACCAAGGAACCCAAGGGCACGGACGAGCCGAAGGGCACCAAGGAACCCAAGGGCACCGACGAGCCGAAGGGCACCAAGGAACCCAAGGGCACCGACGAGCCGAAGGGCACCAAGGAACCCAAGGGCACGGACGAGCCGAAGGGCTCCGACGAACCCAAGGGCTCCGACGAACCCAAGGGCTCCGATGAGCCGACCGGCACGGACCAACCCACCGATCCGGAGCCTCCCGTGACGGAGCCTCCCGTGACGGAGCCCTCCGTGACGGAGCCTCCCGTGACGGAGCCCCCCGTGACGGAGCCCCCCGTGACGGAGCCCCCCGTGACGGAGCCCCCCGTGACGGAGCCCCCGGTGACGGAGCCCCCGGTGACGGAGCCCCCGGTGGCCGAGCCTCCGCCGTCAGTGGAGGAGCCGACTCTGGAGGAACCGGTCGTGCCGTCGGCGGCGGATTACGAGTTCGCGCTGCTCGACCATGGCGTTTCGAACGTGGTGCTCTATCTGCAGAACGCGGATGGGTCGATCGACAAGGTGCGGATCGAGGGCTTCAACAAGGAGGTCCTGGACCCCAACACCCTGCCCCTCGACACCTTCGTGGCCGAGAAGTACCCGGACACCGATCTGGTCGGCGTGGCGATCAAGGCCGGCAACAACGCGGCTGACGGTTCTGCCGGCGGCGAAGGGGAGTTGCACATCCTCGACAACACGCTGACCGCGGACGACCTGCCGCTCGGCGCCAAGATGATGGACGAGTACACGTCGGCCGACAAAGCCTTCAAGGGCATGGACGACACCCCTCCGCCGGTCACGTCTTCCGGCTCGGCGGGTGACGACATGCTCACCGGAGGGGCCGGCGACGACACCCTGTCGGGCAACGGCGGCGACGATGTCCTCGCCGGTGGCGCGGGCGACGACGTCCTGTCGGGCGGTGACGGCAACGACACCCTGTGGGGCGGAACCGGCAACGACACGCTCGATGGCAATGCCGGCGACGATGTCCTGTTCGGTGGCGACGGCGACGACGTCATCCGCGGCGGGGCCGGCAACGACACCATCGTCGGTGGCGACGGTGCCGACACCATCTCCGGAGGGACCGGCAACGACACCCTGTGGGGCGGCGCGGGCGACGATGTCATCCGCGGCGAGACCGGCAGCGACGTGATGTTCGGGGATGCCGGCAACGACCTGTTCATCTTCGGCGACCTCTCCGGGTCCTCGTACGTCGATGGCGGTGCCGGCGCGTCCTGGACCGATGTCATCCAGATGGACGGCGGCGAAGGCCCGGCCACCAGCACCGAGAACGGCGGCTGGACCCTGGAGATCGACGGCGAGGTGTTCGTGCCGACCGGTGATGAGACCTCCATCGACCTGGATGGAAAGTCCGGCCGCATCACCACCGAAGACGGAACCGTCGACTTCGACAACATCGACAAGATCGAGTGGTAAGCCCTACGATGACGGCGGCGCCCCCGGGGAGGGGGCGCCGCCTTCGTCATTCCCCCCCGAACGCCCTCTCGAACGCCCGGTTCCCATGGCCAGTGACGCTCCCCTCGACATCCTGAAGTCAATCCCCCTGTTCGCGCCTCACCTCGATGCGCTGACCTGCACGCCGCTGTCCGGCGGGCAGTTGAACAAGGCCTTCCGGGTGGTTTCTCCGGCCGGCGACCACGTCGTGCGGGTCGGTCGGCGCGGCGTGCCGCTGGACCGCCGGCACCGCGAGCGGGCCAATATCCTGACGGCCGCCGCGCAGGACCTGGCGCCCGCGGTGCCCTTTGCCGACGAGCCGCGCGGCATCCTGGTCATGTCGTACCTGTCCGGCACCCTGGCCGCCGGCGTGTTCGCCGACCGCACGCGCCTGGACCGCGTCGCCGCCGCTTACGAGGCCCTGCACGCCGGCCAGCCGTTCGAGGGCACGTTCTCGCCCTTCCGGCGGCTGGCCTATTTCGTCGAGCGCTGCGCCGATCTGCCCCTGCCCGAAGTCCCCGACCGCGCGGCCCTCACCGCGGCGCTCGGGCGCGTCGAGGCCCTTTTGTCCGAAGATGCGCCGCCGGCCGCGCCATGTCACAACGACCCCAACCCCCATAATCTGGTCGATACGCCGGACGGCATCCGCCTGATCGACTGGGAGGATTCGGCCATGGCCGATCCGGACTGGGAGATCGGCGCCTTCCCGGTGCTGTCACGCCTGACGGCGGACGAAGAGGCCTATTTCTTCCAGCGCTGCTATGGCTCGGCCGCTGGCCCGCGGGCGCATCGGGCGCGCCTGTTCCAGTGCATCCAGCGCGGCATCCATGCCTTCCAGGCCCTGCACAGGACGACCGACCAGGACGTCGATACCGCGCATTGGCGGGCCCAGGCGGTGGACAAGTTCGACGACCTGCGCCGCCGCCTGGAGGCCCTGGCCGCCCCCACTCCACCCGCCCCCAAGCACGACCGGCCGACCATCTTCGTCAGCATCGCCAGCTATCGCGATCCCGACTGCCAGAACACGGTGCAGGACCTGTTCACCAAGGCCGCCCACCCCGACCGCGTGTTCGTCGGCATCTGCTGGCAGTTCGTGCCGGGCGATGACGACGACTGCTTCGCGCTGCCCGCCCCGCGCCCCGACCAGGTACGGGTGCTGGACTTCCACGCCAAGCGCAGCCGGGGCGCCTGCTGGGCCCGCTATCAGGTGCAGAGCCTATGGCGGGGCGAAGACTTCGTGTTCCAGATCGACAGCCACATGCGCTTCGTCGAGGGCTGGGACGACCGCTTGCTGGCCATGCACGATGCCTGCCCGTCGGACAAGGCGGTGCTGTCCACCTACCCCCTCGGCTTCGTGCCGCCCGACGACTTCAAGCCGCCGGCCGTGGTGCGCATCCATGCCAAGGCCTTCGACAAAAACGGCATTCTCACCTTCGGGTCCGAGGCAAAGGCCCTCGACAAGGCCCCGCGCGAGGTGCAACGCACGCCATTCATCGCCGCCGGCATGCTGTTCGGGCCGGCCCCCGCGCTGATTACCGAAGTGCCGTATGATCCGGCGCTGTATTTCCAGGGCGAGGAGATCACCCTGGCGGCCCGCCTGTTCACCCATGGCTGGGATGTCTACGCCCCCAACGACGCCATCGCCTGGCACGACTACCGCAAGCACCCGACGCGGCCCCGCCACTGGCAGGACGGCACCGACTGGACCAGCCTGAACGAGGCATCCTTCGCCCGGGTCCGCCACCTGTTCGGAATGCAGCTCTCGACCGATCCCCGGATCACCCGCGACCTCGACCGCTTCGGCCTGGGCAGCGCGCGCACACTGGCTGAGTACGAGGCCTTCGCCGGGGTCGAGTTCGCCTCGCGCCTGGTTGACGGGAAGGCGGCGACAACGGACTCCCAGGCCCCCGATGCCAAGGAACAGCTCTCCGCGCGGGCCGACATGTTCACGCAGATCTGGCGCCAGAATGCCTGGAAGGTGGAGGAAACCCGCAGCGGCCGCTATGCCACCCATGGCGTCACCACCGCCCTGCGGTCCGCGCTGCCGGGTGTGCTCAAGGACCTCGGCGTCGAGACCCTGGCCGATGCCGGCTGCGGCGACATGCACTGGATGGCCGAGGTGTCCAAGGACCTGCGCTTCACCTTCGGCTTCGACATCGTGCCGGACGCGATCGAGGATCTGGCCAGCCGGTTCGCCGACCGCCCCAACCACTTCTTCCGCCGCGCCGATATCGTCATGGACCCCTTGCCGGCCTGCGACGCCATCCTGTGCCGCGACGTCCTGTCGCACCTGCCCCAGGCCCACGGCATCAAAGCCCTGCAACGCTTCAAGGACAGCGGGTCAACCTACCTGATCGCCACCACCCACCTGGGATGCACGCTCAATCCGTGGATCCTGGTCGGCGGCTGGTATCCCATCGCCCTGACCGCCCCGCCCTTCAACCTGCCCCCGCCGCTCCACGTCATCGACGAACAGATCGGCCCGTGGACCAAGGCACTGGGCGTATGGCGGCTGGCCGACCTGCCGGACTGGCCGGCGTAGGATAAAGGCCGGGCGCTGCCCGGACCCGCAAAGGGCCATTGGCCCTTTGAACCCGTGAAGGTCATTTCCCCCTTGCGCCGCAGGCAAGCACCTCAACCGTTCAATACGCTGCGCGCGGCTTTCCCCCGAAGCCGTTCAAGAGGTCCAGGAGGCAAGCCTCCTGGCGGGTGCGGGCAGAGCCCGCGTCCTCCCCCTACTCTTCCTTGAGCCAGTTCACGGAGTACAGGTCGAACCGGCGGTCGCGCAGGTTCTGGACCGTGCCGCTGGCGCGCGATGCGGTCAGGTCGTCCAGGCTGAGGTCGGCGAAGGCGACCATTTCGACGTTCGGCGTGGTGTCGGCGGCGATGCCGTCGCGGTCGAAGGGGAAGTCGCACGGCGTGAGGATGCAGCTCTGGGCGTACTGGATGTCCATGTTGACCACGCCGGGCAGGTTGCCGACGTTGCCGGCCATGGCGACGTAGACCTGGTTCTCGACGGCGCGCGCCTGGCAGCAGTAGCGGACGCGCAGGTAGCTTTTGCGCTCGTCGGTGCAGAACGGCACGAACAGGATCTGGGCGCCCTGGTCGACCAGATGGCGGGCCATTTCCGGGAACTCGCTGTCGTAGCAGATCATCACGCCGATGGGGCCGCAGTCGGTCATGATGGTCTGCACGACGTCGCCGCCTTCGATGCCCCACCAATAGCGTTCGTTCGGCGTCGGGTGGATCTTCTCCTGGCGATGGATGGACCCGTCGCGCAGGCAGACGAAGCACACGTTGATGATGTCGCCGTCATCGTCCACCGTGGGGTGGGACCCGCCGATGATGTTGATGTTGTAGTGCACCGCCAGATCGGACAGCAGTTTCTTGAGCGGCTCGGTGTACTTGGTCAGTTCGGCGATGGCCTGCTCGGCCGGAATGGGCTTGTTCTCGATGGACAGCAGTTGCAGCGTGAACAGTTCGGGGAACACCACGAAGTCGGCCTTGTAGTCGGCCACCACGTCCACGAAGTATTCGACGTTCTTGCCGAATTCCTCGAACGAGGCAACGCGGCGCTGCTGGTACTGCACGCAGCCGATCCGCACGGTGCCGGGCATGCGGCCGCGCTGGGCCGGCTGTCCGGTCAGCGGGTCGAGGCCCAGCTTGGGGTTCCACCACACCAGGTGGGCCGCATTGCCCCGGCTGTCGCGGTCCGGCGGAAGGTAGTTTTCCAGCACGCCGAGAACCTCGAACCCGTTGCGCATCTGGAACGACACCACCTTGTCGCGGATGCGCTTTTCCTTGATCAGGTCCAGGTATTCCTGCGCGCCGGACACTTCCTTGCGCCGCATCTTGCGGTCGAGGCCGGGCATCCGGCCGGCGAACACGATGCCCTTCAGGCTCTTGCTCTGGCACAGTTCCTTGCGGGCGTTGTACAGGCGCTGCCCGATGCGCAGGCCGCGCGTCGCCGGGTCAACCATCACCTCAAAGCCGTACAGGACGTCGCCCAGCGGATTGTGGCGGCTGGCAAAGCCGTTGCCGGTGATGGTCTTCCAGTCATGCTTGGCCAGGGCGACGGCCTGGTCGATGATGAACGTGGCGGCATACCCGACCACCTCATCGTTGTAGACCGCCACGAACTGGCCTTCGGGGAAGTTCTGGATCTGGCCGCGCAGCTGCGCCTGGGTATAGGTCGGCATGTCATGGTAGACGCGCACGGCCAACGCCTGGATGGCGCGGATGTCCTTGACCTTGGCCTGCCGCACAAAAAGCGTGGGCTTGCCCTCGCTCCCGTCGCCGGACGCCGCCGAAGACTCTGAGTTCATGGTCGTGGTCATCGGGAAAGCCCTATTTCGTGTGAGAGACGGCCACCCCGCCAGGTTTCTCGCGGCACCATACCGAACAGGGAAAAGCCCCGCAAGTCGGCAGACCTGCAGGGCTTTTAAATGGGCGCGAAGGAGAGACTCGAACTCCCGACACGCGGATTACGATGCTGACCAATACCGCATATACCAGCGCTTAGCCTGCGTATGCGCCACTTATGCGCTGCCTCTAGCCGCGCTCGTTGGGCGGGGGCATGTGCACCTCGTGCCATAGGGCGTTGAGGATGGCGAAGCTGGCGGCCAGCAAGACGCCGAGGATCCAGGCGAAGTACCACATGGCGAAGGGCTCCTCTCAGTACAGGGTCTTGTCGTTCCCGGTCACGTAGTCGGCGGTGACCTTGCCGCGCAGGACCCGGAAGACAAAGCTGGTGTAGGCCAGGATGATGGGCATGAAGATCAGGGTGGACACCAGCATGACGAACAGGGTCAGTTGGCTGGACGTGGCGTCCCACACCGTCAGGCTGGCGTCTGGTTGCAGGGTCGACGGCATCATGAACGGGAACATGGCCAGCCCGGCGGTGGCGACGATGCCCAGCACGCTCAGCCCCGTTCCCAGGAAGGCCGCCATCGGCCGCCACGCCCGTGCGGCCAGGGCGGCGGCCATCGCGCCGCCGATGCCCAGCAGCGGGCCGAGCCACATCCACGGGTGGGCGGCAAAGTTGGCCATCCAGGCGCCGGGCGCGCGGGTGACCTGGGACAGCAGCGGGTTCGAGGGGCCGTCGGTCACCGCGTGGCCGACCAGGATGTAGCCATCGATGCCTCCGGCCACCCACACCCCGGCCAGAGCGAACAGGGCGGCGGCGGCCGGGGCGGCGAGCATCAGGACGCCGCGCGCCCGCCCGGCCACCGGGTCCTCGGTCTTGATCATCAGGTAGGCCGCGCCGTGGGCCACCAGCATGGCCACCGACACCAGCCCGGCCAGCAGGGCGAAGGGGTTGAGCAGGCCAATCAGGCCCCCGTGGTAGGCAAAGCGGAAGTTGGCGTCGATGGTGAACGGAACGCCCTGCAACACGTTGCCGAACGCCACGCCGAAGATCAGGGACGGCACGAACCCGCCGGTGAACAAGGCCCAGTCCCACGCCTTGCGCCAGCGCGGATCCTTGATCTTGTTGCGGAAGTCAAAGCCCACCGGGCGCAGGATGAGGGCGACCAGGGCCAGGAACATGGCGAAGTAGAAGCCCGAAAAGGCCGCGGCGTAGATCGGCGGGAACGCCGCGAAGATCGCGCCCGCCCCCAGGATCAACCACACCTGGTTGCCGTCCCACACCGGGCCGATGGTGTTGATGGTGACCCGGCGCTCGAGGTCGGTGCGCGCGACGAAGGGCAGCAGTGTGCCCACGCCCAGGTCGAAGCCGTCCATGACGGCGAACCCGATGAGCAGCACGCCCAGCAGCAGCCACCAGATCAGGCGCAGGGTTTCGTAGTCGATAGGGATGTGCATGATCGATGTCCTCTCACTCGGCGGCTACGGGACGGGACGCGGGCGGGGCCGGCGTGACAGGCGGCAGGGCCGGTGGCTCCACGGCATCAACGGCGGCGGCCTCGGCACCAGTCAGGCCCAGCGATGCCACGGGGCCGAGGCGGGCGTACTTGACCATCAGGAAGATCTCCAGGACCCACAGGGCGGAGTAGATGACGATGAACCCGACCAGGGTGGTCATGACCTGCCCGGCCGTCAGGGTCGAGGCGCTGTAGAACGTCGGCAGGACGCCTTCGATGGTCCAGGGCTGACGGCCGAACTCGGCCACGAACCAGCCGAGTTCCGCGGCCAGGAACGGCAGCGGGATGGACCACAGGGCGGCCCGCAGGAACCATGTGTTGGCGAAGTTCCGGCGGGTCGAGAACCACATGGCGGCGGTGAACAGGACGATGAAGTACAGCCCCAGCGCCACCATCAGGCGGAACGACCAGAACAGCGACGGGACGTGTGGAACGGTGTCCTCGGCAGCCTGCCGGATCATGACGTCGTCGGCCGTGGCCGGGGTGTCGGTGTAGCGCATCAACAGAAGGCCATAGCCCATGTCGTCCTTGTGCGCCTCGAAGGTGGCGCGGGCATCTGCATTGGCGCGGTCGGCGCGGATGTCCTCCAGGGCCGACAGGGCGATGATGCCCGACCGCACGCGCGCCTCGGCGATGTCGACCAACTCGGCGATGCCTGGCAGCGCCTCGTCCAGCGATCGGGTGGCGATCAGGCCAAGGACATAGGGCACCTCGATGGCAGCATGGGTTTTGTGCGCCTCCATGTCGGGGATGCCGACCAGGGTGAAGGGGGCCGGAGCGGGCTCGCTGTGCCACATGGCCTCGATGGCCGCCAGCTTCATCTTCTGGTGTTCGGTCAGGGTGTAGCCGCTCTCGTCGCCCAGGACGACCACCGACAGGGATGCCGCCAGCCCGAAGCTGCTGGCGATAATCATGGAGCGGCGGGCGAACGCCTCGTGCCGCTTGCGCAGCAGGTAGAAGGCCGAAATGCCCAGCACGAACATCGCCCCGGTAACATACCCGGCAGAAACGGTGTGCACGAACTTGGCCTGGGCCACCGGATTGAAAACCAGCTCGGCGAAGGAGGCCATCTCCATGCGCATGGTGTCCAAATTGAACTCCGCGCCCACCGGGTTCTGCATCCAGCCGTTGGCGACCAGGATCCACAGGGCCGACAGGTTCGACCCCAGGGCCACCAGCCACGTGACCGCCAGATGGCCGCCGCGGCTCATGCGGTCCCAGCCGAAGAAGAACAGGCCGATGAAGGTGCTCTCCAGGAAGAAGGCCATCAGGCCCTCGATGGCCAGCGGGGCACCAAAGATGTCGCCGACGTAGTGGGAGTAGTAGGACCAGTTGGTCCCGAACTGGAACTCCATGGTCAGGCCGGTGGCCACGCCGACGGCGAAGTTGATGGCGAACAGCTTGCCCCAGAAGCGCGTCATGTCGCGCCAGATGGTGCGGCCGGTCATCACGTAGACGCTTTCCATGATCGCCATCATCAGCGACAGACCCAGCGTCAGGGGCACGAACAGGAAGTGGAACAGGGCCGTCATGGCGAACTGCAGACGGGACAGTTCCACTGGATCGAAGTCTAACATTGCGCGGTCTCCCTTGCGCGCCGACCGGACCCCCGGTTGACGGAACGATGGGAAACCCTACGCGGTGTTACGAACCGGACGCATTGCGCCCTGTCAGGCAAACTGCTGAAGGTTATTGATATTTGTCATGCTGATCCGCCCATCCTCCAGGCGGGCCACCATATCCATACGGTCCAGGCCGAAGGTTTGGTGGGTGATGAGCAGCAGGCCCTTGCCTTCGGTCACCGTCAGCACACGGTCCATTACGCGGTCCGCCGTGGCGGCGTCCAGGCCTTCCGTCGGCTCGTCGAGCAGCACGAAGGGGGCATCCTGCAACAGCACGCGGGCAAGCAGAAGGCGGCGGACCTGGCCGCCCGACAGACGCATGCCGCCCTCCCCGGCCCAGGTGTCCAGTCCATCGGGCAGGCGCCGCACGGTGTCGGCCAGACCCGCCTGGTCCAGCGCGTGCCACAGGCGATCATCTCCGGCATCGGGGGCGGCCATCAGCAGATTGGCCCGCAGGGTGTCGGCGAAGACGTGGCCCCTCTGCGACAGCCAGGCAATACGGCTCTGCACCACGGCGGGGTTCAGGGTCCGCAGGTCGGCTCCGCCCAGGCTCACCCGCCCCCCCGTAGGGTCCAGGCGGCGCAGGACCAAGGCGGCCAAGGTGGACTTTCCGGCTCCACTCTCGCCGATCAGGGCAATCCTGCGGCCGGGCGCCAGCGTGAGGTCGATGCCGGTCAGCACCTCCGGCCCGCCTTCGCGATAGCGAAAGGACACACTCTCGAACACCAGGGGCGCGTCGGGCGGCGGCGGAGTGCCGGGCGCTGCGGGGGCGCCGACCAGAGGCGCCTGTTCGGCCAGGAAGGTGATGCGCCCGGCAGCGGCCAGCAGGCGGCCCAGGGCATGAGTGGCTCCGGCGACCGGGGCCACAGCCTCGAAGGCAGCCAGGGCCGCCAGCACGCCCAATGCCATCAGCGGGCCGTCCAGCCGCCCGGCCTCGACCAACAGGCCGCCGAACAGCAGGGCGCTCCACGCCGCCAGCCCCGAAAGGAAGAGGGTGGACGCGCCGGTCAGGCCGTTGAGGCGGCTGACCCGGCGCTGGGCGTCGCGCAGGGCGTGGTCGCGCAAGGCGATCACCGTGCGCTGGCGACCGTCTGCGCCAAATGCCCGCAGCTCCGCCACCCCGGCCAGCGCGTCCAGAAGGGTGGCGCGCAACTCGGCCTGCTCCCGCGTCACCGCCGCGCCTGCCCGCACGCCCCGCCGCACGGCCAGCAGCGGCACGGCGACCACGCCGACGGCCAGCAGCCCGCCGACCGCCAGGGCCACGGTGCCGTCGACGAACGCCCACAGCAGCCCCACGGTCAGCGCCGCGCCGCTCGCCGCCACGGCCAGGGGAATGAGAACGCGCAGATACAAGCCGTCCAGGGCATCGACATCGCCGGTCAGGCGGCTCAACAGGTCGCCACCACGCAGACTCCCCAGTTGCAGGGGCGACAGCGGAATCAGGCGGGCGAACAGCCAGCCGCGCACCTCGGCCAGGACGCGGAAGGTGGCCTCGTGGGTGGCCAGCCGCTCGGCATAGCGGCCGCCGGTACGGCTCATGGCAAAGAAACGCACGCCCGCGCCGGGGCTGAAGATGTCAAAGCTGACCGCGACCGCCGCGCTCAGGCCAGCCAGCCCGGCCGCGGTGATGAACCACCCCGACAGGGCCAGCAGGGCGATGCTCGACGCCAGGGTCAGCAGGGCCAGCAGCCCGCCGCCCCACAGCCAGGCGGCGTGGCGGGCAAACAGGGGCAGCAGGGGGCGCAAGTCACGCAACGCCGGTCTCCCCAACCAGGGTCTCCCCAACCAGGTTTTCCCCAACCAGTGTCTCGACGCGATGGCAGCGGGCCAGGGCGGCCGGGTCATGGCTGGCCATCAGCACCGCCCGCCCACCCGCCAGGTCCGCCAGGGAGTCGAGCAGCCGCGCGGCGGTGGCGGGATCGAGGCTCGCGGTCGGTTCGTCGAGCAGCAGCACCGGGGCGTCGGCCAGCCACGCACGCGCCACGGCCAGCCGCTGCGCCTGCCCGCCCGACAGGCCGAGCCCGCCTTCGCCCAACAGGGTGTCGGCCCCGTGGGGCAGGGCGGCGACCACACCGGCCAAGCCGGCGCGTTCCAAGGCCGTGGCAACCTCGGCATCGGTGGCGCCGGGACGGCCCAGGCGCACGTTGTCGGCGATGGTGCCGTGGAACAGGTGGGTGTTCTGGCCGACCCAGGCGACGCGCGCCGGGCGCAGCACGCGGCCGGACTCGGCGTCCAGGAAGCCCAGCAGAACGCGCAGGATGGTGGTTTTGCCAGCCCCGCTCGGCCCGGACAGCCCGACCCACTCGCCGGGCCGGACATGCAGAGAGAAGCCGTCGAGCACCGGGGCGGCAGCGCCCGGATACCGCACCCGCACATCGTCCAGGACCAGTCCCACCGCGCCATCAGAAGCCGGCGCGGGGTCGGGCGGCGGCGGCAGGGCGGCCACCGCCTCGGCCACCGCCACGGCGGCGGCGCGGTCGTGATAGGCCGCCGCCAACTGGCGCAGCGGGGCGAAGAAGTCCGGGGCCATCAGCAGCACGGCCAAGCCCGCGAACAGGCCCAGCGGCTCCGTCCGCACCGTGAACGGCAGCGTGCCGAGCAGCGACAGCCCGACGTAGACGGCCACCATGGCAATGGCGACGGAGGAAAAGAACTCGAGCACGGCCGACGACAGGAAGGCGATGCGCAGCACCGCCATGACCTTGCGGCGGTAGTCGTCGGCGGCCGTCCGCACCTGCTCCGTCTCCGCCGCCGCCCGGCCCAGCAGGCGGAGGGTCTCCAGGCCCTTGAGGCGGTCCAGGAAGTGGGCTCCCAGGCGTCCCAGGGCGATCATGTGGCGGGCCTGCGCGGCCTTGGCGCCCCAACCGATGAGGATCATGAACAGCGGGATGAGCGGGCCGGTCAGCAGCAGAATGGCTCCAGCCGCCCAGTCGAGCGGGAACACCGCGACAAGGATGACCGCCGGCACGGCCAGCGCGGCGGCGCTCTGAGGCAGGAAACGGGCGAAGAAGCCGTCGGTCGCCTCGACCTGCTCCAGCAGCAGGGACACCCGCGCCCCACTCTCGCCCTGCGCCGCCCAGGCCGGACCCAGGGCCATCAAGTGTCTGGTCAGCGCGGCCCGTAGTCGCCCCCGCGCGGTGGAGGACGCCGCGAACCCTGCCGCCTCCTGCCCGGCCACCAGGGCGGCGCGGGCGACGAACACTCCGAGCAGTGCGGCGAAAGCCCAGGCCTGATCGGCCACCGCCGCGCCGCGCATGACAAGGGCGTCGACCACGAAGGCCAGCAGCAGGGCCTGGGCCACGACCAGCGGACCTTGCGCCGCGCCCGCGCCGGCGGCCAGCAGCAGGGCCGGCCGCGCCGGGCGCGCCTGGGCCATCAGCCAGCCCATGGGGGAGGGATGAGTCATCGTTCCCCTGAATGGGGGCCGTGAGGAAAGGCGGCCAGCATGCGCAGGAGTCCTCCGTCAGTCACTGCCGAGGAGCCGTCTCGGCCCGCCACTCCTACAGAGCCGCTGGGGGAATGGCATTGTGATTTGTCAACCTGACGGAAAGACAGCGGCACGGTCACAGGCCCGTTCCGCACATGTCACCGGGTCAGTGTGGTCACCGGGTCAGCGTGGCGAACAGGCTGGGCAGGCGCTCGGGCAGGCGCTGGACGTGATCGACGACGGTGTACGCATTGGCGCCGAAAATGCGCTCGACGTAACGGTCGGCCGACGGGTCCAGGGTCAGGCAATAGGGCTGGACCCCGGCCGCCCGCAGGTCCTCCGCCGCCTTGCGGGCGTCCAGGCGCAGGTACTGCGGGTCGCGTTCGTCGATGTCGGCCGGCTCGCCGTCGGTCACCACCAGCAGCAGCTTGTGCTTCTCCGGGCGCTGTCGCAGGTGCCACCCGGCGTGGCGGAGGGCCGCGCCCATGCGCGTGGACAGGCCGCCGGTCATGCCGGCCAGGCGGCTTTTGGCCTCGTCCTCGAAGGGCTGGTCGAAGTCCTTGAAGCGGGTGTAGTGGACGTCGTGGCGGCCATCGGAGGCGAAGCCGTGGATGGCGAACGGATCGCCGATGCCGTTGATGGCCGTCGCCACCAGGGCGCAGGCGTCGCGCGTCAGATCCAGGACCGTGCGGTCCTCGGCCTCGCGCACCGGGTCGTTGGTCGATTGCGACAGGTCCAGCAGCACCAGGACGCACAGGTCACGGCGGTTGATGACCCAGCGTTGGGTGATGCGCGGGTCGGGGTCGCGGCCCATGCGCAGCATGACCATGGCATCGACGGCGGCGTTGATGTCCAGGTCGTCGCCGTCCTCCAGGCGCCGCTGGCGGACGATGCCTTGCGGCCGCAAACGGTCGACGATCTGGCGGATGGAATGACTGACCCCGCGATGGGTCGTCAGCACGGCGTCGATGTCCGCCGGATTGCCGCGCGGCTGGCGGCGTTCGTATACGGTCACCCAGTTGGGCCGCATGAGCTGCACCTGGTAATCCCACTCCCCATAGTGGAAGGGGTCGGAGACCGGCTCCTTGCCCTCCCTCTGATTGTAGGAGATGCCTTCGTCCTCGTAGGGGAACAACTCGCCGTCCAGGGTCCAGATCTCCTGCGCGTCGTCGCCGGCGGTCTCGCAGTCGATCTCGTTGATGAACTCCATCAGGCCGACGCGGCGGCGCACCTGCTGCGGGCGGTCGGGCACCCAGAGGGTTTCGCTCTGCCAGGCCTCGGCCTCGGTGGCCCACAGGAAGCGATTGTCGTCGCGGTAGGGAATGCGCAGGCTTTCAAGGATGCGCAGGGACGGCATGGCGCGGCGCTGCGACAGCAGGGCATACAGCTCCTCGGCCAGACCGAGCGACGTGTCACCGCTGGCCGCGCCGTCTGCCACGGCTTTATGGAAACGGGCGGCGATGGCATCGACCTCGACGTCGCCGGTGGTCCCCTCACCGTCCAGCAGAACGACGGCCAGGCGCTCGATCAGCGGCATGGTCTCGTGCTCGGGATGGGGCGTTCCGGCCTCGGCCGTCAGCGACCGCCACAGCCGCCGCAGGCCGGGGAATTCGGCCACGGCAGCAGCCTCGACACGCGCATCCTCGAACATGCCGATGAGAAAGCGCACGGCTGGCGCCAGGTCGCGGCCCGGCGGCGGCGCCGGAGTATGGACGATCTGGGCGGCCATGTGGGCGGCCATGGCACGGTAGACGTCCAGCCCGGTCCCCCCGTCCCGGTCATCGACGGCATCGGGCAGGTGCAAGGCGCGGTCTGCGACGAACGGGCGGACACCGTGCAGGTCGGCCGCCGCCGGCCGCAGGAAGAAGGTCCGGGCCCAGAAGGCGCGCAGGTAGAAATTGAGCCGCCGCTGGCTGTCCACGAACAGCGTCCCGCGCCGCTCCTGCTGCAGAACGGCCCGGCTGTCCTCGCTATCCAGGCCGAAGTAGGCCGCCTGGCGCGGCAGATCTCGGCCATAGGCCTCGGCCCCGAAGTCGGCCCAGCGGCGCAGGCCCGACAGGGTCAGCTTACCCAGCAAGTCGTCAAGCCGCCCCAGCATCGGCCGCAGGCCCCGCGGCGCCCTGGCCGCCAAGCGGTGCAGCAGCGACAGGTAGCCGCGCAGCATGTCCGGGTCGGCCAGGCGCGTGGCCGCCGTCGGCAGCGTGGCGAAAACCAGCGTCAGCACCTGTCCCGATGTCATGGAGGACAACTGCAGGACCGCGCCGACGCAATCGGAGATGACGTCCTCGCCGCATTCGCGGGCCACCAGGGGCATGGTCTCCAGGTAGGTTGCCAGCAACTCCTTTCCCCGCCCCAGGCCGATCAGCGCCCGCGCCCCATCGAGGTAGTCGCGCAGGCCGGCCGGCGACAGGACGCGCGCGGCCTCGTGCAGGGTGGCGTCCAGGGTGTCTGCCAGATCGGGGGCCACGGCCAGCAAGTCGGGACGGTAGTCTTCCAGATCGACGATCATTGGCGTATCTCCGCGCTGGACGGGACGGCTTAGCCGAAAACCGTGTCGATGGCGGCGTCCAGGGTGTCCAGCATGTCGAGGTCGTCGGTCAGCGGCCGGACCAGGGTCATCCGGCAGGCATCGCGCGCCGGAATGCCGCGGACGATGAGCTGGCCGGCATAGACCAGCAGGCGGGTCGACATACCCTCGTCCAGGCCGTGGCCCTTCAGATTGCGGCTGCGCTGGGCGACCTGGACCAGCTTGCGGGCGATGTCGGCGTCAACGGCGGATTCATGGGCGATGATGTCGGCCTCGACATCGGCCGGCGGATAGCTGAAGACCATGGCCCCGAAGCGCTGCTTGGTGGACTGCTTGAGGTCCTTCATCAGGCTCTGGTAGCCGGGGTTGTAGCTGATGACCATCTGGAAGTCGGGATGGGCCTCGACCAACTCGCCCTTCTTTTCCAGGGGCAGGACGCGGCGGTGGTCGGTCAGGGCGTGAATGACCACGGTGGTGTCCTGACGCGCCTCGACCACCTCGTCCAAATAGCAGATGGCGCCGATCCTTGCGGCGGTGGTCAGCGGGCCGTCCTGCCAGCGGGTGCCGGCGGCATCGAGCAGGTAACGGCCGACCAGATCGGAGGCGGTCATGTCCTCGTTGCACGAAACCGTGACCAGGGGCTTGCCGAGTTTCCACGCCATGTATTCGACGAAGCGGGATTTGCCGCACCCCGTCGGACCCTTCAGCATGACCGGCATGCGGGCCTCATAGGCGGCCTCATAAACGCCGACCTCGGTGTCGACCGCGCGGTAGTAGGGTTCAGTCTTGATTGTGTACTGACTAACGGACGTGTCCTTGAGCGGGGCGTTCATGGCAAACCTCCAGCCGGCACGAGACGAAAAAAATCCGGGAGCCACCGCCTGAGCGGCAGGCGACGGCCCCCGGACCAGTCGCGGAGTCCAGCATGACCGGGATCAGGCGGTCACGCCTCGATGGGGGCGCGATGGACGATCATGTTCGCGCCCTGGGACTGCTTGACGTTGTCATAGCCGATCAGGCGCACATGGTTGCTGGGGTTGGCCGCCTTGCACTCCTCGATCTCCGCGAGGATGCGGTCAATGTCGCTCTCGCCGAACATCGGCAGCTTCCACATGTACCAGTAGTTGCTGGAGGCGTGCTTGGGCTCGGTGTGCTCGATGGCCGGGTTCCAGCCCTTGGAGACGATGTAGTTGATCTGCTTGCGGATTTCGTCCGCCGTCATCGGCGGCAGATAGGAGAAGGTGCCCAGCTTGCGGCTGTTGGGATCCGACAGGCGGGAGGGGTAGTCCTGGACGGTGCTCATGGGCCGTTTCCTCTGCTCGATTTTGTTTCTGCGGGAGATCGCTCAGCGATGCGAGACGTCGAGCTTGTCGACGGTGTCGAACTCGAACTTGATCTCTTTCCACGTTTCCATGGCGATCTTCAGTTCGGGGCTGCTCGCGGCGGCCTTGAGAAGGATGTCCTTGCCTTCCTTCTCCAGGTCACGCCCTTCGTTGCGGGCCTGGACGCAGGCTTCGAGCGCGACGCGGTTTGCCGCGGCGCCGGCGGCGTTGCCCCACGGATGGCCGATGGTGCCGCCGCCGAACTGCAGGACGGAGTCATCGCCGAAGATCGACACCAGGGCCGGCATGTGCCAGACGTGGATGCCGCCCGAGGCGACCGGCAGGACACCCGGCATCTGGCCCCAATCCTGGTCGAAGAAGATGCCCTGATCGCGGTTTTCCTTGACGTAGCGCTCGCGCATGAGGTCGACCCAGCCCAGCGTCGCGGCGCGATCGCCTTCCAGCTTGCCGACCACGGTGCCCGAGTGCAGGTGGTCGCCGCCGAGCAGGCGCAGCAGCTTGGTCAGGACACGGAAGTTGATGCCGTGCTTGGGGTTGCGGTCGATGACGCCGTGCATGGCGCGGTGGACGTGCAGCAGCATGCCATTGTCGCGGCACCACTTGGACAGCGACGAATGCGCCGCCCAGCCAACGGTCAGGTAATCCGACATGATGATCGGGGAGCCGATCTCCTTGGCGAACTCGGCGCGCTTGTACATTTCTTCCATGTTGCCGGCGGTGACGTTCAGGTAGTGCCCCTTGCGCTCGCCGGTCTCGGCCTCGGCCTTTTCGATGGCTTCCTGGCAGAACTGGAAGCGGTCCCGCCAGCGCATGAAGGGCTGGCTGTTGACGTTTTCATCGTCCTTGGTGAAGTCCAGGCCGCCGCGCAGGCATTCATAGACGGCGCGGCCGTAGTTCTTGGCCGACAGACCCAGCTTCGGCTTGATGGTGCAGCCGAGCATCGGGCGGCCGTACTTGTCGAGCTTGTCGCGCTCGACCTGGATACCGTGCGGCGGACCGTCGCAGGTGGTGACGAACCACAGCGGGAAGCGCACGTCCTCCAGGCGGAGCTGGCGCACGGCCTTGAAGCCGAACACGTTGCCGACCAGCGAGGTGAAGACGTTGACGACCGAGCCTTCCTCGAACAGGCCCATGGGATAGGCGATGAAGGCGTAGAAGGCCTCGTCGTCGCCGGGCACGTCCTCCAGCGCGTAGGCGCGGCCCTTGTAGTATTCCAGGTCGGTCAGAAGGTCGGTCCACACCGTCGTCCAGGTGGCGGTGGAGGATTCGGCGGCCACGGCGGCGGCGGCTTCCTCACGGGGGACGCCGGGCTGCGGAACGACCTTGAAGCAGGCCAGGAAGTCACTGTCCTTGGGCGTGTACGAGGGTTCCCAGTAGGTATCCCGGTACTCCTTCACGCCGGCCTGAAACATCTTGCCCATGGTTTCGCTCCCTTTGGATTGCGATGCGGACCCGGTCGGCCCGTCGTTGTGATGGGTTGACGATAGGGAAGCGGGAGCATTAAAAGAAATTGATTGTTCTAATGCCTGGCGATAAGAAAAACTTATGCACCTGACCCTTCAACAGCTTCGCCTGTTCGAGGCGGTGGCCCGCCTCGGCAACTACACCCGGGCGGCCGAGGAACTGAACCTGACGCAGCCGGCCGTGTCCCTCCAACTCAAGCGGCTGGAGGAAAATGCGGGCACGGCGCTGTTCGAACATCTCGGCCGCGGCCTGACCCTGACCCCGGCGGGACGGGAGATGCAGAGCGCCGCACAGGATGTGATGGCCCGGCTAAGGGCGCTCGACGACGCCCTCGACGGGCTGAGCCACGTCGTGCGCGGGCCGTTGCGGGTAGCCGTGGTGACGACGGCCAAGTACGTCATCCCCCACCTTCTCGGCACCTTCGTGCACGATCACCCCGACGTCGTGCCGCACCTGACTGTGACCAACCGCGCCCGCGTTCTGGACCGCCTGGCGGCCAATGCCGACGACCTGGTGATCATGGGCCAGGTGCCGTCGGACATGGACCTCACGGTGCTGCCGTTCCTCGACAACCCGTTGGTGGTTGCGGCCCCGCCGAACCATCCCTTGCGCGGCATGGACAGGGTGCCGCTGGCCCGGCTGGCGGAGGAACGGTTCCTGGTGCGCGAGCAGGGATCGGGCACGCGCATCGCGTTTGAACGCCTGCTCGCCGAACATGGCCTGTCCATCCGGCCCTACATGGAACTGGGCAGCACCGAGGCGATCAAGCAGGCGGTGATGGCGGGACTGGGCCTGTCGGTCCTGCCGCGCTACAGCCTAGACGTGGAGCGTGCGGCAGGGTTGGTGGTCGAACTGGAGGTGGAGGGATTTCCACTGGAGCGGCGCTGGTACGCAACCCACCTGCGCGGCAAGACCCTGTCGCCGACGGCCCGCTCGTTCCTCGACTTCCTGCGCGACCACGCCGCCGAGGCGGCCACGCGTCCAGGCCGCGTCTGGAAACAATGATCATGGCGGCGCCGGATGCCCAGCCGGTGGTCGCCCCATAGCGGCTGCGCTTTAAAGCGGTTTGCGTTTAACTTGACGCAGTGGCCCGCTGTCGCGGATGGCTGCCGCCGGCCTGGAGCTACGCTCCAGACCTCCCTTATTTCTTGAAGAAGAAAAAGGGGTTTGGGGCCTGCCCCAAGCGGGTTTGGGCGGCAGCCCAAGATGTATGAGCACAGGCGGTGGTTCACATCAAAGACAAACCGCTTTAGTCACAATCGGCACGAGATGGCCACGTCATCCTGATTTCGGCGGGCCTCCAGGATCTGAATGCCCTCCTCATGGTTCTCGGCGTGCCGGTGGTGGCGCAGCAGGTACTTGGCCACCGGCACCTCGACGTAGCGGCGCACGGCACGGCGCAGGGAGCGGGCGCCGAACTGGCGGTCGAAGCCGCGCTGCACGAGGAGGTCGATGACGTCGGAATCGACCTGGACCTGGACGCCGTGTTTTAGCAGGCGGCGATTCAGGCGCTCGATTTCCAGGCGGGCGAGGTCGCCGACCACGTCGGGCTCGATCCAGTTGAACACCGTGATGTGGTCGATGCGGTTGACGAATTCCGGCGGGAACGTGCCCAGCAGGCGGCGGTAGACCATCTCCCGCGCCTTGCGCTGGCGCTGCTGCGGGGTCAGCGGCATCAGCCTGCGGAACAGACTGCGCTGGCGATGCTCGAAGTTCTGGATGTCGCGGGCGCCGAGGTTGCTGGTCATGAACACCAGCGCGTTGCGGAAACTGTAGGTTCGCTCGCCCGAGGCCACGGTGAGCTGTCCGTTGTCGAACACGTTGAGCAATGCCTGAAGGACCGGCGGGCTGGCCTTTTCCAATTCGTCGAACAGGACGATGCCGGGCCGCTTCAGGCTGCCCTCGATCTTTTCCTGGTCGAACAGCGTCTTGCCTTCCTTGGCGCCGACGTACCCCGGCGGCGCCCCGGTCAGGGCGGCGGAGTAGTGTTCCTGCGACAGGGTGTTCATGTCGATGCGGCAGAAGGCATCGGCGTCGCCATGGATGGATCGCGCCAGGGACCGCACGATCTCGGTCTTGCCGACCCCGGTCGGACCCAGGAACAGGGCGGTGAACAGCGGACGGCGGGGGTCGGTGATGTCGGCGCGGATCACATTGAGCATGTCCTCGACCGCCTCGAGCGCCTGGTCCTGCCCGAGGATCTCGGCCCGCAAGCCGCGCACCACCGCCTCAATGTCGATCTGGAAGCGCGACTTGAGGCCGGCGGTGCGGTGGGCGAGGTGGAGGTTGACCACGTCTTCGCGTGCCGCGTTCTCGGCATCGAGCGACTCTTTCTGATCTTGCAGCCGCCGGGTTTCCTCAAGCTTGTCATTAATGAACGGCACGTCGTCCTCCTCGTGGTGGTCCGTCCAGAGGGCATTCGCCGGCCGCGCCAGGACGCGCGGCCGGCGATGCCGTGCGATCAGGCGGTTTCCTCGGCCTCCTTGGCTTCGGTGGGCAGGCTGCCGACCGGGCATTGGGCGACGCCGACCGTGCGCCGGGTGATCGCCTCGACGTTCTCCTGGGCCTTCTGGGCGTCGAGGACCCAGGTCCGATAGAACTCGAACGGGCAGTCGGCGACGCCCTTGTCCCCATCGCCGGACTCGTGGATGCCGGTGTAGCCGCGGTGCAGCAGCTTGAAGAGGTGGTTCTGCGACTGGTCGTTTTCCCGCGCGTCGCGGATGAGGCTCAGCGACAACTGGGCGTACTGCACCCCCATGTCCTCCTCGCCGCACTCGCCCAGGGTCCGGCCGTCGAAGCCAATGATCGCCGAGTGGCCGAAGTAGCTGTACACGCCGTCGAACCCGGTGGCATTGGCCACGGCGACATAGCAGTTGTTGGCCCACGCCATGCACTTTGCCATGGTGACCTGCTGTTCCTTGGCCGGGTACATGTAGCCCTGGCAGCGCACGATCAACTCGGCGCCCTTCATCGCGCAGTCGCGCCAGATTTCGGGATAGTTGCCGTCATCGCAGATGATGAGGCTCAGCTTCATGCCCTTGGGCCCTTCGCTGACGAAGGTCTGGCCGCCGGGATACCAGCCCTCGATCGGGCACCACGGGATGACCTTGCGGTACTTCTGGACGATCTCGCCCTTGTTGTTCATCAGGATGAGGGTGTTGTACGGGTTCTTGCGCGGGTGGTCCTCGTGACGCTCGCCGGTCAGCGAGAACACGCCCCAGACGTTGGCCTTGCGGCAGGCCCGCGCGAAGATCTCGGTCTCGTCACCGGGGATCTGCGAGGCGGTCTCCATCATCTCGCCCGGGTCGTACATGATGCCGTGGGTGCTGTATTCCGGGAAGATCACCAGGTCCATGCCCGGCAAGCCCTTCTTCATGCCGACCACCATGTCGGCGATCTTCTGGCAGTTCTCCAGGACCTCTTCGCGGGTGTGAAGACGCGGCATCTTGTAGTTCACGACCGCGACGCCGACGGTATCGGGGCTGCTGGAAATATCTCCGTGACGCATTGAAGCCTCCTTTGATTGGGCAAAGTTTGGGCGTGCGCTGCAACAGCGCCTTTCGTGCCGGCCACGCGTGGCCGTCAGAAACTCAGGTGTTTGTTCGAAACTTCATCGGTCAGTTCGTCGGCCCGGCCGGACAGCGCGACCCTGCCCTTGTCCAGGATGATGAACTGCTCCGACGCCCGCCGGGCGAAGCCGATATTCTGTTCGACCAGAATGATCGTCAGGCCCATCTCGCGGTTCAGGCGGATGATGATGTCCTCGATCTGTTTCACGATGTTGGGCTGGATGCCTTCGGTCGGCTCGTCCAGCAGGAGGATCTTGGGTTCCATCGCCAGGGCGCGGCCGATGGCAAGCTGCTGCTGCTGGCCGCCCGACAGGTCGCCGCCCCGCCGGCCGATGGACTGCTTGAGGACGGGGAACAGCTCGAAGATGTAGTCGGGCACCGTCCGCTTGCCGTCGCGCCGTGCATAGGTCCCCATCACCAGGTTCTCGCGCACGGTGAACCGTGGAATGACCTCGCGGCCCTGCGGGACGTAGGCGATGCCCTGGTACGCCCGCTCGGCGGTGGACATGCGGCCGAGGTCGGCACCATCGAAGCTCAGTGTCCCCTCGGTGCGCGAGGTCAGGCCGATGATGGTGCGCAGCAGCGTGGTCTTGCCGACGCCGTTGCGGCCCAGGATGCTGACGAAGTCGCCCGGCCGAACGTTGAAACTGACGTTCTGGATGATCGGGCTCTTGCCGTAGTAGGAGTAGAGGGCGTTAGCTTGCAGCATCGGCGGTCTCCTCATCCCCGAGGTAGGCCTGCCGTACCTTGGGGTCGCGTTCGATCTCGGCCACCGTGCCCTGGGCCAGCAGCTTGCCCTGGTCCATCACCGTGACCTGCTCGGCGATGACGCGGACGAAGCTCATGTCATGCTCGACCACGAGCATGGTGTGGCTGCCCCGCAGCGAGTTGAAGATGTCGGCCGTCTTGAGGGTTTCCTGGACGGTCATGCCGGCCGTCGGCTCGTCCATCAGGATGAGCTTGCAGTCCTGCATCAGCAGCATGGCGATCTCCAGCCACTGGGTCTGGCCGTGCGACAGGTTGCCGGCCTTGACGTGCAGGTGATCGTGCAGGCCGACGATGGTCAGCACCTCGTCCATGCGCCCCGACAGGCGGCTGCGGAACACCCTCAGCGAGGCCAGGACGCCGGGCTGTTGCGAGCGGGCGACCTCCAGGTTTTCGATCACCGACAGGTCCTTGAACACCGACGGGACCTGGAACTTGCGGCCAATGCCGTGGCGGGCCCGCTCGTACTCGGCCATGTGGGTGACGTCGATGCCCCCGAAGATGACGCTGCCCCCGCTGGCCGCGGTCTTGCCGCAGATCAGGTCCAGGGTGGTCGACTTGCCGGCCCCGTTCGGACCCAGCAGGCAGCGCAACTCGCCTTGTTCGAGGCTCAGGTTGAGGCCGTCGACGGCGCGCAGGCCGCCGAACTGGACCTGAAGGTTGTGCAGTTCGAGATGGCCCATGCTAGTTCTCCTCCTTCACGGCAGGAGTGGCCGACAGCCGGGTGGTCTTGGTCGCCACCTTGCCGCCGCGATCGCGCGGGGATGCCGTCTGAAGGCGCTGGAGGGCGTCGCTGAACAGGCCGTACAGCCCGCGCGGCATGACCAGCACCACGACGATGAACAGGATGCCCAGGAACAGGAACCAGCCCTCGACGAAGATGTTCGACAGGCGGCCTTCGAGCATGTTGACGACCACGGCGCCGAGGGCGGCGGCGACAAGGGACTCCCGGCCGCCGACCGCGCACCAGATGACGATGCCGAGGCTGAACGGCACGCTCATGTAGGTCGGCGAGGCGAACTCCAGGACCAGGACGTAGAGCATCCCGGCCCACCCGGCGAGCGCCGCCGACACGCAGAAGGCCAGCGTCTCGTAGCGCGCCACGTCATAGCCGAAGAAGCGCACGCGGTCGGCGTCCTCGCGGATGGCCCGCAGGATGAGCCCGACCTTGCTGCGCACCACCGCCAGGCCCAGTGCCAGGGCGGTAATCAGGCAGCCGGCCACCATGTAGTAGAACGACGTGCTGTAGGCGTCGGCCCGCCAGCCGAACAGTTCCAGGGGCGCAAGGCCGGTCAGTCCGTTCTGGCCGCCGGTGTAGCGCTGCTCGGAAATGAACACCAGTTGCAGGGCGACCAGAAACGCCAGGGTGATGATGGCGACGAAAACGCCGGTCACCCGGCCGCGGAACATGAACACCGCCATCAGCCACGCCACCAGGGCCGGCAGGGCGAGCCCGGCCACCAGGGTGAACGTCAGCGAGTGGAACGGTTCCCAGAACCACGGCAGGACCTCGACGTTGGTCCAGCCCATGAAGTCGGGCATCCCGTTGTGGGAACTGGCGCTGGCCCGCAGCTTGAGGTGCATCGCCATGACGTAGGAGCCGAGCCCGAAGGTCGCCGCCTGCCCCAGGTTGAGCACCCCGGCGTACCCCCAGGACAGGGCCAGGGCCATCGCCACCATGCCCAGCGTCAGGTAACGGGCGAAGGTGTTCAGCTCGAACCCGTCGAAGGAGAAGGCCCACGGCACCACGAACAGAATGAGCGCCGCGAACAGGCCGTACCCGATGATATCGGTCTTGAACGTCGTATTCATGTCGAACCCTCAGCGCCTGACCTTGTCGGGGAAGAGGCCCATCGGCCGGAAGCGGATCAGCAGGATGATGGCCAGCAGCAGCGCGACGCGCCCAAGCGTGTCGTTGAGCAGGAAGGAGAATGCCGCCGACGCCGTCCCCACCAGGCCCGAGGCCACGGCCGTCCCGATCAGGCTGCCGACACCGCCGACGATGACCACCAGGAAGGCGTCGACCACCACGTAGGTCCCCATGCCCGGCGTCACGCTGACCAGCGGCGTGATGAGCGCCCCGGCGATGCCCGCGAGGCCTGCTCCGTACGCAAACGTCAGGGCATAGACCCGCTCCGGCCGGATGCCGTAGCACTCCGAGATCTCTTTGTTCTGGATGACGGCGCGCAGCTTGGTGCCGAACTCCGTCCGGGTCAGCAGGTACCAGGTGCCAACCAGCACGGCGGCCGAGAAGGCGATCAGGAAGATGCGGTAGTTGGACATCACCAGACCGCCAAGGATGACGTTGCCGTCAAGGATCTCGGGCCGCGCCACGTAGCGGGATTCCGGCCCGATGCCCAGGCGCACCAGTTGCTGCAGCACGATGCCGATGCCCCAGGTCGCCAGGATGGTGTCGAGTGGCCGATGATAGAGCCAGCGCACCACCCCGCGCTCGACCAGCCAGCCGACCACGCCGACCATCAGGAAGATGACGGGTAGGGCGACAAGGATGCCCAGCCCGAACTGCTCCTGAAGGAACCACGCGCTGTAGGCGCCGAGCATCACGAACTCGCCATGCGCCAGGTTGATGACGCCCATGGCGCCGTAGATGATGGCCAGCCCCAGGGCGACGATGAGCAGGATCGACGCCATGCTCAGGCCGGCGAAGACCTGATTGAGTACAGAATCCATAACAGGAACTCCCGGATCGGGTGGCCGCCGCAACGGCCACCCGTCCTGCCGCAGGATGTCAGGAGCGGACGAGGCCGTTCTCGGTGCACGACTGGCCCTCGTAGGCCCAGTACGGCTCTGGCGCGATGCGCTCCTTGGACTCCACGATGACCTTGGCCTGGCCGTCCGACTGCCACTGGCCGATTTTGGGCCACAGATGCGTGTGCAGGTTCCCGTCGATCAGGATCTCACCCTGCGGCGCCACCATGGTCAGGCCGACCGCCGCGTTGCGGATGTTGACCGGCGAGATGTCGCCCGCGGCCAGCTTTTCGACTGCCGCCTTGAACTGGTAGACCTGGAAGTAGGCGGCTTCGCTGACGAAGTGCGTCACCTGATCGGTGCCATACTTGCGCTGGTAGGCCTCGACGAACTTCTCGTTCTCGGGCGACTTGTGGCCCATGAAGTACGGGGCCGAGGAGAAGTGCCCGGCGGCGGCATCCCCGCCGATGGCCTTGACCTCAACCTCGGAGCGCGTGAGGCTGGCGACCGGCATCTTTTCGGGGTCGAAGCCGGCGGCATGAAGCTGGCGGGCAAAGGCCACGTCGCTGTCACCGACCAGGGTGCAGAAGATGACGTCCGGTTCGGCCGCGCGGATGCGGTTGATGACCGAACTGAAGTCGGAATGGCCGAGGGGGACGTATTCCTCGTTCACCGCCTCGCCGCCGATCTGCGACAGGATGATCTTGCAGACGTTGTTCTCCTCGCGCGGGTACACGTAGTTGTTCCCGATCAGGTAGAACCGGCCGCCGAACTTTTCCTTCAGCCAGGGCACGAATTCCTGCTGCTGCTGGTTCGGCACGGCGCCGCCATACATGACGTTGCGCGAGCATTCGCGGCCTTCGTAGAGGGTCGGGTACCAATAGAGGTTGCCGCGGCCCTCGACCACCGGCAGCACCGCCTGGCGGCTGGCCGAGGTGTAGGACCCGAAGATGCTGACGCACTTGTCGCGGATGACCAGCCGGCGGGCGCGGTCGGCGAAGGTGGCCGGGTCGGACGCCGGGTCTTCCTGGTAGGGGCGCAACTTCATGCCGTTGACGCCGCCGCTGGCGTTGATTTCCTCGATGGCCAGCATGCACGCATCGCGCAACGTGCTTTCGACAACGGCGACGGCGCCGGTCAGCGAGAACAGGACGCCGACGGGGATTTCCCCGTTGGCCGCATAGGCGCTGTTGCCCCGTGTCCAGATGCCCGGAAATCCGGTGACACCGGCCACGCCGGCGGCCCCTGCGATGGTAAACCCTTTGAGAAAGCTGCGACGCTTCATGGTTCATTTCCTCCTGTTGATGTCCGGTGGCCCTTTGCGGGCCGTTGCTTTTGTGATGGCCCTTTTCGGGCCTTGGTTTTGTGGCCAATAAAAAAAGCCTCTCCGCCACCGGTCGGGCCGGTGGGCGAAGAGGCTGCACTGCCTCCGAGGTTCAGCCGATCGCTGTTGATCGCGAACCCAGTTCCTTAAGGGTGCCCCAGACTGTTACGGGTACCGAGGTGTCCTTAGTCCCCTGTCACCGTCAGCTTCAGGCGTTCGGGCTTCCTCCGCGCGGCCGTCGAGCCGAGGATTCCGTCCGCATTGATGATCGCCTGGGCGATGTCGGCCATGGTCGTCCGCTTGGCCATCGCCTGGCTGCGGATGGTGCCGTAGGCTTCTTCTTCAGACAGGCCATGCAGCTTCATCAGGATGAACTTGGCCTGGCTGATCTTGTGGACGCTGTCGAACTTGCGCTTGAGCTTGCCGAGCGTCCGGTCGGCAACCTTGAACTCCTGCGACACCCGGCGGGCGATGACCATGCTGCTCAGCACGCCGAAGGGCCGCAGGGGCACGGTGACGACGGCGTCAACCTCCAGATCCAGTAGCCCCTGCAGGACCGACGGGTTTTCGTAGGCGACGACCCCGATGACCGTGGGGCGGTGGCTGCGGTCAACGTCGAACAGGCGGCGGATGTCCTTGGAAATGGTTTCCTTGACCTCCACGAACACGACATCGCCCTCGTCCGGCAGCTTTTCCGGCGGCGGCCAGATGGCGGCGCCCCGGCAGCCGATGCGGGATATCTGGCGCAGAAGCTCCTCGGCTTGATTGTCGCGCGGGTGAAGGACCAGAACCCGCAGCGCCCTCAGGCTTCTAATGATGTTGTTGGTTGACATGAACAACATGCTCCAAGCGAGACCCGAGGGGATCGGTATCGGGATCCGGGTTCAGCAACCGAAGACTCCAGTCGTTGAGCGCCGGATAGGCCAGGTAGGGGTCCGGCTTGACCGGCCGGGGCATTTCCCGCTGGATGACGAACTCGCCGGCCTCGTCCACGCGGGCGATGCGCGAGTGCAGGAACGTGTGGTGGTTTTCCGGGTCCACCCACACGCGGCCCTGCGGCGCGTCATACTCCGCGCTCATCAGCGCCGCCCGCAGGCGGTCGGTGTCGGTGCTGCCGATGCGGCGCACCGCGTCGGCGAACATGTGGACCTGGAAATAGACCGCTTCGCAGCAGCTGGTGACCGTGGTGATCGACCCGAACATCCGTCGGTAGCCGTCCAGGAACCGCCTGTTGGCGTCCGAGGCGATGGTCCGGAAGTAGGGTGCTGCGGTGATGTGGCCGGCGGCGGCCTCCGGGCCCATGGCCTCGACCTCGGCCTCGTTGGTGGTCAGGCTGGCGATCGGCACCTTGGCGGCGTCGCCGCCGTGGCGCAGGTATGCCTGATAGAAATGCACCGTGCCGGTGCCGACCACCGTGGAGAAGATGACGTCGGGCTTCTGCCGCTTGATGTCGGCGATGACCGCGTCGAAGTCCTCGGGCGTGCCGTCGAGCGACACGTACCGCTCGCCGACGACGGTGCCGCGCCCCTGGCGCACGATGTTGCGCATGACCCGGTTGGACTCGCGGGGATAGATGTAGTCCGACCCCACGAAATAGAACCGGTTGCCGTACAGTTCCATGAGGTAGCTGGCCAGCGGCACGCTGTTCTGGTTGGGCGCCGCGCCGCCATAGATGACGTTGGGCGAATACTCGAACCCCTCGTACAGGGTCGGATAGAAGAACATGGCGTTGCGGCGCTCCACCACGGGCAGAACTTCCTTGCGGGCCGACGACATGTAGCACCCGAAGATGACCGTCACGCCGTCCTCGGACAAAAGCTGTTCAGCCATTTCGCCATAGCGGATCGGAACGGAGCCGGGATCGAGGATCACGGGCTCGAGCCGACGGCCGTTGACGCCGCCGCCCTGGTTGATTTCGTCGATGGCCAGGAGCGCGCCGTTGAGTTGCGACCGCTCGATGATCGCGGTCGCACCGGTCTGAGAAAAGAGCACGCCAACGCGCAATGCCGTTTGTTCCGCCACCATCAACTCCCCGGCGCGACTGCGCCAACCAACAAACCCGGCGCGACTGCGCCAAAAACAAAAAAAGCCTCCTACTGCCGCTGATGCGGCAAAATAGGAAGCTTCGCTGCTTCTCAGGGTGAACTCGTCTCTGAGCGTCCTGACCCAACCATGGTCATCGGTATAAAATAATATGTCAACAACCGATGTGCTACGACAAGCTGCATTACCCCTTCAGTATTATTCGCATTGCAGCATACGCTCTACAAGTGGAGGGCCAAGTACGGGGACCTCCTCTCTGGCCCACGCCCGTGCCATCCTGGACGCCTGGCGATGCAGAAGGCTCTACGCTTGGCTGGATGAAAGTTGGCAAGCAGGTCAGCCAGGAAATCCGCTGCTTTCCGCCGTAGTGCAAGCGCCGCCCGACACCCTGCCCCGACGCAATAAAAAGCCCCGCAAGCCGTTAGGCCTGCAGGGCTTTTGAATGGTAGCGGAGGAGAGACTCGAACTCCCGACACGCGGATTATGATTCCTGCCTTCGCTCAAGGGCTGAGCGGGAAAATGACTATGTTTCAACGTGTTGCCAACCAGGAAGGCGGGGAACTACGCAAACATAAGGAGAACGCAGCGTCATAGAAGTGGGCATACACGGCGCGGCTATAGCGAGGCGCCTGAAATACGAAATGATTTCGTTTTTGGCAGAAAAGACGATCTGCCAATGGCTCAACGCCAGTGTAATATCAGCGCCTGACTTTGACCCACGCTGATATCCTGAACGCTTCGCACCAAGAGTGGCAAGAATACGTCCCGTCTGAAGGCGCCAACAAATGCCGAAGACCCTCGCCTTCCTCGATTTCGAAGCGTCCGGCTATCTCGGTTTTCCCATTGAGGTCGGCTGGGTGGTGGTCGATTGCCTGACGGGCGCCGAATTGGATGCCGAGAGCCATCTCATCGCCCACGCCCCGCACTGGGAGGCCGACTACGGCTGGGCGGCGGAAGCCGAGGAAGTTCATGGGATCTCCCGTGCCACGCTCGCGGCAGAGGGTGTTTCCGCAGCGGTCGTTGCCAGACATGTCGCCGCGCGTTTCGGCTCCGGCGGGAAGGACGCCCCGCCGGTCATCTCCGATGCGGTTCCCCATGACCAGCGGTGGATGGATATCCTCCTCGCAGCGGCAGGTGTTTCCCCGAACAACCGGGTCCGGGTGCATGGCTTCTCCACCGCCCTGGCGCTGGGCCCCGTCGATGAAGCAGCCTACGCCGGAGCGGTGCGGTGGATGCAGGCGCAGCCTGTCCAGCACCGCGCCCTGGCCGACGCCCGACTGGTGGCCGAGGTCTACCGCCGCAGCCTGGGGCCTGCACGGTGAGGACGCATCCGTGACGAAGAAGGTGCGTGCGCCCGCCGCCCCCCCGGCGCCGCCCTGACAGGGTTTGACGCGCAACTGTAACGCTTTGACATGACGCCAAAGGACATCCTACCGTTCCAGTGTGGAGTCAGGAACAGGGGGAGAGTGGGCATGACCAGCATCTCGGATTTGCTGGCCCAGCGGAACACGCGGCTGGACGACGCCAAGGTATCTTTGAGCGAAGCGCGGGGGCGGGCTCCCGTCACACGCCTACTGGCCCACTCCTTTCTGGCCTATGCCGGTGTCCGCGCCCATCTGGCCAATCCCAACCAACACCCGATGCCCAGGCCACTGTCGGCCAATCAGCACCAGATCGTCGACCGGCTTGTAAAGGAAAGGCTCGTCGAGGGCGACGCCAGCCGGCTGAAGGCCCGGCCCGGCCGCCTGGAGTACCTGCGCGGTCAGTGGCTGGAGGAATGGGCGCTCCTCGCGGTCCTGGAAGCCGGCTGCGACGAGGCCGTGGCCGGACAGAACCTGACGTGGTGGAGTGATGACCCGCGCGGCGGCGGCCGTCTGGAGGGGAAAAACGAGGTCGATGTCATCGCCCGGCGCGGCGACCGGATGCTGTTCATCTCCTGCAAATGCCTGTCGGTGATGCTTGATAAGGGTGAACGGATCAAGGTGCGCGGGTACATTCACGAAACTGATGACCTGGCCGACCACTTCGGCGGTCCAGACGACATTGTCGCGCTGCTGCTGACCGCTGACATGATTGACGAAGCCGTCAACCGGCCCCGTGGCAGGGCGCGCCACCCGGAACTATCGGGCAAGGCCGCCGCCATCGACGTTCACCTGCTGAGTTTCGAGGATCTCAACTGGGATACGCTGGTCGGCCGTATCAAAGCCCTGTGGGACCTGCCCGGCAACGATGCTCAGCAACCCCAAATCACCGCCCCGGCGTTTGATGGCGTCTGACCGCCCGGATCGGCATCCTCCTTTGATGACGAAGAACGAAAGGAGGCTGTCATGGCATTTGGCGCGACGGCGGGTATCACTGAACTCACCCCCGGCTCCATGGGCTGGCTGCCCGAGGGATGGGACAAGCGCATCAAGATCGGGGAGCGGATTCTGCGCCGCGCCCCGGAACTGCCGGACGTCGCGGCCAACACCCGCGACTGGGTGTTCGGCAACGTCCAGCGATTCATGGACCGTGACGACGTGGAGGACACCCGCGATGGCCTGTACCGCAGCGCCACCGTAACCGGCAGCCAACTCAAGGAGTTTCTTCTGGGATACTACGGCCCACTGCCAGACAACCACGCCTTTGCCGGTCTCAGCCCCGCCAAGCTGGCCCGCCGCCTGGAGTTCATCCAGGGCGGAAAGCTGGTGCCGCCCGCATACGGGCCGGAGTTCGCCACCGCCGGTGATATCCGGCAATTTGCCCAGGCCCTTGCGGAGGACGGCCAGTTCAAGATTTGGGTGTGGGATGATTTATAGGCGGTCCTCGAGCCGTTTCAGGCGCAGCAACCGACGGAGGGCCCTCGCGCCGCCCCGAGACGCCTGATGCGATCTCTACCCCTTTTTGTAATGGGCGACAGCCTGACCCAGGGGTTCATGTCCGGCGCGGCGGCGCAGACAGAGCACTCCTGGTCATCCTGGGTTGCCCGCGCTCTTAGCATTGATTTTACTACCGATTGGCATATCGCCCACTGGCCAGTCGGCGGCATGCCGGTCAACCTGGAGGACATCGCCCGCTCTCTGGAGACCATTCCGCGTCGCCCAAGCGGCCTGGACCTCCCTACGGTGCTGCGCGAGGCAGCCCGTACCCTTGATGCCGCCGAAGACTGCTACGAACGCGGCCCCGGCCGCCCCGGCCAGCCCGTCCGTGACATGTTGGGACGGCCGCTTGATTATGTGACCAACGTGGCGAGCTTCGGGTTCGAAATTGCCGATGCTTGGGGCCTCACCGCCAGCAACTGCCGGTCCTTCATCACCGATGGAGACAGGGCTGGCGATGATGGCCTCTTTACCATGCCCAGCGAGCCATTCCACCGCAGTGCCGCGCGTGTCCTCAATCCGTCCGGCCGCCCCGAATTCGACCACCTGTCCCAGGTCGGCTGGCTGACGCATCACGCCCGCACGCGCGGTGTCAAGCGGGTCATCGTGTGGCTGGGAGCCAACAACCTCCTGCGCGCGGCGACAGACCTGCGCATCGTCCGCACACCGGGCACCCGCGCCCGGCCGCGCCCCTGTGATCTCGCCAGAGAGGAGCGCCGCCGTGCCGGCTGGACACTGTGGCACCCACACGATTTCGCCGACGAATACGCGGTATTACTCGACCACCTGGAACGAGCCATGACGGGTAACCGCTGCCATGACTGGCGGGTCTACCTCTGCACCGTGCCCTCGCCGCTGGACATGCCCCTGCTGCGGCCGTTCGGAACGGCTCGGCGCATTAATGGCGCATGGTTCCACGAGGGCTACACTTGGCACCCTTTCGGACGGTCCTTCGCAGCCGCCGGCCACGGCGCCCTGCACCGAGGCGATGCCCTGCTCCTGCACCACACGGTACAGGATGCCAATGCCGCCCTACGCGATCTTGTCGCGGAAAAAGGCCGGCGGTGGACAGTGATCGACCTCGGTCGCACCCTGGACCAGGCGGCGTGGCACCTGACCAACGGAAGACCAAAGGTCCGCTGGCCAGTAGAGGTGCTGGACCTGTTGGGCGACCGCCGCCCCGACACGCGGGCCTTTCATGCCGACCGCCACGGCCGCTTGCGGCGAGGCGGACTTTTCAGCCTGGACGGCGTGCATCCATCTGTCCTCGGTCACGGTCTGATCGCGGCTCATGTGCTCAAAGCCCTGCAAGACCATAAAGACGCTCCGACCACAGCCCGTATTCCGTGGGCCGAAGTGATCGCCGCCGACACCCTGCTGTCCAATCCCCCGCGCCTGCTGGGCGCCATCCGCAGCTATCGCCGCTTGGCCGAACTGGTCGTCGGCGTGGGACGGAGGTTTGCTTAAAAAGGGATGCCGGCCACCCTATGCCAAAGCGAGGTCCCCAGGCCAAGGCAAGGGCGGTGCGGGGGAAAAGGCGCCGTCATCAAATCCGGCGACGACATACCTGCCGAGGCCAAACAACCCCATCCCCCCGCCATGGATCTGGGTGCCTATTGCCAGAATCGGCCATAGATCCGACAAGGGACCGGCCAGCGTCACTCGGCCGGTCATGCCTTCCATGGGGATGGTGCGCCCCAGTTGGCGAACGGAGTGGCGCTTCCACCGCGTCAAGATCATGGCACCATCTTCGACCGTCACATGCTCAACAGCGCGCAGCACGGCTCGCCGGCTGTCCTCGTCCAGCGTCAGCCCCATCATCGGAAGTATCTCGGCCACTTTCTGGACCAATCCAGGCAACAGGCCCGACGCGGAGCGCCGCGACCGGCCCCTGGCCCGAATGGACAAGGGCGTCAGGAAGTGCAGATGGACCTCTGCGTCGGGCCCGGGCGGCAAGACCAGTCCCTCGATCCATCGGGTTGTCATCGCCACCACCGGAAGCGGCTGCCGACCGATGCCATTCGGCCGCACTGCGATGCCGTGTTCCAATCCCGCCCGCAAGGCATGGGCTGCCGCGTTCAGATACCGCCGCACATCTCCCAACAGCATCAGCCGGACCCGGATGTTGGCACCATCATAAACCGCTGACAGGACCGCAGGCCGATGGGGTGCGCGGCCGCCATCCAGCAGCGGCATGGACTCGAAAAGCAAAGTCCATAAGATATCCGTGTCGTGCCGCCGCGGCCCGGCGCCCCCAGGATGGAGCTGGCGCCCGAAAGCCCCGCGCACACGGTCCGACAAACCCGGAGTTTCCTCGAAAACCCCAGGCCGATGGCAAACAACATCGATGCATCCCGCCTGCCACAAGTGGGATATCGCCTCCAGAGGGACACAGACCTTCTCCCCTCCCAGAAAACCTTCCCACAGACCCAGTGGATTATTCACAACACCCTGTCCTGATTGAAGTTTTCATGACAACAATGCCCTCTATGACCTGGATTTCAAACACGTTTGTAGATTCACCGCCATCTTCGTGGAATTATGCTGACATTTTACGCCTTGATCAGGACGTGCCAGAGAGGTAGGTTTAATCAGCATCGGCTTCGGCCGGTGCATCAAAACGGGGGTGTTTAGTTTAGGCCTTGTACTTGTCGGTTTAATCAGCATCGGCTTCGGCCGGTGCATCAAAACCAACGATAATCTGGTTTGATCCAGAAGTTATGTTTAATCAGCATCGGCTTCGGCCGGTGCATCAAAACTTCCCTCCTTCGCTTTTGATGTCCTGCAGAGCGTTTAATCAGCATCGGCTTCGGCCGGTGCATCAAAACCCACGAACGAGATCCGGCTCGAGATGCCCTTCGTTTAATCAGCATCGGCTTCGGCCGGTGCATCAAAACCCTCTCCACCGGATGGTCCATCGGCATTTTGGTTTAATCAGCATCGGCTTCGGCCGGTGCATCAAAACATAATCCGCCGCACCGTCGTACCGGTGGTGGGTTTAATCAGCATCGGCTTCGGCCGGTGCATCAAAACGCCTTGTCGCCGATTGCGCGGCAGATCGACTCGCTGTGTTTAATCAGCATCGGCTTCGGCCGGTGCATCAAAACTTAGCCGATCGCCTTCATTTGGGCGAACTTCTGTTTAATCAGCATCGGCTTCGGCCGGTGCATCAAAACTTACCACCGGCGCCGGAGTCGGGGTGACTTCGGAAATGTTTAATCAGCATCGGCTTCGGCCGGTGCATCAAAACGGATGGCCTCGCTGGCTTGGAGTTCGTCGGCCAGTTTAATCAGCATCGGCTTCGGCCGGTGCATCAAAACGTTGCTGTTGTCGATGTCGAAGTTGTTCAGGTGGTTTAATCAGCATCGGCTTCGGCCGGTGCATCAAAACAACAAAGCGGCAATCGCACCGCAGCCAAAGGCCGCGGCGTTTAATCAGCATCGGCTTTGGCCGGTGCATCAAAACTATCCCTGCTTGAGGGCAACGTCTCTGCTGACGAGAACGTTTAACCAGCACCGGCTTCGGCCGGTGCATAGCACCATGCCAGCGGCCCAGCGGAGCGGCCAGCACGGCCCTTGATCGGGCCTCAAGAGCCCCACGGAAGGGGCATTTTCCAACGACTTAGACCCTGTCCATTTGACCATATCCAACGGCGGTCTTGGCCCCGACACCAAGATCGGACGCTGCGTTTTCAAGCCACGCCTTTGCGAGGCCCATATCTTTTCTTGCCTGGTCCGCATCAACCGCCGACGGGTCCGGAGCTATTGCGAAGTCAAATGTGCATTCCTGGGCGACCGTCAGGAACTGAATCGGGATCGGGTCGTACCAGTCACCCGGAGGCGTTTCGGAAGGGGCAGACGCCATGTACCAGGGATTGTAATGCGGCGTCATGATGTCCCAATCCAACATTCCCTTGCCGGTCAGGCGGGGAAGCGCGTCGAAAAACAGAACGCTGCCGTGCCCGCCTGTCCCGCCTGACTGGTCATCGTCACCGCCAAAGATTCTTTTGAAGATCACCTCGTCTTCCGTGCCGGGAATGACGTCCTCCGCAGCGTAGGCCTTCGCCAACCCCTTAAGACCGCTCGCGGGAAGAAAGGGGACTCCCAAAGTCGGATGCCACGTCAGCCCATTTTCCACAGGATGGGGGTTTCCAACGCCGATGATGAGGCGGCTGACCGTCCGCATGGCCCAGGTCAGCCCCTCCAGCGCGGCGATCAAATCCCTGCGGCGCCCCAAAAGCGGGGCTTCTCTGCCGCCATCATTCGGCAGACTTTCGACCCACGCCGCCACCGCCCCTTTTTGGGCCCTCCACTCCCGGCCCTCCCAGAAGTCAAAGTGCTTGGTGAACCTCAGGCCAATGTTGCCTCCTCCCTGCTTCGGAAGCCCCGGCGCCTCATCCCAAATCGGCCGCGTCACCACGCCCTCCTTCCTCTTTCGGAATCAAGGGAGCAACCAATGCGCCCGAGAACTTCTTGACCCACCCAGCCCACTGCAAAGCCTCGTGGGTCGCAATGGCATAATCCTTCTGATTGACCGCCTGAACGCATCTAACAAGGCAGTTATCCTGCACGCCGAAGATACCATCCAGCCAATCCCTCAGACAGTCATGGAGCACCTTGACTTCGTCTGACGCAGCGGCATCCTTGGCAAGCACCGCGCTGACCTGCCCCAAGCCATTGCAGACAATCATAGCTGGAAGAGCCTTTACATACGCATCGAACTTTCGGGCGGCCGCGATTCGCCTTCCAGATGTTTCTCCCGCATCCCCAATGCGTTCCGGATTTGGCTCCAGTCCGGCCAGAAACGCCTCAACCGATTTCAAGGCATGTGCTACGCGTTTATCAACGGCCACGGCGCCCTCCCTTCTTACCGCTGCCCACTTTCGGCTTCGCCGCCACCGTTGGGCTGGCGCTCTCCGGAACGCCTCCTTTATTGGGCTGCTGTTCCGTGACCGCACGAGCAGTGGAGACTACCTGCGTTTTCTTGGACACCGAAGACGATTTACATAACCTGAACCACCCCTGGCCCAATGTTTCGTTGCCGCCAACCTGAAGATACTTCAATTCCGCTAACACGTCCTCAGCACATGAGTCCCCATCAGCCAAGCGATCACCGAGCATTGTATAGAATACGGTATCCGGAGACAGAAGTTCTTCGTACCACAGGTTTTTACTGACCTTTCTCTTATCGAGATTATTTCTGGCCTGGACATGAAGCCCGAACGAACAGAACCAGAGAAAATCGTCATCCGATACGATCCCGACAAATTTCCGCATCTCCTTGGCCGCATCACCGACAACCTTGCCAAGCAGGTAATCAACGCCCTGTATCGTCTCAGCATTGAGCCGCTTGGCTTTGAAGGATCGGTCTTCAAGGTAGTGCTCTGTTTCAATCAGTGGACTTTCCGGGTGAACAAGCATGACCTCAGCGTCCACTGACAGAGTCGCAGGCCCCAGGCCGGCGTCGCCTATTCTCTCCAAGTCACGATCAAGGCGGCGCAACAGCATTGGACAGGTCAACAGAACAAACCGTGTGGTCAAGGACCGCACCGGAAGAATCAAAAGTCGGGCGTCTGAAAAAAGGACTGCGCCTGCCCCTTCACTCCCCAGTTCCTTGCCGAAGTATTTATAGATTTTATTTTTAAGGCCCTCACGCTTTTCTTTATCCGTCTCCTTCTGTGCCCTGTCGTCGTGCACTTGGCGAAAAGCCCCCTTCATCGAAGACCCTGCGATGTATGGCAGGCCGCTGGCCCGTTCCCTTGCCACTGGCAGATCAATGGCACCAAGGGATTGGCCGCTTCCCGGATGAATAAACGTCTCTGCAATCATGCCCACGATAAACATTTCTTCTCTCCCCCCGTGCCCGCCCTCGGCCATGCTTCAGGCGAGAGGCCAGGCGACGAATTTTCCAAAACCCCAGGGCCAATCCTTTTTCCGCCCCAATGATCCAGGTACATCGTCCACAGGCCCCTCAACAAACCATACCGTGCCCGCAGGATAGTAGGCGGCCCCACCCACAGAGCCGGCCTTTCCTGATTCCCCCGACCACCCCCCGACCGGAGCAGTGCGGCCCCCAGCCACGCCGATCACCGCCGGCCCCTTCTCCCATAAGGGGGCCCCGATGCGGGGAGCCTCATCAAAGGCCGCCGGGCTCATCAAACATAAGGCGATCTTGCCTTCACGTTCCCGCCACCTAAAGCTCCACCTCAAATCCGTAACATCGTCCTCCAGACGGACAAGGGTCGCCGCCCTTCCTTCCCCGCCAAAAGGCACCGTCACTGGCCCCTGTAGCGCGGGCATATCGTCCTTGGAGCTACTTACGGAAATGACATAGCCATGATCTGGCAAAAGGCGAATCATCGAGTTTTGGTATAGCCGCTTATCCACAACCCTGCGCGTCAAAGAATCCCTCCCTATGCCTATGGAAGTTTCCCGAACGGCACAGGCTCCCATTCCCTTAAGGATTTGCAAGCGCGTGCTGCCACCCCAAACCTCTTGGTCAAATCCCTGTTCCTCTGAGAACTCCACTGGCCTGCCTTCATCCAACTGCGCGGCTGATGCTTCCAGCCGTTCGACATCGCTGTAGTCCAGCGCCTTATTGAGCTCTCCTCCGTTCGGTGCAAAACGCGCTCGCAACGCGTGGGCACTAACAACATACCCCTCCAACGCGCTTACCCGCTCCCCGAGATCCTTTTTACTGTGTGGCGACCACGGGGCCATCGGATTTCGGTTGTCGCATGAGACGCTTTGGTCCATCGGGCGCCATTCAATAAACTGGGGCTTCGTTTCGCTACACCTCCGCTGGGAGATCGCCCTATCGAAAACTGACAAGGAGTGACCGGAATAGCCGAGGCTGAAAGGCATGGGCACCATTGCCTCCCATCGGCCACCCGCATCCTCCGATACTGACTTCCTGACGAGGGTGAGAGCTGAGAAGCTCAATGGGGCCAAATTTTCACCATCACCTAAAAGCGCCTTAACGGAATCCCCCCACCCGCCGCGCCCGGACCATCCAGCCGCGCGGGCCAGCGCGGCTCGGATTGAACCGACAGCCGTCCGCTGTGAAGGAGGAAACTGACTGAAGGCTTCAGCCATTCCTTGGTCATCCTGATAGAACGGACGGGCGTCCCGGAAAGACCCAGTATCCCAAGGCAAAATAAGAAAAGTCTGATGTCGCACGTTATACGTTCTCCATTTCGGCTTTCACAGCGCCGGAAACAGGAAGTAAGTTCATTGCAAGAAAACGAACGATCCAAAAAACTTCAATATTGACCCTGTCAGACCCTTGCTGCGCATCGCCGGGAATAAAATTTCTTTCGGCCAGGGGCTGGGCGTTCGGTTGAGCAATAAAAAGTAGGCCCGCCATTTGACGGGCGACTTCCTGAATTCGATCCCCATCAAGGTTATCTTCAATAAACTCCGCCACAAAAAGCGCATGCAGCGTTTTTTGATCAACCAAGCACCGCTCGCCATGAAGCAACATTCCAAGGCGCTCCCGCACTTTGTAAAAGAAGCGTTTGGTCGCCGCGGGATCGCTTTGAAATAATCGAGCGAGGTCGAGCAACGTCATGACTGGGAGGAGAGGTTCCTGAACATGCGGCACACCCGGCAACCGCGCTGGAACAGAGCGCCAAGCGGACACCCATTGCCCCCCTTGCCCCCCGCGTCGCAGCAGGCTGATCGCGATGCTGTTGCGGTTGTTGGATTCTTTTGCCAACTCGTCAAGCACCCGGTCAGCTTCAGCCCTGACCCGCGACAGGGGAACTTGATAGTCGGCAAACACCAACCCTGCGGAAACAGTGCAAAGATTCTGTGGTCCTAGCTGCTTTTTTTCCTCCCTGCACCTATGGAACAATGTGCGCCAAACCGCTTCAAGCTCAACGGCCGCCGTGATTGAGGTGTCAACAGGCATTATTGCCAGTAGATCATCACCGCCGGCATAAATCGTCACGCCCATGTTACGTGCGACAATGGCCGGTGCCGCACGGGAAAATTCCGTCAAGACGGTCGGAAGAAATTCCCGCAGCCCTTCTGTACCGAGAGCTTTGCCAGCCTGGTCTACATCCATCTTCAGAAGGGCATAGTAGGTACTTGGACGCTTCACGCCGCCCTTGCCCTCAATAGCGCCACTAAGGACGCGAAACGCCTCCTTGGCGCCCTCTTCCGCGGATGCACGCTCCAGACTTCTGGGCTGAAAAAGACCGCCGTCCAGCCCCGCAAAGCTGGACCAACCCTTGCCTTTGATCTCCGCGCTCGCGAAGACCTTCTGCAACGAAGGGACTTCTGACTTTAGCTTGCTAATATTTTTACTAGGAGAATGTGCCTCTTGGAATGTGATACACGCGCCTTTATCCAACTCCCAGGCATATTTAATCCAGGGTGCCGCAGCCAAGTAGGCTGTAGAGGGCCAATTCGCCAGAATGGCACGACATTGCCGGTCCGCGTCCGCACTACCGCTTACCTTCACCCCTTCGGGCAAACAGCCAAAGACCTTTTGAAGGTCAATGGCCGGAAGGACAGGAAACAGGCGCTTCACCAAAGCTATGGCACACAATCGCTCACCGGGTCGAAGATCAAGCGTAGGCTTGGACAGTTTATCGTAGACAGCCAGCGAGAGCATTTCCTGCAAACGTTCCCAAAAATCCTTGGAATTGCGATTATGATTTGGAAGGTACAACGCAGCCCAGTTTGGCATCAGCGAACAGGACGCCTCTCCATCGGCCATCACAGGATTCACATGGTCGCGCCAGATCTTGCGCCGATCCATGGCCGAATCAGAGAGCGCCCCAGGGCGTGACGCTTCATCAACCGTCCAAAGAACTTCCCAAAACACCGGGCGTCGGTCCTTGGCCTTGAGGTTTGGGAGACTGCCCGTCTGCCGATACCATAGCGCGTCCAAGTGAGCACGTTCTTCCGGCGTTTGCGCAACAGGCTTCACGAAACACAAATAGACCGCATCACAGAGTGACCACCATCCGCTGTACGCTGCCTGGACGCACTTTTCCACATCCAGGCTGCTTCCCGGCGGAACCAACACCCGGAAATGATTTGGCATTGATGCCACCAGGGGCAGCGGCCCCCTTTCTTTCCCAAGTTGATGCTGAATTTCACCCCAAAGAATGGCATCCGTAGACTTCTGCTCAATGCTCTTCAATGACACACCGGGCGGACTACATTCCAAAAGGCTTTCGCTTCTCTCCCGATCTTGGACCAGTGCCGCGGCTGCCGCCCGAGCACTAAGCCACGCCAGAACATAGGACCCTGCCCAAAGATCTCTCGTGCGACGAGCCTGCCCGACCCACGCTTGCACGGGGCCAATCGACATTTCAAATCGCTGCCATTTCTCGGAAACCCCGATGGGCGCGGCCGCCTGATGCGGCGCTGACACAGCATGCGCAAGCACCTTCTGCGTCCGGCGGAACCTTTGGAAGAACGCCTTAAGACTCAAGAGCAGGCGACGCATCATGGGTTCACCTTGCGCGGGAGGCTCTGTTCGAGCTGACGTTCGACCTGCGGCATGGGTATCCCTGCGTCCAGTCGTGCGATGGAATATCCGTCCTCAGTGACATGGTTGAAGCGGGCGACGAACTGCTCAATGACCCCAAGATCAACAGCTCCAGGGAGTTTTTCCCATCCATTGGGCGCTTTCGCGGTAGTGCTTCTCCAGACCAACTCTGCCCCAGGAGGCAGATAACTGTCTTCTGCCGGCATGAGCACGGTAAGCACCAATACGTAGTACGGCTTATCTGTCTTTGTTTTCAGTTTGTGGACATGAAAATGAAGAGGAGAGGCCCGTCGGGCTTTCAATTCCCCACCTATCCGAGCCGCCACATACTTCTTTGCTCCGTAATTATGCGGCAAACCGAACGCGGTACGACGAGGAACCTTTGTGTTTTTTCCCAAGTAGAAATCATCATGGTCATCGACGAAACTTCTTTCCCAGGTTTCATCGCCTGCACCTTCGCCAACGGGGATCAGGCGGGTTTTTTCGTGCTGCAACGCTTCGGGAATCATCAAACGATGCGGGGGGGTACTTCCCGGCCCACGCCCGCCATAACTCCGATAGTGCTGCATCACGAAGCCAGCCTCATGAAGCACCATGGAAGCGCTTTCGTGGGCGATGCAAATGGTCACGCTGGCTGATGGCGAGAACGCCGAATACGGCGGCGCAGGCACCTCGCCTTTGAAGGCACGCCGCAGCAACTCCTTCAACGATGCCTCGTACTCATCCAGGGTCTGGACCTCGACGTCCGGAGTATCGCTCCCGCTTTGGCGACGCCCTTCACTGATCCGCATCGACGTCAGGCAGAGACTTCCGAAGCCCCGTCGGGTTCTCGCCCCCACGCCACCGAGAAGACCCAGAGCCCTCACGGCCTGCGGCAGCAACTCCAGGGCTTCCAATGCTATCTCGCGAAATAGGTGATTTTCCGGTGGCAACCGATCATCATAAAACAAGTGAACTGCGAAAACCCTTACGGCACAAGCGACCCGTGCCGGCTTGGGCACGTCCGTCGTGGTGCCCTTGTCCGCGTTGAGTCCATAGCCGAGGTAAGGATAGGGCTTCGCCCCATCCGGAAACGGTGGATCGCTTGGATCATGGTCATCGAGGTTCACCCGGATGCGGACTCGTGACACGCCGTTTGAGGCGGACCCGAAAAGCCATGCTTCGGCCTCATGAAGGAGCGCAAGAGGAGTATTGCCTCGTCGGCGCGCCAACGGCTCGTAGATCCCCCATGCCAGAGCACGCCACCAGAAGCGGAGCACCCCCTTCACCGCGGCTGGCCTCAACTCACCGCTGTCCGCATGCGGATCCCGCCCGGTAAAGAGGGGCGTAAGCACCTCAAACGTCGCCTCGATTTTACGCAACCGACTTCCCCCGCCTGCCGCCTCCGCGAAAATTATGGCGATTCAACCTCCAGAAGAGCAATCAAAAATTCGCTTCTATTTTGTCTTGATTTTTTGCCCACCCGACGGCTCAATTATCAGCTAAAAATTGGATGCCAGTGAGCGGAAATGACACCATGGCTTGCATTCTCGTGTCGCGCCACGATGCCGCCATCAGCTGGATGATAAAGAAACTCAAGCCAGATCAAATAGTTGAACACCTTGATGTGAACATGGTGAGGCCAGGAGACCAAGTCATCGGGACCCTGCCGGTTCACCTGGCGGCGGAGGTCTGTTCTCGGGGCGCCGAATACTGGCATCTGAGGATTGAAACCCCGCCGAACCTGCGTGGAACGACGCTTTCAGAAGCGGACTTGGTGCAACTTGGGGCGCATCTTGAGCGATTCGAAGTCCGCACCTGGACCGCATCAGGCACTGACAGTCACACACTGGGGGAATAACATGAGCAATAAAACTCAGAAAAAGCAGAAATATGCATTAAAAAAGTGGATTATAGACTGGCGACCATGGGCCGTCTTCGTAGCTTCCGCTACACTGATTGCCCATTTTTTCTCGCCATCGTGGCACTACGCTCTCGCCACCCTGGCTCTAACGTCCAGCGCCGTCATTATCGCCTTGTCTTGGCGACAGATGAAACTTCCGCTTTTCGTCTTTATAGCCGCAGCAGTCGTTGGACTGGTGCCGGAGACCTTCAAAACCATTGCAGATGACTTCTCCGACGCCGTTGACCTGATCCGGAAGGAGGTTCCTGCATCGCCCCCTCCCGCGTCACCACCTGCCACGCAACCCGATGCCAAAACAGTCGCTGTAGGTACCGAGGCTGCTGCTCACGCCGCCGTGACCGATGGGAAGGCTGAAGGCTTGGTGGCGGAGACTGAGCAAGACGTCACTCCCACAAAAGGCGGCACCACGACGGCATCAGAAAATTCAGCCGCACCGACGAAACCGGGGAGCCCGATTGCGTGGCAGTTCGCAAACCCGCCGTGGCCATCCTGGGTCTGGGCGGGCCTTCTCAGCGTGTGCCTTCTCGCCTGTATGGTCTTGCTGGACAAACTCAAGAGCGGGCTCTTCAACGTCCGAGTGGATGAGGTGGATGAGGCCGATAAGACAGAGCGAACCCACCTCATCAGCGGGCTATCGCGGGTCAACATTCTACCGGCGGACCCTGAGATCTCCCTGCGCAACAATAATACGCAGGATGAACATTGGAATAAGATTATGACATTCATAAAAGAGTACGTCGATTCAACAAATAAGAATAATATACTTAATATTACAAAAGAATACATACAATTGAATGATATATTTTTTGAAACTGATAAGCCAAAAATGGCGCACACAGACGAACTTGACCTAGTAAGAGAATTATTTGATAACGACACAGAATTTAAATTTTACAGCTTCGCTAAAAAATATACGGAAGGTAAGGTTACGGATAAATCCCATACCACCGACAAAAATGAAATAATTTTCTTGAAAATTATTGAAAAAAGCAAATCAGCAAGGTCATTTCTTGGTGCCGTCGCCCTGAGATCAATGAACTGGTTCCAAACACTCCGCGCAATACGTATTTTACCCACAAAAAATATAATACTGATTCCATCGACCAAGTCATCAAAGCAAATGGATAAATTCGTTGAACTCCTCCACCTGACACGACCTTTAATAGGTGACGGCGAGCGAACGATCCAGGTTCAAGGACTCATCAAGAACTGCATTGTCGATATCGCTACCGTTCCACCCGTCGGCCCACCTAAAGATGATGCCTCGATCATTGATGTCGATGCCGTGGACTATGAGAATGTAAAAGCGGTAGAAACAAAAATGCGCACCGCGCTGTCTGCGCTCCGCGCGGCGAAGGTCAAGGACACTCAGATTGCCGTGGACATCACGGCGGGTCAAAAATCCTTTAGCGTGGCTGCTGCAATCCATGCTTTGCAACACGCCTACGCCATCACTTACATCAATAACGACGGAAAACTAAAGGCATACGACTGCCGCATCGCAATTCTGTCGGACACGTAACCTCTTTCACCGCCCACAAAAAATGAAGATGCCGGAGCAACCGCCCCGGCATCTTCATACTGAGGCACGCCCCAATCCTATCGCAACCCCATAACAGAGCAGCACCCGCCGAAGCGGATGCTGCTCAAACTGTTCAAGGACGCCCTGAACTACCATGGAATGTTTTGATGCACCCGCCGAAGCGGATGCTGCTCAAACCCGGGGGGCGCACCTCATTGAGGTGGCGATTGTGTTTTGATGCACCCGCCGAAGCGGATGCTGCTCAAACACGAGAGCTCGGGCCACCTGTTCGACCACAACCGTTTTGATGCACCCGCCGAAGCGGATGCTGCTCAAACACAACCCGGAAGTGAACAGCGGGCACCCGTTGTTTTGATGCACCCGCCGAAGCGGATGCTGCTCAAACTGATGCCGATTCTCATCTATCTGGCCATCACCGTTTTGATGCACCCGCCGAAGCGGATGCTGCTCAAACCCAGCAAAGGGTTCAACCGTGGGGACTGCGTGTTTTGATGCACCCGCCGAAGCGGATGCTGCTCAAACTTAGGGGTTTGGCAGGAGTTGCGCAAGATCATTCTTTCGGTCATAAATCCACTGAGGTCTTTGAAAGTCACGTCATCCGCTCCATTTCCAGGCTAATGGCGCCCTCATAACGAAGAATATCATATTTATTATAACCCTTTAACCATTTTTCCACGGGGCACTGCGTGAGCGATACACCACTGTTTGATGCCATTACATCCTGGGACGGGCTACATGCCGGATGGCTGCGGGTGGCCCGCAATCAAGGGGGGCCAGGAGGGGATGGCGTGACCATCGGGCAGTTCTCCGCCCACCTTCCCGAACGGCTGGCCCGCCTGGGTCAGGCGCTGCGGGCGCGCCGCTACCATCCTGGCCCGCTGCGCCGGGTGGACATTCCCAAGCGGTCGGGCGGCACGCGGACCCTGCTGATCCCCTGTATCGCCGACCGCATCACGCAGGCCGCCGCCGTGGCGGTATTGGGTCCCCTGCTGGATGCGGAGATGGAACCGGCGAGCTATGCCTACCGGCCCGGCCGGTCCGTCGGGCAGGCGGTGGAACGCATCAGCCACCTGCGCCGCCAGGGCTATACCTGGGTGGTCGATGGCGACATTGAACGGTTCTTCGATTCGGTGCCGCATGACAAGCTGTTGGCACGCCTGGGGCGCAGTGTTGGCGAGGCGCCCCTCATCGCCCTGGTCAATCAGTGGCTTTCCGGTGCCGCGCCCGAAGGCCGGGGGTTTCCGCAAGGGTCCCCGCTGTCGCCGCTGCTCGCCAACCTGTTCCTCGATGAGGTCGACGAGGCGATGGAGGGCACCGGAGCCCACTTGGTGCGCTTTGCCGACGACTTCATTGTCCTGTGCCGGTCCGAGGCCCGCGCAGCCGGTGCCCTGGCGCGCCTGGCCGGGCAGTTGGAACGGCTGGGGTTGCGCCTGAACCCGAACAAGACACGGCTGGTGTCCTTCGACGAGGGGTTCCGCTTCCTGGGACGGCTGTTCGTGCGCTCGCTGGTGGTGGATTCGACGGGGGACGAAGATCCAGCCCCGGCCCAAGGCCCGGCGCCGGTGCCGGTGCCACCACCCCGCCAGCCGGAAACACTGGAGGAGGCCGAAATCATCACCCCCCTGGCCGAGCGCGACAGCCCCCGCCGGCCGGTACTACGCTCTCTCTACCTAGTCCAACCGGGCCGGCGCCTAGCGGTGCGCAACATGGCGCTGACGGTGCGGGATGGCGACCGTGAACTGCTGGCCATCGCGCCGGGCCGCCTCGACCGGGTGGAACTGGGTCCCGGCTGCGCCATCGACGAGGACGCCCTGGCCCACTTGGCGGCCGAAGGCATTCGCGTCGATATCGTCACCGGCCACGGCGCCACCCTGGCCAGCCTCGCCCGCCCGTCGGCGGAGAGGGTCGGATTGCATCTGGCGCAGGCGCGCATCTGCCTCGATGACGCGCGGCGCACCGCCCTGGCCGCCACCATCGTGGAGGCCCGCATACACAACCAGCGTTCCCTGCTGCGCCGCCTCAACCGGACCGCCGACGACGACACGGTGGCCGATGTGGCGCGGCGCATCGGCCGCCTGCGCCGCAAGCTGCCCCTCATGGACTCGGTGCCGCGCGTGATGGGAGTGGAAGGCGAGGCCGCCGCCCTGTACTGGCCGGCCCTGTCGCGCCTGCTGCGCCATGGCGCGTCCTTGCCGGGTAGGCAACGGCGCCCTCCGACGGATCCGGTCAACGCCGTGCTGTCGTTCGTGGCCACGCTGCTGGAGCGCGACCTGTCCGCCGCCGTCGACCGCGAGGGGCTGCATCCGGGCTTCGGCGCCCTGCACACCCCACGCGACGGCGCACCGGCCTGCGTCAATGACCTGATGGAAGAGTTCCGCACCCCCATTGCCGAGGCCCTGACCGTGACCCTGTTCAACGGCCGCCGCCTGTCGATGGAGATGTTCGCCGCCCGCGATCGCGACGGCGCGGTCCAGTTCGACCCGGAGGCCCGGAAGCGGATCATTTCCGGCTATGAGGGCTGGCTGGAGCGGCCGGTGGTCAGCCCGGCGACCGGCGCCAAGGGCACCTGGCGCAACCTGGTCGCCGACCAGGTGGCCCTCTATGCCGAGGCCGTCCTGGGCGACGCGCCCTATGTTCCCTATCACATGGACTACTGAGGGATCATGGCCACCGAATACTTGATGGTTTTCTGCTACGACATCGCCCGCCCCCGCGTGCGGGCGCGGGTCGCCGCCCTACTGGAAGACGAGGCCGTACGGGTGCAGAAAAGCGTGTTCGAGGTATTCATGACCCCGCATGCCGCCCGCACCCTGGCCGCGCGCATCCAAGGAGAACTGGACCCGGAAGACATGCTGCGGGTCTATGCCGTTGGCGCCCGCGGCCGTATGCACTGCCTGGCCATTGGCGGCGCGCCATTCCCCGAGCTGAGTGGCACCTATATTCTGTAACCATGCGGGTTAGCCGCCGCCGGAGAGATCACCCCACGCGACTGAGCGGCGCCAGTTGGCGGTCAACGGTCTCCAGGTCACACGGCGCCAGCAGAGTCCGCCGGGCCATGATGACGTCCAGCGCCTTTTCCAGGGGGGCGATGCGGCTGCCCACCAAGTGGCGGCCGATGCGCTGGGCAATCAGGTCCTTGTCGCCGATGCTGCGGCCGCCCAGGCCGTCGCCGACGATGCTGTCGTCGCAGTGGCCATTGGCGAAGACCATGGCAAAGAAAAGCCCCTTGTAGTCGCGTTCGGGAACCTTTCCCCGCTTGTGCAAGACATACAGGAGCGCCATCGCCTGACGCTCCGGCACGCTCATTGCCGAGGAATGGCGGCTGAAGCCCATGCCGCCGACGCTGGCGGTGATGTAGCCGTTGTGCATGGACTGCTTGACGGTGCCCACCATCGCCGCGCCGACGATCATCGCGCCGGTTGCTCCCTTGACCAGAGTGCCGTAGCCAACCTGTCCCAGAAGGTCGGGCGAGTGCAGGAGCTTGCTCGCCTCGCGCTGCGGGCCGAACCCGAAATGGGCGGCGAAATCCCGCAGGGTGAACGACACCTGCCCGTCGCCGCCGAGGGAGCGCACGAAAACTTCTATATCGCGCAGCTCCTCGATGCCACCGCGCAGGGCGCGCATCGCGGGATCGTTCAGGAAGGCCCGGACCCGCGGCAGGGTGTCCGCCGTCACCGGGAAGAGGTCGGCCACCCTGTCCTTGATTTCCGGGGGAACGTCGGCGTCAATCTGGAAAAACCCGAGATCCCGGCGGGCCTCTGCCACCTGGACCTCCAGAATTGCTTCACGCTTTTCGGCATCGTGTTGATGGCGCTTGGCCTCCACGCCGCTCCACCATGTCTTGACGAACCCGATCATGCCACCCTCCTTTTGAACGACCTTGGGCCATCGCCCGGATCGTCAAGGTAGCGCGAAGACGGTTCGAGCACCGTCAAACGGGAACTAGGGTTTTTGAGCCACCTCCACCGCCCGCCCGTGCCGCTGCACCTCCCACGGCGCCGGGGTCCAGTGTTCGGCCATGCCGTCGGCCTCCTTGCGGACTTGCTCCGTCGCCTCGGGCCGGGCGGCGGCGGCCAGATAGACCCGCTGCCCCGGTCCGGCGATCAGCACGGCCGAGGTCAGGACGCCATCGGTCGGGTCGGCCTGGGCCGGGCCGCCGCCAAGTTCCACCTCCAGCGCGTCGGCCAGAAGGCAGACCTCGACGTAATCCGCCGCCTCCGGCGTGGCGAGTTCAACCGACCGCGCCTGGACCAGCGGGGCCAGCAGACCACGCGCGGTCAGGGCCGTGCGCAAGGTGGTGCGGGCATCGCGCTGACGGCGAAAGCGGAGGGCCTCGGCCAGGGTCAGGCGGCCCATGTCGGCCTGAAGCGGATGGTTCAACGGCTTGGTCTGGGTCAATAGGTCGGGCGGGAACAGCCCGGCGGCGCGACGGGCCATGGCCAGGAACGACGACGCCAGGGGCTGATAAACCCCGGTGTCCTCCTCCCACTGCACCGCCAGCCAAGCGGCCTCGACTGCGGTGTGCAGAAGGTCGGGCGACCACGGCTGGCCCGGCACCACCGCCGGACGCAGCGCCTTGAACAGGCGCTCTCCCGCCGCCTTGAACTCCGCCCCCTCCGGGCCGGGTGCGGCGCGGTAGGCGGACAGGGCCTCCTCGACCACCGCTAGGACCTCGGTAAAGCAGCGCGGCTTGTCCTCCGGGGGCGGCACGACCTCGCCGGTCCGGGCGCGCAATCGACGGGCCAGGGCCGCCTCAGCCACACCGTCGCCTCCGGTTGCCAGAAGGTCTTCGAGGCCACGGGTGGCATGTTCGGTAACGGTTTCCGGCAGGCCTTCGCGTTCTGCCGTGATGGCGCGGCAGAGATCCACAAAGGCCTTCAGCAACGGCGGTCGCAGTCCTTGCGGAACCGGCGTCACCCCGTGGGGCGTGTACACCAGCCCCAGCGCGCTCTGGGCGCCCGCCGTATTGCCGGCTGCCAGCGAGGTCAGGCCGTCCACCACCAGGTCCACCCCCTCGCGCTCCTCCGGGGGCACGGCTGTGTCCCTCGCCGGATAACCCAGGGCGATCCAGCAGAGGTTCCGCCCAGTGATGGCCTCCCTGACCTGCTCGGGCGCCGACAGGGCCGAGAGTTCCACCCAGGCGAATTCCGCCGCTGCGGCCCGAAAGTCGCCGATGCTCCACGCCGCCCAGGCACCCATCAGGCGCGCGGCGACGATCAAGTCACCGGCTCCTCTTCCGCAACCGCACCGGGCCGGCGGTACTCACGCTGCGGCAAACGCGGTGTCACGGCGTCAAGGTCGTCGGGCGTGTGGTAGGGGTTGGGCTCGAACAGCCCCTCAAACGGCGCGTCGATCAGGTAGTTGGGGCGCTGGGCAATGACCGGCTCGTCGCCAGCGATCATCAGCATCATCTCGTCGGCGTCCATCTCGAACAACGCCTGTGGATCTGGATGCCCCGCCGCCTGGGCCGCCGCGCGGGCGGCGTTGAAGGTGTTGAAGCCAAAAGCCTGAAAGACCTTGCAGTTGTTAAAGATTGTCTCCCAATCCTCGGGATAGAGCCTCTGCAACTGGCTGAAGTCCTGCCAGAACGACCACGTCTGAAGACCATACCCGCGCAGCAGGGTGACGGCCTGACGGAACTGGTCCAACGGCCCGAGTTGCGCCGCCTCGTCCAGCAGGAACAGGGTCTTGCGCTGCGGCGGGTGGCGACGGCGCAGCACCAGCGACACCAGAGAGCCAACCCACAACCGCAGCAGGGCGGCGTGGCTGTCCAGACGCTCCGGCGGCAGGACCAGGTAAATGGACATCGGCGCGCCATCGACGAAGTCCTGCACCTCGAAGGTGGTCCGCGTCAGGTGCCCCTGCACCCCGGAACCGCGCAGGAAGCCGACATGGGACTGGGCGGTGGCCATAATGCTGGCCCGCACCTTGGGCTCCCAGCCCGATATTGCGGCCCCGCCGAGGCGTATCGGTGCCAGCTTGGACCGCTCCATCTCCAGCAGGGTGACGGCCCAGCCATCGCGGGCCTGATTGAGCAGATAGTGCAGTTCGCCCAGGTTGCGCAGCGGACCAGGCAAGGACTGCACGATATGCAGCATCAGGGCCGTCACGACGTGGCGCGCCATGTTGTCCCAAAACGGATCGCGCATGGATTTCTCAGCCACCAGCATGGCCGCCAGGGTGAAGGCGTCCTCCTCCACCACCGGGCTGTCCAGCTTCAACAGGTCAAGAGGATTGAATCCGTCCTTGTTGCAAGCCTCCTCGCCAGTGATACCGAAGGGATCGAACAGCACCACGCGCTGCCCCATGGCCCGCCGCCGCGCCGCCGTGACGCGGTAGTTCTCGCCCTTGGGGTCGATGACGATGACCTGTCCGGGATGGCGCAGCAGGGTCGGGATCAGCGCCCCGATGCCCTTGCCGGCGCCGGTCGGGGCGATGGTGATGAGGTGCCCCTCGGCGGTGAACAGGATGGGGTCGAGATGCTCCCCGGCCCGCCGGTGTTCCGTGGATGCGCCTGCGAAGCGGAAGCCGACCGGCACCCGTTGGTGTTCGGCTTCCAGCGACCAGCCGACCAGCAGGCCGTCCTCCGGCAGGTCGGGATCGACCGGCAGGGAGGGCGTGCGCGGCTGCATCGGCGTGGGAGAGCGATGCCCCTTCATCATGCCGGCACCTTTCCTTCCTTGAGGTCGAGCAGACGGCGAATGGCCGCCAGGGCACGCTCACAGTGGTCCACCTCCTGGCGGATGAGCAGCGCATCCCGGTGGTCGATCTTCCTGTCGGCCAGGGCGGTGGCGATGGCTTCCAGAAGGTCGGCGGCTTCAAAAACCGTGTTGTGGGCTTCGGCCACCAGTCCCTTGTGCAGTTCGTCGTGCGCGGCGACATCGCAGGGGCTGGAGCGTTCGACGACGACATAGGGGCTGTCGTCGGTGAAATACTTCAAGATCCGAATATCACCCACGACGCGGATCAGCGCCTTGATCTCTTCGGCGGAGAATGGCGTGTCCCGCCCGACGCGGGCGTAGAGCGTGTGGTACTCCATGCCCATGTCGCGGGCGACGTCCTCGACGCTCCGCACCTTGTCCAGGACCAGCAGTTGATGAATCAAAGCGGCGAATTCAGCGCCCCTGCGCGCGACCATGCCCGGCCCCCCTAAGATTACCCGATTATCAGTATACGCAGCACAACCCGGAGCACTACCGTCAAACGCATTAAAGCGTAGCCGTTGATTTGATGGCGCTGCCGCGGGCCACTGGAGAGAATGACCCAAGGTGTTCAGCGGACGGAGGGCGCCATGAAAGGCCCGATTGTCGTATCGGCCCCGACGGCGCGGGAAATCGCCTCCCATTTCGACGCCGTCATCAGCGTCATCGGCAGTGGCGATGCCAACCCTCCGCTGCCGCCGGGGCCGCCCGGCCAGGGGCGTCTGGTCCTTGTGTTCGACGATATCGAGGTCCCGATGGAGGGGTTCGTCCCGCCCCAGCCCGGCGACATCCGGCGGGCCATCGACTTTGCCCGCGCCTGGATCGCCGGCGACCTGCTTATCCACTGCGCCAAAGGAGTTTCGCGCTCCCCGGCATTGGCCCTGGTGATCCTGGCCGACTGGTACGGCATGGGCGCCGAAGGCGAAGCGGTGGCGCGTCTGCACGAGTTGTGCCCCAAGGCCGCCCCGAACCGGCTGATTGTCGAGCAGGGGGACATGCTGTTGGGCCGGAATGGAGACCTGATGCAAACAGTGCTGGAGCATCCCGCCCTTGCCCACCGGCTGGCGCTGAAGGATGCTTGGATGCGGCGGCGGGACCAACACAGGGGGAAACAATGCTGAAGGGACTTGCGCTGGTGATCGCGCTGGCGGCGGTCACGCTGACCGCCCCGGCAACGGCGGCCCTTGCGGCCCAGGGGGACTGGGTGCGCGAGGACGCTCACCGTGTGGTCGGCATGGCGCTGGAGGAGTGCCGCAAGGACCCCGGCCGCTTCCTGCACACCCTGGTCGTCATTGGACCGCTCAGCGACCCGTGGGTGTTCCGCGCAGCCTGCGGCGCCGGCTTGGACCGCCGCCGGCTGATGGATACCGATTTCCGCATGTACTACCACCGCGACGCCTCCGAGCAAGGCTTCTTCGAGGTCTTCGGTGCGGCAAAGGAGGTTCCCTTCGCCGACCGCACCTACCGGGTCATCATCGGCGAAACCATCCGCGCCGCCACCCGCCACGGTAAGGTGACGTCCAAGGAAGTGGTTCCGGCCGCCTACGTCATGGAACGCCAGGAGGGCAACGTCGAGTGGCGCCGGGTGTGGTCCTACTTCGACCCGCTTGGCAAGGAGGTGCTGCTGCCACGCGGGGAATTCGGGAACGAACCCACCGCCCCGCCCGGCGCAGCCGACTTCCTGCGCCGCTTATGGAACCAGGAAATCAACAAGGCCTTCCACGACATCGTGTTCCGCATGAGGGACAGCCGAGGGGTGACGCTGTTTCGATGAAGGCCGCATTGATGCACTTCATCGCAAGCTGAAGAGGCGAAGCCCTCCGCTTGCGTCCATTGGATCGGCGCATTACCCTTACGGACCGTAAGGCGGGGGCCCATTGGCGCCACGCGATGTCCCTGGATGACAAGATAATGTGTGAATGGCCGCGTCAGTAGCGCTCCGCCGGAAAATGGCCCGGCTGAAAGACAATCATCCTCCGAGGTTCATGGACGTGTTCGCCGGGTGCGGCGGCATTTCCCTTGGGTTTGCCACGGCCGGGTTTGAACTTGTCGCCTCGGTTGAACTCGACCCGTGGGCGGCGGACTCCCATGGCGCGAACTTCGCGACGATCAGCCACGGAAAGAACCGGCAGGCTCATTACAAGGCCCGTGACATTACCGCCGAGGACCCCGCCTCCATTTTCCGCGACCTGGGTCTCACGGGGCCTGTGGACGAACAGGTGGATGTCCTGGTGGGCGGCCCGCCGTGCCAGGCGTTTGCCCGTGTCGGCCGCGCGAAGCTGCGCCACGAGGCCCACCGCCGCGACGAGGACGACGCCGACATCGCGTTCCTGGTGGACGGCCGTGTGAACCTCTGGCAGCGCTATCTGCATTATGTGCGCGAGACCAAGCCCCTCGCGCTTCTGATGGAGAACGTCCCCGACATCCTGAATCACGGCGGCAAGAATGTCGCCGAAACCGTGTCCGAGCATCTCCGGGAGGAGGGCTACAGGGTCCGCTACACCCTGCTGAACGCCTCGTGGTTCGGCGTTCCCCAGACGCGGGAGCGCATGTTCCTGATCGGGGTCCACGAGGATCTGGACGAGGACGTGATCTTCCCGTCCCCGACCCACTTCTCGCGGCTTCCCGCCGGGTACACGGGAACCCGGGCAACAGCCAGAAAGCTGGTTCCGCAAGCCGGCAAGCACGGCCGGGAGGTCGAGCACGGCCACTTCTGGATGAGCGACCCCTCCGAGGATGACGCCCTGCCGCCAACCACCACGGCCGGCGAAGCGCTCGCCGACCTGCCCCCGATCTTCGCCCTGGACCTGCTGAAGCAAGGGCAAATCCGCCGTGGCCGCAAGGACCCGGCCGAACCGGTGGGCTACACCTCCCCCATTCCGACAACCGCCTGGTCCAGGCTGATGCGGCAGTGGCCACAGTTCGGCACCACCGACCACAGCACCGGCCACGTCATCCGCTACCTTCCCCGCGACTACAAGATTTTCCGCCTGATGGAAGAAGGCTGGCAGTACCCGGCGGTCTGGCACTTCATCGAGGCGAAGCGCCAGCAGATGATGAACAAGCGATGGCAGTCGGGGGAGGACAAGGCCGCCGACAGCGCCGAGACGCTGGCGTTCATCAAGGAATGGACGCTGCCCTACGACCCGGAGAAATTTCCGAACAAGTGGTGGAAGCTCCACCGGGACAAGCCGGTGCGGACGCTGATGGCGCATCTCGGGAAAGATTCGTACAGCCACATCCACTATGATAGTGAACAGGCGCGAACTATCTCGGTGCGCGAGGCCGCGCGGTTGCAATCGTTTCCCGATGGCTTTGTGCTGCGCGGGAGCATGAATCCCGCGTTCAAGCAAATCGGCAACGCCGTGCCGCCGCTTGTCGCTTACGCCATCGCCATGGCAATGCGGTCGATGATCGGTTGCCGGTCGATACCGGACATGCGCAGCGACCTGCTGGGCCTCGACAAACAGTTGACGACGACCACGGGGGGGAGTGGAAAAATATGCGTTTCCTGATCCTGCGCATCCTTACCCACAGCGAGCTCGGGATGTTCCACGAGTACCGCCGCCAGGGCAAGGAAGGCTCCAAGCAACGGGCGCTGAATTTCGACTGGGACGTGGTCGACCGTGTTTTCCCTGCGGCCAAGGATTCAGATCTGGTCGAGATGGAGCTGACGTATGACACCGACAGCGGTGTGAGCACGGCGCACCAGTGGCTGAAACGCCAGGAGAAGAACTGGCGCCTGGAGGGCAACTGCCCAAAGGACAAATACTACAATTTCGTTGATCCCGGCTGCCTCTTCGCCATGGAGATCGATGCCGGAACAAGCCCGGCCTCCGGTGCCTGGGCGGTTTTCCCTGCGGACCACCCGGTTACCACCGCAATCCTGACCGACGGCGAAAGCAGCAAGCTGGCGAAGTCGGCCATGATCGCGCTCTATGATAACGAAGGCAGGCGGAGTAGGCAGACTTTGAACGAGGCGCGACCTGACCTTTTCAAGGCACCTCCGGCCGGCAGCACGACCGCCCCGGCCGTTGCCCCGGCGGGATCCAGCGGCGTTGAACTCGCGCCCCACCCCTCGCGTCTGGTAAAGATCCTTTCCTCGGTTGGACACTCGCTTCCTTCGGCCGTCGCCGATCTGGTGGACAACGCCATCAGCGTGGATGCCACCCATATCGCGATCACCTTCGGGCGGCCCGATGGCGGCCACGGCCGGTGGATGAGCATTGCCGACAATGGAACCGGTATGGACCAAGCCAAGCTGGCCGAGGCCATGCGGATTGGCAGCGAGTCCGACTACGCCGGGAACAGCCTCGGGAAATACGGCTACGGACTCAAGGGCGCCTCGTGGTCCCAGGCCAAGGTCTTCACGGTTGTGACCAAGCGTGACGGGGCTCCCGCGCACCACCTTTCCTGGGATGTCGATGACATGGACGGGTGGATTGCAAAGGGCGATCCCCTGGAGCCATGGGAGCAGGAGGCGACGGCCCTGGACCGCCACGGCACAGTCGTGCTGTGGAAGAACATGCGCCCGCCGCAGACGATGCCGACATCGCGCGGGCTGGACCCGCACTCTTCGGAAATCATGGTGCTGGAGCGCCACCTCGCGCTGGTGTTCCACCGTTTCCTTGAGGGTAAGGCCCAGGGCCGCAAGCCCGTCACCATCTCCATCAACGGCAATCCCATCCAGCCCAACAACCCGTTCGGCCACCCGCTGGCCGCCGCCTACGACGCGAAGACCATCCGCATTCCGACCGAAACCGAGGACGGCAAGGTTCTGGTGCAGGCGTACCTGCTTCCGACCGAGGATGAGATCAACGCCCATCATAAGGCCGAGGGGCCTGAGGCGATCCGCCGGGCACTCGACCTGATCGGCCTGCACGGCAAGCGGAACGAGACCCAGGGGCTTTTCATCTACCGCCATGACCGCCTCATCACGTGGGGCGGCTGGCACCAGATGTGGGATACGAACGACGAAAAGACCAAGCTCGCCAGGGTGATCGTCGACTTCGACAGCGTTCTGGACGATGTGCTCAAGCTCAACGTCAGCAAGCAACTCGTCCAGCTCCCCCAGCAGCTCCAGGCCGAAATCAAGAAGATCGCCGACGTCGCCCGCAAGGACAGCCAGAAGAAGTATCGGAAGGAGGCGCAGCAGGCCCCGCCAACCGCGCCCGCGCCTTTTGGCGGCGGTGTTACGACGGGCGGTCCGCCCGCAGGAGGGGGCGGCAATGGCTCCGCACCCATTCCAACACCGCCTGCGCCGTCCGGTCCAGCACCCAACGTCACCGTCAAGGACGTCAAGACCGACAAGTTCGTGTGGAAGGTCACAACCGGGATGACCGGGGCGCTCGGTGTCCAGGTCAGCGACGTGAACCCGAGCCTGTCCGCGCTGGTGAACCATCTCCGCGCCGACCCCCACGCCATCGCACATCTGGCGGCTTTCCTCGGCGGCCTGGATGAAGCGGGTGTTCAGAAACACCTCATGGCCAAGAAGGGCGCCTGATGCCGACGGTTCGCATCGTCGGCGCGGTGCCGCCGAGGCCGAGTTGGACCGACACTCTGTCGGCAGGCTCCTGGTACCACTGGAGCCGCCTTGAGGCTTTGCTGCGCGCCGACCCCAAGTGGGAACCGCAACAGGTGGACTCGGTGGCTGCGGAATCGCTCCGTGTCCTGCGCCACTTGAACGACCCGTTGCGGAACACCGACTTCCAGGGCCGCGGTCTTGTTGTCGGCTACGTGCAAAGCGGCAAGACCGCCAACTACACCGCCGTGGCCGCGCGTGCCGTTGATGCGGGCTACCGTATCGTCATCGTGTTGTCGGGCATCCACGATTCCCTGCGCAGTCAAACCCAGAACCGTCTGGAGCGGGAACTGACCGGCCACCAGGACGGAGGACTGCCTCAGGCGGAACGGGGTCGGGAGTGGGTCTCGCTGACGACGCCGACGGACGATTTCAAGGAGCAGGACGTCCGCATCCTCCAATCGCCGGCGCCTTTTCTCGCGGTGGTGAAAAAGAACGTCCCCGTCCTGCGGAAGCTGGACCGCTGGCTGAAATCCGCTGAACGCTATCTGGAGGACATGCCGGTTCTGGTCATCGACGACGAGGCCGACCAGGCGTCCATCAACACAAAGGGCAACAGGCCACCGGATCCTGCGGTTGGGGACGATGAAGCCGACGACGAGAACCTGGCGCCCTCCAAGACCAACGCCCTCATCCGCTCCATCCTGAACCGGACAAGGAAGGCCGCCTACATCGCCTACACGGCGACGCCTTTCGCCAACATCCTGATAAACCCGGACGCCGTTGACCGCCGCGTCGGTGTCGATCTCTTCCCCAAGGACTTCGTCATCCAGTTGCCCCGCCCCAGGGGCTACACCGGAACCGAGGAGCTGTTCGGCGTCAGCGCCCAGGGCCGTGATGTCCTGCAAACGGTGCCTGACGATGACGTGAAGGCACTGCGGGCGCCCAGGCGGCGCAAGAAGGCGGAGATCGTCATTGGCCGCGACACCAACGCCCTGCCGGGGTCGTTGGCCGACGCGCTCATCTCATTCAGCCTTGCGGGCGGCATCCGGACGCTCCGGCCCGGCTTCACCGGCAAGGCCCACACCATGCTCGTCCACGTCAGCCCGAGGACAGCGGACCAGGACCGCATCGCCAGCACCATCCGCAGCCAGTTGGACCTGTGGCGCGAGGCCGAACGGCAGGGGCAGGACCTGGATCTGGTTTTTGGCCCCGTCTGGGAGAACATGAAGTCCGGCATCGACGCCCCCGCCGACGATGAGGCCGTCCTGTCCGCGGCCACCGCCGTCCTTCGTCAGATCGTCGTTCTGGAACTCAACAGCGTCACCGGCGAGAACCTGGAGTACGACGAGAAGCCCGGACGGCATATCGTGGCGGTGGGAGGCAATCGGTTGTCGCGCGGCCTCACCCTTGAGGGGCTGACGGTCTCCTATTTCCTGCGCACGGCATCGATGTGCGACACGCTGTTGCAGATGGCCCGATGGTACGGCTTCCGCCATGGCTACGAGGACCTGATCCGCATCTGGACCACCGACGGCATCGCGCGCTGGTTCTCCGAACTGGCCCTCGTGGAGCAGTCGTTGCGGGACTCCATCGTCGCCCTGGGGCGGGCTGGGCGAAGACCGGATCAGATGGCCATTCGGATCCGCGCGCATGGCGATCTCCTGCTGACGGCCCGCAACAAGTCCGGCACGGCCGAGCCGCAGCAGGATTCCTGGTCGGGCGAACATCCCCAGACGGTTCTGCTGCCTTTGTCGGACAGGGAGGCTCTCCGCGCCAACGTCACGTTGGCCGACAGGTTCATCGCGGAGGCTTCCCCAATGGTCCGGTGCCATGGCGGCCTTTTGGCCCGTGACGTCGCCCCCGAGGCCGTCGCGGCCTTCCTGCGCGCCTACCGGATCCACGATGACATCGTCGCCTTCCGCAGTGACCGTCTTGCCGACTGGATCATGGGGCGGGCCGCGGTTGACGAACTCACCGACTGGTCCATCTTCGTGGCGTCACCCGAAAGTGGACGGCCGGTTGCCCTCGGCGGTCGGCAAGTGGGGCTGGTCCGCCGCAAGCGGATCAGCAGCGAGAGCATCGGCATCCTGACCGACCCGGCACATGAGGGCGTGGACCTGCCCCACGGCCCCACCGCCTACAAGCGGGACAGCGGCGCCTATGACGCCGAGGCCATGCGCGCGGCCCGGCCCGCCACCCAGGGGCTGCTGATCATCTACCCCCTGGACCCGGAGCATCTCGGCATTCCCCAGACGGATCCGGTCATCGCCCTGGCGCTGAGCCTGCCGCAGACGTCGGACGCGGGATCGACATGGATCGTGAACAGCATGGTGTCCGATGGCTGACGGACCCACCCCTCAGCAGTGGGCCGCCCTGCGGGCCGTGCGGCCGCAGGGCGAGGACGCCCTGGCCACAATGCCGATCACCTCGGACGGAATCGAGTCCCCGCTGTCCCTGGCGATGGACCACGCCGGACATTTGCACCTGCTGATTCCGGTCCAGGGCGGCCCATCGGCCGCGCCGCCAGCCGACCTGAATGGACTCAAGGTGCGGCATCGCAGCCTGGAAACCGGGGAGGTGCTCGACCTCACCGCACCGCCGTCGCACGAGCAGGTGTTCACCCCCTTCTGCAGGGACATCGTGGATGCGGTCGTCATCCAGGGCCGTGAGCCGTGGAAGGCGGTTGCCGCGACCATCCGAGCATGGCAGTCGGCCTGGAAGCCGGTGCGCCAGGAGATGGACAAGACGGTCCAGGTCGGGCTGTTCGGCGAACTTCTGGTGCTCCGCTCCTTGATGATTCCGTGCCTGGGTCCGGCCGCCGTCGACCAGTGGAGCGGGCCGGACTCCGAACGCCACGACTTTGTCAGCGGCCGCCTCCACATCGAGGTGAAGACCACCCGCAAAAGCCGCCCGGAACACGAGATCTCCCGCCTCGATCAGCTAAGGGTCCCCGCCGGCCGCCAACTGCTGCTCGCCTCCATCCAATTGGAGCAGAGCGTCGGCGGCGCGGAGACTCTGGCGACACAGGTTGACGCGGTGATCGACCTGCTGCGCGGCGACGCCGCCGCACTGGACGCGTTCATGACGAAAATGGTGGGCATGGGCTGGTCGGAGGAGATGCGGAACTCGGGCGAACTCCTGCGCTTCTTCGTGCGGGGCGCCGAGGTCTACGCCGTGGATGACGACTTCCCGCGGCTCCCCGACGATTTTCAGGCCCCGTCGGGCGTTGTGTCGGTGAAGTACACGGTGGACCTCGCCAACCTGCCTTCCCTGGGAATGGATGAGGCGAGCGCCATCATCAAGGAAGCCAACCTTCTGCCATGTGCCCTGCACCCCTGAATCTGGGCGCAAAGCGGAAGCGCCGGAAGGCCAAGGCTCCACCGCTGACCCGCTCCGAGGTCATGTCCCGCATCCGGGGCAAGGACACCAAGCCGGAGCTAGCCGTCCGCCGCGCCCTTTGGGCGGCAGGACTCCGCTACCGCCTTCACCACAAGCGGCTGCCGGGGCGGCCCGATCTGGTATTCGCCGGACGGCGCACCGTCCTCTTTGTCCACGGGTGCTTCTGGCATTGCCATGAAGGCTGCGTGAAGTTCCGCCTTCCCAAGACCCGCACCGACTGGTGGGCGGCCAAGTTGGCACGCAACAAGGCCCGGGACACGCAGGTCGGCGCCGAACTGGAGGCCGCCGGATGGCGCGTTCTGGTGATCTGGGAATGCGAAGTGGCCAATGTAAGGAGGCTGGCTGAAGTGGCGGAGGCGCTGAAGCAATCCTTCCCATAGGTTTCCCTTAAAAACGTAGCCGCCGCATCCGGTCGGGGCTGTCGAACCTCCTGACACGGGCGACGAGCACCCCCAACTGATAGACGCCGCGGTCGAGGGCCCAGTCCAGGCCACCCAGCGCTCTGGCGACGAAAAACGAAACGACTTCGTTTTTAGACATGACGTTCCCGCACCTGGTCGCCCAGCAGCGGCACGGCGCCCCACGGGCCGGACGGCTTAATCGACGCCGAGGGCATGCGACACGCTTATGGCTTACCAGCGACTATGTCCAAAACGACCACATCGATGAGCCTCCGCCGCGACTCGGAGATACGCTCAACCAGCATCATTCTCATTTCGACCGCTGCCGTTGGGCCGCCGAGTCCACCGGGCGGCGCCTTCAATCTCCGTCCGGTTCTCGTCGGCAGCTTGCCGAACCACAGCACGTAATAAATTGCGTGGTTCCCGGAACGCCAATCGACGAGGTATCGAGCCATCTCTGCACAAATAGCTGTTTCGGCCACTGAGGGTGCGCCACCACCCTTGCCATTTTCCTTCTTGGGCTACCAGCGCCGACTTTCGGTGTGCGGAAGCCGGCGGCTGATATATGGAACCATCCTTTCGCCCGACGCCGAACGGCCCGCGACCAAACCGTCCGGAAAAACGAAATCATTTCGTTTTTCACGTTGGGCGCCCGGCAGCCTCCCCCTACGGCTCCACAAATTGGCACCTTACTTTAGGTTCATACAAAGTAAAAAACTAAATTAATTGACAAGTTGACACAGTGTAAACGCGTAATTTTTCCTTGACATCTATAAAAACAAGTAATTTTATAATTTATATAGTTGGATTCCGGAGGAAACACATGAGATACGACGAAATCGACCCATACTATAGAAACGGCGACATCCTCTTCGAAAGATTTAAAACAGACCCACTAGTCCTATTTGAACGAAATGAACGCATTCTGTCCATCCTGCATTATGACCAATTCCGGACGCTTCTTGATCTGGCGGGAGAGATGACCGCGCCCTGGCACATTCACGACATCGTGGTGCCGGTCCCCGGCAGCCACCTCGACGAAGTCGTCCGGCCTAGCGCCGCTATCGTCGCACAGGATATGCCGGACGGCCGGTTGTGCCGCCATGAAGGCCGTCTGCACGAACGGGAGAAGCACCACGGCCACTACGGAAAATTGTTTAACGCAGCATCCAGCCTGCCGCGTATCTCCTTCATCAGGAGAACGATGCCCCTGCAGCCCAACGAGGCCGTGGTGGTGGGTCGATACGACGAATGCAGGTGGACGGTCAGCGAAATTCTGGATGGCGCCAAGCTGGAAGCGTGGGCAGGCGAGACCATGGATGAGATTTTCGGTATCTGGCTTCCGGAGGGGCCGACCCGCGACCTTACCGGAGTAAAGCACCTGGACCGCCTGTTCCTGGGTCCATGCGGCAACTTCTTCAAGACGAAAACCGGCCAGGTGATTGTCGAGAGCGCCAACGCCTACGGTACCGAAGAGCTGATCGTATTCAATCATGACAATCCGGAGCTGTTACCCTACCTCGCGGACCTGGACTGGCACGAGCTCAAGATGGTCCTCGGCCCGCAATTGGCTGCCCGTGAGTTGATTCGTCGCGGCGACTGGCGCTGAACCCGGGCCTACTCCTCGGCAAGACGGACCCCGGCCCCCAACCCATCAGGCGGGAGGAAGACGACTCCCGCCTCTTCCAGGGTGCGTATCATGGCCGCCAGGTTGTTCCGCATCGGCTGCCGCGTCCCCCGCTCGAAGTCGGTCACGGTCGAGCGGGCGACATGAGCCCTTTCCGACAGATCCCCCTGTGACCAGCCGAGCATGCCGCGGGCGGCCCGGCACAGGGCGGGGGAAAAATATTCCATGACCTCAGTCATATTGGTTGACTCCACGAACCGCCTCAGGTATATTGACTGAGGATAGAGGAATTCGTTGCCCGCATCAAGATCGACTGAGACAAGGAGTCCCCCCTCATGCTCACGATGACAATGCAGCACTACATTGATACGGTCGTGGAGACCGTGACCCTGCGGACTTTCGTCGAAGACCCGGTTCTCGGCCCCCGGCTGTCCCGGCTCCACAGCATGCTGGGCTCCGTCATCAAACGCGACGGGCACATCATCCAGCGGGCCATCGCGGACGCCCTGGGTAATGTTGATCACCTGACGGTGTGGCGGGAGGCGCGCTTCCCTGTCACGGCGCAGGCGGACCGCCTTGCCGACGCCGCCGGCCTGGAGAGCTGCCTTGAGACCAGCCTGCCGCTCACAGGGCCAATTGTGAGGACGGTGCGGGTGGATGCCTGCGTCATCGACCACCGGACCGCCACGATCACCTGCCTTGAAACCAAACGGGGCAATGCGTGCCTGGACGCCGGGAAACGCCGTCAGACGCTGCGTGACATCCTGTGCGTAGCCATGCTGTCGAGGGCGTATGCCGCCTCGCGTAGTTTCAAAGTCGACACCGGATGCGCCAGGGTGCTCGCTTTCCACGGCCGGGTCAGCCTGCCGCCGGTGGTCAGCCTGACCGGGGAGGAGTTGGACGACTACTTCGGCGCCCCGGTCCGGGACGCGGTGGTTGCCGCAAGCGACTACTACAGCCGCCGCATCCGGGCGGATTTGCCCAACCTTCTGGCCCTGCCGACCGACACCCCCAACTGACGGACACCGCGGGGCGCCGAACCTGAGCCCCCCGCTACTGCGCGGAAAAACGAAACGATTTCGTTTTTGGAGACCCTGATGTTTCAGCACCTGCTCGCCCACTCCCACGACCGCATAGCCGGGCGCCTTGCGCGCCAAGCTGTCGGTCACCTGCACGGAGAAACATGCGCCGCCTGAGCGGCGCCTGCTCCTCCCCAGGCGACCGCCCCGGATACGGTCATAGAGGAGCAGAAGCGATGACCAATAAGTTCACGCCCCCGGTGGCGACGCCCACCTCCACCGTCAAGCCGCCGCTGTCGTGGTGGCGGACCCTGCCCCCCAAGGAGATCACCCGGAGGGTCGACGACCTCGCCGCCCATCTGAGTGCGGTGACCGCCGGACGGGTGGACGACGCGACCCTCGCCGCCGCACTTCACGGCGACGACATGGCCGCGGTCACCATTGCCGACGCCCTCCTTGGCACCGAAACCAAGGATGTGCTGGCCAGTTGGATGGCGCTCGCCGCCGCGCGGGGCTACCCCTTCGCCAAGTTCGCCCTGTGCCAGATGCTGCTGGGGCGGATGGCGCAACTCATGCAGAAGGGCGACAACACGAACAGCAAGAAGGAGAGGGTTGCCCTCCTGCGCCTGGCCCTTGCCTGGAATGGCGGCGGCCTCCGCTTTCCGTCCATGGTCGACACGGCGGGACGCAGGCGGTTGTGCCGGTACCTGATGGAGCAGATCGACTTCGATGACCGCCACCACGGCGTTCGGAGCGACCCCGACACGCCTGCCGACGACCTTCTCCTGGACAAGCCGCCAGAGAAGCCTGCCCGCCCCGCAGTCCTGCCGCGCCGCCGGCAGATCACCGTGCTCAAAGGGATCGGGGACGGCGGCACGCGGGAAGGGCGGGACCTCGCGCGGCAGTACGAGCGGCTTACCCAGCCGCTGGACCTCGTCCCGTGCCCGCTGCGCCCGGACCTGCTGGCGTGGTTCCTGCGCGACGAGGCGCCGTGGATGGGCAAGGCCATCGACATCATCGAGACCGAGTTGCGGCTCAACGGCGGCGCCGGGCACACCGCGTTCAAGCTGCCGCCGCTGCTGCTGGTCGGCCCGCCCGGTGTCGGCAAGACCACGTTCGCGAAGCGTCTCGTCACCCTGGCCAGGGTCGGCTACGCCGAGATCAACGCCGCCGGTTCCACGGACAACCGGCTGCTCGCCGGCACGGCGCGGGGCTGGTCAAGCACGCAGCCTTGCCTGCCGCTCATCGCCATGGCGCACAGCGGCTGCGCCAATCCCCTGATCGTGGTGGACGAGATCGACAAGAGCGGCGGCAGCGACCGCAACGGCGTCGTCGCCCACACCCTGCTGTCCATGCTGGAGCCGGCGACGGCGCGGGCATGGCCGGATGAGGCCCTGATGGTGCCCGCCGACCTCAGCCACGTGTCATGGGTCCTGACGGCGAACCACACCGCTGGCATCCCGGCGCCCCTGCTGTCCCGCCTGACGGTGGTGTCAGTAGGGGGACCGCGTCCCGAACACTTCAGCCGGGTTCTCCTCAGTCTCATCCGGGAACTGGCTGAGGAGTTGGAGGTCGTGCCGCAGGACTTGCCGCCGCTCGATCCCGAGGCGCACGCCCTTCTGCGCAAGTCTTTCACGGCGGGGGTGTCGCCGCGGCGGATCAAGTTGGCTCTGCGTCGCATCCTTGGCGCCTCGGGCCGATTCAGGCGACTTCTGCACTGAATGGCGCCATTGGCGGGGAGGAGGCAATTTACCTCCTCCCCCCGTTACTTGCTCAAAAAGTATCTCCGATAACGGACTTAGTAACGGTTTTATCCAGTCACCAAAATTAATCGGTAAACCAAAACATACCGCTCAGGTATGTTTAAAATATATTCCACAAAGCCATTGACGTACTTGCGCCCCTGCCCGACATAGCACCTGTCGCAATATTGCGCAGTATCATACGGACAAGGTGACACAATGACTAAAGATACGCATGTAACCGAAGATGAACCCACCCGCGCGATCATTGATACGCAGGAATTTTCCCACGACGACCCTAAGTTTTACGATGCCGCCGAGGCCCTCGCGGATCCCGAATCGTTTAAGCTGTCGAAGCCCCCGGAGGACCGCGCACCGGGCGGGACGAATGGACTGCCGGCTGGCGCCGGGCCGGCTCAGAAGGTCGGCAAGACCAACCCATCCACGCATGAGCCTTACTTCGATGTCGGAGTTCTGCCCCCGGACGTGCGCAAGCTGGTGATGGACAGAACGGCGGACATCCGCACGCACCTGGAAAAGATGCATGCCCACTACATCAAGATCGGCCAGCTCCTGATCGAGGTGAAGACCCACATCCCCCACGGGGGGTGGATCGCCTATCTGAAGGTTTCGTTTGAACCGGAATGGGGCCTCACCTTCCGCACAGCGGAAAACTGGATGACGGCCGCCGAAGCCTTCGCCGAGCACAATCCCTATGGGGAGGCGCTTCCCATCACTGCCTTGGTCGAGTTGGCCAAGGCTGACGACGGCATCCGGAACGATGTCCTGGACCGGGTGCGCGACGGCGAGAGGGTCACCGTCAAGGACATCAAGGAGTTGAAGAAGGAGGCGAAGCAGAAGGCCACGCCTGCCGCGTTGGCCGGGTTCGCCTCCGACGAGAAGGGCGACGGCGCCACGGGCTCCATCACCACGAAGCCCGCGGGCGACGGGCTGCACCGGGAGCTTGAGCAAGCTGTCTGCCGACGCGCCGCAGAGGCGGTAGAGGAGATTATGCGGGGCTACGGTGCCTTCCATCAGGTCGCCCACGCCAAGCTGGCGGAGGCGGCCGAAAAGGAGGCCAAGGGTCATGCCAACCCCCTGGCCAAGAAGACCGCTGCGGAGCTTGGCTCGGAGGCCGCCTCGCTTCGCGAACACCTCAGGACTTATGCCGACGTCAACGACGGCAGTGGCGAGGGCGTGTGGAAGGACATCGAACGTGCTCTCTACACCCTCGAAGGCTTCCGCCACGCCACCCAGTCCACCGGGGCCCCCGACATCAAGAAGATCGCCGAGGCCGTCAGGCAGCTTCCCGAGCCGGCCAAATCGTGGATGCCGGAAGGAGCTTCTTCATGATGAACGAGATGCGCCCCCAAGACCTCGACAGGGAGGCTCCGGACGTCCGGATTCTCCTCCCGCTGGCCCGCCTCCTGGCGCGGCTCACCGCCCAAGAAATGATCGTCCCGGAACCCCAGCGCGGCCCCGCCACGCCTTTCCACGTCGAAATGGACATCTTCAGCAAGAAGGCCTGGAACGCGCGGGACCTCGCACAGATTACCGGCTTCAGCTCCCGGTACTGGACCGGCAAGGCTGCCGCCGGAGAGGTCCCTGGCGCCGTGCAGGTGGCCGGCAACGGGGGCAAGTGGAGTTTTGATCCCAAGCGCTTCATGGCGTGGTGGAAAAGCCATGAGGTCCGACCGCCTGAGGTCCCCGACATCAAGCGCGGGCCAAGCCCGCAGCGTCATTCTCCGGCGTCCAATAGACTCGCCACACTGCTGGGGTTGGACTGATGGCGTCCTTATTTCAGCCGGCGAACAGCCGGTACTGGTGGGGCCGGTTCATGCGCGATGGCAAGGAGCAGCGCATGAGCCTGAAGACCACCAACAAGCAGGTCGCGGACAAGAAGTTGCGGGACATCCTGGACAGGGTTGATGGCAACATGGCCATCGAGATCGACGGAGGATACACCTACGATGACCTGATGCTGCTGCTCCTCGAACAGCACGCGCCCAACTTGGCTGCGGCCTCGGCGCGCCGCTACCGGACGTCTGCAAAGGCCCTCACGCCGCATTTCACCGGGCGCCGCCTGAAGGACATCGGTGCCACCGTCCTCTATGACTACGAGTCCGCCCGGCGTCGCGACGGCGTGTCCGGGACCACCATCGTGCGGGACCTCAACTGCCTGTCCAGCGCCTGGGGAATTGGCACGACATACTGGGAATTGGAGAAGCTGCCCAATCCGGTACTCGCCTTCCTGAAGGCGCGGAAGCGCCAGCACGGGCGCGGTCGGCTCAGCAACGGCCCGCCGCGTGAGCGATACCTCAGCCTTGAGGAAGAGCAGAAGGTTCTTGCCGTGGCCAGGCCGTATCTCCATCGCATGATCGTCTTCGCCATCGAGACCGGGCTGAGGCTTGACGAATTGCTGTCGCTGGAGCGGAACGACGTCCATTGGGAAGTCGAGCAGCCATACCTCCAGCTCTGGCAGAACGAAACCAAGACGATGGAAGGCCGGAAAGTGCCCCTCCTGGCCCGCGCTGTGGCTGTGCTGCGCGAGATCAAGGCGGCAGACAGGACACAGGCGGCGAAGAACAGCCGGTGGGTCTTCCACAAGCAGAAGACGGGTGCCCGCTACGGCAAGGTGACGCGCGGGCTCAAGGCTACCGAACTCAAGGCGGGCGTGCGGCACTTCACCTTCCATGACCTTCGCAGGACCTCGGCGTGCCGGCTGTTGCAGGTTCACCGCCTCGACATCAAACGGGTCAGTATCTGGCTGGGACACAAGAGCGTCACCACGACCGAGCGGGCCTACGCCTTCCTGAGGTCGGAACACCTCCAGCAGGACGCCGACCGCATCCGCGCCGACACACGGGCGATCGAGGCGCTGCTCGACTCAGTCCCGGCATCAGCCCTGGTGATCGACGAGGAGACGGAGTGGGCCGGCGACATGGAGGACGAGTAGGCACCGGGCATACTATGCGGCATACCCGCAGCCCCCCTCAAACCCGCATTCTCCCTGACTGCGCAGGACCTGTGACAAATCCGCCACGGCATATTTTTGGGCATACCGATTTTTTGGGGTTGCGGATTATCAAAGGTAAAGCCCCCGAAACCGTTTGGTTTCAGGGGCTTGAATGGTAGCGGAGGAGAGACTCGAACTCCCGACACGCGGATTATGATTCCGCTGCTCTAACCAACTGAGCTACTCCGCCTCAGCGAGGTCGCAGGATATAAATGGTCCCGCGGGGGCTGTCAACAAGGTTTCTTACGATGCCGGCTGTCGAACGATCCAGCCGCCGCCCAACATGCGTTCACCGGCGTAGAACACGCAGGCCTGGCCCGGCGCGACGCCGTCCACCGGGGCGTCCAGGACCACGCGGGCGGCGCCTTCGCCGAGGCCCGACACCGTGGCTGCGGCGGGGCGGAAGGAGTTGCGGACCTTGACCTCCACGCGCACGCCGGCGGCCGGGATGCCGCCCTCCCCGCCCAGCCAGTTGACGCCGCGCAGGGTGAACTCCGTGCGGCCCAGGGCCTCGCGCGGGCCGGCGATGACGCGGCGGGTTTCGGGCTCGACGCGGATCACGTACAGGCGGTCCGCCGTGCCGCCGATGTCCAGGCCCCGGCGCTGGCCCACCGTGTAATGGATGATGCCCTTGTGGCGGCCCAGCACCGTGCCGTCCACGTGCACGATGTCACCCGGCTCGATGGCGCCGGGGCGCAGCTTCTCGACCACACGGGCATAGTCGCCGTCGGGCACGAAGCAGATGTCCTGGCTGTCGGGCTTGTCGGCCACCGCCAGGTCATGGCGGCGCGCCAGAGCCCGCGTCTCGTCCTTGGACAGGGCGCCGAGCGGGAAGCGCAGCAGGTCGAGCTGCGGCCCCGTCGTCGTGAACAGGAAATAGGACTGGTCGCGTCCATGGTCGGCACCGCGCCACAGCTCCGCCCCCCCGCTCACCCCCCGCGCGCCCGGCACCCGGCGCACATAGTGCCCGGTCGCCAGCGCCGCCGCGCCCAGGTCACGGGCCGCCGTCAGCAGGTCGCGGAACTTGACCGTCTGGTTGCACAGCACGCAGGGCACCGGGGTTTCGCCCGACACATAGCTGTCGGCGAAGGCCTCCATGACGTCGGTCAGGAAGGTGCTCTCGTAATCGACCACATAGTGGGGGATGCCCAGCCGGTCGGCCACCCGGCGCGCGTCATAGATATCCTGCCCGGCGCAGCAGGTGCGCGAGGCGCCGACGGTCATCCCGGCGTCGTAAAGCTGCATGGTCACGCCGACCACGTCGTAGCCGCGCTCCAGCAGCACCGCCGCCGTGACCGAGCTGTCCACCCCGCCGGACATGGCGACCACCACGCGATGGTCGCCCGGCCGGCCAGGCAGATCCATGGCAAGGTCGAGGCTTTCCGTCTCAATAATAGTCATCGCGTCCGGTCCATCAGGTGGCGCCGGACCCCGTCCCCCCGAGGGATCTTGGCCAGTTTAGTCGTACAAAGGCTGGGCGCTGCCCAGACCCGCCAAGGGCCATTGGCCCTTGGAACCCATGCTTGGCACGGAACTTCCTTGCGCCGCAGGCATTCTTCCGGACGTAGGGAAAAATGCGCTGCGCGCGGCAGGAAAATCACCATTCCCGAGGTCCAGGAGGCCTCGCCTCCTGGCGGGCGCGGGCAGAGCCCGCCCTCTTCCCCCAGAAAACGCGTCCGGTCAGTCGCTCAGCGCGTTGCGGCTGCCTTCGGGCAGGCGCACGGTCAGGCCGTCGAGCTTGTCGCTCATGATGATCTGGCAGCCCAGGCGCGACGTCTTGGCCAGGCCGAACGCCAGGTCGAGCATGTCTTCCTCGTCCTCGGTCGGTTCTTCGAGGGCGGCGTACCATTCCGGATCGACGATCACGTGGCAGGTCGAGCACGCCAGCGAGCCTTCGCACGCGCCTTCAAGGTCAACGTCGTTGCGGTGAGCGATTTCCAGCACCGACAGGCCTTCCGGGGCCTCCACCTCGTGGCGGGTTCCGTCCGGCTCGACAAAAGTCATCTTGGGCATGAGGGGCCTGTCTCCGAGTATAAGAAATTCTGCGCGGACCAAGGGGCCATGGATAGCGTTCCCGCTGCGCCGCGGCAAGGGGTTTTGGACCGTTCGCTTCAGGCCACGGCCGGCACAAGCCGCGCCCAGGCTTCCAGAAAGCGATCGATGTCATTGGCCTGCGTTGCCCAGCCGAGACTGACCCGCACCGCCTGCCGCGCCTGGTCGGGCGCCGCGCCCATGGCGGTCAGGACATGCGACGGTGCCACCTTGCCCGACGAACAGGCCGACCCGGCGCTCACGGCGACTCCGGCCAGGTCCAGCGCCATGAGTTGGCGCTGCTGGTCGATGCCGGGCAAGCCGACGCAGGTGGTGTTGGGAAGGCGCGCCGCCCGCTCGCCCCAGATCACCGCCTGGGGCGCGATACGGCGGATGCCGGCCTCGAGGCGGTCGCGCAGGTCCAGCGACAGAGGCGCACACTGCCGCGCCGCCGCCCCGAATCCGGCAATGCCGGGAGTGTTCTGGGTGCCGCCGCGCCGGCCGCGCTCCTGGCCGCCGCCGCGCACCAGGGCGGAAAACGAGTCCGGCACGCGGGCGACCAGCGCGCCGACGCCCTGGGGGCCGCCCATCTTGTGGGCCGACAAGGCCAGGAAATCGACGCCCAGCCCGTCCAGATCGACGGCGATCTTGCCCGGTCCCTGCACGGCGTCGCAGAACACGAGGGCGCCGGCCTTGCGGGCCAGCGCGGCGACCTCGGCCACCGGCTGGATGACGCCGGTTTCATTGTTGGCCAGCATGACCGCCACCACGGCAGGGGCCGGGCCACGCTCCAGGCGCTCGGCCAGCCAGCCGAGGTCCACCACGCCATCGGGCGTCACCGGAATGCGTTCGGCCCCGGGCAGGGCTTCGAGGACGCAGGGATGCTCGACGGCCGACACCAGCGCCGGGCGACCGGCGACCCCATGCAGGGCCAGCGCCACAGCCTCGGTCCCGCCGGAGGTGAAGGTCACCTGATCGGGCCGCGCCGCGACAAGGTGCGCCACGGCCTCCCGCGCGTCTTCCATGCGGGCGCGCGCGGCGCGGCCGACTCCATGGACGGAAGACGGATTGCCGCCTGCCCGCAGGGCTTCGGCCACCGCCTCGACGGCAGCCGGCAAGACCGGCGCCGTGGCGTTGTAGTCCAGATAGACCGGCTGCGGCATTGGACCCTTATTGGGCAGCTTGCGTCGATCCCGCCGCGGCGGGTTCCCGGAACAGGCCGCTGGTGCCCAGCACCTTGCGCCCGACCACCATCTCCAGGGTCACCGCGCTGAGGTACAGATAGATCTGGTTGCCCAGTTCTTCCCACAGGTCGTGGGTCATGCAGCGGCCCTTGTTGTTATGGCAGCCGGCCGGGCTGCCGGGGGTGCAGCGGGTGGTCTGGATCGGTTCGTCCACGGCCAGGATGATGTCGGAAATCCGCATCTCCGCAGGAACCCGCGACAGCAGGTATCCGCCACCGGGACCGCGCACGCTCTTGACCAGGCCGCCCTTGCGCAGACGCCCGAAAAGCTGCTCGAGGTAGGAGAGCGAGATCTCCTGCCGCTCGGCAATGTCGGCCAGCGCAACGGGCTTGCCGCTGCTGTGCGAGGCCAGGTCGGCCATTGCCATGACCGCATAACGCCCTTTTGTGCTGAGTCTCACCGTCCATACTCCCTAAGAACCGGCGACGCCCGTTTCCGGACTGCCTGCGGCCCCTTCATGGTGTTCATGCGGAGGCGGGTGTCATCCCTGCCCGCTGCCGGCGGCCACCGCCGGCCCGTGTTTCTGTTCTTCCTGCGGACCAGAGCCCTCGTCGCCGGCGACTCCATCCACTGGCGAGTCGTCCCCGGCCGAGGCGGCGACCACGCGCGGCAGCCGGCCCGGTTCGGGCGAGCGACCCCGGCCTTCGGCCTCGGCCGCCTGGCCTTCGAGTTCCTCGACGCGCTTGGCCAGGACGCAAACCTGGTCACGCAGTTGATCCATGGCGCGGGCCACCGGGTCGGGCAGTTCCTCGCGCGGCATTCCGTAGGCGCAAAACTCTTCGGCCTGGTTGCGCTGCTTGCTGAGCACGGCGCGGGCTGGAATCCCGACCACCGTCACGCCCGGCGGCACGTCCTGCAACACCACCGCGTTGGCCCCCACACGGGCCCCGGCGCCGATGATGTGCGGCCCCAGAATCTGCGCGCCCGATCCGACGATGACGCCGTCGTGCAGAGTCGGGTGCCGTTTTCCGCGCTCCAGCGACGTGCCGCCCAGGGTGACGCCCTGGTACAGGGTGACGTCGTCGCCGACCTCGGCCGTCTCGCCGATGACCACGCCGGTGGCGTGATCGATGAACACGCGGCGGCCGACGGTGGCCCCGGGATGGATCTCCACCCCCGTGAACACCTTGGCCAGATGCGACACGCAACGGGCCAGCAGCTTGAGGTTACGCCCCCAGAACCAGTGCGATACGCGGTACGCCAGCATGGCGTGCACACCGGGGTAACACAGCACAACCTCGAGGCGCGACCGAGCGGCCGGATCCCGGGTCATGATGGTGTCGATATCTTCCTTGAGGCGCGCAAAAAACATAGCCGTTGAAAGCCGTGGTCGTTGATGTGCTAGTATCCCCTCCGTTCGCGCGCCGGGCGCGGATGAAGGGGGACCTTCTTGCTGCCGGGCCGGCATCGGGTGGAGAAGACGACAGGGAGTGCCGCGGCACCATCCTACACGCCCTTCTTTAGCCCTGCCAGCCTTAGGGTGACTATAGGTTCCCCGAGTATCCCGGTCAAGTTTGACGCCGCACATTCGCGCGGTTTTCTGTTTGAAGCCGTAGTGTGGTAGTCACATATCAGGTTCTTCGAAAAGGTATCGTATAGCCTTGCCCTTCCGTTTTCGCCCCGCCCTCCAGCAACGATAAAGCGAACATGCCCGAAGTCATTTTCAATGGCCCGGAGGGCCGCCTCGAAGGCCGGTACCACCACTCCAAGGTGGCCAACGCGCCCATCGCCCTCGTGCTGCACCCGCATCCCCAGCATGGCGGGACCATGAACAACAAGGTGGTTTACAACCTCCACCATGTGTTCGCCCGCCGTGGCTTCTCCGTCCTGCGGTTCAACTTCCGTGGCGTCGGGCGGTCCCAGGGGACCTTCGACAATGGCCAGGGCGAGTTGTCCGATGCCGCGTCGGCGCTGGACTGGATGCAGACCATCAACCCCAACGCAGAGAGCTGCTGGGTCGCCGGCTTCTCGTTCGGCGCCTGGATCGGCATGCAGTTGCTGATGCGACGTCCCGAGATCGCGGGATTCGTGTCGGTCGCTCCGCCGGCCAACGTTTACGACTTCACGTTCCTGGCGCCATGCCCGTCATCGGGCCTGATCGTCCACGGCACGGCCGACGAAGTCGTGCCCGAACCATCGGTCCACAAATTGGCGAACAAGCTGCAGGCGCAGAAAAACATCACCATCAAGTACACGACCATCCCCGGCGCCAACCACTTCTTCACCAGCCACATGGAAGCGATGTCCGAGGCCGTGGACGCCTATGTGACGGCCCACGCCTGAGGTCACTCCACCGCAGCCAACCGGCCGCCGGTCATCGGCGCCGGGCAGCCGGTGGTGGTCGGCCACGTCAGGGGCAGACCGCGCAGGGACCGCACCGCGAGAAACGCGAAGGCCTGGGCTTCCAGGGCATCGCCATCCCAGCCGACCGCCTCGACCGGCTCGACCGGGACGTTCAGGCGGGCCTGCAGGCCGGCCATCAGGACCGGATTGAGCCGCCCGCCGCCGGTCACCAGCCAGCGGCGCGGGGCGTCGGGCAGGTGCGCCCGCGCGGCGGCCACGGTGGCAGCGGTGAAGGCGGCCAGGGTCGCGGCGCCGTCGGCCGGCGACAGGCCCTCGACCTCGGCCATGAAGGCGGCAAAGGCATCGCGATCCAGAGACTTGGGCGGCGGCGCCGCGAAGTACGCATGGCCAAGCAGCCTTTGCACCACCCCCTCATCGACCGTTCCCGCCGCCGCCAGGGCGCCGTCGCGGTCCATCGCCTGCCCGGTGTGGCGGGCGCACCAGTCGTCGATCAGGGCGTTGCCGGGGCCGGTGTCGAAGGCCACCGGATCGCCGTCCCTGCCCAATCCCGTCACATTGCCGACGCCGCCCAGGTTGAGCACCGCCACCGGCCGTTCCAGGTCGGCCGCCAGGGCCTGGTGGAACACCGGGACCAGCGGCGCGCCCTGCCCGCCGGCCGCCACGTCGGCGCTGCGCAGGTCGAACACCACCGGGATGCCGGTCGCCCGGGCCAGGGCCGCGCCGTCGCCGATCTGGCGGGTCACGCGCCGCTCCGGGGCATGGAAAATGGTGTGGCCGTGGAAGCCGATCACGCCGACCGCGTTGGGGGCCAGCCCGGCTTCGGTGAGCAGGGCGCGCACGGCGTCGGCATGGGCCGCCGTCAGCGCGCTTTCCACCGCCGCGACCCGGTCCGGGGCGGCAGCCTCGCCCAGAACTCCGCGCAATTCCCGGCGGAACGCCTCGTCATAGGGCAGGGTCAGGCGCGGCCCGAGCGCCGTCACCCGCACGCCGTCCGTGTCGATCAGCGCCGCGTCGATGCCGTCCATGGACGTGCCGCTCATCAATCCGATGGCGGTAATGACTGGCCCGGTGGGCATGAGCGGCGTCCCTGCGTTGTTCGGGGTGGCCGAGTATGGTAAACGACGCGGCTCCCTTCGGCTATTCCTGACAGCAAGAGAACCCGATCATGACAACGACCGCCACCATGCGTTCCCCGTTCCTCAAGACGGTGATCGAGCGCGGCTATGTCCACCAGTGCACCGACCTGGAAGGGCTCGATGCCGCCCTCACCGCCGGGGTCGTGCCGGCCTATATCGGGTTCGACGCCACCGCCGACAGCCTGCACGTCGGGTCTCTCATCCAGATCATGATGCTGCGCTGGCTGCAGAAGTGCGGCCACAAGCCGGTCGTGCTGATGGGCGGCGGGACCACCCGCATCGGCGACCCGACAGGCCGCGACGAGGCCCGCAAGATGCTCACCGACGAGCAGATCGCCGCCAACATCGACGGGATCAAAAAGGTATTTTCGAAATACCTGACCTTCGGCGACGGCCCGACCGACGCGGTCATGGTCAATAATGCCGATTGGCTGGACAACCTGAACTATATTTCATTCCTGCGCGACTACGGCGTCCACTTCACCATCAACCGCATGCTGAGCTTCGATTCGGTGAAGCTGCGGCTCGATCGTGAACAGCCGATGACCTTCCTCGAATTCAACTACATGATCCTCCAGGGCTACGACTTCCTCGAACTCAACCGCCGTAGCGGCGTGCGGTTGCAGATGGGCGGGTCGGACCAGTGGGGCAACATCATCAACGGCATGGAGCTGACCCGCCGGTGCGGCGGCAGCGAGGCGTTCGGCCTGACCTCGCCGCTGCTGACCACGTCGTCGGGCGCCAAGATGGGCAAGAGCGCCACCGGCGCCGTGTGGCTCAACGAGGAAAAGCTGTCGGCCTATGAATTCTGGCAGTTCTGGCGCAATGCCGAGGACGCCGATGTCGGCCGTTTCCTGCGCCTGTACACCGAACTGCCCGAGGCCGAGATCAAGACCCTGGAGTCGCTTGAAGGCGCCGCCATCAACGACGCCAAGAAGGTCCTCGCCGACGCCGTGACCACCCTGTGCCACGGCCCCGAAGCCGCCGCCCATGCCCGCCGCACGGCCGAGGAAACCTTCGAAAAGGGCGGCGCCGGCGAGGACCTGCCGACCGTTGATGTCCCGGCCTGGGAACTGTCGGCCGGCATGTCGGTGCTCGACCTGCTGGTCACCGCCGGACTGGCCGCCTCCAAGGGCGAAGCCCGCCGCCTGGTCCGCGGCGGCGGCATCCGCCTCAACGACGCCAAGGTGGACGACGAGAACGCCACCGTCGACGGCTCGGCCCTGATTGACGGCCAGATCAAGCTGTCGGCGGGAAAGAAGCGTCATGCGCTGGTGAAGGCGGGATAAGGGAACCGGCTGGCGGGCGCGGGACGTGTCCCCCGCCCGCCCTACAGGAAATAGAAGGTGTTCAGATCTTCCTGAAGACGAACGCCGTTCAACTCGTTGCCGCGCACGATGTCTTTCTTGTCGAAGATCGAGTTCATGATCTCCAGCGCGTTTACGTGGCCGTCGTTGTAGGACTCTCCTTGAGCGAGATGGAAAACACCCGCCTCGGCCAAATGCGCCTTGATGAAGCGACCGTAGTAGTCCACCTGGGCCGCCGTCATTTCGTTCAGGGAAATGGCGTTGTGCACCACGTCGAATTTTGGAAGCAGGCCGTCGTAGTGCGGCAGCAGGTAGTTGGCGATCAAGGTGTAGGGTTTTCCGGCAATCCGGTCCTGCCCCGGCCCGACCACTTCCACCGCCTCGATCCCGGCGGCAAGACCGAGGTATCCGACGGCGCTGCACAGGGACTGCGGCAGGTCGATCAGACAGACCCGCAGCGCGCCGCCAAAACACTGGCTCAAGGCGAAGGCAAACGCTCCGCTGCCTGACCCGATCTCCATGTAGGTGGCATGGCCGTGCCGGGCGATGGTGTCCTCGATGCGGTCCAGCACGCCCGCGCCGTATAGGGCATTGACCCGCGTCTGATACCCGATGAGGTCGTGGTTGATGATGCGGTTACGGTGGATGATGCCGACTTCTCCGGCCACCGGCGGCAGGGTCAGCCAGTACTTTTCCGGAACCGAGGCAACCATCCGCTCCCATCCCTCGACGAAGGTGGAGGCGGACATTTGCATCCGCGCGCCCACGTCCAAGTCGTCATCAAGGATCTTGTCGAGCAGCGCACCGGGATTCGCCGCGCAAAAGACCGTCTCGTAGAAATCCCCGGTCTTGTTTTCCGCCTCGAAGACCTTGTCGTAAAAGGCCGTGGCCTTTTCCGCGTCGTACCAGCGGCTGCTGCAATGCGCCCACACGAACAGGTGAAAGCCCGAAAATGTGGACAGGGCGCGCGTGAGGTTAATATGGAATTCCGGCCATGCGAACGTGTAGTCAGCCTTCACGAACTCCTGCCACACGGGACCCGGCAGGAACAGCGAACTGTCCAGGCCGCTTTCGGCGATATGCCGCCCGGCTTGAAAGTGAAGTTGACGGGCGAACTCGACGGCGCTTTTTATCCCCGCGCAGTCGGCGTCGGAAAGCGTCTGGTTGTCCGCCAGACGGTGCATTCTGTAAGCTTCCGCCATGCCAATAGTCTCCCCCGGAACGGGCGCGATCTTGGCACAAGCCGGGGCCTAATGGTACCCCTCCCCGGCCCTGACCTTGCCCCGGAACACATAGTACGTGTAGGCGGTGTAGGTCAGGATTACCGGGATGAGGATGGCCACGCCGACCAGCAGGAAGGCCATGCTTTCGTCGGGGGCGGCGGCGTCCCAGATGGTGATGTCGGGGGGCACCACCACCGGCCACAGGCTGATGCCCAGGCCGATGAAGGACAGCGCGAACAGGGCCAGGGTCAGCACGAAGGGCTGGACGTCGCGGCGGCGGCGGATGGCGCGGGCCAGGGCCAGGCCGCACAGGCCGACCGCCAGCGGCACCGGGGCCAGCAGGAACAGGTTGGGCAGCGAGAACCAGCGCGTGGCGATGCGCGGCTCGACGAACGGCGTCCAGATGCTGACCACGACGATGGCCAGCAGCAGCACGGCGATCAGGCCGGGCATGATGCGAAAGCAACGCTCCTGCAGCTCGCCCTCTGTCTTCATGATGAGCCAGCCGCAGCCGAGTGCTGCGTAGCCGGCGACCACCGCCAGCCCGGTGAACAGCGGAAACATCCCGAACCAGTCGAAGGCGCCGCCGACGAAGTCCCGCGCCTCGATCAGGAAGCCCGAGATGTAGGCTCCCAGGACCACCCCCTGGGCGAAGGCGCAGACCATCGAACCACCGGCAAAGGCGATGCTCCACACGTGCTTGGCGCGCACGGTCTTGAACCGGAACTCGAACGCCACGCCCCGGAAGATCAGGGCGACCAGCATGATGAGAAGCGGCAGGTACAGGGCCGGCAGGATGGTCGCGTAGGCCAGCGGAAAGGCGCCGAACAGGGCCGCGCCACCCAACACCAGCCACGTTTCGTTACCGTCCCACACCGGGGCGACGGTGTTCATCATGGTGTCGCGCTCTTCCTCGCTCCGCCCGGCGAAGGGGAACAGGATGCCGACCCCCAGGTCGAACCCGTCCATGAACACGTACATGAACACGCCAAAGGCGATGATGAGGGCGAAGATCAGGGCGTAGTCCATGGCCTCAGCCTCCCCTGGACGGGTCGAACGGCGAATCGAGCGGCTGCTCGGCGGCCGACAGGGGACGCATCGGCCGATGTCCCTGCGGCGGCTGGGTGGGCGGCGGCTTGAGGTCCACCGGCAGCCCCATCAGGCGCAGGACATAGAACGTCCCGGCCCCGAACACCGCCGTATAGACCACGACGAACACCACCAGCGACGTGCCGACCTGCCCGGCCGACACCAGCGACGAGCCGTCCACGGTGCGCATCAGCCCCTGAATGAGCCACGGCTGGCGGCCGACCTCGGTGGTCACCCAGCCGGCCAGGATGGCGGCGAACCCTGCCGGCCCGCAGGCCACGAGCAGGCGCAGGAACGCCCGGTTGCGATAGATCCGCCCCTTCGGCCGCAGGGCCGCCGCGAGCAGCGCCACCGCCATCATCAGCATGCCCAGCGCGACCATGATGCGGAACGAGAAGAACACCACCGGCACCGGCGGCCATTCGTCGCGCGGAAAGGCGTCCAGGCCGCGCACCTCGCCCTCCCAGTCGTGGGTCAGGATGAAGCTGCCGAGCAACGGCACCTCGACGGCATGGCGGGTTTCGCGGGCCTCGACATCGGGAATGCCGAACAGGATGAGCGGCGCGCCGGTACGGGTTTCGAAATGCCCCTCCATGGCCGCCACCTTGGCCGGCTGGTACTCGAAGGTGTTCAGGCCGTGCAGGTCGCCAGCCAGCACCTGGGCCGGGGCGGTGAACAGCGCCATCCACATGGCCATGGACACCATCATCTTCCCGGCCTCGTCGCCCGGCCGCTTGAGCAGCGCAAAGGCGCCCGCCGCACCGACCGCGAAGGCGGTGGTCAGGAAGGTCGCCAGAACCATGTGGGTGAAGCGATAGGGGAAGCTCGGGTTGAACACCACGTCCCACCAACTGGCCGGATGGAACCGCCCGTCAACCATCTCGAACCCCTGCGGGGTGTGCATCCAACTGTTGGCGGCCAGGATCCAGAAGGCCGAGATCAGGGTGCCGACCGCCACCAGGACGGTGGCCGTCATATGGACCCACGGCGGCACCCGGCCGCGCCCGAACAGCATGATGCCGAGGAACCCGGCCTCCAGGAAGAAGGCGGTCAGGACCTCGTAGGACAGCAGCGGCCCCATGATCGGCCCGGCGATGTCGGAAAAGCGGCTCCAGTTGGTGCCGAACTGGTAGGACATGACGATGCCCGACACCACGCCCATGCCGAACGACACCGCGAAGATTCCGGTCCACCGGCGATGCAGGGCGGAATACACGTCGCGGCCGGTGCGGATCCACAGGGCATCGAGCACCACCAGCCACCACGCAAGGCCGATGGTGAAGGCCGGAAACAGAATGTGGAAGGCAATGGTGAACGCGAACTGCAGGCGCGCCAGCAGCACCGCATCCCCGAAAAGCGCCCCAAGGGACTCCGCCATCTCGCCCGCTCCCGCCGTCGGTCGCATTCGACTGAACAACGGCCCGACGGGCGGAAAGGGTCCATGAAACGTGTGGAAGGTGGGCCTACTGCGAAGGGTCGGCCGCGGGGTCTGCGGAATCCGGCTCTTGGGCGGGACTGACCAGCCCGAAGATGTTGCGCAGGAAGCCCGGCGCCAGGGCGGTCAGGGGATTGACGCTGATCTCGGGCTTGGTTGTGGGGCCACGCACCGTGTAGGACGCGGCGAACAGGCCGCCGTCCTTCTCGAACCCGGACAACAACCCGCCGACCAGCGGGATCCTGCCAAGCAGGCTGTTGACCACATAGGCCGGAATGAGCGTTCCGCCGACCGTCAGTTCATCGCGCCCCAGGTCTATGGTGCCGTCGCCGGTCAGGCCCAGGGAACTGCCGTGGGTGCGGAAGTCGGTCAGGGTCAGCACGTCGTCCGCATAGGTGAACGGCGCCTCCAGGGTCTGGAACGCGATGCCCTCGCCGGTCAGGGCGTCGAGGATGCCGGTCAGCGCGGCGACCGACAACAACTGCGCCAGCACCGGCGCCTCGACCAGCCGATAGTCGTCGATGCGCAGACGCCCGACCGCCTTGCCCGCCGGGTCCACGGTGCCAGAGGCTTCGAGGCGGCCGCCCCGCACCGTGCCGATCAGGTCGAGCGAGCGCAGCAGCGCCCCGGCATCCTCTGTCGCCGCCGAGAATACGCGGTTGCCGTCGAGCACCGCCGGAGTGGCCGGGGTCAACAGGTAGGTGAACGGCGTCTTGCCCTCCAGCAGGCCGTCCAGGCGGGCCGCCCGCCACTGGTCGTCACGGCGGTCGAGATCGACCCGGACGGTTTCCATGGTGCCGTCCTCGGCCAGCCACACCACGTCGAACTCACCGGCGATGCGCAGCGGCGGCAAGGTCACGCCCTGTTCCACGATGGCGGTTTCGGGATGAAGCTCGGGGCCGCGCGGCCCGCCCGACAGGAACGGCGTGGCATCGAACGCCGGGCCTTTGACGGTGACGTCCCAGGTTCCGTCGGGCTGCACCACGACCGCGCCGGCCATCTCGGTTTCGCCCAGTTCCAGGCGCGAGAACTCGATGCGGTCCAGGTCGGACGTCGCCTCGTGCAGGCGCACCCGCCCCTCGGCGACCAGCGGGCCGCGCGACCCGGTGGGGGAGCGGACGACAAAGCTCGGCACCTCGCGCACGTCGCCGCCGGCCATGCGCACCGAAACGCTGGCCTGGGCCGGCACGCCGGGCGCCTTGGTCCAGTCGAAGCCGGGGATCTCTATGCCCGCGCCGGCCAGATCCAGGTGGGCGCCCAGGGTCGACAGGGTGCGGCTGACCACGGTGAGTTCGATGTCGGCCTTGACCGGGCCGGTCAGGAACGGCGCGGTGAACGGCGGGAAATCCAGCCCGAAGACGTCGCGCTTGTCCTCCTCCACCACCGCCTGCACGGCGTAGTGGCTGCGATGCGGCTTGCCGCTGAAGATCTCGCGCCACACGAAGCCGGCCGGCACGCCGCCGATAAGGGCCTGCCCGCGCGCTTCCAGGCTGGAGGTGTCCACGGCCAGGGTCAGGTTGCCTTCGCTGAGGTCGCGGCCGAACACCGCGCCCGGCAAAAAGGCGTCGGTGATGACGGCCGACGTCTCGACCGTCAGGGCATCGAGCGGCAGGTTGGCGAGCAGCGGAAAGGCCAGCTTGAGGTCTGTCCTCACCTGCCCCGACGCCCCCTTGGGCGACAGGCCGAGGGTCGAGGTGTAGCCCAGCGGCTGATGGTCGATCAGGCGCAGGGCCTGGAGCAGCCCGCCCTCGATATCCAGGTTGATGACCGCGTCGCTGTCGTCGGTGTCCAGGCCGTGGAAGGCGATGAGCCCCCCGGTCACCTTCAAGGGAGGACCGCCGAGGTCCGGCACCTCGCCGCGCTCCAGGGCCGCCGTGATGGTGTCCAGGGCAAAGGTCACATCGGCCGCCGCCCCGACCGCCTTGGGCATCGGCGGCAGGTAGTCGACGGTTACCCCCTCGGCCCGCAAGGTGCCGCTGAAGCTGGTCGGCACCATGTCCTGAACGGTCGGGCCGGCCAGCGTCACCGCCCATTGTCCGCGCGGCACCAGCCCCGCCGACAGCCGCTCGGTCACCCATTCGCGGGGATTGGGCGCCACCGGGCGGGGCCACCAGTGGGGCAAGGCATCGACCGGGACATTCTCGACCGAGGCGGCGATTTCGGCCACGAAGCCGCTTTCCGCGCCCCGGCCGAGGGTGGCGCTGACCCGCGCAATCGACTCGCCGGACCCTTCGACGCCGTCCGGCCGGTCCAGGACGATCTCCAGGGTTTCGATCAGCACCGCGTCGGTGCTGGCCGAGGCGCTGCCCCTGAACGTCAGGCCGCGCACGGCGTAGTCGGTCGCCACCGGGTCGGGCAGGCGCAGCGTTCCCGCCCCGCCGGTCAGGGCCACGGCCACATCCTCCACCACCAGACGGGGCGTGGTGGCAAGGGTCAGGCTGACCGTCCCGCCCAGCGGCAGGTCGGCCGCGCCGAGCAGGGCGAGGTGTTCGGAAAACCCGGCCAGGGCGGCGGGGCGAAGGTTGGCGAAGGTGGCGTCAAGGTCGATGCCCCAGGTCACCGGATTGAGCCCGCCGACCACGTCCAGGTGGGTCGTGCCGTCGGGCAGGGCGACCTCGAGTTGGGCCGACAGGTCGATGCCCCCACCGGTGCCGCGCAACAGCTCGACGCTGGCCGAGGGCACCTGCCAGATGGCGTTCAGGGCGTCGTCGATGATGGTGGCGTCGGCGCCGATGATGCGCACCGCGCCAAGACCGGCGGCCAAGCCCTCGGACTCGGCGTTCAGGCCGCGCAACAGGGCCTCGACGATGACGTCGGCGCTGGAGCCCTGCCCGGAGTCGGTCGCCCCGGCGTGCCACAGGCCGAAGTGGACGACGCCGTCGGTGTCGCGCCGCAACTGGATGTGCGGCCCGATCACCTCGACCGCCGACAGCCGCACCTGACCGCGCAGCAGGCCGAGCGGCTGGAGGGCGATGCCGACCTCGGGCACCGCGGCCAGCACGGCGCCGTCGGTGCTGAGCGCCCGCACGTCGGTGGCGCGCAGGTCAAGCTCGCCGTCGCCGCGTTCCCAGGTCAGTTGGGTCTGGCCGATGCTCAGCCGGAAGTCATCCTCCGGGCTGGCCAGCAGGTCCTCGATGTAGGGCGTCAAAAGGTCGAGCGGCAGCGGCCCCTGGCTCAGGCGCCAGGCGAGCAGACCAGCAGCAACCAGAAGCAGGAACAGGACCGCCCCAAGGACGCGAAAAAGCAGGTGGACGGCCCCATGGACCACAGGACGAAAGCTCCAACAGAACAAGCGGGCCCAACCCGTTCCGCGGGCCCGTGAAGGGTGACACTCCCGCGCGCTTGACCCGGCGCGGGGCATGCCGCAGTCTGCGCCAAAATGGGGACGATGGAAACGCCGATTTGACAAGCTCTCCCTTCACCGACGCCGCCTTTGCCGCCTTCCCCCGCGCCCACGACGCCGACCGTCTGGCGCGCGGCCTTGAACGCTGGCAGGACGAGGCCACGCGCGCCGCCGAAACGACGCCCGATCTGGCCGCCTTCATGCGCGCCGCAGTCGAGGAGGACGCGCCGGCGCGCCGCATCCTCGACGCCTGCTTCGGCAACAGCCCGTACCTCACGCAGTGCCTGTTGCGCGAGCCGGCCGTGCTGCGCCGGGTGGTCGAGGACGGCCCCGACGCCGCCCTGGCCGAGGCGTTCGCCACCGTGCGCGCCGCCGTCGGCACCGACCTGGACACCCCGCGCGTCATGAAGGCCTTGCGCATCGCCAAGCGCCGGGTGGCGCTGATCGCGGCACTGGGCGACCTGTCGAAGGTGTGGCCGCTGACCTCCGTCACCGGGGCGCTGACCGACTACGCCGACCTGTCGCTCGATCTGGCCGCCGGGCACCTGCTGCGCCAGGGCGCGGCGGAAGGCCATATCGAACTGGCCCACCCCGAAGAGCCAACCCGCGACTGCGGCTACGTCATCCTCGGCATGGGCAAGCACGGTGCGGGCGAGCTGAACTATAGTTCCGACATCGACCTGATCGTGCTCTACGATCCGGAAATATGCCGCTACATCGGCAAGCGCACCCCCGGCGAGTTCTTCGTCCGCATGACCAAGGCCCTGGTCCGCATCATGGACGAGCGCACCGGCGACGGGTACGTGTTCCGCACCGACCTGCGCCTGCGCCCGGACCCCGGCTCGACCGCCGTCGCGATCTCCACCGACGCGGCGGAGATCTATTACGAGAGCTTCGGCCAGAACTGGGAACGCGCCGCCATGATCAAGGTGCGGCCGGTGGCCGGCGACCTTGCGCGCGGGGGCGAGTTCGTCGGCCACCTGCGGCCGTTCGTGTGGCGCAAGTCGCTGGACTTCTACGCCATCCAGGACATCCACTCGATCAAGCGCCAGATCAACGCCCAGCGCGCCTGCGGCGTGGTCGGGGTGGCCGGGCACAACATCAAGCTCGGCCGGGGCGGCATCCGCGAGATCGAGTTCTACGCCCAGACCCAGCAGCTCATCTGGGGCGGCCGTGAACCGGCGGCCCGCCGGGCGCGGACCCTGGAGGCGCTGCAGGCCCTGACCGACCTGGGCCACGTCGAACAGCCGGTGTGCGACGAACTGACCGAGGCCTATTGCTTCCTGCGCAGCCTGGAGCACCGCCTCCAGATGATCGACGACGCGCAGACCCAGACCCTGCCCAAGGAGCCGGAGAAGCTCGCCGCGCTGGCCGCCTTCATGGGGTTCGACGACGTGGGGGCGTTCTCGACCACCCTGCGCGACGTGCTGTGCACGGTCGAAGGCAACTACGCCAACCTGTTCGAGGACAGCCCCAGCCTGTCCGAGGAAGGCGGCAACCTCGTCTTCACCGGCCACGAGGACGACCCCGACACCCTGCAGACCCTGACCGAGATCGGCTACACCAATCCCCAGGGCATCGGCGCCGTGGTGCGTGGCTGGCATCACGGGCGCTACCGGGCGACCCGCTCGACCCGTGCCCGGGAAATGCTCACCGAACTGGTGCCGACCCTGCTGCGGGCGCTGGGTCGCACGGCGCAGCCCGACCAGGCGTTCTTCCGGTTCGACGAGTTCCTGGGCAAGCTGCCGGCCGGGGTGCAGTTGTTCAGCCTGTTCCAGGTCAATCCCGGCCTGCTCGACCTGGTGGCCGAGATCATGGGCGACGCCCCGCGCCTGGCCGAGGTCCTGTCCCGCCGCCCCAACATGCTCGACACCGTGCTGACACCCGGCTTCTTTGACACGCCCCCCGGCGCCGCCGAGCTGGGGGCCGAACTCGACGCCCTGCTCGGCCAGAGCGGCAGCTTCGAGGAGGTGCTCGACCTGCTGCGGCTGTGGGCCAACGGCCGCAAGTTCCAGGTCGGCGTGCAGACCCTGCGCAAGCTATGCGACGCGCGCCAAGCCGGCGAGGCCCTGACGACCATCGCCGACGTGGTGCTCAGCCGCCTGCAACCGGCCGTCGAGGAGGAATTCGCCCGCGCCCACGGCCACCTTGCCGGCGGCGCCATGGTGGTGATCGCCATGGGCAAGATGGGCGGCCGGGAGATGACGGCGACGTCCGACCTCGACCTCATCACCGTGTACGACGCCGACCCCGACGCCGAGGCCTCGGACGGCAAGCGGCCGCTGTCGCGCACCGACTACTTCATCCGCCTGACCCAGCGGCTGGTCAACGCCATCACCGTGATGACCAACGAGGGCCGCCTGTACGAGGTGGACCTGCGCCTGCGCCCGTCGGGCAGCAAGGGGCCGCTGGCCACCAGCCTGGAAAGCTTCGCCCGCTACAATGCCGAGGCCGCCTGGACCTGGGAACACATGGCCCTGACCCGCGCCCGCGTGGTGTGCGGCCCGAAACCGCTGACCGAGGCGGCGCGCGGGGTCATCCACGACGCCCTGATGCGCAAGCGCGACCCCGACATGCTGATCGTCGATGTGGCCGACATGCGCGCCCGCATGGCCCGCGAGCGCAAGCCGGCCAACATCTTCGACGTCAAGCTGACGCGCGGCGGGCTGGTCGACGTGGAATTCGCGGTGCAGTACCTCATCCTGCGCCACGGCCACGACTTCCCGGAGGTCTGCGTGCCCAACGTCGCCGAGGCCCTGGACCGCCTGCGCCGCGCCGGGGTGATCGACCCCGAGGACGCCAACATCCTGACCGAGGCGCAAGGCCTGTGGCTGGCCATCCAGGGCGTGCTGCGCCACTCCATCGAGGGCACCTTCAAACCCGACGAGGCCCCTCCCGGCCTCAAGGAAAAGCTCGCCCGCACCGCCGACGAGCCGACCTTCGAGACGTTGCAGGCCCGCATGATCGAAACCTACGCCAAGGTCCACGCCGTGTTCCGCCGCCTGATCGAAGATCCGGCCGAAGACGCCCGTAGCCGTGTCGGCGAACCCGCCCCACAAGACTAGAACGGGGCGAACCCGCCCCTATGGAGTAAAGTTTCATGACCGTTGAACCCGGCCAGACCGCCCCCGCCTTCGACCTTCCGGCCAGCGGCGGACAGCAGGTGTCCCTGGCCAGCCTCAAGGGCAAGTCGGTCGCCCTGTTCTTCTATCCCAAGGCCCTGACGTCGGGCTGCACCAAGGAGGCCGAGGCCTTTCGCGACCTGCACGAGCAGTTCGCCAAGGTGAACGTCGTGGTGCTCGGCGCGTCCAAGGACCCGGTCAAGAAGCAGGACCAGTTCGTCGAAAAGCACGCCCTGCCCTTCCCCCTGCTGTCGGATGCCGAGGGAACGCTGTGCGACGACTACGGCGTGTGGGTGGAAAAATCCATGTACGGCCGCAAGTACATGGGCATCGAGCGCGCCACCTTCCTGATCGGCCCCGACGGCGCGGTCCGCCAGGCGTGGCGCAAGGTCAAGATCCCCGGCCATGCCGAGGCCGTGCTGAAGGCGGCGCAGGATCTGGCATGACACTGACGGTCCGCCCCGCCACCCCGGCCGACGCCGCCACCATCTCCGCCCTCGCCAACGCGCTGGATGCGGAGCATGGCGGCGTGCTGCCGTTCACGCCCGAGATCGTGCTGCGCGACGCCTTCGGGCCGACGCCGCATTTCTCGGTCCTGCTGGCGGAACGGGAGGACGCGGTGATCGGCTACGCGCTGTTCACCAACACCTACAATTCCTATCGCGCGGCGCCGGGGCTGTGGCTGATGGACCTCTACGTGACCCCGGCCGGGCGCGGCCTGGGCGTCGGCAAGGCGCTGATGGCCGGGCTGTCGCGGGAGGCCACCGCGCGCGGCGCGGAAAGCCTGTGGCTGCCGGTGCGCGACGACAACGGCCGCGCCCTGCGCTTCTACGAGGACCTGGGCAGCTTTGACGACCAGATGAAGGTGCTGGAGTTCAACGGACCCGAGGCCCTGGCCCGGCTGGCAGGTGCGGCATGACGACGCTTGCCGCCGCCGCCGTCGCCGCGCTTAACACCGCAGACCCGGCCGAAAAGTGCCGTCTGACGCGGGAGGCCTCGGCCCTTTGGGCTGCGGGCGGCATGGAGGTCGGCACCTGCGCCCCGCCCGACCGCCCGGCGCGGCCCGATGTGCCCAAGCTGTGCCCGCCGCGCGAGATGCCCAAGCGGTCATCGGGGCCGGTCGGCCGCATCGCCCTGATGCACGCCCTGGCCCACATCGAACTCAACGCCATCGACCTCGCCTGGGACATCGTGGCGCGCTTCACCGACCGGGACCTGCCGCGCGGCTTCTACGACGACTGGGTCCGCGTGGCGCTCGAGGAAGCGCTGCACTTCGAGCTGCTGCAGGACATCCTGGCCGCGCGCGGCGCCACCTACGGCGACTTCCCGGCCCACGACGGCCTGTGGGAAGCCGCCGTCAGCACCGCCGACAGCCTGGAAGCCCGCCTCGCCATCGTGCCGCTGACCTTCGAGGCGCGCGGCCTGGACACCACGCCGGGCAGCCTCGCCCGCCTGCGCGGCCACCCCGAGACCGAGGACATCGTCAAGGGCCTGGAGATCATCTACCGGGACGAGATCGGCCACGTCGCGGCTGGCGCGCGGTGGTTCAGGTGGCTGGCCGATCAGGCCGGCGTGGATGCCGCCGGGGCGTACCACGCCCTCCTGCGCGAGCGTTACAAAGGGGGCCTCAAGCCACCCTTCAACGCCGAGGCGCGGGCCGAGGCCGGGATGCCGCCGGACTGGTACGAACCGCTGGCCCGGTGACGGGGGTAAACGCGGGCTCTGCCCGCACCCGCCAGGAGGCGCGGCCTCCTGGACCTCGGGAACGGGTGAGGTAAAGCCGCGCGCAGCGCATACAACCCAAGGCCGCCTGCCTGCGGCGCAAGAAGGTGGAGAGCCTGATTAAAAGGGGTCAAGGGGCCCTGCGGCCCCTTACGGGTCCGGGCAGAGCCCGCCTTCCAAAGGAGAAACGCATGCTGCGAAAACTGATGACCGGCGCCGTGGCACTCGTCGCAGGACTGACGGCGGCCTGCGAGGAGGCGCCGCGTTCCACCGTCGTCTACATGCGCCCCGGCGGGCTGGAGCCGTTCCTGGCCGGCATCGCCGCGCGCGGGCCGCTGCTGGTGGAGACGGTGGGCGAAGGCGCGCCACGGGATTTCACCGCCGATGCCTTCGTCAAGGGCATCCAGGGCCGCGTGATGTCTGCGACCCCCGATGCGGCGCAGGCCGCACACCCGGAGTTCCGCGTCCGGGTGGCCTATGACGCGCCGCAGTCGTTCGACCCCAACCGGTTCTGTGCCGGCGCGATGCCTCCGACCGAACGGGATGCCATGCGCCTGCAGGTGCTGGCGGTGTTCTGCCAGGGCGACGTGCTGCACGCCGCGATCATCGGATCGGTTCCCCGGCCCGACACCATGACCGACGAGTCCGTGGCCCGCCTGCTCAACCAGATGAGCCGGCAGATGTTCTCTGAATCGGCCTAGCGAAAGGATAACCGCCATGTTCCCAGGGTTCGAGCGCCGCTATGTGGCGACCAATGGCGTCCGCCTGCACACCGTGGTCGGCGGCGAAGGCCCGCCGGTGCTGCTGCTGCACGGCTATCCGCAGACCCACGCCATGTGGCACGCCGTGGCTCCGGTGCTGGCCGAAAGTTTCACGGTGGTGTGTCCGGACCTGCGCGGCTACGGCGACAGCTCCAAGGTCCAGGGCTCGGACAGCCATGTGGAATACTGCAAGCGGACCATGGCGGCCGACATGCTCGGCCTGATGAAGGCCCTGGGGTTCGACACCTTCGCCGTGGCCGGGCACGACCGGGGCGGCCGGGTGGTCCACCGCCTGTGCCTGGACCATCCGGGCGCCGTCACGCGGGCCGCCGTGCTCGACATCATCCCGACCCACACCATGTTCGAAACGCTCAACCGACGGACGGCGCTGGATTATTACCACTGGCTGTTCCTGGCCCAGCCGGCGCCGCTGCCTGAAAAGCTGATCGGCGGCGACCCCGACTTCTACCTGGACTGGACGCTGGGCGCCTGGGGCACCGGGCTTTCCGCCTTCGCCCCCGAGGCCCTGGCCGAGTACCGCCGGTGCTTCGAGGATCCGCTGACCATCCACGCCATGTGCGAGGACTACCGCGCCGCCGCGACCATCGACCTGGAGCACGACGCGGCCGACCTCGACGCCCGCATCGCCTGCCCGTTGCTGGTCGGCTGGGGCGCCAAGGGGCTGATGGCCCAAACCTACGACTTCGCCGCCGAGTGGGAGCGCAAGGCCTCCGACGTCTCGCTCGCCCCCATCGACGCCGGCCACTTCCTGGTGGACGAGGCGCCCGAGGCAGTCACCTCGTCGTTGGCCGCTTTTTTCAGGCCCTGAGGGACCAGGGCGCGCAGCAGGACGGCGGCCGACGCCTCGCCCGGCTCGCGCACCAGGGTCAGGCGGTGCAGGGCGTACAGGGCCACCACCGCCGCGCCGGCGAAGAAGAAGTCCCAGCCGCGCAGGTGCAGGGTATCGACCGACAGCATCCCGCCGGTGCCCGCCCAGGTCAGGGTGAAAGCCAGTTCCTGCGCGGCGAAAGCATCGGCGAACAGACCGCCCAGCAGCGGCGCGATGCCCGCCCCCAGCGCCGCCACCATGCCGTTCATGGCCAGATAGGCCGTCCCCTTGCCGGCCGGCGCCAGCTTGAGGGCGATGGTGGACCCGGCCAGGCTCACGCCAGCCGTGGCGACGCCGAGCACCACATGCAGCACGATCAACAGCGGCAGGGTCGCGGCATGGGCCTCGGGGAAGGTCACGAAGGTCCAGCCGGCCAGCACCGCCACATGCAGCAGCCCGCACACCGCCAGCACCGGCTTGTTGCCCAGGCGGTCGGCCAGACGGCCCCACAGCTTGAGGAAGGCCAGATTGGCGACCTGCCCGGCGATGGTCAGCGGCACCACGATGCCCATGCCCAGCCCCAGGTCCTGGAGCATGAACACGGTAAAGAACGGCGCCGCGAGGTTCAGCGCAAAGCCCCACACCCCCAGGAACACCATCAGGCGCCGGAAGTTGGCATCGCGGAACGGCTCGGCCAGCAGGGGCAGCAGGCGGGCGCCGGGCAGGCGCGGCGGCATGGCGGGCTCGGGCGTGGCGGCCAGCAGGCCGACGCCGACGAACCCGGCCATCGCTCCGCCGGCGACCAGCAGGGCATAGATGTCCGGCCCGCCGCCCGACAAGTCGACCAGACGGGCCGCCGCGTAGCTGACCGCCGCGCCCAGGGCCGTCATCACGAAAAGCCGCCGCCCGAAGAACCGGCCCAGGCAGCGCTGCGGCACCAGGTCGCGCATCCAGCCGTTCCAGGCGCAACCGGCCACCGCTCCGCAGGCCGAGTGCAAGGCCAGTCCGCCGATCAGCGCGCTGAGGCCCCACGGTGCGGGCAGCAGCACCGCCCCGGCCATGACCAGCAGCGCCACACGCCCCCCGAACGCCGCCGCCACGGTGACGGCCCGACGCCGCCGCAGATGCTCGACCAGCAGGATGCCCGGCACCTGGAACACCTGGGCCAGGAACGGCAAGGCGGCGATCAGCCCGACCACGGTGCCCGACGCCCCCAGGCTCAGCGCATAGGCGGTCAGAAAGACGCCGCCGGCCAGGGTCGCCATGACCTGGGTCGCCATGCCGTCAAACACCACCAGCCGCAAGCCGCGGTGAAGGTCGTCACGGCCGGCAACATGCTCAGGCCGAGTGGAAAGGCGATACGCCATGGGAGGGTTCCGGACCATCGTTGGAGACGGCCCCTTCCTGCTCCCGGATCATGAAGATTTTGCACCTGCGAACGTGCCGGGGGTGGCGGATCAAAGGTGTTTTCAAGGCAGTGGAGCGCGGCAGTAGGATGATGGGCGCTGCCCATGCCCGCCCAGGGCCATTGGCCCTTGGAGCCCATGTGAGCGCCGTCGCACCCGCGCAGGCGGGTGCCCAGGGGCGTCAAGATAGTCGTTTAAGGCCAGCGCCTTAACGATGCCGATGGGACTTTCTCCACGGCCCTGGGTTCCCGCCTGCGCGGGAACGGCGAGCAGGGGTTGCTGGAAGGATTTTTCCGCAGCCTGCTGACTCCCGAGGTCAAGGAGCCCGTGGCTCCTTGCGGGCGCGGGCAGAGCGCGCTCTTTCCATAAAGCGAAAGGGCGGCTTGCGCCGCCCTCCCATCATCGCGCGCATGACGTAAAACACTAAGCCGCCCGGACGTCCCGCAGGAACGTCTGGACCATGCCGCGCAGGCCTTCGGCTTCGTTGGCGAGTTGGCTGCTGGCCGACTGGACCTGGCTGGAGGCGCTGCCGGCTTCCTGGGCGGCGCTGGTGACGCCCTGGATGGTGTGGCTGACCGACTGCGTGCCGTTGGCGGCTTCCTGGACGTTGCGGGAGATTTCCTGGGTGGCGGCGTTCTGCTCCTCCACCGCGCTGGCGATGGCGGCCGACACTTCGTTGACCCGCTGGACCACGTGGACGATCTCGCCGATGGCCTGGGCGGCGTGCTTGGTCTCCTCCTGCACGCCGACGATCTGGCTGCGGATGTCCTCGGTCGCGCGGGCCGTCTGGCTGGCCAGTTGCTTGACCTCGTTGGCGACCACGGCAAAGCCCTTGCCGGCATCCCCGGCCCGTGCGGCCTCGATGGTGGCGTTGAGGGCCAGCAGGTTGGTCTGGTCGGCGATGTCGGTGATCAGGGCGACCACCTCGCCGATGCGGTTGGCGGCCTCGGCCAGGCCGCGCACCAGGGCATCCGTCTCGCGCGCCTTTTCGGCCGCCTGGCTGGCGATCGAGGCGGACTCGGTGACCTGACGGCCGATTTCGTGGATGGAGGCGGTCAGTTCCTCGGCCGCGCTGGCCACGGTCTGGACGTTGCCGCTGGCTTCCTCGGCCGCCGAGGCGACGGAGGACGCCTGGACGCTGGTTTCCTCGGCGATGGCGGCCATGCTGCCGGCCGAAGCCTCCAACTCGGTGGTGGCCGAGGCCACGGTTTCGAGCAGGCTGGTGACCCCGGCATCGAAGTCGTGGGTCAGCTTATCCAGGCGTTCGGCACGGGCGACGCGGGCGGCCTGCTCGCGGGCCTGCTCCTCCTGCATGCGGTCGTTGGCGATCATGGCGTCCTTGAACACCTGCACGGCGCGCGACATGGCGCCGATCTCGTCGCCGCGTTCGACGCCGTCGATGGCGACCGTCCGGTTGCCATCGGCCAGCAGGCCCATGTCCTTGGTCAGCAGGGCGATCGGCCGGGTGATGCCGCGCACCACGATGGTCACCAGCACGGCGGTTGCGGCCAGCAGGACGATGACCACGGCCAGGGTGGTCAGGAAGGCGGTGAATGCCTTGCCTTCGGCGGCCTTGGCCTGGGCCATCAGGGCGTTGGCGGCCAGATCCTCGACGCCCTTCAGGCCGTCGATCTTGGCGGTGATGGTCTTGAACCACTCGGCCCCGGTGACGCCGCTGGTCGACCCGCTTTGCGGGCTGTCCAGGGCGACGGTGCGCATCCGCTCCACGTCCTTGGCCGGCGCCGCGGCGAGCACGCCGTCGAGCGCGGTGATCAGGCCGGGCGCGGCAAAGCTGCGGAACAGCGACAGGAACGCCTGCTGCTCTGCGATCAGGCCGACGAAGCGCTGGTAGACCGGCGGCGAGAAGGTGCCGGAGGAAAAGCCGTTGGAGCCCATGGCGCGCTCGATGCCCGACCGCTCCTTGGCCTGCAGGAAGGCGATGTAGGCGGTGATCGAGCGCGTGATGTCGGCGTCGCCGCTCAGCGTGCCCATGGTGCCGACGACGTCCAGCAGGCCGGCGATGGTGGCCGAATACCAGCCGGCCATTTCACCAACCGGCATCTCGAAGGCGCTGACCTTGCTGCGCACGGCGGCCAGCCCGTCGAGGCGGCTGCGCTGGGCGGCCACGCGGCGCACGAACTCGCTGCCATAGGGCGCGGCGTCGAACGCGTCGAGCGTCGTCCGCAGGTGGGCGATGGCGGCCTCGGTGTCGCGGCGCTGGGCGTCCAGCGGTGCCGCGAAGGCCCCGCCCTTGGCGCCGATGAAGCCGGCCGACGTGCCGCGCTCCTTCTGCAGCTCATGGACCACGGCGGAAATGTCCGGTGCCACGGCGGCGAGGCGCTCCAGGGAGCCCATCTCGACCATCACGCTCCGACGTTCGAGCACCATGGCGCCCGAAAAGAACACCAGTCCCAGCACCGGCAGCAGGAGCGCCACCGCGATGCGCAGCCCGATGGGCCGGTTGCAAAGAAATCCGTTCATGACGTCCCCTCGGTTATGCGCTGGTCTTGCCAGCCGTCAAGCCCACATTAGATATAGGACTTTATGACAATACCATAGTCAATCAGGTTGGTCTTATAGGATATCTTTTGTATGCATCCGATCAGCCATTTGGCAAACTCTATATGCACTTTTGCTGATGTGCGATGCCCCTGCAAACCATGTGTTTGACCCCGAGCCCCCGGGCTCCTAGGCTAGAGAAAAGTTTGGAGGCACGTTCATGCTGGACCCCTTCGGCCGCCAGGTTTCGTACCTGCGCGTTTCCGTCACCGACCGTTGCGACCTGCGCTGTGTGTACTGCATGGCCGAGGAAATGACGTTCCTGCCGAAGAAAGACCTGCTGTCCCTCGAGGAACTGGAGCAGGTGTGCTCCGCCTTCATCGACAGCGGCGTCGACAAGATCCGCATCACCGGCGGCGAACCCCTGGTGCGCAAGAACGTCATGCAGTTGTTCCAGGCCCTGGGCCGGCGCATCGGCAATGGCCTGCGCGAAGTCACCCTGACCACCAACGGCACCCAGCTTGCGCGCTACGCCGGCGAACTGGCCGACTGCGGCGTGCGGCGGATCAATGTGTCGCTCGACACCCTGGACGCCGAGAAGTTCCGCCGCATCAGCCGGTGGGGCGACCTCGACAAGGTGCTGGGCGGCCTGGGCGCGGCCAAGGCGGCGGGGCTGAAGGTCAAGATCAACACCGTGGCCCTGCGCGGCGTCAATGACACCGAAATCGACGACCTGGTGCGCTGGTGCGGCGAGAACGGCTTCGACCTGACGTTCATCGAAACCATGCCCATGGGCGCCATCGACGCCATCCGCGAGGACACCTTCCTGCCGCTGTCCGAGGTGCGGGCCGACCTGTCGCGCCGCTGGACACTGACCGACAGCGACCACGTCACCGGCGGCCCGGCCGCCTATGTGGATGTCGCCGAAACCGGCCAGCGCATCGGCTTCATCACCCCGCTCAGCCATAATTTCTGCGAAAGCTGCAACCGCGTGCGCCTGACCTGCACCGGGCAGCTCTACATGTGCCTGGGCCAGGAGGACAACGCCGATCTGCGCCGCGTGATGCGCGACCACCCGGGCGACGCCAATGCCCTGAACGATGCCATCGCCGAAGCCATCGGGCGCAAGCCGAAAGGGCACGACTTCATCATCGACCGCCGCAATGAACCGGCGGTACCGCGCCACATGAGCGTGACGGGCGGGTAGGGACGGCGTACACTGCGCCGCACAGACCTCTCTTTCGTGATGGCGCACCCGGACAACCATGAACCCTGAAAACGTCGCCTTCGTCGCCGCCGACAGTCCGGCCGCCCAAGAGGCCCTGCTGCGCTTCAGGCACCGCTATGGCCATACTCCGCCGGAAAATGCCGACGTCATCGTGGCGCTCGGCGGCGACGGCTTCATGCTGGAATCCCTGCACCGCTACATGGCGCTCGGCAAGCCGATCTACGGCATGAACCGGGGCACCGTCGGGTTCCTGATGAATGCCTACGACGAGGAAGACCTGCCGCGCCGCCTGAAGCGCGCCCAGCCGGTGACCCTGCACCCCCTGCGGATGCAGGTCGAAACCGTCGGCGGTGAAACGGCCGAGGCCCTGGCCATCAACGAGGTGTCGCTGCTGCGCGAAACCCGCCAGGCCGCCAAGCTGCGCATCACCATCGACGGACGCGAACGCCTGTCCGAACTGGTCTGCGACGGCGTCCTGGTGTGCACCGCGGCCGGCTCCACGGCCTACAACCTGTCGGCCCACGGCCCGATCCTGCCGATGGGCGCCAACGTCATGGCCCTGACCCCGATCTCGGCCTTCCGGCCGCGGCGCTGGCGCGGCGCCATCCTGCCCCACCGCGCCGCCGTCCGCATCGACATCCTGGAAAGCGACAAGCGCCCGGTGTCCGCCGTCGCCGACTACACCGAAGTCCGCGACGTCCGCCGCGTCGATGTGCGCGAGGACCGCGGCGTCGTGCTGTCCATCCTGTTCGACCCGGAACACAACCTCGAAGAACGGATCCTGTCGGAACAGTTCATGGCCTGAGGGTGGGGGCGGTTAAGGCTGTCGGCTTTCTCGTGCTGAAAAGGCGGGCTCTGCCCGCGCCCGCCAGGAGACTCGGTCTCCTGGACCTCGGGAGTTGGCCTCAGTAGAAAGCCGCGCGCAGCGCATCATATGCTGAGGGAGAGTCTGCCTGCGGCGCAAGGTGCAGGATTGCCCGTTCATGGGGTCAAGGGGCCACTCGGCCCCTTGCGGGCGCGGGCAGAGCCCGCTTCTTTCCCCTAGTCTAAGTCAGCGCCTATGGGCGGCAGTCCGCCCGCGCGGCCCGGCCTGGATCAGGCCGGGGCGCCGAGCGAGGTTCCGGTGAACTTGGGATTGTTGACCACGGCGTACACGCCGCGCTGGCCGGGGATGGGCTTGAACTTGTCGGAGATGCCGAGCACGGTTTCGGCGCCGCCCAGGTACAGGACGCCGTCATCGGACATCTGCTTGGACATGCCTTCCAGGACCTTGCCCTTGGTCGGCTGGTCGAAGTAGATCAGCACGTTGCGGCAGAACACCACGTCGAAGGTGCCCAGCGCGCGGAGGTCCTGGAGCAGGTTCCATTCCTTGTACTGGACCATGGCGCGGATGGCGGGATCGATCTCCCACTGGTCGTCGCGCTTCTTGAAGTACTTGACCAGCAACTGGATGGGCAGGCCGCGCTGCACTTCGAACTGCGAATACAGGCCGGTGCGGGCCTTCTGCAGGATGTCGCGGCTGATGTCGGTGCCGATGATCTCGGTCCGCCAGCCAGGCATCTTGGCGGCTTCCTCCTTGAGGATCATGGCCAGCGAATAGGGCTCCTGGCCCGACGACGCGGCGGCGCACCAGATGCGGAAGGACCGCTTGGAGGCGCGGGTCTTGAGCAGGTTGGGCAGCACCACCTGGCGGAACTGGTCGAACGGCTTCTGGTCCCGGAAGAAGAACGACTCGTTGGTCGTCATCGCTTCGGTGACGTCTTCGGCCAGGGCGCGATCCCCCATCCGCAGCTTGCCGACCAACTCGTCGAGGCCCTTGAAGCCCCGCTTGCGGGCCACCGGCATCAGGCGGCTTTCCAGGAGGTAGGCCTTGTCCTTGGTCAGGACCAGACCGGAGCTGTCCCTGACCAGCTTGGCGAGGAAGTCGAAATCATCGGGCTTCATGTCAGGCGCGCCTCGTCGCCAGCTTCAGGATATGCGGAGCCACTTCATCGATGGGCAGGACGGCGCTGCAGACGCCGGCCTGGGCGGTTGCCCCTGGCATGCCCCAGACCACGCTGGTCGCCTCGTCCTGGGCGATCACGGTGCCCCCGGCGTCGACGACGACCTGGCCGCCCTTGGCGCCGTCGGAGCCCATGCCGGTCAGCACGCAGGCCAGAACGCGGCCGCCCCACGCCTTGGCGATGGACCGGAACATGGGATCGACGGACGGCCGGCAGAAGTTTTCCGGCGGCCCCTTGTCGAGCTTGATGACCTTGTTGGTGCCGCGCGTCTCGACCAGCATGTGGAAGTCGCCCGGCGCGATGTAGACCTGGCCGCCGACGATGGTTTCGCCGTCCTGCCCTTCCTTGGCCGGAAGGCCGGAAATGCGCGTGATGTGGTCGGCCAGAATGGTCGTGAAGGTGGCCGGCATGTGCTGCGTGATGAGCAGCGGCTGGGTGAACCCGCCGCCCTTCTTGAGCGCCGTCAGGACCGTGAACAGCGCCTGCGGCCCGCCGGTCGAACTGCCGATGGTGAGCACGTCGGGCTTTTCGCGGCCGGCCGCGCGCAGCGTGAAGGTGCGCGGCTGAACGATGGACGGCGCGCCAGCGGCGCGGGCGGTGGTCGGCCGGGCCGCGGGAGCGGTGCCGGGGCGGGCAAAGGCCGCGCGACCGGCCGGAGCGGCGGAGGCGGCGGGCGTCCGGCGCAAGCCGGTGTTGCGGCGCGCGGCAAGACCCAGCAGCTTGACCTTTTCGATCAACTCGGCCTTGAAGTCGGTGCCGCCGGTCAGTTCGCGGGACGAACTGGGCTTGGACACGTACTCGGTCGCCCCAAGTTCCAGGGCGCGCAGGCTGATCTCGGCGTTCTTGTGGGTCAGGGTCGACGACATGATGACCCGGACATGAGGCGCCTTCTCGAGGATGAGAGGAAGCGCGGTCATGCCGTCCATGACGGGCATTTCAATGTCCAGCACCACGACTTCGACGTCGTGACGGTCCAGGGCGCGGACCGCGGCCTCGCCATTGCTGACCGACGCGATCACCTGGATCGCCGGGTCGCTTTCGAGCATGCGCGTTTCAAGGCCCCGCACGACTGCGGAGTCATCCACCACCATTACACGAAAAGGCTGCTCGTCGGCTGCTGTACCGGCCCCGCCGGTCCCGACGCTGTTGTCACCAGACACCAAGTGCTACCCCCTGCACGCCCCCAGGCTTCTTTTTACTTGTTAGTCGAGCAACCCGACCTGAACGAACTTGGCGGCCAGGATTTCGCTGTCGAACGGCTTCATGATGTATTCATTGGCGCCGGCTTCGATAGCTTCCTGGATGTGCTCAATGTCGTTCTCGGTGGTGCAGAACACCACCTTGGGACCGTCGCCACCCGGCATCTTGCGCAATTCGCGCAGGAACTCGATGCCGTTCATGACCGGCATGTTCCAGTCCAGCAACACCGCGTCGGGCATGCTGTCGGTACAGCGGTCCAGAGCGGTCCGGCCGTCCTCGGCCTCGACGGTCTGGAAGCTCAATTCCTGGAGAATCTTCTTGGCCACCATGCGGATGACCTTGGAATCATCAACGATCAGACACGACTTCATGCGTTCCCTGCCCCCTGAAGGGTTTGTCTTCCGCTGACGCCCCCCCAACCGGAGCGCCTCACACGCCTGACTTAACCGGCAAACCGGCCCACCGTCAAGGTAAGTGGGTTATTGACTGCAACCAAAGGGCAGTGCAGCCGGAGTCCCGGCGCCCTGCCCCGTCCGATCATGCCGCGACCTGCCCCAGGATCTGGGCCAGGGTGTCGAGCAGGGCGTCGCGGTCGAACTTCGCGACATAGTCGTCAAAGCCGACTTCACGGCCGCGCTCGAAATCCCGTTCCGTGGCGTGCGAGGACAGGGCCACCAGGGGCACGCGGCCCCAGCGGTCGTCACTGCGCACCTTCTCGGCGAAGGCGAAACCGTCCATGCCGGGCATCTCGATGTCCGAGATGATGGCGTTGAACACCATCCCCTTCTCCCGCATCTCCAGGGCCTTCTCGGCGCTCTCGACCGCCGTGACGTCGTAGCCCGACACGCTGAGCAGCGGCGTCAGCAGATTGCGGAAGAACGGGCTGTCGTCGACCAGCAGGACCGTGCGGGCGCGGCCGATCTTGCCGGCCTCTGGCGCGGCTTCATGGCTGCCGAACCAGTCGCCGAAGGCCTTGGTCAGGTAGAAGCCGGTGTCGATCACGTCGGTGGCCTTCTCGCCGATGATCGCCGTGCCGATGACGCCCGGCACGTCGGCCCGCAGTTCCACCTTCAGGCGGTCCTCGACGATGTCGACGATCTCGTCGACCACCAGGCCCATGGACCGTTCGCGGTCGGAGAACACCAGCACCTGCTGGCGGCCTTCGGTGCTCATGGTGTAGCTGTCGTTGATGGCGATCAGCGGCATGAGCTGGCCGCGATACTGGACCACCGGGCGGCCGTAGGAATGTTCGATGGTGTCCAGCTCGATCTCTTCGAGGCGGGCGACCAGGGCCAGCGGCACGGCCTTGAGGTGCTTGGACCCGGCGCGGAAGATGAGCAGGCTGGTGCGGTCGTCCGACGTCGTGGTGCTGTCCTGGGTGTGGCCCTGCTCCTGACCGGCGCCCGACATCGACGTTTCGCCGGTGGCGGTGGCGATGCCGTTGGGATCCAGGATCATGATCACCGAGCCGTCGCCCAGGATGGTGTTGCCCGAGAACATCGAGATGTGGCGCAGGATGGGCGCCACCGGCTTGACGACGATTTCCTCGGTATCGAACACCCGGTCGACGATGATGCCGAAGGTGTAGGTGCCGACCTGGGTCACCACGATGAAGGTTTCCTTCAGGTCGTGGCTCTCGTCGGCGATGTTCTCGGCGATCTGCTCGATGTTTTCTTCGCGCAGCTTCAACAGGTTGGCCAGGCTGACCATGGGCAGCAGGCGGTCGCGCAGGCGCAGGACCGGGGCCTGGTTGATCTTTTCGATCTTGGTGTCGGAATGGGCGGTCACGCGGACCAGTTCCAGGACCGAGATCTGCGGAATGGCGAAGCGTTCCTCGGCGCACTCGACGATCAGGGCCGACACGATGGCCAGGGTCAGCGGGATCTTGATGGTGAAGGTGGTGCCGCGCCCGACGTAGGTCTTCAGTTCGACCGTGCCGCCGATCTTTTCGATGTTGGTGCGCACCACGTCCATGCCGACGCCGCGGCCCGACACGCTGGTCACCTTCTCGGCGGTGGAGAACCCGGCCTTGAAGATGAACATGGCGATCTGCTGGTCGTTCATGGCGTCCAGCTCGGCCTCGGAGGCCAGGCTGTTCATGATCGCCTTCTCGCGGATCCGCTCGATGTTCAGGCCGCGCCCGTCATCGACGATCTCGATGATGATGTGGCCGCCTTCGTGATAGGCGTTCAGCTTGATGATGCCGGTCTCGGACTTGCCCGCCGCGATACGGCCGGGGGTGTCTTCAAGGCCGTGGTCCGCCGAGTTGCGGACCATGTGGGTCAGCGGATCCTTGATCAGTTCCAGCACCTGGCGGTCGAGTTCCGTCTCGGCGCCGTACATCTGGAGGTCGATCTTCTTGCCGGTTTCAATGCCCAGGTCGCGGACGATGCGCGGCAGCTTGGCCCAGGCGTTGCCGATCGGCTGCATGCGGGTCTTCATGACCCCTTCCTGCAGGTCGGTGGTGATGTGCGACAGGCGCTGCAGGGGGGCGGCGAACTCGCTGTCGTCGCGGCCGCGCACCATCTGCAGGAGCTGGTTGCGGGTCAGCACCAGTTCCGACACCAGGGTCATCAGGTTTTCGAGCAGTTCGACGTTGACGCGGATCGACTGCGAGGCGACCGAGCCTTCCTTGTTGGCGCTGCTGGCACCGCCGCCGCCGGCAGGAGCATGCTCCTGCACGGCCGGCGGCTTGGCCACCGGTTTGGGGGCAGCGGCCTGGGGGGCGGGCTTGGGCGCGGGGGCCGGCTCGGGCGGAGCCTTGGCGGCCTCGCGCTCCATCTCGGCTTCCATCGCGGCGACCATTTCCCAATCCGTCGCGGCCTTCTTGCCCGACGACATGGCGGCCTCGACCTCGGCCAGCAGTTCGGCCGCGACGGGGAACCCGCCGTCGCTGGTCACCGGGCCGCCGCCGGTCGCCTCGGCCGGCATGTCATCGACCGAGGGCGGGGCCTCCAGGTCGGCGGCGCCGTCGTCGCCGACGGGGCGCCCTTCGGCGGTCGCGTTCAGCGCCTGGATGAGGTCCTTGTCGTTGCCCTCGGGCTCAGACTCCGTGGCTTCCAGATGGTTGAGGATTTCCTTGATGCGGTCGATCGAGTTCAGGATGAGGGTCACGGAATTCGGCGTGACCGACAGTTCCCGGTCGCGGAACTTGCCCAGGACGTTCTCGCCGGCGTGCGCCAGGCTTTCCAGGCGCGGCAGGCCGAGGAACCCGCAGGTGCCCTTGATGGTGTGAACCAGCCGGAAGATGTTGGACAGGATCGCCGGATCGTTCGGGTTCTGCTCAAGATTCACGAGCTCCACGTCGAGCGTGGCAAGGCTTTCCGACGTTTCGGTCAGGAATTCGCTGAGCAGGTCGTCCATCGAAAGTGACTCCATCCCTTACGTGGGGCCTTGGCGGCCCCGCCACGCCACGCCGCACCCGGCGAAGCTCTTCTTGGTCGTTGACGGCAGTTAACCCCGAAGAGCCTGTCCGACCGCCGTTTCTACCACGAAAGAACGACCGCGCGGAAGGACTCTCCGAACTTGTTACGATTGGTTAACGAGATCGCCTGGCGGTGTGCCCGTGGCCACCGGATGCCCGGCGGCCAGCAGAACCCGCCCCGGCGTTTCCTCGATGACCACGCCGCCGCCGGCCGCGGCCAGGCGATGCAGCAGGTAGGCCGGCGCCGAGCGCGCGCTCAGGGCCTCGCGCCGTCCCTCCAGGGCATCGCGCACGGCCGGGTCCAGGGCGACCCTCAGCCCGGTCGCGGTGACCGCGAACCGCCGGCTGGACGGTCCGGCCGGCTGCAGCTCGACGGTCAGGCCGCCGCCGCCGCACAGGCAATCGATGGTCACCAGGGACAGGGTCAGGAGCAGGCGCGCGGCCTCTCCCTCGCGGGCGCCCCCGCCCCCCAAGCCACCGCCCAGCCCGCCGCCCTGGTCGCGCCAGTCCAGCGTGATGCCGCCCGACAGCGCCCCGATGTAGCCCTCGATCAGGCCGCGCGCCGGGGCGCTCAGGCTGGACCGGCCGGGCTCGCCAAAGGCGGCGCGAAAAAACTTCAGACGGGCCGACGACGCGTCGGCGCTGTGGCGCAGCAAGGCCGTGGCCTCGACCACGAAGGCCGGGTCGGCATCGTCGGACAGCAATTCGACCCCGGCCGACACGGCGCCGACCGGCCCGGCGAGGTCGTGACACAGCCGGGTACACAGCAGAGCGACCAGCTCCACGTCATGCTGTTGGTCCATTCCTGCGATCATCCGTTGCCCCCGTGCGTGAAGGCCCTCAGGTTAGGCCCATGCCGACCACGCACGCAACCCCATGGAGCCCTTTCCGCATGGCCACGTCCTCGCCCTTCATCAACCCGTTGATCGTGCCCGGTGCCTGGGTGCGCCATCCCGGCCAGCCCGACTGGGGGCTGGGGCAGGTGCAGTCGGCGGTGGGAACGCGGGTGACGGTCAACTTCGAGAACGCCGGCAAGCGCCTGATCATGAGCGACGTCGTCCTGCTCGACGTGCTGACCGACGCCGAGATCGACCGGGCCTTTGGCGGGGAGTAGCGCCCTTAAAAGACCCTCGAAAGCGTAAAATACGCATGAGCGCTTGCCCCGGCGTCGTGGCCTGCTATATCACGGCGAGAGCGAGAGAGGGCCGTTTGCCATGGGATTCCGTACCGCCAGATTCGAGATCGGCCAGATCGTGCGCCACCGGGTCTACCCGTTTCGTGGCGTGATCTACGACGTCGATCCGACCTTCGCCAACAGCGACGAATGGTGGGATTCCATCCCCGAGGACATCCGTCCGCGCAAGGACCAGCCGTTCTACCACCTGCTGGCCGAAAACGCCCAGGGGCCTTACGAGGCCTATGTGTCGGAACAGAACCTGATCCCCGACGACAGCGGCGAGCCGGTCGACCACCCGGCCATCGGCGAGTACTTCGAAGACCTCGAGGACGGCCACTACATCGCCCACCCGCGCGCCAACAATTAGGCGCCCCTAGTCCCCATCCTGCAGGGCCTGACCGAGGGCTTCGGCCACCAGGTGGGTCATCGGCCGGCCGGTGCGGGCGGCTTCCTCCTTGAGGCGGCGATACAGCGGCATCGGCAGCCGGGCGGTGAAGGCATGGCGGACGCCCCTGGGGCGACTGCGCTTTGCCTTAGGGGCTTCGACGGGCGGCGCGGCCTCCTGAGGCACGCCCTCCTTAGGAACGACCACCGGCCGGCGCACCACGCGGTGCGGGGTCAGCCCGGCGGCCGGGGTGTTTTCCCAGGTCATCGGGGCATGATCGCGCTCGCCGCCCCAGGCCAGGGCCGGATCGTTGAAGGCGGCCTTGAGCATGGCCGGCGCGGCCTCGCCCTTGCGGGCCAGCAGCCCGGTTGTCTTGAGGGCGACCATAACGGACATCGCGCGCCTCCCTTTCCCTTCAGTTGCCCATCACGCGGCGGCCGAAGCCCCGAAACAGCCCGCGCCCGGCGGGCCTGTTCCCCGGCACGACAGCCGCCACGGCATCCGGTTCAATGGCCGGCGGCGGAGCGACCGGACGCGGCAGATCCAGGCGGACCTCGCGTTCCTCGGGCAGTTCCGGCGGCGGCTGGCGCGACACCGCCTCCTCCATCGCCTCAAGGGCGCGCATCACCGCTTCGTCGGCGGCCGGCAGGGCCATGGCCGGGGGTGGCGCGACAGGTGGCGGCGCAACAGGTTGGGCCACAGGCTTCGGCCGCTGTGGACGGACCAGGGTCGGCGCCGCCGGTGCCGGACGGGCCGGAGCCGCCGCCTTGGCCGCCGCGATGCGGCCGGTGTCCTCGGTCGCGGCGGCGTCGTGGACGTGGAACGGCATGTCCACGACCTCGTCCTTCAGGCGGGCGTAGAGGTATTCCCACAGCGCCTTGATCTCCAGCGCCGAGCGGCTGTCGGGCTTGATCTCGATGACCGTGCGGCCGTCGATCATGGAACTGGCGAAGTCGGTGCGGTGGTGGATGGTCACCGGCGCCACGGTGCCATGCTGGCTGAGGGCTATGGCGGCCTCGGACGTGATGCGGGCGCGCGGCGTGGCATCATTGACCACGAACACCAGCGGCTTGTCGCAGCGGCGCACCAGTTGCACGGTGGCGCCCACGGCGCGCAGGTCGTGCGGGCTGGGCCGCGTCGGAATGACGATGAAGTCGGCCACCCGGATGACCTCGCCGATGGCCGATGTGATGGCCGGCGGCGTGTCGATGACGACCAACCCCACACCGGCGGCACGCAAGGCCTCCAGGTCGTCGGGCAGGTCGGCCAGGGTGGTGCGGGCAAAGGCCGGCGTATCGGCCGCCCGCGCATTCCACCACGCCGCCAGACTGCCCTGCGGGTCGGTGTCGATGAGGGCGACCGGGCCATGCCCGGCAGCTTCGGCCTGAACGGCCAGATGCCCCGACAGGGTGGTCTTGCCCGACCCGCCCTTCTGGGATGCAACGGCGATCACGCGCATGATCCCTCCACAAACTCTTGGTCCGCCCCCGGAGACTCGACATTAGGTCAGGGGCCTGCCCCGGCCTATGACGGGTGTCACAGAAGCGGTTTGCGCAAACCGCCCCGGCCGCCCATGTTGAAGCGATGAAAACGAAAAACACAATGCGCGCCCTGGCGCTTGCCCTGGTCCTCGTCCTCGCCGGGCCGGTGGCCTACAGCGCCGCGACCTTCGAGGCGCCGCCCTTCGCCTGGCACCAGGCACCGCACACATCGGCCGGACTGGCCCCCGCCCCGGCCGAGGAACCGCGCGCGGTCGTCCAGGTCTACGCCGCCCGCGCGTTCGCCTGGCGCGGCATCTTCTCGGTCCATACGTGGATCGTGACCAAGCCGGCCGGAGGCGACGCCTACACCCGCCACGACGTGGTCGGATGGGGCGGCGGCCGGGTGGCGGTCAACCGCCATGCCCCCGACGCCCAATGGTACGGCAACGCCCCGACCCTGCTGGTCGACCTGCGGGGAGCCGAGGCGGAAGCCCTGTTGCCGCGCGTCCAGGCGGCCATCGACGACTACCCTTTCGCCAGCACCTACCGCACCTGGCCGGGGCCGAACAGCAACACCTTCGTCGCCCACATCGGCCGCAGCGTTCCCGAACTCGGCCTGGACATGCCGGCCAACGCCATCGGCAAGGACTACCGCGCCTGGACGGACCCCATCGGCGCCGCGCCCAGCGGCAGCGGCGTGCAGGTTTCGCTGCTTGGGGCGCTGGGGGTGATCGTCGCCCCGCGCGAGGGGCTGGAGATCAACGTCCTCGGCCTGTCGGCCGGCGTGGACCTCGACCCGGTGGGCCTGCGGCTGCCGGCGGTCGGGCTGTGGCGGTTCTAGCCGGGCTCTGCCCGGACCCGCCAAGGGCCATTGGCCCTTGGAACCCATGAATTTCCGCACTCTTCTTGCGCCGCAGGCAGACAGCCTTCTGTCTTGATGCGCTGCGCGCGGCTCACCACCCCGAGGCCCAGGAGCCCGCGGCTCCTGGCGGGCGCGGGCAGAGCCCGCATCCTTCCTATGCGCCCTCACCCCGCGCGTAGCAGCGGTCCCAGAATGCCTCGCCGTGCAGTTTTTGCAGGGTGGCGGGGCAGGATTGGGGCTGGCTTGCCGCGCCGAGACGGGCCGACTCCAGGCGTTCGAGGGCAGCCAGACGCTCGCCGTCAGCCAGGCCGCCGGGCCAGGTGGCGACCACGTGGCGGGCGCAGGCGGTGGCGCGCGCCGCCAGCACCGGGGCACAGTATTCGGCCGCCCCGGCCAGCTTTCCGGCGGAGTCGGCAAAGCCTGAGACGTCGGCCGGGGCAGTGCTTTTCAGGCACCCGGTCAATGCTCCCGCGATCAGCACCACCACCAGTCCCCGCATGCGCGCCTCCGTTGTCGGACAGCGCAGCCTAGCCCGTTCCGGCGGGGCTCAGGCAAGCACGCAAAGGGCGGTTTTACCTCCGCCAATCGCGCAAGGAACTGGCGGCGCGGGCCATCATGTCCTCGGTCTGGCAGAACGAGAAGCGCACGAAGCGGTTGCCCTGGTCGGGGTCGAAGTCCACACCCGGCGTGGCCGCGACGCCCGTCTCGGCCAGCATCCGCCGGCAGAACTCCAGCGAGTCGTTGGTCAGCCCGGACACGTCGCAGTACAGGTAGAACGCTCCGTCCGCCGGGGCAAAGGTGGTGAACCCGGCCTTGGGCAGTTCCTCGAGCAGCATGGCCCGGTTGCGGGCGTACATGGCGACCCGCGCCTCCAGTTCGTCCACATGATCGAACACGAACGTCCCGGCGTGCTGGCTGAGGGTCGGCGGGCTGATGAACAGGTTCTGGGTCAGGCATTCCAGCGGCCGGATCATCGCCTCGGGCACCACCATCCAGCCCAGGCGCCAGCCGGTCATGCAGAAGTACTTGGAGAAGCTGTTGATGATGACCGCCTCGTCCGAATAGCGCGCCGCCGTGACCGCGCGCTGCCCGCCAAAGGTGAGGCCGTGGTAGATCTCGTCGGAGATCAGGCGGATGCCGTTGGCCTCGCAATAGCGGCACAGACGCTCCAGGTCCTCGGGCGGCATGACGGTGCCGGTCGGGTTGGAGGGGCTGGCGACGATCAGGCCGTCGAGCTTTTCCCCCAGGCGCTCCAGGACCTCCACGGTCGGCTGGTAGCGGCTGTCCGGGCCGACCGGCAGGCGCACCGGCTCGATGCCCAGCGCCCGCAGGATGCTGGGATAGGCCGGATAGCCGGGTTGCGCGATGCCGACCCGCGCGCCGGGCTCGAAGCAGGCGATGAAGGCCAGGATGAAGGCGCCCGAAGACCCGGTGGTCGCCACCACCCGCGCCGGTTCGACCTCGATGCCGTCGGTGCGCTGGTAGTGTGCGGCGATGCGCGACCGCAACTCCGGCAGGCCGAGCGCCACGGTATAGCCCAAGGCATCGGTGTCGAGCACGCCCTTGAGGCGCTCGCGCACCCCGGCCGGCACGCCCTCGCCAGGCTGGCCGACCTCCATGTGCAGGACGTCCTTGCCGGCCGCCTTGCGTTCGGCGGCGGCGCGCATGACGTCCATGACGATGAACGGCGGCACGTCGCCGCGCTGCGCGATTCCCAGGGATTTCCTTGACGTCATAGGGTGGGCTCCACTCCGACCACGGCGGCAAAGCCGGCGCCGCGCGGATCGACCGCCACGGTGCAGGTATCGGGCCGTGCCGGAACTCCCATCGGGCAGGACACGAGGTTGGTGCGGGCCGCGCCGCGCAGGCCGGACACCGCCTGCGTGGCGGGCTGGCCGCCGGGAATGGCGGCCTGGGCCGCGCGGGCGGCATTGGCCGTGGCATCGCTGCCGGCGGCGCCGACGCCCAGACGGAACTCGTTGACGTTGTGGTTGATCATCAGCCCGGCGGCCAGCGGCGTCCGGGACATCCCCTCGGCCGGACCGGCCTCGGCGAACATCATGCCCATGCCCTGCGCCATGCGGCCCAGGCCGAACGGCCCGTTCATGGTCAGGGCGCAGGCCACGGCGGACCCGGTGCCGTCGACCACCACCAGGCCCGTGCCGCCCTCGGGATGGGCCGGGGCGGCACCTGAGCCACCGCCATTCCACACCGCGAGCAGGTCGTGCCCGACCATGCCCTGCGGCGGGACGTGCAGGGTGTCGTTGCCGACCGCCTGACGCACGGTCGGCCGCCATGTGGGGGCATAGGCGCGCAGTTGCTCGCGCGTCAGGTGGCCGCCGGCCTGCTGCACGGCGTCGAGGAACTGGTTGCCGAGCATGCCGTCATAGAGGGTGCCCGGCCCCTGCTGGCGCAGGCGGCCCAGGGTGGAGGCCAGGTCGATCTGCTGAAGGCGCTCGCCCTCGCCGACAAGACGGGTGCCGCCCACGGTAAAGACGTCGCGCGCCACCGGGTCGGCGATCAGGCCGCTGCCGGTCGCCGCCAGGGCATTAGCCAGCGCGCGGCTGGCCGGCTCGCCGAAGCGGGCGATGCTTTCGGCCGGGGCCATCACGGCTTCCCAGCGCAGCTTGCCATACTTGGCGTGCATCGCGTACAGGCCGCGCGGCATGGCCGGCACCGCGACCGGCCAGCCCTGCCGCCCGCCGACCACGAAGCCCTGCCCGGCCGGAGCCGCCGCCGCGCCCTGGGGCGGCGGCAGGAAATCGATCACCTCGGTCGTCTTGGAGCGCGAGTCGTGGACCACGCACATGCCGCCGCCGCCGACCCCGACGGCCGACGGCAGGGTGACCGCCATGGTCCACGCCGCCGCCACCGCGGCATCGACGGCCGAGCCGCCGGCGCTGAGGGCGTCGCGGGCGATCAGGGCGGCGCGCGGCTCATCCACCGCGACGGCGCCGGCGAACCCGGTCACATAGCCGATGGTCCCCACCTTGAGGTCCTTTGCAGGGTCCCAGCATCCGGCCAGCATCACGGCCGAAGCCGCCACGGCCAGGATGGTTCTTCCGGCGGTCCGTTGACGCGCCGGGCGGGCCATCTTACGTTGAGGCGAACTGTTGGGGATTTCGTCGGTGCGCACGCTAGCGTCCTTGTCGGTCATCGTTGCATTCGTCCTGGCGTTGTTGACGACAGGACCGTCGGGCGGAGTGGCATGGGCCCAGCGCGGGCCGTCGCTCATCCGCGACGCGGAAGTAGAACGTATCATCCGCTCCTACGCCAATCCACTGCTGACGGCGGGCGGCGTGCCGGTGGACGCGGTGACCATCCGCATTCTCAACGATTCCTCGCTGAACGCCTTCGTCACCACGGGCAACCGGCTGTTCATCCACAGCGGCCTGCTGATGCGGGCCGATACCCCGGACCAGCTGACCGGCGTCATCGCCCACGAAATCGGCCACATCGCCGGCGGCCACGTGGCGCGCCTGGGCGACGAGATCGAGCGGGCGACCATCACCTCGCTGGCCGCCATGGCGCTGGGCGCGGCGGCGGGCATGGCATCGGGCCGCGGCGACGTCGGCATGGCCGCCATGTCGCTGGGCCAGCACGCCGCGACCCGCAACTTCTTTGCCTTCACCCGCACCCAGGAAAGCGCCGCCGACCAGTTCGCCCTGGGCATCCTGGCCCAGACCGGGCAGTCGGCGCGCGGCCTGCTGGAGTTCTTCGACATCCTGGGCGACCAGGAAATCCTCGTGACGTCGAGCCAGGACCCCTATGTCCGCACCCACCCGCTGACCAGCGAGCGCGTGGCCTCGGTGCGCAGCCACGTCGATGCCGAGCCGCCGATCGCCGAGGGTGCTCCGACTCCGCGGCAACTGACCCACGACCGGCTGGTCGCCAAGCTGTTCGCCTTCCTGGAGCCACAGGCCCGCACCCTGCAACGCTACCCCGAGGGCAGCGACAGCGTGGCCGCCCGCTACGCCCGCGCCATCGCCTATTTCCGGCGTGGCGACCTGGCAAACGCCCGGCCGCTGGTCGACAGCCTGCTGGCCGAAAGCCCGCAAGACCCGTTCTTCCACGAGTTGAAGGGGCAGATGTTGCTGGAAAACGGCCGCATCCCCGAGGCGCGCGAGGCTTACGAGCAGGCCGTCGCCCTCGCCCCGGACGAGCCGCTCATCACCCTCAGCCTGGCCCACGCCCTGGTCGAAAGCGGCCGCCCGGAGGATCTGGAGCGCGCCGAGTCGGTGTTGCGCCGCACCCTCAACCAGGAACCCCGCAACTCCTTCGCCTGGCGCCTGATGGGCATGTCCCAGGGCCGCCGGGGCCTCGAAGGCCACGCCGCCTACGCCATGGCCGAATACGCCATGCTGACCGGCGATCCGGCCCAGGCGGCCTACCACGTGGGCAAGGCGCAGCGCCTGATCCCGCAGGCCGACCCGCTGTGGCTGCGCCTGGAGGACCTCGGCCAGGAAGCCCGCCGGGCGGTGGAAAAGGCGGCCGAGAACCGGCGCTGAGCGGAAAACCTCCTCACGGAGCGGTGACTTGCTCCCGTCACCCTGTAAGCGTCATAGTGGCGCCATGACTGTCGTCCATTCCGATTGAAGGATCTTCCATGTCCCGGTTGCGCCGCCTGCTTTCCGCTTCCGTCCTGACCCTTGCCATGGCCGCCGCCGCGCCCGCCCAGGCTCAGGACACGTCGGCCCTCACGGATGCCCAGAAGGACGCCGTGCGCGCCCTCATCCGCGACACCCTGGTCAACAACCCCGACATCCTGCGCGACGCCTTCGGCGCCTTGCAGGCCCAGGAAGAGCACGCCGCCCAGGCCCGCCAGCGCGAGGCCGTGAAGGCCAACGCCAAGGCGCTGTACAGCGCGCCCAACGACCCCGTCATGGGCAACCCCAAGGGCGACGTCACCCTGGTCGAGTTCCTGGACTACCGCTGCGGCTACTGCAAGTCGGTCATGGACACCGTGCTCGACGTCGTCGAAAGCGACGGAAAGGTGCGCTTCGTGGTCAAGGAGTTCCCCATCCTCGGCGCCGAATCGGTGGTCGCCTCGCGCTTCGCCCTGGCCGCCCGCGCGCAGGGCAAGTACGAGCCCTATCATCTGGCCCTGATGCGCCATCGCGGCGCCTACACCGAAGAAAGCCTGAAGAAAATCGCCAAGGACGTCGGCCTCGACGCCGAACGCCTGGCCAAGGACGCCGCCAGCCCGGCCATCCAGGCCGAACTGCTGGAAAACCGCAAGCTGGCCGAAAGCCTGGGCATCGGCGGCACGCCGGCCTTTGCCGTCGGCGACATCCTGCTGCCCGGCGCGGTCAACGCCGAAACCCTCAAGCGCGTCATCGCCGAAACCCGCAAGGGCAGCAAGGGGTAAGGGAGAGCGCGGGCTCTGCCCGCACCCGCCAAGGGCCGAGCGACCGTTGGATCCCATTAAAGCGGTTTGCGGAAAAACCCTTCACTGCAACCCATGATCGTCGCACCCGCGCAGGCGGGTGCCCAGGGGCCACAAAGAAAATCGTTCATCATTAGCGGCTTATCAAAGCCGACGGGACTTTCTCCACGGCCCTGGGTTCCCGCCTGCGCGGGAACGACGAGCTTAATCATGGCGATGAAAAATCAACCGGGAGATTTCTTCACAGGCTCCTTCGCGGGAATGACGAACTTCAGGTTGTGTTTTTCCGCAGCCCATTAAGGTTGCTGCGCTTTCTCTTGCGCCGCAGGCATCCCTACCATTTTCTGCGCTGCGCGCGGCTTAGCCGCTTCTAGTTCCCGAGGTCCAGGAGCCCGTGGCTCCTTGCGGGCGCGGGCAGAGCCCGCATCTTCCCCTACCCGAAACACCTCCGGTACAGCGCGGCGATCTCCTCCGCCGTCGGGACCTTGGGGTTGTTGGCCGGGCTGCCCGAGGCCAGGGCCTGGGCGGCCATGGTTTCGACCAGGCCGAGGAAACTGGTTTCCTCGATACCCCAGACGCGGGGCGTCGGCACGTCCAGATCGGCGTTGAGGGCGGCCAGCCCGTCGATCAGACAGGCGATGGCGGCGGCGTCATCGTCTCCCTGCCCGGCGCAGCCCATGGCGCGGGCCGCCGCCGCATAGCGGGTCGGCGCGGCCTCGACCGAGAACGCCGTCACGGCGGGCAGCAGCATGGCGTTGGACAGCCCGTGCGGCACGTGGAAGAAGGCGCCGATCGGGCGGCTCATGCCATGCACCAGCGCCACCGAGGCATTGGAGAACGCCAGCCCGGCCAGGGTCGCGCCCAGCATCATCGCCGCGCGCGCTGCCGCATCGTGGGGCTCGCGCACCGCCGTTCGGATGTTGGGGAACAACTGGCCGAGCGCGGCGAGGGCCATGGCGTCGCTGTAGGGGTTGGCCTTGGCGCTGACGTAGGCCTCCAGCGCGTGGGTGATCGCATCGATGCCGGTGTCGGCGGTGATGCGCGCCGGCAGGTCCAGGGTCAACTCAAAGTCGATGAGCGCGGCGTCCGGCAGGCAGGCGGCGCCCATGATGAGCATCTTTTCGTGGACCTCGCCCTCGGCGTCGGTGATGACGCAGAACTTGGTGACTTCCGCCCCGGTGCCGGCGGTGGTCGGCACGCAGATCAGCGGCAGGACCGGCAGGTCGGCGCTGTTGGGCACCTTCCAGTCGCGCATCTCGCCGCCGCCGGCGTAGAGGATGTTCATCGCCTTGGCGGTGTCCATGGGGCTGCCGCCGCCGAAGGCGATCAGGCAATCGAAATCGCCCGCACCCATGACCTCGACGCCGGTGCGCACCTCCTCGGTGGTCGGGTCCGAGCAGCAATCGGGATAGAGGGAATGGCGGATGCCCGCGGCATCGAGCGGCGCGGTCAGACGCTCCAGCAAGGGCGAGCGCGACAGGAAGTGGTCGGTCACCACCAGCGGGCGCGAACACCCCAGGTGCTTGAGCACTTCGGGCAGACGGCGGACGGAGCCCCCGCCGGCAAGGATCCGCGTCGGCGTCATCAGGGTCAGATCCATGGCGCGTCTCCCGGCTACAGTTGGCTTTCGTCCAGTGTAGCCGGGTGCGGCGCGGATGTCACATGACCCCTGAGGGGAGGATCGTCAGATTAGCCCGGCCAGCGGCGACGACGGGTCGGCGTAGAGCTTCTTGGGCATGCGGCCGGCATGGTAGGCCAGGCGCCCGGCCTCGACCGCCAGCTTCATGGCGCGGGCCATGGCGATGGGGTCCTTGGCGGCGGCGATGGCGGTGTTCATGAGCACGCCGTCGCAGCCCAGTTCCATGGCGATGGCGGCATCGGACGCCGTGCCCACCCCGGCGTCCACCAGCACGGGAACGCTCACCGTCTCCTTGATGAGACGGATGGTGTAGGGGTTGATGATGCCCAGCCCCGACCCGATCAGCGAGCCCAGCGGCATGATCGCGACGCAGCCCATGTCCTCGAGCTGCTTGGCGAGGATGGGATCGTCGGAGCAATAGACCATCACCTTGAAGCCCTCCTTGATGAGGACTTCGGCCGCCTTCAGGGTTTCGATCATGTTGGGGTACAGGGTCTTCTGGTCGCCCAGAACCTCCAGCTTGACCAGCTCCCAGCCGCCGGCCTCGCGGGCCAGGCGCAGGGTGCGCACCGCACTGTCGGCGTCGAAGCAGCCGGCGGTGTTGGGCAGGTAGGTGTACTTCTTGGGGTCCACGTAGTCGACCAGCATGGGCTGGCTGGGGTCGGACAGGTTGACCCGGCGCACCGCCACGGTGACGATCTCGGCCCCGCTGGCCTCGATGGCGAGCTTGGTCTCCTCGAAGTCCTTGTACTTGCCGGTGCCGACCAGCAGCCGCGCCGAAAAGCGCAGGCCGGCGACTTCAAAGGTATCCTGGGTATCGACGTGGTTCATGGGCTTCAGCCACCCCCGATGAAATGAACGATCTCCAGCGCGTCGCCGTCCGCCAGGACAACGTCGCCGTACTGGGACTTGGGCACGATCTCGCGGTTGCGCTCCACGGCGACCTTGCGGGCGTCCAGGCCGATGGCGTGCAGAAGCTCCTTGAGCGTCAGGCCCTCGGGGTGGTCGTGGATGTCGCCGTTGATGGTCAGCTTCATGGACGTGTCGCGCTCACGTGTCTGGACTCGCGGAAAGGCGTTGCGGCGGAGTATGGGGCGGCGGAGGGTTTGGCGCAACCCGCCCCCTGAGGTGGCCCCCGGTGCATCCCCCCGGTGCATCCCCGGTGCACGGGGAGTGTTGCGCCCTCGCCCCCCCTGCGGTATGCCTGTGCCCCAGCACTGACGAAACAGCGGCGGAACCCTCGTTGCGCACATCGGTTCTCATCCTCAACGGCCCGAACCTCAACCTGCTGGGAACCCGGCAGCCCGAGGTCTATGGGCACGAGACGCTGGCCGACATCGAGCGGCTGTGCGACGAACACGCGGCCACGCTGGGCGTGGCCATGGACTTCCGCCAGTCCAACACCGAAGGCGACCTCGTGACCTGGATCCAGGACGCGCGGGGCCGCCACCACGGCATCATCATCAATGCCGCGGCCTATACCCATACCTCGGTGGCTATCCTCGACGCGCTTCTGGCGGTCGAGCTGCCGGTCGTCGAGGTGCACCTGTCCAATATCCACCGCCGCGAGGCGTTCCGTCAGCACTCCTATGTTTCCCAGGCGGCGCGCGGAATGATCTGCGGCTTCGGGTCCCATGGCTATGTGCTGGCGCTCGACGCCCTGCACCGAATTCTCGCCGCCAGCCCGCGCACTCACGATAAAGAGAAACGGTAGATGACCAAGACGTCCATCGACGCCGACGCGATCCGCCAGCTTGCCAGCCTGCTGGACGAGACCGGCCTGAACGAACTCGAATATGACTCCGGCTCCTTCCGGGTCCGCCTGTCGCGCGGGGCCACCGTGGTCCATGCCGCCGCACCGGCCGCCGGTTCCGCGGCTCCGGCAGCGGCCGCCGCGCCCGCCGTGGCGGCCAGCCCGGCCGAACACCCCGGCGCGGTCAAGGCGCCAATGGTCGGCGTCACCTACAACGCCCCCGAACCCGGTGCCGCGCCGTTCATCCAGCCCGGCCAGATGGTGACCGAAGGCCAGACCATCATGCTGATCGAGGCCATGAAGACCTTCAACCCGGTGCGCGCCCCGCGCTCGGGCAAGGTCACGGCCATCCTGGTCACCGACGGCCAGCCGGTGGAATACGGCGAGCCGCTCGCCATCATCGAATAGGGACTTCCCCCAGGATGTTCGAAAAGGTCCTCATCGCCAACCGTGGCGAGATCGCCCTGCGCATCCACCGGGCGTGCCGGGAGATGGGCATCAAGACGGTGGCCGTGCATTCCACCGCCGATGCCAACGCCATGCATGTGCGCCTCGCCGACGAGGCCGTGTGCATCGGTCCGCCGTCCGCCAAGGACAGCTACCTTAACAAGGCGGCGATCATTTCGGCCGCCACCATCACCGGGGCGGACGCCATCCATCCCGGCTATGGGTTCCTGTCCGAAAACGCCGACTTCGCCGAAATGGTCGAAGACCACGGCATCGTGTGGATCGGGCCCGAGCCCAAGCACATCCGCATGATGGGCGACAAGGTCACGGCCAAGATCGCCGCGCTCAATGCCGGCCTGCCGTGCGTGCCGGGCTCCCCCGGCGCCGTGGAAACGGCCGAGGAAGCCCTGAGCCTGGGCGGTGAGATCGGCTATCCGGTGCTGATCAAGGCCAGTGCCGGCGGCGGCGGTCGCGGCATGAAGGTGGCCACCAGCGACGCCGACATCGTCGAGCAGTGGCGCATGGCCCGCCAGGAGGCGCTTTCGGCCTTCGGCAACGCCGAAGTGTACATGGAAAAGTACCTCGGCAACCCGCGCCACATCGAGATCCAGATCCTGGCCGACAGCCATGGCAACGTCGTCCACCTGGGCGAGCGCGACTGCTCCCTGCAGCGCCGCCACCAGAAGGTGCTCGAAGAAGCCCCGTCGCCGGCGCTGAACGCCATCGAGCGCGCCCGCATCGGCGAGATCGCCTGCTCCGCCATGCAGAAGATCGGCTACCGCAACGCCGGCACCATCGAGTTCCTGTACGAAAACGGCGAGTTCTTCTTCATCGAGATGAACACCCGCCTGCAGGTCGAACACCCGGTCACCGAAATGATCACCGGCCTCGACCTGGTGCGCGAACAGCTGCGCATCGCCGACGGCGCGCCGCTTGGTTACACCCAGGAGCAGGTCGGCTTCTACGGCCACGCCATCGAGTGCCGCATCAATGCCGAGGACCCGGCCACCTTCCGCCCCTGCCCCGGCAAGGTAACCGAATACCACCCGCCGGGCGGCCTGGGCGTGCGCGTCGATTCCGGCCTGTACGCCGGGGCCACCGTGCCGCCCCACTACGACAGCATGATCGCCAAGCTGATCGTCCACGGCACGACCCGCAACGAATGCCTGATGCGCCTGCGCCGCGCCCTGGGCGAATTCGTGGTCGGCGGCATCGAAACCACCATTCCGCTGCATGTCCAACTGGTCAACAACGCCGACTTCCAGAACGGCGACTACGACATCCGTTGGCTGGAAGACTTCCTGAAGACGGTGTAACGCGGTGATGCGGAGGGAGAAACCCTCCGCCTTCCGCCTCTAATGCGCCCCTCGCCGGGCCGGTGCCATCGGGGTATCATGGCCTTTGCCGGGCACCCTGCGCGGCAGCCGCCCGAGGCAGCCACGGAGGCGCGTTTGGTCACCCTGACCCCGGAAGTCCTGCTCCGCGCCTATGCCTGCGGTGTATTCCCCATGGCACGGTCACGCCAAGACCCCCGCCTGTACTGGATCGACCCCCAGGAGCGCGGCGTGCTGCCCCTGGACGACTTCCACGTTCCCCGCTCCCTGCTCAAGGTCGTGCGCCGCGAGGCGTTCGAGGTCCGCTGCGACAGCGATTTCGCCGGCGTCCTGGCCGGCTGCGCCGAAACCGCCCCCGACCGCCCCGAAACCTGGATCAATGACGAGATCGCCGGCCTGTTCACCCAACTCCACCACCTGGGCCTCGCCCACAGCGTGGAGAGCTGGCACAACGGCCGGCTGGTCGGCGGCCTGTACGGTCTGGCCCTGGGCGGCGCGTTCTTTGGCGAAAGCATGTTTTCGCGCGCCACCGACGCCTCCAAGGTGGCCCTCGCCCACCTGGTCGCCCGCCTCCGCAAGGGCGGCTTCACCCTGCTCGACACCCAGTTCGTGACCGACCACCTGCGCCGCTTCGGGGCCATCGAAATCCCCAAGGCGACGTACCTGGAACACCTCGCCGCCGCGATAAGCCGAGGGGCTAACTTCCCCGTGGACATGGCGCCCGAAGAGGTCGTGGAGTTGGTGCGGGGGCGTTGAGGAAGACGCGGGCTCTGCCCGCACCCGCCAGGAGGCTTGCCTCCTGGACCTCATGGATGGGTATGGGGAAAGCCGCGCGCAGCGCATCAAGCGATGAGATATTTGCCTGCGGCGCAAGGAAGAAAGCCACTCACGGGGTCAAGGGGCCATTCGGCCCCTTGCGGGTTTGGGCAGAGCCCAACCTTCCCTACTCAGCCGGCGGCGCTTCGGCCGTGGCGTCCTTGCACGACAGCACCCACAGGTCATAGACCGGGTGTTCCATCGCCGAGACGGCGGGGCTGGAGGCGAACATCCAGCCGCGGAACACTTCGCTGACCGGTTCGCCGGGCTTGCGTTCCCACACGTCGAGGAAGGCGGCGCTTTCCGGCGGTTCTTCCGGCGGGCGTTCCAGGCAGGCGCGGACGATGAATTCGAGGGTGTTGATGGTGGTCGTTTCGTTGACCGCCACTTCGATGGTGCGCACCCGCGCGGTCGCCTTGTCGAGCCAGCGCAGGACGGCCATGCCGCGCTGCAGGTTTCCGGCCTGGACGGCGGGCGGCGGCAGGCTCATGGCGGGGCGATCCTCGTCCCAGGTCGGCACCTCGCGCTGGGTTTCCTCCAGCACGGTTTCGTCGATAAAGACCTCGGGCGCGGGGCTCACCGAGGTCTGGGCGACGGCCGGCGCGGCGGACATCGGCACGGCGAGCGCCGCAAGGGCGAGCGCGGAGGCTGCGACGGACAGGAAAGGGACGAGACGGGACACGGGCGCTCCGGGGTTATTCCATGGCCGGGGCGGCCGACGCCCCGGTGCCTTCGTCCTGGGTGGCGAGGAAGATGATCTCGCCCACCAGATCCTCGACGGACTGGTAGTTGCGGGTCCGCGTGACGGAGCCGCCGGCGGCGATGACCTGTTCGGCCCGGCCGGGTTCCAGCTTGATGTACTTGCCGCCCAGCAGCCCGTCGGACGCCACCGAGGCCACGGTGTCCTGCGGAAGCTGGACCGACGGCAGGATGGTCATCTGAACGATGGCCTGGTAGGTCTGCGGGTCCAGGTTCTGGCTGCTGACGGACCCGACCTTGATGCCGGAAATCCGCACGTCGGCGCCGTTGTCCAGGCCGCCGACCTTGGAGAACGCGGCGCTCACGGGATAGCCCGAGACCGACTTGATGTCGGCCGTGTCGTAGGCGAAGGCCAGGAACAGGCCGGCGACGACCAGCACCACGGCGCCCATGATCGTTTCGATCGGATTGCGGCCCATGCCCTATTCCCCCTTTTCGTCGAGCAGCGACGGTATGAACGGACTGGCCGGCGCGCCCGTCTCCCCCGCACCCTCGGCGCCCGTCTCGGCCGGTGCCGGCGCGCGGCGCGCCTTGGCCTGGGCCACGATGCGGGCCAGCAGATCCTCGATCACCATGGAGTCCTGGGTGTATTCGATGCGCCCGCCGGGCTTCAGCATGTCTTCGTCGGCGCCGGGCTGGAGTTCGATGTACTTGCCGCCCAGCAGGCCGTCGGTTTCGATGATGGCCGACGAATCCTCGGGCAGCTGGATGCCGGGGTTGATGTGCAGCGTCACGTGGGCGCGATAGCGGTCGTCGAGCACCTGCTCGGCCACCCGGCCGACCGGCAGGCCCGACAGGCGCACCTGCGCCCCGACCGCCAAACCGTCGGTCCGCTGGAATACGGCCTGCACGTCGTAACCGTCTCCATCGGCCCCGCGCTGGCCGGTGCCGAGCGCGTTCAGGGCGAGCGCCAGGACGAGAGCGCCCAGCACTCCCGCCCCGATCACTGTCTCGCGCCGCGGAGTCATGGCTGCAGTCCGGCCCCTATCCTCAGGAATGTCACACCGGCTGCCACGGCTCGTAGTCGCCGGTGGCGCGGTCGCGCTGGCCGCCGCGCTGGTCGTGGCCGGGCGGCAGGTAGGCCTGGGCGGTGCCGGTCAGGTTCGGCACATGCTCCTTCTGCCACGGCCGCTGCGGGCGGGTGACCGGCGATTCGGTGGTGTAGTGCAGCCAGGCGTGCCACTCGGGCGGCACCTTGGACGCTTCAAGGGCGCCCTTGTACAGGACCGAGCGCTTGGGGACGCCGCCCTGGGTGGCAGTCTTGGACTCGAAGTAGCGGTTGCCGAACTGGTCGGTGCCGACCTGACGGCCATGCAGCCACGTGGTGAACAGGGTCCCGAGTATCATGTGCGCTCCGTGTGCCGAAGGTTCCCCTCACGGGGGATAGTCCAGGGCCCGGAATATGGACCAAAGGCAGCGCCGCGTCCAGCCTGCGGCGTCCTCTCTTGGCGCGGCCCTTGGCGCGGCGCGGGGTCTTACGACCACGCTTCTTGGCCTACCCCAACGGATTAGCTCGAATGTGCTCAATGCGACGCTTTTTCGCTCCAAAACCGAGGTAGAAATCTGTTGCCGCACCCCGGTGCGTCGCATACGGTAGTGGCTCTGAGCATCCGCACACACAACATATGGTCCAGCGCGACTCGCGACGGAATCAGGGTTCTCGGGGTGGCCGAGGGTTCTTTCGGGGATTCGGCGGCACGAAATACAGGGTTTGAGACGGCGCTCGAAGGCGAGCCAGCTCCGGAAGTTGAAGTTGGTTCGAGCGCATCCACCATAAGGCATAACCAGGCGAGGAACGGGAACATGCAGGTCAAGCGTCTCTTTACGGAAGCCGGCCGCGACCCCTACGCAGGAATCGCGTTCAAGAAGGCATCCAGCGAGATCCGCAATCCCGATGGTTCGGTGGTCTTCAAGGCCAGCGACGTTGAGGTTCCCGCCACCTGGTCGCAGGTGGCCAGCGACGTGCTGGCGCAGAAATACTTCCGCCGCAAGGGCGTCCCGGCAGCCAGCAAGCCGGTCAAGGAAAAGGACGTGCCCGAGTGGCTGTGGCGCCGCGAGCCCGATGCCAAGGCCCTGGACGCCCTGCCCGAGGGCGAACGCTTCGTCGGCGAGTCGTCGTCCAAGCAGGTTTTCGACCGTCTGGCCGGCACCTGGACCTATTGGGGCTGGAAGGGCGGCTACTTCGATGGCGAGCCCGACGCCCGCGCGTTCTATGACGAGATGCGCGCCATGCTGGCCCTGCAGATGGGCGCCCCCAATTCTCCGCAGTGGTTCAACACCGGCCTGCACTGGGCCTATGGCATCGACGGCGGCGAGCAGGGCCACTACTACGTGGACCACAAGACCGGCGAACTGACCCGCTCCAAGTCGGCCTATGAACACCCGCAGCCGCACGCCTGCTTCATCCAGTCCATCCAGGACGACCTGGTCAACGAAGGCGGCATCATGGACCTGTGGGTCCGCGAGGCGCGCCTGTTCAAGTACGGGTCGGGCACCGGCACCAACTTCTCCAACCTGCGCGGCGAGAACGAGCCCCTGGCCGGCGGCGGCAAGTCCAGCGGCCTGATGAGCTTCCTGAAGATCGGCGACCGCGCCGCCGGGGCCATCAAGTCGGGCGGCACCACCCGCCGCGCCGCCAAGATGGTGATCGTCGACGTCGACCATCCCGACATCGAGGCGTTCATCAACTGGAAGATGGTCGAAGAACAGAAGGTCGCCTCGCTGGTCGCCGGGTCCAAGGCGTGCAAGCAGGCCATGACCGCCGTCCTGGCCGCCTGCCGCGAATGGGACGGGGCGGACGACGAGACCCGCTTCGACCCCAAGGTGAACAAGGCCCTGCGCACCGCCATCAAGGCCGCCCGCAAGGCCCATGTGCCGGAAAACTACGTCCAGCGGACCATCCAGTTCGCCCGCCAGGGCGTGCTCGACATCGAGTTCCCGGTCTATGACACCGACTGGGATTCCGAGGCCTACCTGACGGTTTCCGGCCAGAACTCCAACAACTCGGTGCGCGTCACCAACGCCTTCCTCGACGCCGTGAAGACCGACAGCGCGTGGCACCTCAAGGGCCGCACCACCGAAACCAGCAAGCCGATCCGCGCCCGCGCCCTGTGGGAAAAGATCGGCGAGGCCGCCTGGGCCTGCGCCGACCCCGGCCTGCAGTTCGACACCACCATCAACGACTGGCACACCTGCCCCGAGTCGGGCCGCATCAACGCGTCCAACCCGTGCTCGGAATACATGTTCCTGGACGACACGGCGTGCAATCTGGCGTCCCTGAACCTGATGACGTTCCGCCGCGCCGACGGGTCGTTCGACGTCGATGCCTTCAGCCACGCCGTGCGCCTGTGGACCATGGTGCTGGAAATCTCGGTGCTGATGGCGCAGTTCCCGTCCAAGACCATTGCCGAGCTGTCCTACAAGTTCCGCACCCTGGGCCTGGGCTTCGCCAACATCGGCGGCCTGCTGATGGCCAACGGCCTGTCCTATGACAGCGACGAGGGCCGCGCCCTGTGCGGCGCCATTTCCGCCCTGATGACCGGCGTGTCCTATGCCACCTCGGCCGAAATGGCCGGGCAGCAGGGCGCCTTCCCGGGCTATGCCGACAACGCCAAGCACATGCTGCGGGTCATCCGCAACCACCGCCGCGCCGCCCACGGGCTGGCCGACGGCTACGAGGCCCTGGCCATCAAGCCGGTGCCGCTGGACGCCGTGTCCTGCCCCGACGCGCCGGTGGTCGAAGCCGCCCGCGCCGCCTGGGATCTGGCCCTGACGCTGGGCGAGCAGCACGGCTACCGCAACGCCCAGGTCTCGGTGGTCGCGCCGACCGGCACCATCGGTCTGGTCATGGACTGCGACACCACCGGCATCGAGCCCGACTTCGCCCTGGTCAAGTTCAAGAAGCTGGCCGGCGGCGGGTACTTCAAGATCATCAACCGCATGGTCCCGCTGGCGCTGGAAACCATGGGCTACCGGCCCGAGGAGCGCGAGGAGATCGTGCGCTATGCGGTCGGCCACGGCACCCTCAAGGGCGCCCCGGGCGTCAACCACGACAGCCTGCGCGCCAAGGGCTTCGACGACGCGGCCCTGACCAAGATCGAGGCGGCGCTGGAAACCGCCTTCGACATCAAGTTCGCCTTCAACAAGTGGACGCTGGGCGAGGAATTCTGCCTCCACGCCCTGGGCCTGACCGCCGAGCAGCTTGACGACTTCGGCTTCGACATGCTGGCCACCCTGGGCTTTACCAAGGACCAGGTGGAGAAGGCCAACACCTATGTGTGCGGCGCCATGACCCTGGAAGGCGCCCCCTTCCTGCGGGCCGAGCATCTGGCGGTGTTCGACTGCGCCAGCCCCTGCGGCCGCATCGGCACGCGTTCGCTGTCGGTCGACAGCCACATCCGCATGATGGCCGCCGCCCAGCCGTTCATTTCCGGCGCCATTTCCAAGACCATCAACATGCCCAACTCGGCCACGGTCGAGGATTGCACCGCCGCCTATGAAATGTCCTGGCGCCTGGGCATCAAGGCCAACGCCCTGTACCGCGACGGCTCCAAGCTGTCGCAGCCGCTGCAGGGCCAGCTTCTGGACGGTGTCGAGGACGACGAGGACGACGTTGCCGAGACGACGGTGCAGCAGATCATCGCCGCCCCCGCCCCGCAGCGCGCCGCCATGATCGCCGAGAAGGCCGCGACCGCCTACAAGGCCACCCGCCGCCGCCTGCCCCACCGCCGCAAGGGCTACACCCAGAAGGCCGTGGTCGGCGGCCACAAGGTGTACCTGCGCACCGGCGAGTACGAGGACGGCACGGTCGGCGAACTGTTCATCGACATGCACAAGGAAGGTGCGGCCTTCCGCTCGCTGATGAACAACTTCGCCATTTCGGTGTCCATCGGCCTGCAGTACGGCGTGCCCCTGGAGGAGTTCGTGGAGGCCTTCACCTTCACCCGTTTCGAGCCGTCGGGCATGGTCGAGGGCAACGACGCCATCAAGATGGCGACCTCCATCCTCGACTACATCTTCCGTGAGGTCGCGGTGTCCTACCTCGGCCGCAACGACCTCGCCCACGTCGCGCCCGAGGACATGGCCCCCGACACCCTGGGCGGCGGCCACGACGAAGCCGACCTCTCCCAGTGGGGCGGCACGCAGCTCGAGCGCACCGTGTCCAAGGGATATGTCCGCACCGCCGACCTGTCCAACCTCTACGTCCTGCGCGCCGACAGCGAACAGGGCCGCCGGGTGGCCGAAACCGCCGAACTGGCCCGCCAGGCCACCACAGCCCTTTCCACCGGAACGGGTGGCGTCGGTGGCGCCACGGTCCACACCCACACCCACTTCGAACGCGTCTCGGTGGACGTCGACAGCACCATCAAAGCCACCTCCCCCCGCGACGACCGAGGCTCCCGCATCCGCGAAGCCCGCATGAAGGGGTACGAGGGGGATAATTGCGGCGAGTGCGGGAACTTCACGTTGGTGCGGAACGGGACGTGCATGAAGTGCGATACTTGTGGCAGCACGTCGGGGTGTAGCTGAGGAGGGGGGGAGTTCCAGCCAGTCAGGCTTTTCGTCCCTCGGGCGATCCAAAGGGGGAGCGGCTCACTAGTCCAGCCGCTCCCCCTTAACTCGTCCGTCCCGACGGGCAGGTCAGGCAGAGAAATTATACATTTACCTTAGAGGTACTGGGCTGTAGGATTTCCCGCGCTGATGTGTCGGGGGCCAAGGCAATCATTTGGACAAATATCATTCAGATAGGCGACGTCCACTACCCGGATGACGCTAATCACAGCCCCTCGGCAGATTACAAGGACCAGAACTTCCCTTTGGCTTTGGTCGATGCTGCGGCGGACACGCCCTATCAGAAGTGCATCAAGAAACTCCAGTCCATTGTAGACTCGGAGGCCGTACATTGCATTTCGTTCATGGGTGACATAACGAGCTTTGGAAAAGAAGAGGGATTCCAAACCTGCCTTGCCTCGTTCGATGAGGGTCTACTGCAAGGAAGGCGGCTTTCAAAGCTGAAAGAAGTGACCTACGTAATCCCGGGTAATCATGACCTCATAAGAAATGCTTCTCTGGACCTGGATCTGGATTCCAAATTCTTTCCATTTCGTTCTTGTCTCGAGGCAAAGGGCTTTATAACCGGCCACTTTACCGATTCCCATGCTACTGATGTAGGCGAGGCTGGAGGGCGCGTCCGGGTCATCGCTTTGAACTCGTGCTACGGCTGCGGCGAAAAAATGCACCTTCCGCAGTCGGTTGCAGAGGCCGTCGTTGACAAAATTGCTGAGTTCAAGGGCACGTCTGACGAAAAGCTGTATGCCTCTCTGCTGGATATAGATACGCCCCTCATTCACGAGCAACATTTATCCAGCGCAGTGGACCTAGCGCATGGCGCGCAGGGGCTGTCTGTGCTCCTTGCCCATCATAATCTTCTACCGCAGGTGACCCCGCGTATTGCCGCATACTCCGAACTGCTGAATGCTGGTCTGGTGCGAGACAAACTTCTCTCATTAGAGAAGCCGGTCATTTACCTACATGGCCACCTCCACCAGGAAGGATTGGAGGTCATTTCGAGGGACCGTGGAACTGAAAGCAGGCTGGTCATCGTTTCCGCCCCACTCTTCCGTGACGGCTTTAACATGATAGCGATAGGCCATTCACAGGCAGGAATCCCGATTGGCGCGAGGGTCATAGAGTATCGCCTAACGGAAGGGCATGCTTGGCATAAAAGTGCACGCAGCGTTTGCCTGTGGTCAGCATCAAAAAGACGAGATCTTATTTCAGATACAGCCAACGATATTCTTGCAAGTATTAAAGATGGCGACCTAGTGAGCCCTATACAAATTTCTGCACATCTTGGAATTGATTTAAAAGACCCTGAAGTTCGAATACGTATTTTTGCCGCCATTCATGAACTAGATCTTTCGGAGCTTATAGATCTGGACTACGTGGAGCAGCGTCCGGAGCGCTCCCGGATTAGGAGGACCTAGTCGTGGATATGACCAATCCCTTCCGGCCGACGCGCTTCGAGCACCAGCACAAGAAACTGCTGTGGCTGTCTCACCAGACAGCCAGGCTAGAAGAGCCAGAAAACTTCTATATCCAAGGTTCTCGAGGGGCAGGAAAAACCTCTATACTATGGTCTTTGCACTGGGAGCAGAGGCTTAATAATCCGGTTGTACGGAAGCAAATTAAAAACAGGTCCAGAAAGTTTTTATCGGTTTATTTTCGAGTTCCGGATTTCTCAGTAAGGCCGATGAGCACAGCTGACTTCGCATCTGTGTTTGATAGACCGTCCAACGACGTTCCAGATGCTTACTTTACCCTCTACGTAGAATTTGTTTCGGTCTATCTCATCCTGGATGCTGTCGAGGAACTGAGGGCTCATGGAGAGCTAGTCGTAACTGATGACACCGTCGTTGCAATTGTCGAAGAAATAGTTAGCGCGTTCCCTTTTCTCTTGCACTACAATGTAGTTCCAGATGGCACTGTGAGAAGTCTCGGACGCGCATTTTTCTTAGCATTTAACGACTTTCGTCGCTTTGCGCTTTCTGGTGAACATGTCGACTTGATTAGGAGCTTTCCCATTGAGTTGGAAGGGAGCGTTCTCTCTACAATATGCGCTATAGTCTCGCAGCAAAGTAGGTTATTTTCTGAAGATGCAGGCTTCCATGTAAAGATCTGCATTGACGAGTGCGAGATGCTGACCGCAGAACAGCAAAAATCCATTAACACTCTGGTGAGAAAGTCCAGATTTCCTGTTTTTTGGATTATTAGTTATGTAGACAAGAGCTACGAGACAACATCAACAAGACTAAAAGATCTAAATTTATCTGACGCAGACAGATCTGTAGTAGTATTGGATAATGAACCTGAGTTTAAGTTTAAGCGTTTGTGCGAGAACGTATCTCGAATAAGACTGAATGCGTTGTTCGAGGATGACCTCGGCGTTCCTGATGGCGAGGATTTAGAGGTTGGTGGGCGCTTTAAGCTAGAAGATGTTCTTGGGACAACCTTTATAAACGATCTCTTCAGTACATATTTTCAGTCGAGCTTGAGCAAGCGCCGTCACCCTGTGCAGGCGGTCCAGGAGTTGGCTCAAGCCATGATGGAGGCAGACCGACCGCTTCCCTGCGTGGAACTGGACCCATTCGATGAGCGTGAGGCTAGTTCTGCTGAGGTCCCGCCCTATTACCAAGCTTACGTTCACTACAAGCTAAAAATTCCGCTAGTTCCATCAGGGGAGCTTCGCGACGTGCGACACCATGCTGCCTATCTTAGGAGGAAGCAGCGAGCTGCACTCGTGGGGTTCTTCCATGAGGCAAGGGCCAGCTTGCCCTACAGCGGCTGGCAGTGCGTCGTCTCATTGTCGGACAATGGTATTCGAGATTACCTGGAAATAATGGCCGACATTTTTGATGCGCACGCCAAGGGGAGCATAAAAAGGGCTAAGGCATTCGCGACGACCAAAATATCTGTTGAAGACCAAAAAAACGGGATCGTTAGGGCGAGTCGAAGCAAACTCGAGTCTATCGCAACGCTATCGAAAGACTATACAAGAGAAGCATTTCGTCTCGTGGAATGTCTAGCTTCGCTCGTGAGAGAACTCCAGTCCCCCCGGGCAGACGGAAAATTCCTGAAGACCGCCGAGCGAGGCGTTTTCCGAATAGATATTGAAGAACCGCAGGGAGACGAGGGATTGGAAGCAAGCAGAGAAGTCGAGCGCCTTTTGGAAAATTGCGATTCTCTTGGATATGTGAAGATGGAACGTGCTCAGTATGAAGAGGCTGATATTTTCTCGCGTCATTTTGCTAGCCGACGCAAACGCGTTCTAAGCTTCAGGCTTCACCGCCGGTTTGCTCCCTATTTTGGGTTTTCATACAGAGGGCCTTACGAGCCCGTATCATTGCCGATGGAGGCCGTTCAGCAAATACTTGCAAACCCCATCGACATAGATCCGCGGGGCTGGGCGCAGAGTGTGTATCATGCCATTTCGCCGGACGATCGAGCGCCGGAGCTTCCGTTTGAGGAAGATCGATGATTTCGCGCGGAGACTTAAGCATCACTGAGCGCTTCAGCGCCACGAAGGAACATCCTGAGGATGCATTCGATCTGGCCGTGGTCGTGGCTAGCTGGGACTCTCGCTGCCTCGAAGTTACCAAACTGCCCATCACTGCGAAGCGTGTTCTCCTTGTCGACTTTAAGAACAAAGGAGAAACAGGACGCAGCAACAAACATAAGAACCATTTGTCTTCCTGGGCGGAAAGTATAGCGGAATACGTGAGCGAATGCGAAATAGACTCGTTGGCGGTGGCGGATTCTGTTCGCGTGTGGAAAAATACGCTGTCAAAAGAAACAAGGCCAGGAGACAGAATTTTTGTCGATGTTTCTTCGTTTCCAAAGTCACACATGTTGACTTTATTTGGGATATTGCTTCGTGCAACTATAATTAAGGATATATCTTTATTTTATGCAGAAGCTGACTATGTGCTAGAGCCAGTGTCGTCACCGGTCGTGACGGTTAGCGATGACGGAACGCTTACATTGGCGTCTCGAACCGCGAGCGGATTTTCGCTGACATCTGGTGCTTGGTCAACAATGACAATCCCTTACCTTGATGGTCTTTCGAGTCCTGAGCGGCCGCGGCACATGCTTGTGTCCTTGGGAGGGGAGGGCGTGAAGACGCAGGCGCTTCTCGAGCAGTACGAGCCAGAAGTGGTCTCTTTGATATACCCGGTACCTGGCATTAGTGAGCGCTATGACCAGATCGCACGCTACGAGAACAGTGTAGTGGGAGCCCGCTTCAAAGAAAGGATCGCGAGCTCTGTCGACTGCCCGTACGGTTCTGCAGGTGAAGTATTCCGGTACTGCTGCGACAGTTATATCAATAATGATAGCGAGGATGTTTATTTTCTTTGCTGCGGTTCGAAGCCTCACGCGATTGGGCTCGCCCTTGCAGTGCGTGTCCTGAACGGGCCAACTCTGGTAGTTCGAGTGCCGACGAGCTATATGGAGAGAAACAACCCGCCCACCGGCGCTTCGTACTTGTATAGCATCCGGAAAATTCCGTAGGTGGGTTTCTGAGGGGGGGGCAAACCTTCAGGGATCCGAGCCCAATATCACCCCCTTAACCCCGGCGCCTCCTGCCCCGTCCGAGCCACGTACTCCGTATACCCACCCCCATACTGGTGGATCCCCTCCGGCGTCAGTTCCAGGACGCGGTTGGACAGCGTCGCCAGGAAATGGCGGTCGTGCGACACGAACAGCATGGTGCCTTCGTAGTCGGCCAGGGCCTTGACCAGCATTTCCTTGGTGTCGAGGTCGAGGTGGTTGGTGGGTTCGTCCAGCACCAGGAAGTTCGGGGGGTTGAACAGCATCATTGCCATGACCAGCCGGGCCTTTTCGCCGCCGGACAGGACGCGGCATTTCTTTTCCACGTCGTCGCTGGAGAAGCCGAAGCAGCCGGCCAGGGTCCACAGCGAGCCCTGGTTGGCCTGCGGGAAGCGGTCTTCCAGGGACTCGAACACCGTGTGGTCGCCGTCGAGCAACTCCATGGCGTGCTGGGAGAAGTAGCCCATCTTGACGCTGCCCCCTACGACCACGGTCCCGGCGTCGGGTTCGGTCGTGCCGGCGATCAGTTTCAGGAGCGTTGATTTGCCGGCGCCGTTGACGCCCATGACGCACCAGCGCTCCTTGCGGCGGATGGTCAGGTCCAGGCCGTCATAGATGGCCCGGCTGCCATAGCCCTTGTGGACGCCCTTCAGGACCGCCACATCCTCGCCCGAACGCGGTGCGGTGGGGAAGTCGAACGACACGACCTGGCGGCGCCGGGGCGGCTCGACACGGTCGATCTTGTCCAGCTTCTTGACCCGGCTTTGCACCTGGCTGGCGTGCGAGGCCCGCGCCTTGAAGCGCTCGATGAACTTGATCTCCTTGGCGAGCATGGCTTGCTGGCGTTCGAACTGCGCCTGCTGCTGCTTCTCGTTCAGCGCGCGCTGCTGTTCGTAGAACCCGTAATCGCCGGAGTAGCTGGTCAGCGAGCCGCCGTCGATCTCGATGATTTTCGTCACGATGCGGTTCATGAACTCGCGGTCGTGCGAGGTCATCAGCAGGGCGCCGTCGTAGCCCTTGAGGAACCCCTCCAGCCAGATCAGGCTTTCGAGGTCCAGGTGGTTGCTCGGCTCGTCCAGCAGCATGGCGTCGGGCCGCATGAGCAGGATGCGGGCCAGCGCCACGCGCATCTTCCAGCCGCCCGACAGGCCGCCGACGTCGCCGTCCATCATCTCCTGGCTGAAGCTGAGCCCGGCGAGGACTTCGCGCGCCCGGCCCTCCAGCTCGTAGCCGCCCAGTTCCTCGAACCGCGCCTGCACTTCGCCGTAGCGTTCGAGGATGGCGTCCATGTCGTCGGCCCGGTCGGGGTCGCACATGGCGGCCTCCAGCTCGGCCAGTTCGGCCGCGACGGTGCTGACCGGCCCGGCGCCGTCCATCACTTCGGCGACCGCGCTGCGGCCGGACATTTCGCCGACGTCCTGGTTGAAGTAGCCGACCGTGACCAGCTTTTCGACCGCCACCTGGCCCTCGTCCGGTGTCTCTTCGCCGGTGATCATCCGGAACAGGGTCGTCTTGCCCGCCCCGTTGGGACCGACGAGGCCGACCTTCTCGCCCCTGTTGAGGGCTGCGGAGGCCTCGAAGAAGAGGATGCGGTGGCCATTCTGCTTGGTGATGGTGTCGAAACGGATCATGTGCGGCTGGACTCCCGTGGCGCGGTCGGCCCCCTTATGACACAGGATGCGCGACGCGATGGAGTCCTGATCGACAGAAAAAGGGGCACCACGGCGGGTGCCCCTTTCTGCCGTCACGCGAGGTGAAGCCGCTTAGTTGGACTTTTCCTCATACTTCGGCAGTTCGGCGACTTCGTCCTTCTGAATGGACGCCTGGATGTCGCCTTCCTGGCTCATGGTGACGCGCTGCCACTCGAGCTCGACCTTCTCGCCACCTTCGGCGTCCAGCACCAGCTTGGCCACCTGGCCCTGGCTATCGACCAGCACGTTGCTGATCTCGCCCAGTTCTTCGCCCTGGGCGTTCTGGAGCTTCTTGCCGATCACTTCATGGCCTTCGCCGGCCATGCCGGCAGCGGCGGTCTGGCCGGTCGCCGACAGGCTGCCGGAGGCCGAGGTGTCGGGCGTGGTCATCGTGCCCGAGGAAGCCGCCGGCGGCTCGGTGGTGGCGCCCGGCGACGTGGTGGTGCTCTGCGCCATGGCGGCGCCGGGCAGGATGAGGGCGGCGCCGAGTGCAGCGGCATAAAGGGTCTTCATGGGTGTCGTCTCCCGTTGTGAGGTTCGGTCACCAACACGCCGGCCCGGTCGCCGGTTGCCGCACTGCACATTCGACCGGTCGCTCCGCCGGATGATGGGATCATGCGCCGCTCCAATGGTTTAGGCGGGCCTCTCATCGTGCACGCCGCCGCGTTTGCCCTATGATAGCCATAGTCGCCTGAAATCCTGTCGAGAGGGATCCTGCCATGCGTTTCCTGGTTGCCATCGCCGTCGCGGTGCTGCTCGCCGCCTGCGGGCCGCGTCTGGTGCAGACCGACGTGACCCGCTTCACCGCCGTTCCGTCCGGCCCGGCGCCGGGTACCGTGACCATCGTGCCCACGCCCGACCAGCGGGGCAGCCTGGAATTCCAGTCCTATGCCGAGATGGTCGCCCAGGAACTCAGCCGCCAAGGCTTCCAGCCGGTGCCCGCCGATGCCATGCCGCCGGCGGACTACACCGTCCGCCTCGACTGGGGCGTGGGCGAACCGGTGACCGAGATCCGCAGCGCGCCCGGCACGGTGTTCGGCGGCACGTCGGTGTTCGGATCGCGCACCGGCTTCGGCCTGGGGGTCGGCATTCCGCTGGGGTACGACACCCGCATCGACAGCACCACGGCCTATCCCAAGTGGCTCCAGGTCAGGATGTTGACGGCACAGGGGGAGAGCGTGTTCGAGGGTCGGGGCGTGACCGATGCCCTGGGCGCCAGCGTCCAGCCCGCCATGCCCTATCTGATCGAGGCGGTGTTCACCAACTTCCCCGGCCAGAGCGGCACAACCGAACGGGTGCGCATCCCGCAGCGCTGAACGGAAAGACGAACCCGGCCGGACGGCAGGGCGTAGCTAATAGGCATCCCGCCCGGAGGACCATGCCGTGAAACGCCTGCTTGCATTCGGACTTGCCGCCGTCCTCGCGACCCCCGCCATGGCTCAGGAAAATCTGATGGCGGCATCGCGGATGATCGACATGCCGGTGCTTGACGCCACCGGCAAGACGATCGGCCGCATCGTGAACTTCGCCCTCGGCACCGACCACCAGCGGTTCGATGCCGCGGTGGTCGAGGCTCCCGGCCTGGGCGGATCGGCGCCGAGCCATCTGGTCGTGCCGTGGCAGGACATCAGCGTGACTGCCGACCATGTCCAGGTGCCGGTCGGCAACGGCGACGCCCAGGCCTATGCCCCCTTCCAACCCGAGCCGATCATCGACGCCGAGGAACGCCCGGACGCGCAGTTGGGCTGGCGGCTGACCAACCTGATCGGCGACTACGCGGTGCTGCGCGGCGGGGTCGGCTACGGCGAGGTGCAGGACGTCCTGGTCGATGCCGAAACGGGCGCGATCTCCGCCCTGGTGGTCCAGCCGGCCGGGCGGTTCGGCACCGGCCAGCCGGCCGCCTATCCCTTCGTGGCCGAAGCGTGGACCCCGAAAACCGGGACCTACGCCCTGCCCCACGATGCCAACGAGGTCGCCGAACAGGCACCGTTCGACTACGAGTCGCTTGGCGGCCCCAGGACCCCGGACTGACGTCGCTATCCCGGCTCCACGCCCTCGATCCTGTCGACGCTGTCGGGGTTGAAGGCGAGGTAGGCGGCAATCGGCGCCACCACCGGGCACGGCCGTTCATAGCTCAACACGGCGTCCTCCTCCACACGGCCCTCGACGGCGATGTGGTAGTAGCGCGCCTCGCCCTTGAAGGGGCAAAGCGTGCGGGTATCCGAGGCCTTGAGGACCTCGTTGCGCACGTCTTCGCGCGGGATGTAGGCGACCGGCGCATGGTCCGCTTCCTCGACGATCATCGCGCGGCTGGTTTCGGCGATGACGTGGCCGCCGACGATCACGCGGACGGGACGTTCGGCCGGATGCACGGTAACGGGATGGTTGGCGGCGACAGGGTCGCGGCAGTCGTCCATGGCGGTTCTCCAGGAAGGGGGGGGAGGTTCTCCGGGAAGGGCTCCTGATGCGCAACGATGGGTCCGGGACCTCCGTTGCCGCCTATGCCCTTCCGGTCAGCCATCCGGGCACCTATGATAGGGGCCCGCGACCCAAAGTGCTGGATGCTCATGCCGCTCAACGATTGCTTCGCCGTGTCCGACCGCCTCATGCCGCTGGCCGAGGCGCTGGAGTTCATCGCCGACCGCGTCGCCCCGGTGGTGGGGACCGAGGACCTGCCGGTCCTGGCCTGCCGTGGCCGGGTGCTGGCGGCCGACGTGGCGGCACGGGCGACCCTGCCGCCGCTGCCGTGCAGCGCCATGGACGGCTTTGCGGTGCGCCACGCCGACCTCGATCCCGCCGCGCCGACCACGCTGCCGGTGGCCGGACGAATCGCCGCCGGGCATCCGCTGGACGCCCCGCCGCCGCCCGGCAACGCCGTCGAGCTGTTCACCGGCGCCCCCCTGCCGGCCGGGTTCGACACCGTGGCGATCATCGAGGATTGCGTGGTCGAGGATGGCAGGGTCACCCTGCCGGCCGGCCTGAAGCGCGGCAACCACGTCCGCCCGGCCGGCGAGGACTATACCGCCGGCGCCCGGGTGCTGGCCGCCGGCCGCCGCCTCAAGCCGCAGGACATCGCCCTGGCCGCCGGGGCCGGACACGCCACGCTGACGGTGTTCCGGCCGCTGCGGGTCGGCGTGTTCTCGACCGGCGACGAGGTGGTCGAGCCGGGCGGCACGCTCGGCCCCGGGCAGATCTATGACAGCAACCGCTATGGGCAGATCGCCCTGGTCGAGGCGTTCGGCGGGGTGGCCACCGACCTCGGCCACCTGCCCGACGACGTGGACGCCATCGCCGCCGCCCTGGCCGAGGCCGCCCCGCGCTTCGATGCCCTGCTGACCTCGGGCGGGGTGTCCATGGGCGGCGAGGACCATGTCCGCCCGGCCGTGCTCAAGAACGGTGCCCTGCACCTGTGGCGGGTCAAGGTCAAGCCGGGCAAGCCCATCGCGCTCGGCCGCGTGGGGGAAACCGCCTTCATCGGCCTGCCCGGCTATCCGGTGTCGGCCCTGGTCATGCTGATGCTGCTCGGGCGCCCGGTGCTCAAGCGGCTGATGGGGGCGACCGGCGATGCGCTGTTGCCCGCCCCGCTGCCGGTGCGCGCCGGGTTCACCTTCAAGAAGGGCCACGAGCGCCAGACCTTCCTGCGCGCCAGCCTGGTTGCGGGCGCCGACGGCGGCCTGGAGGCGGTGCCCTATCCGACCCAGCAGTCGGGGGTGCTGGCCTCGCTCAGCGACAGCGACGGGCTGATCGACATCGCGGCGGAGTGCCGCACCGTGGCGCCGGGCGACTGGCTGCCCTATTACAGTTATCAAGCCCTGCAATGGTGAAAGGACCCGAACCCATGGACCCCAAGACCCGCACCGAAATCGAAGCCGCCGCCTTCCGCGGCCTGGTCGCGCACCTGCAAAAGCGCACCGACGTGCAGAACATCGACCTGATGAACCTGGCCGGGTTCTGCCGCAACTGCCTGTCCAAGTGGGTGCTGGCCGCCGCCAAGGAAAACGGCGCCGACATGACCTACGACGACGCGCTGGAAATGGTCTACGGCATGCCCTACGCGGAGTGGAAGAAGCTCCACCAGACCCCGGCCAGCCCCGAACAGCAGAAGATGTTCGAGGACACCAAGCCCCTCCACGCCGCAATCAGCGGCCACAACTGAGGAGCCCCGGATGAGCGAGAAGCCGCCGGTCACCTATGCCGCATGGCAACCGGTCGATCCGACCCAGCACCTGACCGAGGACGACATCTCGCGCCTGGTTCACACGTTCTATGGCAAGATCCAGCAGCACGAGGACCTGGGGCCGGTGTTCGCCCGGGCCATCCCCGGCGACTGGGGTCCGCACCTGGACAAGATGGTGGACTTCTGGGCGTCCCTGATGCTGGGCGTGAAACGCTACGACGGGCGCCCCCTGCCCGCCCACATGAAGCTTCCCGACCTGCGTGACCAGCACTTCGGGCAGTGGCTGGTGCTGTTCCGCCAGACCTGCAACGAGTTGTTCGAGCCGGCCATCGCCGGGCAGTTCATCGAGCGGGCCGAACGCATCGCCCAGTCGTTCCGCTACGCCATGGAGTTCGCCCCCGACCGGGCGCGCGACGCCCGTCCGCTGGTGTCCCATCCGCCGGAGGATCCCCCCGAATCGGGGCAGTAAAGGATTAACCCTGTCGGATAAGACGGTTGAAAGGGATCCCTCTGCGGGATCCTTTTCTATTTGTGCGGCGCGGCAAACTCCCCGCGCCCCAACTGTGAACGAACGGACACATACCAACAACTGAGCGGCGTTCAGCGCAATACAGCGTGAGGATGCAGCGCAATATTCACATCTTCTGATATTACAGGTTGATAGCCGCGGATATTTTTCCCGTGCGAATAACAGGAACATGGCATATTAGATATGCTTCATTAATGCGCGACGACCAAAGATCGCGCAGGGGATGGAACAGGAAATCAGAGCGTCCGGCTGCGGAATTCCCGCAGGGCCGTGGCTGGCGTCACAAGGGAGGAACTTCATGCTCACGCGCACCACCGCGCGCCGCGTCGTTGCGGCGGCCCCCATTCTGGCGACCACGGCCATGGTTGCCGCGCTGACCGTCAGCGCACCGGCCGAAGCCACCAACGGTTACTTTTCCCACGGCCAGGGACCCAAGTCGCAGGGCATGGCCGGCGCCGGCACCGCGATGAGCAAGAGCCCGATCGCCGCCGTGATCAACCCCGCGCTGGCCGAAAAGACCGGCAACATGGCCGGGGTGTGCGGCGAGGTCTTCATGCCCGACCGCGACGCCACGATCAGCGGCACCAAGTACGAAAGCGACAACAAGTTCTTCGCCATTCCCTGCGCCGGCGCCAACACGCGGGTCGATGACGCCAGCACGATCGGGGTGCTCCTGATCGGCAACGGCGGCATGAACACCGACTACGACCCCATCCCGCAGTTCGGCACCTCGCCGGCCGGCGTCGATCTGGCGCAGGCCATGCTCGGCATCAACTACGCCCGCGAGATCGGCGGCGGCGTGACCCTGGGCATCATGCCGATGCTGGCCTACCAGCGCTTCAAGGCGACCGGGCTGGAGAACTTCACCGCCCCCGTCGGCACGCCGTTCCAGCGTTCCGCCAGCCCCGACAGCGTGACCAACAACGGCTACGACAATTCGTGGGGCTACGGCGTGACCCTGGGCGCCCTGTGGGACGTCAACGACATGCTGTCCCTGGGCGCGTCATACAAGTCGCGCACCTACATGAGCAAGTTCGACAAGTACAAGGGCCTGTTCGCCGAACAGGGCGACTTCGACATTCCGGCCGCCGCCCGCCTGGGCGTGGCGATCAAGCCCATCCCCGAAGTCACCGTGGCCCTGGATTACGAGCGCATCTTCTACGGCGACGTGGCGTCGATCTCCAACACCGGCGCGGCCGGCAGTGGCGGTTGCTTCACGGGCGTCGGCGCCCTGCTCGGCACCGACGAAGGCTGCGGCTTCGGCTGGAAGGACATGGACGTGTGGCGCGTCGGCGTCGAGTGGCAGGCCACGCCGCAGCTGGCCCTGCGCACCGGCTACAGCATCAACAGCGGCTTTGCCGATGGTCAGGAAACCGCCTTCAACATCCTCGCCCCGGCGACCATCGAGCAGCACGCCAGCGTCGGCTTCTCCTACGCCTTCAACGAAACCTGGGGCATGAGCGCGGCCTACACCCGCGGTTTCAGCGCCGAGCTGAACGGCAATTCGCCGACCCTGGCCGGTGCGCCGGTGAAACTGCGCATGGATCAGCACATCGGTTCGATCGGCGTGTCCTACCGCTGGTAGGGTTCTGTCCCGAAACGCAAAACGGGCCGGCTCCACCAGGGGCCGGCCCGTTCCGTTTTCAGGGACGCGCTGTAGTACCAGTCATCCCTTGATTTGACCTTCTGTTCCGCTTACGCGGACGGGTTGCCACCCGTGCCCGCCCGGAGCAATGCTCCGGACCTCCTTGTTTTCTTTAGAGAAATAGAAGGGGTTCGGGGTTCACCCCGAGCGGGCGTGGGCGGCAGCCCACCTTTTTCCAGTGGGTCAGTTCAAGAGGCGACCGGTATAATTACAGCAGGAAGCGCGACCGGATGGTGCCGTTGATGGCCTCCAGGTCGTGCCGCACGCCCATGCCCTCCTGCAGGGACTGCTCGACGTCGACCACCACGTAGCCGAGTTCCGCGTCGGTGCGCAGATACTGGCCGGTGATGTTCAGGCCGCGCTTGGAGAACACGTCGTTGATGCTGCTCAGCACGCCCGGCACGTTGTGGTGGATGTGCATGAACCGCGAGCCGGCGCCCAGATAGGGCAACTGGACCTCGGGGAAGTTCACGGCGCCCAGGGTGGAGCCGTTGTCCGAGTACTTGACCAGCTTTTCGGCCACTTCGACGCCAATGTTGGCCTGCGCCTCGACGGTCGAGCCGCCAATATGGGGCGTCAGGATGACGTTCTTCAGGCCGCGCAGGGGGCTGACGAACTCGTCGTCGGCCGACGCCGGTTCCTTGGGGAACACGTCGATGGCGGCACCGGCCAGATGGCCGCTCTTGATGGCGTCGGCCAGGGCCTCGATCACCACCACGTTGCCGCGCGCCGCGTTGAGCAGGAACGCGCCCGGCTTCATGCGCTTGATCTGGTCTTCGCCGATCATCCACTTGGTCTCGGGCGTGGCCGGGACGTGGAGGCTGACGAAATCCGACTCGGCCAGCAGTTCATCCAGGCTGGAGAACGGCCGGGCGTTGCCGAGGGCCAGCTTCTCGACCACGTCGTAGTAGCGCACCTGCATCCCGACCGACTCGGCCAGGATGGAAAGCTGCGTGCCGATGTGGCCATAGCCGATGATGCCCAGCACCTTGCCGCGCACTTCGCAGGCGCCGTCGACCGTCTTCTGCCAGCCGCCATCATGGGTCGACCAGTTGCGCTGCGGGATGCCGCGCGCCAGCATGATGATCTGCCCGAGCGCCAGTTCGGCCACCGAGCGGGTGTTGGAATACGGCGCGTTGAACACCGGCACGCCCAACTTCTTGGCGGCCATCAGGTCGACCTGATTGGTGCCGATGCAGAAGCAGCCGATGCTCATCAGCTTGCCGGCGGCGTCCAGGATGTCCTTGGTCAGCTTGGTCCGCGAGCGGATGCCGATCATATGGACGTCCGAAATGGCGCTTTTCAGTTCGTCGCCATCGAGCGCGCCCTTAAGGCGTTCCACCGACTGGTAGCCCTGATTTTCGAAGTACCGCACGGCGTTATCGTGGATATTCTCGAGCAACAGGACCTTGATCTTGTCCTTGGGCATGGAAAGCTTGCTCACGGCTGGACCTTTCCCAAAACTGGAGCCGAAACTGGGAGACGGTGAATTAGCACACGCACGGCCGTTTCAGCGAGCCCCAAGTGCATAAGATTTATCTGATATGCGTTTTCCCCATCACACAGGAGCCCTTCATGAGCATCACCGCACGCCTCACGGACCTCGGCATCACCCTGCCCCAGGCCGCCGCCCCGGCCGGAAACTACGTTCCCTGGGTGCGCCAGGGCGACCTCGTGATCGTATCGGGCCAGTTGCCCCTGCGCGACGGCAAGATCGTCACCACCGGCCTGCTTGGCGCCTCGGTCAGCCTGGAGGACGGCGCCGCCGCGGCCCGCCTGTGCGCCATCAACCTGCTGTCCCAGGTCCAGGCGGCCTGTGACGGCGACCTGGAGCGCGTGGCCCGCGTGGTGCGCCTGGGCGGCTTCGTCGCCTGCACGGCCGACTTCACCGACCACCCCAAGGTCATCAACGGCGCGTCGGACCTGATGGTCGCCGTGCTTGGCGATGTCGGGCGCCACGCCCGCGCCGCCGTCGGCTGCCCCTCCCTGCCCCTCAACGCCTGCGTCGAGGTGGAGGGCATGTTCGCGCTGAGGCAGTAAAAACCGGTCAAGAAGACACGGACCCGTTGCGCACGATCAGGCGGACCTGCAAGATGTGACCATAGTAATCCGCCAGAGGGGGTAACAAGGCATGAACTGGACCATCGGCCGTAAGCTGGCTGTCATTGGTGCGCTGGCCACCACTGGCATCCTGGTCATTACCATCATCGGGACGGCGACGAATTCCCGGCTTGCCGATGCCCGCGCGCTGGTGAACATTCGGGCCGGCCAGGTTTCGGACGCCGCCCATGCCGAGGCGGCCGTCCTCCAGATCATGCTGGGCGCCATGGACTCCATCGTCGATCGCGAGGAAGGCAGCATCCAGCCGGAGCGCCTTCAGGCGATCGACGAAAGCCTTGTGGAAGCTCGGGCCAAGGCGCGCCGCCTGGTTGCCGCCGCCGACACGGCCGAAGAACGCCGGCTGGCAGAAGGCTTTCTGCCGCGCCTGGACGCGCTGGAAAAGGGCATCAAGGTCGACCTGCGCGGGCTGATCGAGGCGCGGGCCGACCTCGCGGCCTTCGACAGCATCGACGACGTCCTCGACAGTGCCGGCGAGGGCCTGACCGAAGACCTGCGGACCTACCAGGCCTCCCTCCAGAACGAGATCGACGAGGCCCTGACCGACCAGAACGCCATCGCCGGCATGGCGACCTGGGCGTCGATCATCTCGACGGTGGTCGGCATCGCCGTGCTGGGCGGCGCCATCACCGTGCTGGCCCGCAGCATCACCCGGCCGGTCACCGCCATGACCGCCGCCATGCAGTCCCTGGCCCAGGGTGACACCGGCATCACCATTCCGGCGACGGAGCGCCGCGACGAGATCGGCGCCATGGCGGCGGCGGTCGAGGTCTTCCGCGAGAATCGCATCAAGGGCGACCGTCTGGCCGCCGAACAGGACGCCAAGCAGGCCGCCGAGACGGCGCGCGCCGCCCACATCGAAGCGCTGGTCGCCACCTTCGACGCCGACACCCGCGCCGCGCTGAGCGAAGTGACGGCGGCGGCGCAGCAGGTGGAGACCACCGCCTCGGACCTGTCGCAGCGGGCCGACACGGCCAGCGAGCAGAGCGCCGCCGTCGCCGCGGCGGCCGAGGAAGCGGCCGGCAACGTCCAGACCGTCGCCGCCGCGTCCGAAGAACTGTCCGCCTCCATCCACGAGATCGGCGGCCAGGTCCACCGTGCCCGCGATGTCGCCTCCTCCGCCGTTCAGGAAGCGCAGCAGACCTCGCACCTGGTCGGCGGCTTGCGACAGGCGGCCGAGGAAATCGGTGCCGTGGTCGCCCTCATCACCGACATCGCCAGCCAGACCAACCTGCTTGCCCTCAACGCCACCATCGAGGCGGCCCGCGCCGGTGATGCCGGCAAGGGCTTTGCCGTGGTCGCCAACGAGGTCAAGAACCTGGCCAGCCAGACCGCCCGCGCCACCGAGGAAATCGAGTCCAAGATCCGCGAAGTGCAGGAACACACCGAACAGGCCGTCGAGGGCATCGCCCGCATGAGCCGCACCATCGACGGGGTCAGCGAAATCACCGGCGCCATCGCCGCGGCGGTGGAGCAGCAGACGGCCGCAACCGGCGAGATTTCCCGAAACGTCCAGCAGGCGGCGGCCGGCACGACCGAGGTGTCGAGCCACATCGTCGGCGTCGGCGAGGCGGTCGATCAGACCAGCCACAGTTCCCGCGACATGCTCCAGGTATCCGACCGCCTGAACGCCCAAGCCACCGCCCTGCGCGGCAAGGTGGAGGGCTTCCTGGCCTCGATCCGGGCGGCGTAAAGCGGTTTGATTTTAACTTGACGCCTTGGTCCGCTGTCGCGGATGTCAGCGGACCAAGGCGTGGAACTAAACGCAAACTGCTTCACCGGCCGCGCCGCGTGACCGCTTGGTCCTCCCCATCCCTTTCGTCTACACTGCGGCCCGGAAATTTCGCACGCGGGGAACCTTCATGAAGCTGTTGCGCTACGGACCGGCCGGGCAGGAGAAGCCGGGCCTTCTTGATGACCGGGGCATCATCCGGGATCTGTCGGCGCATGTGTCCGACATCGGGCCGGACACCCTGGACCCGCACACGCTGGACCGCCTGCGGGCGCTGGATCCGGACGACCTTCCGGCGGTCGAGGGCGCTCCGCGTCTCGGCTCCCCGGTGGCGCGGCCGGGCAACATCCTGTGCATCGGGCTGAACTACCGGGACCACGTCGCCGAGGCCGGCATGGCCCTGCCGACCGAGCCGGTGGTGTTTTCCAAGCACACGGGGGCGCTGTCGGGGCCGAACGATGCCGTCCGGCTGCCGCGCGGGTCCAACAAGACGGACTGGGAGGTTGAACTGGCGGTCGTCATCGGCAGCCTCGCCCAAGGCGTGCGCGAAGCCAATGCGCTCGATCATGTTGCCGGCTACACGGTGTGCAACGACGTGTCGGAACGGACCTTCCAGCTCGAGCGTGGCGGCCAGTGGATCAAGGGCAAGTCGGCCGCCACGTTCTGCCCGCTCGGCCCGGTGCTGGTGACTGCCGACGCCGTGCCGGACCCGCAGGCCTTGCGCCTGTGGCTGTCGGTGAACGGGGAAACCATGCAGGACGGCACCACCGCCGACATGGTGTTCAGCGTGGCCCACCTGGTCAGCTACCTGTCCGGCTTCATGACCCTGCTGCCGGGCGACGTCATCGCCACCGGCACGCCGGTCGGAACCGGCATGGGGCGGGGCGTCTTCCTCAAGCGCGGCGACGTCATGCAGCTGGGCATCGACGGCATCGGCACCCTGGAACAGCGGGTCGAATAGACCCGCTGCGCAAGGTATGGCTTCAGGCGGTACGGACCTCAGGCGATGCGGCGCAGCAGGCGGACCAGGGTCTGGCGCTCGCGCGGGGTGAGCGGCGACAGGATGGCGTGCTCGGCCGCGGCCGCCCGTTCCAGCGCATCCTGAACCGCCTGGCGGCCCTTGCCGGTCAGCGACAGGCAGACCCGGCGGCGGTCGCTGGTGTCGGACGTGCGGGCGATCAGGTCGCGCTCGATCATGCGCCGCACCACGCCCTGCGTGGTCGCCGCGTCCATCGCCACGGCACGGCCCAGGCTGTTCTGGGACATGCTGCCGACTTCGAGAAGCCGGTTGAGGACGGCGAATTGCGGCGGCGTAAACCCGCCGGGGCCGAACGCTCCGCTGAGGATGGACGACGCCCGCTGGTGGGCCCGACGCAGCAACTGCCCCACTTCATCTTCGGCCTGCACCCGGCCATCGGACTCGGGGGACTGCTGGGGAAGGCTATTCATGGCGGCAAAGTTCATGACGTGTCTCCGTGGGTCGGCTCGTTGACTGCACTACCTCAACACGAGCCAGGAAGTCCGTGATGCCTTCCGGTATAGACCGCCTTTAAGTTGTGCGCAATATGCCTTTCCTCGTAGAAACGCGCTCCACGACATCGTTCGTCCACGTCCCAAGGTGCAACCTCGCCACCCGTGCGCCGCGTTGTATGACCGCCAGGCGCCCGCGCCCTATGGCAAAAGCCATGGCCTGGTTGATCGATTGCGCACGCAGAAAAGGGGGCGGCGCACGCAGGAAAGGAATGACGCATGGCACATAGCGAACGCTCCGCCACCGGCCGCAAGCGGCACTGGGCCTTCGTTGCCTGGGTGGTGGCCTCGATCATTGTCGCCGCGTGGCTGGCGGTCAGCGCGCCGGTGGCCGAGTACTTCCACAACACGCACTGGATCGTCGCCATCTCGGTGCCGGCGCTCATGTTCTTCTTCCTGCTGGTCGGGCTCGGCTGGCTGGTCTACCTGGTCACCGCCCGCCGCGAGAACGCCCCGCGCAACCGGCCGCCCAGGGAAGGCAATGGCCCCCGCCTGGACATCCACCGGCCGCCACACAAGTAGGCCGCCCTACCGCAGGCGTTTGCCCATCAGGCGCACGACATTGCCGGTGGTGCGGCTGTGGTAGGACCGCAAGCCCCCACTGGCCAGACGCAGCCCCAGCCCCCACGCGGCGGCGGGCGACGCGGCCATCAGTTGCGGCCACAGCAGGGCCGTGGCCGTGGCGCTTTCGCCGGCCGCCTTCATCTTCTCCGACACCATGCGCCGGTTTTCGCGGTGATCGTGCGGGCGCAGGCCGATCATGGCCTCGCCCATCGCAAAGGTGCGCAGGCCGATGGTCAGCGCGGCCGCCGTCATCATTTCCTGGGTCTGCCAGACCAGCCGCCAGGCCTGAAGGGGATCATTGGGCATTCGTCATCTCGCTCGTCTCGGGGGGTCAAAGGGAAGATCGGGGGGGTGACAGGGAAAAGTTCAACGCGCGACGGGCAGGTTCGGCTGAAGAAACCTGTCGGTGCGGGGACTTGCGGGGGGCGGGCAATTCGTTCACTCTATGTTCCCATCCATTGAGGCTTGCCCACAGGGGATGGCGCCGTCATGATGCCGAACTTCGCGGCCCGACAGGGCCCTTGAGCGACCGCGCGCATTTGCGCGCAGGACCGCAACGCACGCTACATATTGACCCACCGGCGGAATTCGTTACCATATGTGGGGCAACAATCCGGCCATCGCGCCGGGGTGCCACCCCCATCCCGCAGTCGTCCGTGCACGGCCCTTCCAAGCCGGGCGTGTCGGCGAGTCCAAAAGGAGTGAAGGAACGTGCTCAACGTCGTGCAGGTCGCGCATCATCCGCGCGTCGAAGTTGACCGGTCGCGGGACGACCGCCTGACCGTCTTCGGCAAGGCCGTCCTCGAGGACCGCTACCTGCTGCCCGGCGAGAGCTACCAGGACCTGTTCGCCCGCGTGGCCAGCGCCTATGGCGACGACGACGCCCACGCCCAGCGCCTGTACGGCTATATCTCCAAGCTGTGGTTCATGCCGGCCACGCCGGTGCTGTCAAACGGCGGCACCACGCGCGGCCTGCCCATTTCCTGCTTCCTGAACGAGGCCAACGATTCGCTCGACGGCATCGTCGGCCTGTGGACCGAAAACGTCTGGCTGGCCGCCAAGGGCGGCGGCATCGGCAGCTATTGGGGCAACCTGCGCTCGATCGGCGAAAAGGTCGGCGAGATCGGCAAGACCAGCGGCGTGGTGCCGTTCATCCGCGTGATGGACAGCCTGACCCTGGCGATTTCGCAGGGCTCGCTGCGCCGGGGCTCGGCCGCCGTGTACCTGCCGGTCAGCCATCCCGAGATCGAGGAATTCGTCGAACTGCGCCGTCCGACCGGCGGCGACCCCAACCGCAAGACCCCCAACCTGCACCACGGCGTGCTGCTGACCGACGCCTTCATGCGCGCCGTCGAGGCCGATGCCGACTGGGCTTTGACCAGCCCCAAGGACGGCGCCGTCCTGCGCCGCATCAAGGCGCGGTCGCTGTGGATCCGCATCCTGCTGGCCCGCATCGAGACCGGCGAGCCCTATGTCATCTATTCCGACACCGTCAACAAGGCCCTGCCCGAGCACCAGCGGCTGGCCGGCCTGACCGTCAAGACGTCCAACCTGTGCGCCGAGATCACCCTGCCCACCGGCACCGACCACCTGGGCAACGAGCGCACCGCCGTGTGCTGCCTGTCGTCGCTGAACCTGGAAACCTGGGACGAGTGGAAGGACGAGCCGCAGTTCATCGAGGACGTCATGCGCTTCCTCGACAACGTGCTGCAGGACTTCATCGACCGCGCGCCCGACAGCATGGCCAAGGCCAAGTACGCCGCCATGCGCGAACGCTCCGTCGGCCTGGGCGTGATGGGCTACCACTCGTTCCTGCAGGCCCGCATGGTGCCGTTCGAAAGCGTCATGGCCAAAGTGTGGAACCGCACCATCTTCAAGCACATCGACGTGCAGGCCCGCGCCGCGTCCAAGACCCTGGCCAAGGAGCGCGGCCCCTGCCCCGACGCCGCCGACTACGGCATGATGGAACGGTTCTCCAACAAGACCGCCATCGCGCCGACGGCGTCGATCTCCATCATCTGCGGCGGGGCCAGCCCGGGCATCGAGCCCAACGCCGCCAACTCGTTCACCCACAAGACCCTGTCGGGGTCGTTCAACGTGCGCAACCCGCACCTCAAGGCGCTGCTCGCCTCCTATGGCCGCGACGACGAGGAGACCTGGACCTCGATCACCGTCAACGAGGGGTCGGTGCAGCACCTCGACTGCCTGACCCAGGACGAGAAGGACGTGTTCAAGACGGCCTTCGAACTGGACCAGCGCTGGGTCATTGACCACGCCGCCGACCGCGCGCCGTTCATCGACCAGAGCCAGTCGGTCAACCTGTTCCTGCCCGCCAATGTCCACAAGCGCGACCTGCACCAGTTGCACTTCCAGGCCTGGAAGAAGGGCGTCAAGAGCCTGTACTACTGCCGCTCCAAGTCCATCCAGCGGGCCGAGGTGGTGGCGACCCAGCAGGTCCCCGACGGGCTGGCCGACCTCATCGCCTCGGTCGCCGACGGCCCGGCCATCCCCGCCGTGCCCAAGGCCGCCAACGACGGCGGCACCGCCACCGACTACGACGAATGCCTGGCCTGCCAGTAGCCGCCGCCGCCCGCCCTTTCCCCGGAACCGCCCTCACAGCCGGAAACGAACCTGCCGATGTCCCTGCTCGACGCGCATCCCGTATACAAGCCGTTTTCCTATCCGTGGTGCTATGACGCCTGGCTGACCCAGCAGCAGGTGCATTGGCTGCCCGAAGAGGTGCCCCTGGCCGATGACGTCAAGGACTGGCACCAGAAGCTGTCCGAGGGCGAGCGCCATCTGCTGATGCAGATCTTCCGCTTCTTCACCCAGTCGGACATCGAGGTGAACAACTGCTACATGCGGAACTACACCCGCGTGTTCAAGCCGACCGAAGTGCAGATGATGCTGGCCGCGTTCTCCAACATGGAGACCATCCACATCGCCGCCTATTCGCACCTTCTGGACACCATCGGCATCCCCGAAAGCGAATACCAGGCCTTCCTCCACTACAAGGAGATGAAGGACAAGTACGACTACATGCAGGTCTGGGGCGTCGATACCAAGGAAGACATCGCCAAGACCCTGGCGGTGTTCGGCGGCTTCACCGAAGGGCTGCAGCTGTTCGCCAGCTTCGCCATCCTGCTGAACTTCCCGCGCTTCAACAAGATGAAGGGCATGGGCCAGATCGTGACGTGGTCGGTGCGCGACGAGACGCTGCACTGCAACTCGATCATTCGGCTGTACAAGACCTTCCTGGCCGAGAACCCGGACATCGACGTGGCCGCCGTGCAGCGCGACCTGTATGTCGCCTGCGACACCATCCTGCACCACGAGGACGCCTTCATCGACCTGGCGTTCGAAATGGGCGCCGTCGAGGGCCTGACCGCCGACGAGGTCAAGCGCTACATCCGCTACATCGCCGACCGCCGGCTGACCCAGCTCGGCCTGACGCCGGTGCACGGCATCGCGAAGAATCCCCTGCCGTGGCTCGACGCCATGCTCAACGCAGTGGAGCACGCGAACTTCTTCGAAAACCGCTCGACCGAGTATTCCAAGGCGGCGACGCGGGGCAACTGGGAAGAAGCCTTCGATTGAGTATCTTCCGCCCCATTCGGCGGGTACTACCACTATCTCTGTCCATGTCTTGCGGCCCGGCAACTCCACCAGTTGCCGGGCCGTTCGTTTTCCGTCGTGACTTGACATTTGAGAGAGTGGAGGCGGAGGCATGGCCGAAAAAGACATCGGAGATCGCGCCATCGGGCGTATGGAAGGCGACGGCACCCAGTCCGCCGGAGCAACGGAAGACATGCGGCGCGAGGCGTCCAGGCTGGGCGACCAGGCACGCGCTTCGCTGGAGGGCTCCGTTGACGCTGCCCGCGACACCATGGCCGAGAACGTCAGCCGGGCCGGCGAGGCCTTGCACGCGGCGGCCGACCGCCTGGGCCGCGAGGACACGTTCGGCGGCCTGATCGAGGCGGCGGCGGGACAACTCGACAGCGCATCGACCGCGCTGCGGAACCGCGACATGAGCCACCTGATGCACGACGTCACGGACTTCGCGCGGCGCCAGCCGGCGCTGTTCATCGGCGGCGCCGTCGCCGCGGGCTTCGCCCTTGGCCGCCTGGCAAGCGCCGGCACCCGGACCGGGGTGTCCAGTCGAACGGGCGACAGCCACTCGTATGCGTCGGCAGGCGCGCAGGAAAGCCGCATGGGTTCGGCCATCGGCGGTGTGCGTGATGAGCGCCAGACGTCATCGGGCATCTCGTCATCGGGCATTTCGTCCACTGGCAGTTCGGGAAGCGGTCCGTCCACGACCACCCCGGGCCAGCAGCCCCCCGGCGCCCGGCCCCAGGCTCGCGGCAGCAGCACAGGCCTGACGCCCGACGAATGAGCCGCATCCCCAGGGATAAGGAACGGAGACAACACTCATGGATCACACCACCCACGGCCCCGGCCCCGGCGGCTACGAGCGCACCGACCGGGCGACCACCCACAGGAGCGACCCGCGCAACCGCGGGTTCGGCAGCCTCATCGGCGACCTCGGCCGCGACCTGTCGCGGCTGATGAGCGACGAGGTGCAACTCGCCCGCGCCGAGGCTGGCGAGTCCGTCAATTCCGTCATCATGGCCTTGATATCCATCGCCAGCGGCCTGGCCTTCGCCATGGCCGCGCTGATCATCCTGCTGCAGGCGCTGGTGGCCGCCCTGTCCCAGGCCATGGAACCGTGGCTGGCATCGGTCATCGTCGGCGTCGGCGCGGCGATCGTCGGCTTCATCCTGGCCAAGGCCGGGCAGAGCAAGCTGCAGGCCACCAACCTCGCCCCCAACCGGACGGCGCGCAACCTGCAGCGTGACGCCAATGTCGTGAAGGAGCACGTCTGATGGCCCAGGACACCCGCAGCCCCGACGAGATCGAGCGCGACCTGGCGGAAACCCGCCGCCATCTGGACACCACGCTCGACGCCATTCAAAACCGCATGAGCGCGGGCGCGATGTTCGAGGACGCCCTCGACTACATGCGCCGCGACGGCAGCGCCTTCGGGCGCAACTTCGTGGAGACGGTGCGCGACAACCCGGTGCCGGCCACGCTGATGACGGTCGGCCTGGGCTGGATGATGATGTCCGGCCGCAACGGCGGCGCCAGCCGGTCCGGCCGCTACGGCGCGCTGGTTCCGGCCAGCGAGCGGGAGAGCCACGGCCCGTCGGCCGGCGACCGCCTGCGCGGCATGGGGCAATCCGTGCGCGAACAGCAGGAGGCCGCCGCGCACGGCACCTCCCAGGCCGCCCACAAGATGTCCGACAGCGCCCGGCAGGGCTGGGACTCGGCCCGCACCGGCGCCGAATCGGCCATGAACCGGGGCCGTGACATGGTGTCGGGCGTGGGCGAGCGGATGCGCAGCGCCGGCGAGGGCACACGCTCGGCCGGACGGTCCATGGCCGGCTTCTTCGAGGAAAATCCCCTGGCCGTCGGCGTCATGGCCGTGGCCGCCGGGGCCGCCCTGGCCGCCTTCCTGCCGCGCACCCGGACCGAAGACGAAACCCTCGGTCCTCTGCGCGAACGGGCGATGGAGCAAGGGCGCGCCCAGGCCGGCAGACTGGCCGACGAGGCGACAGAACGCGGCCGCGCCGCGATCAATGCCGCCGCGCACCCTGAAGGCAAAGGGGAGTCGAAGGACAGCGGCGGCGAAAGCACCTCCTCCGGCCCCAGGTCCGGCAGCGGGTCTTCGTCAGCCTCGCCGACCTCACCCAGTTCGGCCGCCACTCCGGGGACCCAGACGTCTCCGGGAACCCCGACGTCGCCGGCCCGTCCGGTGGGGTCCTCCCCCTCGACGTCCGGCCCCTCGACATCCGGTAGCGGCAGAACGCCGCCCCCCTCCCCCTCCAGGCCCTAGGCGCCAGACAATTCCGTCCGGCGAGCCTGACAACAGAAAGGAAGCATCATGCAGAGCATCTTCTATATCATCGGTGTCATCGTCGTCATCATCGCCGTCCTCAGCCTGATCGGCCTGGCCTGACGCCAAGACTGGCGCTTGGCTTGGCGGGCCGCGACGGCCGGGGCGCCTGCATGTCAGGCGTCCCGAAACGGGCGGCACCGGCGGTAAAACCGGACCGCTGGGGGGACCGCTCGGGCGCAAGCTCGGGCACCCACCACGCTGCCCCCGGCTCCAGGGTCGGAAACCGCTCCGGCGCGACCTGGTGGCGTTCCCGCGCCGCCTCCAGTGCGCGGCGGGGGGCGTCGAACCTGTCATCGGCCAGCGGGAACACCTCATAATGGGTGGCCAGGGCGTTGGCCGCGTTCAATTCCTTCATCGCCCGCACGGCCTCTTCCGGATCCATGTGGCTGAACTTCATGAACCAGCGCGGCAGATAGGCGCCGATGGGCAGCAGGGCCAGGCGGAACCCCCCGAACTTGCTGCGGTGGTGGCGGAAGGTTTCGCCGGCGCCATAGGCGGTGTCGCCGATGAACAGCACGTTGCCGTGCGGAGTCTCCAGCACGAAGGCGCCCCACAGGGCGATGTTGCGGTCGCGCACGCCGCGCGCCGACCAATGGAGCATGGGTTCCAGGTGCAGCCGGACCCCGTTGCCGAGGTCGGCCACATCGCCCCAATCCATTTCATGAACGGTCAGGTGCGGCGCCGCCTTGGCGATCAGGCGGGCGTTGCCCAGCGGCGTGAACACCGGGGCCGGCCGCTTGACGGCCAGACGCGCCAGGGTCGCGCGGTCCAGGTGGTCATAGTGGTTGTGGCTGACCAGGATGGCGTCGAGCGGCGGCAGGGCGTCCAGGCTCAGGCCCGGCTTGCGGCACCGACGCGGGCCGGCGAACGGCACCGGACTGGCCCGCTTCGACCACACCGGGTCGGTCAGCACGTTGACGCCGCAGGTCTGCAGCAGCGCCGTGACGTGGCCGACGTAGGACACTCTGAGGTCTGCGCCATCGACCCGCTCGGGCGGCAGGTCGGGCGGCGGGTTGGGCACGTTGCGGGGCCACGGATAGCGCCGTCCGCGCTTCATCCGCCAGCGCAGGAAGTCCCACAGCGAGGGATGTTCCCCATATCCGGGATTGAAGTAGCGTTCGCCGTCAAAATGCGGCGGATAGGCGCCATCGTTGCTCACGGGTCCTCCAGGGCACACGGGTCCTCCCTGAACGTAGGGCGAATCGCCCTGTGCACAAGAGAAAGAGCGGGCACACAAGAGAAAGCGCCGGGCGGCCGGACCCAAATGGTTCCGGTCGGCCGGCGCTTCCACAGCCCGTGACGGACTGGTTCGTCCCGAACGTCAGGCGGCGCGCGCACCACGAAGGCAGGCACCAGCCACCGCCGAGCGGCGGGACACTTCAGCGATCATCTCGTGGGATGGCCGCGGTTCGGGCAGATCACGGCCCGACTCGGCATAGCGGTGGAGGGTTTGCTTGGCGCCGTGAAGCGCCTCCTCGACCGTGCTGGCCCGGCACTCACAGCCCGGAACACCAACGACTTCTGCACGGTAGCTATCGGCACCATGCCTGTTAACGACTGCAATATATCCACGCATGGGAAATATTCGTCCACAGTTCGGCTTCAACGGTTAAATCTCGGCGGACCACGCCGAAGCCCTCGGGTAAGTGAGGTCCTTATCGCCGCAACCGACAGACCCGACAAGGCCCGGCACAGCGGCGATGGGGCAGAGCCTACCACACCACGAATGAAAATCAACCCCTCGACGGTCCTATGTAACCATTACATCAGTAAAACTTCGATTCAGAAGATGCTTATTTGAGTTAACATGGCCTGTCTTGAGACTACTAAGCTACCCCAAGAAGCTTCGTATCATTTTTTATAATACAAGCCACAGGGTTGACATTCTCCGAGGAACCCGTATTTTCTTACGGCGAGCGTGCATCGGAACACATCTAGTTTCCCCCTCCCCATCGCTGGGTCCCCACCTTTGGGGTACAGGGACGGCGCGCTCCACCTGACAAGCGGTCCGCGCATCACGTGGCGCCTGTCGGGGGCGAAGGAGATACTTCGCCGTCGCTGGAATGGAAACGACAGACATTGGTCAAATGACTCTGCACTCCATCACGAATACCTCGCCGCCCCCTACCCACCCCGACTCCGTACAGACCGATGCCAGGGGCCCCCTCACCTTCCGCCGCCCGACCCACCGCGATGGCGCCGCCATGTGGCGCCTGGTCAAGGACAGCGGCGCGCTGGATGAAAACTCGGCCTATGCCTATCTGATGATGGGCGAGTGGTTCACCGGCACCTGCGTGCTGGCCGAGGAACGCCTCCTGGGCGGAGCCCGGCGTCTGGCCGGCTTCGTGATGGGCTTCGTTCCGCCGACGCAGCCCGACACCATCTTCGTCTGGCAGGTCGGGGTCGACCACCGCCAGCGCGGGCGCGGTCTGGGCAAGCTGCTCATCAAGCAATTCGTCGAGTGGGCGCCGCCTGGCGTGCGCTTCCTGGAGGCGACGGTGACCCCGTCGAACGCCGCCTCGGAAGCGCTGTTCAAGGCCGCCGCCCGCACCTTCGGCACGGCTGTCCGGGTCACCGACCTGTTCGCCGCCGACGCCTTTCCCGGTGAAGGACACGAGCCAGAGCGCCGTTTCCGCATCGGCCCGATTGACGCCACGGCTAATGGGAGAAACCACGTGGACGCCTTTGAAAAATACGAATCCAATGTTCGCAGCTATATCCGGAACTTCCCGGAAGTGTTCGTTTCGGCCAAGGGCTCGCGCCTGAAGGGCCGTTCGGGCCGCGAATACATCGACTTCTTCGCCGGTGCCGGCGCGCTGAACTACGGCCACAACGACGAAGGCATGAAGCAGAAGCTGCTGGACTACGTCATGTCCGACGGCATCGCGCACAGCCTCGACATGGCCACCGCCGCCAAGGAGAACTTCCTCCTGCGCTTCAACGAGGTGATCCTCGCCCCGCGCAAGATGGACTACAAGATGATGTTCCCCGGGCCGACCGGCACCAACGCGGTGGAAAGCGCCCTCAAGCTTGCCCGCAAGGTCAAGGGCCGCGACGGCATCGTCAGCTTCACCAATGCCTTCCACGGCATGACGCTGGGGTCGCTGGCCGTGACCGGCAACGCGTTCAAGCGTTCGGGCGCCGGCCTGCCGTTGGACAACACCACGTTCATGCCGTACTGCGGCTACATGGACGGCCTGGAAAGCCTGGACTACTTCGAGCGCACGCTTGAGGACGGCGGGTCGGGCATCGACCTTCCCGCCGCCGTGATCGTCGAGACGGTCCAGGGCGAAGGCGGCATCAACGTCAGCTCCACCACCTGGCTCAAGCGCCTGGAGGAGATGTGCCGCCGCTGGGACATGCTGCTGATCGTCGACGACATCCAGGCCGGCTGCGGCCGGACCGGCACGTTCTTCAGCTTCGAGCCGGCCGACATCTCGCCCGACCTGGTGTGCCTGTCCAAGTCGCTGTCGGGCTACGGCCTGCCGCTGTCGGTGGTGCTGATCAAGCCCGAGTTCGACGTGTTCGCCGCCGGCGAGCATAACGGCACGTTCCGCGGCAACAACATGGCCTTCGTCACCGCCGCCGAAGCCCTGCGCTTCTGGGAAAACGACGACCTGACCAAGGACATCGCCCGCAAGGCCGGCATGATCCGCGCGACCTTTGAGAAGCTGGCCGAGGCCTATCCGCAGTTCGAGCCCGAGCCGCGCGGCCGGGGCTTCATGCAGGGCATCGCCCTGAACTCCGGCGACACCGCCGGCGCCATCTGCGGCGAGGCGTTCGCCAATGGCGTGCTCATGGAAACGTCGGGCCCCGACGGCGAAGTGGTCAAGATCCTCGCCCCGCTGACCATCAGCGACGAGGACCTGATGACCGGCCTGGACATCCTGACCAAGGCCTTCGCCAAGGTGGCCAAGGACCTCAAGAGCGCGAGCAAGTCCGCCGCCTAATTGAAGTGAAGCGGGGAAACACAGAGAACACAGAGAAGGCACAGAGGACACCGAGAGAGCGGAGCAGGCGCGCCGCAGGCACTAAATCCCCCATAGGGTTTTATGCGCTGCGCGCGGCCCCACTCTCCGAAACCTCGGTGTCCTCTGTGTCCTCGGTGCCCTCGGTGTTGAATCCCTTTTTCCCCGCCCACGCCCCCGCGTGCGGCGGGGACTTTTCCGACACAGGAGACTTTCCGCATGATCGTGCGCACTCTGGACGAGTTGATCGGCACCGACGCCGAGGTCAAGGCCACCACCGGCACCTGGACCAGCCGCCGCATGCTGCTGCGCAAGGACGGCATGGGCTTTTCGTTCCACGACACCCTGATCCACGCCGGAACCGAGACCCTCATCCACTACGCCAACCACCTGGAGGCCGTGTACTGCGTCTCCGGCGAGGGCGAGCTTGAGGTCTGCGAGACCGGCGAGAAGTGGCAGATCAAGGACGGCACCATGTACGCCCTGAACGGCCACGAAAAGCATTGGCTGCGCGCCACCAAGGAACTGCGCCTCATCTGCGTGTTCAACCCGCCGATCACCGGCAAGGAAGATCACGACGAGAACGGCGTCTACCCCCTCATCACCGACGAGGACGACGCCGCAGCCTGAGACTTTTTCCCTCGGCAGGGCGTTTAGTTGCTCGACACCACCTGGTGGCCCGCCTGCAGGCGGGCCGCTTTCGCCCCGGAGCGCCGTTTTCCTCCAGGGACCGTTTTTCTGAAAAAGACCAAGGTCCAGGCGTTCCGGAACGAGGCCCACCCCAACAACAGGTGTGACGCCATGAACCTGATGCAGGACCTTTACCCGTCGCGCAAATCCGCCACGGCCGCCACCATGGAGCGGTCGGACCCCGTGGTGTGGGGCGACGGACGCCAAGGTCCCCTGTCCCCCGACGACGTCCAGGCCTTTGACCGCGATGGCTTCCTGTGGCTGCCCGGCTTCCTGCCGACGTCAGAGGTCGCAGCCCTGCGCGCCGAGCGGGACCGCCTGTGGCGCGACCACGCCACCGACACCGCCGAGGAGGTCGTGCGCGAGCCCGGCAGCGACGAAATCCGCTCCATCTTCCGCGTCCACGAAACCAGCCCCACGTTCCGCGCCGTCGCCGCCGACGACCGGATGGCCGGCCGGGCGCGCCAGATCCTGGGCAGTTCCGTCTATGTCCACCAGTCGCGGATCAACGACAAGCCGGGCTTCCGGGGCAAGGAGTTCTACTGGCATTCGGACTTCGAGACCTGGCACGTCGAGGACGGCGTGCCGCGCATGCGCATGGTGTCCTGCGCCATCACCCTGACCGACAACACCCCCTACAACGGGTCCTTGATGGTCGTGCCGGGGTCGCACCGCACCTATGTCCAGTGCAGCGGCGGCGCGCCGGAAGACCATTACCGCTCCAGCCTCAAGGCCCAGCGCTTCGGGGTGCCCGACGACGCCAGCATGCGCGCCCTGGTCGACCGCCACGGCCTGACCATGCCGACCGGCCCGGCCGGGTCGGTGCTGCTGTTCGACTGCAACGTCATGCACGGGTCGAGCAGCAACATATCCCCCGATGCCCGCTCCAACCTGTTCTTCGTCTACAACAGCGTTGAAAACACGCCGGTCGCGCCCTTCGGCCCGGCGACCCTGCGCCCGCCCTTCCTGGGCTCGCGCGACTTCACGCCCACCGAGGAGTGGTAGCGCAACCGCACCGACCGGCCGACCGTTGGCAGGGGGCCCTTCAACAGCTCCCAGTCCTCACACGATGGCCCCGGACGAGCTTGCCGCCCACGATCTGCGCTGGTCAACCGATGCCGAGCCGGGGCTGACCCGGCGTCGGCGCGGCAAGGGGTTCAGCTTCCACACCCCCGATGGCGCCACGGTCACCGACCCGGCGACGCTGGACCGGGTGCGCAAGCTGGCGGTGCCGCCGGCCTATCGGGATGTGTGGATCTGCGCCGACGACTCGGGGCACCTCCAGGCCACCGGCATCGATGCGCGGGGCCGCAAGCAGTACCGCTACCATCCGCGCTGGCTGGCCGCCCAGGACCACGCCAAGTTCCACCGCCTGCGCCGCTTCGGCGAGGCTCTGCCCGCGCTGCGCCGGCGCGTCGCCCGCGACCTGGGACGGCCGGGCCTGCCGCCGGAAAAGGTCACGGCGGCGGTGGTCCGGCTGCTGGAGCAAAGCCTGATCCGGGTCGGCAATCCCGAATACGCCCGAGAAAACGACTCCTATGGCCTGACCACGTTGACGGAAGACCATGTCGACGTGAACGGGGCGGATATCCATTTCTCGTTCCGCGGCAAGGGCGGCAAGGACTGGCAGGTCGACGTGCGCGACCCCCGCGCCGCCCGCGTCGTCGCCGAATGCCAGGATCTGCCCGGCCAGGAGCTGTTCCAGTGGGTCGATGAGGACGGCGCGCGGCACAGCGTCGGCTCGTCGGACGTCAACGCCTACCTGCACGCCCATGGCGACGACGACTTCACGGCCAAGGATTTCCGCACCTGGGCCGGCACTGCGCTGGCCTTCCGCCACCTGCAGCAGGCCGCCACCCCGGCCACCAAGCGCGAGACCAAGGCCAGCCTCAAGGCCGCCCTCCAGGAGGTCGCCGGGCAGTTGGGGAACACCGTGGCGGTGTGCCGGCGCAGCTACGTCCACCCCTCGGTCATCGAATGCTTCGAGGCCGGCAGCCTGGAGCACGACGTGCACAAGGCCGCCGCCAGCATCGACGACGCCCCGCCCGGCCTGCGGGCCGAGGAACGCCTGCTGTGGGCCTTCCTGGCCGCCGCCGAGAGACGGACGGCCCGGAAGGGGTGATGCAATGACCCACGGGAAAAAGGCGGGCTGCCGCCCGCACCCGCTCGGGGTGAACCCCGAACCCTTCTTATTTTTCAATAGAAACAAGAAGGTCTGGAGGTCCCCTCCAGGCCGGCGGCAGCCATCCGCGTTAGCGGACCAATTACGTCAGGTTAAACGAAAACCTCCTTACGGCCGCAGGTAGGCATAACCCTCCTGCTGAAGCTCCATCAGGCGGACGACGCCCGACGGGGCCAGGGTGGCTTCGGAGATCAGTTCGACCGGACTGCCGGCCTTCTTGCTCATGGCGGCGTGGGTGTTGCCGCAGGCGGTGAAGACCATGGTTGGATCCTCCAGCGCCATCACGCTGATGCGGTCGGCCACCGGGGAGGTGTCCTTGCGCAGCATGGCAAGGCCGGGGCCGTAGGTGACGATCTCGATGAGGATGTCCTCGCCCTTGGCGGCGTAGTGGTTGCGGGCGTTCTGGGCGTTGTTGAGCGCCATGTTCATGCGCCCGGGGTCATTGTCATCCACATGGATGGCGAGCTTGTGGACGGCGGCGGCGGCGGCCACCTGCTCGGCGGCGGAAACCGACGGAACACCCGTCATGGCAAAGGGGATGGCAAGGCTCAGCGCCAGGGCGCCGTGACGCAGGAAACGCTTCATTGTTGTTCCTCCCTGTAGAATTGGGCCGTGCACGCACAACCGTTCATATCCTACAAGAAAAGTCGGCTTCTGCCAGCAGCGGCTTCAGGTCATCATCGGCCCCATAGCCTGCCACCACCTTTGCGCATCGGCGGCCGGCCATTCGGGGCCGTGGCCGGAGAAAAGGACCGTTTCGCCCGGAACCGACTCGAGGAACCGACGGACCGAGGCGGCCAGTTGCCGGCTGTCGCCGCCCGGGAAGTCGGTGCGCCCGATGCCCTGCATGAACAGGGTGTCCCCGGTCATCGCAAAACCATCGAACACAAAGCACACGCCGCCCGGCGTGTGGCCGGGCGTGGCCACCACGCGGATGCCGCCCATCATGTCCAGGGTCGGCTCGTCGTCGAAAAATTGCACCTCGGGCACCGGCACCGGCCGCCCCAGTAGCGCCTGGCCCCATTCGTCGGCGGCATCCAGAACCACCTGCTCGGCCCGGTGGGCGAACACCGGCGCGCCGGTCACGGCGGCCACTTCGGCCAGCGACGCGATGTGGTCGGGGTGGCCGTGGGTCAGCAGGATGGCCACGACCTCGCCCTCGCTCGCCTGGGCCGCCGCCAGGACCCCCGCCGCCCCGGCGCCGGGATCAATGATCACCTTGGCGCCGCTCGGCCGATGGCGGACCACCATGCAGTTTTCATAGTACGGCGGCGCCGTGACCACCACCGTGACGTCGTAGTCGCCCAGGGCGTGGGTTTCGGTTTCGGGCTGCATGGCGGTCCTCGTCTGGGCAGAAGGCGTGCATTTTGGACCCAGACCATAGCGGATTGGGGCGGCTCGGCCAATGACGGACGGAACCGGTCTTTGGTACAGTCCAAAAGGATGTTATTGACGAAGCCGCACCATACCAGCGACCATAGTTTAGAAAAAAGTAATATTCCGGGAGACAGAGGCCATGCCGCGCCGCTTCATCCACCGCCATCAACCAAAGGCCGCCTGTCGCTGGGCGTGGTTCAAGGCCGGGCTGGGCGGTGCCTTGGGGATTGCCGGCATCGGACTGCTGGGCGACCTGACCGCCATGCCGCTGCTGCTGGCCCCGTTCGGCGCCTCGAGCGTGCTGCTGTTCGCCCTGCCCGACAGCCCCTTGTCGCAGCCGGCCAACGTCATCGGCGGACACATCATCGCGGCCCTGATGAGCCTCGCGCTGGCCTCCCTGCTGCCGCACACGTGGTGGGCCGCCGGGATGGCGGTCGGCCTGGTGATCGCCGTCACCGCCGCCCTGCGCCTGACCCATCCGCCGGCCGGGGCCGATCCCCTGGTGGTTTTCCTGGGCGCCCCGGCGGCCGACGTGTTCATGGGGTCGGTCATCGTCGGCAGCCTGTTCCTGGTGGTGACGGCGGTGCTCATTCACCGCCTGCCCCCCACACGCACGGTCTATCCTCTTCCGACCGCTTCCGAGTAAGCTGTCGGCCCGCCCACAGCCGATTCCCTCCGGACATGACCACCGCCCTGCTCGCCGATCCTCAGTTCCTGGCCCTGTTCGCCGGGGTCCTGGTGCTGACCGGGGCCGTGGCCGGCGTGCTGGCCGGATTGCTCGGAGTCGGTGGCGGCATCGTCATCGTGCCGGTGCTGTTCAACCTGTTCCCGTTCCTGGGCATCGACGAGGCCGTGCGCATGCATCTGGCGGTCGGCACGTCGCTCGCCACCATCATACCGACGTCGATCATGTCGGCCCGCGCCCATGACCGGCGCGGCAGCATCGACCGCGACCTCCTGCGGTCCTGGGGGCCTGCCGTGTTCGTCGGCGTGGTGGTGGGCACCGTCCTGGGCGCCGGGGCGCGCGGAGAGGTGCTGACCGCCATCTTCGCCGTGGTCGCCCTGCTGGTCGCCGCCAACATGGCGTTGCGCAGCGAGTCCATGACCCTGGCGGCGTCCCTGCCCGTCGGCTGGGCGCGCCATGTCCTGGGGCTGGTCGTCGGCGGGTTCTCGGTGGTCATGGGCATCGGCGGCGGCACCCTGTCGGTGCCCATCCTGACCGCCTTCAGCTTTCCCATCCGCCGCGCCGTGGGAACGGCGGCGGCGCTGGGCTTCGTGATCGCCGTGCCGGGCACCATCGGGTTCATCGTCGCCGGGCTGGACGTCCCCGACCGGCCGCCGGGCAGCCTGGGCTACGTCAACCTCATCGGCTTTGCCCTGATCGTGCCGGCGACCATGCTGACGGCGCCGCTGGGCGCCCGCATCGCCCACGCCATCAGCCCATCGCTGCTGCGCAAGGCGTTCGCCGTGTTCCTGCTGGCGACCAGCCTGCGCATGTTCGCCAGTGTGATCTAATTCACCTGATGAGTTGCATATGGCCCCACCTGTGCCAATCTCACGGGTGGAGGTTTGCGTGCGGATACGACGGATTGCCATAGCTGCCCTGCTTGCCGCAGTTGGTCTGTGGGGCCTCGCCCTGGGACTGCACGCCCAGCCCGTCACCGTGCCCGAGGGCCGGGGGCCGGTCCTGCTGGCCGCCGTCGAAGGCCCCATCGGCCCGGCCGCCACCCGCCACATCGACACCGTCCTGGCCGAGGCCCGCGAACGCCGGGCCGAAGCGGTCATCCTCCGCCTGAACACGCCGGGCGGGCTGGTCACCAGCACGCGCGACATCGTGTCCTCCATCCTTGCCTCGCCGGTTCCGGTGGTCGGCTGGGTGGCGCCGTCCGGCAGCCATGCGGCCAGTGCCGGAACGTTCATTCTCTATGCCACCCACGTCGCGGCCATGGCGCCGGGCACCAACATCGGCGCGGCCAGCCCGGTCAGCATCGGCGGCGGCGGTTTGCCCGGCGGGGAAAGCGAGGACGGCGAGGACAAAAAGCCATCGACGATGGAAAACAAGGTGATGAACGACGCCGTATCGTTCATCCGCAGCCTGGCCGAACTGCACGGCCGCAATGCCGAGTGGGCCGAGAAGGCGGTGCGCGAGGCGGCCACCCTGACCGCGACCCAAGCGCTGGACCTCAAGGTCATCGACATCGTGGCCCGCGATCCCGGCACCCTGCTGGACGCCCTGGATGGCCGCACGATCACCAGCGGCAACGTCGATCGCACCCTGGAGACCGCCGGGCGCACGGTCGAGTTGGTCGAGCCGGACACCCTGACCAAGGTGCTGGCCGTGCTCGCCAACCCCAACCTCGCCCTCATCCTGATGATGGTCGGCGTCTACGGCCTGATCTTCGAGTTCGCCACCCCCGGCACCATCGGGCCGGGCGTGGTCGGGGCCATTTGCCTGATCCTGGGACTGTACGCGTTGAACCAGTTGCCGCTGAACACCGCCGGGCTGGTCCTGCTGCTGCTCGGCATCGTCCTGATGATCGCCGAGGCGTTCACTCCGACGTTCGGGATCCTGGGCATTGGCGGGGCGATTGCCTTCCTGATCGGCGGCGGCATGCTGATTGATACCGACGTGCCCGAATTCCAGATCTCCTGGTCCGTCCTGATCGGCGCCGCGGCGGTGACCGGAGGCTTTGCCCTGCTGGTGCTCGGCCATGCCTGGCGCGTCCACCGCCGGGCGGTCCACACCGGCCGCGACGAGATGGTCGGCCACTCGGCCAAGGTCCTGGACTGGAGCGACACCGGCGGCCACGTCTGGCTGCGCGGCGAGCGCTGGCGGGCCCGCTCAAACAGCCCGCTCGTCCCCGGCGGCAAGGCCAGGGTCATTGCGATGGACGGACTGACCCTGACGGTTGAACCCCTGGACGACAGCGCGGAGGCACCCTGACAATGCCCTTGGACTTCACGATCATCATCCTGGTGGTCATCGCATTCGGCGCGCTTCTGGCCGCCTCGATCCGTGTGCTGCGCGAGTACGAGCGCGGCGTCCTGTTCACCCTCGGCCGCTTCACCCGCGTGACCGGGCCGGGCCTCATCATCGTCATTCCGGTCATCCAGCAGATGGTCCGCACCGACCTGCGCACGGTGGTGCTCGACGTGCCGAGCCAGGACGTGATCTCGCGCGACAACGTGTCGGTCAAGGTGAACGCGGTGATCTACTTCCGCATCGTCGATCCCGAGCGCGCCATCATCCAGGTCGAAAACTACATTGCCGCGACCAGCCAGTTGGCCCAGACCACCCTGCGGTCGGTGCTGGGCAAGCACGAACTCGACGAGATGCTGGCCGAGCGCGACAAGCTCAACGCCGACATCCAGGAAATCCTCGATTCGCAGACCGATTCGTGGGGCATCAAGGTGGCCAACGTGGAGATCAAGCACGTCGACATCGACGAGAGCATGATCCGCGCCATCGCCAAGCAGGCCGAGGCCGAGCGCCTCCGCCGCGCCCGCATCATCAATGCCGAAGGCGAGCAGCAGGCGGCCGAAAAGCTGGTCGAGGCCGGCGCCATCCTGGCCCGCGACCCCAACGCCATGCAGCTCCGCACCTTCGCCGCACTGTCCGACATTTCAGGAGATCAGGCCACCACCATCGTCTTCCCCCTGCCCATGAGCCTGTTCAGCGGCATGATCGGCAAGGTGGGGAGCGATAAAATCTAGACGAGCAGGCACCGACCCACGACCGTCGCACCCGCGAAGGCGGGTGCCCAGGGGCCACAAAGAAAATCTTTCATCATCAGCGGCTTATAAAAGCCGACGGGACTTTCTCCACGGCCCTGGGTTCCCGCCTGCGCGGGAACGACGAGCTTAAAGCGGTTTGCGTTTGATGTGAATCGCGGGGGATTCCCCTCGGCGGGGCGATGTGATTCACTCCCCGGTGGGGGTGACACATGGGCAAGCCGTATT
>JAWLDH010000009.1:0-164432 GCA_041686745.1 Rhodospirillaceae bacterium | reverse complement strand
GCCGGAGTGGGTGCGTGTCGGGCACCCGCGCCTCGCAGCTCACGTAGGAAAAGAGACTCTCCGTCCGATCATCACTGCCGCGCATGGCGTGCCCCCCCCTGCTGAATGCTTCAGGGGGATCGAATCATGACTGGCGCCTGGACGGAAGGGTTTTTCCGCAGCCTGTTAAAGCGGTTTTCTTTTGATGTGAACCACCGCCTGTTCTCATGCATCTTGGGCTGCCGCCCAAACCCGCTTGCGGCAGGCCCCAAACCCCTTTTTCTTCTTCAAGAAATCAGGGAGGTCTGGAGCGTAGCTCCAGGCCGGCGGCAGCCATCCGCGACAGCGGACCAATGCGTCAAGTTAAACGCAAACCGCTTTAGTTTGTGCAGAGTTCCGACCTCCCTCAGTTCCCGGCCAGTTTGTCGCCCCCGGCGGGGCGGGTCATCAGGAACGTCTCGGACACGCAGGCGTAGTCGCGGTAGCCCAGGCGGGCGATGGGGCGGAGCTTGCCGAGGTCGATGCGGCCGTCGGTGAGGACGCTTTCGCTGATGTGGATGCCGACCACGCGGCCGATGACGAGGACGTTGCGGCCACTGTCGGCCGGCAGTTCCACGGTCTGATGCAGGCGGCATTCCAGGCTGATCGGGGACTCGCCGACCCGCGGGGCGGCCACCAGCCGACTGGGTGCGGCGGTCAGTCCGGCCAGGGCAAACTCATCAACCTCCGCCTCGGCGGCCAGGCTCGACGTGTTCATGGCGTCGCGCAGGTCCCACGTCGCCACGTTCACCACGAACTCCCCGGTGGCCGTGATGTTGGCGAGCGTGTCCTTGGGCGCGTCGGCCTGGCGGCCCGGCTGAATGCCGTTGCTGGAATAGGCCACCATGGGCGGCTCCGACGACACCGCATTGAAAAAGCTGTAGGGCGCCAGGTTGGGCACGCCGGTTGCGCTGATGGTGGAAATCCAGCCGATCGGCCGGGGCACCACGCAGGCCTTGAACGGGTCATGGGGCAGCCCGTGGGGCGTGCCGATTTCGTAGAACATGGGTCCCTCCCTCCGCAGTCATACCGTGTCCCGCCTGCGGTAAAGTGGGTTGCCACCCCCGCCTGCTCGGGGGCAGCCCCCGAACCCCTTTTTCTTGAATAAAAACAAGGATGTCTGGAGCATCGCTCCAGGCGGGCTCGGGCTGCGGCCCGTCCGCGCCAGCGGAAGCCCGACAGTCATTTTCCTCTCCACCATAGCAAAAAGGGGAGCCCACCGAGCCCCCCTTCTCTCTCATCCACTCCGGATGATGTTACTGGTTGCGCTTCTTGGCCAGGCCGATGCCTTCCAGGGCCTCTTCGATTTCCGGCAGGATGTCGGGATCGTCGATGGTCGCGGGAGCCTTGAATTCCTGGTTGTCGGCGATTTTCTGCATGGTGCCGCGCAGGATCTTGCCGGACCGGGTCTTGGGCAGGCGCTTGACCACGACGGCCTGCTTGAACGCGGCCACCGGGCCGATCTCGTCGCGGACCAGCTTGACCAGTTCCTTGACGATGTCGGCTTCCGGGCGGTCCACGCCGGCCTTCAGGCAGACGAAGCCCAGCGGGGTCTGGCCCTTCAGTTCGTCGGCCACGCCGATCACAGCGCATTCGGCGACGTCGGGATGCATGGCCAGGACTTCTTCCATGGCGCCGGTCGACAGGCGGTGGCCGGCGACGTTGATGACGTCGTCGGTGCGGGTCATCACGTAGACATAGCCGTCGTCGTCGATGAACCCGGCGTCACCGGTCTTGTAGTAGCCCGGATATTCGTCGAGGTAGGCCGAGCGGAAGCGCTGTTCGGCGTTCCACAGGGTCGGCAGGGTGCCCGGAGGCAGCGGCAGCTTGCACACCAGGGCGCCGATCTGGCCGGGGCCGACGGGCTTCTTGTCCTCGTCCAGGATCTGCACGTCCCAGCCCGGCATGGCCTTGGTCGGGCTGCCGTGCTTGACCGGGAACTGGTGCAGGCCGAGCGGGTTGCCGCAGATGGCCCAGCCGGTTTCGGTCTGCCACCAGTGATCGACCACCGGCACCTTGAGCTGTTCCTCGGCCCACTTCAGGGTCTCGGGGTCCGACCGTTCGCCGGCCAGGAACAGGGCGCGCAGGCCGGACATGTCGTACTTCTTGACGAAGTCGCCGTTGGGATCCTCGCGGCGGATGGCGCGGAACGCGGTCGGGGCGGTGAACAGCGCCTTGACGTCGTGTTCCTGGATGACGCGCCAGAAGGTGCCGGCGTCGGGCGTGCCGACCGGCTTGCCCTCGAACATCACGGTGGTGGCGCCGCGCAGCAGCGGGCCGTAGCAGATGTAGGAGTGGCCGACCACCCAACCCACGTCCGACGCCGCCCAGAACACTTCGCCCGGCGCGATGTCATAGAGGGTCTTCATGGTCCAGTTCAGGGCCACGGCGTGGCCGCCGTTGTCGCGCACGACGCCCTTGGGCTGGCCGGTGGTGCCGCTGGTGTAGAGGATGTACAGCGGGTCGGTGGCGGCGACCGTCGTGCAGGGCTGCGGCTCGGCCTTGGCCATTTCGGTGGCCCAGTCGACGTCGCGGCCCTCGATCAGCGAAGCCACTTCCTGCTCGCGCTGGAACACCACGACGCTGCCGATCTTGTGCTTGGCGTGGTCGATGGCGGCGTCGATGTTGGGCTTGTACTTGACGATGCGGCCGGGCTCCAGGCCGCACGACGCGCAGACCAGCGCCTTGGGCGTGGCATCGTCGATGCGGGTGGCCAGCTCGTGCGGGGCGAAGCCGCCGAACACCACGGAATGCACCGCACCCAGGCGGGCGCAGGCCAGCATGGCGATCACCGCCTCGGGGATCATCGGCATGTAAAGAATGACGCGGTCGCCCTTGTCCACGCCCTGGCTCTTGAGGACGCCGGCGAAGCGGGCCACCTGGTCCTGCAGCTGCGCATAGGTCAGCGAGGACTTGGCGCCGGTGATCGGGCTGTCATAGATGATGGCCGCCTGATCGCCCCGGCCGCCTTCGACATGACGGTCGACGGCGTTGTAGCAGGTGTTCAGCTCACCCCCGACGAACCACCGGTACAACGGCGCGTTGGAGCCGTCGAGCACCTTATCCGCTGGCTTGATCCAGTCGATTTCCCGCGCGGCTTCAGCCCAGAAGCCTTCGGGATCGGCGAGCGATGCGCGGTGTGCGATGTCGTAAGGGTTGGTCATGGCCGTAGCGTCCCCAATTGTTCTTTATCGGGTCCGGCCGGACGGATGCCGTAACGGCACCTGCCCGCCGGAGTGGGCGCAGTGTGCGTCAAAACCGTGGCAATGCAAAGCGCGCAGCCTGATTAGCCGCAAAAAATTCCGGCATTAGGGACCGCAGACGGACGAAAGCGGCTTTTCATGCAAAAGCCCCGCCGCTGGTTCGCGACGGGGCTGCCCAATCCCTGAGATCTTACCTGAAAGGGTGGGCGGCTGCCATTTTGCGGCGCCACCCGTAATCCACAGAGCCTCCTTGGCCGTAGCCGTTTTCCGAATGTCGGTTACCCTAACAATTCAGTTGGAGATACGCTGGATTTCGTCCTTGATTCGGAGCTTCTTGCGTTTGAGGTCCAGGAGATGTTTTTCGTCGGGAAGCGGTCGGCGCGCTTCGGAGACCACAGCAGCTTCAAGATCCGCATGCTTTGAACGAAGGGACTCGATCCGAGCGTCATAGCCCATGGCAACTTCTCCCTTTATCGCCTGTGTGACACGGTGTAAATGTATGCGCTTTTTTCGAGGTACGCCACATGGATCGGTAACCCCTTGCCGTAACAAATTTTTCTCAAAAGCCACGGAACCTCCAGGAGATACGCCATGACCGCGGGCCAGACGACACGACGGATGATCGTCGGCATCAGCGGAGCCACGGGCGTGGTTTACGGCATCCGGCTTCTGGAGACTTTGCGGGATCTTGGCGTGGAGTCTCATCTGATAATGACTCGCACAGCCGAAGTCACCCTGGCCTACGAATCGGATCTCAAGGTCGCCGACGTCCATGCCCTGGCCGATGTGGTCCATCGCTGGGACGATCTGGCCGCCGCCCCGGCGTCCGGCTCCTTCCGCACCATGGGAATGGTGGTGGCGCCGTGTTCGGTCCGCTCGCTTGCCGAGGTCGCCACCGGGACCGGCTCGACCCTGCTGACGCGGTCGGCCGACGTGACCCTGAAGGAACGCCGCCGCCTGGTCCTGATGCTGCGCGAAACGCCGCTGCACCTGGGCCACATCCGCAACATGGCGGCGGTGACCGAGATGGGCGGCATCATCGCCCCGCCGGTGCCGGCCTTCTATACCCGGCCGCAAACACTGTCCGACATCGTGGATCACGCGGTGGGGCGGGTGCTCGACCTGTTCGACCTCGACAACGACCTGATCGCCCGCTGGGGCGAGCCCGGCGGCAGCGGCAAGCCCCCGCGCACCTGACCACCTCAGGCCGCCGCAAGCCGCTCGATCACCTGCTGCAGGTCGCGCGGGTTGACCGGCTTGTGCAGGATGGCGTGGCCGCTGCGCGAAGCCTCGGCGATGCGCTCCGGGGCCGTGTCGCCGGTCAGGATGACGCCCGGCACCGCGTTGCCCAGGACGGCCTGGACGCGCTGGATGGCTTCGAGGCCGGTGCGGTGGTTGCGCAGGCGGTAGTCGGCCACCACCACGTCGGGCGGCCGCCGCGCCTGCTCCAGCGCCGCGGCGGCGCCGTCGGCATCGGCTGCTTCCAGCGTCTCGCAGCCCCAGTCGGCCAGCATCAGGCACAGGGCCTTGCGCACCAGTTCCTCGTCATCGATCACCAGAACGGTCAGCCGGCGCGACAGCCCGGGGACAGGCTCCAGCCCGACGGCGTCGGCCGGGAGCACGGTCGGCGGCTCGACCACGGGCACGTCCAGCGAAAAGCACGTGCCACGCCCCACGATCGAGCGGACGTCCAGCCGATGGTCGAGCAGCCCGGCCAGCCGCCGCACGATGGCCAGCCCCAGGCCGAGCCCCTTGTCGCGATCACGCTCGGGGTTTCCGACCTGGTAGAACTCGTCGAAGATGGCGCTGCGGTGGGCCGGCGCGATGCCGATGCCGGTGTCGTGAACCTCCACCCTCAGGGCGTCGCCCGCCCTGCGGCAGCCGACGAGGATGCCGCCCGTCCGGGTATAGCGGACGGCGTTTTCAATCAGGTTGCGGAGGATGCGTTCCAGCAGGGCCGGATCGCTCGACACCCACACCGAACAGGGTGCAATGCGCAGCCTGAGCCCCTTTTCGCCGGCCCGTGGGGCATAATCCTGATGCAGCCGGGTCAGCATGTCGCCAATGGGAAAGGCCTGCACCTTCGGCTCCACCACCCCGGCGTCCAGGCGCGAGATGTCGAGCAGCCCGTCGAGCAACAGGCGCAGGGCGTCCAGCGACTGCTCGATCTGGGTCACGTAAAGGTGCGCCGGGTGATTGACCAGACGGCGCGACAGGGCCCCGGCCAGCAGGACCAGGGACTGCACCGGCTGGCGGATGTCGTGGCTGGCCGCGGCCAGGAACTTGGACTTGCTCCGCCCGGCCGCCTCGGCCTCGGCGCGGGCCTGGGCGAGGTCCACGTTGGCGCGCGACAAGGCCAGCCGCCGCCGCCGCTCGGCCAGCACCGACCGGCTCAGCCACCACAGCAGCACGCTGATGATCAGCCCGGCGACCAGCACCACCAGGGGATAGCGGCTGACCAGGACGGCCTGCAGGTCCGGGCGCGCCGCCACGTCGATCAGCCAGCGCCGGCCGAACACATCGATTGCCGCCCGATGCACGAAGGCCGACTGCGGAATCTCCGGCGGGCCGAACAGCAGGTTCTCGGGCGCCTCGAAGCCGTCGTGCAGGCGCACCGCAACGTCGTCGAGCTGTTCCCCGACGATGCCCTGCATCAGGTCGCCCATGCGAAACGGGCTGTAGACGAACCCGGCCAGGGCCTCCCGCCGCCCCTCGACGGTTTTGGGAACGCCGGCCTCGCCGCCGTCACGATAAACCGGCAGATAGAGCAGCGCGCCGCCCTGGACGTCGGCGGTGATCTCCTGCATCAGGGTGACCTTGCCGCTCAGCGCCGGCAGCCCGGTGTCGCGGGCCCGCGCCATGGCGCTGCGGCGGGTCGGCTCGGAGAACATGTCGTAGCCCAGCGCCACGCGGTTGCGCCGGTCGAGCGGCTCCAGGAAGACGATGGAATGCGCTTCGCGGCCGCCGTCACCGCGATCCGGCTCCACCCGCAAGCTGAGGCCGATGCCCTGGATGCCGGGATATTCCTCCTCGACCCGCAGGGAGGCAACGTAGGTGCGCCACTGCGCGGCGGTCACCGCGTCGCCGATGTCCCCGCCCTGGGCATTCAGGAAGGCGACGCCGCCGCGCAAAACCTGTTCGTAGTCGCGCATGCGTTTGTTGACCGAGGCGACGACATCGGTGGCGATGGCCGCAAACCGCACGTCGGCAAGGCGATCCGCCTGCGTCCGTACCGCCCACCAGACAACACCGGTCAGCACCAGGGACACGGTCAGGATGATGACCGGCGGCAAGGGACCCAAGCCGCCAGAACCGCCGGCAGTGACGGTTGCGCCCCGGCCCCGCCGCCTCTCGGGTGCTTCCTTGATTGCCGCCTCCAGTGTCAGATCCTGCAGTTCCCCCTTGAATGGACGCCCGCTCTTGTCAGCGGGTTGCGAGCGGGCGCCTACAGGACGTGACACTGCATGTTAACGGCCCTGCGCGGAGGCGTCCTCTTCCAGGCTGGACAGGGTTTCGCCGACGTAGATGCCAAGCCGGCGGGCGGTGTGGGTCAGCGTGCCCTGCGGGTCGAGCGAGCGGGCGCCGATGGTGACGTCGCTCATGGGCACGTCGATGACCCCCCGGTCGAGCCAGCCGACCATGTGGCCGAACTTCTTCTGGGCCACCAGTTCCACGGCATGAACGCCGAACGCCGAGGCGATCAGGCGGTCGCGCATGCTGGGCGTGCCGCCACGCTGGACGTGGCCCAGGATTGTGACGCGGGTTTCCGCGCCGGTCATCTGGGCGATCTTGTCGGTCAGGTAGTGCCCGATGCCGCCATAGCGCTGCTCGCCGCCGGCATAGGAGATCATGGCCGCCTCGCCGCCCTCGGTCTTGCAGCCCTCGGCCACGACGACCAGGGCGTGGGTGCGGCCCTGGGCGAGGACGGTGCGGATCTTGCGCGCCACGCCGTCGAGGCTGTAGGGGATTTCAGGCACCAGGATGACGTCGGCGCCACCGGCGATGCCGGAGTTCATGGCGATGTGCCCGGCGTCGCGCCCCATGACCTCGAGGATCATGACGCGGTGATGGCTCGCGGCGGTCGGCTGAAGGCGGTCCAGCGCCTCGGTCACCACGTTGGTCGCGGTCGAAAATCCGATGGCGTATTCGGTGCCGTGGACGTCGTTGTCGATGGTCTTGGGGATGCCGACCATGCCGATGCCGGCCCGTTCGCACAGTTGCGAGACGATGCGCATGGACCCGTCGCCGCCGATCACCACCAGCGCATCCAGATTGAGGGCGCGGCAGCCTTCGGCGAACTCCTCGGACCGGTCCTTGTGGGAGCCGTCGGGCATGGGGAAATTGAACGGGTCACCCTTGTTGGTGGTGCCCAGGAACGTGCCGCCCTCGCGCAGCTGCGTGCCGCTGAACGTCGACAGGGTCAGTTCCCGGTACTGCACCGGCCGGTTGATCAGGCCCATGGTCCCGTCGAGGATGCCATAAACCGTCCAGCCGTAGGTCTGGATCGCGGCGTAGGTCACAGATCGGATGGCAGCGTTGAGACCGGCACAGTCTCCACCGCTGGTGAGCACCCCGATGGTCCTGATTCCGTTCATTAATTCAGCCCCTGACTGGTTTTGCGACCTTGCACTGCATCGAGCCATACCGTTTTCCCAAGAGTTCTGCTAGTGTCAATTCGATTAAGACACCCCCGGTGATACGCCATGAACGACGATGACAGCCAGGATCAGCTTCGGAACCACCTGGCCAACCTGATGACGGAACATCGTGACCTCGACGATGTCATTGCCCGCCTGATGGAGACCGCGCCGTTCGACCAGTTGCAACTGGTGCGCCTGAAAAAGCGCAAGCTGCTGCTCAAGGACGAGATCGCCCAACTGCAAAGCCGGCTGTTGCCGGACATCATCGCCTGAGTGTGCATCAGGCGCTGAGGACGCGCGGCTAACCTCGGTCAGCCGCGGCCAGTTCCACGCGCAAAACGCCGTCCAGGTCTTCGAGCCGGGCCGATGCCGGGCCGTCGTCCGCAAGCACGGCCATCACCGCGACCACCCGGAGCGGCAGCAGCTTGCCCTCGTGGCGGGCCGCGCCGGAGGCCAGCGCGGTGCGCAGCGCATCGACCTTGGCCCACGCCGCATCCTCGTGAACCAGACTGAGCAGCACGGCCACTCCGGCCCCCCCGACGGCGCCGATGATGTCGGTCGACCGCACCCCGGCCTGGATGGTCCGGGCCATGTGGGACAACGCCTCGTCGGCGGCGGCCAGTCCGAAGCTCCGGTGCAGGGCCTCGAAGTTGTGCAGGTAGAACAGGGCCATGGCGCCGGGCGCCGGCGGAGCGTCCACTGCGGCCAGATCGCCCGACGGCCGCGACTCCAGAAAGCTATCCACCTCGCGCAGGAAAGCCCGGCGGTTGAGCACCGGCAGAACCGCGTCCTGGTCGGCCAGACCCTCCAGCCAGCCCTGCCGGCCGACGGCAAGATCGACCTCCCGATGCAGATGGTCGATCTGCGCCATCAAGTCGGCCATGACCGCCTGGACTTCCTCGGGGTAGGCGCGCGGATTGAGGCCCTGGATGCGGACGGCATCGACCGGGTCCTGCACGCCTTCATCGTCCCCGGACATTCCCTGGCCGCGCCCCTGGCGACCGCCGCCATGCTGGGAATTGCCGTAGGCGCGCCGAGCGACGGCCTGGACACTGGTGGGGGCCTTGATGTCGGGCATGGCGCTCTCCTTCTGCCCTTGTTCTCCAGGGGCTCATCTTCCCATTATCATGCAGCAGACGGGCGACCCGGTCGAGCAGCAGAGTTGCACCGCGCCGATGCAGCACTATAATGCACGGCTTCCGCGCGCCGGGCCAAAGGTTCGGCGCGCGCATGGTTTCTTCAGCGGGGGCTACATGGCCACGACCGACAGCAGTGCTAAGCCTCTCGTGGGCGTCATCATGGGCAGCCAGTCCGACTGGGCCACCATGCGCGGTGCCGTGGAGACCCTCGAAGCCCTCGGCGTGCCGTGCGAGGCGCGCATCGTGTCCGCGCACCGCACCCCCCAGCGGCTGGTCGAGTATGCCGAGACGGCACGCGGGCGCGGCCTGCACGTCATCATCGCCGGGGCCGGCGGCGCCGCCCACCTGCCCGGCATGTGCGCCGCCATGACGCCGCTGCCGGTGTTCGGCGTGCCGGTGCAGTCCAAGGCCCTGAGCGGCCAGGACAGCCTGTTGTCGATCGTGCAGATGCCGGCCGGCGTGCCGGTCGGGACGCTGGCCATCGGCGCCGCCGGGGCGATCAACGCCGGCCTGCTGGCCGCCTCGGTCATCGCCCTGCACGACCCCGCCGTGGCCGCCGCCCTCGACGCCTGGCGGGCCCGCCAGACCGCCGCCGTGGCCGAAACCCCCAGCGACGACGCCTGAGCCCCATGACCCAGAGCGCCATGACCCAGAGCACGTTTGCCCCCGGCAGCACCATCGGCATCCTCGGCGGCGGGCAGCTTGGCCGCATGATCGCCCTGGCTGCGGCCCGCCTGGGCTACCGCTGCCACATCTTCACGCCCGAGGCCGACAGCCCGGCCGCGCAGGTCGCCGCCGCCTGCACCGTGGCCGCCTATGACGACCGCGCCGCCCTGGCCGCCTTCGCCCAGGCGGTGGACGTGGTGACGCTGGAGTTCGAGAACGTCCCGGTGGACAGCGTGGACTTCCTGGCCCGGACCGTGCCGGTGCGCCCCGGCGCCCGCGCCCTGGCCGTGGCCCAGGACCGGGTCAGCGAAAAGACGTTCTTCAACACCTTCACCGAAACCGCGCCCTGGCGCGCGGTCGACAGCGAGGCCGATCTGGCCGCCGCCGTGGCCGCCCTCGGCACCCCGGCCATCCTCAAGACCACCCGCCTGGGCTACGATGGCAAGGGGCAGGCGCGCATCGACGCCGGCACCGATCTGGCCGAGGCGTGGGCCAGCATCGGCCGCGCGCCGGCCATCCTCGAAGGCTTCGTGACCTTTGAGCGCGAGATTTCGGTGATCGTCGCCCGCGCCCCCGACGGCAGCGAGGAAGCCTACTGCCCGGTGCAGAACGAGCACCGCCACCACATCCTCGACACCACCACCGCGCCGGCCCCCATCCCCGACCCGGTGGCCGAGGTCGCCATGGAAATCGCCCGCCGCGCCGCCGCCGACCTCGATCTGGTCGGCCTGCTGGCGGTCGAGATGTTCGTCACCGCCGACGGCCGGGTGCTGGTCAACGAAATGGCCCCGCGCCCCCACAACTCCGGCCACTGGACCATGGACGCCTGCTACACCGACCAGTTCGAGCAACTGGTCCGCGCCGTCTGCGGCCTGCCCCTGGGGTCACCGCAGCACCGCTGCGGCGCCGTGATGCGCAACCTGCTGGGCGATGACGCCCACGACTGGCAGGCCATCCTGTCCAACCCCAAGGCCCGCCTGCACCTCTACGGCAAAGCCGAAGCCCGGCCGGGCCGCAAGATGGGGCATGTGAACATTCTGTCGGAGTAGGGTCTGCTGACGGGGGAAAGGCTGGGCGCTGCCCAGACCCGCCAAGGGCCGAGGGCCCTTGGAACCCGTGACGTTACGGTGCTCCTTTGCGCCGCAGGCATTCGTCCACGGGGGCGGAATGCGCTGCGCGCGGCAGGAGGAACACCATTCCCGAGGTCCAGGAGCCCGCGGCTCCTGGCGGGTGCGGGCAGAGCCCGCTTTCTTTTTTTCAAGAAAACAAGCCCCTCACGCGACCTCCACCACCCCTCCCCTGCGCGGATCGCCGCAGCCTTCGAGGCCGCCGTTGGCGGTGCGGCGGGCAAGGTGGACGCCGCCGAAGAACAGGTTGAGATCCGGCCAGACGTGCACCTCCGGCCATTCCGGGCGCAGGGCGTCGGGCAGGTCCACTTCGGCCGACAGGCGGCCGGCTTCGGCGTGGATGCGCGGCCGGGATACGGCGGCTTCGGGGGACAGGCGGAAGTCCACCAGATTGGACAGAACCTGCACCAGGGCGGTGCGGATGCGGTTCGACCCGCCCGACCCCAGGGCGGTTTCCGTGCCGTCGGCGCCGAGCAGCAGACTGGGTGCCATCATCGACGACAGGCGCACGTTGGCCGGCCATGCGTGCCAGCCCTGCGGGTTGATGTCCTGCTCGCCGAGCATGTTGTTGAGCACGATGCCGGTGCCGGGGATGACGCAGCCGCTGCTCTCGCCATTGGATACCGACAGGGCGCAGGCGTTGCCGGCGGCATCGATCACACTGATGTGGGTGGTGCCCCGGAACGCCTTGGGCTGGTCTGCCACGCGCGTGCGGTAGAGGTCCACCAGCGCCGGGGCCAGCAGCGTCTCGGCGTCCAGGGCCTCCGCATCCAGGCGGGCGGCGTTGGTGGCTTCCATCACGGTGGCCAAAAGGCGCCGGTGATCCGGCCCGCCCCAGCTCATGCGATCCAGCCCCTGCTCCTTCAGCAGTTCCAGCGCGAAGGCGATCAGCACGCCGCCGGTCGACGGCGGCGGATTGGTGTAGAGCACCGCGTTGCCCAGCCCGACCTCCAGCGGCCGGCGCGCCTCGACACGATAGGCGGCAAGGTCGGCCATGCCCAGGTGCCCGCCATGGCCCGCGCAACTGTCGGCCAGCCCACGGGCGATTTCCCCGCGGTAAAACAGGTCCGGACCTTCGTGCACCAGGGCGTCGAGGACATCGACGAAATGCGAGGAGACGAACAAATCGCCCTCACCGAGCAGCGCCGCGTCCTGGCCGGTGAACAGCGCCGCGCTGGCCGGGGTGTGGCGCAGGATGGGCTCCACCACGGTCAGGACATAGGCCTGGAAGGCGTTCAGCGGCGCCCCCCGGCGGGCCAGTTCGAGCGCCGGCGCCGCCACGTCGGCCATCGGCATGTGGCCCAGGTCGCCATGCACGGCGAATATCCCGCGCACCGCTCCCGGCACGGCGACCGATCCCCACCCGCAGTGGAACTCCTGGGTCGCCGTCCCGAAGTCCGCCGTGACGGCCGCGAAATCGCAGTCCTCGGCGGGCAGGAAGCGATGCGGGGTCTGCACGAAGAAATCGTACACCGTCGGCCGCGCCCGGACCGGCCGGGCGAGCAAAAAGCCGCCTCCGCCCAGCGAGGCCAGCACCGGTTCGGCGACGCACGCGGCCAGAAAGGCGGCCAGCGCGGCATCGAACGCGTTGCCGCCGTTCTCCAGCACAAGGCGCGCCGCCCGCGCCGTTTCGGGATGCCCACAGGCGACCACGCCCCGCGCCGTTCCAGAGCCCGCCATTCTCTTGTCACCCCTGTCGTTCGACCTATTGCGCCGGCGGTAGTAATCCATAAGATAACGTGCGTCGCGGCTGTGGGCCTATCGTAGGGCCGGCGGCCGAAGCGACGCAAGGCGCACGTGCACCTCACGGCAGGGGCGTTTTTGGTCCGACCTGGGCAAGTGAAAAGGACCTCGGGGTGGCAGACAGCGATAACAGGCCCGGAACCGATCGCCCCATGGGCATCGTGACGGCAGCGCTCAATGGCGCCGCCGTGCTGGCGGTATGGCTGTCCGCCGTGGTGACGGGTTCGCTTCACCACGGGCCGGAATCCGTGCTGTCGGTCGCGGGCACCGCCATTGGCCTGGCCGTTGCCCTGTCGGTGGCGTTCGGCCAGCGGGTGTTCGGCGGCGTCGCGCTGGGCCTCGTCCTGGGCATGCTGACGCCGGTCGCCCTGCCGCTCACCACCGCCGCCATTCTGACCGGGGCCGGAGCCCTGGCGGCGTTTACCGCCGGCCTGCTGACGCGCCATTACAAGGTGAGCGCCTTCCCCGCCTCGCCGGTCCATGCGGCCAAGCTGGGCCTGTGGTCGGTCTTGCTTCCCGTTACGCTGGTTGCCCCGACGGCCCTGGCGCCCGATGCGCCCTCGGCGCTGCCGGTACCGGACGTCGCCAAATGGCTGGTGGTCGTCACCGCGGCGACCATCCTGATGATCCTGCCCATCCTGCTCGCCATTCTCCACCCGCCGCCGCCACGCCAGAAGCCGCACGACGGCGAGGGCCTGGTCGTCGGGCTTCTGCTGCTGTTCCTGCTGGTGATCGGCTTTGCCGGCGGCGTGCCGTCCAATACGACCATGCGCCACCTGCCGGCCGGGCTCATCCTGCCGTTGCTGATGTGGGCCGGCGTGCGCCTGCCGGTGCGCGCCGCCGCCATGGCCATTGCCCTGGTCGGACTGGGCGCGACCGTCGCCACGGCGCTGGGTGGCGGTCCGTTCGCCATGGGCGACGGCGACGACACGTTCAGGGTCGCCCTGTTCACCTGCATCGCGGCAGCCATCACCCTCGGCACCACCAGCCTCAGCGTCGAGACCGAGAGCCTGCGCCGCGCCCTGCGCCCGGCCGAGGCCGCGACCGGCGAACAGATGCGCAAGGCGCGCGAACTGCTCGACGCCGCCCCCATGGCCGCCGTACTGGCCAGCATGGACGGCGCGGTGCGCTACGCCAACCAGCGCCTGGCCGAACTGATGCGCAGTGCCGGGACCGACCTGACGGGGGCCGACACCTGGCGGTTCTTCGCCGACCCCAAGGACCGCCAGGCCATGCTCGCCCTGCTGGAGAAGAACGGCCGGGTCGATGCCTTCGAATACCGGCTGCGACGGTCCGACGGCTCGGTCACCTGGGTCGAGGAAAGCTGGGTCCCGGTGGACGTCGACGGCCAGGTCTGCGTGCTGTCCTGGACCACCGACATTGCCGGCCGCAAGCAGGCGGAGGAGGCCCTGCGCTCCAGCGAACGCCGCCTGCGCACCATCCTCGACGACAGTCCGGTGGCGGTGACCATCTCACGCCCCGGCGGCCGCATCATCTATGCCAATCCCAAGGCCGCCGCCATGACGTCTCTGCCGCGCGCCCTGATGATCGGCAGCGACGGTCGCGAGTTCTATGCCCACGCCAGCCAGCGCCAGCATATCAGCGACGTGATGCGCACCGGCGGCGCCGTCATCAACGAGGAGGTCGACCTGCTGTCGGCCGACGGGCGCCAGCGCACCGTGGTCTTCACCCTGCTGCCGATGGAATACGACGGCGCCCCGGCCAATCTGGCGTGGAGCTTCGACATCACCTCCCGCAAGGTCGCCGAGGAACAGTTGAAGACCAGCGAAGGCCGCCTGCGCGCCATCCTGGAAGCCACCCCGCTGGCCATGGCCGTGCTGCACCTGGGCGGCCGCCTGCGCTACGCCAACGCCGCCCTGCTCAAGCAATTCGGCCTCAGCCAGGACGACATGCACCGGCTGCGCCCCAACGCCCTGTTCGACGACCGCAAGCTGGGCGCCCGCCTGGCCATGGAACTGACCACCGGCGCCGCGCCGCGCAATGTCGAGGCCCGCATGCGGCGCAGCGACGGGACCGCATTCTGGGCCCTGCTGTCGTTCGCCCACGGCGAGTTCGAGGGCCGGCCGGCCGTGTTCGCCTGGGCCGCCGACATCACCGAACGCATGGAAGCCACCACGGCGCTGGCCAACCACCGCGACACCCTGGAACGCGCGGTCGAGGAAAGCACCAGGGAACTGGCGGTCCTCAACCAGCACCTGGAACGCGAACTCGAGGACCGCAAGCGGGCCGAGGCCGACGTGCGCCGCGGCCAGAGCTATCTGCGTGCCGTGCTCGATACCGTCGCCGACGGCATCATCACCGTGAACAGCCGCGGCATGATGGAGGAATTCAACCCCGCCGCCGAACGCATCTTCGGCTTCAGCCGCGGCGAGGCCATCGGCAAGAACATCGCCATGCTGATGCCGCAGCCCGAGGCCGAGCGCCATGACGAACACCTGGCGCGCTATCTGGTCGAGGGCAACCCGCGCGTCATCGGCCGCCGCCGCGAGTTCTATGGCCAGCGCAAGAACGGCGACCTCTTCCCGCTCTACCTGGTCGTGACCGAAACCCAGGTCGAGGGCCGCCCGCTCTACACCGGCCTGCTGCGCGACATCACCGAACAGCGCGAGGCCGAGGAAGCCCTGGTCGCCGCCAAGGAAGAAGCCGAGTTCGCCAACCGCACCAAGTCCGAATTCCTGGCCAACATGAGCCACGAGTTGCGCACGCCGCTCAACGCCATCATCGGGTTCTCGGAAATGATGCAGAGCGGCATCCTGGGGCAGGTCGAGCCGGCCATCTATCGCGGCTATGTGGACAATATCCACGACTCCGGGCGCCACCTGCTCGACGTCATCAACGACATCCTCGACATTTCGCGCATCGAGGCCGGCCGCCTGAACCTGTACGAGGAGGACTTCAACGTCGTCGAGGTGATCGACGACTGCCTCAAGCTCATTCAGCCGCGCGCCGACGTCGCCCAGTTGACCCTCCGCCGCGAGGTCCCCGACGACCTGCCCGCCCTGCATGGCGACGAGCGCCGCATCAAGCAGATTGCCCTGAACCTGCTGGCCAACGCCGTCAAGTTCACCCCGGCCGGCGGCACGGTCACCATCGGCGCCGCCCTGGTCGAGGACGCCGCGTCCGAGTGGGGCCTGCTGCTCAACGTCGGCGACACCGGCATCGGCATGAGCCAGGAGGACTGCGACAAGGTGCTGGCACCGTTCGTGCAGGTCGACACGGGCCTGTCGCGCCGCTACGAGGGCACGGGCCTGGGCCTGCCCCTGGTCGTCGCCCTGGCCGAGTTGCATGGCGCCAAGCTGGGCCTGCAGTCGGAACTGAACCACGGCACCCTTGCCACCGTCCGTTTCCCGCGCCACCGTCTGGTTCCCGCCACGCGCGAAGCGGCCGACGCAAGTGCCTGACAAGCCCTTCGCGCGCCTTTCACCGCCGCCCCGATGATGCCATGATCGCGCAGGTTCACATTCTGGACGAAACTGCATGAGCTGGGATCCGGCGCTTTACCTGAAGTATGGCGGCGAGCGCACCCGCCCCGCCGCGGACCTGCTGGCCCGCGTGCCGGTGATCGACCCGTCGCAGGTGATCGACCTGGGCTGCGGGCCCGGCAACTCGACCGCCCTGCTGGCGGCCCGCTGGCCGGCGGCCCACATCTCGGCGGTCGATGCCGATCCCAACATGCTGGACCGGGCGCGGCGCAGCGGGCCTCGGTGCCGCTACGTGAACGCCGATATCACCACGTGGCAGCCCGACCAGCCGCCGGACGTCATCTTCTCGAACGCCGTGCTGCATTGGCTGAACGACCACGCCGCGCTGTTTCCGCGCCTCGTCCGCCTGTTGCCGGCAGGCGGCGTGCTGGCCGTCCAGATGCCGCACAACTTCGATGCCCCCAGCCATACGCTGCTGCGGCAGGTGGCCCGCGGCGGGCCGTGGGCGCCCACGCTCGGCCCCCTGCTGCGGGACAAGCCGGTGGCGCCGCTTGAAACGTACCACCGCTGGCTGGCCCCGCTGAGCAGCGCCCTGGAAATCTGGGAAACCACCTACCTGATCCGCCTGTCCGGCGCCGACCCGGTTTTGTCCTGGATGCGCGGCTCCGCCCTGCGCCCCTTGCTCGACGCCCTCGACCCCAAGGCCGCTGGCATGTACGAGGCGGCCTACGCCGAACGCCTGCGCGAGGCCTACCCCCGCGAGCCCAACGGCGTCACGCTGTTCCCGTTCCGGCGGCTGTTCATTGTGGCAACACGCGGCGAGGAGTGAGGAATAATCTGGTGGTGTGCGCGGGGAAGTGAAGTGAAGTGAAGTGAAGTGAAGTGTTAACACAGAGTACACAGAGGTCACCGAGGAGCCTGAGGAAATAGCCGCGCGCAGCGCATCAATCCCCTGAAGGATCTACTGCCTGCGGCGCAAAGCTCCGCTCTCTCTGTGCCCTCTGTGTCTTCTCGGTGTCCTCTGTGTTTCCCCGCTTCATTTCCCAAGGCTGGACTCTACGCCTCGTGATGCTCCGCCTCGTTGGCGCACTTGATGCAGGTCGGCACGGCCGGGTCGAGGTCCAGGCGCTTGACGGCGATGGGTTCGTCGCACGACACGCAGAACCCGAAGTCGCCGTCGTCGAGGCGCTTGAGGGCGGCGTCGATGCGGGCGATCTCGCGCAGGCGCCGTTCGTGGGTTGCCACGGCCATGGCCTGCACCTGCATGGCGTCCATGCGGGACAGCCGCCCGACCGCCTGCTGATCGAGTTCAACCGGCGCCCGATCGCCCCGGTGGTCGGCGTCGTCGCGTTCAAGGTCGGCCCTGCGCTCCATCAGGTGTTTGCGCATGGCCTCCGGATCGATGTCTCTGCGTGTGCTCATGCCCCAAAGTGTACAGCCTTTGGACGTCCCTTTACAGCGCCCAAAGGACGAGGACCAGGATCTGCGCCGCCAGGATGCGCAGGCACATGACCAGCGGATAGACGGTGGCATAGGCCAGGGCTGCGGCCTCGGACGGCGCCACGGCGTTGGCGAAGGCCAGGGCCGGCGGATCGGTCATGCTGCCGGCCAGCAGGCCGCAGACCGTGAGGTAGTTCTGCCGCGCGACCAGCCGGGCGTAGAACCCGACGACCAGCAACGGCACCATGGTTATCACCGCCGCCCAGCCCATCCACTCGAGGCCGTCGCCATTCAGCAGGACGTCGAAGAACACCGGCCCGGCGTTGAGGCCGACCACGGCCAGGAACAGCACGATGCCGATGTCGCGCAGGGCGTGGTTGGCGCTGGGCGGCATGAACCACACCATCGGCCCCAGGTGGCCGATGCGCGACAGCACCAGGGCGACCACCAGAGGCCCGCCAGCCAACCCCAGCTTGACCGGCGCCGGCAGGCCGGGAAGCGCAATGGGAATGCTGCCGACCAGCACGCCGAGCGCGATGCCGAGGAAGATCGGCAGGATCTGCGCCTGTTGCAGCAGCTTTTCCGAGTTCCCAACCAGTTGGGCCACGCGGCGCACGTCCTCGGGCGCGCCGATCACCGTCAGGATGTCGCCGAACTGCAGGTGCAGCGCAGCCGACGGCACCAGTTCGACGCCAGCCCGGACAACGCGGGAGATCACCACGTCGTGGGTCTTGTGCAGGTCGATCTGGCCGACCGAGCGGCCCAGGATGCGGGAGTTGGTGCACACCAGGCGTTCCCAGCGCACCTCGGTGTCCATGCTCTTGAGGTTGACGTCAGCCTGCTCGCCCAGAATCAGGCGCATCTCGGTCAACTGGCGCAACGGCCCGACGATCAGGACCACGTCGCCGACATGAACAATCGTGTCCGGGCGCGGCACCCGCACATGGCCGTCGCGCAGGATGCGCGTGACGACGACGCCAAGCTCGTTGACGCCGGGAACCTCGGACAGCGGCAGGCCGTCGAGGTTGGGATTGGTGATGCGGACGTTGAGGGTGTCGAGGGACGCCGCCGACGCCTTGCGCTGGGCATCGAACTCCGCCGCCTCGCGGGCCGGATCGATGCGCAGGACCAGGCGGACCAGGAACATGGTCAGCAGAATGCCGGCGATGCCGAACGGATAGGCCACGGCGTAACCCGCGCCCGGCCCGGCCAGATCGATCGCACTGGCCCCCATCTCCTGCAGCATCTGCTGCCCGGCGGCCAGCGACGGCGTGTTTGTGACGGCACCGGAAAACAGCCCCAGGACCACCGGCGCCGGAATGTCGGCCAGGAAATAGACCGCCACGGTCAGCACGACGCCGAGCCCGACGATGGACGCCGCCATCAGGTTCAGGGCCAGCCCGGCCCGTCGCAGCGCGGCGAAAAAGCCGGGGCCGACCTGCACGCCGATGGTGTAGACGAACAGGATGAGGCCGAATTCCTTGAGGAATTCCATCACCTCGCGGTCGCCCTGAACCCCCAGTTCACCCAGGCCGATGCCGGCAAACAGGACCCCGCCGACCCCCAGGCCGATGCCCCGATAGCGCACTCCACCCAGGGCAAGCCCCAGAACCGCGGCCAGACACAGCGCCAGCACGGCCTGCACGACCGGGCTGAAACCTTGGAACAGTTCCGCAATCACGATAGCCCCCTTCCCCCGAAGCAGCCGACAGCCTGCGCCGCCCGCCCGGGGGAAGTAAGGCACAGAATGATGAAGGAATGCCTACCGCACTGCACAACGGCGATGTCTGTGCCATGCCGCTTGCGCGGTTCTTGCGCCATGCCGCTTGCGCGGCCGGGCTGCCGCCCGCACCCGCTCGGGAGGACCCGAACCCCTTTTATATCTTCAAGGAAAACAAGGGGGTCTGGGGCATCGCCCCAGGCGGGTCCGGGCAGCGCCCGTCCGCGACAGCGGAAGTTTTCGGGCGCCGCGCTAAGCCCCTACCCCCGCGTCTTCATGAAGCGGACCTTGGGGTGGTCCTGGGCGGTGCGGTCCAGGTGCCAGGCGTTGCGGGCCAGGAACACCGGGGCGTCGTCATGGTCGTCGGCCAGGGAGGTCTGGTTGGCGTCCATGAAGGCCTTGAGGGCCACCGGGTCGTCGCTTTCGACCCACCGCGCGGTGTGCAGCGTGGTCGGTTCGAAGTGGACGGGGATGTCGTACTCGGTGCGGATGCGGTCGGCCATGACCTCGAACTGCAGCGACCCAACGACGCCGACCACCCAGTCGGACCCGATGCGCGGCTTGAACACGCGGGCGGCACCTTCCTCGGCCAACTGGAACAGCGCGCGGCCCAGGTGCTTGGCCTTCATGGGGTCGGCCGGGCGGACCTTCTGCAGCAGTTCCGGGGCAAAGCTCGGGATGCCGGTGAAGGTCAGGGCCTCGCCCTCGGTCAGGGCGTCGCCGATGCGCAGGTTGCCGTGGTTGGGCACGCCCACGATGTCGCCGGCAAAGGCTTCCTCGGCCAGTTCGCGGTCGCGGGCCAGGAACAGCACCGGGTTGTGCATGGTGATCTGCTTGCCCGACCGCACATGCTTGAGCTTCATGCCACGCTTGAAGTGGCCCGACGCCAGCCGCATGAAGGCGATGCGGTCGCGGTGCTTGGGATCCATGTTGGCCTGGATCTTGAAGATCACGCCGGTGACCTTGTCCTCGGTCGGCTCCACGTCGCGTTCGGCGGTCGGCTGCGGCCGGGGCGTCGGGGCCTGTTCGGCCAGCCCCTGAAGCAGCTCGCGCACGCCGAAGTTATTGACCGCCGAGCCGAAGAACACCGGCGTCATGTGGCCTTCGCGATAGGCGACGGGGTCGAAGTCCTTGCACAAGCCGCGCGCCATGTCGACGTCCTCGCGCAGCTTGGCGACCGCGTGGGCGGGCAACTGCTGGTCCAGCATGGGATCCTCAAGACCACCGCTGCACGGCTCGCCCAGGTCGGGCATGCCGCCCTTGGAGCGCGCCATCAGGACCAACTGGTCCTTCCACAGGTCGTAGCAGCCCAGGAAATCGCGGCCCATGCCGATCGGCCAGGACGCCGGGGTGACGTCGAGCGCCAGGGTCTGCTCGATCTCGTCGAGCAGGTGGAACGGGTCCTGCGTCTCGCGGTCCATCTTGTTGATGAACGTCATGATCGGCACGTCGCGCAGACGGCACACCTCGAACAGCTTGCGGGTCTGTTCCTCGATGCCCTTGGCGGCGTCGATGACCATGACCGCGCTGTCCACGGCGGTCAGCACGCGGTAGGTGTCTTCGGAAAAGTCTTCGTGGCCGGGCGTGTCGAGCAGGTTGAACGTGCAGCCGGCGTAGTCGAACGTCATCACCGACGAGGCGACCGAAATGCCGCGCTCGCGCTCCACCTTCATCCAGTCGGAATGGGCGCGGCGCTGTTCGCCACGCGCCTTGACGGCCCCGGCAAGCTGGATGGCACCTCCGAACAGCAACAGCTTTTCGGTCAGTGTCGTCTTGCCGGCGTCAGGGTGCGAGATGATGGCGAAGGTGCGTCGCCGGGAAACGGCGTCGGTCAGCAGGCTCATGCAGCGGTCGATCGTTGTTCAGGATGCGTAGGCGTCACTGGTACCAGGAGCGCCGTTGTCCTGCAAGCACGAGGCTTCCATCACGGGCACCGTGAACCAGAAAACCGACCCCTCGCCGGGCAGCGACAGGACGCCGATGGAGCCCTGGTGGCGCTCCACGACCTTCTTGCAGATGGCCAGCCCGATGCCCGTCCCGGAGTATTCCGCCCGGTTGTGCAGACGCTGGAAGATCAGGAAGATGCGGTCGGTGAACTCGGCCGGGATGCCGATGCCGTTGTCGGTGACCTCGATGCGCCACATGGTTCCGTCGCGGCGCCCGTGCACGGAAATCCGCGGCGGCCGGTCGGGGTCGCGGTACTTGAGGGCGTTTCCGATCAGGTTCTGAAACACCCGCAGCAATTCCTGCTCGTCGCCCAGGACGGTGGGCAGCGGCCCGCAGGTCAGGGCTCCACCCGACTCGTTCAGGACCAGCCGCAAGGTGACCGCGACCGCGTCCACCACCTTGCCCAGATCGACCGGCGCGAACGGTTTGCCCAGACGGCCGACCCGCGAATAGATCAGCAGGTCGCTGATGAGCGTCTGCATCCGGTGGGCGCCGTCCACCGCATAGCCGATGAACTCGCGCCCGTCGTCGTCCAGCCGGTCGTCGTAGCGCCGCCGGATGAGGCCCAGGTAGCTGGTCACCATGCGCAGCGGTTCCTGCAGGTCGTGGGACGCGATGTAGGCGAACTGCTCCAGTTCGGCGTTCGAGCGCTCCAGTTCCTGCAGGGTATCGACCAGGGCCTGCTCGGCGATCTTGCGTTCGGTCACGTCGTGGACGATGGAGTACAGAAGCTGGCGGTCCTGGTCGTCGATGGGGCCGGTCCGCACCTCCACATCGCGCACCTCGCCCGACGCCAGCCGATGCCGGAAGAAGAAGTGGTCGCGGCCGTAGCGCAGGGCGCTGGCCATCTCGGCCCGCACCTGCTCGGCCGGCAGGATGTTGATGTCGGTCATGCGCATGGTGCGTAGCGTCGCCGCGTCCCAGCCGTAGAAACGCTCCGCCGCTTCGTTGGCATCGACGATGGCGCCGTCGCCCGGATTGATCAGCAACTCCACCGCCCGGTTGCGCACGAACAATTGCCGGTAGCGCTCCTGCGAGCGGGCCAGCGCCAGGGTCATCTGGCCGGCCAGGGCCTCGGCCTTGGCGCGCCGGGTCATCAGCAGCCACAGGGTCAGGCCGAGCAGCCCGCTGAGAAACAGCCCGGCCAGCGGCAAGCCCAGCGGCAGGGGCGGCGCAAGCGTTCCGGCGACCTGGCGGACCTCCACCGTCCAGCGGCGCCCATCGACCTCCAGTGTCAGCGTGCGGCGCAACGCGGCGGCGTCAGGCCCCAGGTCGCCCACGGTGTACAGGATTTGCGGCGGGACCTGCGGCGGCCCATGCGGCGCCGGATCCCACGGACTGTCTTCCACCCGTATGGCCAGCGTGCCGACGAAGGGCTCCAGCACATGGGCCAGGGTGGCGTGCATGTTGTAGCCCAGCGCGACGATGCCGCTCAGCGCCTGCCGCCGCTCCTCAACGGTGTCGAGCGGCATTCCCGGCGCGTAGACCGGTGCCATGTGGATCATGTCGCGGTCGGTGCCGCCATCGGTCAGCAGGTGCAACACCGCACTCAGCACCGGTTCGCCCGTATCGGCGGCACGCCGGGCGGTGGCCCGGCGGATGGGCTCGCCGGCCACGTCCAGGCCGATCACCGTCTCCACCTTGGGCGCGGGCTCGGCCAGGGTGACCACCAGATGTTCGTGGCCCGGCGGCAGTTTGCCTCGCCCGGCGCTGCGTATCGTGAAGGACGGCCCCCACAGAGTGCGCTGGACCGCCTCGAAGGCGGCCGTTTCACCAGGGCGAACGCGGGTATAGTAGACGAGGCCGTCGAGGCCGGGAAACCGGCGGGTCAGGTCGAGCGGGCCGGCGAACCGGCGCCAGTCGGAAATCGTGACGTGGTCGGATCCCGACAGAAACCCCTGGGCCGCCCGCAGCACCGTTCCGGTCAGGTGCAGGCGTTCGACGATGGCACGCTCGACCTGATGAACTTCGCGGTCGAATTCCAGGTCGGCGACGCGCCGCGCCGAGTCGTCTTCGCGCTGCCACACCCAGGCGGTCAGGAAAATCCCTGCCGCCACGGCCAGCAGCGGGATGGCCTTGGCCGTCAGTCCCGGAAACCTCCGTGGAGCGGTCGCACGTTCCCCCATGTCCGCCCCCCCTGCTGGCCCGGATCCGGCTACCCCTAGCCGTTCCAAATCTACCATAGGGAGGCGAAGGCGTCACGCCCCTCGCAACTACTCCGCGCCCTGTTCCTGCAGGACGCGAAGAAAAGCCTCGACCACCTGCGGGTCGAACTGGCGGCCGGACTGCGACTGCAGGTATTCGACCGCGGCCTCCATCGTCCAGGGCTCCTTGTAGGGGCGGCGGCTGATAAGGGCATCAAACACATCGACCACGGCAACGATGCGGGCCGACAGGGGAATGTCCTGTCCGCTCAGGCCGCGCGGGTAGCCGTTGCCGTCCCAGCGCTCATGATGGCCGGCGGCGATCTCGGCCCCCATGGACAGGTAGGTCGTGCCCTCGACCAGCCGGGCGGAGCGTTCCAGGATGGCGGCGCCGTTCGCGGCGTGGGTCTGCATGACGGCCCATTCCTCGGGATCGAGGCGGCCGGGCTTCTGCAGGATGCTGTCGGGAATACCCACCTTGCCGACGTCATGGAGGATGGCGGCCATGCCGATCTGATCCAGGAACAGGTCGTCGATGATGTCGCCGTAGGCGTTGCCCTCGCGCAGGCTGCGGGCGGTCCGCTCGCTCATGCGCTCGACCCGCAGGACGTGTTCGCCGGTGTCGTTGTCCTTGTATTCGGCCAGATCGGCGAGGGCGATGACGGTGGCCTGCTGGGCGCGGCACAACTGGTCATAGAGCCACAGGTTGTCGAACCCGACCGAGACCTTGCCGCAGAACACCTCGACCAGCTTTTCGTCCAGGTCGTTGAGGGTCCGCCCGGTGTGCAGGTAGGCGACCACTTCGCGGTGGTTCGGCGTGCGGATGTACAGGGCCAGGAAATCGTCGCCGTATGTCGACTGGCGGGCCTGCAACACGCCGTTGATGGTGTCCATCACCGCGCCGTCCACGACACCCTGGCGATGCTTCGGGCATTCCTCGTACTCGCCCGAGGCGGCCAGCACGAAGACCGCCTTGGTGTCCTCCTCCGGCGGGGCGTTGGGCGGCATGAACCCGCCGCGCTGGGCGCACAGGATGCCGCTGACCCCGACGTCGAGCAGGGCCGACAGCTGGGTCAGCACGCCCGACGCGAAGGTCTGCATGGAGCGCACCTGGAACAGCGAGGCCGAGGCGTCGATGATCTTCTGCAGGCCCTGGCGGTTCAGCTCCAGGGCCATGATGTCTTCGTAGGAGCGCAGCGAGGCGATCATGGTGGTGAACAGCTTCTGCGCCGTCAGCTCGGTCTTGGCCTTGTAGTCGTTGATGTCGTAGTTGACGATGACATCGCGCTCCGGGGCCTGGCCGGGCTGGCCGGTGCGCAGGATGATGCGCACCCGCTTGTTGCCGAGTTCCTCGCGCACGAACTTCACGAACTGAAGCCCGGCATCATCGGTTTCCATGACCACGTCGAGCAGGATGACCGCCACGTCGGGCGTGTTGCTGAGGACCGCCCGCGCCTCCAGGCCGCTGTGCGCGCTGATCATGTCCACGCCGCGGCCGCGAAACCGCACGTCGGCCAGGACCATGCCGGTCATGGAATGGATCTCGGGCTCGTCGTCGATGACCAGCACCTTCCACCCCGGCCCGGCGCGGTGGGGCACGCCGGCCGGGCTCAGGGCCTCGGCATCGGTGTCGTCATCGGCGAACAGCAGATCATCATTCATTGTCGGACGGTCCTCCCCAGATTCTCAAGCCCCGCCAGCCATGGCCGGCATGGGCGGAGCAGGCCGGTTGCCCCGGCTCTGATATTCGACCGCGGGAGTGACCCGCAGCGGTATGCGCACCGTGAAGCTGGCGCCCAGGCCGAACTCGCTGTCAGCCTTGATGGTGCCCTTCAGCTTCTGAGTGATGATGTTGTAAACAATGTTCAGCCCAAGTCCACTGCCGCCCTCGCCGCGCTTGGTGGTGAAGAACGGCTCGAAGATGCGCTTGAGGTGGTCGCTGGCGATGCCCTTGCCGTCGTCGGCGTAGACGATTTCGGCCTGGCCTTGGCCATCGGCGTCCTCAACCTTGCGCCCGGTCAGGGTGATGGTGCCGCTGGCGCGGTCTTCAAGGCCGTGGATCAGCGAGTTGATCACGAAGTTGGTCAGGACCTGGGACAGCGGCCCGGGATAGCTGTCGATGACGATGCCGGCCGGGCACTCCACCACCACCTTGAACGGCGTGCGCTTGAGGCGCGGCCCCAGGCTGAGAAGCACCTCGTCGATGTAGTCGCGCAGGTCGAACGGCCGGCGCTCGTCGCTGGTCTGGTCGACCGCCACCTGCTTGAAGCTCTGGATCAGGTTGGCCGCCCGCGTGGCGTTGGACACCAGCAGGGCGCAGGCGCTGTCGGCGACGCTCATGTACTGGGCGAAATCAGCCTTGCGGATGGTCCCGGCCTCGAACACCTTGCGCAGGTCCCTGGTCTTTTCCTGCAGGTGGCTGGCGGTGGTCAGGGTGATGCCGACCGGCGTGTTGATCTCGTGCGCGACGCCGGCGACCAGGCCGCCGAGGGAGGCCATCTTTTCAGCCTCGACCAGGTTGTCCTGGGCCGCCTGAAGGTCTTCGAGCGCCTTCTCGGCCCGTTCCTTGGCACGGTGCAGGTCGCGCTCCAGGTGCTTGCGTTCGGTGATGATGCTCGATGCCACCACGGCGGCCCGAACGCCGCCATAGTTGAGGATGCGGCCGCTCATCAGGACCCACTGCGGGCCGTTGGGGGTCCGCATCTCGGCCTCGAAGCCATCGACCCGGCCGTCGCTTTCCAGCCGTGCGGCCATGCGCAGGCGGTCCTGGGGATCGACGTAGACGTCGAGCACGGACCGGCAGCCCGGCGCGTTCGGGTCGGTGCTGACCCCAAAGGCGCGGTGGGCGTGCTCGTTGACGTAGAGGTAACGGTGCTCCTCCAGGCTCGACACCACCAGCGGCAGCGGCATCGCCTCGATCAGTTCCCGCACGGCGTCTTCGGCCCGCTTGCGCTCCGTCACATCGGTGAAGGTGCGCACGAAGCTGCCGTCGGCCAGCGGCACGTTGCGGCTTTCCAGGACCCGCCCGCCCGGCCGGCGGACCTCCACCACCTGGGGGGTGTGGCACGCCGTCTCGCCCAGGAAGCGCTCATGGGCCTCCTCGGCGCTCACCGCCACGTCGCCACGGGCGCACAGGTGGTCGAGCAGGCGACCGAGCGGCACCGGGTCGTGGAACAGGCTTTCGGGCAGGTCGAACATTTCCTGGAATCGGAAGTTCCAGGCCACCAGGTTGTGGTCGGCATCGGCCATGAAGATGCCCTGGTCCATGTTTTCCAGGGTGGCCTTGAGAAGCTCCCGCTCGCGGGCCAGCTCTTCCTGGCTGCGGTACAGGGCGCGCTGGGTTTCCTTGCGGTCGGTGATGTCGCCGGTCGACCCGATGATGCGGACGGCCCGCCCGGTAGCGGCATCACGCACCGCCACGCCGTGCTGGCGGAACCACCGCCATCCGCCCTTGCCGTCGTCCCCACCCTTGCCGTCATTGATGCGGTACTCGACCTCCAGGCGTTCGTCGTGCCCCTTGACCAGCGCCATCATGCGGTCGTTGAAGTGCGCCGCGTCGTCGGGGTGGACGCGCGCGGCCCACGCCTTGGCGGGCAGGACGGCATCGGTCAGGCCCAGCATCTCGCGCAGGCGTTCGGTCAGGTGGACGCGGCCCGAGGCGACCTCCCAGTCATAGACCCCTTCGTTGATCGACTGCATGGCCAGGGCGTGGCGTTCCTCGCTGTCGCGCAGGGCCTGGGTCGCGACCTTGTACTCGGTCACGTCGCCGACCGACCCGGTCAGGCGCAGCGCCCGCCCCGCAGCGTCGCGCAGGGCGATGCCATGCTGGCGGACCCACACGATGGTCTCGCCGCCAGTGGCCTTGTCGCTGCAGCGCATGCGGTATTCGCAGACGAAACGGTCGGTGTGCCGCTTGAGGTGGGCCACGTGGGCGTTGCGGTAGATCGGGAAATCCTCGGGCACGATGCGGCTCGACCACTGCTCCGGGCTGAGGATGCCGCCCGGCAGGTCGAACAGGTCCTGGGTGCGATCCGAGAAGAAGATGGTGCCGCCCAGGATATCCCAGTCGTAAAGCCCTTCGTTCGAGGACCGCAGGGCCAGCGCGTAGCGGTCCTGCATCAGGCGCAGATGGTCCTCGGTGGCGCGATCCTCGGTGATGTCGGTGAAGGTGCGGACGAAGCCGCCCTCGGGCAGCGGGTTGCTCTGCGCGGCGATGACCCGCCCGTCGGGCATGCGGACTTCATAGGTGTGCGGCTGCTGCCCGCAGGTCCTGGCCGTGCGCATGATGGCGGCCACCCGCGCCTCGGCATCCTCCGGCGCGTCCAGCCCGGCCATGCGGGCGTCGTTGATGACCCGGTGGCGGACGATGTCCTCCCACGGCGTCCCCGGCAGCGTCGCCGAGTTCGGGAGGCGGAACATGTCGCGCCACTTCTCGTTGCACAGCACGAGGCGCAAGGCGTCGTCGACCATCACGACGCCCTGGTCCATGCTTTCGAGAACCGCGGTCAGAAGACCGGTATTTCCTCCCATGACGCCCTCTTTCTGGTGGGGCACTTGTGTCTGCCGGGACTACTATAATCGACCGCGCACCGTTTTCCAGCGGCGGAATCCAAAGGGTGAAGAACATCGCCCGCCGAAGGGCTTAATACTTGCCGTTACCGCCTAAAACCCTCGAAACAAAAGGGACTCCGCCGCCGCTCATCATACCGGGATAGCAGCCGCTCGCATCCACCTTAGCGCGCGCGTTGTCATCCGCCAAGCATCGGTTCAAACGGTCGGCAAGCCACGTCGTCGTGGCAGTCGGCATCGGGTCCGTGGTAGGCTGCCGCCGAAAGCAAGGGGCAGCAGGCTTGAAAACCCGAGAAGACATTCTGGGCGGTTCGTTCCTGCGAATGCTGCAGGACGCCGAGGGACTGATACCAATTTCGAGCGAAGACGATCTTCGCGACGGTCAGGCCGCGGCGCTGGCCGCGGCGCCTGCCGCCGTGCGCGCCGGCGGGGACGCCTGGGTGTTCGGCTACGGGTCGTTGATGTGGAACCCGGCCATCCGCTATGCCGAGAGCCGCATCGCCACGCTGCACGGCTTCCACCGCCGTTTCTGCCTGTGGTCGCCGGTCGGACGGGGCAGCGCCGCCCATCCCGGCCTGGTGCTGGGGCTGGCGCGCGGCGGCAGCTGCAAGGGCGTGGCCTATCGCATCGAAGGGCGCCACGTGGACGAGGAGTTCTCGGTCCTGTGGCGGCGGGAAATGATCTCGGACGGCTATATTCCGCGCTGGGTCAGCCTGCACACCGCCGAAGGAGCGCTGAGCGCCCTGACCTTCACCATCAACCGCACCTGCCCCCGCTACGCCGGCCGCCTGCCCGACGAGGAGGCCGCACGCGCCATTGCCGAGGCCAGCGGCGCCCTGGGCAGCAACACCGAATACCTGCTGAGCACGGTGGACCACCTGGACGCCCTGGGCATTCCCGACCGCCGCCTGCACGCCCTGAAACGCCACCTGGTGGACCCGTCATGACCCGCCTGCCGGCATTGATAGCCGTCGCCCTGCTACTGGCCGCCTGCGCCGGCGCGCCGCCGGCACCCAAGCCCGGCGGCGGCCGCGTCGCCCTGCCGACCGGCGGACCCGGCTGCGTGGTGCAGCTCAGCTACCAGACGGCGGCGTTCGACCGCGTGGCCGACAGCGGCGACGGCACCGCCTGCGGCGTGGTCACCGCGGTCGCGCTCATGGAGACGCCGACGCCGCTCAACCGGCCGGTGACCGTGGATTGCGGCCTCGCCCTGAAAGTCGTGGAGTGGGATCGTGCGGTGCTGCGCCCGCTGGCCCGCGAGGTGTTCGGCCAGGACATCAAGACCGTGCACCATTACGGCGGTTATGTGTGCCGGGGGCGCACGTCGAACCGTTCAAGGTTGTCCGAACACGCATACGGAAGAGCCATCGACATTGCCGCGTTCGAGCTTGAAGATGGCACCATGATCAGCGTGAAGAAGCACTGGTCGGGGGCCGGCGCGCGCAGCACCTTCCTGCGGCGGGCCGCCCAGGGGGCGTGCGGTCTGTTCAGTGTCGTGCTCACCCCGGCCGCCGATCAGGCCCATCACGACCACTTTCATCTGGACGTAGGACCCTGGAAACTGTGTCGCATCTGAAATTCGCCCTCCTGCTGGCGGCGTCCCTGGCGGCCGCCGCATCCCCGGCGCAGGCGGAAACCGCCACCGGCTACATGGTCATCGACGTCAAGGACGGCGCTGTGCTGGCCGAGAAGAACGCCAAGCGGGCGTTCATTCCGGCCTCGGTCCTGAAGATGCCGACGGCGCTGGCCGTGCTCCAGTCCCTGGGGGCCGGGCACCGCTTCACCACCCGCCTGATGCACACCGGGACGCTGACCGACGGTGGCGTGCTGAACGGCGACCTCGTGCTGGTCGGCGGCGGAGACCCAATGCTCGACACCCCGGCGCTGGAGGGCATGGCCCAGGCTTTGGCTGCCGCCGGCATCACCCGCATCACCGGCCGGTTCCTGTATGACGACGGCGCCCTGCCGCACCATGCGATGATCGAGGACCGCCAGCCGCCCGACGCCTCGTACAATCCGGGGCTCGGCGGGCTGTCGCTGGACTTCAACCGGTTCAAGGTGCTGTGGAATGGCGGCAACCCCACCGGGGCCGAAATTCCGCTCGACCCGCTGCCCGTCGCCCTGGCCGGCGCCCCGGCCCTCAACGAGGTGTGGCTGCCGGTGCGCGAGCCCGGCCGTTTTTCCGCGCGGGTGTTCCAGTGGCTGGCCGCCAAGCACGGCATCACCCTGCCCTTGCCCGAGCCGAGCGCCGTTCCGGCGGGAGCCGAGGACCTGGTGACCCACGACAGCCCGCCGGTTGCCGAGATCCTGCGCCGCGCCCTGTTCTTCTCCAACAACATGGCGACCGAAACGCTGGGCATCGCGGCGGCCCAGAAGTCCCTGGGGCGGCCGGTGAAGCTGCCCGAGGCCGCCGCCTGGACGGCCGAGCGCACCAAGGCCGCCGTGCCGGCCACCGACTGGGCGGGGTTCACCATGCCCAACGGGTCGGGCCTGACCGATGCCGCCCGGATGACCCCACAGCAATGCGCCGGCATCGCCCTGCACACCGCGCGGGCCGAGATCGATGGCGTGGCCGCCGCCGACCTGCTGCCGCCCCTGCTGCTGCAGCCGTTTGCCGCGGCCGACCACCGGGTCGGCGCACCGGCCGCCCTGCGGGCCAAGACCGGCACCATCTCCTACGCCCGCGGCCTGGCCGGCACCCTGCGCACCAAGTCGGGGCGCACCGTGGCGTTCTGCATCATGACCGACGACCAGGAGCAGCGCGCCGTCTACGACGCCATCCCGTTCACGGAGCGCACCGACGACACCATCCGCCTGCCCTCCCGCCGCTGGCTCCGCGCCGCGCGTGAAGCCGAAGAGACCGCCGTGACGGGGTGGTATTCGAGGTTCTGAGCGACCATATGGTCCGCTGGCGCGGATGGCTGCCGCCGGCCTGGAGTGAACTCCAGACCTCTTTGTTTTCTTGAAAAAAAAACTCAAGCCGCGGGCCGTGGGTGGCCGGGTCAAGCCCGGCCACGACAACCTTTGTACAAAAAATTGATGTCGTGCGCGGGCTTGACCCGCGTACCCACGCACTGCGACTTGAAACGGGGTCCGGGGCCCACGGCCCCGGCGGGGAGCGGGGCTGGCCCCGGCGGGGAGCGGGGCTGGCCCCGCCCCTCCCCTTAAACGACCCTATGGCGCCAGGATCTTGGGAACGCGGTTCTGGCGCAGGCGGTAGGCGTCGGGCATGCCCTTGCCGAGCAGCGGGCGGAGGTACAGGCGGAAGGCGTCGGTGACGTCCGTGCCGTTGGCGGCGATGAACTCGTCGGGCATGTGACGGGTCTTGCCGGCCACCTCGACCAGCGGGGTCAGGTGGTAATCGACCGAATAGAAGCCGGTGCGGTGGATGGTCACCGAGCCGTCCACATCGCCCCACATGGCATACTGCACGGCCTTTTCGCCGACCTCGCGGGCCTCCCGCTGGTCGACGTCGGACACGCAGCCGACGAAGCTGCGCTGCAGGTAGCCGAAGGTGTCGGCCCGCACGCGGGTCATGCCGAGCTTGGTCTTGATTTGGTCGGCCAGGAGGTCGGCCAGGGCGCTGCCGCCGAGGTGGACGTTGCCATGGCTGTCGCGCTCGACCTGCTGGGCGAGCTTGGTGGCGATCGGCACGCCCTGGGCGTCGGCGATGCCCTCGGACACCGCGATGACGCAGCGGCCGTAGCGTTCCATGGTGGCCTTCACGTCGCCGAGGAAGCTGTCCATGTCGAAGGCACGTTCGGGCACATAGATCAGGTGCGGGCCGTCGTCCGGGAACTTCTTGCCGAGCGCCGAGGCCGCCGTCAGGAAGCCGGCATGGCGCCCCATCACCACCCCGATGTAGACCCCGGGCAGCGCCCAGTTGTCGAGGTTCACGCCCATGAAGGCCTGCGCCACGAAGCGGGCGGCCGACGGGAACCCCGGCGTGTGGTCGTTGACCGTCAGGTCGTTGTCGATGGTCTTGGGGATGTGGATGCAGCGCAGGTCGTAGGCGGCCTTGCGGGCTTCCTCGGACACGATGCGCACGGTGTCGGAGCTGTCGTTGCCGCCGATGTAGAAGAAGCAGCCGATCTCGTGGGCGCGCAGGACCTTGAAGATTTCCTGGCAGTATTTCAGGTCCGGCTTGTCACGCGTGGACCCCAGGGCCGACGACGGGGTTTCCGCCACCAGTTCAAGGTTGTGGGTGGTTTCCTGCGTGAGGTCCAGGAACTCCTCGTCGACGATGCCGCGCACGCCGTGGAAGCCGCCGTAGACCTTTTCCACGTTGCGGAACTTGCGGGACTCGAGAACCGCCCCCACCATCGATTGGTTGATCACTGCGGTGGGGCCGCCGCCCTGGGCGACAAGAACCTTGCGCTGCATGAAAACGTCTCCCGGAAGAACCGTAGGGGAATGGACCTGGAGGGTGGTCACTTGGTCATTCAAAGACATACCAGAACCGGGCGCTGGCGCAATACAAGGTTGGCCCCGGCCGTCCTCCCCCTCCTCGCCCTTTTGGCGGGGACGGCCTGCGCGCCCACGGCCGGCACGGGGCCGGAAGTCCGCCTGACCGGCTTGCGGCCAGCCATGGGCGGCCCGATGGCGCCGCGCTTCCTGGCCGACCTGCGGCTGTCCAACCCGACCGGGCGGCGCATGGCGGTCAACGGCGTGACGCTCAATCTCAGCCTGGACGGCACGCTTCTGGCATCGGGCGCGCGCAACCACACCCTGTCCATCGCGCCGCGCGCCGACGAGGAACTGACCATCGAGGCGCGGCCGGTGTCGCAGGCGGTGGTGGCCCACCTGTTCGGCCTGGGCGGAGCGGACGGCCTGGACTACGCCATAAGCGGCGAGACCTATCGCCAGGGCAGCACCGACACCACCACGCCCTACCGCGCCAAGGGCACCCTGGACCTGTTCGGCGGTGGGCTGACCGGCGGGGTGCCGCACTACCGCGACCGGGCGTTCTGACCCCTGCATCCCATGCCCAGGAACCACAGCAACCCAAAGGAGTGTACACTTACAATCAAGTATACAGGTAGGTGCAGACCCCTTTTTTCTGCCACATTTACGCCCCCAAACGCCTGATTACAGGCCACAGGGCGGTCCGTTCTTGCCCTGGGCGAGTAAAAATTGATCCGTGTTCTGTTTTGCTCAGACCCTTCTGGAAAATCAAAATATCTTCCGGGCTCAAATTTGTCGCGCGCATGGGATGACCGAGCAGTTCGGGCGCCCATTCGGCTGTGGCCACGCCACTGCCCGACCATCGCGTACGCAACCAGAGAGCCCTTTATGAAGAAACTCGTATTCGTTCCGCTGCTTACCGCCTCCATAGTAGCCGCGGCGCCCCTGGCCCTGGGTCGCGAAATCGTTGTTCTGTCGGGCGTGGTGACCCCGACGGGGGAATTGAGCGGTGTTGACACGACCGGCCCCGGCACCCTGACTGTCGGCAACCAGGACATCAACACCAGCAATGATGTCGGCGGCGGCATCACGACCGACGCTGCCAATACGGCCAGCATCGTCTTTACCGATTCTTCCACCGTCACGGGGTTCGTTGGACAGACCGGTTCGACGTTCCTGAACATCACGGCAGGGGCGGTTGGCGAAACGGTGACGTTCAATGGTCCCGTGTTTTCAACGACCTTCGACGTATCGGGAACCGGAACCGTCAACTTCAACGGTGGCTTCACGAGCAACACCGGCGGCGCAATGAATTTCGCCGGTGATGGCTTCATCACCGTTGCGGGCGGCCAGACCGTCAAGGCCGCCATCACCAACACGGCCGGAGCCGGCACCGGCACGCTGACGCTCAACGGCGGCAGCATTCTGGACGGTGCCGTCGGCGCGGCGAGCGGCCTGAAGGAGATCAGGGTTTCGGGCGGCAATGCGCAGATCACCGGCGCAGCCAATTCCGCAACCTACACCCTTGGCACCAACACCTTGAATGTCGGCGGGACCGTCAACATTCCCGTTGCCGGCGTGATCAATACAACCCTCGCCAGCGATACGGTCTACGGCAAGATCGTGCCGGTTGGCGCCGCGTCCATCGGCGATGCCCTGCAGGTCAACGTGAACGTGACCGGACCGCTGACCGTCGGCACCGTCTTCAACATCGTCGATGCGCCCAGCGGCACGAACGGCAGCACCGTCCTTGTCGGCACGACGAGCAACAGCCTGCGCTACACGTTCTCGGCCGCCCCCACCGTTGCCGGTGATGTGGATATCACGGCAACCCAGGTCCCGCTGGCCGCAATCGTCGCTCCGGTCCCGACGGCCAGCCCGCTCGCGCCCGTCCTGGCTCCGGTTGTGGATGCCCTGCCGGTCGTGGCGGTGACGGCACCGTTGCTGACCGCGATCACCCTGTTGCCGACGCCGGCCGCTGTGGCCGACGCCCTTGCACAGCTGGCCCCCGCCACAGCCAACCTGGCGGCGCCCCAGGTGGCGCAGGACACCACACGCCTGTTCCAGAACCAGTGGGCGTCCCATCTTGCGCAAAGCCAGACGGGCTGCGGACGCGACAGCCAGCCCACCGACGCCGACAAAGGGCGCCTCCAGGAGGACGCTTCGGCCTGCGAAGCCAATGACATGCGCCCCCACGTCTGGGCCTCCGTCATCGGGTCGTCGACCGACCAGGGCACCGTCAGAGGTTTCGAGGGGTACGACTCCACAACCCGCGGCGCCATGATCGCCGTTGAAGCGCCGTTCCCCGAGTCCGACAGCCTGCGCGGGGGCGCCGGCGTCAGGTTTGCGCATTCCTCACTGACCGGAAACATCTACAACGCCACGAGCGACATCGATTCGATCCAGGCCGTCGCCTACCTCGGGTATGCTCCCGGGACCTGGTTCCTGAACGGCGCGCTTTCCGTTGGGCTGGATGATTATTCGGGAACACGCACCGTGGCAGTGCCGGGATTTGCCGGTCAGGCGGATGCGGACTACAGCGGCACGCAGATGACCGCCTTTGCGACCGCCGGCCGCAATTTCCATGTCGGCGACGGCGCGACCGTCATCACGCCGACCGCCACGCTGCAGTACACCCGGATGAGCATTGACGGTTACACCGAAACGGGCAATGCGGCGACCACGCTCGACGTGGAAGCGCAAAAGTACAACTTCGTCCAGTCCGGCCTGGGCGGAAAGATCGCCCGCAGCATCGCCCTTTCGGACACCCAGTTCCTGCGCCCTGAAGTGCATGCCAACTGGCTGCATTCCTTTGGCGACGATCGGACGATGGAAAACACCGCCACGTTCACCGCCGGCGGCCCCAGCTTCACGACCACGGGCCATGAGCCGGACCGGAACAGCTACAACGTGGGCACAGGGCTGACGCTCACCAATGCCGGATCCTGGTCGATCTCGGGCGCCTATGACTACAACTGGCGCAACGACGACAACAAGGCCCACCAGGCAATGATCACGCTCGCCATCCCCCTGTAACACAAGGACATTTGGCGGAAAGTTTCGCCATTTCGCGTACGTCGCCACAGACCATGGCGGTCTGTGGCGACGCTTTTTCGTTTACACCCAAATAAATGTGCTACTGTGCTGGCAGCACGTTAAATCTAAGCCTCACATTTATTTACTCTGATAGCTCAAACGGGGATTTTTTTATATGCAGATGTCTGGCGAGAGCCTTCTTATCATTCTGTTTATCGGTTTAGTTGCAGGCTGGCTTGCTGGTACAATTGTACGCGGGACCGGATTTGGGCTGATCGGGAACCTCGTCGTCGGCGTGCTCGGCGCCTTCATCGGAAGCTGGCTCTTGCCTCAGGTCGGCATCGTTCTGGGCGCCGGCATCGTCAACGCGATCATCAACGCCACGATCGGCGCGGTGCTGCTGCTGCTGATCATCAGGCTGGTGCGGGGCGGCGGCGGATGGTCCAGCCGCTGGCGCAGGTAGTCTGCCCATGAACATAGAAGCGAAACTCACCAGGGCATTTGATCCGATAAAGTTTCTTGAGGAAGTCGGGAACGGGCGGACGGTACACTCGCATGTGAAGCAGGATGTGGTGTTCCTGCAGGGCGACCATGCCGACACCGTGTTCTATATCCACAGCGGCCAAATAAAGATAACGGTCGTATCGGAATACGGAAAAGAAGCCGTCGTCGCCGTTTTGGGACCCAAGGCATTCTTCGGCGAGGGATGCCTGACGGTGCAGCCACTCCGCCTGTCCACGGCCACGGCAATGACCGATTGCCAGATCATGGCCCTGGACAAGGCCGTCATTGCCCGTGCCATTCGGGATGAACCCGCACTGGCGGTCATGTTCATATCCTATCTGCTGGCCCGCACGACCCGCCTTGAAGAAGACCTTATCGACCACATCTTGAACTCGAGCGAAAAGCGCCTGGCCCGAACCCTTATGTTGCTTGCGAACCTTGGCGACGGCTCCAACCGTCAACACACGATAACCAACGTCAGCCAGGAAATGCTCGCCGACATGATTGGCACCACACGGTCCCGCGTGAGTCACTTCATGAACAGATTCAGGAAGCTGGGATACATCGACTATTCCCACGAGGAAATTTCGGTGAATGTGTCGTTGCTGACTGCCGTTCCCCCCGGCATGTCGGTCAGTGACCGCGGGACCCATGAGGGACCGCTTTGCTAGGCCCGCCGCTCAGGTGACAGGGAAGCGCGGCAGGAGGACGGGCGGCGATCGCAACGCTCCTCCCCGGCGTCACGTTCATCCTGAGCCATGGAAACGCTTGCAAACAGCCTGAGCGGCGACACCAGCTTCGCCCAACTGCTCTTCCGGTTCACGGCGGCGTCTGTCCTGGCCGCGCTGCTTGGCATCAACCGCGAGTGGCGCAACAAGCCGGCGGGCCTGCGCACCCACATCCTGGTCGCCGTGGCCGCGTGCGCCTTTGCGCTGCTGTCCCTCGAACTGTTCATCGAGACGACCGAGCTGCACCCCGACGCCCGCAGCGATCCCATCCGCGTGATCGAGGCCGTGGTGACCGGCGTGGCGTTCCTCGGCGCCGGAGTCATCATCCAGTCGGGCGGCACGGTCACCGGGGTGACCACCGGCGCCTCGGTCTGGGTGGCCGGGGCCATCGGGCTTTCGGCCGGGATTGGCAATATCCGCATCGCGCTCATGTGCGCCGGATTCGGGTTGCTGGCCCTGATCGTGCTGGGCTGGTTCGAGCGGATGACCATCGGAAAGCGCCGCCGCAACAAGACCGACGTTGACGGCGGGCAAGACTGACCGCGCAACGGCGCAAGTCCATATCGCGTTTCGTTCGATGGAAACGAAACCGGAGATCGCACCCATGACACGATACCTCGCTCTTTGCGCGGCGCTGGTGGTTCTTGGCGCTGCCGGTCCTGGTCACGCGCAACAAACCCCGCCCGCGGCCCAGCCTCAGCCCTCGCCCGCCCCCACCCAGGAGCAGGTCGAGCAACCCGCGCCGGACGTGGAGAACCTCAAGGAGGAGGACCTCAACCGGACCCGGGCGGTACAACAGCAGGAGAGCCAACAACAGCAGGAACAGCAGGATTTCGTGCCGCAACCGCAGTTGTCCGAGGAACGCAGCGAGGCCAACGAGCTTCTGGTGACCTGGCAGGAGCGGCTGGCCGACAAGCCGGAGGTGGTGGAACAGTCCGAGCCCGTGCAGAACGCCTGGGCGGACCTGCGAGAGGCGCATTCCGCCGTGGTCCTGGCCGATGAAGCCTCCATGCCGGTGGCCCAGCAGATATTCGAGGAAAGTGCGGAGCATATGGAGAAGGTGTGGACCGAAGCCACTGATTGACGGGCGATAAACTCCCCACGGCATTTCCCCACAAAAAATGTGCCGCCCGATCAAAAAGGGGTTGCACAGGCTCGGAAATGTCGGTAACGGTTAATGAGAACTATTCGCAATCTCGACACCCGCGGTGGGATGTTCGGGAGAGCGAAGGTCCAAGCCGCCGCCGGACGGGCAACCGCCGCCGGGGAGTCCACAGCCTTGTCAGGAGTTTCAATATGGTCCCCCATTTCCGCATGCTGGGCATCGCCGCCGCCACCTGCGCCACGCTCGCCGCCGGCTCGACCGCCGCGCAGGCGCAAGGTGAGGTGAACGTCTACACCGACCGCCAGCCGTTCCTGATCGACCCCCTGCTGGAAGCCTTTACCACCGAAACCGGCACCAAGGTGAACGTGGTCTATGCCAAGTCCGGCATCGAGGAGCGCCTGAAGGCCGAGGGCCGCAACAGCCCCGCCGACGTGGTGATGACCGTTGACGTGGGCCGCCTGGTCGACATGAAGCGCGAAGGCCTGACCCAGTCCGTGTCGTCGGACACCCTGAGCACCAACATTCCGGCCGAGTTCCGCGGCTCCGAGGGTCACTGGTACGGGCTGACCTTCCGCTCGCGTCCGCTGGCCGTCCACAAGGAGCGCGTCGACGCCTCCAAGCTGAACTCCTACCTGGACCTGGCCGATCCCGAGTGGAAGGGCCGCATCTGCATCCGTCCCGGTGACAACGACTACAACCTCGGCCTGATCGCCTCGGTCATCGCCCACGAAGGCGAGGCCAAGGCCAAGGAATGGCTCCAGGGCGTGAAGGCGAACCTCGCCCGCAAGCCGCAGGGCAACGACCGCGCCCAGGCCAAGGCCGTGTTCGAGGGTGAATGCGACATCGCCATCATCAACACCTATTACATGGGCGCGATGATGGACAACCCCGAGCAGCGCCCGTGGGCCGAAGCCGTCACGCTGGTCTTCCCCGACCAGAACAGCTACGGCGCCCACATCAACGTGTCCGGCGCGGTGGTCACCAAGCACGCCCCGAACCGTGAAGGGGCCGTCAAGCTGCTGGAGTTCCTGACCAGCGACAAGGCCCAGGAAATGTACGCCAAGGGCAACACCGAATACCCGGTCAAGCCGGGCGTCGAGCGGGCCGACCTGGTCAAGTCCTGGGGCGAGCCGAAGTTCGACGCCGCCTCCCTCGAAGCCATCGCCGAGCACAAGTCCGCCGCCCTGCGCCTGGTCAACGAAGTGGCCTTCAACGAAGGGCCGTAATTCCAAGCTCTCTGAAAACAGTCCGGGGCGGCACTCTTTGAGGGGGTGCCGCCCTCGGCTTTTTCATGATAACCATTATCAGGTTATGGACTCGGGACCGGACGATGGCACACTGGCCGCGCAGGCAGCAGGACCCCGCACGCGCCCCCGCCAATGAGGCCGGGGCGCTCGATCACGCCCTGAGCGCGGCTGACGAGGCGCCAGCACGGCGCGGCGCGGCGCGCCTGGACCTGTGGACCATCGGCAGCCTGCTGATGACCGCGGTGATCCTGATGCCGGTGGTGGCGGTGGTCGTCCTGGCCCTGTTCCCGACCGAAAACATCTGGCCCCACCTGATCGACACCGTCCTGCCCGGCTACATCCGCACCACCGTCCTGCTGATGATCGGGGTGTGCGCGGGAACCTTCGTGGTCGGCACCGGCACGGCGTGGCTGGTCACGACCTGCAATTTCCCCGGCCGCAAGGTGTTCGAGTGGGCGCTGCTCATCCCGCTGGCCATGCCCGCCTATGTGATCGCCTACGTCTACACCGACCTGCTGGAGTTCGCCGGCCCGGTCCAGGCGATGCTGCGCGACATCTTCGGCTGGACCACGTCGCGCGACTACTGGTTCCCCGACATCCGCACCCTGGGCGGTGCGACGTCGATGATGATCCTGGTGCTCTATCCCTACGTCTACCTGCTGTCGCGCGCCGCGTTCCTGGAACAGTCGGTGGCCGTGCTGGAGGCCGCCCGCACCCTGGGCTGCACGCCGTGGCAGAGCTTCCTGCGGGTGGGACTGCCGCTGGCCCGGCCGTCCATCGTGGTGGGGCTGACCCTGGCCCTGATGGAGGCCCTCAACGACTTCGGCACGGTGGACTACTTCGCGGTCCGCACCCTGACCGCGGGCATCTTCAATGTGTGGCTGCACATGCGCAACCTGGGCGGCGGAGCACAGGTGGCCGTGGTCCTGCTGATCTTCGTGATCGCGGTCATCCTGGTCGAGCGCGCGGCGCGGCGGCGCAAGAGCTACCACAACACCGGCACCCGCAACACGCCGCTGGTGCGCATCCAGTTGCGCGGCTGGCACGCCTGGGGGGCGGCGGTGGCCTGCGCCCTGCCCTTCGCCCTGGGTTTCCTGATCCCGGCCACGCAGCTTGCCATCTATGCCGTGGGCAACTTCGAAGCGTCGTGGAACTCCGGCTTTGCGACCTACGCCCGCAACAGCCTGATCCTGTCGGGCAGTGCCGCGCTGGCCGCCGTCAGCCTGGGCCTGTTCCTGGCCTACGCGGCGCGCCTGGGTCGCGGCCCAGTGCTGACCGCCTGCCTGCGCATGGTGTCGCTGGGCTATGCGGTGCCCGGCGCGGTGCTGGCGGTCGGCATCCTCTATCCGTTCGGGATGTTCGACAACGCGCTTGACGCCTGGATGCGCAGCACCTTCGGCATTTCCACCGGGTTGCTGCTGTCGGGCACCATGTTCATCCTGCTGTATGCCTACGTGGTGCGCTTCCTGGCCTTGTCCTATGGCACCATGGAAGCCGGCCTGACCCGCGTGAAGCCCACCCTGGACGACGCCGCCCGCACCCTGGGCCGCTCGCCGACCGGGGTGCTGCGCCACGTCCACATCCCCATCCTGCGCGGCAGCCTGCTGACCGCCGCCATCCTGGTGTTCGTGGACAGCATGAAGGAACTGCCGGCGACGCTGCTGTTGCGGCCCTTCAACTTCGACACTCTGGCAACCCACGTCTACCAATTCGCCAAGGACGAACAGATCGAGCGTGCCGCGTTGGGCGCCCTGTTCATCGTGCTGGTCGGCCTCATCCCCACCATCCTGCTGTCCCGCGCCATCACGCAGGGCAAGGAAACCCCGACGACCTAGAGCATCGTGCGGAAAAGTGGGCCCGGTTTTCCGCGCCAACGATGCGTCTTTTCAAATAGCTAGGGACGGCCTACTGGGTTGGCACGTCGGCCTGCTGCTGCGGTTCCGGGGCAACCTGCTGCAATGCCTGGAGGGTCACCTCATCGATGCCGCGCAGGGCGGTCAGGACGCGCGGCCCGATCACGCCGTCGGGCGTCAGGCCGAAGGCCCGCTGCCACGCGATCAGGGCGCCCCGCGTGCCGGGTCCCATCAGACCGTCCAGGGCGCCGGGATCCTGGCCGCGTTCGGCCAGGGCGGTCTGCACATACAGAACCGTCGGCACGTCGTCATAATGCCCCGCCGATTGGCCGGAGAGGCGCCGCGACAGCGCTGCGGCCTCGGTCCTTTCGGCTTCATTGAGGGAGGCTTCCAGGGCTTGCAGCGCCTCGCCGGCGCCGGCATGGCCCTGGTCGGCGGCGGCCCTGTACCACGCCACGGCCTGGAGCGGGTCGCGCGGCACGCCCTCGCCGCTGGCGAACGCGTGGCCGAGGCGGGCCTGGGAGGCCGCGACGCCCTGCCGCGCCGCCTTGCCGAACCAGCGGGCCGCCCACAGGGTGTCGCGCTCGACGCCCAGCCCCTCGGCATAGGCCTCGCCCATGCGGGCCTGCGCCTGGGGATGCCCCTGCTCGGCGGCGCGTTCCAGCAGCACCAGGGCGGAGCGGCGCTGCGCTTCGTCGGCCAAGGTTTCGCCACGGGCCTGATACAGCATGGCCAGGCGATAGGTCGCCGGAGCATGTTCGCGGGCGGCGGCGCGGGCCAGCCATGCGGAGGCAAGGCCGGCGTCCTGCTCCACCCCACGCCCCTCCAGATAGGCCTCGCCGAGTTGATACTGCGCGTCGGGATTTCCCTGAATCCCCGCCTTGTGCCACCACGCCAGGGCCGCCACGGGATCGCGCGCCACCCCGCGCCCCTGGGCATGAGCCAGGCCGAGGCGATACTGCGCGGCGGGATTTCCGGCCTCGGCCAACGGCTGCAGGCGGGCAACGGCGCGCTCAAAGCGCCCGGCATCCCAATCCGCAGAGGCCTGTTGCAGGGGATCGCGCGGCCGCTGCGGCGGTGCGGCAGGCGTCGGCTGCGCGGGGGTCTCCGCCACGGCCGGTTCCGGGGGCGGCGGCGCGGCGGTCCCGAACCAGCCCTGCAAGCGCTGGTCGGCGTGCTCCACCCGATCCTTGAAATCGGCGCATCCGGCCAACGTCATCAGGGCCGTCGCCCCAACCACTCCGATAAACCGCGAACCTCGGCGCAGCATCATCACTCCTTGATATGATCCCTGAACATCAACCCCTATCGACCGGTCAACGTTCCGAACCGCCCCCGGGACGCAAGACGCGGGCCGCGCCGGCGTCCGGCAACACGGCGACGCACGGCGGCCAACATGGTCAAAAATGCCTAAAAAGCATGATTCCGCAGTATAGGGCGCCTGCGAGACGCACCAACTACTCCTTTAGAGCCACACTTACGCCATAATACGAAGTAATTATCCGCCCCTTATCCACTGCTTTTCTTATCCCGGTAACCCGCCATTAACCATGAAGACAGTATCCCTGTACGTGGAAAGACCGAACGGATAGTCCCACTCGCTCCACCATCCAATGCTCGGGAATGCGTCCATCATGGCCTCTCAGCCCACGCCCCAACCCAGACTCCAGATTGACTACTCAGTCGCGCGGAAGTGGAAAAACGGGTTTGAAGGCACCATCAGCGTCACCAACACGGGCCATGAGCCGGTGGAAGAGTGGCAGGTGACCTTTGACTTTTTCGACGTGACGCTGCTTGATCTGCAGAACGCCGTCGTGGTTGCCGAAACCGAAGGCATCTACACCATCTCGCCCGTGATCGGGACCCCGGTGCTGCTGCCCGGCGGCACCGCCACGGTCGCCTTCACGGCACGCGGCAACGCGGCACGCCTGCCCCTGTTCATCGACGACGAGGACGACGACCTGGACGACTGCGCCACCGTCGTTCACTTCCCCGGCCCGGCCGAAGTGGGGGTCGAGGTCCGCGGAAACGACGCCTCGTTCATCGGACCGCTGTCGGGTGTGGATCTTATGTCCAGCGACGGGCTGATGCTCGACGACGGCGAGGTCCGCGACCTGCTCGCCAAGGTGGACTGGCTGTATTTTGAAGGCGGCGCGATGGAGCGGGTGCAGGACGTCCTGGGCATGGGCGACCGGATGCCCCTGCCGCGCCCGTCGAATGAGAACTACGACCCTTTGTTCGCAGGCTCCTCGAGCTCGTCCTCGAACGGCTCGACGTCGGTTCCGAAAGCACACCCCGCCGCCGGCGGGTCGTTCGGAACCGCCACGGACGCGACCTTCCTCGCCGGTGCGGCAGAGGCTGGACGCGGAACGCTCCCCGCCGCAGCGCCCAACGGCGCCCGGCCTGAGCCGTCCGTGCAGGAGCCGCGTCCCTCGAGCCCCTGTTCCGCCGATACTCCCGACCTTCATGCCAACCGGGCTGCCCTGCCCCCCTTTCCCCCAGTGCCGCCCCGCGACGACTGGCTTCTGTGACACCTCCTCCGACCACGGGTTCCTCGCCATGCGCAAGTTGACTTCGGCGTTTCAGTCAGGCCCCTTGCTGCCAGGCGGACGAACACTGATGTTCGGGGCACTGACCGCGGCCCTGGGCGGCTGGGTGGTGCTGTCGGCCGACGGGCGGGTGCCCGACCCGGCCGAGACGCCGGCCATCACCGCACCGCCCACCGTGGCCGCCCATGTGGTGGCCCCGCTGGGGGTGCAGGAAGCGCTGGTCAACAGCCTGGAACGCCAGAACGTGCTGCTGGAAAGCCTGCGCGCCCGGCTGGAAACCCGCACCCGCGAACTGGAGCTGGTGCGCATCGAGATCACCGCCCTCGCCGCCCGGCTGGCCATGCCGCCTCATGCGCCGACCCTCAAGCCTGCGCCCGGCGACCCGCTGCCCGACCCGAACCACCTGGCCGCCCTGCACAGCGAACAGGCGCGCCTGGAAGCCAGCCGCGGCGAGATCAACCGCCGCATCGCCAGCACCGAAAGCTACATCGCCGAAGCCAACAGCCTGATGAGCTTCACCGCGGCGGCGCCGCAGCCGGGCTCCTGATCCATTCTGCAAATTCCTCCCCAACTTCGCCCGCCGGCTCTCCGGCGGGTTTTTTTTCGGGACCGGGCGTGCGATAACCCACCATTCGCCACACACCGCACCCACAGGACTCCGATGACCCCGACACCGCTCCGCCTGTTCAATTCCTATGGCCGTGAACTGCGCGCGTTCACTCCGATCGATCCCGACGCGGTGCGGATCTACAGCTGTGGGCCGACGGTCTACAACTACGCCCATATCGGCAATCTGCGGGCCTACGTGTTCGTGGACACCCTGCGCCGCACCCTGGCGTGGAAGGGCTACAACGTCGTCCATGTCATCAACATCACCGACGTGGGGCACCTGACGTCCGACGCCGACGAAGGCGACGACAAGATGGAGCTGTCGGCCGAGCGCCAGCAGAAAACCGTCTGGGACATCGCCGAGCACTACACCCAGGCCTTCAAGAGCGACCTGTCGCGGCTCAACATCATGCCGCCGTCGCTGTGGTCCAAGGCGACCGACCACATCCAGGAAATGATCGACTTCGCCCGCCATCTGGAAACCCACGGCGCGACCTATGTGCTTGAGGACGGGGTGTATTTCGACACCTCCAAGGTGCCCGACTACGGCAAGCTCGGCCTGCTCGACGTCGAGGGGCAGGAAGCCGGCAAGCGCGTCGCCGGGGTCGAAGGCAAGCGCAACCCGACCGACTTCGCGGTGTGGCGATTCAGCCCCAAGGACAAGCAGCGCCTGATGGAATGGCACACCCCGTGGGGCATCGGCGCGCCCGGCTGGCACCTCGAATGCTCGGTCATGGCGATGAAGTACCTGGGCCGGCAGTTCGACATCCATACCGGCGGCATCGACCACCGCCAGGTCCACCACTGCAACGAAATCGCCCAGAACCAGGCCTTCACCTGCACCCACAACACCGGCGCCAACTGGTGGATGCACAACGAATTCCTGGTCCTGCGCAGCGAGGGCGGGGCCGACGACGAGAAGATGTCCAAGTCCAAGGGCAACTTCCTGACCCTGCAGACCCTGATCGATCGTGGCGTTCACCCGCTGGTCTACCGCATGTTCCTGCTGACCGCGTCGTACCGCTCCAGCCTGGAATTCTCGTGGGATGCCCTGGCCGGGGCCGGGGCGCACCTGCGCCGCATCCTGCTCAAGGTCGACCGCCTGAAGGCCGAGGTCGGACCGGCCGACTGGCTGCGCGTCGCCGATGAAGCCCGCTTCCAGAGCGGCGGGCCGTTCGACTACATCCGCGCCGCCCTCAGCGAAGGCCTGTCCGACAAGGCCCTGCGCTACGTCGCCGACCTGGACGCCGCGGTGGCCGAGGATCTGCACACCCCGCGCGCCCTGGTCGCCCTGGGCGAACTGCTCGACGACAAGGCCCTGACGGCCGAGGAACAACTCCGCCTGACCGCCCTGGCCGACCTGCTGCTTGGCCTGCACCTGTTGGGCACCACGGCGGCCGACCTGGCCATCCGTCCGGCCGACGCGACCATCACCGAAGACGAGATCGCCCGCCTCATCCAGGCCCGCACCGACGCCCGCAAGGCCAAGGACTTCGCCCAGGCCGACGCCCTGCGCGCCCAACTGACCGAAGCCGCCGTCGAAATCAAGGACGGCCCCCAGGGCACCGAATGGGAATGGATGCTGGCGCGGAGGTAAATCCACTTCAGAGGGATCAACCACAGAGACACTGAGGCACAGAGAAAGTCACCGAGGCTTCGGTGCAAATGGCCGCAGGCAGTGCATCAAGTCTCTGTCAGGAAACTACCTGCCTACGGCGCAGTAGAACCGCACTCTCTGTGACTTCTCTCTGTCTCCGTGCCTCTGTGGTTCCCCGCTTCACGTCTATTCCTGCAGCCACCCCCGGAAGGCGTCGGCCGGCATGGGGCGGGCGAAGTGGTAGCCCTGGGCGTAGAGGCAGCCCAGGGTGTCCAGGAAGGCCGCGTGCTCCGCGGTTTCCACCCCTTCGGCGACCACGGCGAGGCCGAGGCTGTCGGCCATGGCGACGATGGCGCGGACGATGGCCTGCTGGTCGGCGCTTTCATGAACCGTGCGGACGAACGACTGGTCGATCTTCAGGGTGTTGATGGGCAGTTGCCGCAGGTAGGCGAGCGACGAATACCCGGTCCCGAAGTCGTCGATGGCGATGGTCACGCCCATGTCGCGCATGGCGGTCAGGACTTTCTTCGCGCGCCCGATGTCGTTGACCAGCACGGTTTCGGTGATTTCCACTTCCAGGGCGTCGCCGGGCAGGCCGGTGCGGTCCAGCGTGGCGCGCAACTGGCGCATCAGGTCATGCTCGTCGAACTGGCGGCCGGACACGTTGACGGCCAGCCTCAGGTCGGTGTGGCCGGCGCGGCGCAGGGCGGCGGCTTCGTCACAGGCGGCGTTCATGACCCACTGGCCGATGCCGACGATGGCGCCGGTTTCCTCGGCCAGGGGCACGAAGGTGGCCGGCGACACCATGCCGAGGTCGGGATGCTGCCAGCGCAGCAGCGCCTCCATGCCCATGGGGATGCCGTTGCTCAGCACGACCTTGGGCTGGTAGTGCAGCGAAAACTGGTCGTTGCGCACGGCGGTGCGCATGTCGCGCTCCAGGGCGAGGCGCTGGTTGGCTTCCTGTTCCATCTCGCGGGTGAACGGCCGGTGGCGGCCGCCCTGGCGCGAGCCATGGAACACGGCAAGTGCTGCGCGCTGCACCAGACGGTCGGGATCGGTGCCGTCGGCCGGGAAGCGACAGGACCCGATGATGCCGTCGAGCAAAAGCTCGCTGCCTTCGATCTCGAACGGCTGGTCGAAGGCGCCGGCGACGACGTGGGACAGGGTTCCGGCATCGGCGCCGGGGCCGATGATGACGAACTGGCTGCCGCCCCACGCGCCGATCACCGCCTCGGGCGGCAGCGCGGCGCTCAGGCGCTGGCCGCAGGCGCGCAGCACTTCCTCGCCCATGTGGTAGCCCAGCGCGTCGTTGACCCGCGTGATGCCACGCGCGGCCAGGAACAGCAGCGAGCCGACGCCGGTGGCGACATGCCCGGCCAATTCCTCGCGCAGGGCCCGCCGGTTGGGCAGGCCGGTTATGGGGTCCTGGCGGGCCATGCGGGCCAGTTCCGCCGTCCGCGCAGCCACCTGCTGTTCGAGTTCCACCGCCTGTTCGCGCCGCGCACGATAGAACAGGCGGGCCTCCAGGGTGTTGCGGATGCGGTGCAGGACTTCGAGGCGATCGAACGGCTTGGTCAGGAAGTCGCGCGCCCCCGCCCCCAGCGCCCGCATGCGGGTCTCCGGATCGCTCTGCGCGGTCAGCACGATGACCGGCAGATAGGCCTCGACGCTGTCGCGCAACCGCTCCATGACCTCGAAGCCGTCCATGCCGGGCATGTTGATGTCCAGCAGCACGAGGTCGAACGCCTGCTCGGCGGCCAGTTGCAGGGCGCGGTCGGGGCGCGTCTCGCTGCTCACGTTGGTGTAGCCGTCGGCCTCCAGCAGGGCGCAGAGCAGCGCCACGTTGGCGGGATTGTCGTCAACCACCAGGATGTGGGCGGTGGACAGGTCGGCGACGGTCGGCATCATGCGGTGGTGTCCTCCAGCGCCCCCCAGATGGCGGCTCGCAGGTCCTCAATAACGACCGGTTTGGTAAGATAGGCGGCAAAGCCCGCTTCCCTCGCCCGTCGCACCGCAGCCTGCATGGCATTTGCGCTGAGTGCAATCACTGGAATGTGCTGCGTGCGTGGATCGTCGCGCAGACGGGCCATGGCCTGCAAGCCGTCCATTCCGGGAAGATTGATGTCCATCAGGATGAGCGCCGGCGCCCGCTGCCGCGCAAGGTCGAGGCCAAGCTCGGCGTTGTGGGCCGAGATCAGCGTGATGTCGGGCAGATCGACGCAGATGTCTTCCATCAGCCGCAGGTTCGCCGGATTGTCCTCCACATAGAGGACCAGATGCGATACGCCCGTCTCGTGCGCAGGCGCCGGCGGCGGAAGCTCCACGGCCGGAGCGACGGCGGCCGCCGCCTTTTCCGGTGCAAGCGGGATGTCGATCCAGAACGTGCTGCCGACCCCCGGGGTGCTGTACAGGCCGATGGTGCCGCCCATGCCCTCGATCAACGTGCGGGTCAGGGTCAGGCCGATGCCCGTGCCTTCGGTCTCGGTCGCTTCGGCGCCCAGGCGGTTGAATGGCTCGAAGATTTCGCCAAAGCGCTCGTTGGGGATGCCATGGCCGGTGTCGGCCACCGCGATGCGCAGGGCGTCGCCGACCGGAACCGCCGTAACGGTGACCGTGCCGTCCTCGCGGTTGTACTTCACCGCGTTGGACAGCAGGTTGAGCAGCACCTGCATCAGGCGCGTATAATCTGCCGTGATGACCGGCAGCGCGCCGCCACAGCCGTCGACGACACGGATCCGCCGCCCCCGCGCAATGGTCCCGGCGACGCTCAGGCATTCGTCGATGAGCGTGTCGGGCACGAAGTGTTCCAGCGACAGGGTCAGTTTGCCGGCCTCGATGCGGGCCAGGTCCAGGACCTCGTTGATGAGGGTCAGCAGATGCCCGCCGCCCTTGAGAATGTGCCGCACGCGCTCAATTTGGCGGTCCGTAAGCGGCGGGTTGCAATCGGCCTCCAGAAGCTGCGCGAACCCCAGGATGGCGTTGAGGGGCGTGCGCAGTTCGTGGCTCATGCTCGACAGGAAATCGGACTTCGCGCGGTTGGCGTCCTGGGCCTCCTGCTGGGCGCGGCGCAGTTCCAGGTCGGCCAGCTTGAGGCGCGTGATGTCCTGCACCACGCCGAGCATGCGTACAGCCTGCCCGTCGGCATCGCGTTCCACGTCGCCTTTTTCGAGCAGCCAGCGGACGGTGCCGTCGGGCCACACCACGCGGTGCTCGATCTCGTAGTCGGCGCGGCCGGCGATGCAGGCGTCCACGGCGGCCACGACCGCGGCGCGGTCGTCGGGGTGGATGGCCTGCATGAAGTTCTCGTAGCTGGTCTCAAGCTCCCCGGCGTCATAGCCGAACAAGGGACCGATGCGGTCCGACCAGTACAAGTCGCCGGTGGCGAGGGTCCATTCCCAGGTGCCGATGTTGGCAAAGGTCTGGCTGCGTTGCAGGCGGTCCTCGCTGGCCCGCAGGCGCTTTTCGGCCTCGGCCCGGTGGGACGCGTCGCGAACGATGCCGGTGTAGAGGCGCTGCCCGGCCATGTCGACCTGGCTGAGGGTCAGTTCGATCGGAAAATCGCTGCCGTCGCGGCGCCGGGCCACCAGTTCGCGGCCCGTGCCGATGATCGAGGCACGTCCCGTCTCGGCGTAGGAGCGCAGATAGCGGTCGTGCCGCATGCCATCGCGGTCGGGCATCAGCACCGCGACATTGGCACCCTCAAGCTCCTCCGGCGCATAGCCGAACATCCGGCAGGTGGCCGGGTTCACCCGCTGGATGATGCCGCGGACGTCGATGATGACGATGGCGTCCACCGCGGTGTCGAGCACCGCCTGGAACAGACGCTCGTTCTCGGCCAGCGCGACGGAAGCCCGCGCGCCGCCCATCCCGTGACCGGCCAGTGCGGCGAGGTCGACCAGCCCCGCCAGCATCTCCGCGCCATCGGCCAGCCGCGGCACGGTATCGGCCACGGCGATGACGGCCGGGCGCCCGTTCGCCTGGCTGTCCAGAGGCACGATGGCAAAGAACCGGACGCCGGGGACCCGCACGACGCGGGGATGCCGCGCCCAGTCTTCATCCGCCGCGGCGTCGGGAACCACAAGAGCCTGGAGCGCACCGGGGCAGGCCGCCTGCACCAGGTCCACCAGCACACTGGCGCCGGCGCATTCCGCGCGCGAGTCGTCTGTCAGGGCGGTCCAGATGCCGGCCTCGTCGCGCTCCAGCACGGCGCCCAGCGGAGCGCCGGACAGGCCGAGAGCGAGCCGGACGGCGCGGCACCGCGCCTCGACGTCTTCTTCGCGCGCCGGCTCGTTGACAGCGTTCATCGAGAGTTATGCCCCCTGCACTCGTGCGGACCAATGACAGGCCTCGCAGCCGTGACGGGTACATGATGACCGACCAACGCAAGCCCGTCCACGACCGTTTAGAGAAAAAGAGCACCTGACTTGGTCATTCAAGGATGTCCTTTGCCCGTTGCAGCGGGGCGCGGCGGCTTGATGGGGCGGGGAGCACCCTCTAGCCCGAAAGATGTCACGGGCTCATCCCGACGGCGGAGGGACAGAACATCCGGCGTCCGGCAGCGTTAAGGAGTGGGACGTCACACCCCCACCAACCGCCAAGGGGAGAACCCGAGCCTTGCATATTCAAACCAAGCCCCGAACACGCCCGCCGGTCCGCCCGCATGCTCGACGCCACGCCCTCCTGCTGCATCGGGCGGCTCATCTGCTTGACGATGCGCGCGATCCCTCGTCGCTCTCCTGGGCGGTCCAGAACAACCTGTCGGTCTGGCTGAGCCTGAAGACCGCCGCTGAACAGCACACGCTGGCCGACGTTGATGCCCGGCGCGTGCTGGACCTCGCCGACCACGTCATCAAGACCACCCTGGCCAGCGGGCGCATCGCGCCGCACGACGGCCAGATCGAGTCCTTCATCACCATGAACCGGACTCTGGCGCACAGTCTTTCGGTCGCCGAGCCCGAGAGCCAGGCGCCCCAAAGCCAGCACTAGACCTCCCCCTCTCCCGCCGTCGGTTCAGGCCTCCAGCCAGTGGAGGCTGAACAGGCGGTCGCTGTCCGTCCACACGTGCAACGGCGCAAAGCCTGCCGAGGCCGCCAGCCTGCGGAAATCCTCAAGCGAATATTTGTAGGAATTTTCGGTGTGGATGGTTTCGCCATCCGCAAAGGAGAATTCCTCCTCGCCGATCCGCACGCACTGCGCGCCCTGGCTGACCAGGTGCATTTCAATGCGGCTGTGCGCCTCGTTGAACAACGCGCGATGGGCGAACCGGTCGAGGTCGAAGTCGGCGCCCAGTTCCTGGTTGGCGCGCACCAGGACATTGCGGTTGAAGGCCGCGGTGACGCCCTGGGAGTCGTCGTAGGCACGGCAGAGAACCTCGCGGTCCTTGACCAGGTCGACGCCGATCAGCAGCCCGCCGCCACGCAGCAGGCGGGCCGCCCCACGCAGGAACCGGGTGGCTTCGGCCGGGGCGAAGTTGCCGATGGTCGATCCGGGAAAGAAGCCGACGCGGCGCGTTCCCGGCCGGGCGGCGGGCAGCGGGATGGGCTGCGTGAAGTCGGCGATGACCGGCCGCACCGACAGGTCGTGATAGTCGCGGGCCAGCTTTTGCGCCGCGCTCAGCAGGAATTCTCCGGAAATGTCGATCGGACGGTAGATGGCCGGCTGCTCCAGCGCGTCGAGCAGCAGGCGCACCTTGTCGCCCGACCCGGCACCGAACTCCACCACCTCGGCGCCCGGGCCGATCAGGCCGGCGAACTCGTCGGCGTGCGCGGCCAAAAGGCCGAGTTCGGTGCGCGTGGGATAGTACTCCGGCAGCTCACAGATGCGGTCGAACAGGCGCGATCCCGCCGTATCGTAGAAAAACCGGCAGGGGATGGATTTCGGTTTCTGACGCAGGCCAACCGAAAGCGCACGCACAAAATCCGGGTCGGCCATCACCCCCTGGGGCCGATGGTCAAGCAGGCCCTGCTGCTTCATGAAGCGTCCTCCGCCAATCTGATGCCACTGAACTGCCAACGCGCCGCCGGGGGGAAGAAGTTGCGGTAGGACGCACGCGCGTGCCCCTCGGGCGTGGCGCAGGACCCGCCCCGGAGCACCATCTGGTTGACCATGAACTTGCCGTTGTATTCGGCCGCCGCACCGGAAAACGCCCGGAATCCGGGATAGGGCTCATAGGCGCTGGCGGTCCATTCCCACACATCGCCGAACAACTGGCCGGGGCCGCGCTCGCCGACCGGCGCCGGAGCCGGGTGCAGGGGCGCCCCGGCCACCGCGAAGTTTCCGCGCACCGCCTGGCTGTCGGCCACGGCCTCCCACTCGGCCTCGGTCGGCAGGCGGGCGCCGGCCCAGGCCGCATAGGCGGCGGCTTCGTAGTAGCTGACGTGGGCGACCGGCTCGGCCGCCGCGACCGGGCGCACCCCGCCCAGGGTGAAGGTTTCCCAGCGGGCGCCGTCGCCGCGCCGCCAGTACAGAGGCGCCTCCCAGCCCTCGGCCTGCGCCAGCGCCCAGCCGTCGGACAGCCAGAACTCCGGCCGGGCGTAGCCGCCGTCTTCCATGAAGGCCATGAACTCGGCGCAGGTCACGGCGCGGGAGGCCAGCCGGAACGGCTCCAGCCAGCGCCGGTGGCGCGGGCATTCGTTGTCGTAGGCGAACCCCTCCCCGCCGGGATGGCCGATTTCCACCAGCCCGCCGGGATGCTCGACCCACCCCGGCCGTGCACCGTTACGGGGAGGCTCGGGCAGCCCGGCGTCGTAGGCCGGCAGCAGGGGGTTGAGCGACAGGGCGTGCTTGATGTCGGTCAGGATGAGTTCCTGATGCTGCTCCTCATGGGCAAGGCCGAGGGCGAGGATTGGCGCGAACGTCGCGAAGGTGGCGTCGTCGGCGTTCTCCATAAGGTGCTCCACGGCGGCATCGACATGCTGCCGCCACGCCTCGACCGCCTGTGCCGAGGGCCGCGACAGAACGCCCCGCTGCGGCCGTGGATGACGCGGGCCCAGCGCCTCGTAATAGGAATTGAACAACAGCGGGAACCGGGCGTCGAATGGCCGGTAGTCCGCTGCATGCGGCTCCAGCAGCAGGGTTTCGAAGAACCACGTGGTGTGCCCCAGGTGCCACTTGGTCGGGCTGGCGTCGGGCATCGACTGCACGCCCTGATCCTCGGGCGACAGGGGCAGGGCAAGCTGCATGCTGCGGCTGCGCACCTGCCGCCAGCGCCGCAGGAACACTGTCCGCCGCTGATGGAGCGACGGGGGGGATGGGGTGCCGGTCAAGGCTGTCATGGGGAGGCTCTCCTGCCTGCGCCGTCTGTCGAACTCGTCCATGCTCAACGCCGCAGGACCGCCGAAGGTGCGCATGCGAAGGGGAACGGCCGGACGCCTACGCCTCCCGATACATCTCCAAAATCTGATATGCGCAGCCGCAGGATCTGAAGGCTTACCTGGAAAGGAAAAAAGGGCTTTCTGCCGTCCGAGAGCGTACCTGCCACACCTTGATCACGCGTTGCATAATGAACCGACGTGCACCGGGGCAGATGCGGGATGCGATGCTTTTTAATTCACATGCCTTTCTCTTTGTATTTCTACCAACGGTCTTGGTCGGATTCTTCGTAATCGGCCGGAACGGCCGCACACGTGCGGCATTGGGCTGGCTGGTTGCCATGTCCCTGGTGTTTTACGGCTGGTGGGAGCCCGCCTATCTGATGGTCCTGGTCGGGTCGATGCTGTTCAACTACGGCATCGGCACGTACATCGCCACCCAAGCCCTTCGGCACGGTCCCCGCCCCAATGGCGGACGGCTCGTCCTGGGGTTGGGGATCGGCGGCAACCTGGCGCTTCTGGGATACTTCAAATACGCCAACTTCTTCGTCGAGAACGTGAACGCCGTGCTGGCCACGGCCTGGTCCATGGAGCGGCTGCTGCTGCCGCTGGCCATATCGTTCTTCACCTTCCAGCAGATCGCCTACCTGATCGACGCCTGGCGCGGCGAGGCGACCGACCGCGACCCGCTGCGCTACGCGTTGTTCGTCAGCTTCTTTCCGCAGCTCATCGCCGGCCCGATCGTGCATCATCGCGAGATGATCCCCCAGTTCGCCCGCCTGCGGACCTTCGTGCCGCGCGTCGATGCCCTGGCGGTGGGCCTGACGATCTTTGCCATCGGCCTGTTCAAGAAGACGGTGCTGGCCGACGGCATGGCGGCCTATGCCGATCCCTTGTTCTCGGCCGCCGAGAGCGGCATCGCCCTGACCGTGATCGAGGGATGGATGGCGGCGCTGGCCTATACCTTCCAGCTCTACTTCGATTTTTCGGGTTATTCGGACATGGCCATCGGGCTGGCCCGCCTGTTCGGGGTCCGCCTGCCGATCAATTTCAACTCGCCCTACAAGGCGGTGAGCATCGCCGATTTCTGGCGGCGCTGGCACATGACGCTGTCGCGGTTCCTGCGCGACTACATCTACATCCCCCTGGGCGGCGGCCGCAAAGGTCCGGCGCGGCGCCACGTCAACCTGATGACCACCATGCTGCTGGGCGGCCTGTGGCACGGCGCGGGGTGGACCTTCGTCGCGTGGGGCGGCCTGCACGGCGCCTATCTTGTCATCAACCACCTGTGGAGCAACTGGACGGCGGGGATGTCCGGCGGCATGGCCGGCCGCGCCCTGGCCCGCGCCACGACGTTCCTCGCCGTGGTGGTGGCCTGGGTGTTCTTCCGGGCCGAAACGTTTGGCGGCGCACTGGCCGTGCTGCGCGCCATGGCCGGCGGCAACGGCATCGTCGTTCCCGAACCGATCGCCGGCATGCTGTCGGCCGTTCTTCCGGCCTGGGTGCCGATAACCGACGGCGGCCTGACTCCCTTGATATCCGATGGGGCCGTGGCGGTGGCGCTGGTGGCTTTGGTCGGCGCGATCGCCCTGTTCGGGCCCAACACCCAGCAGATCCTGTGGAATTACCGACCGGGGCTTGGGAGCAGGACCCGCACGACGCCTCCGCCGCGCCTGTGGCGCTGGCGCCTGCAGACCGGATGGGCCGCCGCAACCGCCTGCGCCGCCGCCTTTGGCATCCTCGGAATGAGCGAGAAAAATGAGTTTCTCTACTTCAATTTTTGAACGTCCGCGCCTTGCGCGCCCCGCTGCCCGCAACCACGCCCGGCGCTATCTGGTCAGGTTCGGCGTCATGGCGGGCATCGTCCTGACGCTGTGCGGCGGCCTGGTGTGGGCGGTCGATCCCTATGGCGCCCTCGGCCGCAACAGCATCGGGATCTATGCGGAGTCCGAGCGTCAGGCCAAGCCGGCCATGCTGCGCGCCGCTGCCCCCACGACCGTTCTGATCGGGTCCAGCAAGGTGAGCTACATCGATCCGGGCGTCCTCGGCCCGCGCACCTTCAATGCCTCGTTCGCGGCCGCCATGCCCGAGGAGATCGTGAACTTCCTGCGCCACCATGTCCCGCGCGGCAGCCGCGTCGTGGTCGGCCTGGACAGCTTCATGATGAACACCCTGGCGTATCCGCTGGCCCCGGAAACGTTTTCCGAGGAAGTCTCGCTGTTCGAAGACGTTACATACCTGTTCGGTCTGCGGCCGGCCGGGGCGGCCGTCATGGCGGTTGCCTCGCACGCCATGGACGCCCCCCCTGCCCTGCTGCCGGACGGCCAGCGCAATACCGCCGACCGAATGGCGCGCCACAACGCCATGACCGGCTTCGACCATGCCTATTGGCTGAACCATGTCCGCACCCGCTACTTCACGGACTTCGCCTACGCCCCCGAGCGGGTCGAGGCCTTGCACGACCTGCGGCGGGTGGCCGAGGAGCGGGATTTCACGCTGCACGTCTTCATCAATCCCGTGAGCCAGCCGGTGCGTGCCGTGATCGACTCGCTGCCTGCCGTCAAACATGTCCGGCGCTTCCAGGAAGACGTGCGGACCGCCCTGCCGGGTGCGGTGGACCTGTCGAGAGACCCCGATTTCGCCGACCCGGCCCTCTACTTCCGGTTCGACCCGTTCCACTACCTGCCGTCCACCGGCGCGGATGTGCTGCGGAAAGTGATGGCTCAGCCTCCCGTGGCTACCACTCAAGAACCGGCGGTCGTCGAGGCGCCTTTGGGCGTAGTTCGTGGTGACGACTATCCGGCGCAGGTATTCGGCCTCAACTTGAACAACGCCGATGTCGTCGCCGACAAGACGGCACGCCCCCAGGACAGCAAAGCAGAGGCGGTTCAATGACCATTCATCCCGTCATCCTTTCCGGAGGTTCCGGCACCCGGTTGTGGCCCATGTCACGGGAAGACTACCCCAAGCAACTCATGCCGCTGGCCGGACCGCGCACCATGTTCCAGGACACGGTGGCCCGCGTCACGGCGCCCGGGTTCGGGCCGCCGGTGGTGGTCTGCAACGACGCCCACCGCTTCATCATCGCCGAGCAGATCCGCGAGATCGGCGTCGACCCGGCGGTCCTGCTGCTGGAGCCGCACGCCCGCAACACCGCCCCGGCGGCTGCGGTCGCCGCCCTGTGGGTGCTCGACCATGACCCCGACGGCGTGCTGGCCCTGATGCCGTCCGACCATCTGGTGAGCGAGACGGAGGCCTTCCGCGCCGCCATCGGCCGCGCCGCCACCGTCGCCGCGCAGCGCAACGCCCTGGCAACCCTGGGCATCACCCCGCGCCACGCCGAGACCGGCTACGGCTACATCCATGCCGGCAAGGCCCTGACCAACGGCGCCAGCGGCCTGCACCAGGTGGACCGCTTCGTCGAGAAGCCGGACGCCGCGACCGCCGAACGCTTCCTGGCCGAAGGCGGGTATTTCTGGAACAGCGGCATCTTCGTGTTCCCGGCCGCCCGTTACGTGGCCGAACTGGAACGCCTGCAGCCCGAGATGCTGGCCGCCTGCCGCCGCGCCCTGGGCAAGGCGCGCAAGGACCTCGACTTCTGCCGCCTGGACGCCGACGCCTTCGCCGCCGCGCCGTCGAAGTCCATCGACTACGCGGTCATGGAGCATGTGGACGACGCGGTGGTGCTGCCGGTCGACATGGGCTGGAACGACGTCGGCGCGTGGTCGGCGCTGTGGGATGTCGGGACCAAGGACGCCTCGGGCAACGTGAGCCTGGGCGATGTGGTGACCCGCGACACCACCAATTCCTATGTCCGCTCCAACGGCCCGCTGACCACCGTCCTCGGCCTCGACGACGTGGCCGTGGTGGTGACCGACGATGCCGTCCTGGTGGCCGCCAAGGGCCGCGTGCAGGAGGTCAAGGGCCTGGTCGAGACATTGCGCGCCAGGGGCCGCGACGAGGTCGTCAGCCATCCCACCGTCTACCGCCCCTGGGGGTCGTACCGCGGCATCGACGCCGGGCCCAGCTTCCAGGTCAAGCACATCACCGTCAAGCCGGGCCAGAAGCTCAGCCTGCAGATGCACCATCACCGGGCGGAGCACTGGGTCGTGGTGCGCGGGACGGCCAAGGTCACCAACGGCAACGAAACCTTCCTGCTGCACGAAAACCAGTCCACCTACATTCCCCTGGGGCGCACCCACCGCCTGGAAAATCCCGGCAAGCTACCCCTCAGCCTGATCGAGGTGCAGTCCGGAAGCTACCTCGGCGAAGACGACATCGTGCGCATGGAAGACGTGTTCGGGCGGGCCTGAGGGCCCCCCGACCACCCTCCGACAACCCATCCGCATCAAATCCTTGAACCGTTGCGCAGAACGGGCGAGTGCGGCATAGTGTGCCGACTTAGATAATAAACCGCCGGTTTGGTGTTCAACGTCGGGACGGGCTGTATCCAACCCTGTCCCGTCAGCCGGCGCAACCAGGGATGACACCGTGCAGAGCATGCTCAACACCCCCCTCCGCCAGGGACTCCGCCCCGTTGGCTCGACCGCCCTGCCGCTGGTTCTGGCTCTGGCTGCGGCGCTTCCCCTTGCGTCCCCCGCCGCCGCTCAGACCGACATTCCGCGCGGCGTCACCGTGCTGGAGCGCGAGCGCCCGGAAGTCGATCCCCTGGGAGTGCAGCTTGGCGGGTTCATGGTGTTTCCCAGCCTGACCGTGCAGGGCACCCATGACGACAACGTGTTCGCCGCCGCCAACAACGAGCGCAGCGACTTCGTGACCGTGGCTGCGCCGGCCGTGAGGGCCGATTCCACGTGGTCGGTCCACGACCTGAAGCTGGGCGCCGGCGCCCGCATCGGGCGCTACGCCGACTTCTCGTCCGAGGATTTCGAGGACTACTTCGTCAATTCCACCGGCCGCTTCGAGTTCACGCCGCGCAGCTACCTGGACGGCCGCCTGTCGTTCAACCGCCTGCACGAAGGCCGCGGCGACCCCGACGTCGGTGGCGGCGCCGCGCCGACCGAATTCAACCTGACCGAAGCCGGCCTGCGCTTCTTCCAGGACTTCAACAAGGTCAGCGGCGAGGCCGATGCCTCCGTCCAGAACTACAACTACGAAAACTCCAGCACCCGCGACATCACCATCTATCGGACCAGCGTCCGTGGTGATTATCGGATTGCCGAGGAATACGGCGCCTTTGGCCGCCTGTCGGGCAACTGGCGCGAGCCGGACAATGCGACGCCCGTCGGCGGCACCGACCGCACCTCCAACGGCTGGCAGGTCGATGCCGGCGTGGCCTTCGACCTGACCGGGGTGACCTTCGGCGAAGTGTTCGCCGGCTACCGCGAGCAGTACTTCTCGCAGGCCGGGCTCGAGGACGTCAGCGGCCTGTCCTTCGGGGCCGAGATCGTGAACAACTTCACCCGCCTGACCACGTTCACCCTGCGGGCCGAGAGCAGCGTCGAGGAAACCACCGCCGGCACGGCGTCGTCCTACCTCGCGAACTCCTTCAGCTTCAATGCCGACCACGAGCTGCGCCGCAACATCCTGCTGCACGCCGGGGCCGGCTACGCGACCTATGACTACCAGGGCATCGACCGCGAGGCCGACCGCCTCACCGGCAGCCTCGGCGCGACCTGGATGGCCAACCGCCACATGCACTTCGACGCCGGCTACACCTACACCGACCACTCCGAGTCGGGTAGCGACGCGCGGACCCTCGGTTTCAACGGGTGGGACCGCAACCTGATCATGCTCAGCGTGCAACTTCACCTGTAATCGCGCGACACCGCCGCACGCAAGCGGCGGTCCCCACCCCCATCCAGACGAACGGCCGGAGCGGCGATGCTCCGGCCGTTTTTGCATGTTCGGCACGGACCACGCCCCGGATGCCGTTCTCTTTTGATGACACGGCACGCCCTAAGTCGAGCTGAAGGCTCCTTAGGGTCATCCAGAAGTCTTTCCCCTTCCTATTGCGGCGACGATTTAAGTATTCCGGCGTTGTTGATCAGCAATTTGCTGAACGCTCGAAAGATAACCAACGACGTAAACCCTCAGATACCAAGAAAACAGTAGAGCGATAGCCTACCCTAGGCATCCAGAAACGGGACACGGTCGTTTACCAGCGTTGACCAATAACGGACCGTCAGCCCCACCGCACGCAACCGAACGATGAGGACCTGTGCCATGCAAAGAGTGCCATCGCGCACGTCAGCCGAGGCCCGCGGTGCCTCCGCCCCGACTGAACGCCTCCTCCGGACCTGGTTTGGGGGTATGGCCGCGAAAGGCTTCGCCCTTCTGGCCGTGGCCCTGCTGGCCCTTCCGCTGCTGGCCGGCCCCGCCGCCGCCCAGGACGCAGCGCCCGGAGCGGCGCCGGAAAGCCAGTCCTACACGCTTGGGGCGGGCGACCGCGTCAAGGTCACGGTGTTCGGCCACCCCGACCTGTCCGGGGAATTCGAGGTCGACGGCACCGGGCTGATCGCCATGCCGCTGATCAAGGAGGTCGAGGCCGTGGACCTCACGGCCCGGCAACTCGAGGCACGGATCGCCGACCACCTGGAGCCCGACTACCTGCGCAATCCGCGGGTCAGCGTCGAGGTCCTGAGCTACCGGCCGTTCTACATCATCGGCGAGATCAAGCAGCCCGGCAGCTATCCCTACGTCAGCGGCATGACGGCGTGGAACGCCGTGGCCCTGGCCGGCGGCTTCACCTACCGGGCCAAGACGGGATACGTGCTGCTGCGCCGGGGAAGCCGGGATGACGCACAGCAGGTTCCCCTGGATGCCCTGGTTCAGCCGGGCGACGTCATCGAGGTGGCGGAGCGTTTCTTCTAGGACGCGGCCAGTGCTTTCCGGCTCATTTTCCATGGCAAGGTTGAGGGACGATGAACGCGATCATCGGTGAAAAGAGGAACCAGGGTCCGGCCGAGCTGCGGTTCGCCCAGACCGGCAGTACCGCGTTGGATGACGTGGACATGATGGACGTCGGTCGCCGGTTGTGGCGCCGCAAGTGGTTGATCCTGGCAATCGCCGTTATCGGCACGGTCGGGACTGCGTTCCTGCTGAACCGCATGACGCCGCAGTACCAAGCCCACAGCCTGGTGATGATTTCCGGGCAGAACTCCAACATCCTCAATCTGGAAGCCGTCGTCGCCGGCCTTCCCAACGACGTCCAGACGATCGAGACGCAGACCGAAATCCTGCGCTCCCGCCAGTTGGTGGAAAAGGTCATCCTGGACCTCAACCTCGACCAGCAGCCGGAGTTCAACCCGGCCCTGCGCGAGCCATCCTCGTTTGCCCGCAACCTCGCCACGGCGCGGAGCTACGTGCTGTCCCTGCTGCCCAACTTCGCCGAAGAAGCCCAGGCCCAGGACAGCACGCCGGCAGCCCAGGACGAGGCACCGGCGGCGGCCGGGACTCCGGCGCCCACCGTGACGGAGCCCACCGTGGCTGAGCGCACCCTGGCAGAGGAGGACGCCGACCTGCGCAGCGGCAAGGCGGTACTTGCGGAAGCGCGCGCCCGCCGCAGCGAAATGAACCGCGTGGTCGACACCTTCCTCGGCCACCTCGACATCAAGCAGCGCGGCGAGTCCCAGGTCATTGCCCTGACCTTCCAGTCGGCCAGCCCGATGACGGCGGCGGCGGCGGCCAACAAGCTGGCCGACCTCTACATCGTCGAACAGCTCGAGGCCAAGTTCGAGGCCACCCAGCGCGCCACCTCGTGGCTGAACGAGCGCATCGAGGACCTGCGGCGCCGGGTCGAGAACTCCGAACGCGCCGTGGCCGAATACCGCCAGGTCAACGGCCTGCTGGTCAGCAACACCGGCACGCCGCTGGTCAGCCAGGAACTCAGTGACCTCAACAGCGAACTGACCATGGCCAACATCCAGCGGGCGGAGGCGGAATCCCGTCTGCGTCAGGTCCAGGAAATCGTTCGCCGCGGCGGCCAGGAGTCCTACTCCGAGGTGCTGTCGTCGGCCCTGATCTCCTCCCTGCGCCAGCAGCAGTCCGCCTTGCAGCGCCAGTTGGCCGACCTGTCCGGCGAACTCGGCGCCCAGCACCCCCGGATGCGCAGCCTGCGGGCCGAGATCGCCGACCTCAACCGGGGCATCCGCAACGAGGTCGCCAAGGTCATCCAGGGCCTGGAGAACGAGGTCAACGTCGCCCGCGCCCGCCAGGAAACCCTGCAGCGCAACCTCAATGAGCTGAAGGGCGAAGTCGCCCAGGCCAACGAGGCCAGCGTCGTCCTGCGCTCTCTGGAGCGCGAGGCGCAGTCCAACCGCATGCTCCTGGAAACCATGCTCAACCGCTTCCAGGAAACCAACCAGCTCGACGAGCCGGACATGCAGCAGCCCGACGCCCGCGTGATCTCCTACGCCGAGGCGCCCGAGGAACCGTCGTCGCCCAAGTACAACCTGCTGCTGGCCATGGCCTTCGTCGGCTTCACCAGCATCGGCGGCCTGAGCGCCCTGGCCCTGGAGCAGATGGACCGCACCTATCGCAGCGGCGAGCAGCTCGAGAAGGACACCGGCCTGCCGGTTCTCGGCCTGGTGCCCCTGGTGCGCGGCTTCATCCGGCTCGGCCGCAAGCCCGAGAACCAGGTCCTGGAGAAGCCGAACTCGTTGTTTACCGAGGCGTTGCGCGGGGTCTACACGTCCCTGCTGCTGCAGCCCGGCCAGAGCCTGCCCAAGACGCTGATGATCACCTCGGCGCGGCCGATGGAGGGCAAGACGTCGCTGTCCATCACCCTGACCCGCCTGCTGGCGATGTCCGGGCGCCGTGTCCTGATTGTGGATTGCGACCTGCGCAAGCCCAAGGTCGGCGAGCGGTTCGGGCTGGATCCCGATGCACCGGGCGTGATCGACGTCATCGACGGCAAGGTGCCGCTGACCGACGCCATGCGCAAGGACGAGGCATCGGGCGCCTACGTCCTGCCGGCCGGGCGCATCCGGCCCAGCGCGCCGGACCTGTTCGGCGGCGAGTTGATCGCCAACCTGCTGAAGTCGATCAGTGGCAGCTTCGACCAGATCATCATCGACAGCGCGCCCATCCTGGCGGTGTCGGACCCGCGCCTGCTGTCGCGGCAGGTCGACGGGGCGATCATGGTGGTCCGCTGGGGCGACACGCCGCGCAGTCTGGCCAAGCTGGCGATCAAGCAGTTCATCAACGCAGGCGGGACGTTCTCGGGCGTGGTGCTGTCCATGGTCGACGTCAAGAAGAACCGCACCTACGGATACGAAGACTCCGGCCAGTATGCGGACAAGACGATGACCTATTACAGGTCATAGGACGCACGTCTTTTGAACCGACAAGATTCTGCGACCAGGGACGCAGGAACCGCGTTCAATAGTTTGCGGTTCCTGCGTCTGTTTTACTGGCACTGCTCCAAGAATTACCACCCATGACACGTTGCGAAGGGATACGTCGGTGACGACGATGGACATGAGCCGAGGGGCTGCGGAGATCGCTGTCCAGCGAAACGCCAACGTTCCGGCCGGCTCGCGGCAGAGAGATCCCATGAAAATTGCGATTTACCTCAAGCACTTCCCGCTGAACTGGCGCACGCTGGGCGAAGGGACCAGCAATGCCGTGCGCGGCTTCGCCACCGGGCTGGTCAAGGCCGGGGCCGCCGTGACCGTGCTCTGCGAAGGCACCTCGCCCGGCTTCCGCACGGCCGAGGGCGGTTATGTGGTGCGCCGCTTTGCCGGCGGCGGCAACGGGTCGAGCTTCCGTGTTTCCCCCGACCTGCGGTCCTGGCTGTGCGGCCCCGAGCGGCCCGACCTGGTGCTTCTGAACGGCATGTTCCTGCCCAGCGTCTACATGCTGTCGCGCGACCTGCGGCAGGCCGGCGTGCCTTACGTGCTGGCCCCGCACGACCCTTACAACACCTTCATGTTCCGCAAGAGCGCCGTGCGCAAGGCGGTGTACTGGCGCCTGTTCGAGCGCCGCGTGCTGGAGGACAGCCTGGCCGTCCAGGTGCTCGACAGCCGCCACGCCCTGTGGCTGCGCCGGCGGGGCGTAAGCACGCCGACCCTGTGCGTCCCCTGCGGCCACGATTCGGCGCCGGACCCCGCGCCCGAGGCGGAGCTGGCGCCCCCGGCGGACCGCCCCGTCTCCTTCTACTTCCTCGGCCGCATCGACGCCTACAACAAGGGCCTCGACCTGCTGATCGAGGGCTTTGCCGAGGCCATGGCCGACAAGCCGGCGCGGCTGGTCGTCCAGGGCCCCGACTGGGGCGACCTCAAGGACCTGCAGGCCAAGGCCCAACGCCATGGGCGCGCAGCCTCCATCACCTTCCTCCCCCCGGAGTTCGAGCGCGCGGCGACGGACATGATCGGCGAGCACGACGTGGTCTGCGTGCCGTCGCGCTACGAAGGGTTCAGCCTTCAGGCACTGGAGGGAATGCTCGCCGGCCGGGTCATCCTGTCGTCGGACATCTGCGGCATTTCTCCGTTTGTCGAGCAGGCCGACTGCGGGGTCGTCGTTCCCTCCACCGCCGACGGCGTGGCGGCCGGCCTGCGGACCCTGTGGAACCGCCGTGCGGAGTGGCCGGAAATGGGCCGGCGCGGCCAGGCCCTGGCGCGCAAGACCCTGCGTTGGGACGACATCGCGCGTCAGGCGCTGACGCACTACGAGGCCCTGGTGGCGACCTCCCTTCCCCCCACCGATCAGACGGAGCCCAATGCCTTGGCACATCCAGCCCCCCCGACCGAGTCCGCCGCCCCTACCGCGCCGGGCGAGCCCGTGGACATTCTGGGCGTGCGGGTCGATGCGCTCGACATGCCGCGCGCCCTGGGCACCATCGACCGCTGGATCGCGGCGCGGGAGCAGCACTACGTGTGCATTCGCGACGTCCACGGGGTGATGGCCTGCCAGACCGACCACGCGCTGCGCCGCATCCATGCCGAGGCCGGCATGGTCACCCCGGACGGCATGCCACTGGTGTGGCTCAGCCGGCGCCACGGCCATCCCGGCACCAACCGGGTATGCGGCCCCGACTTCATGCTCGAACTGTGCGAGCACTCGCGCGAACGCGGGTATCGGCACTTCCTGTATGGCGGCGCCCCCGGCGTGGTCGAGGACCTCAAGGCCAACCTCGAGGGCCGCTTCCCCGGCCTGTGCATCGCCGGGACCTACAGCCCGCCGTTCCGCCCCCTGACCGAGCAGGAGGACGCCGAGGTGGTGGACATGATCAACGCCGCCCGGCCGGACATCCTGTGGGTCGGCCTCAGTTCGCCCAAGCAGGAATACTGGATGTCCGCCCACAAGGGCCGCATCGACGCCGCCGCCATGATCGGCGTGGGCGCCGCGTTCGACTTCCACGCCGGCCGCCAGAAGCGTGCCCCGGCCTGGATGCAGCGCAGCGGCCTGGAATGGTCCTACCGCCTGATGTCGGAACCCCGTCGGCTGTGGCGCCGCTATCTGGTGATGGCGCCACGGTTCGTGCTGCTTCTCGCCCGCGAGGAGCTGCGGGCGCTGGCACGCCGTTCGCCGCCGGGGGGCGGCAGGCCGCTCCGCAAGTCCTGACCGCGCATCGACGGAGATCCCACCAAGATGCTCGCCAAGGTCCGCAATCTTCTGTTCCGGGACAGCCACCTCAACTGGTCGCTGGCCGACCAGGCCGTGGTCAGCGGGGTGAACTTCCTGACCGGACTGATGCTCGCGCGCTTCCTCGGGATGGCCGAGTTCGGCCGCTACTCGCTGGCGTGGATGATCGTCCTGTTCGCCAATTCCATCCAGATCGCCCTGGTGCTGGAACCGATGATGAGCATCGGTCCCAAGCAGCCGGTGGAAACCCGGCGCGCCTACTACACCGCGCTGGCCATCCAGCAGGCGGCGCTGAGCCTGGTTATGGCGGGCCTGATCGCCGGCGGCGTGTGGCTGGCCGGCATCTACATGCCCGGCTGGAAGACCGACGGGCTGGCCCTGCCGCTGGCCTGCGTGGTGGTGAGCTTCCAGTTCCAGGAATTCCTGCGGCGGTATTTCTTCTGCGTCGGACGCCCCAAGCTGGCCATGATGTCCGACGTCCTGCGCTACATCGGCCAGATCGCCCTGCTGGTGACCTTGGTGGTCGTCATCATGGCGGCCGGCGACCCGGCCTTCCGGGTGACCAGCAACACGGCGCTGTGGGCGATCGCGGCGGCGGGCGCGGGCGCCACCGTCATCTCGGCCTTCTTCTTCGTCCGGCCGCGCTTCGAGTGGGTCATCCTGCGCAGCAGCATGGGCCGCCATTGGCAGTCGTCGAAGTGGCTTCTGCCCTCGGCCATCATCTATTGGTTCTCCGGGCATTTCTTCATCATCGCGGCGGGCTTCTTCCTGGGCGCGGCGGCGGTCGGCGCCATCCGGGCGGCGCACAACCTCATCGCCATCACCCACATCCTGTTCCAGGCGTGGGAGAACATCGTCCCGGCACGGGCGGCGCGCCTGTACCACAGCCAGGGCGCCCACGCCCTCAGCGGCTTCCTCAAGCGCGTGGCGCTCAACGGCGGGCTGGCGACCGCGGCGATCATCGTGGCGGTGAACGTGCGGCCCGACGCCCTGCTGGGCGCGGTGTTCGGGCAGGAGTACGCCGAGTACGGCCACCTGCTGCTGTACTACGGCGTCTGTTACCTGTTCCTGTTCTTCTCCCTGCCGCTCAAGGCGGGCCTGCGCGCGGTGGAAAACACCAAGCTGATCTTCCTGGCCCACCTGGCGGTCAGCATCTTCACCCTGGCGACCTTCCACCCGCTGGTCACCACCTTCGGCCTGGACGGCGCCATGGCCGGCATCGTGTGCACATCGGTGATCCTGGTGGTGGTGCTGTACGCCGGACTGCGCCGCATCCTCACCCGCCTGGAAGCCGCCGAAGCCATGGTGCCCGATGACGACCCCCAGGAACCGCCGTCCAGCGCCACGGGACCGGCGCCCTCTCCCCCACCCCCTGCGGCAACGGCCGCGGCGGCGGGCGGCCACACGGTCATTGAAAGGAGCGGATCATGAGACGCCTCCTGCGCACCCTGTTCCAGCGCATCGTGCGGGCCTATGCCGTGCGCGCCAACGTGACCCTCGGCCGACGGGTCCACATCGGGCCGTTCAGCCACCTGTGGGCGCCCAACGCCCTGACCGTCGGCGATGACGTCTACATCGGCAAGTTCTGCACCATCGAGGTCGATGGCTCCATCGGCAACCAGGTCCTGATCGCCAACGGCGTCGGCCTGGTCGGCCGGCACGACCACGACTTCACGGCGGTCGGCGTTCCGGTGCGGAGCGCGCCATGGGTCGGCGACGCAAGCTTCGATGCGCCGCAGGGCCAGGAGCGCGTGGTGGTCGAGGATGACGTGTGGCTCGGCTACGGCTGCATCGTGCTGTCGGGCGTGACCGTCGGCCACGGCGCCATCGTGTCGGCCGGCGCGGTGGTCACCCGCGACGTCGAACCCTACGCCATCGTCGCCGGCGTCCCGGCCCGCAAGGTGGGCGAGCGTTTCGGGCCGGAGGACCGCCTGCGTCACGAACACATCCTGCGCTCTGGTCCCATTCCGCCCGATGCGGACGGTGACCGGGTGGCGGCGGAATGATGAAAGGAGGGGCCCCCATGAACATCCTCGTGTCCGCTTACGCCTGCGAGCCCGACCGCGGTTCCGAACCCGGCCAGGGCTGGAACTGGGCGCTGGCCTGGGCCCGCATGGGGCACCATGTGTGGGTGCTGACCTGCCGCGCGCACCACGAAAAGACCATCCGCGAAAGCCTCGAGGCCAAGCCCTTGCCGGCCGATCTGGCCGACCGCGTGCACTTCGTGTTCCATGACCCGGCCGGCTGGCCGGGGCCGGGATACGAGCGCCCGCGCTTCGTGCGCAGCCATTACCTCGCCTGGCAATGGACGGTGCGCACGGTGGCCCGCAAGCTGCACGCCGAGCACGGGTTCGACCTGGTCCACCATGTGTCGTGGGGCGTGGTCCGCCAGCCGTCATTCCTGGGCGACCTGGGCGCGCCGCTGGTGTTCGGCCCGGTCGGCGGCGGCGAACGCACGCCGTGGAAGATGCGCGACGGCTTCTCCGCCAAGGGGCATGTCATGGAGGTCCTGCGCGACATGCTCAACGGCGCGGTACGGCTCGACCCCATGATGCGCCGCACGTTCTCCCAGGCCAGCGCCATCCTGTGCAAGACGTCGGAGTCCGCCGCCCTGGTGCCCAAGGCCTACCAGGCCAAGACCCGCGTGTTCCTGGAGGTCTTCGCCGACCCCAACACCCAGACCGGAGCGCGGCCCGACATCGCGCAGCGGCCGTTCCGGGTGCTCTATGTGGGGCGGCTGCTGCACTGGAAGGGCGCCCACCTTGCGCTCGGCGCCTTCGCGCGGCTGGCCGCCGCCGACCCCGACGCCCGCCTGACCCTGGTCGGCAAGGGGCCCGAGCGCGGCCGCCTGCACTCCCTGGCCGTGGACCTTGGCATCGCCAGCCGCGTCGAGTGGCGCGAGTGGGTGCCGCAGCCCGACCTGCACGCCCTGTATGCCGATCATTCGGTATTCCTGTTCCCCAGCCTGCACGACAGCAGCGGCAACGTGGTGCTCGAAGCCATGGGCCACGGCCTGCCGGTGGTGTGCCTGGGCCTGGGCGGTCCCAAGGAAATGGTCGACGATACCTGCGGCCGCGTGATCGAGGCTGAAACCCGCACGGTGGACGAGGTGGTGGCCGACCTGGGCGCCGCGCTGATCGACATGCGCACCCGCCCCGACCTCCACCGCGCCCTGTCACGCGGAGCCGCCGCCCGCGCCGCGACGTTCTCGGCCGACGTACGGCCGGCGGCCCTGGTGCGCCTCGTCCAGGAGGTCGGCCAGGTGACCATCACGACGCCCCGCGACCTGTCACCGGCCGTTCCCACGGTGCGCACCGGAGGGGCAACGTCATGACCCTCGGCCGCATCAAGTTCACCCTTCTGATGAGCATGGTGGTGGGCTACCTGGTCCTCACCTACGGCTTCATGCAGTTGCGCATCCCGCCCGGCGGCATCGGCATTCCGCTCGGCGAGCTGGTGCTGCTGGTCTACCTGATGACCGTCAACTGGCCGCGCGTGCTGCACGACATGGGCCGCACCACCTATCTGCCGATCTTCTTCATGTGGTGGGGCTATGGTGCCATCATGGTATCCATCGGGGCCCTTAATTACGGGCCTTGGGCGCTGCGCGACGCCACCTCGATGATCGAGAGCCTGTACGTGATCGTCGGGTTCGCGGTGGCCTCCAACCCGCGCCAGCTCGACCGCTTCTTCCGCTGGCTGGGCATTGCGGCGCTGCTCTACGTGGTCATGCTGTGGGGGTACTTCGACGCCACCAACCTGCGGCAATACGCCCCCACCCTGCAGGGCGGCCAGGGGCAGGAGGTCGCGCTGCTGTTCTTCTATCCGTTCGCCAGCAACTTCGTGCTGTGGGCGGCGGCCGGGCTGCTGCTGTTCTTCACCCGCCACCCGCGGTGGGGCAAGTTCGCCCTGATGGGGGCCGGGATCCTGATCGCCTTTGCGCTGGTCGTCGTCCAGGCCCGCCTGACCTACCTGCAGATCCTGGCGCTGCTCGCCCTGTTCGTGCTGCTGCGCCGGAGCACGCTGACCCGCGCCACGCTGCTGGTGCCCATGATGTTCATCGGCCTGGGCCTGTTCATGATGGCCGGTGTCCAGGTCGGGGGCCGCCTTACCGAACAGGTCGACTACGACTTCTTCATCAACCACGTCCTCAGCATCGTCGGCATGGGCGAGGGCAGCGAGACCATTGAACACGCCAACTCCGGTGTGCCGCTGCGCCTTCAGTGGTGGGAAAACATCTGGGACCAGCTTACCGACGGCATCCACCACATGCTGTTCGGCCTGGGCTACGGCATCCCGCTGGTCGACTTCGGGGTCGGCGAGGAAGGCGTGAAGGTCCGCGAGCCCCATAACTCCTATCTGTCGCTGCTGGCCCGCCTGGGTGTCGTCGGCGTGATCCTGTGGGTGTCCATGCACATTGCCCTGATTGCCGCATGGTGGCGCGCCTGGAGCTTCGCCCGCCAGATGGGCTGGCAGGAGTGGGACGACCGGCTGATGTGGCTGATGACGTTCTTCATCCTGCTGTGGGTCGCCGCATTCCCCGAGGACGGGTTCGAGAAACCGTTCTTCGCCATCCCCTACTACATCATGTGGGGCGTCGTCCTGCGGACCTTGCTGCACTTCAAGGACTGGGCCGCCGCCCCCCAACCCCCTGTTTCGGAAGACACCCTGGAGGAGGCCGAAAGCCGCCCCAACACGTCTTCCTGACTTCATACGGCTGCGCTTCGAGGAGGAGTTTGTTTTATGCAAAAGACTGCATTGATTACCGGCATCACCGGCCAGGACGGCGCCTATCTGGCCGAACTCCTGCTCGCCAAGGGGTATGCCGTGCACGGTGTGAAGCGCCGCTCGTCGTCGTTCAACAGCGAGCGCATCGACCACCTCTACACCGACCCGCATGAGGGCGACGCCCGCTTCTTCCTGCACTACGGCGATTTGACCGACGCCACCAACCTCATCCGCCTGGTCCAGGAAGTGCAGCCCGACGAGATCTACAACCTCGCCGCCCAGAGCCACGTCCAGGTGTCGTTCGAAACGCCCGAGTACACCGCCAACAGCGACGCCATGGGAACCCTGCGCCTGCTCGAGGCCATCCGCATCCTCAAGATGGGCGACACGGTGCGGTTCTATCAGGCCTCGACGTCCGAACTCTACGGCAAGGTCCAGGAAACCCCGCAGAGCGAGACGACGCCGTTCCATCCGCGCAGCCCCTATGCGGCGGCCAAGCTGTACGCCTACTGGATCACGGTGAACTACCGCGAGGCCTATGGCATGCACGCCTCGAACGGCATCCTGTTCAACCACGAAAGCCCGATCCGCGGCGAAACCTTCGTCACCCGCAAGATCACCCGCGCCGTGGCGGCCATGGAACTGGGCCTGCAGGACACGCTGTACCTTGGCAACCTCGACGCCAAGCGCGACTGGGGCCACGCCAAGGACTACGTCGAGGGCATGTGGCGGATCGTCCAGCAGGACACCCCGGACGACTTCGTGCTGGCCACCGGCGAGACCCATTCCGTGCGCGAGTTCGTGGAACTGGCCTTTGCCGAGATCGGCCGGACCATCGAATGGCGCGGCAAGGGCGTTGATGAAGAAGGTATCGACACCGCCACCGGCAAGGCCGTGGTGCGCATCGACGCGCGCTACTTCCGGCCGACCGAGGTGGACCTCCTGCTCGGCGATCCGTCCAAGGCCAAGCGGGTGCTCGGCTGGAGCCACACGACGCCGTTCCGCCAGTTGGTGTCGGAGATGGTGGCCAGCGACCTGGGCCGGCTGGAGGCCGAAGCGGCCGGAGCCGCGGCGAACGGCAACGGCGGCACGGCGCCGGCCCGGCTGTCCGCTCAGGCCTGATGGGGAGAGATAAATGACGCTGTACGAACTTTCCGGCAAGCGCGTCTGGGTGGCCGGCCATCGCGGGATGGTCGGCTCCGCCCTCGTACGCCGCCTGGGGTCGGAGGACTGCGACATCCTGACCGTGGGCCGTGGAAGCGTGGACCTGACCCGCCAGGCCGAGGTCGAGGACTGGATGGCCGAAGCGCGGCCGCAGGCGGTGTTCCTGGCCGCCGCGCGGGTGGGAGGCATCCACGCCAACAACACCCGCCCGGCCGAATTCATCTATGACAACTTGGCCATCGAGACCAACATCATCGAAGGCGCCCGCCGGGTCGGCGTCGAAAAGCTGCTGTTCCTGGGCTCGAGCTGCATCTACCCGCGCGAGGCCCCGCAGCCGATCCCCGAGGATGCCCTGTTGACCGGCCCCCTGGAGCCGACCAACGAGTGGTACGCCATTGCCAAGATCGCCGGCATCAAGCTGTGCCAGGCCTACCGCAAGCAGCATGGCTGCGATTTCATCAGCGCGCAGCCGACCAACCTGTACGGCCCCGGCGACAACTTCGACCTGACCAGCAGCCACGTCCTGCCGGCCCTGCTGGCCAAGGCCCACGCCGCCCGCATGGGCCACCAATCAGCCCTGACGGTGTGGGGCAGCGGACGGCCATTGCGGGAGTTCCTGCACGTTGATGACCTTGCCGACGCCTGCGTCCACCTGATGACCCACTACAGCGGCGCCGACCCTGTGAACGTGGGCAGCGGCGAGGAAATCTCCATCCGCGATCTGGCCGCGCTCGTCAACGAGGTGGTCGGCTTCAACGGCCATCTGGAGTTCGATCGGTCCAAGCCGGACGGCACGCCGCGCAAGAAACTGGACACCGCCCGCATGGAAGGCCTGGGCTGGACGCCCTCGATTCCCCTGCGCGAGGGCATCGCCGGCGCCTACGACTGGTATCGGCGCAACCTTGCCGAAACTGCGGCCTGACCCGCAACGGAGGAGAATTCCATGACAGTCCTCATCACCGGCGGGGCCGGCTACATCGGCAGCCATGCCGTCCTGGCCTTCCGGGCGGCCGACATGCCCGTCGTCGTCCTGGACGACCTGAGCACAGGCCGCCGCGCCGCGGTGCCGGACGGCGTGCCGTTCGTGCAGGGCTCGGTCGGTGACGCCGACACCGTGGACCGCGTGATCGCCGACCACAAGGTCAGCGCCGTGGTCCACTTCGCCGGCAGCATCATCGTGCCGGAAAGCGTCGACAACCCCCTGCTCTACTACGCCAACAACACGGCGGCGAGCCGGGTGCTGATCGAGCGGTGCGTCGCCGCCGGCATCCGCCACTTCCTGTTCTCGTCCACCGCCGCGGTCTATGGGATGCCGCGCGTGGTGCCCATCCCGGAGAGCTGCGCCGGGGCGCCGATCAACCCCTACGGCCGGTCCAAGCTGATGACCGAGATGATGCTGCGCGACACCCATGCCGCCCACGGGCTGGTCTATGGCGCCCTGCGGTACTTCAACGTCGCCGGCGCCGACCCCGACCTGCGCACCGGCCAGGTATCAAAGCAGGCCACCCACCTCATCAAGATCGCCAGCCAGGTCGTGACCGGGCAGCGCGACCATATCCAGGTGTTCGGCGACGACTACGACACGCCCGACGGCACCTGCATCCGTGACTACATCCACGTCTCGGACCTGGCCGACGCCCATGTGCAGGCCTTGCGTCACATGCGCGAGGACAACAAGCCCCTCATCCTGAACTGCGGGTATGGGCGCGGCTACTCGGTGCGCGAGGTCCTGGAGACGGTGCAGGCCGTGGCCGGCCGGCGCATCGACATTCGCCAAGGCCCGCGCCGACCCGGCGACCCGCCGACCCTGGTGGCCGATGCCGCCGCCATCCGCCGCCGCCTGGGGTGGACGCCGCGTTACGACAACCTGGAGTTCATCGTGCGTACCGCCCTTGACTGGGAAGCCGCCCAGCAAGCCACACGGGCGGCTTAGGACCCCTGCCCGTCTGGCAAACAAAACCCCCTCGGTCTTACATCTGAGTACAAGCCAAATGCCCGCCTCAACCAAAACGGAAGTGCTGACCGTGAAACGCAAAGTCATAGCCATAGGCCTCGACTCCGCCCCTCGCGAGTTGCTCTCCGAGTGGATGGCCGGCGGACACCTGCCCAACCTGACGCGGCTGCGCGGCCAGGGCGGATGGGCGGACCTCAAGGGCGTGCCGTTCGGCGTCGCCGAGGCGTCCTGGACCGTGCTGTGGACGGGCTGCCATGCCCGCAAGCACGGCTACTGGTCGCAGCTCGACTACTTGCCGGAACAGTACGGGGCGGACTGGCACTACACCTATGACTACCAGGAGTTCCCGCCGTTCTACGCGCTAGGGCCGAACAAACGGGTGTGCGCGTTCGACATTCCCCAGGTCAGGCTGTCCGACAACGTCAACGGCTATCAGGTCCTGGCCTACGGCGCGCACTCGCCGCAGACGCCCCGGGTGTCCCGCCCGGCCGACCTGCTCGCCCGCGTCATCAAGGAACACGGCGATCACCCGGCCATCCTCAACGACTACGCCCGGATTTGGCGGGCCGACAGCCTGAAGCGCCTGCACAGGCGCCTGGTGACCGGGGCCGCCCGGCGCGGCGCCATCTGCCGCGACCTGCTGGGCGAGGAGGACTGGGACCTGTTCCTGACCGTGTTCGGGGAGATCCATTCCGGCGGCCATCACTTCTGGCACCTCAGCCAGCAGGACCATCCGTGGTATCAGCACCCGGCGAGCATCAAGGAGAACCTCATGCTCGACACCGCGCGGGCGGTTGACCGGGCCGTGGGCACCGTGCTCGACGCCGCCGACGAGAAGACGGCCGTGGTGGCCTTCTCCCAGGAAGGGCTGGCCCCCAACAACCTCGACATCCCCAGCATGGCGTTCCTGCCGGAGTTGCTGTACCGCATGAACTTCCCCGGCAAGACCTGCCTGGACGGCACGGCGAAGCCGACCAACGCCCCGGTGCCGCCCGAGATCCGCTTCCCGATCAGCCTGGGCTGGACCCGCGACATGTGGGCCCGCCGGTCCGACGACAGCGCGCTGCGCCGCTTCCTGCGCCACGCCCTGCCGATGGAGATGGTGCAGAAGGTCCTGCGGGTCATCGGCGACGACCCCAGCGGCCTGGAGTACCCCAAGAACCACGACTGCTATATCCAGGTGCCGCTGTGGTACTCCAAGTTCTGGCCGCAGATGAAGGCGTTCGCCCTGCCCAGCTTCGGCGACGGCTATGTGCGCCTGAACCTCAAGGGCCGCGAACCTCACGGCATCGTCGAGCCCGACGACTACGACGCCGTGTGCAACGAGGTGGCCGAGGCCATCCTCGCCCTGCGCAACCCGCGCACCGGCCGCCCGCTGGCCGCCGACGTGATACGCCCGCGCCGAGGCCCGTTCGAGAACGACGCCAAGGCGCATCCGGCCGACCTGGGCGTGCTGTGGCACCCCGAGCCGGCCGACATCGCCGAGCACCCGCGTCACGGCCGCATCGGGCCGTTCCCGCACCGCCGGTCGGGCGGGCACAACGACCACGCCTTCATGATCGTGCGGGCACCGGGCATCGCGCCGGGATCCAATCTGACGGATGGGCACACGGTGGATGTGTCGGCGACCATCCTCGACCTGATGGGCCTGCCCCTGACCGGCAACCGCGATGGCCGCTCCCTGCTGCCCCGCCGCGTGGCGTCCTCGGTCGTGGCGTAGGCCGTATGCTTTCGGAGTAGCAAGGCCGCGTGTTCAGGCGTAACCTCCGCGCCCATCGGCCCGTCACCGGGTCCGGCTGCTGGAGGGGACCACCGTGGAACGCGCCATTTTTGCGCCGGTTCTGCACATCATCGGCCTGCTGACCATTGCGCTCGGCCTGAGCATGGCGTTCCCTGCCATGGCCGATCTCGCGGTCGGCAACATCGACTGGCAGGTCTTCACGGCGGCATCGATCACCACCGTGTTCCTGGGCGGCGCCACCGTGCTGTCCACCCGGCGCCCCGAGATCAGCCTGAGCCTCAAGCAGGGCTTTCTGCTGACCGCCCTGTCGTGGTTCCTGCTGCCGTTGGCCGCCGCCGTTCCCTTTGTCTATGCCGACCTCAAGATGGGCATCATCGACTCGTTCTTTGAGTCGGTTTCAGCCATGACAACCACCGGATCGACCGTCATGGTCGGGCTGGACACCATGCCGCCGGGCATCTTGTTGTGGCGCAGCCTGCTGCAGTGGATCGGGGGCATCGGCATCATCGTCATGGCGATCGCCATCCTGCCGTTCCTGCGGGTCGGCGGCATGCAGTTGTTCCGGACGGAATCCTCGGACCGTTACGACAAGGCACTGCCGCGTGCCCAACAGTTGGTCAAGGCCATCACCCTCGTCTACCTGGGCCTGACCGTGGCGTGCGGCCTGTCCTACTGGGCGGCCGGGATGAGCGCCTTCGACGCCCTCAACCACGCCCTGACCACCTTGCCGACCGGTGGCTTCTCCACGCACGACGCGTCGTTCGGATTCTTCCAGAGCCCCCTGCTGCATTGGCTGGGCACCCTGTTCATGATCGCCGGGGCGCTGCCGTTCACCTTGTACGTTGCCACCCTGGCCGGCCGCAAAAAGGCCCTGCTGAACGACAGCCAGGTCCGCCTGTTCCTGTGGGTCGTGGCGGGCTCGGTGGCGCTGCTGACCGTGTATCTGGTCGGCGTGCGCGGCTTCGGGCTTGAGGAAGCCTTGCGCCTCTCGGCTTTCAACGTGGTGTCGGTGGTGACCACGACGGGCTTCGCCACCACCGACTACAGCGGCTGGGGCGCGCTGTCCGTCACGCTGTTCTTCTACCTGACGTTCTCGGGCGCCTGCGCGGGATCGACCACCGGCGGCATCAAGATGCTCCGCGTCGGCGTGATGCTGGCCACCCTGTCGGTCTACATCAAGCGGCTGGTCTACCCGGCCGGCGTGTTCCCGCGCCGCTTCGGGGGCCAGGACATCTCGTCGGAGATCACGGCATCGGTGATGGTGTTCACCCTGGCCTTCGCCGGCACCATCGCGCTCACGGCGCTGGCGCTGTCGGCCTTCGGCCACGACTTCGTGACCAGCCTGACGGCGGCGGCGACGGCGGTTGCCAACGTCGGCCCCGGTCTTGGCCCCATCGTCGGCCCGGCCGGCAACTTCGCGCCCCTGGAACCGGGCGCGAAGCTGGTGTTGTGCATTGCGATGATTCTCGGCCGCCTCGAGATTTTCACCGTGCTGGTGCTGCTGTCGCCGGTGTTCTGGCGGCGCTGACCCAGGCTGACCTAGTACGCGTTCTTGTGCACGAAGCCCACGAAGGCGGTGCGGAACAGGATCAGCAGGTCGAAGGCCAGGGACCAGTTTTCGATGTAATAGACGTCGTACTGGACCCGGTTGCGCATCTTGTCGGGCGTGTCGGTTTCGCCGCGCAGGCCGTTGACCTGGGCCCAGCCGGTGATGCCCGGCCGCACGCGATGGCGGGCGAAATAGCCGTCGATGATCTTGGCGTACTGCTCGTTATGGGCAACCGCATGGGGGCGCGGCCCGACCAGGCTCATCTCGCCGATCAGCACGTTGAACAACTGGGGCAGTTCGTCGAGGCTGGTGCGCCGGATGAAGCGCCCGACGCGGGTCACCCGAGGATCGTCGCGCTGCGCCTGGGGAACGGTGCCTTCCGGCGGGCGCCCGTGGTACATGCTGCGGAACTTCCAGCAGCGGAACACCTGGTTGTTGAAGCCATAGCGTTCCTGGCGGAACAGGATGGGGCCACGGCTCTCCATGCGGATGGCCACCGCCACGGCCAGCAGCACCGGCGAGAACGCGATCAGGATGGCGGCGGCGAGGATTTTGTCCTCCATGACCTTGACCACCATGCGCCAGCCGTCCAGGGGCTTGGCCGCCGCGTCGATCACCGGCAGGTCGCCGAAGGTGTGGTGGACGCCCGGCGGAATGACGTAGCCGATCAGGTCGGCCGACAGCCGGACGTGGACCGGCACCTCCTTGAGGCGCTCGACCATGGATACGAGGCGCATTTCCGCCGCCCACGGCAGGGCCACGATGATGTCGTCGATGCGGTTGCGCCGCGCCGCCGCCAGCAGGTCGTCGACCGTGCCGCGCACGGTGAACCCGGCGACCTCCGGCCCGACCCGTTCCTTGCGGTCGTCATAGACCCCGACCACCTGGATCCACGGATGGCTGCGCTCGCGCAGGCGCTCCAGGAAGCGGCGGCCCTGCTCGCCGGCGCCGAGGATGGCGATGCGGCGGGTCATCCGTCCGGCGCGCGCCAGCCGGGTCAGCGTCACGGCCCCGACCACGCGAACCACCCACACGCCACCGACCGAGGTGACGGCCGCGCTGAAGAACCATACCCGCGACATCTGCTCGCTGATGCCGGTCGCAAAGGCGATGGCCAGCAGCCCGCCGTAAACCAGCGTCAGGGTGATGAGAACGGTGCCCGACGTCTTGACCGGGCTCATGACGGCGTCGAAGCCATAGATGCCGGCCATGCGGAACGCCGTGATCGACGCCCCGGCGCTGAACACCAGCGCCCCCATGTACAAGGGCGCCATGGGGTGGGACAGGCCCACATAAAAAGCCAGCAGGAGGAAACCCGGCACGATCAGTGCCAGCAAGTCGCCCAGCACGAACAGGCCGGCGGCGGCTCTTGGTGAAAAGGTTACGCCCGGCCGGTCCACCGGGATTGTCAGGGTATCCTGACGCAAGGCGGTTCGGTCACTCATCTGGTGTTGATCCTTCCCTCAACGGACCACAGTCCACGGGGCCGGAGCACCTGAGGCAGCCCGGTCCCGTCACCAGAAACGCAATGGAGGCACTGTCTTCCCCTGCCCTTGGGGCCGCGTACGCCGCAATACTTGTCCTCAGTCTTCGGCGTGGCGCGGAGCGCGGATCGAGACGGTACGAAGAGCGCCCCTTCGGGGGATCCTGCGCCGCAGGAGTTAGGTTCCCGCCCCTTTGCTCCGGCCGGGCGGGGTCGTTCGGATGGAGCCGTCCCATGGCCCGCCCATGGCCCGACGGCGCGCCGTCCTCATCCGTTGTGCTTATGCCGGAAGTGCACCACGAAGCGCGTGAGTTCATGCGCCTTAGACCCCATCATCATGGTGCGGTCCGGCCGAAACAGGCGTTGATGATGGCAGGCAAGGGATGCAGGAGTACGACATGCGCGAGGTCGTGGAGAAACGCGGCAGCGAGGATCAGGGTGCGGCCGGGCCGAAGGTCACGGCGATCATTTCATGCATGACGGACGGCGACCGGCCGTTCGCCCGCCAGGCCATCCGCTCGGCGGTCCACCAGACGGTGCCGGTCCCGGTCCGCGTCTACGTGCAGCATGCCAACGACTGGATCGATGCCATGGTCGAGGGCATGCCGCGCGTCATCGTGCGGCGCATCGACCTGGCCCCGCTGGCCGCCGTCCGCAACCTCGGGGTCGAGGAGGCCGCAACGGAATATGTCGCCTTCCTCGACGGCGACGACGTGTGGATGCCGACCAAGACGGAGCGGCAGCTGGAGGTGATCGAGAGAACCGGCGCCGGGCTGGTCGGCACCGACCATGTCCTGGTGCGCGCCGACGGGGTGCGCTTCGGATTTTCGACGGCCGGAAACCTGCCCATGCCCAGCGCATGGCTGGTGCGTCGATCCGTCATGCTGCGCTATCCGTTTATCAATACGGTTGCCGAGGATGGCGACTGGTGGCTGCGCACGCGCGACACCATCGACAAGCGGCGGATCCCGGAATTCCTGATCGAATACAGGGTCCGGCCGCATTCGCTGTCGTCGGCCTCGAGCGGCAAGCGGCGCAAGGAGATCGCCTGCCGCCTGGGCGCCTATCCGGTCCTGCGCGAGGCGCTGCTGGCCGGCACCTGGGTGGTTCACCACCTCAACCGCCGCGACCAGTACGTCTGGCACGACGGAATAGGCGCCTGAGACTTATGTTCAAGCTGTAGGAGAGTAGAGCGTGTCCCTCGGATCCCTGCTGTCGCTGCGTGCGTCACGATCCGCCACGCCGCCCCCCATCGAGTCGGCGCGGGTGCCCCAGGGCGTGCGCGTTTATGCCATCGGTGACATTCACGGCCGCAGCGACCTGCTGGCCGACCTGCACAACCGCATTCGTGCCGATGCCTCGATGTCGGTCAAGGGAACGCGGTGCGTTGTCGTCTACCTGGGCGACTATGTTGATCGCGGCCCGGACTCGCCCGGGGTGATCGACATGTTGCTGTCCGACCCCCTGCCCGGCTTCACGAGCGTGTTCCTGCGCGGCAACCACGAGGCCCAGTTCCTGGACTTCCTGGAACACGGCAAGGGCGGCGCCGAATGGATGCGCCTGGGCGGCGACGCCACCCTCCACGCCTACCGCACCGCCTGGCCGACCGGCGCCGACGAGACCGAGCGCCTGGCATCGCTGGCCGCCGGGCTGTCGCGCGCCGTCCCGCGCGAGCATAAGGACTTCCTCCATTCCCTGCGCAACTTCGCCAGCATCGGGGACTATTTCTTCGTTCATGCCGGGGTCGATCCCATGCGCCCGCTGGACGACCAGGAACCGCGCGACCTGCTGTGGATCCGCCGCCGCTTCCTGGACTGGCAGGAGAACTTCGGCAAGATCGTGGTGCACGGCCACAGCACCTGCCGCCGCCCCGAAATGCGCGGCAACCGCATCGGCATCGACACCGGCGCCTACCTGTCGGGCACCCTGACCGCGTTGGTCCTGGAAGGCGGCCGGCGGCGGTTCATCACCACCTGATTTCCAAGGCACACGCCGCGCATAAAAGAAGGGCCGGGGGATAAATCCCCCGGCCCTCCCCAGTTCAATAAAAGAAGGGCCGGGGGATAAATCCCCCGGCCCTCAAGGCACGAGATAATCAGTAACGCTTAGAACAGGCTGCCGTCGTCGGTGTTGGCGACCGACATGTCGACGGTTTCCGGCGTTTCGTCGGTCAGGCCGCTGACGGACTGGTCGGTGCCGAAATCGTCGGCCGCGACGTCGATCACGGCGGACGTCGCCATGGTCGAGGTGGTCACCGGCTTCAGGAAGCCATTCTGGATGTAGTCCTGCGGGTTCGACACGTAGTTGAACTTGCCGGTCTGCTCGATCGGGCTGCCGTCGATCCAGTCGGCGGTGAACCACTTGCCGTTCCAGGTGAACTGCAGGGTCTGCTGGTCCTTGGCAATGTAGGTGTTGCCGTCCCACTTGTTGCTGCCGTTGTACATCAGGTCGGTGTCGCCGCTGGCGGCATAGCCGTTCTGACCGGGCGTCAGCATCACGATGGTGTTGCCGTGGACGTTGTTGTCGAGCGTGTAGTGCGGGCCGAACGACCCACCGCCGCGCACGTCGTAGACCATGCCCAGGCCCTGGCCGATTTCAGCGGCGATGTGGTTGCCGGTGGCTTCGACCTTGGACGAGTTCTGGATGATCATTTCCGAACCCCAGTAGCCGACCTTGAAGCCGTCCTGGTTGTTCAGGGTGGCAACGTTGCCCTTGATCAGCGCTTCACGGGACGCTTCGTACTGCAGGCCCATGCCTTCGTTCTTGGTCATGTAGTTGTTTTCGATCAGGACCTTGTTGTTGTCCCAGTCGAACCACAGACCGGTGCCGTGGTTGTGGCTGAACTCCGAGTTCTTCACGGTGACGTTGTCGGAGGTCAGGATCTTGACGCCGCCGGCTTCCCACCAATGCTCGAACCCGGCGTAGTTGTTGCCGACAGCCTTGATGCCGTCGATGTACAGGCCCGAAGTGTCGTGGGCATGAATGCCGAGCTGGCCGTTGTCGCTGAAGTTGCCGCCCAGGATCTTCATGCCGTCGCCGGCCATCACGCCCGCGCCGTGGTTCTTGATGGCGTCGACGTCGATCAGGGTCCAGTTCTTGGTGGTGTGGCCTTCGACCGCACCATGCTGCGCCATGCTGGCGTAGTGCTTCATGGTGATGTTTTCGATGGTCACGCCCTGGGTGGTGCCGCCGTCGAACGCAGCGGTGGTCTTCATGGCCTGGGTAGTCTTCCCGCTGGGGTCGTCCTTGATGTAGACCTTGCCGTCCGCGTAGTAGAACTCGCCCTGGCCGACTTCGCCGAGGCTGCCGACGCGGATGTACGGGTCGTCGTTGACGATCAGGTCTTCCTTGAAGCGGGCCATGCCGTCACGGCCTTCGCCGTGGTTGTAGCCGGGCGCCGGGAAGCCGTCGGCCACCCAGAAGCCGTTGCTGTAGGACCAGCCCTTGATGTCCACGGCGCCGCTCATCACGGCCCCTTCTTCACCAACGAAGGTCTGGAAATCCTTCGGCTTGATCTTGGCTTCCTTGTAGACGCCGGCCTTGAGCACGAACGTGGTGCCCTCGGGGTGGGAGTCGACGATGGCCTGCAGGTTGTCGCCCGGCTTCAGGGTGACGACGTTGGGGCCGTAGTCGGTGGCGTCGGCTTCGACGGTCAGCTTCACGGAAGCCTTGCCGGTCGAGCCATTGGCGTCGGTCACCTGGTAGATGAAGGTGTCGGAACCGGCAAAGCCGTCCTTCTTGGTGTAGGTGACGGTGCCGTCGGCGTTGACCTTGGCGGTGCCGTTGGCGCCCTGGGTGTCGATGGAGACCACCGCGCCGCCGTCGGGAATGTCGTCGTTGCCCAGCACGTTGACCTTCACCGAGGTCTGGCCCTTGGCCACGGTGGCGCTGTCGTTGACCAGCACGACCGGACGGTCGAGGTTGCTGACGTCGACGGTCACGGTCCCGGTGGCGGAACGGCCGGCGGCGTCTTCGATGGTGTAGGTGAAGCTGTCCTTACCGGTGAAATCGGCGTTCGGGATGTAGTCCACAGTGCCGTCCTCGTTGACCTTCGCGGTGCCACTCGCACCATTCGACACGTCAACGACCTTCAGGCCCTGCACGGTCCCGCTGTTATACTGATACGCGATCGCCTTCACGAAGTAGTCGGAAGAGTCCATTGCGTAGGTGGTGCCGTCTACCGCCATCGTCTTGGTCTGCAGGCCGGCGGTGTCACTTTCGTACGACGTGGCCTTGAACTCGATGCTGGCAAACCCAGCCGACTTGACGAGGAGCTTGCCACCATTGGCGGCCACGTCCTTGGCCGAGAAGGTCACGGCGGAGCCGATCGCCTTGCCGGCAGCGTCGTAGAGCTGATAGGTGCCGCGCTCGTTGCCTTCGTTGGTGGCGGCGTTGAAGGCGCCGAACTCGACCTCGGCCTGGGTCACGGTCTTGCCGAAGTCAACCTTGATGCCCTGGCTGGCCTTGGTGATGGGGTTGTAGCCCATTTCCTGGGTGGCCATCTGGGTGCCGTTGGTGCGGCCTTCGACGCCGAAGCCGCTGCCCCAGCTGGTCGCGCCCTTGAACAGGGTGCCGCCGGAAGCGGTGACGGTCACGCCCTCGGGAAGGGCCGCGTCCCAGGACACGACGCCGCTGGTGCCGGTGCCGGTGCTGGCGCCGTCGCCGTCGTTGGCGATGACGTTGATGGTCACGGCCTTGCCGGTGGTGGTGGTCGCCGCGTCAGGGTTGGCAACCAGGGCCGGCATGGTCGGGTCGGGCGCCACGGTGACGGTGGCAGTGGCGGTCTTCTTGCCGCCGTTGCCGTCATCGGCGACGTAGGTGAAGGTGTCGGTGCCGCTGAACCCGGCCTTGGGGGTGTAGGTCACGGTGCCGTCGGCGTTCTTGACGACGGTGCCGCCGTTCTTGCCCTGGGTGACCGAGGCAATCGACAGGGTGTCGCCATCGACGTCGGTGTCGTTGGCCAGCACATCGAGAACAACCGCCTTGCCGGCTTCGGTCGAGGCCTTGTCGGCCTTGGCGACCGGGGCGTCGTTGACCGGGTCGACAGTGACCTGGACGGTGCGCACGGTTTCGGTGCCATCGGCGGCGGTCACGGTGGTGGTGAACTCGTCCGCGCCGTGCCAATCCTGCTTCGGCGTGTAGGTGACGGTGCCGTCGTCGTTGACCTTGACGGTGCCGTTGGCGCCGTCGGTGGCGGTGACGACCGGGCCGGCAGCCTTGGCGGTGTAGTCGTAGGAGATCGCCTTGATCAGGTAGTCGGAGCTGTCGGTGGCGTAGTTGACGCCATCAACGGTCGCCCGGCCGGTTTCGGCCCAATGGTTGGCGGTGGCGTAGCTGGTGGCCGAGAACTGCACGGCCGCAAAGCCTTCGGAGGTGATGACCAGCGTGCCGCCGGCAGCGGCAACGTCACTGGCCGAGAAGGTCACCGGCGCGCCGATGGCCTTGCCCTCGGCGTCGAGCAACTGGTAGACGCCGCGCTCGTTGCCTTCGTTGGAAGCCGCGTTGAAGGCCGAGAAGGACACTTCGGCGCGGGTCACGGTCTTGCCGCCGAAGTCGAACGTCAGGCCCTGGCTGGCCTTGGTCACCGGGTTGTAGCCCATTTCGACCGTGGTGCCCTGGCTGGCATTGGTCCGGCCGTCGACACCGAAGCCGCTGCCCCAGTTGGTGGTGCCCTTGAAGGCGGTGCCGCCGGTGGCGGTCACGGTGACGCCCTCGGGCAGTTCGGCATCGAAGGAGATGACGCCTTCGGAGGTCGTCGCGACGGCCGCGACGGTCGCCTCGCCGGTCACGCCGGCCAGCACGTCGATGGTCACGGCGACGTCTTCGTCAGTGGCCGCCTTGGTCATTTCGTCAACCGGAGCGGCGGGAGTGTCGTCGTAGGAAACCTCGACCGACTTGACGAAGAAGTCGGAGGAATCCACCGCGTACTCACGGCCTTCGCTGGTGGCGAGCGAGGTTTCCAGCTCGAAACCGTCGTTCTCGTAGGAGGTGGCGGCGAGGCGCACGGAGGCGAAGCCACCCTCGGACGCGATGGTCAGCACGCCACCGGCGGCCTCGACCTCGGACGCGGTGAAGGTCACCGGCTCGCCGATCACGGCGCCGTCGGCGTCGAGCAGCTCGTAGGTGCCGCGCTCGTTGCCCTCGTAGCCGTTCACCTTGAAGGCGTCGAAGGTGATCTTGGCTTCAACCACGTTGTGGCCGAAGTCGAACACCAGCGCCTCGGACGTCTGCGTCACCGGGTCGTAGCCCAGGTCGTTGCCGTTCTTGGCACCGGTCAGGTTGGTGCGGCCGGCGACGCCGAAGCCTTCGCCCCACTTGCTCTGGCCCTTGTAGAGGTCCCCGCCTTCGGCGCGGATGGAAACACCCTCGGGAAGCGGCTGATCATAGGTCACCGTGAAGGTGCCGGTATGGGTGGTAATGGCGTTCATCATGGTCTCCTGTGTTGCCGGTTGCGGACCTTTCTCCGGCGTCTCCGCCCGCTCCCCAGCAGGGTTGGGAGACCGAAAGAAAGAAGAACCGACATTCATGCGCCAGGTCGCCCCTGGCAGGGTCAACAGATGAACTAACTTTGTGGCTCAATTTGGCCGAAGGTTAGTTCATTTTCCACAAACGAAGGGATTTTTTCTCCCTCCATTTGAGACACGGAACGTTCTACATGAACGTTATTGTTCGTTTTACTCAGGACTCGCGGAATGCGCGCCGGAAACTTTCAGTCAGCGGCTGCACCAGGTACTGCAGCGCGGTGCGCTCGCCGGTGACGATCAGGACGTCGGCCGGCATGCCCGGCGTCAGCGTCTGGGTGCCGAGCAGGGCAAGCTGGTCGGCCGGGATGGCGACGCGGGCGGTGTAGTAGTGCTGGCCGCTGCGCTCGTCCTTGAGGCTGTCGGGCGACACGTAGGTGACGTTGCCCTTCAGGGTCGGGGTGACACGGGCCTTGAAGCCGGTGAAGTTGACCTCGGCGGTCAGGCCGGGGATGACGCTGTCCACGTCGGTCGGCCGCAGCTTGGCCTCGACGATCAGGGTGTCGTCCTGGGGCACGATGTCGAGGATAGGCCGGCCGGGGCCGACCACGCCGCCGGGCGTGAAGTACTGCATCTCCACCACCACGCCGGCCATGGGCGCGACAACCACCTGCCGCTTGAGCACGTCGGCCGCCGCGGTCAGCCGCTCGCGCACGTCGGCGAGGCGGGTCTGGGTTTCGCGCAGTTCGGTCGCCACCTCGGTCTGGAACTGGTTTTCCAGCCCGACGATCTCGTACTCGGCCTCGCCGATCTGCTGTTCGGCCCGCACGATGGAGCCGGCCTGCTGTTCCCGCGCACCCTTGAGGCGGGCGTGTTCGCGTTCCAGCGCCTGAAGGCGGGGCTTGCGCTCCAGACCCTTGCGGACCAGGCCGCGCACCGTGTTTTCCTCGTCGGCGACCAGGGCGATCTGTTCGTCGGTCGAGGTGATCTGGCTGGTCAGGCTCTCGATCTCCAGCCGAAGCTGGCCGATGCGCTGGTTGAGAATGTTGCGCCGGGTGTCCATGGCCCGCCGACGGTTCTCCAGCAGGGACTTCTGCCCCTCCATCACCTGAACGGCCTCGGGATCGTCCTGCGCACTGCGCAGATCCTGCGGGAAGATGATGGTATCAAGGCCGTCACGCTCGGTGACCAGACGGGCCTCCAGGGCGCGCATGCTCATGTACTGGGCGTTCAGCAGGTCCCAGGTGGCGCGGGACTGGGCGTCCTCCAGGGTGACCAGCGGATCGCCGCCCTGCACCCGGTCGCCGTCCTTCACATGCAGGGTGCGGATGATGCCGCCTTCGAGGTGCTGCACGGTCTTGCGGTTGCTGTCGACCGTCACCCGGCCGTTGGCGACCGCCGCACTGGCCAGGTCGGCCGAGGCCGCCCAGGCCCCGCCGAGGCCGAAGAACACGACCACGATGGCCATGCCGGTGCGGAAGGCGATGCGGGTCGGCGGGGTATCGCCGGGCACGCGGGCGGCCCGCTTGAGAAGGCCGGAGAGAGGGCTGGAGCCGGATTTGCCGGGCTCCGTCTTCTTGGTCGGGGTGCTCATGGCAGGTTCCTTTCTCACGCGGCGCCGCTGCTGCGACGGACGCTGGCCGGAGCCGGACGACCGCCAGCGGCCGGGGCCGGACGATCAGCCGCGGCAGGGACGTCGTTGGCCGGAGACGCGGTGCGCTCGGCGGCGTTGGCGGCCATGCGACCAAAGGCACGAGCGGCGTATTCGAACATCTCGACCTGACCGTCACGCAGCAGCAGGACCTTGTCGGCGACCTTCAGCACACCGCCGCGATGGGCGATGATGATGACGGTGGCACCGCGTTCCTTCATGTTCTGGATGGCGCGCAGCAGGGACTCTTCGCCGGCCCGGTCGAGGTTGGAGTCGGGCTCGTCGAGCACCACCAGGCGGGGGCCGCCGTACACGGCGCGGGCCAGGGCGACGCGCTGACGCTGACCACCCGACAGGACCACTCCGGCCTCGCCGACCTGGGTGTCGTAACCCTCGGGCAGGCGGAGGATCATTTCGTGGCAATCGGCGATCTTGGCGGCCTTGACCACTTCCATCGGGTCGGCCATGGGGTCCATGCGGGCGATGTTCTCGCGCACCGAGCCGCCATACAGTTCGATGTCCTGCGGCAGGTAGCCGATGTGGCGGCCGAACTGCGTGCGGTCCCAGCCGTAGACGTCGGCGCCATCAAGGCGCACCACGCCGCCGCTCGGCTTCCAGGTGCCGACCAGCAGGCGGGCCAGGGCGGACTTGCCGGCCGCCGACGGGCCGGTCACGGCCAGGGCGGTGCCGGGCTCGAGGGCGAAGCTGACGTCGTTCAGCACCAGGCGCTTGGACGGCGGGAAGGCAAGGCTGACGTGCTCGACCGAGATGTCGCCGCGCGGGGCCGGCAGGGACATGCCGGAATTGCGCACCGGGGCTTCCTCGAACAGCGTGCGGATGCGGGCCAGGGCCTGCTGCGCCATGACGAGGGTCTTCCACCCGCCGATGGCCTGCTCGACCGGAGCCAGGGCGCGGCCCATCAGGATGGACCCGGCGATCATCGCGCCGGCGGTCATTTCCTGGTGCACGACCAGGGCCGCACCGACGCCGAGGATGGCAAGCTGCACACCCATGCGGACGAACTTGGACACCGCGCTGATGAGGGCCGAACGGTCGGCGGCGCGGGCCTGGATCTCAAGGGCCTGGGCATTGACGGCAGCCCAGCGGCCGGCGACGGCGGGCATCATGCCCATGGCGTCGATGGCTTCGGGGTGGCGCATGGCGCTGCTGGAGCGCTGGGCGGCCTCACGCTGGACGCCGGACGCTTCACGCATCGGGCCGCGGGTCAGCACTTCGTTGAGCAGCGCCAGGGCGATCAGGATCACCGCGCCGATGGTCGCCACCACACCCAGAATGGGATGCAGCAGGAACACCACCAGCAGATACGGCGGCACCCACGGCGCATCGAGCAGCGAAAACAGGCCCGGGCTGGTGAGGAAGCCGCGCACCGTGCCGAGGTCCCGCGTGGCGTCGGTCGCCTGGACACGACGGTCCAGCGCCCGGTTCAGGCCGGCGGTGAACACCGGGGTGCTCAGGGTGGTCTCGAACCAGTTGCCGGTGCGGTGGGCAATGCGGGTGCGCACCATGTCGAGCAGCGCCATGGTCAACAGCGCGCCGCCGGCGATCAGCGACAGGTACACCAGGGTCGGCATGCTGCCGCTGCTGAGCACGCGGTCGAAGACCTGCATCATGTAAAGGGGCACTGCGAGCTGCAGCACATTGACGAAGAGGCTGAAGAAGGCTGCACCGCCGAGGGCGCGACGACATTTCTTCCACACCTGGCGGAATTGATCGTCCTTGGTCCTGGTCATGGCCGTGGTCCGGTTCCGTTGATTGGGGCGCGACGAAAGACTGATCGCGTCTACGGGACCGAATGTCAGGCGTAATTCCTTAACAATTACCTACTCCTTTGGCGCCTTATTCTTGCCATCGGGATACTATCATACCTCCTTATTTCCACTGCATCACTCGAAGTAAGCCGCGTACTTCACGCGCTAGACGAACCATAACGCACTATACAGTCGCCAGAGACCCACTCCGGGGCGCCACATACCCCTTTAGACTTCTACGCCCCTCTACCGATTCCGAGTCGTTATCCCCTCCTTTCGTTTCCGCATAAAAGAGACTCGCCGGCGCAAAAAATGAAGCGAGGCGCCAAGACGCCCCGCTTCACTCACGTCTGCTGCGATGCTAATGCCGGATTCCCGGGACGTTCAGCTCAAGGCCCTGGTTGGCGCGGGCGAGGAACAGTTCGAGGTCGCCGTACTCCGGGGCGTCGGGCGGCAGTTCGTCGGCGCGGATGGCCACGCCGCACCACTGCAGGCGCTTGCGGATGTCCCAGATTTCCTGGCGGCTGGTGCGCCAGGTCGGGAAGTGCGGCAACTGCCCCTGGAACTCGCCGAGCCACTGGCCGCGAATCCACGTCTTGGCCGCCGTCTGGTGGCAGTCGACGCAGGCCAGGTTGAGTTGCCCGATCTTGCGTTCGGACATCGCTTCGGCCCGCGCCAGGGCGGCCTGTGCCTCGGGCGAGGTCAGGTCCGGGTTGATCGGCACGCCGTTGGACAGCACCCGCATGTAGACGGCCAGCGTGGTGTTCTCCGGGCTTTGCATCAGCCAGTCGGCGTCCATGGTGGCCTTGGCATGGCGCGCGATGAACTCCTCGACGCCCATCATCTTGTTCAGGCGCGGTTCCCACTTGGGCATGGCCGCCGCCCAGCCCTTGAGCGCCGCCTCGTTCTCATGGCACGAGGCGCAGGCCTTGCCGTTCGGGCCGGCCTGGACAAAGGTCGCCGGACCGGCCTCGTCGATGATCTCGGCCGCCGGATTGACGAAGGGATCCTGGTTCTCGCGGTCCTCGACCGGCTCCGGCCGGTTGGCGGGATTGTCGAGCGCCGCCTTGAACACCGTGGGCTTGGTCAGGGTCTTGAGGAAGGCCACGATGTCGCGGATTTCCTCGTCGTTGAACACGCCGTGCGTGCCCCAGGGCGGCATGATGGTGTCGGGATTATAGACCCGGCGGTCGTAGACCGTGTTGAACAGTTCCTCGTCCGTCCGCCCGGCCAGGCCGATTTCCGACAGATCGACGCCGACGCTGCCGGGCAGTTCGCCGCCGCCCATGATGTGGCAGGCCAGGCAACTGCCGCCGCGCCGGCGGTCGGCGGCCAGGGCCTTGCCCTTTTCGGCATCGCCGGTGATCGGCCCGTCGATCTTGCGCGGCTCCGTCGGCGCGGGCGGCGACTGGTCCTCGCGCAGGGTGTCGAACGGCCAGGTGTCCTTGGGCCAACCGCCGTACCGGACCCAAGGCTCCTTGAACGCAGGGGTATCGACAGACAGCGGAGCCGGTTGTGCTTCCGCGGCATTTGCGCCGGAAGCACCAAACGCCACGGCCAAAGCCGCGGCAGCGAAAGTGGCGTGACGCATCATGCGCCGTTCCTCCCAAAGAGCGTTTCTCATTGAGAGTGCGAACCAGCGCCGAAACAAGCAACTGAGCCTTGGGGCATATCCTTTTGCGTCGGGCCATCGCCCCCCTGATGCTGCACAAATGCCGCTTTAGCGAATTATAGTTTGACGGAACACCCTCGGAACGTTACAAGAACATTGTACCGCAACCCGCCAGACAGACTACAGCCCGCCGCGCCAGCTCACCGGGACACCGTCAGCGCTCCCTGCGCGGCCTTTGCACGCCCGCAGTGCGGCATAAATGCCTTCATTCGGAGTATCATCATGCCTCATCCCCATCCCAAGGAGCCCACCGGGTGCCGCTATATCCATGGCGAGGTGCCCGGCCTCGACTGGCACTACTGCCAGGAACCCCGGCTGGACGAGTCGGCGTACTGCGCGACGCACCACGCCGCGTGCCACATTCCGGCAGACAAGGCCGATGCCCACCTGCGCGCCCTGGTGTCCGCCCTGTCGCGGATGGCGGCGTGAGTGTCGCCCCCTCCGAAGTGGAGGCCCTGCGCCGCGCCTGGGAGGACCAGATGGAGGTCGGCCACGACAGCCTGCCGCCGTGGTACTGGAGCCGTCCGCAGCGCGAGGCCCGCCGCGACGCCTGGGTGGCCGAACGCCTGAACGCCCCTCGCCCACCCCATCCTCAGTCCCCATCCCATCCTCAGTCCCCACCCCATCCTCAGTCCAACAGGAGCCGCCTGCCATGACCCTGCCAACGTCCATCGTATCGGGGGCCGTCACCGGCCTCGCCGGGCCGCTGTTCTCCCTGATCGACAGCCTGTTCACCAGCGACGCCGAACGCGCCGAGGCCAAACGCCGCCTGCTGGAGCAGGACGGCCAGCAGAAGCTGGCCGAAGCCGCCCACCAGATGACCGCCATCCTGGCCGAGGCCAACAGCACCGATCCCTGGACCAGCCGGGCGCGGCCGTCGTTCCTCTACATCATGTACCTGATGATCCTGGCCGCCATCCCCATGGGCGTCCTGGCCGCCGTGCAGCCAGCCATGGCCGGCGCCGTGGCCGAGGGAATGCGTGCCTGGCTGGCCGCCATCCCCGAACCCATGTGGTGGCTGTTCGGGGCCGGCTACACCGGCTACACGGCCGGCCGCAGCTTCGACAAGTGGCGCGAGGTGCGCCGCCCCTGATCGCCTACTCGCAGGCGAACATGCCCGCGTTGGAGGCGCTGAACACCTGGCGAAGGGCCCCCTCCTTGCATACGATGACGCCCATCTCGCCGCCCTTGGGCAGTTCCATGGTCGTGCGCGGACCGCCCAGGAAGCCAGACCCGCCGACGCCGCCGCTGATTGACTCGATGCAGGTGGCGGCAACGGCGGGGACGGCGATGACGGCCACCACGGCAGCGGTCGCCGCAATGCGAATGCGGCGGCGGCGCGAGGACATCGGGGAACGGCGCATGGGGGACCCTCCTGAAACGAAAGTTGTACTCCGTATGTGCCAGTATCGCGCGAAAAGTTCCATAGCGTTTGTCGCCGGCCCGCCAATCGATGTGGCCGCGCGCCGCCTGGGGGCTTATGTTACGGTGTAACAGACCGTTCCTGGAGACACCCACGCATGGCTTCATCGGCTTCAGCAGACGCCTTCGCCCAGGTGGCCGGGCCGCATGACCACGACCGATGCCTGGACGCCGCGCTGGACCGGGCCGAGCAGGTCTGCGGCGCCCGTGGCGCCCGCCTCACGCCGATTCGCCGCCGGGTGCTGGAGTTGGTGTGGAGCGACCACAAGCCGGTCGGCGCCTATGACCTCCTCGGCCGGCTGAGCGAGGAAGGCTGGGGATCCGCCCCGCCGATGGTCTACCGCGCCCTGACCTTTCTGGAATCCCACGGGCTGGTCCACCGCCTGGCCAGCATCAACGCCTTTGTCGGGTGCAGCCAGGGCGGCGAGAGCCATTCCGCGCAGTTCCTGATCTGCCACGACTGCGGCATCGCGGTGGAACTGCACGACCACCGCCTTGCCCACGACCTCAAGGCAGCGGCCGATGCCGCCGGCTTCCAGCTCGAGGCCCCGGTGGTCGAGATCGCCGGCCGGTGCCGCGCCTGCGCCGCCGCCTCCGTGCCTGAAAGCCCATGATGAACACGCTTCCCCTCATCAATGCCCAGGCGGTCAGTCTCAGCCGCGATGGCAATCTGCTCCTCGACAACATCGACCTGAGCCTGAGCGACCGCGAGATCGTCACCATCGTCGGCCCCAACGGCGCCGGAAAGACCACGCTGCTGCGGGTCCTGATGGGCCTGGACGCTCCCGACAGCGGGCGGGTCAGCCGGCGGCCGGGGCTGCGCCTGGGCTATGTGCCGCAGCGCCTGCACGTCGATCCCATCCTGCCGCTGACCGTCGATGCCTTCCTCGGCCTGTCGGGCAACCGCGACAAGGCCGCCACGCAGGCCGCCCTCGTCCAGGTCGGCATGGACAGCCACGCCAAGTCCCAGGTGTGCCGTCTGTCGGGCGGCGAGTTGCAGCGCGTCGTGCTGGCCCGCGCCCTGTTGCGCCGGCCGCATCTCCTGCTGCTCGACGAACCGACCCAGGGCGTGGACGTCGGCGGGATGGCGGAACTGTACCGCCTGATCGGGGAAATCCGCCGCGACCGGGGCTGCGCGGTGCTGATGGTGTCGCACGACCTGCACGTCGTGATGGGCGCCACCGACAAGGTGGTCTGCCTGAACCGTCATGTGTGCTGCACCGGGCACCCCCACGACGTCAGCCGCGACCCGCGCTATCAGAGCCTGTTCGGGCGTGAGGTCGCCGGCCAGGTCGCCGTCTACACCCACCACCACGACCACGTCCACGGCCCCGACGGCCAGTGCGTGGTGCCGGAGGTTCGGGACGAGAAGCGGGATCGGGCCTAGGCCGTCTCCGCGTCCTCGGCCATGGCCTTTACCGTCCGCGCGCCGGGCCACAGGAAGGAGAACGTGCTGCCTTCACCGGGCTGCGAGGAGGCCCAGATGCGGCCGCCGTTGGCCTCGATGATCTTGCGGCAGATGGGCAGGCCGATCCCGGTGCCCATGTAGTTTTCCTGCGGGTGCAGGCGCTCGAACATCTCGAACACCCGGGTCGCGAGTTCCGGCTCGAAGCCGATGCCGTTGTCGGTCACGTGGAAGACCCAGTCCGGCCCGCTCGCCTCGGCGGTCACCGAAATGTGCGGAGTGCGGCCGGGCGGCTGGAACTTCAGGGCGTTGGTGATCAGGTTCTGGAACACCTGGATGAGCTGTACGTCGTCGGCCAGAACGACCGGCATCGGCCCGATCACCACGTCGGCACCCGCCGATCTGATGGACAGTTGCAGGGTTTCCGTCACCATCGACAGCACCCGCGCCACATCGACGTCGCGCAGGCGCCCGGCTCCGTCGGCCGCGCCGGCATAATCGAGCAACGCACCGATCAGGTCGTACATATGCCGCGCGCCGCTGGTGATGTAGTGCATGTTCTGGCGCTGGTCGTCGTTGATACTGGCGTCCAGGTCGCGCTCCAGCAGTTGCGTGTAGCTGACGATCTGACGCACCGGCTCGCGCAGGTCGTGGGCCGCGACATAGGCGAACTGGGCCAGTTCACCGTTGGTGCGGGTCAGTTCGGTGATGCTCTGGCGGAGCGCCTCCTCGGCCCGCTTGCGGGCGTCGATGTCGATGATGACCAGCCGCCCTTCGATCACATGGCGGCCCTCGTCGTGCACCGGCTCCAGGTTCATGCTGACCCACAGGTCGACGCCGGACCTGTTGCGCATGCGCAGTTCCGCATCGCGCACCGCCTCGCCGCAGCGGAAGCGCGCGAAGGCCTTGCGGGCATCGCCGGTGCCGCCCGCGCCATGCGCGGCGAAAAGATCGAGGACGTGCAGATCGAGGAGTTCGTCGGCCGAATAGCCCAGCAGGGCGACGAAGGCGTGGTTGAACTGCCGGAAGCCGCCGTCCTCGGCCCGCACGGTGGCATAGGCGGCCGGGGCGTAGTCGTATAGTTCCTGATAGCTCTGGCGGCTTTTCTTCAGCTCGTTCTCGCGCGCCACCAGGTCGGCGACCATGGCGTTGAAGGCCCGCGCGACGCTGCCCAGTTCGTCGGCCCGCTCGGCCAGGCGCACCTCGGCGGCATTGCCGCGCCGCACCGCCTCGGCCGCGTTGGCGAGGGATTCCAGGGGAACGATCACCCAGCGCTGCAGGGCGAAGGCGCCGGCCGGGATCAGCAACAGCGCCATCGGCAGAAGGGCCACCGCGCTGGCCTCGCCATAGGTGGACAGCACCGCCCCCAGCTTGGGCGGGTCGGCCGCCACCATGACGTGGACCTGCCGGCCGCCCTCCATCGGCAGGACGGCAACACCTGCAAGGCTGCCGCCGATGTCCTGCAAGGTCAGGTCGGGGAGCGACTGCGCAAGACCCGGCACCGCCTGGCCGAGGTCCAGCCCGGCGAACTCCGCCGGCACCGCGCCCCCCTCCGGGACGATGGCCGCCCGCAGGTTCGAGCGCGTGATGATATCGGCGATGTCGGCCAGCCCGAACACCCGGCCGGCCAGGACGGTGCCGATCACCTGGGGGTTTTCGGGATCGATGCCGGCCCGCACCGGCGCCTCGCTGATGAGCGCGAGGGAGGTGTTCACGGTGAGCAGCCGGTCATTCGGCTCCTGCGGCGGGCTCTGCGGGGCCAGGCGCTCCAGGCCGGTCCTGTGGGTCAACCCCTGCCCGGTGCTGAGCGGCACGCTCTGGCGCTTGCCGTCCTTCCAGGTCGAAAACGCGGCCCCCGGCGGCTTGCCCGATGCCTGACCGGACGAATAGACCGTCACCATGCCGCCGTCACGGCCGAACAGGCCCAGCGCATCGACCCCCACGGACAACGCCTCGTCAAGGGTCAGGGCGGCCAGCCGGCGCTTTTCGGGGTCGAACACCAGCGGCTCATAGGCCTTGGGTTCCTCGTACACGTCGAGAAGGTGCAGGCCGGCGACCACTTCCGGCCGCGCGGCCAGCAGCACGGCGGCCCGGTTGACCTGGGCCTGGCGCTCGGTCAGGCGCTGGCCGATCTGGCCCAGGGCCTTGATGAGGTCGCTGCGGATGTAGTCGTTCTGGGTCGACCGCAGCATGACGCCGAACACCAGGCCGGTGACCACGAGCAGCAGCACGGCGGAGGCGACCCACCCCACCAGCAACTTCCGTCGGATCATCCTGCGTGGAACCGGCGCCCCGCCTACAACCATGTCTGCACTTCATCTCCTGAGTCCGGCGCAGATTATACGCCTGCCACACCGCCGGACCAGGATGTTTTAGATGCGATAGCCCAGCACCTCGGGAAGCCACAGGACCAGGCCGGGGAAGATGATGACCAGGACAAGGGCCATCGACATCGACAGCACCAGCCACAGGATCCACCGCAGCGTCGACTCGATGGGGATGCCGGCCACGGTGGTCGTGACCATCAGGTTGACCGCCACCGGCGGCGTGAACTGCCCGATGGCGATGTTCATGGCCATCAGCACGCCGAACCACGTGACGTTCCACCCGAACGCGGCGACCACCGGCATCAGCAGGGGCAGCATGATGAGATAGATGGAAATGCCGTCGAGGACCATCCCGGCGACCAGCAGGAACAGCATGATCAGGCCCAGCACCACCCACTCGTTGTCCGACACCGCCAGCAGGCCGCGCGCCGTCATGTCGAAGGTGCCGAGCGTGCTGCCCGCCCACGCGAAGATGCCGGCCAACGCGATGATGAGCATGATGATCCCCGACGTCACCGCCGAGTCCGCGAACACCTGATACAGGGCGCGCGGCGTCAGGGTGCGGGTCACGCCGATGCCGATGATCAGACCATAGGACACCGCGACCACCGCCGCCTCGGTCGGTGTGAACAGGCCCGACCGCAGGCCGCCCAGGATGATGACCGGCGCCATCAATCCCGGCAGGGCCTTGACGAAGCTGCGGCCGAGCGGCGGGCGCTCCATGGCGGCCTCGGTCCCGAAGCCGTGGCGGCGGGCCAGCCACACCACCGGCAGCGCGATGGACAACCCGGCCAGCAGGCCCGGCACCAGCCCGCCGGCGAACAGCGCGCGCAGGTCGGCGCCGGGGACCATGATCGAATAGATGATGAGCGCGATGGACGGCGGAATGAGGATGGCGGTCGAGGCCCCGGCCGCGATCACGCTGGCCGAAAACGGCTTGGGGTAGCCCGCCTTGAGCATGGAGGGGATCATCACCATGGCGACGGCGGCGGCATCGGCCGGGCCGGACCCCGACATGCCGCCCATCAGCAGGCACACCAGCACCGCGACCACGGCCAGCCCGCCGCGCCTCGGCCCGATGACGGCCGAGGCGAAATCGACCAGCGCCTTGGCGACGCCCGACCGCTCGAAGATCATGCCGGTCAGGATGAACAGCGGGATGGCGATCAGCGGGTACTTGGCGATGCTGTTGTAGGTGTTCGTCCCCACCGTGCCCATGGCGTAGACGTCCAGGCCAAGGTAGATGCCCACCACGCCGGCCGACCCCAGGGCAATGGCGATGGGCGACCCGATGGCCAGCAGCGCGATGAACACGCCGACCAGGGCGAGGCTGGGCGTCATGGCTGCGGCTCCTTGGTCCGCAGGGTCCGCCAGGCGCGCTCGAGGATGCGCAGGATGATGACGAACGACAGAATCGGCAGCCAGATCGAATAGATCCAGGTCGGATACCCCAGCCCGGCCGAGGTCTCGTCATACTGAAACTGGTCGAGGGTGAACAGCGCCCCGTACCATATGATCAGCGAAAACAACGCCGTGGACACCGCCAGAACCATCAGGTCACAGGCCAGGCGCAAGGGACGCGGCAGGTGCTCCACGGCGATGGCGATGCGAATGTGCTGGCCGCGCACGAACGCCACCGAGGCCCCCAGGAACGTCATCGCCACCAGCAGAAAGACCGAGAATTCCTCGGTAAAGGCGAACGATGCGTTGGTCAGGTAGCGCACCACCACGTTGGCCAGGCTGATAAGGCAGATCAACGCCATGCACGCGGCGGCCAAGGCCTCCTCCACCCGCACCGGCACGGGCGAGCGGGGGTCCTGCGGTCTTTGCTCCAGGTCTTCCACGGGGAACCTCTGTCTTGGTCATGGCGCCGAGGCCTCGCCGCCCCCGCGAGACGGGAGCGGCGAGAAACAGCCTTACCGGCCGGCGACGGACTTTTCGGCCATGTCCACCAGATCGGCGCCGATGCGGTCCTTCCAGGTGGCGTAGACGTCGCGGGTGGCGGCGACGAAGGCTTCGCGCTGCTCCGGCGTCAGTTCGGTCACTTCGACGCCCAGGCCGCGGATTTCCTCGATCAGCGACGGGTCTTCGGCAGTGGTTCCCTTGCGGGCGAGCTTGATGCCGTGGGCGCCGGCGTCAAGCGCCGCCTGCCGGACGATGGCCTGGTCCTCGGGCGTCCAGTTGTCCCACACGCGCTGGTTCACGGCGAAGATCAGCGGGTCGGCGACGTAATGCCACAGGGTCAGGTGCTTCTGGCCGACCTCGTGCATCTGGGCGATGCGGAAGATGGACAGCGGGTTTTCCTGGCCGTCGACGGCGCCGGTGGTCAGGGCCGGCTTGGCATCGGCCCAGCTCATCTGGGTCGGGTTGGCGCCCAGCGCGGTGAACGTGTCGTTGAACAGCGGCGAGCCGACGACGCGCATCTTCAGGCCCTTGAGATCCTCGGGCGTACGGATGGCGCGCTTGGAGTTGGACACCTCGCGGAAGCCGTTCTCGGCCCAGGCCAGCGGCACCACGCCCTGCTTGGAGACCAGCTCGAACAGGCGCTCGCCGACCGGCCCCTGGGTCAGGGCGTCGACGGCGGCGTTGTCGGGCATCAGGAACGGCATGGCGAAGATGTTGAGTTCCTTGACCTGCGGCGACCAGTTGATGGTCGAACCCACGGCGGCATCGATGATGCCCTGGCGCATGGCCGGCAGTTCCTTGGTCTGGTCGCCGGCCACCAGCTGGGCGCCGGGATAGACCTTCATGGTGATGCGCCCGTCGGTGCGCTCGCCCACCAGCTTGGCCCACTCCTCGGCGGCGACACCCCAGGGGAACGGCGCCGGGACCACGGTGGAGATCTTGTATTCGTCCTTGTACTCGGCGGCGGCGGCCGGGCCGGCGAACGGCAGGGCGGCCAAGCCGGCGACGGCCAGGGCCAGTACTCCGTGCGTGAGTTTCATTGGAATGCCTTCCTCCCATACGATTGTTCACGGTCGGGGCGTTGACGAATACCCCAGCGCAACCCTAGCATAGCCCATGGGGACCATACTCCGACAAGCCCATACTCCTACCAAAACGAACATGAGGACGGCGGTGCCCGATGATCTCTGCGCCCTGAGCGCCCGCACGCTGCGCCGCATGATCGGGCGCAAGGCCCTGTCGCCGGTGACGCTGGCCGACAGCCTGCTGCGCCGCATCGAGGACCGCAACCCGGCCCTCAACGCCATCGTCAGCCTGGATGCCGACCGCCTGCGGGCTGACGCCCGCGCGGCCGAGCAAGCGGTAACGGACGGCCGGGCGCTTGGCCCCTTGCACGGCCTGCCGGTGGCGATCAAGGACGTGCAGGTCACCGCCGGGCTGCGCACCACCTGGGGCTCGCCGCTGTTCGCCGACCATGTGCCGGCCGAGGACGACCGTCTGGTCGCCACCCTGCGGGCCGCCGGGGCGCTGGTGCTGGGCAAGTCCAACACGCCGGAGTTCGCCGCTGGAGCACACACCGTGAACCCGGTGTTCGGGCTGACCCGCAACCCGGCCGACCCGGCGCGCAGTTGCGGCGGATCGTCGGGCGGGTCGGCGGTGGCCCTGGCCAGCGGCATGGCGCCGCTCGCCACCGGCACGGACCTGGGCGGCAGCCTGCGCCTGCCGGCGTCGTTCTGCGGCGTGGTCGGGTTCCGGCCCTCCCCCGGACTGGTCGCCTCGGACCGGCCCGAGGCCGCCTTGGGCACGCTGGACGTGGACGGCCCGATGGCCCGCACGGTGGACGATGTCGCCCTGCTGCTGTCGGTGATGAGCCACGGCGCCACCCCGTCGGAGGTTCCGCCGGCCGACCTGTCAGGTTTGCGGGTCGCGGTGTCGGCCGACCTTGGACGCTATCCCCTGGCACCGTCGGTGCGCGCGGCCTTTGCCGGCGTGGTCGGGAAGATCACCCCGGCCGTGGGCAGGCTCACCGACGCCGCCCCGCCGCTGGACGATGCCGACCGGGTGTTCGAGGTGCTGCGCGCCGTCGCCTTCGTCGCCAGCCATGCCGAGCGCCTGGAGCGCCACCCCGACCGCGTCGGCCCCAACGTGGCCGACAACGTACGCCAGGGCCTTGCCCTCGGCCTGCCCGATGTCGCCCGCGCCATGGCCGACCATGCCGCCCTGCGGCGGAGGTTCGACGGCTTCATGGAGCGCGCCGACGTGCTGATTTGCCCGGCCGCCCCGGTGGCTCCCTTCCCGGTCGAGGCGCCGTTCGTCACCGAGATCGACGGCCACCGCCTGGACCGCTACTTCCACTGGCTGGGCGTGACCTACGCGCTGACCCTGACCGGCTGCCCCGTGGCGTGCATTCCGGCTGGTCTGGCCGAGGGGTTGCCGTTCGGCATCCAGGTGTGCGGCCGGCGCGGGCAGGACGCCGCCGTGCTCGGCATCGCAAGAGCGCTGGAGACTCTTTTGGCGTAATTTCTTGCAACCCTTGCCCTGGGCTCAGGCGTCAGTTCTCCTTAGGGGTTCTCCTGGGAGAGCGACCTTGGTGAAAGGGGATCGGCATGTGGTGGAAATGGTTGCCCTGGCGTTTCATGGTGCGCCGGTTCGCCCGCGCCCACGGGTTCCTGGACCCCCTCACCGTCATGGCCCGGCTACGGGGCTTCGCGCAACCGTCCGAGGTCGCCGAGCCGATCGAGTTGTTGCGGGCCGGCATGGTGTTCCACGCCCGTGGCCTCATCAACAGCCGGGTCATCCAGCACAATCGCGACTGGGTATGGCCGTACTGGGCCGAGCGGCAGTTCGACCCGGCCGACAAGGCCTTCATCCCGCGCGCCTTTTCCATCACCCATGTCAACCTGAGCCACCGCAACTGGACCGCCGTCGGGCTGCCTGATGGCGAGGCCATGCCCATCGTCGATCCCCACGGCCTGGTCACGCCGCTGTTCGACGGCTGGTCGCTGGATGCCTGGGTGGTGGCCGACGACGGCCGGGTCCTGTTGCCGTCGCGCCAGTTGCAGGCCGACCAGACCCTCGACCTCGACCCCCGCAACGGCCTCGAGGTCCGCACCGAAACCAGCGCCGGGCCGCTGGCGCTGACCATGCGCACCTGGGCCACCCTGGTCGGCGAGGAAAGCCAGTGCCGGACGGAGGCCACCGCCACCTGCGATACCGGCGGGTGGCTGGTCCTGTCGCTGCGCCCGGCCAATCCCGAGGGCGTGGCCTTCATCAATCGGGTGACCCTGGCGCCCGACCGGCGGAGCTGGAAAATCGATGACGAGGCGCGGGTGGACTTCTCGGACCCGCCCGACCGCCACCATGTCTCGGACTATCGCCACGGCGACGTGTTCATCCATCTGGACGACGCGGAGGAACAGTCCTCGGGCGTGTGCGGCATCGGCATGGCGACGGCCGCAGCACTCTATCGCCTGGAGCCCGGCACACCGCGCACCGTGCGGGCCACCGTGCCGCTGATCGACGAGACGGCGCGCCCTGCGGCCGGTGGCTGGCCGCGCGCGTTGGAGGGCCACTGCCGCATCCGCCTGCCCGACGCCCGGATGCAGTTCCTGTACGACGCGGCGGTGCGCAGCCTCATCCTGCACGCTCCCGGCGACGTCTATCCCGGCCCCTACACCTACAAGCGGTTCTGGTTCCGCGATGCGGCGCTCATCCTGAATGCCCTGCTGTGCGCCGGGCTGATCGACCGGTCCGAGCGCGCCATCGACCGCTTCCCGCCGCGCCAGACCCTCGACGGATTCTTCCGCAGCCAGGAGGGCGAGTGGGACGCCAACGGCGAGGTCTTGTGGATCATCGAGCGCTTCTGCGCCCTGTCCGGCCGGCCGCCCAAACCGTCCTGGCGCAAGCCGATCACCAAGGGCGCCAAGTGGCTGGTCGCCAAGCGCACGCCCGAGGACGGAAGCCCGCACGGCGGCCTGCTGCCGGCCGGGTTCAGCGCCGAACACCTGGGGCCGAACGACTACTATTACTGGGACGACTTCTGGGCGGTCGGCGGGCTGCACGCGGCGTCCGCCCTGATGACCCGCTACGGCGACGGTGAGGCGGCCGAATACTGGACGCGCGAGGCGGTGAACTTCCAGGCCTCCATCGACCGCAGCCTGGAACAGGTGGCGGCCCGCCTCAAGGGGCCGGCCATCCCCGCCTCGCCCTACCGGCGGCTGGATGCCGGGGCGATTGGCTCCCTCGCCGGGGGCTATCCACTGCAAATCATGGAGCCAATGGACCCCCGGCTGCTGGCCACCAACGACTACCTGCTGGACTCCTGCATGGTGGACGGCGGGTTCTTCCAGGACGTTGTGCACTCGGGCATCAACGCCTATCTGACCCTGCACATGGCCCAGGTCGCCCTGCGCGCCGGGCAGCATGAACGGGCGGCCGACATGATCCGCGCCGTCGCCCGCCTCGCCTCGCCCACCGGCCAGTGGCCCGAGGCCATCCACCCCCACACCGGCGGCGGCTGCATGGGCGACGGGCAACACATCTGGGCGGCGGCCGAATGGCTGCTGATGATGCGCAACGCCTTCGTCCGCGAGGAGGGCGACACCCTGGTGATCGGCGCCGGCCTGCTGCCAGAATGGCTGACCGAGGGCGCGGAGCTGTCCTTCGGCCCTGCCCCGACGACCTTCGGCACCATCACGCTGGACGTCACCGTGCGCGACGGGCGGGCGCATGTGGACTGGCGGGCCGACTGGCGGGGCGCCCCGCCGCGCCTGGACATCGCCCTGCCCGGCATGGACCGCCACGCCGTTTCCGGCGCCGACGGCCGCGCCGAGGTGGGAGTTCCCGCATGAAGATCGTCATGGTGACCAATACCTTTACCCCCCACGTCGGCGGCGTGGCCCGCTCGGTCCAGGCCTTTGCCGCCGAGTACCGGCGGCGCGGCCACGAGGTGCTGGTGGTCTGCCCGCAGTTCGAGGGCGCCCCGGCCGAGGAAGCCGGCGTCCTGCGCATTCCGGCGCTCCAGAACTTCAACGGCAGCGATTTTTCGGTGGTGCTGACGGTGCCGCGCACCCTGCGCACGGCGGTCGAGGCGTTCGCGCCCGACATAATCCATTCGCACCACCCGTTCCTGCTCGGCTCCACGGCGGTGCGGCTCGCGCGGTCGCTGAACTGCCCGCTGGTGTTCACCCACCACACCATGTACGAGCAGTATACCCACTATGTGCCGGGCGATTCCCCGGCCATGCAGCGCTTTGTCGTCCACCTGTCGACCAACTACGCCAACCTGTCCGACGAGGTCTTCGCACCGTCGGAAAGCGTGGCCGAGATCCTGCGCCGCCGCAAGGTACGGGTGCCCGTCCGCGTGGTCCCGACCGGCGTGAACATGGCGGAATACACCCTGGGCAGCGGCAGCGGGTTCCGCCAGATCATGGGCATCCCCGAGGACGCCTTCGTGATCGGCCACGTCGGGCGGCTGGCGGCCGAGAAGAACCTTGGCTTCCTGGCCGAGGCGGTCGCCAAGGTCCTGGCCGAGGTGCCGACCGCCCATTTCCTGGTCGCCGGCCACGGCTCGTCCGAGGATGCCTTGCGGGCCACCCTGGCCGGGGTGAGCGCGCGTGTGCATTTCGCCGGGGTGCTGGAGCGCCGCTTCCTGGTCAGCGCCTACAAGGCCATGGACGTGTTCGCCTTCGCCTCAAAGTCCGAAACCCAGGGCATGGTGGTCAGCGAGGCGATGGCTGCCGGTGTTCCGGTGGTCGCCCTGGACGCGCCGGGCGTGCGCGAAGTGGTCCGCGACGGCGAAAACGGCCGCCTGCTGGGGGACATCGACGCCGCCGGGTTCGCCGCTGCCCTGCGCGAACTGGCCGACCTTCCGCCCGACCGCCGCGAGGCCCTGCGCGATGCCGCCTGCCGCACCGCCGAGGCGATGTCCCTGGAGCATTCCGCCGACACCGCGCTTGGCGCCTATGCCGCCCTTCTCGCCAGCCCGACCCTCCATCCCAGCGAGGCCGCCGACGAGGCGTGGAGCCGCACCCTGCGGCTGCTGCGCACCGAATGGGACCTGCTGTCGGGCATGGCCGACGCCGCCGTCGCCCGTGACACCAAGGATGGCACACCCAACGGCCCCCTGGGCGGCACATCCCCATGATTGCACGGGTTGAACGGCTTTTTCACGGAGGGCGCCGCCGCCTCAGCCGGAGCGAGGCACTTATCCGCCTGCTGCGCCTGCCGACCTCGGCCGATGCACCGACGGCCCGCGGCCTCATCATGGTGCAGATCGACGGCCTGGGGGAGCGCGAGCTGCGCCGCGCCCTGGACGCCGGCCGCCTGCCCTTCCTGAGCCGACTGCTCAAGCAGGAACGCTATCAGATCCACGGCCTCTACAGCGGCCTGCCGTCGAGCACTCCGGCGGTCCAGGGGGAGTTGTTCTACGGCGTGCGCACCGCGGTTCCGGCCTTTGGCTTCATCGAGCCGTCCACCGGCCGGGCCGCCCGCATGAGCGAACCCGCCACCGCCCGGCGCGTCGAAGACCGTCTGACGCGCGAGGGCCGGAAACCCCTGCTGAGCGGCGGCAGCGCCTACGGCAACATCTTCACCGGCGGCGCGGCGGAGAGCCACTTTTGCGCCTCGGCCCTGGGATGGGGCCCGGTGCTGAGCGGGCTGCGGCCGATCAAGGCGATCATTCTCGGCCTTGCCCACCTGCCCAGCCTGCTGCGGGCCGGCGCCCTGCTGCTCATCGAGGCCGGGCTTGCCATCGTGGACGCCGTGCGCGGCGTGGCGGCCGGGCAGAGCCTGCGCGACGAAATCCGCTTCGTGCCCGTGCGCGTGGCGGTCACCGTGCTGCTGCGCGAACTGGCCATCGTGGGGGCCAGCCTGGACGCCGCGCGCGGCCTGCCGATCATCCACCTCAACCTGCTGGGCTATGACGAGCAGGCGCATCGGCGCGGCCCGTCGTCGGCCTTCGCCCACTGGACGCTCAAGGGCATCGACGCGGCCATCGAGCGGCTGTGGGATGCCGCGCACAGTTCGCACCGGCGCGACTACGACCTGTGGGTCTACTCCGACCACGGCCAGGCCGAGGCGCAGCCGTTCGAGGCCCTGACCGGGCAGGACCTGCGGGCCGCACTCGGCGGTTCGCCGTCCCCGGTCAAACGCGCACCGACCTCCCACGCCCACCTGCTGGGCCGCAAGAGCGATCCGCCGGCCGCCGATGCCAACGCTCCGTTTGACATCGCCGTGCTCGGCCGCCTGGGCGCGGTTCGCCTGAAGCATGGCGCCGACCGCATGAGGGCTGCCGAGGCCGCCGTGGCGGCCGGGGTGCCCCTGACCCTGGTCCGCGACACCCACGGCATGGTCCAGGCGGTGACGCCGCAGGGTCGTTACGCGCTGCCGGAACAGGCCGCCGCCGTGCTCGGTCAGGACCACCCATACCTGGATCAGGCGGCGCAGGATCTGGAGGCGCTGGGCCGTCATCCCTCCGGCGGGGACTTCATGGTAGTGGGCTGGCGGGCCGGCGGGCCGTCGGTGACGTTCAACGGCGAGCATGGCGCCCACGGCGGTCCCGCCCCGGACGAGGTTTCGGCCTTCGCCCTGCTGCCGCCCGGTGCCCCGGTTTCCGGCGCCCTGCTGCGGCCGGAGGACCTGCGGCGGGCGGCGCGCGCCTGGCTCGACGTCGGCGGCCAGAGGACGCCCAGCCGCCCGGATCGCCTGCGGGTGATGACCTACAACGTGCACAGTTGCCTGGGCATGGACGGCCGGACGCTGCCCGAACGCATCGCCCGCGTCATCGCCTCGCTGAACCCGGACGTTGTGTGCCTTCAGGAAGTGGATGTGGAGCGGCGGCGCAGCGGCGGCGTGGATCAGGCGCTGGCCATCGCCAAGGCCCTGGAGATGGAGTTCCATTTCCATCCCTCCCTGCGCATCGAAGAGGAGCAATACGGCAACGCCATCCTCAGCCGCCTGCCCATGCGGGTGCTGCGGGCCGGCCCCCTGCCCAGCCCCCACGGCGAGCAGCGCGGCGCCATCAAGGTCGAGATCATGACCCCGCGCGGCCCGGTCCTCATCGTGAATACCCACCTGGGCGTGCTGCCGCGCGAACGTCGGCCGCAAGCCTCGGGCCTGGTGCGCGACGGCTGGCTGGAGAGCCCCGACGGCGTGCCGATGATGCTGTGCGGGGACTTCAACGCCATGCCGAACTCGGTCGTCCACCGCCTGCTCGGCCAGCACCTGCGCGACGGCCAGCGCACCGATGGCCGCAAGCCCAAGGCCACCTGGCCGGGGCGCCTGCCATCGGCCCGCATCGACCACGTCTTCATTGGCCCGACCATGACCGTAAAGGCGGTGGACGTCCCGCGCGGCGCCCTGCCCCGCATCGCGTCGGACCATCTGCCCCTGGTGGTGGACGTGGCGTGGGAGGTGCGGGAAAGCGTTTGCAAAGAGCCCCTGGCCGTCGCACCCGCGCAGGCGGGTGCCCAGGAGCCGCACGCTCCGAAGCATGGGGGATAGAGCCGTTCGCGTTCAACTTCCGCTGTCGCGGATGGCTGCCGCCGGCCTGAAGGGGACCTCCAGACCTCCTTGTTTTTTTTGAAGAAGAAAAGGGGGTTTGAGGCCTGCCCCAAGCGGGTTTGGGCGGCAGCCCAAGAGGCGCCTGCGCGGGTGCGACGGCTTGGGATGGCGCCCGCCCCCCTCACCCCTGCTCTTCGGGCGGCTCCGCCACGGTGACGCGGTTGCGGCCTTCGTGCTTGCTGCGGTAGAGGGCGGCGTCGGCGGCGGCCAGCAGGCCCTGGCCCGTGCAGGCATGGTTGGTGTCGGCCACCCCGGCGCTCATGGTGAAGCGGATGGAGCGGCCTTCATGCTCCAGAACCACGCTTTCGCGATGCGCGCGCAACGCATCCACGGCGATGCGTCCGCCCTCGGCGGTGGTTTCGGGCAGCAGCAGGGCGAACTCCTCGCCACCCAACCGGCCAAGCATGTCCGTCTCGCGCAGCCGTTCCTGGATTTCGGCGACGAACGCGATCAGCGCCATGTCTCCGGCGGCATGGCCATAGGTGTCGTTGAGGCGCTTGAAGTGGTCGATGTCGACCATCGCCACGGTCAGGGGGTGCCCGTACCGTTTGGCACGCGCCAGTTCCTCGGCCAGCATGTCCATGAAGTGGCGGCGGTTGGCCGCGCCGGTCAGCGGGTCGGTCGTCGCCAGGCGGCGCAGGTTGTCTTCCATGGCCTTGCGCTCGGTGATGTCGCGCACGATGCCGATGAACAGACGCGGTTCGTCCAGCGTCGCCTCGGTCACCGTCAGGTCCATCGGGAAGGTGGAGCCGTCGCGGCGCAGGCCGATCAGTTCCCGCCCCTTGCCGATGATCTGGGGCACGCCGCTGCGCAGGTAGTTGAGGATATAGCCGGCGTGGGCGCTGGCGTAGGGTTCGGGCATCAGCATGATGACGTCGCGGCCGATCGCCTCCTTGGGCGACCAGCCGAAAATGCGCTCGGCGGCGGGGTTGAAGCTTTGGATGATGCCGGTGTCGTCGATGGCAATGACCGCATCCGCCACCGCGCCCAGGATGGCCGCCAGCCGCTGTTCCCGGTCGCGCAGGGCCATCTGGTCGCGGCGCCGCAGAGTGATGTCGAGGCTGGTGCCGCGATAGCCGACCACGGCACCGTTCGGACCAAATACCGGCAGGCCGCTGACCCGCTGCCAGATTTCGTGGCCGCGTTTGTGGGTGGCGCGGTGTTCCAGGTCGCGAAACGGCTTGCCCTCGGCCGCCATCTGCACGAACCACGAGCGCACCCGTTCAGCCTCTTCGGCCGGCATGAAATCGAACGGCGGGCGGCCGACCACGTCGTCCGGCGCATGCCCGAGAACCTGCCCAACGCGATCAGAGACATAGGTGAAACGCCCGTCGATGTCGCACTCCCACAGGAATTCGCCAGCCGCCTCGGACACGTCGCGGAACCGGCGCTCGCTCTCGGCCAGGGAGCGGACCAGGCGGTTGCGCTCCGTCACGTCGCGCACGAAGGCGAGGATCTGCCCGCCCTCCTCGGCGCGGTAGTGGGCGCTGACCTCCACCTCGACCACCGCGCCATCGAGGTGGCGATAGGCGCTTTCGAACCGCGCGCCGCCGGTGTCGAGTATTTCGTCCAAGTGGGCAGCCAGGGCGCTTCCCCCGTCGGCCACATCGTCAATTGACGCAATGCGGGTGCCGACGAGGCTTTCACGGCTGTGGCCGACCAGGTGGCAGACCGCGTCATTGACGTCCAGGATCAGGCCGTCCAGGTCGCATACCCAAAATCCATCGAGGGAGTTTTCGACGATGAAGCGGGCGCGCGCTTCTTCAAGCTCGGACCGCTTGAGACGGCGCGCCTCAAGGACCGCATGCTTGAGCAGCGCTGGCGTGATCTCGCCCTTCACCAGGAAGCTCTGCGCCCCGCCCCCGAGGGCCGCCAGGGCCGTCTCGCGATCGGACAGACCGGTCACCACGACCAGCGCCACGCCGGGAGCATAGACGGTCAGGGCCTCGACAGTGTCGGGGCCAAAGCTGTCGGGCAGATTGAGATCGCAGAAAACAATGTCGAACGCCTGCGTCTCGATAACGCCCAACGCTTGTTTCAGGGTCGGCACCACCTGGACGTCGGCCAGGCCCAGCGCCTCCTTGAGCATTATGTCGAGCAACCGGGCATCGCCCCGATCGTCTTCGATGACGAGAACTTTGAAAACCGCCAATTCACTCGTCATGCCGCCCCCCCTGGCTTCCCCTGATGAGGATGCCACGGAGCCCGATTGCACACCACCGACGATTATTCGGCCGGGACGCTTTCCGTGTCGGCAATGGTCACCCGGTTGCGGCCGCTGTGTTTGCTGACATACAAGGCGGCATCGGCGGCGGCGAGCAGGTCGGCGCCACTGCCGGCGTGCGTCGTGTCGGCCACGCCGGCGCTCATGGTGAACCTGAGTTCGCGCCCCTCATGCTCCAGCACGACCGCTTCGCGGGCGGCGCGCAGGGCATCGACGGCGGCACGGGCGCCCTCGGCCGTCGTCTCGGGCAGGATGAGGGCGAATTCCTCGCCGCCCAGCCGGCCGAGCATGTCCGTGGTCCGCAGGCGGCCCTGGATCTCGGCCACGTACTGGACCAGCGCCATGTCCCCGGCGGCATGGCCGTAGGTATCGTTGAGCCGCTTGAAGTGGTCGATGTCGAGCATGGCGACCGCCAGGGGGTTGCCATACCGCCGCGCGCGGGTCAGTTCGTCGTCGAGCACGGCCATGAAATGACGGCGGTTGGCCGCCCCGGTCAGCGGGTCGGTGGTTGCCATGCGCCGCAGATTTTCCTCCATCAGCTTGCGCTGGGTGACGTCCATGGCGGCCCCGCGATAGCCGGTCACCATGCCCCCGTCGCCCAGGATGGGCATGCCGCTGACGCGCAGCCACACATCGTGGCCGCCCTTGTGCCGGCTGCGGTATTCAAGGTCGCGGAAAGGCTGGCCGCCGTCGCCGGAGCGGGCGAACCAGGTTCGCACCCGCTTGGCCTCGGCCCGGTCCATGAAGGCGAAGGGCGTGCGGCCCATCACCTCGGCCGGGGTGTAGCCCTGGACCTGCTTCACGCGGCCCGACACGTAGGTGCACCGGCCGCGCGCATCGACCTCCCACAGGTATTCGCCGGCCGCCTCCGAAATGTCGCGGAACCGCCGTTCGCTTTCGGCCAGGGCCGACAGCAGGGACTTGCGCTGGCTGATGTCGCGCAGCAGGCCGATGATCTCGCCGGCATCGTGCCGATAATAGGCGCTGACCTCGACATCCAGGACGCTGCCGTCGTGACGCCGGTAGCGCGTCTCGAACCGGTCGCTGCCCTCGGTGATGATGGTCTGCAGGTGGGCCTTGGTGCGCGCCGCATCCGGCACGGCCTCCAGGCTGTGCAGCGAGACCCCCAGCAACGCGCCGCGCTTGTGGCCGAGCATCCGGCAATAGGCGTCGTTGACCTCGCTCAGGATGCCGTCGGGACGGCACACCCAGAAGCCGTCCTGGGATCGGTTGACCATCAGCAGGGCGCGTTCCTGCGCGGCCTGGATGCGTTGCGCCCGGCGCGCCTCGGCCACCGCGTGGACCAGGCGCGGCACATCGGCCTCCTGGCGCACCAGAATGGCATGGGCCCCCTCGCCTAGCGCCGAGACGGCGGCGGCGGCGCTGTCGACCACGGCAAGGAGGGCGGTGCCCGGCGCGTGCCACGACAACGGCCCAAGGCCGTCGCCGCACACCACCACGTCCACGCCGCAGGCCTCCAGGGCGTCCACCGCGGCATCGGCGCTGGTCACGCGCCGGATGTCGGTGACGGCGAACGCTTCTCCGAGCAGAATGTTGAGCCGCCGGGCCTCGGCCGGTTGGGGCTCGACCACCAGAAACCGCAAAGCGTCCATCGAATCTCCTCCTTCAGCGTAGTTTGCCAAAAAAGAGAAGCCGGGGATCGTGCCCCTACGGAGTATTCGCCTTTTGAGGATCAGGCCGCCGCCTGCCGCATGGTGACGTTCTGGTTCAGCCTGAAGAAGTTGTTCGGGTCGTACTTCCGCTTTACCTCGGTCAGGCGCTTGAGGTTGGCACCGTAGGCCGACGCGACGCGATCCTCGTCATCCATGATGAAGTTCACATAGGCCCCGCCGGTGGCGAACGGCGCGGTGTCGCGGAAGAAGGCCCGCGCCCAGTCGATGCAGCGCTGATCGTCGGCGGCGCTCTCCCACCGCGTATGGACATTCATCACGAACTCGGCGTCGCGGTGCGGATAGGCCGTAGCGTCAGGCGGAACGCGGCTGGTGGCGCCGCCCAACTGGGCGATGAAAATTTCGCTCTGCGGGGTCGGCAGGCGGCCGGCGTAGTCGATCATCACGCCGATCGCCCCGTCGTCCAGCCGGGCGAAGTTGTGGGACTTCCAGTAGTTCCGCGAGCCCGGCGCCAACAGCGGGTCGAATGCCTGCTGCCAGGCGGCAAACGGCATGGGGCCGACGTGGACGCCGACCGGCGTGCCCAACTCCATCAGCGGCGCGATGTCTCGCTCTGCAACGTCCGGGGCGCCGACGTGGCACAGGGCCAGCACGACGACCTCCTTGCCATGGACATCCTGCGGCAGGAACGGCAGCGGCGGTGCCTGGCGCAGGACGCTCCAGCAGGTCAGGTCATCCGAGGCCCGCCCCGCGAGATCACGGTAGCGCGGCAGGACTGCCCGGGCGTCGTCGAAGGGATAAACGATGAGGCCGGCGGTCACCTGCGGCCCGACCGGATGCAAACGGAAGGTGAAGGACGTCACGATCCCCAGATTGCCGCCGCCGCCCCGGATGGCCCAGAACAGGTCGGCGTTCTCCTGCGCGCTGGCCCGCAGCAGGTCGCCGGCGGCGGTGACGATGTCGGCGGAAATCAGGGTGTCGATGGTCATGCCGTGCTTGCGGCTGAGCCACCCGAAGCCGCCGCCAAGGGTCAGCCCGGCAACCCCGGTCGTCGAGTTGATGCCGAGCGGCGTGGCGAGGCCGAACTGCTGGGCCTCGTGGTCGAAGTCGGCCAGCAGCGCGCCCGGTTCGACCACCGCCGTGCGCTGCCACGGATCCACATGCACCGAGCGCAGCAGCGACAGGTCGATCAGCAGGCCGCCCTCGCACAAGGCGCTGCCGGCGATGTTGTGGCCGCCGCCACGCACGGCGGTCAGCAGATTGGCGTCGCGGGCAAAGGCGACACAGGTGAGCACGTCGGCCACCCCGGCGCAGCGGACGATCAGGCCGGGCCGCCGGTCGATCATCGCATTCCAGATACGACGGGTTTCCTCATAGTCCGGATCGCCGGGAGCCAGGACCCGGCCCCTCAGGCCTGCCTTCAGGGTATCGATGGTTTCCCCGGCAACCTTGGTCGGTTGCCCGTCCACCGTCTTCATGTCGATGCCAGTCATGGGACTCTCCATCATTGCGGATGGGAGCGGCGGCACCGCCTATCACATGATTTTTCGGGCGGTCCTCCGCCCCTCGCCCCAATGATGCGCCCATCGGGCGTCAGTTCAAGCAGTGGGCGGGCCGCACCCCATATGCGTGAGTCAGTATCAATCGCATGGATAGGAAAGGGTGCGGGAGCCCAGCACCAGGACCTCCATGAACCGGCGGGCGGCGCGGCGCAACAGGTCCGGTGCCTGGGCAAGCGCGTCGTCCAGATCCATCGGGGCGTCGACGATGGGCAGCACCGCGTGCAGTCCCTCGTCCCGGAACAGGGCCGCGTCGCCCTCGATCAGGCCGGCGAAGGCGACCACGGGGGTGCCGGTCTTTTGGCCCAGGCGCGCGATGCCCACCGGCACCTTGCCGAAAAAGGACTGGCTGTCGAGGCGCCCCTCGCCGGTCACGGCGAGGTCGGCGCCGGTCATCTTGCCGGCCAGATCGCCCAGTTCGGATATCAGCTCGAACCCGCTGCGCACCTCGGCCGCACAGCCCGCCATCAGGCCGAAGCCCAGGCCTCCGGCCGCCCCGGCGCCCGGCGTGGCACGGCAATCGCGCCCGGCGGCGCGGGTCAGGGCCTCGGCAAAGCGGGTCATGCCGGCCTCGAACCTTGGTGCCAGATCGGGGCCGATGCCCTTCTGCGGCCCGAACACCGCCACCGCCCCGTCGGGACCGAGCAACGGGTTGGACACGTCGCACGCCACGGTCACGGCAATCGTGCGCAGGCGCGGATCGAGGCCCGACAGGTCAACCTCGGCGATGCGCTCCAGGGTGGCGCCGCAGCCGTCCACCGACTTCCCCTGGTCATCGAGCAGGCGCGCCCCCAGCGCCTGGAGCAGGCCGCTTCCGCCGTCCGTGGTCGCACTGCCGCCGAGTCCCACGATCAGGCTTTCGGCCCCCCGGTCGAGGGCGGCGCGCACCACTTCCCCGGTGCCGAAGGTGGTGGCCCTGAGGGGGTCGCGCTCTGCCTCCGACAGCAGCGGCAGGCCCGACGCGGCGGCCATTTCGACCACCGCCAGACGGCGTTCCGGGCACCAGCCGAATCGGGCCGATATCGGCCGGCGCAGCGGGTCCGAGGCCGCAACCTCGATGATTTCGCCGCCGACCACGGCGACCACGGCCTCGACCGTGCCCTCGCCGCCGTCGGCCATGGGCACGGACAGGCAGGTGACGCTGGGGAAAGCATCCTTAAACCCGGCGCAAATTGCTTCGGCTGCCTTGATGCTGGTTAAAGACCCCTTGAATGAATCGGGCGCAACGACGACCCTCATGAGATGCTCCTGTGACAAAGGCGGCTCTTGGCAAGAGTGGGCGCCGCGTCCGCAGGACGCAACCAGAACAAACACAAGGAGTCGTCCGAATGTCCGGTAGCGAACGCATCCTGGTCCACCTCGACAGCACCGCACGGTGCGCCGTGCGCCTGGAAATGGCCTGCGGATTGGCCCGGCAGCGGGGCGCCCGACTGGTCGGCCTGTTCGCGGAAACCGACCCAAAGGTGCCGGGCCCCATCGCCGGATGGCCGACCGAGGCCCACAAGGCCGCCTCGGCCGCCAGCCGCGACGCCTTCGTCGCAGCCCTCTCTGAGCACGGCGTGGCGGGCGACTGGTACGGCGTCGAGACCGGCCAGCCCGACCAGTTGACCCAGGAGATCCTGGCCGCTGCCCGCGTCGCGGATCTGACCGTGCTGGGCCAGCACGAGGACGGCGTCAACCGCACGGTGCCGGCCGGACTGGTCGAGGAAGTGGTCATCGGGGCCGGCACGCCGGTCCTCATCGTGCCCTACGCCGGCACCTTCCGGCTGGAGTCGGCGCCGTCGATCATCGCCTGGAACGCCACCCGCGAGTCGGCCCACGCCCTGGCCGGGGCGCGTCCGCTGCTCAGGATGGGCGGCCCGGCGCTGGTCCTTGAGGTCATTCCCGACGGCCGCCGTCCGGCCCGCGACGAAACCGCCTGGAGCGACCCGGTCGCCCTGCTGGAAACCTGGGGCGTCAAGGCCCGGCGGGAGCGCCACCACGCCACCGGCATCGGCATCATGGACCTTTTGCTGTCGCGCCTGACGGACGAAGGTGCCGGCCTTCTGGTCATGGGCGCGCACGGCCACTATGGTTTCCCATCGCTCGGTCGGGGCCGAGGGACCCGCTACATTCTCGACCACATGACCGTCCCCGTCCTGATGGCCCACTGAGGACCACGCCTTGAACGCACCGCCGCCGGCACCCGATTCCCAGGCCTTCGCCGCCCTCAGCGCCCTGCCGCTGTTCGCCCGCCTGCCCGAGCCGGTGCGGCGCGGCATGGCCGCGGCAAGCGCCGTGCGCACCGCGGAGCCGGGCAGCGTCATCGCCGCCCACGGCGCCCCGGCGGCCGAGATGTTCGTCGTCCTCGACGGCTTCGTGAAGCTGACCGTGCCCAGCGGCACCATCGACGTGGTGGGGCCGGGCACGGTGATCGGGGAAAGCGCCATCACCGGCCTGGGGACCTATCCGACCGGGGCGCAGGCCCTGGACACCGTCCGGCTGGTGGCCGTTGACGGTGGGGCGGCGCGCGCCCTGCTGGCCGGCGACATGGCCCTGGTCCTGCGCATGATGGGCGGCCTGTCGGCGTCCCTGCGCATGTTGCTGGGCCAGATCACCGATCTCAAGCTCAAGACCACCACGCAGCGGCTGGCCATGTACCTGCTCGAACTGGGCGGCCAGGAGGAAGGGACGGTCACCGTCACCCTGCCCTTCACCAAACGCGTCGTGGCGGAAAAACTCGGCATGACGCCGGAAAGCCTGTCCCGCTCCCTGACCGCGCTGGAGGCCTTGGGCGTGCATCCCGAGGGACGCGGCCGGCTGGTCATCGAGGACGTCGAGGCCCTGGCCGAAAGCTGCGGCTACACGCCATCCGACGGGGAGGACGCGTCATGAGGCAACGGGCCATCAACCCCGCCGACATCGCCCTGATCGCCCAGGTTCCGCTGTTCTCGCGCCTCGACCAGGACCGCCTGGCCACCCTGTGCGGACGCGGCACGGTGCGGGTGTTCGACAGCCCCACCCTGCTGTTTTCCGCCGGCGACCCGGCCGACGGCTTTTTTGTGGTGCTGGCCGGGCGGGTCCACCTGTCCACCCTGACCGCCGAGGGCGCCGAAGCGGTGGTCACCGTGGTCGAGGCCGGCGAAACCTTTGCCGAGGCCGCCATGTTCGGGTCCGGCCGCTTCCCGGTCAACGCCGAGGCCCAGCCCGGCGCCGAGGTGGTGCGCATCGAACGGGCGCCGTTCGAGACCGCATTGCGCGACGACCCGGACCTCGCGTTCTACATGCTCGACGCCCTGATCGCCCGCCAGCACTTCATGATCGCCGAAATCAGCCAGCTCAAGAGCCAGTCCCCGGCCCAGCGCCTGGCGTCCACCCTGCTGGCCCTGCTGGAAAGCGGACGGTGGGCCGGACATGGGCGGCTGCCGCACGCCAAACAGGTGATCGCCAGCCGTATCGGCATCGACCCGGCCAGCCTGTCGCGCGCCCTGCGCCGCCTGGACGCCGCCGGCATCGCCTGCGAGGGCGAGGAGGTCATCATCACCGACCCCGACCGGCTGCGCGCCTATTGCGCTGGCGGGCCACCATGAGCCTGCGCCTGCACCACGTCTTTGCGTTCGTGCCGCCCGATGCGCCGCCCCCGGCCGGTCTGGTGGAAAGCTTCCGCCGGGCGCACCCCGGCCAGGGAACGGCCAACGTCTGCTTTGTATTCGGCGACACCTACCTCGAACTGCTGTGGGAGACCGACCGGGCGGAAATCACCGCCCCGGTGCTGGTCCGGACCCGGCTGGCCGAGCGCGCCCGCTGGCGGGAAACCGGCGCCTGCCCGTTCGGGATTTGCGTGGTGCCCGACACCGCCGACGAGGCCCTGCCCTTCCGCACCTGGGACTACGCCGCGCCGTTCCTGCCGCCCGGCATGAGCGTCCCGGTGGCCACCCTCAGTGACGACGCCGCGCAGCCGTTCCTTTTCCTGCCGCCGGTGATCGGCCGGCCGGAACCGCACCGGCAGCCCGGCCTGGGCGCCATCGTCGGCGTCCACCTGGACCGCCCCGGTCCTGTGCCACCGAGCGCCGACCTGCGCACGCTGGCGGCGCTGGGCCTGCTGAGCCTGGGAACCGGGCCGGAGTGGCGGATGGTGCTGAAGATCGCGCGGGACGGCGACGGGCCGCCGCGCCGGCTGTCCTTGCCGGACGGCCTGTGGATCGACTGACCGCGCGCAGGAAAACTAACGCTTTTGACCCACGACCCTTGGCCCGTGCTGAACGTTGGTCATTCGGGACACTGTGTGTCGTCACCGAAACCCGGACAGGAGAGGCCGTGAAGGACGCTCTGCGCGCCCTGTTGGGCAGAATCGCGCCGTTCGCCACGCTGTTGTGGTGGGCGAGCCTCGGCGTCGTCATCGCCCTGACACTGACGCCCGGGCTGGGACCGCCCGGCCGCTTCGGACTGGACAAGGCGGCGCACTTCATCGCCTTCGGCTGGCTGTCGCTTCTGGCCGCCCTGGTGCTGCGCGAGCGCGGCGGCCGGTGGGTGTTGATCGTGTTGCTGCTGAGCGCCGTGGGGACAGAGATGGCGCAGATGCTGGTGGCGACGCGCTCCTCCATGATCGGCGACGCCGTCGCCAACTTGGCCGGCGTTGCCCTGGGTACGACCTTTGGCCGGGCCGTTGCGCGGGCTGTTCGACCACAGGATGAATAATCGGCGCCTGGGGCGAAAGGGCTCCTGCGTTCTTACCTGCGGTGTTACAGTAAATAACTTTGGTCCCTCGACCTGGTTGTACTTCCAGTCCTGATGGCGCGCGCAGGAGGCCATTATCCGACACGCTGAACCCACCGCCGAAGCCCCCGCGGGCGGTCATGCGCTCGCGCCATCCCCCATCGATTCATTGGCGAATTCCCTGCGTCGCGTGGGCGCCCTGTCCGACCGCACCGCCCGGCTGGATGCTCTGGCCGAAGAAGTTCGGCGGCTGACCGGGGCGGACGCCGTGGCGATCAGCCTGACGGATGAGGCCGACGCTCCGGACAGCCAGACCTTCGTCGCGCTGGCCCCGGCCGGCGCCGCATCGCGCCAGCTCTGGCAGGCCGAGATCTATGCCCATGCCTGCGCCGGCCCGGAACCGCACGCCGCCCCGGGTGCCGCGGTGGGCAGCGCCTGCGCCCACTGGCTGGGGTTGCCCATGGTGTCCGGTCAGGGGCCGGCATGCGGGCTGGTGCATCTGCACGGGCAACAGCCCTTCGCGGCTGACGCCGTGGCCGCCGCCACGGTGTTGAGCCATTACGCGGCCGCTGTGGTCGGTGAACTCCGCGCCCGGGAGGCCCTGGACACCGCCCTGGCCGACGTGGAACATCGCGACTCCCTGGTGCACGAGGCAAACCACCGCATCACCAACAACATCGCATCGGTGGCCGCTCTCCTGCAGATGCAGGCGCGGGCACAGGACTCGGCGGAAGTGCAGACCGAACTACTGGAGGCGGTCGGCCGGGTTCAGACCTTCGGACGTATCCACGAGTCCCTCTACCGCTCGGGAACCGCCGCCGATATCGCGGTCGGCGAGCACCTGCGCGGCCTGCTGAGCGAGGTCGCGGCAACCGCCTGGAACGCCGATGAGTGCACGCCCGAGGTGACGGTTTCCTGCCCGCCCGAAGCCCGGCTCACACCGACCGTGGCCACGCCGCTCTCGCTGATCGCCGTCGAGTTGGTGATGAACGCCGTGAAGCACGCCGTCGTGCCCCACCGCCCCCTGCGCATCGACGTCACGCTGCGGAGCGACGAGGCCATGGTCCTGACGGTTGCCGACAACGGACCCGGCTTCACCCGGTTGCCACGGGAACGCAGGCACTCCTTCGGCCTGACGCTGGTCGAGGCCCTGGCCGCCCAGCTCGGCGGCAGCATGACCGTCGGCCGCGCCATGGGCGACGGGGGCGCGGCGGTGACTGTCGCCCTGCCGGCCCCCACCTGAAACCACGCGCGTCAGTGCGCCTGGGCGAGGTAGGCCTGGGTGACGCGGGGCAGGTTTTCCTCGATACGCGCGGCGACCGCCTTCTTCTGGTCGCCGGACCGTTCGCACAACGCCTTGATCTGCGCGTCGCCCAGCGTTTCGGCCGCCGCCGCCAGTGAGCGGAACGACGCCACCTCGAAGTGCTTGTAGGCCTGGGCGGCCAGCAAGTGCTTGACCACGTCGTCGCCCGACATCCCGGCCATGAACGGCTGTATGGCGCCCGCGAACTTCATGCCGGCGTCCTTGAGGGCGGAATTGTCCGTGCCCAGGCGCTGCAGCGACTGCTTCAACTCGGCCGAGGCGTGACGGGATTCTTCAAGATCCTGGCGGAAGACCCGTTCCATCTCCGGATACGCCTTGAACCGGTCGACGTTCTTTTCCAGGTTGTGGATGGCGGCCTCTTCCATGGCGTGGGCATCACGCAGCCAGTCAATGACGGTATCGCGGACTTCAGCCATTCCGGTTACTCCTCCGGCAGGTGGGTTATAAACTCCGGTACCAACGCCCACCCCCAACCGGACGTGGCGCGGCTTGCCTTTGGAGCGCCACTTGCTACTCTGCAGGCCAACCCGTATCGAGATGAGGACGCCATGCGCCGCGCCGCGCCCAAGCTGCAGCCTGAAAAAGTCGATCCCGGCGCCCCTCGCAACCTGATAACCCCGGCCGGCAACGACGCCATGCGGGCCGAGCTGAAAAAGCTGCGCACCATCGACCGCCCCATCGTGGTCGAGGCGGTGTCCCGCGCCGCCGCCAACGGCGACCGGTCGGAAAACGGCGACTACATCTACGGCAAAAAGCGCCTGCGCGAGATCGACCGCCGCATGCGGTTCCTGGGCAAGCGCCTGGAAACCGCCGAGGTCATCGACCCCCGTCAGCAGACCAACCGCGATCGGGTGTTCTTTGGCGCGACGGTGACCTACGTCAACGACCGCGACGAGGAAGTGACCGTCACCATCGTCGGCCAGGACGAGGCCAACCTCACGGCGGGCTCCATAAGCTGGCTGTCGCCCGTCGCCAAGGCGCTCATGCGCGCCAGCCTGGGCGACGAAGTCCGCGTCCGCACCCCGGCCGGCGAGGACACGCTGGAGATCCTGGCGATCTCGTACCCGGAATAACGGGGGCCGGGAAAGAACGCGGGCTCTGCCCGCACCCGCCAGGAGGCGCGCCTCCTGGACCTCGGGAACTGGCTGCGGGGGACGGCCGCACGCAGCGCAGTAAATGGCGGATTTATCGGTTCATCGCGGATTTGCGGGAAAGGCCACCCCTCAGGGCGCCGTCCCAAAAAGCGGTTATGTAATGCGCACGTGGATGGCCGGGTCAAGCCCGGCCACGACAAACTTATGTTTGAATAACAAAGACTTGTCGTGCGCGGGCTTGACCCGCGTACCCACGTGGTGGGGCTGGGAAATCGGCTGTCAGCTTGGAAAAGCTTGCAGCGCTAAGAGGATCTTCCCGCTGATCCGTGATGAACCGATGTGTCTGCCTGCGGCGCAAGATGAGCGGGCATAAAAACCCCTCATGGGATCCAAGGGCCGCTCGGCCCTTGGCGGGCCTGGGCAGCGCCCAGTCCTTCCTTACGCGTTCACGATGTACCCGCCGTTGGGGTGCAGCACCTGGCCGGTGAAGTACGAGGCGTCGGTGCTGGCCAGGAAGACGTAGCTGGGGGCCACTTCCTCGGGCTGGCCGGCGCGCCCCATGGGCACCTGCTTGCCGAACGACGCCACCTTCTCGTCGGGGAACGAGGCCGGGATGAGCGGCGTCCAGATCGGCCCCGGCGCGACGCCATTGACCCGGATGCCCTTGTCGACCAGGGCCAGGGCCAGGGACCGCGTGAAGGCCAGTTCCGCGCCCTTGGTGGACGAATAGGCGATCAGCCCGGCGTTGCCCTTGTAGGCGTTGACGCTGGTGGTGTTGATGATCGCGCTGCCGTCCTTCATGTGCGGCACGGCGGCGCGGCAGAAGTAGAAATAGGCGTGGATGTTGGTCTGGAACACGCGCTCCCACAGCTCGGGCGTGACTTCCATGAAGTCCTCGGTCTTGTGCTGTTCCGACGCGTTGTTGACCAGCACGTCGAGGCGCCCGAAGGCCTTGACGGTTTCATCCACGCAGCGTTCGCAGAAGGCCCTGTCGCCGACGTCGCCGCGCAGCAGGATGCACCGCCGGCCCTCGGCCTCGACCATGGCGCGGGTGTCGTTGGCGTCGACGTCCTCCTCAAGATAGACGATGGCGCTGTCGCAGCCCTCCCGGGCGAAATGAACCGCGACGGAGCGGCCGATGCCGCTGTCGCCGCCGGTGATGAGCGCGACCTTGTCCTTGAGCTTGTCGCTGCCCTTGTAGTCGTCGCGGATGACGCCGGGCTCCGGATCCATGCGGTGTTCGCGGCCGGGCTGGGACTGGTGCTGCGGGGGGAACGGCTTGTCGGCGGGCATCGCTCATCCTCCGGTCGGTGGAAAAGGAAGCGGCACCCCGCCCCCGCCCTTTCTGGCGCTGGCGGCGGGCGGTGACGGGATGCCGCACGATGGGCGTGCGTCAGTGCGCCTGTTTCTTCATGTCGGCGTACTTTTTGGCCATCTCCTGGGACTCTTCGTCGCTGACGGCTTCCCGCGCCTGAGGGAACATCTCGTCCTCCTCATCGTGGATGTGGTGCTCCAGAGCGGCCTTGAGTTCCTTGACCTTTTCGATGAACTCGTCGGAGGTCATGTCCATCTTTTCGAGCTTGGCCAGCATCTGCTTGGCGTCCTTGTGCTCGCCGAGGGCGTCCTTGACCTCTTCCTTGGCTTCCTTGTCCTTCTTGTCGGCCCGGAAGGTCGGATAGAACACCTCTTCCTCGAACTTCGTGTGGAGCTCCAGTTCGTTCTTCACCTTGGTGAAAAGATCCTCGCGCGTCTTCTTGGCGCCGTTTCCAGACGCGATCAGACGATCAAGCGCGGTGCGCACCGTTTCGTGATCCTTCTGAAGCATGTCGTAAATCTGGGGCATGAGTGTCTCCATACTCGTTGCCTAACCACAACGGCCAGCCGGCCCTGCGGTTCGCGGCGGAGCATCGGAGAACTTGATCAGTCGACCCCTGCGGGCGTGGGGGCGGGCGTGGGGGCGGGGGTGGGGGCGGGGGTGGGGGTGGGGGCGGGGGTGGGGGCGGACGAGTGGACGGGCGCTGCGCCGGGGCCGCCGGAAACATGCTCGGCCGACTGCTTGCGCAGCACCACGGTGATGCTGGTTCCGCCATCGATGCCGTCGTCGATCAGCACCTCTCCGTCGAGGCTTTCGGCGATGCGGCGCACGATGGACAGGCCGATTCCGGTGCCTCGGTAGTCGGTGATCTTGTGCAGGCGCTCGAACACCTGAAGGACCCGGTCACGGAAGCGCGGCTCGATACCGATGCCGTTGTCGGTCACCCGAATGTACACGTCATCGGCGGCACCGCCGCCCTCTATGACGATCTTCAGGGGAACGTCGGGACGGCGGAACTTCACCGCATTTTCCAGCAGCACCACCATGATGTCGCGCAGGCGGGGCCGGTCGATCATCACATCGGGCAGCGGCATGACGATGATGTCGGCGGCGGCCTCCTCGATGCCGTCGGACAGCCGGGAGCGTGCCTCCTCCACGGCCCACGCCGCGTTGACCGGCGCCACGTCGCCGCGCGGCTGGTCGGCCGACAGATAGACCTGGACGTCCTGCAGCAGCGAGCGCAGGTGTGCCGCGTTGTCGGTGATGAAGCCCAGCGACACCTGGGCATCGGGCAGCCCGTCCAGGGCGGGGCCGAGCGTCCGCTCAAGCCGTGTCGAGAAGCTGGTCAGGCGGCGCACCGGTTCCTGCAGGTGGTGGGCGGTGACCTCGGCAAAACGGCTGAGTTCGGCGTTGCTCCGGCCCAGGCGGTCGATCAGTTCCTCGCGCTGGCGTTCCATGGCGTGGCGGTCGCTGACGTCATGGCCGATGACCAGGATCTCCACGCCGGTGCTGAGCGAGATGGCCGCAATGGTCAGGTCGACCACGACCACACGGCCGGACCCGGTGTGGTGGACGCCGGTGAAACGGTCCACGCGCCCGGCCGCGGCCTCGGCCACGGCACGCTTCAGGCGCTCCACCTGGACCGGATCGGTGCGCCACCACGGGGTGTCCCAGAACGGGCGGCCGATGACGTCCTGGTCGCGCGCCCCGATGACCCGCAGGGCGGCAGGGTTGACCTTGATGAGCGTGCCGTCGCGCGCCAGCAGGCCAAGCAGCAGCACGCTCTGCTGGAAGGTGGCGCGGAACCGCTGTTCGCTGTCCATCAGCGCGTGGACGGCGCCGTCGGTTTCCTCGGCCATCAGGTTGAAGGCCTCGGCGATGCGGCCGATCTCGTCGTCCGAGCGGACGGGGATGCGGTGGTCGCGGTGGCCTTCCTTGAAGGTGCGGATGCCGCCGACCACCTCGGACACGCGGCGGCCCAGCGTGCGCGAGAACACCGCGGCAATGGCCAGCGACGCCGCCATCAGGATGGCGGCCAGGACCCACAGGCCGACCTGGGCGCTGGTGAAGATGGTGTCGACATGGGACCCCAGCGCGTTGACGCTTTGCCTGGTGCGTTCCGCAAAGGCCGAGGCGATGCCGTCGATCAACCCGCTGATTTCCTCTGCGGGAGCGTGGAACCGGGCCAGGTTGACGCCGACGGTCACATAGCCGAACCCGCGCTCGCTGTCGGCGTAGGGGCCGGTGTAATAGGGGATCGGCGCGGCGGTGTTGAGCTTCGACACGCCGCTCCAGAAGATCTGGAAAGACCCCGACCCGCCGCCGATGGTCAGGTCATGCCAGCCGCTGCACTGCGGCGCGAAGTTCAGGTAGCGGCAGTCGGCGGCCACCGTGCCCTGCTGCAACTGCTCCTTGGACGGCCGCTTGTTCAGGGACTGGCCGTCAAAGACCGGCACGCCGGCCAGGAACTCCTCGATCGGCAGGCCGCTGTCCTGCCACTGGCGATACATGCGTTCTTCGAGCCACGGCGGCACCAGGGCCCCGGTCTCGGGATCGTGGCCGACGATGTAGTAATGGCGCGGATGGGTGATCGTCCGCCCCTTGTGGTCGAGCATGAAGGCGTAGTTGCCGTCGGTCGGGTCGGGCGTGGCCGAATAGCGGTCCTCGGTCGGGTCCAGCGTGTCGGTGAAGGCCGCCAGATGGCGCTGGTCGAGGGCCAAGGTCACGTAGCCGGTCACCGTCCCGTCGCGCACCACCGGGGTGGCCCACCGCACGATGCCCTTGAACCGCCGCCCGACCGGGTTCTCGGTTCCGGCATAGGCCGAGGCCTCGGGCGTGAAGGGAATGCCCGCCGCCTCGGCCGCGGCCGGCGTGAACGGGCCGACGACGTGGGTCCCCTGGTAGGCGCCGATCATCTCGGTGACGTGGATCTCGCCGGGCTGCAGCGCCCGCAGGGCGTCGAAGTAGCTTTCCGCACGGGCAAAGGTGTTCTCGCGCCGGCGGATGTCACGCAGGTCGGTCGGCAGGGTGGGGTCGGTCGTGACCTTCAGGCGCTCCCGGCCGTCCAGGCCGACCAGGGTCATTTCCAGGTACAGGGCCTGCGGCGTGCCGAGGCCGACCTGTTCGGGAGGGCGTTCCTTCCACAGCCGCCGCTGCGCCGCCGCATCGGGCTGCGCGCCGGACGGCTGCACCTCCGGGGCGGGGGCCGCCGGAGCGGCGATTTCGGCCGGTTCCCAGCCGCTGCCGTCGGCCTTCAGGCGCCACTCCACGGCGTTCTGCGGCACGGGTCCCACGCTGTGCTCGAGGAAAGCCCGATAGGCCGCCGCATCGGCCGGCAGGGTGGCGGCATAGAGGACGTCATGGTCGCGTTCATGGAGGAAGCGGGCCACCGAGCGGGCCAGATCCGTGGTCATGCGCTCGATTTCCTGGCGGACCCGTTCATCCAGCCCTTCCGAGGCATGGGTCACGGCGGCATCGCGCATATCGGGGGCGGCCGTCAGAAGGGCCGCGGCAACCTCGTCAATGCTGGTGCGGATGCTGTCCTGAAGGCGGGTGCCAACAAGTTCGGCGTTGATCGCGATGATGAAGACCGGGACCAGAACCACCACGAACAGCAGCAAAAGAAGCTGCGTCCCCAGGGGCAGCGAGCGCCAGGGCCACAGTCTCCTCCGGTCGCCACCGTGCGGCGGCACACCGGGATGTTCCGGTTGGCTTCCCATTCGCCCAGCCCCCAGACGCACACCCCGCGAGCAACGCCCGCCAAGCCCTTATACACCGGCTTCAGGTCGTCACACATCCCTACTCGTTAGCGGGACAATGATTTTCCCGCCGTCCGGCCCCTCAGGAACGAATGATATATATAGCACAACCTAAAGCGGCGCACAATGCCGGCAGCAGGCGTCAGCCAAGTCTGAGAACCGTGCCGTCGCGGCCGCGCAGCCACGCCCGCACGGCGCCGCTTTCGGCGAAGGTTCGCCGCGCGGCAGCCTCCGGCAGCAGGACGAGCGCCGTGGACAGCGCATCGGCCTGCATGGCGTTCACGGCCTGGACGGTGACGCTGCGCCACACTCCGCCTCCCCCGGTGGCCGGATTGACCAGATGGTTCTGCCCAAGGTCGTCGTCGTCGGCCGAGGTCGCCAGGGCGGCGTTTTCCAGCGCCACAGGAGCCTCCTCGGTGCCGGGCGCCACCCGCCAGGGCCGACCGCCGGGGTGCCGCCCCACGGCCCGCGCCTCGCCCAGGTCGATCAGCACGGAGTCGTGGCCCCGGCGGCGCAATATCTCGGCCACCCGGTCGGTGACATAGCCCTGGGCAATGCCGTTCAGGGTGACCTGCATCCCCGGCCGGGCCAACCGCACGGCGGCCGGCGTCACCTCCACGCCCCGCCAGTCGACAAGGGCAAGGCGTTCGGGCGTTGCGGCCTGCCCCCACAGCGGCTGCACGGTCACGTCGAAGGCACCGCCGGACAGTCGGGACACGGTTTCCGCATGGCTCAGGACCTCGACCAGTTCCAGCGGCGGCGCGGCCAGCTTACCGTCGCGGTTCAGCCGGCACAGCGCGGAGGTGGGCCGATACAGGCTGAGGATGCTCTCCAGACGGTCGATTTCCTTCAGGGCCGCGTCGATGGCCTCCCCCGCACCCGGCCCCGGCAGCAGCATCTCGGCCTCCGCCCCCAGCGCGGCGCCGCGCCAGCGGACGATGTCGCGCGGGCGGGCGACGGCAGATCCTCCGGCGATGGCCAGGGCTGCTGACCCTGCGGCGATGGTCAGGAAACGGCGGCGGGTGAGTGGCATCAGTGGCCTCCTCCGGAATGGGTCATGCCGGGAGCGGGCTCCTCCCCTTCGCCGAGCACGTAGGCCTCGGGGATGGCATCCCAGGCGACGATCTCTCCGCCGTAATCGGCGACGAACGCCTCGGCTGCGGCGCGGTCGGTGAACGGCACGGCCTCGGGCATCCCCATGCCGCCGGTGCGGTCGGAGCGGATGACGTAGACGGCGGACCCGGCCGGAACCCAGACCTGCGGGTTATCCCAGCCCTCGGAGGCCGCCATGTCGGTCACATAGATCGCCGTGATGTCCCGCGCCTCGCCGGGCAGCACGGTGAAGGCGAAGGCGTCGCGCACGGCCGGGAACCACAGGGGTTCCTCCTGGCTTTCCAGGTGGATCTGGGCCTTGGGACCCTGGTGGTCGACCAGGATCATGCGACCGAAGTAGGTAACGGCCTCGCGCGTCGGGGCGACGGGGGGCGGAGCCTCCGCCGCCTGCTGCTCCTCGCCGCAGGCGGTGAGCGTGAAGACCATCAGGGCGGTTGCCAGCCAGCGCATGCGCATCAGATTTCCCTCCGTGTGAAGACCAGCCCGGCGATGCCCAGCGGAACCGCGATCCAGGCCACCAGGGCAGCCAGGGCAGCGAAGGGCGAAATGCCTTCGGATACCGCGCCGAACCCCGCGACGTCGGCCGCCGCCTCGAAACTGGTCAGGGTGACCAGCCGGTAGGCGTCGGCCGGGTTGAGCATCAGCAGGGCCGGCAGGATGTCGCCAATGACCCCCTGCCCGCCCGTCGCCACCAGAACCCCCAGCAAGCCCATGTCATAAAGCACGACCAACAGCAGCCATACGGCCACCGCCGCGCCGGCCGCCGTGGTGCGCTCCGCCACCAAAACGCTGACCAAGTGGCCGATGGCGATGAACGACCAGCCGAGCAGCACGCTCGCCCCGACCAGTCCGGCAAAGGCCCGCCACTCCCCGGCCGACGGGGCCTGGACCAGGCTCACCGCGACGGCGGCCAGCCCGAACCCGACGATGGTGGCAAAGGCCAGGATGGCGGCCTGGCCGACGAACTTGCCGGCCAGCACCTGCCACCGGCTGATCGGATGGGCCAGCAGCAGCAGCAGGGTTCCCTGCTCGGCCTCGCCCACGATGGCGTCGAAGGCCAGCAGCAGGGCAATCAGCGGCAGCAGGTAAATCGCCAGCGAGGCCAGCGACACCACGGTGACCGCCAGCCGCCCGGCCGCCACGTCCCCGGTCGGCGCCGCCCCAATGAAGGCCAGCGCCAGGGCCAGCAGGGCAAGCAGCAGCGTGGCGGCGGCGACCCAACGGTTGCGCAGGCCCTCGCGGATTTCCTTGCCGGCGATGGTGGCAATAGGGCTCATGTCGGCCGCCCCTTCAGAAGAGCGGGCTGCCGCCCGCGCCCGCTCGGGGACCTGTCCCCGAACCCCTTTTCTTTTATTAAAAACAAGGAGGTCTGGAGCATCGCTCCAGGCGGGTCGGGCGGCAGCCCGTCCGCGACAGCGGAAGCCCTGCTAAAAGCGCTCATTCGGCGGCCTCCCTGCGCGCGGTTTCGGCGCGGGCCGTCTCGGCGCCGTAGTGGGTGTAGATGTCTTCCAGGCTGGGCGGGATGACCTCCAGGTCATCGACCGGCTCCATGGCGAGTTGGCGGATGGCGGCCATTTTTTCCTCCGGCCGGACCTCCAGGCGCCGCTCGGTGCCGTCCTTGACCGCGCGGATGCGCACCGGCAGGTCGGCGTGGCGGCGCAGGCCGTCCAGGGTGTCGCAGGCCACGAGGCGGCCGTGGCTGAGGATGGCGATGCGCTCGGCCCGCAGTTCCAGTTCGGTCAGGACGTGCGAGGAAATCAGCACCGTTGTCCCGGCGTCGCGCAGGTCGCGCAGGATGCCGTAGAAGGCCTGCCGCAGCACCGGATCCAGCCCCGTTGTCGGCTCATCGAGCAGCAGCAGCCGGGGGTGACCCAGCAGCGCCTGGGCCAGACCAAGGCGCTGGCGCATCCCCTTGGAATAGGTCCGCACCGGCTTGTGGGCGGCATCGGACAGGCCGACCCGCTCCAGCAGGGTTTCGGCCTCGTCAAGACCGGCGCCCTTCAGGCGGGCATAGAAACGCAGCACCTCGCGGCCCTGCATGCCGCCGGAAAACGACACGTTCTCGGGCAGGAAGCCGATGTGCTTGCGGTGGTGCGGCCCCGGCGGCGCGCCCAGCAACGTGATCTCGCCCGATGTCGGCCGGGTCAGGCCCAGCAATAATTTCATCAGCGTGGTCTTCCCCGCCCCGTTGTGGCCCAGCAGGGCGAGCATCTCGCCCTCGCCCACGTCGAGGGTCAGGCCGTCGAGCGCGTGGAGAGAACGGTAGTGTTTGGACAGGTCGCGGACGCTCAGCGCGCTCATCATGAGCCTCCTGTGGCGACTGGAGGACGCATCAGGGGGTGGGTGTCGACCACGCCGCCCGGCAGCACGGCCGGAAACGCCGACTGGGCCCATTTCAAGACCTGGATGGCTGGGCTCGCCATCAGCAGCTTGGCCGCCGGGGCGCGCCACAGCACCTGGTCAACCAGCCCGTTGGGCCGATAGGTGCGGTCGGCGATGCCGTCGCCGTCGAGGTCGAACGCCGCGTTGTCGGACCAGTAGTTGCCCACGTTGTCCTCCGTCCAGACGATGTTGCGGCTGCCGACGTACTTGACCTGGGTGCGGTTGCCGATGAAGGCGTTGCGGGTGACGGTGTTGCGCTCCGACCCGGCGGTGAAGTGGATGCCGATGCCGCAGCCCTCGAAGTGGTTCTCGGCAAAGCGGTTCTTGTGGGCATTGTAGATGAACACGCACTTGTCGGACCCGCCGGTCACCACGTTGCGCTCCACCCGCGCCTCGTTGGCGTAGTTGAGCAGCAAGCCATGGTCGCGGTCGCCCCGGCTGACGTTGTTGCGCGCCCGGATGTTGTGCGAAAACATGATGACGTAGCCGGCGTGGTTGCCGATCGAGACGTTGTCTCGAATGGTCGATTCATTCGTATACATATAGTGCACAGCGAACCGCAGGTCCTCGAAGGTATTGCCAGCAAAGGTGTTGTTCTTCGAGGTTGTCGTAAATACGCCGTCGCGGCCATGCTTGACGTGGTTGTCCACCACCTGCGAGCCGGGCGCGTTCCATAGATGAACGCCGTTGCCGCGCTCGCTCATGCGCAGGTCGGTGCGCCCGATGATGACGTTGTCGCGCACCAGGGCGGCCGGCGATCCCTTGAGGAACACCCCGAACAGGTTGCCCTCGATGCGGTTGTCCTCGATCAGGGCGTTGCTGGCCGTGCGCTCCACATATACGCCGGCATGTTCCTCCGACAGGCTGGTGCCCGACCCGGTGATGGTCAGGCCGCGCACCGTCACGTCGGACGCCGTGATGGTGATGACCGAGCTTTCCCCGTCGCCTTCGATGATCGCCCCGGCCTCTCCGACCAGGACCAGCGGCTTGTCGAGGACCAGCGGCCCCGCGTGGGTCCCGGCCTCGACGCGCACCACCGCCCCCGGCGCCGCCTGCGCGATAAGTTCGGCAAGCGGCGGTTCGAGGGCGCGGGTGGTGCTGGCGGTCACAAGGACCGCCAGCACCACCGCAAGGGAAAGCCAGAGCCGCACCTTAGGCTCCGACCGGCTCGACCAACATGCGCCCGCGCATTTCCATGTGCAGGGCATGGCAGAACCACTGGCAATAGTACCAGTGCACGCCGGGTCGGTCGGCGGTGAACCGCACCGAGGCCGTGGCCTGCGGCGGGAGTTCCATGGCAAGGCCGTAGTTTGCCAAGGTCCAGCCGTGGGTCAGGTCATCCACGTCGTCGATGTTGGTGATGATGACGGTGACGTCCTCGCCCTGCTTGACCGTGAACTTCTCCATGGAGAACTGCGGCGCAAAGGAGTGCATGACCACATAGACCCGGCCATCCTTGCGGATGACGTCGCTGGCGGTTTCCGGGTCAAGGCCCAGGCTGCGCACCAGTTCGACGGTCGGGGCGAACATCGAATCCGCCCGATCCCAGGTGCGGCGCGGGTTGACGATGTCGGCCCGGACCAGAACGCAGTCGTGCGGCTCGGCATAGGTCGGGCCGTCGTGGACGATCTTCATGGGCCGGTCGCCCCGAATGTCGATCAACTGGTCGTTCTCGGGCTTCAGCGGACCGACATTGAGGAAGCGGTCCTTGGAGAACTTGTTGAGGCTGATGAGGTAGTTGCCATCGGCCTCCTTGGTTTCGCCCATGGTGGTGTGGTTGTGGCCCGGCTGATAATGCACGTCGATCTTTTCGATGATCGGATCAACGTCCTGGCCATTGAACTTCTGAATGGCCTTTTCGATGTTCCACTTCACCGCCTGACTGTCGATGAACACCGTCGTATAGGCGTTGCCGCGCCCGTCGAACGCGGTGTGCAGCGGGCCAAGGCCCAGTTCAGGTTCGGCCACCACGATGCCGCGCGGCTCAATCTTGCCGGCGAACAGGTCGGGGAACCTGCGCACGTCCAGCACGGTCACGGTCGGCGACAGCTTGCCATTGACGCAGACGTAGTTGCCATCCGGCGCCGTGTTGATGCCGTGCGGGCTGGTCGAGATCGGGACGTAGCGGGTGTACTTGGAGTTGGCCGCCTTGCGCCCGTCGAGCACCTTGGCGCCCTTCATCTCGGTGAAGTCGCCGGCCTTGATGCCTTCCTCGATCGCCTTGGTGTCGAAGATGACGACCCAATCCTGCTCCGCCGCCGTCATGTCGGTCAGCGTCATGCCCATTTCGGAGTTGTAGCAGGTCGAGAACGCGTAGCGGCCCTGGTAGTCGCAGTCCACGTTGTCGAGGTTGCCGTCTACGATGACCTGCCAGGCGACCTCCATCGCCTCGCCGTCCACGGCCGTGAAGATGGTGCGGTAGGTGGAGACGTCCTCCATATTCTTGCCATCGTTGGGCAAGGGCGCCTCGTGCTCGCCATTGCAGAACACGTAGCCGGTCTTGGGGAACTTCTGCGGACGCATCCCGTGGATGTCGTGGGCGTTGGGGATCTCGATGATCTTGTCGGGCTTCATGACGTCGCAACGCACCCGGACGACGCGCGTGTTGGCCTTGTCGTTGGCCCAGATGTAGCGCCCGTCATAGGTGCCGTCGGTGAACGACATGTGGGGATGGTGCAGGTCGCCGTTGGGGTAGATGCCCTTGAAGCCCTTCTTGTCGAGGAACTCCTTGGTTTCGGGCAGCAGGCCCTCGGTCAGGATGCGGCGGCTTTCCTCGGTGACGCCCCAGCCGGTGGCGCTGTCGATGTTGAAGCAGGGAATGCGCATCAGCTCGCGCATGGACGGAACGCCGAAGATGCGCATTTCGCCGCACTGACCCGACGACCAGAACCCGTAGTACTCATCCAGTTGGCCGGGATGGATGATGGTATCGTCCGATCCCTGCGCCGCGGCTGGCTTGGCGCCGCCGGTGGAGCCGGCGAACAGCGCCGCCGGCCCGGCCGCAGTGGCCAGTCCAGCCAGAAAGGCACCTTTGGCCGAGCTGCCGAACAAGGCCCGCCGGCTCATTCCCTTCTGTGCAGTTTCCGTCTTCTTCATGGAGTCCTCCTTGGTTTGGTCAACCGGTTTGTGAACCGGCCTCGCCGGATGGCCCGTTCGCCACCAACGGCTGCTCACCGGAGGCCCGCGACGACTGGGTGCGCCGTTCCTTCTTGAGGCGGCGCGTGACGTTGTGCGGACACCGGTAATCGTCGAAATAGAGCTCCTGGCAGTGCATGCAGTAGATGCACTCGTGGGGATTGATATTGCCCTCGGGGTGGATGGCCTGGACCGGACATTCGTTGGCGCAGCGCTGGCACGACGTGCCGCACTCCGGCCACCGCTTCAGCCACTCGAACATGCGCAGGCGGCCGGGAATGGCCAGCGCGCCACCCAGCGGGCACAGGTAGCGGCAGAAGAAACGCTCGATGAACAGGCCGATGAACAGCAGCAGCAGGGCGTAGAACACGAACCACCACTCGCGCATGAACTTGAGGATGATGGCGGTCTTGAACGGCTCCACCTCCGACATTTTTTCGGCTAGGGCCAGGTCGTAAAGCGCAAAGCCGAACAGGCCGAGGAAGATGATGTACTTGATCGGCCACAGGCGTTCGTTGACCGACCACGGCACCCTGATCTGGCGGATGCGCAGCGTCTTGGCTGCCTGCGCGGCGAATTCCTGCAGCGCCCCAAACGGGCACAGCCAGCCGCAGAACGGCCCGCGCCCCCAGAACAGCAGGGCGGCCACGGTGGCGAACCACAGGATGAACACCAGCGGGTCCATCAGGAAGTAGTCCCAACTGAAATCCGTCCGCAGCGAGTTGCTGAAGGTCAGGACGTTGACCACCGAAAGCTGGGCGTTGGCCCACCAGCCGAGCCACACCAGCGTATAGGCCAGAAAAGACATCCGGACCCAGAACAGCAGCCTGGGCCGTTTGACCAGCGGCGCCTGAAAGAAGAACAGCGCCGTCAGGGTGACGAGGGCCAGAGCCACCGTGATGACCTGCGGGATCTTGGACATCCAGATACGCTGCCACAGAGGCGTGTCGTCCATGCCCGAGGCAGTCTCCACACCGGCCGGGGCTGTCGCAGCCGCCGCAACAGGTTCGGGCGCCGGTTCAGGTTCGGTCAGGTAGCGTTCGGGCACCACGTAGGGCAACTCGAAACTGACGAACGACTTGGTCAGCGCGCCGGTCGCCCGTGACACCAACAGGTCCAGCTCCCACGGCAGGGTCGGCCGGAAGCCGGTGTCCGGGGTGATCTTGAACAGATCGACCTCGGTGAAATCCGGCGCATTCTCCGCCGCGACCGAGCGCAAGCGGCGATGCTGGCGGTCCTGGAACCGCACCGTGGTGGTATCCTGGCTGAGCTGGATGCGGTCGAAAATGCCGCCGCGCACATAGCCCGATCCCTTGAACGAATACCGCCCCCGGCCCATGACCAGGATGGCGTGCTCGCCGGGCTCCAGCCACGCCATCATGTTGGCGTACTCGTTGGCGCCGAGCAGCGACCGGCCGATGGTCGGCACGCTGACCTGGGCGACGAACAGGTCGATGAAGACCTCGTCGGGGTCGCCGCGTTCCGGGCGGCGGATGACCTCGGGATTGCCGGTCGCCTCGAACCGCTCGTTGACGTCGGCGACCGACAGGAGCATGCGCCGGATGCTGCCGTCGCCGGTCAGGGCTTCCCAGTTGCGCACCTCGGGCTCGACGTCGGCGATCTGGCGCGTCGGCGCCGCCTGTTCCGACAGCGGCGTCAGGCCGCCGATGCCCAGCCGCCGCGCCACCGTGGCCGCCGCGCGAAAGATACTGTCCTGCATCACGAGGACGGTGACGGTGGCGCCGGAGATAATGTCGGCCTGCCCGCCCTCGGGCGTCGCCTCCAGGGAGATCGCATCCCAGCCGACCAAGCCGTTGAGGTACTGGGTCATCTTGGCTTCGGGAATGCCGATCAGCACGATGGGCTCCGAATGGCCCATCAACCGCAGACCGGAAACGCGGCCGTCCACGGTCATGCCGACAAGCACATGGATGGGCTTGCCCGAATACCCGACCGCGCCGGCAAAGTCGGAGTTGAGGAAGACGTAGCCGATCAGTTCGTCGCCCTTGTAGGCCGGCAGGACCGGCGGATCGCCCTCCGCCTCGCCCAGGCGGTCGGCGCCGGGGACCATCTCGCCCACCGGAACCTGCTGCGCCGCCTCGACCAGGCTGGCGGCACGCGCAGGCCCGGCGGCAAACATCACAGCCAAAAGGACCGCGAGCAGGAGCGTGGGCATAAAGGCGTGGCGGGCGGGGAAATGCATTGGAGCGCTTTCCTGCTGCGTGGTCGAGGCGGCATCTTGGGCGCTCCGACAGAAGGGGCCCTTGGCGCCGGACACGCTGAAAACCTGCCGCCGGGCAGTGGGCTGCTGCGTACCCAACGGATTACGGCGGCCATGTGTTGCTGACCCCGGAGCAAAACGGCGAACCGCGTCTGGTCACACCGCGTTGCCATGCATCCGACGCAAATCTTTGGAGGCCCTGCCATGACCCTGTGGACCCGGACAAGCGCCCTCGCCCTTGCCACCGCGCTCCTCGCCAATCCTGTGTTGGCCCAAAGTTCCGGCGATGTCGTCGGCAAAGGCCCTCCGACCGTCGCCACCGAGGTGCAACAGGCCAACCCCCTGCCCGGCGAACCGCAGGTGGCTGGCATCGACGCCGCCTGGCACAGCCGCGACAATTACATTTCAGCGGCTGACGAGGCGGTTGATTTCTGGAAAGATAAGGTTGCCGACCTCGACCCCGGCACGGAACGCGTGGAGCCCCTGAAAGAACGGCTGGAGTCTCTGGAGTCCCAGCACGAAAGTCTTCAGCAGGCCGACGCCGGCGCCTGGGAAACCGAGCGCGAGGAATTCGGCAAGACGCTGTTGGTCGTCCGCGAGATGTATTCGGAACTGCCGCAGTCCCGCAAGAGCGACGCCGCCGAACAGTCCCCCGCCGCGGTCAGCGGCGCGCCCCCTGCCAACGTCACTGACTGAGGAGCCCACCATGGTCTGCCACCCGCCGAGTGACCATCGATCGAGGCAGATGCCCGCCGAAGGGTCCACCGTCACCTTCGACACGGTGCCGGACGTGACGCGGGTGGCCGATCTGTTCGCCGTCGCCATCGCCATGGAACGCGAGGCTGCCGAACGCTATGACTCTCTTGCGGCGGAAATGGAGGCGCAGGAGGAAAGCGACCTCGCCGCCCTGTTCCGCCGTCTGGAGCAGGCCGAAAAGGACCACGAGAACGGCATCGGCGCGTGGGCCAAGCGGGCGGGCATCGCGCCGTCCCGCACGCTGTCGTTCCAGTGGGACAGCCCGGAAGCCCCGTCGCGCGAGGACATCGACCAGGCCGGCGGGCCGCGCATGAGCCCGTGGAAGGCGCTGGCCATCGCGGTGCGCAACGAGGAACGCGCCTTCGCCGCCTACACCCAGATCGCCGCCAAGACCACCGACCCGACGGTGCAGGACTATGCCGAACGCATGGCCCGCGAGGAGCTGGAGCACGTCGCCATGCTCCGCCTGGAGCGTCGGCGCGCCTGGCGGGGCGAATACAGCGCCACCATGGCCGCCCTGCCCGCCGCCGGCCCGCCCGAGGCGTCCGATACCGACGAACTGGCCGCCTACGTGCAGGCCGTCGATCTGGAAACTGCCGGCCGCCTGTACGCCAAGGCGCACCTGGCCGAGGACGCCCGCGAACCCGCCGTCGCCGGGATGTTCCGGGAGATGGCCGATGACGCCGCCCGGCGGGCCGGCGCCTCGGCCCCGCCCCCGCAGCAGCACGCCGCGCCGGGGTCGGGCCTCGACCTCATCCGCGACGAGGAACTGCGCCTGTCGCGCCTCTACGACGCCTACATGCGCCTGATCGAGACGACCCGCGACGAGGCGGTATTGCGGGCCGCGCAAGAGGAAACCGCCGTGGTCATCGCCCGGCTGGCCCGCCTGCGTGACGCCCACGCCTTCCTCCGCCGGCAAAAGGACGGGGCGCCGGGAGGCGCCTGAAGGGACTGCATCTTCATAGCCTTGCGCCTGATGCCGGCACGGTGAGACACTGGACGGATGTCTTGCCGAGGCGTGCCTCCCATGCCCGTTCCACCCATCATGCTGTCAGCCCGCAACCTGTCCAAGATCTACCGCTCAGGCGAGGTGGAGATCGCCGCCCTGCGCGGCGTGGACCTCGATCTTTTCGACGGGGAAATGGTCGCCCTGCTCGGCCCGTCGGGCAGCGGCAAGTCGACGCTGCTCAACATCCTGGGCGGCCTGGACCGGGCGACCACCGGCACCGTGACCTTTCGCGGCCAGGACATCAGCGCCGCCGGAGAGCGCACCCTGACGGCCTACCGGCGCGACCATGTCGGCTTCGTGTTCCAGTTCTACAACCTCATTCCCAGCCTGACGGCGCGCGAGAACGTGTCCCTGGTCACCGAGATCGCCGCCGATCCGATGACGGCCGAGGACGCCCTCGCCCTGGTCGGCCTGGAGGCCCGCCTGGACCACTTCCCGGCCCAACTGTCGGGCGGTGAACAGCAGCGCGTGGCCATCGCGCGGGCCATCGCCAAGCGCCCGGACATCCTGCTGTGCGACGAACCGACCGGCGCCCTGGACAGCCGCACCGGCATCCGGGTGCTGGAGGCCATCGCCCAGGTCAACCGGGAGCTTGGCACGACCACCGCCCTCATCACCCATAACGCCGGCATGGCGGCCATGGCCGACCGGGTGGCCTACTTCGCCGACGGGGCCATCGTGCGGGTCGAGGCCAATCCGACCCGCACCGCCCCCTCCGACCTGGAGTGGTAGCGCCATGGCCCGCGCCCGCCCTGTGGTATCCGTCCTGTGGCGCAAGCTGGGGCGCGACCTGTGGGCGTTGCGGGCGCAGGTCGGCGCCATCGCCCTGGTGCTGGGCAGCGGCCTGGCCGTGCTGATCATGAGCCTGGGCGCCATCCGCGCCCTGGAGGATACCCGCGCGGCGTTCTATGACCGCGCCCGCTTCGCCGACGTGTTCGCCGAAGTCCGCCGCGCGCCCGAGGCCCTGGCCGCACGGCTGGCTCAAATTCCCGGTGTTCGGGCGGTGGAGACGCGGGTGCGGGACCGCGTGCTGCTCGACCTGCCGGGCCTGAACGAGCCGGGCAGCGCCGTCGTGGTGTCCATTCCCGAAGACCACCGCCCGCGCCTCAACGATCTCGTGCTGCGGGAGGGCCGGTGGCCGCGCCGCGAGGCGCCCGACGAGGTGCTGCTGGGCGAGGCCTTCGCCGAGGCCCACGGCCTGCACCCGGGCGACACCGTAGCCGCCGTCGTTCACGGCCGGCGCCGGGTCCTGGAGGTTGCCGGCATCGCCTTGTCCCCGGAGTTCGTCTACACCCTGCCGCCCGGCGCCCTGATGCCCGACGACCGGCGCAACGGGGTGATGTGGATGGGCCGCCATGCCTTGGCGGCGGCAACCGGGTTGGAGGGCGCCTTCAACAGCGTGGTCCTGGCCCTGAGTCGCGGAGCCGACGAGGCGGCGGTCCTCGCGGCCGTCGATGCGGCGCTCGACCGGTACGGCGGCACCGGGGCCTACCCGCGCCGCGACCAGACCAGCGACTGGTTCCTCAGCGGCGAGATCAACCAGCTTGCCACCCTGGCCTGGGTCCTGCCGTCGATCTTTCTGGCCGTCGCGGCGTTCCTCATCAACATCGCGGCCAACCGATTGATCGCCCTGGAGCAGCCGCACATCGGGCTGCTCAAGGCGTTCGGGTTCGGCAACGTACAGGTCGGGGTCCATTATCTGGCCCTGATGCTGGCCATGGCCCTGCCCGGCGTGCTGCTGGGCTGGTTCGGCGGCGCCGCTCTGGGCCGCTGGATTACCGAGCTGTACGCCCAGTTCTTCCGCTTCCCGTTCCTGATCTATCGCCCCGATGCGGGCGTGTTCCTGCTGGCCGCCGGCATCGGGTTCGGCGCCGCCGCCGCCGGCGCCCTGGCCGCCGTGCGCAAGGCCGTCAGCCTGCGTCCGGCCGAGGCCATGGTGCCGCCCGCCCCGCCGGCCTATCGCCGCTCGTTCCTGTCACGCACCCTGCCGCCGGGGACCCTCGACCAGCCGACCATGATGATCCTGCGCCACATCGCCCGGTGGCCGGTCCGATCCGCCCTGACCACCAGCGGCATCGCGCTGTCGTGCGCCGTTCTGGTGCTTTCCCTGCAATGGGCGCCGTCCATCGACGCCTTGCTGGAGCGCCAGTTCTTCCAGGAGAACCGCCAGGACGCCACGGTCACGTTTCTGGAGGCACGCCCCCTGCGGGTGGTCGAGGACCTAAGCCGCCTGCCCGGCGTGCTGGCCGTGGAACCCTTCCGCGCCGTGCCGGTGCGCCTGACGGCGGGCCATCGCTCGCGGCGGGAGGCCTTGACCGCCCTGCCCGCCCGACCGGGGCTGGCCCGCCCGCTGGATACGGCGGGGAGGCCACTCGATCCGCCGGCGCAGGGCCTGATGCTGACCACCACCCTGGCCGAGTTGCTCGCCGTCGGGCCGGGCGACGTGGTGACGGTGGAGGTCCGCGAGGGCCGCCGCCCGACCCTGCACCTGCCGGTGGTCGCCCTGGCCGACACCAACATCGGCCTGGGCGCCTGGATGCGCCAGGATGCCCTGTGGGCCGCGCTGGACGAGGCGCCGACCGCATCGGGCGCCTATCTGGCCGTTGACGGGGCACGGCACGCGGCCTTCACGGCGCGGCTGAAGGACATTCCCATGGTCGCCGGGGTGATGCTGCGGTCCACCGCCGTCGGCGCCTTCCGCGACACCATGGCCGAAACCATGATGATCATGGTGGGGTTTTATGTAACCTTTTCGGGCATGCTGACCTTTGGCGTGGTCAGCAACAGCGCCCGCATCGCCCTGTCCGAGAGGGGGCGGGAACTCGCCAGCCTGCGCGTCCTGGGCTTTACGGAAGGCGAAGTGACCTACATCCTGCTCGGAGAACTGGCCCTGCTGACGCTGGCCGCCCTGCCGCTGGGGGCCGCAATCGGCTGGGTGCTGGCCCATGGCATGGCCCAGGCGATGGGGACCGAGTTGTATCGCATTCCCGCCGTGGTCACGCCGGCGGTGATGGGCTGGGCGGCCCTGGCCGTGGTGGTGGCGGCGGCCCTGTCGGGCCTGTCGGTCGCCCGCCGCATCCGCCGGCTGGATCTGGTGGCCGTCCTGAAGACGCGCGAATAGGGGGGAGGACGGAAAACCATGGCGCCGAACATCAAGCGCACCCTGCTGTGGAGCGTGCCGGTCCTCCTTCTCGTGGTGGCGCTGGCCATGGCCCTGCGCCCGCGTCCGGTGGCGGTGGACATGGCACGGGCGGCGCTGACGCCCCTGCGGGTGACGGTCACCGCCGAAGGCATGACGCGGGTGCGCGAGATCTACCGCGTGTCCGCCCCGGTGTCCGGCGAGGTGCAGCGCCTGCCGGCCGAGGCCGGGGATGCGGTGACGGCCGGCGAGACGGTCATCGCCGCCCTCCGCCCGGCCTTCGCCGGATTCCTCGACGCCCGCACGCTGGCCGAGGCCGAGGCAGCGGCCGGTGCCGCCGAGGCGGCCGAGGCCCAGGCCCGCGCCGAGCTTGACCGCGCCGCCGCCGAGGCTGCCTTCGCCAGCGCCGAACTGGACCGCGCGGCGCGGCTTGCCAAGGCCGGCACGGTGGCCCGCCGGACCCTGGACCGCGCCAAGGCCGACGCCGATGCCGCCGCCGCCGCGCTGGAGGTCGCCCGCGCCACTGTCGAAGCCCGCCGCCACCAGCTTGAGGTGGCCAGGGCGCGCCTCATGCAGCCGGCCCCCGGCGAGACGGCGCAGCCCGACTGCTGCGTCGAGGTCCGCGCCCCGATCAGCGGCCAGGTCCTGGCCGTGCTCCAGAAGAGCCAGGCCGTCGTCGCCGCCGGAACGCCGCTGGCCGAGATCGGCGACCCGGCCGACCTGGAAGTGGTGGCCGATTTCCTGTCGACCGACGCCGTACGCATCCGGCCGGGCATGACGGCGGAGGTCCGCGACTGGGGCGGCGCCCCCCTGCCCGCCGTGGTCCGCCGCGTCGATCCGGCCGCCTTCACCAAGGTTTCGGCGCTGGGGATCGAGGAACAGCGTGTATACGTGGTGCTGGACTTTGCCGCCGGGCAGCCGGTTCCGGCCAGCCTGGGTCACGCCTTCCGCGTCGTCGCCGAAGTGGTGGTCTGGGCCACGCCGGAGACGCTCACGGTGCCGCTGGGCACCCTGTTCCGGGACGGCACCGAGTGGGCGGTATTCCATGTCGAAGACGGCGTTGCGCATCGGCGCCCGGTAGAGGTCGGCCGGATGACGTCGGAAACCGCAGAGATCGTGGCAGGTCTTGCGGCCGGCGACACGCTGGTGCTCTACCCCAGCGACATCGTGACCGACGGCACCCCGGTGACGGAACGGTAGCCCGCCTAACGCTGCCGGAAGGCCGGAAAGACCGTGCGCAGGGCGCGCTTGATGTCGATGTCGGTTACCGGCTTCAACAGAAGGGGCACATCGAGAAGGTCGGGCGGCATGTCGGGCGGGACGTCATAGCCGCTGGTGAACACCACCGGAATCCCCCGCTTCAGCAGACACTGGGCAGCACGATAGGACCAGCCGTCGCCCATGTTGATGTCGAGGAGGGCGACGTCGGCCTCGACGTCCGCCGCCATCCTCATGGCCGCCTCGGCAGAGGACGCCTGGCCGACAACGACGTACCCCAGATCATCCAGGACCTCGGTGAGCGCCAGGGCGATGGTGTAGTGGTCTTCTGCCAGAAACACCCGCGGGCGGTCCGTCACATGCGTTCCCTGCATACGAGCCTCCCTTCATCCAGCCGCTGTCGCCACCTGAACCGCTCCAGGGTCAAAGGACACCGGCTTCGCGGGTGACAACGCAACCGGCGGCGGGGATGGAGAGATGTACCTGCACGCCGCTTTCCGCGAAATCGACGTGGCATTCCCCCTGAAGCGTCGTCACGATCTCACCATGGATAAGTCGGGTGCCGAACCCTTGTTCCGGCGCGCCGTCCACGGCGGGGCCACCGGCCTCCCGCCATCCAAGATTGAGCCGGTCCTTATCAATGCTCCAATCCACCGAAACGCTCCCCGACGGGTCGGACAGGGCGCCGTGCTTGATCGCATTGGTGGCCAGTTCGTGGACCACCATGCCCAGGGACAGCCCGGCCTTGGGGCACAGGATAACCTCCGGCCCCTCCAGGCTTATCCGCGACTCAAGGTCTTCAACCGTCGGCTCCAGCGTGGCGCGCAGCAGTTCGCGCAGACTTATGTCGCTCCAGTGCTCCCGCGACAGGAGTTCGAACGTTCGCGACATCGCCCGGATGCGCGCCTTGAAGATCTGGAGAAACTCCGCCGTGCTGGTTGAGGACGCCCCGGTCTGGGCGGCCAGCGCGAGAACGATGGACAGCATGTTCTTGACGCGGTGGTTCAACTCGGCGACCAGGACGCGCTGGTGCTCCTCGGACTCCACCAGACGGGTCACATCGACAAAGGTGGCGACAACGCCCTCGACCGCGCCGGACTCCGCGTGGTAGGGGCGCAAACGCGCCAGGTAGTGGCGTGTCGGCCGGCCTTCATCGATCGCCAGGGCCACCTTGCGCTCCATCGGTTCGCCGCTGGCGTGGACGGCGATGATGTCCGACTTGAGGGCGGGGTAGTCCAGGCGGTGGGCAATGTCGGTCAGCGGCCTGCCGACGTCGCTGGAAATGACGTTGAACAGCGACGCGGCATCGGGCGTGAAGCTGCGGATCACCAGATTGCGGTCCAGGAACACCGTGGCGATGCGGGTGCTGGCGAACAGGTTCCGCATGTCGTCGTTGGCCCGGTCGAGGTCGGTGACCTTGCGGTGGAGTTCGAGGTTCACCGTCTCCAGTTCCTCGTTGACCGACTGCTGCTCTTCCTTGGCCGTCTCCAGTTCCTCGGTCGTCGACTGAAGTTCCTCGTTCATGGAAACGAGTTCTTCGTTGGACGACTTCAGTTCCTCGATCGCCGTTTCATACTCCTCGATCAGCGACTGCAGGCGTTCCCGCGTCTCGTGCAGTTCCTGTTCGAGGTGGTGGACGATGTCGCCGTCCGGCGTGCCGTCCAGGCGCCTTCCCGAGGCCGCCTCTTCGGCCGTCACCGGGACGCCGACGTCGGTGAAGATGACAAGATAGAGGGTCCCCTCGCCCTCCGTGGCGAACGGCTCGACCGTCAGGTCGAACACCTGCACCCGGTCGTCCACATCGACCACCAGTCCGGTGCGCGTGACCGGGCGCCGGGAATGCCGCACCTCGGCCAGGACGGCGCCCAGGTCTAGGCGCAGGCCCTTGCGCGCCATCGACAGCAGTTGCCGCGTCGGCGACCCGGCCGGCGGTTCCAGATATTTGCCGGTACGGCCGGAAAAGTGCAGGACGTCGCCCTCGGCATCGACAACCACGAAGGCCGGCGCGTGGCGCTCCAGGACCCGCGCCTCGGCCAGCAGGCGGAGCGACCCGCGCGCCACCTCACGCGGGGCGCCGGGCGCGCCGCCAAGCTGGGGCAAGCCGCTGCCCGCGATGTAGACCGGAAACGGCGGCGTCGGCAAGTCGCGGTCCAGGCGCCTGAAAATCCGGTTCTTCTTGTCGCACGGCGTGAACAGGTCGGGATGCTGGGTGACATTTTCGGCCAGCCCCAGGAACAGAAGGCCGCCGGGCCGCAGCGCGTAGTGGAAAATCGGCACCACGCGGTCCTGCAACTCCGCCCCCAGGTAGATCAGCAGGTTGCGGCAGGACACCAGGTCGATGCGCGAAAACGGCGGATCCCTCACCAGGCTGTGCGATGAAAAGATGCACATGTCCCGGACTTCCTTGCCGACCGTGTAGGCGCCTTCGCTGCGGACGAAGAAACGCTCCAGGCGGGCTGGCGAAACCCGGTCCACAAGGGCCGCCGGATAGCGCCCGCGCCGGGCCACGGACAGCGCCGGCTCGTCGATGTCGGTGGCAAAGATCTGCACCTGCGGCGCGCTCTCCCGCGCCTTGGCGTGTTCGAGCATCAGCATGGCGATGGAGTACACCTCCTCGCCGGTGGCGCAGCCGGGCACCCAGACGCGGACCGTGTCGTCGGCCCCCTTGCCGTCCAGCAGGCGCGGGATATGGGCCTCCAGCGCGTCGAACGCCTCGGTGTCGCGAAAGAAGTTTGTGACGTTGATGAGCAGGTCGCGGAACAGGGCCTGCGCCTCGTCGGGATCACGGCGCAGCACCGCAATGAAATCTTCGATGTCCCTCAGATGCAGGACCTGCATCCGCCGCCCCACGCGGCGCAGGAAGGTCGAGGGCTTGTAGCCGCTGAAATCGTGGTGGGTCTGCTTCTTGAGGATGGCGCAAATCGTCTTGCGGGCCGCGTTGAGGGTCCGGACCTCCTGATTTTCCTTGTCGTCGTCGGGCACCACCGGCAGGGGGCTGCCCGCGGCCAGCCTGACCAGATGCTCGGCCATGTTTTCAACCGGAGCGACAATGTCCACGTTCCCGGTGGCGATGGCGCTCGACGGCATGCTGGGATGACGCGGGGCGGCGTGGTCGATGCCCTGCGCCATGGTGACGCCCCCGGCCTCCTTGATCGCCTTCAGGCCCAGGGTGCCGTCCGACCCGCCGCCCGACAGGACGATGCCGACCGCGCGGTGCCCCTGGTCGGTGGCCAGGGACCCGAACAGGATGTCGATGGGGTTGCGTTCGCGGTGCCCGGCGTCGGGCGGCCGCACGCGCAGCCTGCCCTGCTCCAGGCCGACAATGGTGTTCGGTGCCAGGACATAGACGTGGCCGGGCCGGACCTCCATCCCGTCGGCCGCCGCCTTGACCTGCATCCAGGTGGCGCGGCCAAGGATCTCGGGCAGCATGGACGGGCGTTCGGGGTTGAGGTGCGTTGCGATGATGAACGCCATGGCCGGCTCGCGCGGCATCATCTTCAGCAGCCCCTCAAGGGGCTCCAATCCACCGGCGGAGGCGCCGACCGCGACGATCGGGAATGAATCTGCAGCGGTCATCGGGCGTCCCAGGTCAACCGTAGTTCGTCAACTTGCACGTTAAAATATTAGCAATCAAGCATCCACGTAGCCACTCTTCTATCGAACTACAGACTGCGAACGCGCAGAAGACCGCAGCGGTGCGAAAAAGCCCTAAATTTCCTACACACAAACACCGACCTGCTGGTCGATGGCGGCGGCCGACAGGGGTTTGGCGTACAGCCAGCCTTGGCCCAGAGCGCATCCGGCCTTGGTCAGAATGTCGGCATGCTGCCGAGTCTCGATACCTTCGGCGACGGTGTTGAGGCTGAGGGCGCGGGCCAGGCCAAGCACCATGTCCACGATTGCGGCGGACTCCGGCCGCTCGCCCAGGCCGCGCACGAAACTCTGGTCGATCTTGAGCGTCGTCAGCGGCATCCGCGACAGGTAGGCGAGCGACGAGTACCCGGTCCCGAAGTCGTCGATGGCAAGCCCCACCCCCAGATCCCGCAGCCTTTGCAGCGCCGCAATGGCATCCTCGACGTTGTCCATCACCGCGCTTTCGGTGACTTCAAGTTCCAGGCGGGAGGGGTCCATGCCACGCGCGATGACGCCGCGCACCGCCTCCATGAGGGTCGGCTTTCCCAACTGGCGCACCGACACGTTGACCGCGACCTTAAGGTCCCCCCACGCCGCCGCATCCCGCGCCGCCTGTTCGACCGCCCAGGCGCCGAAGCCGTCGATCAGGCCGGTTTCCTCGGCGATGGGGATGAAGCGAACCGGCGACACCATGCCCAGGTCAGGATGCTGCCACCGCATCAACGCCTCCACGCCGACCAGTTGGCCGGTCGCCAGGGCAACTTTCGGTTGATAAAGCAGAAGAAGCTCCTGGCGCTCCAGGGCCAGGCGCAGAGCACCTTCCAGGCGATGCCACTCGGCCGCCTCGGCTTCCAGGGCATCGTCGAACAGCCACACCGCCTCGCCCGCCGCGGCGGCCAGCGCGGCGCGCCGCACCAGGGTATCGGGCAGCGTGCCGTGGTCGGGCGCAAGGGCGGCGCCGACGCGGCACCCCAGGGCGATCTCGCGCCCGTCAACCACCCACAGGCGTTCCAGCCCGTCCTGCATCATCCGGCCGATACGCTCGGCCGCCGCGCCGTCCATGGGGCCGGGAACGAAGGCCGCCAGAGTGGCGTCGCCCCAGCTTCCCAGCGTCGCGCCATGCTGGGCCAGAAGATCGCTCATTTCCTCGCCGACGTGGCGCAGCAGCTTTTCGGCCGCCGCAGCCCCGAACAAGTCGCCCAGGCGCCGATGGCCGTGCAGCTTGGCGACCACCACGGCCCCGCCGCCGCTCGCCGCGACGCCTTGCTCCATGACACGGCGCAGGGCAAAGCGGCTGGGCAGTTCGGTCACCGGATCGTGGGAGGCCAGCCAGGTCAGCTCCTCCTCCAGCAGCTTGCGCTTGGTGATGTCGCGGCCGATCAGCACCCGCCCCGCCGCAACATCCCCATCAGCGCCGGTGCCCAGAGGGGCAACCGACAGTTCCATGGGAAACCGCGTGTCGTCGCCGGGGCGGCGGGCGGTGACCTCGACCTCGCCGACATCGGGCACCACGGTGCCCGGCACGAACAGGTCGGCCAGCGGCTGGCCGGTCATGTCGCGGTGGAAATTCTGCGCCCCGGCGCGGTTGAACTCGGCAATGCCACCTTTGCCGTCGGTCGCCAGGATGATGTCGGGCGCGTTGTCCATGATGGCCTTGAGGCGGCCCGTCCGCTCCGCCACCAACTCTTCAAGCTGCTGGTTTCGGCGGGCGCGGTCGGCGTAAAGGGCGCGCACCTCCAGCATGTTGCGGATGCGCGACATGACCTCCTCGCGGATGAACGGCTTGGTCACGAAGTCGCGCGCCCCGTTTTCCAGGGCCTTGAGCCGGGTCTCCGCATCGGTCTGGGCGGTCAGCACCAGGACCGGCACATAGTCGTCGGTGGCGCGCACCTCGTGCAGGCGGCGCAGCACCTCGTGGCCGTCCATGTGCGGCATCCGGATGTCGAGCAGGATGATGTCGAATGGCTCGGTGGTGTGCAGGGAAACCACCAGGCGCGGGTCGGTCACTCCGGTGATGTTCTCGAAGCCCTCGTCGTCAAGCAATGCTTCCAGCAACGCCACGTTGGCCGGGTTGTCATCGACGATCAGGATGCGGGCCTGCTTGATCTGGCTGTCGGGAACAATCACTGCGGCGCCCTCCCGCTCACGGCCAGTTCCAGCGTCTCAAGAAGGTCGTGAAGCTTCACCGGCTTGGTCAGGTAGGCCACGAAGCCCGCCTTCTCGCCGCGCTGCACCGTGGCCGGCATGGCGTCCGCGCTGAGCGCGACCACCGGAATGTGCCGTGTCAGCGGATCGGCGCGCAGGGCGTCCAGGGCGTCGAAGCCGTCCATGCCCGGCAGGTTGATGTCCATCAGGACGACGTCCGGCGGGGCGGCGCGGGCCATCTCCAGACCCAGTTCGGCGGTCTCGGCGCAGATCAGGGTGAAGCCATCCGCCTCGTCGATGATTTCCTCCATGAGGATGCGGTTGGCCGGGTTGTCCTCCACATAAAGGACCACATGATCACCGCAGCCGACACCCGACGCCTGGGTCGCCCGGCCTTCCACGGCTCCGCCGCCGGACTGGGTTCCGAGCGGCAGTTCCACCCAGAACGTCGAGCCTTCACCGACCACGCTGGAAAAACCGATCGCTCCGCCCATGTCCTCGACCAGGCGACGGGTGATGGTCAGGCCGATGCCGGTGCCCTCGATCTCGCTGTGCTCCTTGCCCAGGCGGGAGAACGGAACGAACAGTTCGGCCTGACGGTCCGCCGGGATGCCGGCGCCGGTATCGGTCACCAGAACCTTCAGGACGCCCTCCCCGACCTCGGCCGACAGGGTGACGGTGCCGCCTTGGCGGTTGTACTTCACCGCGTTGGACAGCAGGTTGAGCAGCACCTGCTTGGCCCGCGTCAGATCCACCGACAGCCACGGCAGGTCCAGCCCCTCCGTGGTGTCCACTACCGCGATGTCCTGCGGATCGGCCAGGCTGCGCGCGGTGGTCAGGCAATCCTCGAGCAGGGCGCGGGTATCGACCGGCTCGATTGACAGGCTGATCCCGCCGGACTCGATGCGCGCCAGGTCGAGAACGTCGTTGATGAGATTCAACAGGTGCGCCCCGCCTGTGCAAATGTGCTGGAGGTAGCCGCGCTGGCGGTCGGTCAGCGGGTCCTTGCGACTGACCTCCATCAACTGCGCGAAGCCAAGGATGGCGTTCAACGGCGTGCGCAGTTCGTGGCTCATGCTCGACAGGAATTCGGACTTGGCGCGGTTGGCGGCCTCGGCGGCCTCGCGGGCGTCGCGCAGGGCGGTGATGTCGACCCGGGTGCCGACCACGTGCCCGCTCGGCAGGGGAACGTCGGTGACCAGATACCAGCGCGACCCGACCCGCATTTCATGGGTGCCACCTTCGCGGAAGATGCGCATGCGGCCTTCCAGCCAATCCTCTTCGCGCCCCTGGGCCTCCCTGAACAGGCCGCTGGCGATGCCGGCCCGCAGGACGGTGTCGAACGGCACGCCGGGCTGGAGATCCGCCCCGAGCAATTCCTCGTAGGCCCGATTGCACACGACCATGTTGCCGGCCGGGTCGTACAGGACGAAGGCGTCCTTGAGGGCGCCGATGGACAGCCGCAGCAGGGCGCCGGCCTCGACCACGGCCGATTGTGCATTGCGCAGTTCGGTGATGTCGCGGGCCACGCCGATCAGGCCTTCAACCGTTCCGTCCGCGCCTATCAGCGGCCCCTTGGTCACGGCGAATATCCGCGGTCCGGCGGCGGTCGGCAGCTCCTCCTCGACGGTCACGACACCTTCACCGGCCAGGACACGCTGGTCGGCGGCGCGAATGGCGTCGGCTATTTCGCTGTGGAGCAGGTCGTCATCCCGCTGCCCGATGATGGAGTCGGCAGACAGGCCAAAGACCTTGCTGCACGCCTCGTTGACCAGCAGATAGCGGCCGTCGCCGTCCTTTGAGAAGATGGGGTCCGGCGTTCCGTTGAGGATGGCCTCGACCAGCCGCCCGCGTTCCTCGGCCCGCCGCTCGGCGGCCTTGAGGTCGGTCAGGTCGCTGACCACGCCGGTGAAGATGCGCCGGCCCTGCAGGGCAACGTCACCGACCGCAAGATGCAGCGGAAACGTCGTGCCGTCCTTGCGCTGGCCGGTGACCTCGCGGCCGATGCCGACGATGCGCGGTTCGCCGCCGTCGGTGTAGCGCTGCAGGAATCCGTCGTGGCGGCGGGCGATATCGGCCGGCATGAGCATGGACACGTTGCGGCCGATGACCTCCTCGGCGGTCCAGCCGAAGATACCCTCGGCCGCGGCGTTGAAGCTCAGCACGATGCCGCGCTCACTGATCGTCACGATGCCGTCGGCCGCACTGTCGAGCACCGCCTGCAGGCCATCGCGCGATGCCCGCAGTTCCGCCGTCAGGGTCTGGCGGGCCATGATGTGGCCGACCTTGCGGGCGATCAGGGCGCCTGGAGCCGTGTTCTTGTTGAGGTAGTCCTCGGCCCCGAGGCGCAGCGCCTCGATGGTGGTCTCCTCGCGGTCATCGCCGCTGAGAACGACCACCGGCACCCCCACGGCATGGTCCCGCACCGCCCGCAGGGTGGCAAGCCCCTGACTGTCGGGCAGGCCCAGGTCGAGCACACAGACGGCCCAACCGGGTGTACCGAGCGCCACAAGGGCGTCGGCCAGCGTCGCCACCACCGTGATGGCAGCGGCGCCCAGTTCATGGGTCAGTTCGATTTCCAGCAGGCGGGCGGCAGCAGAGTCATCTTCCACCACGAGAATGTGGCCTGGCGCCAAGATGCTATGCAATGCAGTCAACGACCGTCCCCCTGCCCCGCCCCGAAGGCCTGCCTCAGAAACAGTTGTTCCAGGCAGCGCCACATTAGCGAACAAACGGCCCGACGCAAGACTATCAGAAGCAATAGCTGCGACGGGCCGTTCGTGTTCCGTGTTCCTCAGGCGGCGCGGATGCGGCGCAGGAACTCGTCGACCTTGCTGCGCAGCTGCTCGGACTGGCGGGCCAGTTCGCCGGCCGCGCCCATGACGTCCTGGGCGGCGTTGACGTTGCCCTTGGAGATTTCCTCGGTTCCCTGGACGACGTTGCGGACCTCCCCGGCATTGGACGAGGCTTCCTGCACGGAGCGCGAAATCTCGGCCGTGGCGGCGCCCTGTTCCTCGACCGCGGCGGCGATGGAGGCCGACACGTTGGACACCTCGGCGATGATTTCCGTGATCGACCGGATTTCGGTCACCGCACCGGCCACCGCGCCCCGGATGCTGTCGACCTTGGCGGTGATCTGGTCGGTGGCCTTGGCGGTCTGCCCGGCCAGGGTCTTGACCTCGTTGGCGACCACGGCAAAGCCCTTGCCGGCATCCCCGGCGCGGGCCGCCTCGATGGTCGCGTTGAGGGCCAGGAGGTTGGTCTGGCTGGCGATGTCGGAGATCAGACGCACCGTCTCACCGATTTCGGCGGCGGCGCGCTGCAGCCCTTCGACGGTTGCCGCGCTGGCCCGCGCCTTGCGGTCGGCGTCGCGCGCCACGGTGTTGGCATGGGCCACCTGACGCGAGATCTCGGCGATGGAGGACGCCAGTTGCTCGGCCGCCGCCGCCACGCTTTCCACGTTGCCCGACGCCTGTTCGGCCGCCGACAGCGCGGTGGCCGACTGCTGGCCGACCATCTCGGCCGAGGCGTTCATGGCGCCGGAGGTGGCCTCCAGTTCGGTCGCGGCGGACGACACCGTCTCGACCAGGCCGTGAACGTCGGTCTCGAACTTGCGGGCGTGATCGTTCAGGGTTTCCTTCGCCTTGTCGCGCTCCATCTCGAAATACAGCGACAGCACGCTGTTGAGGTCGAGCATGATCGCCTTGTTCACCGATTTCAGAACCCGCGCCAGGACGTCGGGCTTCTTGCGGTAGTGGGTGACCAGGACGTCGGTCACGGCATCCATGAAGAAGGCGTATCCGGCCATGTAGACGGTCGGGCGGATGTCGTGCGCGATGTGCGCCTGGCCGATGCGCCGCACGGCCGCGCTATAGCTGTCGTCCCAGCGGCCGGAGAACAGGTTCTCCATCCAGTGGATTTTCTGCGCGCGGCCGGCACGCATGATCATGTCTTCGTTGGGAAACTTTTCGCGCATCCCCGGCGTGGAGCGCACGAAGTCATAGAAACGCGGGATGACCGCGTCGATGTGCTGACCGATCACCGTCGCCGCCAGACGAAGGTCGTCCCGCGTGACCTGATCGATCCGCAGCAGGCGAAGGCGGTCGGAATGCTCCTGATTGCTCATGTCTTTGTCCTTGGTGAACCTGTTCACGGAGAGCCGGCAACGTCTGTCAGCTCACGATCATTTCGGTAGCGGTATATCCAATTCCATGCGCCGCCCGGACCGGCAGGGGAAAGCCGATTTCATCTTCGACCTTGCGGCGCAGGCGGCGCACGACGGCGTCCAACTTGCGGAGATCGCCTTCGGGTACGGGGGGGTGCGCGCCCAGCAGGTCGGCGCGGCTGACCGGACGTCCCGGCGCGGCAAGCAGGCGGGCGAGGAAGTCATGTTCGGCGGCGGTCAGGGCCACGGATCGGCCGTTCGGACCAGCCAGTTCCCAGCCCAGTCGACGCAGGTGCCACTCCCCGGCATGGCGGTCGGCGGACGGGGTTTGAGGCGTCGGTGAGGATGGTGCGGCGGGGGCGTCCCGCTTGGTCCGCCGGCACACGCTCTCCACGGTGGCGACCAGTTCCTGAAGATCGACCGGCTTGACCAGATAAGCGTCGGCCCCGGTCTTCAGGCCGTGCACGCGGTCTTCGAGGGCGGCACGGGACGTGACCATGACGACCCCCAGCCCGTCGCGCGCACCGAGGCGATGGGCAATCCGAAAGCCGTCTTCACCGGGGAGATTGATGTCGAGGACCACCACGTCGCAGGCCCGGGCGTCCAGATGGTCGTCCAGTTCCTCGCCACTGCCCATGCCGCAGGCGGTCATGCCCGACAGCGTCAGGAATTCGCAAATTTCCTCGCGCAGGTCGGGTTCATCTTCAACAACAGCAATATTGAGCATTTGCCCCCCAGACGAAGATGCCCTGCCAACGGTGTACACCCGACACGCACCGACAACCACCCTCAAGAAAAGACCAAATCTGATTAATTCTGTCCTTACCAGAGGATCACGTATGGCTTTGTTGATATGGCGGTCATCCGCCGACAGGTGTATCAACGCGGTACGCATCCACCACCTCCATAGATCACCGCGACCTCCAAAATAGTAGCCTGGAAATAATGACCACGACACCCTCCGCCCGCCCGATCTTCCTGTTCGCCGGGACCTATCTGGCGGTGGTCATTCTGTTTATCGGCATCGCCGGCTGGAAGGACATGCGGCACCTGCACGAGGCGAAGCTGGCCGAAGCCTCGCGCCTGGCCGTCCTGATGGCCGAGCGTTTCGACCGCAGCGCAACCGCGGCGGATGTCATCCTCCGCAACATCCAGGCCGCCGCGGAGGCCTCCCTCGCGCAGACCGGGCACCTAAACCAACTTCCGTGGGAGGACTTTCGCGAGGCGGCCATGGCCCTGCCCGACCCAGGCTCGCTGTGGATGATCGACGCCGCCGGGCAACTGCAGATGGCCTCGACCGACCGCGCGAGCCCGGACCACAACTTCAAGGACCGCGAGTACTTCCCGCATCACCAGGGCGGCACCGAAAGTTATCTCAGTGGTGCCGTCAAAGGGCGCATCACCGACCAGTACCACTGGCTGGTCAGCCGCCGCATCGGCACGCCCGACGGGCGGTTTGCCGGCGTCGTGCTGGCGGCCATGGAGGACACGGGGCTGCAGGCCATTCATCAGGCCGTGGACCTCGGGCCGGGGTCGGTGCTCAGCGTGCGCCGCATCGATGGCAGCCTGGTCATGCGCCACCCCATGAACGACGCCTTGATCGGCCGGCCGACCCCGGCCAGTCCGGAATTCGACGCCATCGCGACGTCGCCCGAAACGGCCGGCTGGCGCGATGGACCGGCGCTGTTCACGGATGAGGAAACCCCGGTTCTCCAGGCGTGGCACAAGACCGCGCATCACGGAATGATCGCCTTCGTGCTGGTGCCGGTGGACGTCCTGTGGCGGATATGGCGTCCGGAAGCGATGACCTACGGCGCCATGTTCCTGGCCTCGCTGGTGCCGCTGTTCTTCCTCGTCCGCCTGGGCGTGCGGTCGATGAGGGCCGAGGCCGAGGCGCGCGCCTCGCTCGAACGGCTCAACCAGCATCAGCAGCAGCTTCTGCGCGACCAGCAGACGGTTGTCATGCGCCAGCGCATGTTCCTCGACACCGTGTCGCACGAATTCCGCACGCCGCTGGCCATCATCGACAGCACGGTGCAGGTCCTGACCCGCCTGGGCGCGGACGGCGGGCCTTCTCCGGCAGCCGCCAAACTGGAGAAGATCCAGCGCGCCACCCGGCGGCTCAACGCCCTGATCGAGACGTGCCTGGCAGAAGACAGGTTGGGCGGTGCGGAAAACGCCTTGCGCCTGGCACCGACCGACCTTGCGGCGCTGGTGCACTCGGTGGCGCGCGACTGGCCCCGCGTCGTGGTGCGGGACGATGCGGCGGCATCGGACTGGAAGCAGAACACGGTGTCCGCCGATGCGCCCCTGCTCGGCATCGCCGTGCGCAACGTCGTCGAGAACGCGGTCAAGTACTCCCCGCCCGACACGCCGGTGGACATTGCCTTGGGGCACGACGCCGACACCGCCATCATCGCGGTCAGCAACCACGGCCCCGGCATCGCCCCCCAGGACCTGCCCCACGTCTTCGAGAAGTACTACCGCGGCCACAGGTCCCTTGAGACTGCGCCGGGCATAGGTCTTGGCCTGAACATTGCCAAGACGATCATCGAACAGCACGGCGGCCGGATCGAGGCGGCCAGCGTCGCCGGCCGGATGACGACCTTCACGATTCATCTAGATAGGCCCGCCACCCCCCAAAGCTGCTGATGTCGGTTGCTCCCTCCATGGCCGCCGGTTCGCAGACGAAGCCTTTGACCGATGTGCCGTCGGACAGGCGCACGGTGCCGATCGCCAGCGGGGCCGGCACCTCGGCCGTGAACGTGCCAAAGGCTTCAGCCGACAGCGCCCACACCTCGACCTCCTGCCCCGGCCCGGCATAGCCCGGCGCGGCGACCAGTCCCGGCTTGGGCGGCACCGTGCCGCTCAGGGCGTAGAGGCGGTAATTCGACGCCGTGCGGGCGGTGCGCTGGAAGGCCGCGCCCCGGCTGGTGAGCTGGTGGTTGAGCGGCTGGCCGCGCAGATGGGCGCCCACGACGGCAAGATGTACCGTTCCGTCTACTGGAACCAAAACCTCCCCCGCCTGCCCTCTCCTCGTCCGATGCAGGGCGTCGCCCAGCCGGGCCAGCGCGCCGTCGGAGAACGCCGGGCCGATCAGCGTGACCCCGAACGGCAGCCCGCCGTTTGGCCGGAACCCGGCCGGGATTGCGATGGCCGCCAGATCGAACAGGTTCACGAAGTTCGTGTAGAGGCCCAGGTTGGCGTTCAGCGCCACCGGGTCGGCCGCGACGTCGGCCACCGTGTACTGTGTCGGCGCGGTGGGCAGCAACAGGGCGTCCATGTGCTCCCACTGCGCCTCGGTCTGGCGCTTGAGGGTCATCAGCCGGTACAGGCCGTCGAAGGCATCGCGCGCGGTATAGCTGCCCGCCCCCTGGATGATCTTGGCCACGGTGGGATCGCAGGCGTCGGCGTTCTGGCGGATGAAGTCCCCGACGGCGGCCTCGCGCTCGGCCACCCACGGCCCGGCATAAAGCAGCGCGGCGGCGTCCTTGAACGGCTGGTAATCGATGTCCACCACCGTCCATCCCAGCCCAAGCGCCCGCTCGATCGCCTGCTCATAAAGCACCGCCGCCTGCCTGTCGCCTTTGAAGTCGCGGTCGGCATAGGCAAGGACGCCCACGCACGGCGCGGTCGGCAGCGGCACGGGAGCCGCCACGCGCGACCACTTGTCGGCCGCGTCAAACCCCTCGGCCACCCGGCGCACGAGGTCGCCCTCGGCCACCGTGCGGGCGAACACCGTCACGCAGTCCAGCGAGGCACAGGCCGGCACCACGCCCTTGGTGGACAGCAGGCCCTTGGTCGGCTTCACCCCGACGATGTTGTTGAAGGCGGCCGGCACCCGGCCCGACCCCGCCGTGTCGGTGCCCAGCGCGAAGGCCACCAGCCCGGCCGCCACCGCCACCGCCGACCCGCTGCTCGACCCGCCGGAGACATAGTCGCTGTCGAACACGCAGCGCGGCGCGCCGTGCGGGGAGCGTGTGCCGACCAGCCCGGTGGCGAACTGGTCCATGTTGGTGCGCCCGACCAGGATGGCCCCGGCCGCCTTCAGCCGGGCGACCACCGTCGCGTCCTCCGCCGGATGGTATGCGTAGTCCGGGCAAGCCGCCGTGGTGGCAAGCCCCACAGTGTCGATGTTGTCCTTCACCGCGAACGGCACGCCGTACAACGGCTTGCCTTCCGGCCCGGCCGCTTCCAGGGCACGGGCGGCGGCCAGAGCATCGTCCTCCGGCACCAGGGCGACCCACACCGCCGGATCGCCATAGGCCTTGATGCGGCGGTAGGCCTCGGTCACCGCGGCGACGGGGGACGCCATGCCGCGAACGCTCATCTCGAAATCGGTCATGCCGTCATCTCCCGTACCAGAACCATGAGGGGTTGGCCGGCGCGCACCTCCTGCCCCGCCTGAACCAGAATGTCGTGGACCACGCCGCGCGCCGGGGCGGTCACCTCCACTTCCATTTTCATGGACTCCAGGACCGCCACCGGCTGCCCCGCCTCGACCCGCTGGCCCTGATCGACCAGCAGCTTCCAGACCGAGCCATGCAAGGCGGCATCGGCCGTCAGGCCGTTTTCCGGCAGGCGCAGGTCGCCCGTCTGGACCGGAGCGTCGGCCTCGGTCGGGGTGACGACGTTGAGGCCCGCCGCCTCCCACCGCCCGCGCTCGGCATCGAACGCCGCTTGGCGGGTGGCCTGGAACCGGGCGATGCTGGCCGCGTTGTCGGCCTCGAACCGGCGGTGGGCGGCGAGGTTAAAGGTGCCGTCCTCGATCCGGATGGGATAGGCGCCGTGGGGGAAGGCGTCGCGCGCCTCGGCCAGTTCCCGCGCATCGACCGGAAAGAACTTGATGCGGTCGAAGAAGCGCAGCAGCCAGGGCTCGCCGTCGGCGAAGGCGGGCGTCGAGCGCCAGGTGTTCCACACCTGGATGGTGCGGCCGACGAACTGATAGCCGCCCGGCCCCTCCATGCCGTAGATGCACATGTAGGCGCCGCCGATGCCGACCGCGTTCTCGGGCGTCCAGGTGCGGGCCGGATTGTACTTCGTCGTCACCAGACGATGGCGCGGATCGACCGGCGTCGCCACCGGCGCCCCGAGGTAAACGTCGCCCAGGCCGAGAACCATGTAGTCGGCCCCATAGACGATATCCTTGACCGCCTGCTCGTCGGGCAGGCCGTTGATGCGGCGGATGAACTCGATGTTCGACGGGCACCACGGAGCGTCCGGGTTGACCCCGGACTGATACTTGCGAATGGCCTCCCGCGTGCTTTCATCGTCCCACGACAACGGCAGATGGATGGTGCGCGAGGGGACCGTGATCTCGTCCACCTTGGGCAATTCACGTTCGGCATTGGCCAGGATATCCAGCAGCTTTGCGCCGGAAATCTCGGTCGCGTCGAAGTGGACCTGAAGGGAGCGGATGCCCGGCGTCAGGTCGATGATCCCCGGCACGCGCGCCGCCCGCAGCCACTCCATCAAAGTGTGGGCCTGGAAGCGTAGGGTCAGGTCCAGGGTGGGCGGGCCGAACTCGACCAGGATGTTGTCGTCACCCGAGCGCCGATACACCATATCGGTGTCGTTCGAGTTCCCCCGTCGCAGCACGGCATCCCACCGATCCGCCCCCTGGACGGCAGGCGCCGCCACCGGCTTGAGGCTGGCGATGGCCGCCGTCTGGGCGGTGCGCAGGGCGTCGGCCTCGGCCATGCCCAGCGGCGTGAAGCGCACCCGGTCGCCGGGCTTGAGCTGGCCGACCTTCCACATCTCGGCCAGGGCGACGGTCACGGGGCAGACAAAGCCGCCCAGGCTCGGCCCGTCGGGACCGAGGATGATCGGCATGTCGCCGGTGAAGTCCAGGGCACCGACCGCATAGGCGTTGTCGTGGATGTTGGACGGATGCAGCCCGGCCTCGCCGCCGTCGGTGCGCGCCCACTGGGGCTTGGGGCCGATCAGCCGGACGCCGGTGCGGGCGGAGTTGAAGTGGACCTCGTAGGCGGTCGAGAAGATGGCCTCCACGTCCTCCGGCTGGAAGAAATCGGGCGCCCCGTGCGGTCCGTAAAGGACGCCGATGGTCCAGTCGTGGGTCAGGGTCGGCTTGAGGTCGGGCGGCAGGACGGTGGTCGGCCCGGCTTCGGTGTCATCGATCCGCAAGGCGTCGCCGGCCACCAGGGCGCCGGTCGCGTGGCCGCCGAACTTGCCGAGCGTGAAGGCGGACTTGCTGCCCAGATAGTCCGGCACGTCAAACCCGCCGCGCACGGCGAGGTACGTCCGATTTCCCGGCCCGTCGATGGTCGCCAGCGCCAGGGTCTGCCCGGCGCCGACTGCCACCGGCTCCCACAGCGGCACCGGCTGGCCGTCGAGGGTGGCCCGCATGGCGGCTCCCCCCAGCGCGATCACGGCGTCACGGTGGAACCGCACCGTCGGCCCCACCACGGCGCATTCCAGGGCCGCGGCGCCCTCGGGATTGCCCAGGATCCGGTTCGTGAGGCGGAACGACAGGGCGTCCATCGGCCCGGACGGCGGCACCCCCACGTCCCAATGGCCGAGGCGTCCCGGCCAGTCCTGCACCGTGGTCTGGGCGCCGGGGCTGAGCACCTCGACAATGCGGTGGCGGGCCTCGAACGCCCCCAGGCGCCGGGTCGCCACGTCACCGCCGGCAAACCAGTCCGTGGCGACCACCTGGGCCAGATACCCGGCGTTGGTCTCCAGCCCGTCAAGCACGGTGGCGGCCAGGGCGGCGCGCAGGGCCGAAATGGCCGAGGCGCGATCCGGGCCGCTGACGATCAGCTTGGCGAGCAGGTTGTCGTAAAAGGCGGTGACCTCCGTCCCCGTCTCCACCCAGCCGTCCAGGCGCACGTCCTCGGGGAAGGCCACCCGCGTCAACCGCCCGGCCGAGGGACGGAAGGCCCGGGCGGGGTCCTCGGCATTGATGCGGACCTCGATGGCGTGGCCGCGCAGGCCCGGAACGTCCAGCGGCAGGACCTCGCCGGCCGCCTGACGGACCATCCACTCGACCAGATCGACCCCGAAGATGGTTTCGGTGACGCCGTGTTCGACCTGAAGGCGGGTGTTGACCTCCAGGAAGTAGAAGGCATCGGCGCCGGCGTCATAGATGAACTCGACCGTGCCGGCGCTTTCGTACTGCACCGCCTCGCCCAGGGCGACGGCGGCGGCGTGCAGGGCGCGGCGGGTGCCCTCGGGCAGGTTGGGGGCCGGGGCTTCCTCGACCAGTTTCTGGTTGCGGCGCTGGAGGGAGCAATCGCGCTCGCCCAGGGCGACCACCCTGCCCCGGCCGTCGCCGAAGATCTGGACTTCCAGATGGCGGGCGGTTTCGACGTACTTTTCGAGGAACACCCCGTCATCCCCGAAGTTGCCCGAGCCCAGGCGGCGCACCACCTCGAACTCGCGGGCGAGGTCGGCGGCGTCGGCGCACAGCTTCAGGCCGATGCCGCCGCCCCCGGCGGTGCTTTTCAGCATGACCGGATAGCCGATGGCCGCCGCCTTGCCCTGCGCCTCGGCCAGATCGGCCAGCAGGCCGGAGCCCGGCAGCAGGGGCACCCCGGCGGCCTCGGCCACGGCGCGCGCCTCGTGCTTCAGGCCGAAGCGGCGCAAATGGTCGGGGCGCGGGCCGATGAAGGCGATGCCTTCGGCGGCCAGGGCCTCGGCAAAGGCGACGTTTTCGGACAGGAACCCATAGCCGGGGTGGACCGCCTGCGCGCCGCTGTCCCGGCAGGCGGCCAGCACGGCGGCGACGTTGAGGTAACTCTCGCCGACCGGCGATGCGCCCAGGCGCACGGCCATGTCGGCCTCGCGCACATGGGGGGCGTGGCGGTCGGCATCGGAATAGACGGCGACCGCGCGCAGGCCCATGGATTTGAGCGTGCGAATGATGCGCCGGGCGATCTCGCCACGGTTGGCGACCAGGACGGTGTCGAACATGATGGCGCCCCCTCCTCAGTCCCAAACCAGGACGTCGATGGGCGTCGGGTTGTAGGCGTTGCACGGATTGTTGAGCTGCGGGCAGTTGGAGATCAGGACAATGACGTCCATCTCGGCCCGCATCTCCACGTACTTGCCGGCGCCGCTGATGCCGTCGGCGAAGTCCAGGCCGCCCTCGGGCGTGACCGGCACGTTCATGAAGAAGTTGATGTTGTGGGTGATGTCGCGCTTGGTCAGGCCGTAGTCCTCGTGCTCGGCCACCGCACGCAGCCAACTGTCGCGGCAGGCGTGCATGTGCTTCTTGTCGTGGGAATAGCGCACCGTGTTGCTTTCCGTGGCGCAGGCCCCGCCCAAGGTGTCGTGCCGCCCGCAGGTGTCGGCGGTGATGGTCAGCATGGGCCGGTTCTCGCTCGACATCAGGACGGTGCCGGCGGTCAGGTAGACGTTGCCCTGGGCGGCGATGGTGTCGATGGCGCTGTACCGCTCGGCCGGATCGGCGGCGGAATAGAACAGGGTGTCGGCGGCCTGATTGCCCTCCAGGTCGAGGATGCGCAGGGTCTGACCCTTGCGCACCACCTGCATCCAGTAATCGCCGGCCGGAACCGTCTCGCGATAGGCAACGGCGGCGGGGTTGAGCGTGCTTTCGCGGATCATGTCAAAGTCCCCCCACCATGGCCGTATAACGTTCCGTGTTGGCAAAGCCGCGTCCGTTTTCCGGCCGCGACGCGCGGCACAGGTCGTCGGCGGCCACCGGGGCGGCCTTGCGGAGTTCGTACCGGATGGGCTTGCGCGGGTAGTCGGGCGCGGGATCCAGCGGATGGGCGCAGGTGTGGAGCAGCACCAGGGTATCCATCTCGAACCGCAGGTCGACCGTGCTGCCGGCAGGGGAGTTGGCGGCATCAAACGCCAAATTCCCCTCGGCGTCGGGCGCCACCTTGGAGAACCAGTTGACGTTGGCGGCCATGTCGCGCTTGCCGAGGCCATACTTTCCGGCTTCGACCAGGAAACTGTCGCGGCCGTTTTGGGTCCAGCCGTTGCGGGCCTCCTGATAGGTCTTCTCGCCCCACTTTTCGGCCACCAGGGCGCGGGTGGTCACCCCGCCGATGGTGTCGTGCCATCCCACGCTGTCGGCAACGACGGAGCAGAAGATCCGCCCCATGTCCGAATACAGGCAGTGCCCGGCGGTCAGCTTGAAGGTGTGCTGGCACTTCAGCGTGTCGGGCGCGTTGTAGCGCTCCAGCGGGTTGGCCGGGTTGTAGAACAGCATCCCGACATTGGCCCCGCCCTCGACATCGATCAGCCGCAGGAGGGTGCCGCGCCGCACGGTAAACGACCAGTGCGCACCGCCGGGAAGGGCGTCCTGAAACAGAATATCGTCACTCATGACCGTCTCCTCGGTGCGGGCCGTCCCGGATGATGGTCGCGCCGCCGGGTCGTCCCGGCGGGCGTATTTCTCACGAGGGAATGGGAAGTTCCGGCCCCCGCGCGGCGTCTTCCTCGGCCGCCCGGATGCGGTCCTTGATCGGGTCGGCCGGGTCGAGCGGCATGTCGAAGGTGATGGTGGCGCCGTAAGCCTGCTGTTCCTCCGGCCTGTTGCGCAGCCGGTCGAACGCGATGACGCGGGTGCCCAGATAGAACGCTTCGCGCAGGTCATGGCTGACCATGAACACGGTCATCCGGTTCCGCCACCACAGGTCCAGCATCAGGTCATGGATGTCGCCCCGAATGCCGGGGTCGAGCGCCCCGAACGGCTCGTCCAGCAACAGGATGCGCGGCTTCTTGACCAGCGCTTGGGCGATGGCGAGGCGCTGCTGCATCCCGCCGGAAAGCTGGGCCGGGTACTTGTCGCGGGCATGGCCCAGGCCAACCGCATTCAACCCCTCGGCCGCCTCGTCCAGCACCCGGCGGCGGGCGGCGCCGAACAGCCGCCCGAGCAACGGGCTGCGCTCGAACTCCAGGCCCAGCGCGACGTTCTGGAGCGCCGTCAGGTGCGGGTAGACCGAATATTTCTGGAACACCACGCCCCGGTCGGGCATGGGCTCGGCCTCCAGCGGCTGGCCTTCGACCAGGATCTGGCCGCGCGTGGGGGTTTCCTGGCTGAGCAACATGCGCAGGAAGGTCGACTTGCCGCAGCCCGACGGGCCGACCAGCGAGACGAAGGAGTGCGGCGCGACATCAATGGAGATGTTCTCCAGCACCACCTGGTCGCCGTATTCCTTCCACACGTTGCGGACGCTGACAGCGGTCATGTCAGGCACTCCTTCCGGCGGCAAACCACGGGAAGGCGCGCGCCTGCACCCGACGCAGCAGCCAGTCGAAGGTGAAGGCGAGCAGCGTGATCCAGGCGACGTACGGCAGGATGACATCCATCGCCATGTAGCGGCGCAGCAGGAAGATGCGGTAGCCCAGGCCGTTCTCGGCGGCAATCGCCTCGGCCGCGATGAGGAACAGCCACGCCGCCCCCAGCGACAGGCGCAGGGCGTCGATCAGCTTCGGCCAGGTCTGCGGCAGGACCACGCGGGTGATGATCTGCCAGGTCGAGGCACCCAGGGTCTGCGCCTTGATGATCTGCTCGGCCGGCAACTCGCCGACCCGCAACGCCACGTCGCGCATGAGGAACGGGCCGATGCCGAACACGATCAGCATGACCTTGGACACCTCGCCCAGGCCGAACACGATGAACAGGATGGGCAGCACGGCCAGCGGCGGGATCATCGACAACACGGCCAGAAAGGAGGCAAGCGATGCCCGCACATAAGGCAGCAGCCCGATGCCGATGCCAAACACCATCCCCAGCAGCGTGGCCAGCCCGACCCCGGCGGCCAGACGCCCCAGGCTCGCCGCCGTGTCCACCCACAACAGGATGTCGCCGGTCCGCCGGTCGGGCTCCAGGGCGAAGCGGGCGAAGCCGTCTGCGATGCTGGCAAAGGCCGGCAGCAGCTTGTCGTTGGCGTTGTCGGTCAGCCGCAGGTGGGAGGCGACCGCATAGGCCACAACGGCAAGGGCGAACGGCAGGGCGGCGAGGATCAGCCGACCGGGCCTGCCCGGGTGGCGGTTGACGAGGCGCGTCATGGGGGAGCTCCTGAGTCCGCGTCGTGTGGGGGCTGGGACGGGTTACCTCCCCGCCCCAGCAAGACCCATGCCTTCTTAGAGGCTTCCAGCCGCCGCCTGGTCCATGTACTCGGTGGTGAAGCGGAAGGTCACGTTGCCCTTGTCGCCCTGCACCGACCCGTCGGGATAGGCGATGCCGACCACGTCGGGGCTCGGCGCGTTGGCGCCCAGCAGGCCGTGGTCGAACAGGAAGGTCCGCACCGCGCTCATGGTGCGGGGCAGATCCTCGGACCGCGCGAAGGCGGCGGCGTCGGCGGCCTCGAAGAACATCTTGGTGCTGGCGAGCTGCATGTCGTAGCCGGCCAGATCGGTGCCCGAGGCGGCGCCCATGGCGGCACGGGCCTCGCGGCCCTGGTCGGTGTCGGACGCCATGATGCGCATGGTCTCGTACCACGCGCCGGCCAGCGCCTTGCCAAAGGCCGGGTTGTCCTGAAGGGTCTGGGTGTTGACCACGGTCAGGTCGATGATCTCGCCGGGGATGTTGGAGCTGTCGAACACCTTGGTGGCGTTCGGCATGGCGGCGATCTCGGCGACCAGCGGGTTCCAGGTCACGGCGGCGGTGACGTCCGGGGTCTGCCAGGCGGCGATCATGTCGGCGTCGGAGGTGTTGACCACGGTCACATCGCGCTCGGTCTTGCCCAGCGTTTCCAGGCCACGGGCCAGCAGGTAGTGGGACACCGAAAGCTCGACGAGGTTGACCCGGCGGCCCAGCACGTCCTCCAGCTTGGCGGCGTCCTTGAGCAGCAGCGCGTCGTTGCCGTTGGAGAAGTCCCCGACCAGCAGCGCCGTGGTGTCCACCCCACCGACCGACGGAATGGCCAGGGTGTCCATGTTGGTCGCCGTCACGCCGTCGAAGGCGCCGGCCGTGTACTGGTTGATCGACTCGATGTAGTCGTTGAACTGCACCACGTCGATGGTGATGCCGTACTTGTCGGCCCACTTGCCGACGATGCCGTTGTCCTCGGCCCAGCCCCACGGCATCCAGCCGACGTAGATGGACCACGCCAGCTTGAAATCCTTCTTTTCGGCGGCGGCGGCATCATGGGCGCCGACGCTCAGGGCAATCACGCCCACGGTGGCGGCGACGGTGGCGGCGGCAATCGTCTTCTTGAGGAAATTCATAGGTCCAGACCTCCGGTTTCGAGCCTCGCCCTGCAAAGGGCATGCCCATGAGAAGCCTGAAGGTTTGACTGCCACGGCGGGACCTGGGCATTGGCAGTGAGCCAAACCTGCAAGGCCTCCCGGGCTTTTTTCCCGCCGTGTACCCCGGCCTTTGTGAACCGGGGCGGCAGCTCTCGGACCAGTGTGCACCGCATGTCTGCGGCCGGAACCCTAGCTGCCCATTGACCTCAAGAATACGGGTGCGGCGCAAAAAGACAAGCCCTTTTCGCTCAATAAAACAGCATACATGTCAGATGCACATAAATTGATCATTTGCCCTCCTGTTGCGCACCGGCTGGATTACCTGGCTGTCGCGTGCCAGGTCTTTTGACCGTAAACGCCTCATCTACGGAGGGTTTGAATGATCGTCGACGCCTGATCGCTCCAAAACTAATGGTGGCGCAATCTTTCGGCCGATATGATACGCCTTCTGGGGACAAGGGTATTAAGCCACCCCGTCTTGGGGCGGCGTCTGGGGGACGTATGGCACGGAAACCGGTGACGCAGGACGCGGCATCCAGCAAGGATCCCGCGGCGACAGACCTGGAGACGGCCAACGAAGTGCCCAAGCGGACGCGAGCCCGGCGCAGCAACCTGTATGTTGTCGGGATCGGCGCCTCGGCCGGTGGCCTGGAGGCGCTGCGGCCGTTCGTCGCCAACCTTCCCCTCAGCGTGAACATGGCCTACGTCATCGTCCAGCACCTGTCGCCGGCCTACCGCAGCATGATGGTCCAGCTTTTGGGCCGCGAAACCAAGCTGCCGGTCGAAGAGATCAAGGACGGCATGGTCCTGGCCGCCAACACCATCTACATCACGCCGCCCAACAAGGACGTGCGGATCAAGAACTCCACCCTGTGGCTGCGCGAACCCTCGGCGCCGCTGGGGCCGAAACCATCGGTAGACGTGTTCTTCGCCTCGCTGGCCGAGGACCGGGGCCAGCACGCCATCGGCGTGATCCTGTCGGGCACCGGCAGCGACGGCGCCCACGGCATGCGCGCCATCAAGGCCAGCGGCGGCCTGACCATCGCCCAGGACCCCGAGACGGCCAAGTACGACGGCATGCCCAAGTCGGCCATCGATTCCGGCTGCGTGGACCAGACCCTGGCGCCCGACGGCATCGGGCCTGAACTGGCGTCCATCTCCCGCTTCCCCCGGCCCGTGGTCAATCAGAAGTCCGAGGAAACCAAGACCCAGGACACCATCACCGAGATCTTCCACCTGGTGCGCAAGCACACCGGCGTGGACTTTTCCCAGTACAAGCTGAACACCATTCGCCGCCGGCTGGAACGGCGCATGGCCGCCAACCGGATCGAGACCCTGGGCGCCTACCTGGACTTCGTCCGCCACGAGCCGCCCGAACTCGACCTGCTGTGCAAGGACATCCTGATTTCGGTCACGTCGTTCTTCCGCGACGGCAAGGCGTTCGACGACATCAAGGTCACCCTGGCCGAGGTGCTGGCCGCCAAGCGGCCCGGCGACAGCATCCGCATCTGGGTGCCGGCCTGCGCGACCGGCGAGGAAGCCTATACCTTCGCCATCATGCTCACCGAACTGTTGGGCGACGCCGCACGGTCATTCAAGATCCAGGTCTTTGCCACCGACATCGACCTCGACGCCATGCGCCACGCCCGCAAGGGGACCTATTCGGCAACCACGGTCGAGGGCCTCGACCGGGCGTACGTGTCGAAATACTTCGACGCGCTGGGCCAGAACTACCAGATCAAGAAGCCCATCCGCGAGATGGTCGTCTTCGCCCGCCAGGACCTCATCAAGGACCCGCCGTTCGTCAAGGTGGACATCATCAGCTGCCGCAACGTCCTGATTTATTTCAATTCGGACCTGCAAAGCCGCATTTTCCAGGTCTTCCACTACGCGCTCAATCCGGAAGGCCACCTGTTTCTCGGCAAGTCCGAGTCGGTCGGCCACCATTCGGACCTGTTCCGGCCGATCAAGGCGACGTCCAAGATCTTCCAGAAGCGGCTGGGCGGCCAGCGCTCCGCGTCTCCGGTGTTCGGCGCCTTCCGGCTCAAGGCCCCGGAGGGCAGCGAGGCCATGGTGCCGGCCGGCGGCGCCACCATCGAAACGGTGGTGCGCGACGGCTTCGTCAAGGCGTGCATGCCGGCCAGCGTGGCGATCAACGAAAACCTGGACATCCTGTTCTACCACGGCGATGTGGACACGTTCGTCCGCTTCCCGCAGGGGCGGCCCAACCAGAACCTCGGCAAGCTGATCGCCGACGACTTCCGCATCGACCTGCGCGGCCTCGTCCACCGCGCCCGCGAGTCGGGCAAGATGGAGGTCGGCAGCAAGCGCGACCTGCGGACCCGCGATGGCGACATCCAGGCCCGCCTGGTCGTCCGGCCGCTGCACCTTGAAGCCGGTCACGAGGGCCTGTTCCTGGTCTACTGCGACAAGGTCGAGGCCCCGACCGAAGGCGGCGTCACCGAAGCCGCGATGCCGCCGGGCGGGGAGATCCGCCTGCTCGAACTGGAGCAGGAACTGGTCGCCACGCGCGAACACCTGCAGACCGTCGTCGAGGAACTCGAGACGTCGAACGAGGAACTGCAGGCCCTCAACGAGGAAATGCAGGCCGCCAACGAGGAACTGCAGTCCTCGAACGAGGAGCTTGAAACCTCCAACGAGGAACTGCAGTCGACCAACGAGGAACTGACCACCGTCAACGAGGAACTGCAGGTCCGCACCTCCGACCTTGCGGGGGTCAACGCCGACCTGAAGAACGTCCAGGACAACATCGGTTTCCCGTTGCTGGTGGTCGACAAGGCGCTGCGCATCACGCGCTTCACCCATCAGGCCGCCCGCCTGTTCGGCCTGCAGCCGTCCGACGCCGGGCAGTTGATCACCGCGGTGCCGAGCCAGCTTCACATTCAGGACCTGCGCACCCTGCTGAACGACGTCATCGCCAACGCCGTCGCCCACGAGCAAATCCTCGAGGCCGGCGAGCGCATCTATCGCATGGGGATCGTGCCGTACCGCGACCTGCGGGAACAGACGGCCGGCGCCATCCTCACCTTCATCGACGAAACCGACCTGCGGACCATCCAGAGGGATCTGGAGACCAGCATCGTCGGCCTGAACATCGCCCAGGAGGAAGCCCGCCAGGCCAAGGAGGTGGCCGAGGCCGCCAACCGCGCCAAGTCCGACTTCCTGGCCAACATGAGCCACGAACTGCGCACGCCGCTCAACGCGGTGCTGGGGTTTGCCGAAATGATGGCCGACCAGATGTGGGGCGACCTGGGCCATCCGCGTTACAAGGAATATTCCGACATCATCGTGGGCAGCGGCCGGCACCTTCTGTCGCTGATCGGCCAGGTTCTCGACATGTCGGTGATCGAGGCCGGGCGTTCCGTGCTTCAGGAAAGCGCCGTCAACCTCGACGACGTCATCACCAGTTCGGTGCGGCTGCTGTCGTCCCAGGCCGAAAAGCACGAAATCCGCCTGACCGCCGAGGTGCCGCCGGACCTGCCGATGCTGAACGGCGACCTGACGGCCATCCAGCGGGTATTGCTCAATCTGCTCGGCAACGCGCTCAAGTTCACCCCGCCCGGCGGGTCGGTCACGCTGACCGCCACCCATGACGCGACCGGCGCCACGCTGTGCGTGCGCGACACCGGCATCGGCATCCGGGCGGCCGACATCGAGCGGGTGCTGAAACCGTTCGAGCAGAGCAGCCAGCGGTCCGAGGTCAAGGAGCGCGAGGGCGTGGGCCTCGGCCTCCCCATCTCCAAGTCCTTGATGGAACTGCACGGCGGCACGCTGTCGATCGCCAGCACGGAAGGCAAGGGAACCGCCGTAACGGTCCACTTCCCGGCCGCACGGATGATCGCTGCCGAGGCTCCGGCGGCAGTCTGAGCCAAACGACTGGCCCGCCCTCTCAGGAAGTCCCCGATGTCCGACACCTATACCGTGACCACGCACAAGAGTTGGCTGGGCCGCCTGGGCAACTCCCTCGCCGGGGTGCTCGTCGGGCTGATCATGCTCATCGGCGCCATCGTCCTGCTGTCCTGGAACGAAGGGCGGGCCGTCGACGCGGCGGTCGCCCTGGATGCCGGCGCGGCGCTGGTGGTGAGCGTGCCCGCCGACGCCGTCGATCCCGGCAACGAAGGACGCCTCATCCATCTGTCCGGCCTGACAACGACGACAGGGCCGTTGACCGACCCGGCGTTCCGCATCACCGCCGAGGGGGCGCTGCGCCTCGACCGGCAGGTCGAAATGTACCAGTGGCACGAGTCGAAGGAGACCCGGACGGAGAAGTCCGTCGGCGGAGGCGAAACGACGACCACCACCTATTCCTACACCAAGGACTGGTCATCAGACCCCATCGAGTCCCACGAGTTCGCGCGGCCGCAGGGCCACACCAACCCGTCGATGCCCTACCAGGGCCTGACCATCGACGCCCGTGGCGCGCGGCTCGGCGCCTTTACGCTGGGCGCCGGGCAGATCGAGCAGATCGACGCCTTCGAACCGCTGCCGCCGGACCACGCGGCCGCCGTTCCGGCCGGGTTCCGCTGGATGGACACCGTCCTTTATCGCGGTGCGACGCCCGATGACCCGCAACTCGGCGACCTCCGCGTCTCCTTCCAGACCGTGCCGAACCAGACGGTGAGCGTGGTTGCCGCGCAGATCGGCGCCACGTTGGCCGGCTTCCAGGGAGAGCGCGGCTATCTTGTCGAACTCACCCAAACCGGCGTCCACAGCGCCGCGGCCATGTTCGAGCAGGCCAAGTTCGACGAAGCGGTCCTGACCTGGATCATGCGCGCCGTCGGTTACGTGGTCATGCTGATCGGCGTGGCGTTGATGGTCGGGCCGATCGTGTGGCTGGCGAGCGTCCTGCCGTTCCTGGGCTCGATCGCCTCGGTCGCCAGCGTCGGCCTCGCGTTCCTGGTCGCCACGCCGCTGACCCTGGCCACCATCGCCGTGGCATGGCTGGCATACCGTCCGCTGATCGCCGTCGGGCTGATCGTGGGCGCGGCGGTTCTCGTGGTGGTCATCAAGCGCATGGCACCCAACCGAACTTTGGCGTGAACCATCTGCCGCGCGTCGGGTTTCCCGCCTGAGACGGGAGACGCACCATGATAGTCAAGACAATGCTCGCGGCGGCGCTTGCCCTGCCGGTAGCCGGCGCGGCCCAGGCCCAGGAGATCGCGGGCGAGCCGCTGTGGGAGCTGGGCGTGGCGGCCGGCGTCGGCTCCCTGCCCGATTACCCGGCGGCGGACCAGAACCATGTGCGCGCCCTGGCGCTGCCGTTCATCCGCTATAGGGGCGACATCCTGCGCTCCGACGAAAAAGGGTTGGTGCGGGGCCGCTTCATCCGCACCCCGGACGTCGAGTTCGACATCAGCCTGAACGGCTCCTTCCCAGCGCGCTCGGACAAGAACACGGCGCGGGCCGGAATGCCCGACATCGACTGGCTGGGCGAGGTCGGCCCACGCCTGGAATGGACGGTGGCCCGCGCGGCCGGAGACATCGCCCGCGTCACGCTCGAACTGCCCGTGCGCACGGTGTGGTCCACGGATTTTAAAGCGGTTTGCTTTTAATCTGACGCATAACCAGCCGCCTTGAAGAAATTCCAGCATTCATCGGGATCGAAGAGGTCACAGATTTCACCGAGGGCGT